>NZ_JBKGXS010000001.1:0-1147875 GCF_046546475.1 Pseudonocardia phyllosphaerae
CGCAGCGTGATCTCGGTGCGCTACAGGCGCACTCGTCCGGGGCCGTGCCCGCGGCCCCGATCGGGTCAGATGTGGTCGGACAGGTCTGCGAGCAGCGCGGCCTTCGGCTTGGCGCCCACGATCTGCTTCACCGGCTTGCCCCCGGCGAACAGGATCATGGTCGGCACCGACATGACCTGGTAGTCGCGGGCGACCTCCGGGTTGGCGTCGATGTCGAGCTTGGCGACGGTGAGCTTCTCGGAGTTCTCACCGGCGATCTCGTCGAGCACGGGGGCGACCATCTTGCACGGGCCGCACCAGGTGGCCCAGAAGTCGACCAGGACGGGCTTGTCGCTCTTCAGGACGTCCTGGTCGAACGAACTGCTGGTGACGTCGACGGTGTTGGCCATGATGATCTCCTCGGATGTCGTACGTAGGTCTGTGACGGGCGTCTGGGACGAACGTCTGAACTGCGGTCGGGTGCGTCAGTGGGCCGCTTCGGCGACCTCGGCCGACGGGGCGTCGCCGTAGCCGCCGCCGGCGAGCTCGGCGGACACCTCGTGCCCGGCGAGCCAGCGCTCGGCGTCGATCGCGGCCGCGCAGCCGGAGCCGGCGGCGGTGATCGCCTGGCGGTAGGTGTGGTCGACCAGGTCGCCGCAGGCGAAGACGCCGGGCACGTTCGTGTAGGTGGAACGTCCGTCCGTCTGCACGTAGCCCTCGTCGTCGGTGTCGACCTGGCCTGCGAACAACGCGCTGCGCGGGTCGTGGCCGATCGCGACGAACATCCCGGTGACGTCGAGCGAGCTCGTCTCGCCGGTGACGGTGTCGCGCAGCTGCAGCTGCTTCACCGAGCCCTCGCCGGTCACCTCGGTGACCTCGGCGTTGGTGCGCCAGCGCATCTTCGGGTCGTTCACCGCGCGCTCGTACATGATCTTCGAGGCCCGGAACTCGTCGCGCCGGTGGATGATCGTGACGGTCTCGGCGAAGCGGGTGAGGAACGTGGCCTCCTCCATCGCCGAGTCGCCGCCGCCGATCACGGCGATGTTCTGGTCGCGGAAGAAGAACCCGTCGCAGGTCGCGCAGGAGCTGACGCCGCGGCCGAGCAGCTCCTGCTCACCTGGGACGTGCAGGTAGCGCGGCGCCGCACCGGTGGCGAGGACGACGGCCCGGGCGCGGAGGGTCTCCTTCCCGACCCGGACCTCCTTGACGTCGCCGTCGAGCTTCACCTCGTCGACGTCCTTGGCGCGCAGGTCGGCGCCGAAGCGCTGCGCCTGGCCGCGCATCTGCTGCATGAGCTCGGGACCCATGATCCCGTCGGTGAAGCCGGGGTAGTTCTCGACCTCGGTCGTGGTCATCAGGGCGCCGCCGAACTGGCTGCCCTCGAACACGAGCGGGGCGAGCTGGGCCCGCGCGGCGTACACCGCAGCGGTGTATCCGGCCGGGCCGGACCCGATGATGATCAGGTTGTGCACCGTGTCGTCGGTGGTCACCGGTACCGATCCCTCCTGGCACGCCCGGGCCCCGGGCGCGTGCTGACTACGCCTGCGGGCGGCCGGACCTGCCGGACCCCGCGTACTTACTTGGCCTCTGGCTGAACGCGATCCTAGTCGGGGGCATTCCCCGCCCCGGGCCGTCCCGAACGCGGTGCGGGTCACGGGTGGGCCACGGTCGCGGTACCGGCGTGCTGCCGATGCGGTGTCAGGGCGCCGGGGAGCCGGTCCCGCCGGGCCGCGCCGGGGCGTGGCCGGGGTGCAGCGGTGCGGTGTCGCCGACCGGGGCCGGGCCGGGTGCGGGCCGGTCGAGCAGCGGCAGGGCGACCGCGACGGCTGCGGCCGCCACGGCGAGCAGCGCGCCCCCGGCCCGCAGGACGCGCCGCGTACCCGGCCCGCGCCGCGGCCCGCGGGCGGCGGGCCGGGCTCCTGTACGGCGCCCGGTGCCCGGCGCGGCGGCGCGAGAGCTCCGCACCGCGGGGGCGCGGGAGCTCGACACCGCAGGGGCACGGGTGCTCCGCACCTCGGGGACACAGCCGGTGCCGTGCGTGCCACGGGCGCCGTGCGGGGCCCGGAGCGGGTCGCTGCGGGGTTCGGCCACCGGGATCGGGGGGCCGGGCTGCCGTGCGGTCTCGGCGCCGAGCGTCGCGCGGATGCGGGCCGCGACGTCGCCGGGCATCGGAGGGGCGCCCAGCGCCCGCAGCAGCGCCGCGGCCTCCTGCTCCGAACGTTCGCACCCCGGACGGTCGCACCCCGGACGGTCGTGCTCCGGGTGGTCCGGCGCGGGGCTCCCGGTGTCGTTCACGCGTCCTCCTGCAGGGGTCCGAGCAGCTCGACCAGCCGCAGCCGTCCGCGACGGCAGCGGCCCTTCACCGTCGCCGGGGCGATGCCGAGGATCGCGGCGGCGTCCGCGACCCCCGTGTCCAGGACGTCGACCAGCACCACCGCGGCCCGTAGCTCCCCGGGGAGATGGGTGAGCGCGTCGGTGAGGGCCAGCCGGCCGGGGATCTCCCGGACCGGGTCGTGCCCGGCGTCCGGGACGACGGCGGAGAGCCGGGCCCGCCGGCGTGCCGCCGAACGGATCCGGTCCAGGCAGGTGTTGACCAGGATCCGGTGCAGCCAGGTGCCGGGGTCGGCATCGCCGCGGAACCCGGGCGAGCGGAGAGCGGCGAGGAAGGTCTCCTGGACGGCGTCCTCGGCCTCGGCCGGGTCACCGAGCATCCGCAGCGCCACGGCCCAGAGCCGGTCGGCGTGCCGGCGGAACGCCGCGTCGAGGTCCGGCGGCGGGCCCGGCTCCCCGGTGCTCCCCGGCGCGGGGAGCGAGATGCGGTCGGTGCTGGTCACCGGCGCACCGTAGGCGGGTACGGCGGCTCACCGGGCCCGGTCGGGACCGGGCGTTCGCAGGTGCGAACGGATGGCTACTGGACCGTCCGCTGGAAGGTGACCTCGCTGATGTCGCTGGCGTTGTCCGAGCCGCCCCCGCCGAGCTTGGTGATCCACAGCAGCACGTGCTGGGTCGGCTGCGCGGTGTCCAGCGGGACCGTGGTCTCGCCGCTGCGCAGGGTCACCCGGTTCACCGGGGTCGTCGCCTCGAACGGGGCGTCCGCCGTCGGCGCGGTCCGGACCTCGACGACCGTGCCCGGGCTCGACGACGTGATCGTCAGCCGGTTGATCGGCTGCGCGGCGTCGAACGAGGCCATCAGACCGACGCCGGGCTTCAGCGCCGGGAACTGCTGCTTGTACTCCTGTGTCTTCCACGCCGTCGACGGGTTGCCGTCGATCGCACGCGAGGCCTGACCGGGGTTGTCCGGGTCCCCGCTCGGGTCGTAGGCCTCGACCGAGGACGGCACGACCGGGGTACCCGCCGCCTGCGCGGGTGCCGGACCGGGCTGCGCCGGCTGGGCGGGGGCCGACGCCGCGGGCGTCGGGACGACGACCGGCGGCCCACTGGACCCACCCGCGCCGAGCAGCGAACCGATCTGGATGCTCGCCCAGCCCAGGACGAGCACCACGGCCACGGCCAGCACCGACAGCCCGATGCGGAGGTTGCGCCGCCGCCGCGGGTCGTCGCGGGTGTCGGCGCCGAAGTCCTGCCAGACGTCGTCCGGCTCGGCGGGCGCACCGTCCCGCACCGGCGGGAAGAACGCCTGGTCGGCGTCGGTGGCGACGACGTCGCCGAGCATCCGGTGCATCGCTGCGGCGGTGTGCACGCGGCCGATCCCCTCGCCCTGGCCGAGCGCGCCGGTGCACAGCGTGTCCAGCTCCACCGGGACGCCAGGGCGCAGCGCCGACGGCGGCCGCAGCTTCCCGGCAGGGGTCCGCTCGGCGGCGACGAGACCGGCCCGCGCGGCGTCGGCCACCGACAGCGGCCAGCGGCGGGTCAGCAGGCAGTACAGGACGGCGCCGAGCCCGCGGACGTCGTCGGCGGCGGTCACCGACGGACGGGGCAGCAGGAACGCCAGCATCGCGCGGCCGTCCGGGGTGATCCGGATCCGCTGCGGGTGGTCGCAGCCGAGCACCAGGCCCTGCTGGTGCGCCTCGGTCGCGGCCGAGGCGAGGGTCTCGACGGCCTTCGCGGCGCGCTGCGCCCGGACCGGGCCCTCGGCGACGGCCTCGGCGAGCGACCGGCCGGGCACCCACTCGGCGACCGACGCGCCCAGCACGTCCTCGGGCAGCCCGTGCGTGCCGGGGGCCAGTACGTCGAGCAGCCGGGCGCTGCCGGGGTGCTCGAAGCAGCCCGAGCGCAGGGCGCGCACGACCATCTCGCCGGCGCGCGCGGCGCCCTCGGGGTCGTCCGAACGGTCATCGGCGGGCAGCCGCCGGAGCAGCGTGATGCCCACCGGACGGCGGAGCACCGTGTCCTCCGCGCGCCAGAACTCGGCACCGGCGGCCGGGTCGGACCCGATCCGCTGGCGGAGCACGTAGCGGTCGGTGACCTGGGATCCGGCGGTGGTGCCGACGGCGTCGCGGGCAGCGGGGATGCGGTCGGTGGACCGGGCCTGCGCGGGGACGGCGGCCGTGCGGCCGCCCTGGTCACCGGCGCCCTGTTCCCGGGGGGCCTGCTCCCGGGAGCCCGCGTCCCGCGGGCTCTGATCGCGGCCGTCCTGGTCGCGCTTGTGCGGGGACGGCTTGCGGTTCGTGGTGTGGGCCCGGGGCGCCGGTGCGGCGCCGTCCGGCCGGTCGACGGCCGGCTGCTCCAGCGTGGCGGGGCCGCCGTCGTCGTCACCCGGGTGGATCGGACGGGCCTCCCCGGAGTCATCGGGACGACCGTCGACACGGGCAGCACGTTGGTCGGTCTGCCCGTTCAACGGCCTCGCCCTCCCCCTGAGCTGACGTCACATCGGACTCAGCGTACGACACGTACGGCGTTCCCGGCCTCCTCGAGCGACCGGTCGCAATCGTTCGGTGATGTCATCGCTCGCTGCACCCCGGACGACTCCGGAAACATCGACCGCGTTCGCCCAGGTGCACCCGGGGTGCGACGAGCGGTCAAGTTCAGGGGACGAACGAGCAAGGTGACCCTTCTCATCCCGCGCGTGTCCCGCGCCGTGCGCGCCCGTGGTCAGCGGCCGCCGGGACGCAGCCTGCGCACGATCCGGCGTACCACCAGCACCACCAGCACCGCGCCCGCGACGGCGGTCAGCCACACCGTGACCGTCCCGTAGACCGTCGAGCGGACCCGGAGCCGGGTGTCCGGCCCGAGCTCGGCGCCGTCCGGGGTCCGCAGCCCGGCGTCGACGCTGAACTGGCCGGCCCGGGTCACCTGGGCGTTGACCCGGACCTGGACCCGGCCCAACGGTGGCACCGCCTGCACCTCGATCGGGTCGACGCGCAGCCCGCTGGTGGCCGCGAGCACGACACGGACGTTCATCGTGACCGGCAGCCCGTTCGCCACGGTGATCAGCAGCGGCGCGTCCGAGGTCCCCAGCGAGTACGGGCTCGGCGGCTCGAGCACCCGTACCGAGCTGCGGATCTGCTCCACCCGGTCGGCGACGACGTCGACCTCCCGCCCGGCGCGCGCCGGGTCGCCCCGCCAGGCCGAGGAGACCCCGCGCATCGTGCCGCGGACCAGCGGGTCGAAGACCTCGGCCGGGGTGGCGCCGACCCCGGTGCGGCTCTCGGCCGCCGCGCGCAGGCTCTCCAGTGCCCGGACCTGTCCCGCGACCGTCTGCACGGCGGTGTCCGGGATCTCCGCCCCGCCGGCCTGGGGCGGGTAGAAGAGCCGGACCGCGTCGTCGGAGTCGTCCCCGGCCGGGGCGCCGTCGGCAGGCGGGGCCGAACCGGTCGCGATCCCGGCGAGGCCGGCCGGGGCGATCCGGCCCTCGCCGATCAATGCGGCCAGTGAGCTCAGCACCCCGGTGGCGGCGTCGCCGTCGGCGGTCCAGCCGTGCGGCGGGGCCACCACCAGCGGGGCCGCCGGGGTCGCGCGCGACCGGGACGCCCGGAACGCCAGTGCCCCGCTCAGGTCCTGCCCGGCCAGCGCCCCGGCCGGGGACCCCTGCAGCTCCGGCCCGGTCGGCCCGGTGGCGGCCTCGGTGAGCAGCGGGTCGGTCAGCACCGCCCGGTCCGGGCCGCGGCCGTCGCGCCTGTCGCCGAGCCGCACCACCCCCGACGCCCGGCCACCGGTGCCGCCGCCGACGCCGTCGGAGGACAGGGCGAGGCGGGTGCCGCCGCCGAGCGCGGTGAGCGTCGGCTCGTCGAGGACGCCGTCGACCGGCCAGACCAGGTCGTTCTGCACCGTCGTGTCCAGCGCGGAGGACAGCGCGGTACGGCCCTGGGTCAGCACGGTCCGGGCGAGGTCGGCCTGGCCGCCACGGACCAGCGCGACCAGGTCGGCGTCGGCAGGCGGGAGGGCGACCAGGCAGCCGCCGCGGGCGGCGCCGGAGAGGTCGTCGAGCCAGGTGCGTGCGGCGTCGGCGCCGGTGCCGGGCACCGTGGCCCCGTCCGGCCCGGACTGCACCTGGTAGCCACCGCTCATGGCCTGCGCGGTGGCGACCAGCTCCGGGTCGACGGCCAGACACACCGACGCCCGGACCGGCGAGCCCGCGGGCGCCTGGCTCTCGAGCGCGCCGACCAGGCCCCGCAGCCGCCCCCCGGGGGCGAACGACGCGGCCAGCGAGTCGTCGGTCAGGACGGTGGGCTGCCCCGGCACCGGCGGGATCCGCCGCGGTGCGTCGGTGATCGGGTAGAGCATCGACACCGGGGTGGCGGCCGGTGGGCGCGGCGGCGCAGGCGCGCCGGGCACCGAGGACACCGGAAGCAGGGTCCGGACCGACGCCAGCCGGGAGGGCGGCCCGCCGCCTGCGGCCCCGTTGAGGTTCAGCAGCAGCGGGTAGGTGCCCGGCCCCGGCAGCGCCAGCGACGCGGCCGGGGCCCCGGCCAGCGGGACGCTGTAGCGGAACGGCGTCGAGGCCCCGGGGGCCAGCGGGCCGAGATCGGTGAAGGCGGGGGTGGCGTCGTCGGTGGCGGCGTCCCCGGCGAGTGCCGTCCGCAGCGCGGGCTCTCCGGACAGCAGCGGTCCCCGCTGGACACGGACGGAGAGCTGGTCGAGCGGGGTGTCGCCGGTGTTCGTGACGGTGCCGGAGACGACGAGCTCGGCCGGTCCGGAGCCGGTCACCACCCGCGGGGTCATCGCGTCGACGTCGATGCGGGCCGGGGAACCCGCCTGCTGGGCCGGTGCGGTGACCGAGGAGGCGATCCGGGCGGGTGCCGCGTGCGCCGCGTCGGGGGCCGTGCCGTGTCCGGGAGTCGTGCCGGCGCCGGGAGCGGCCACCAGAGCGGCCAGCGCGATCGCGGCCAGGGCCGCGACCCGGCTCACGCCGTCTCCTCCAGCAGGTTCGCCGCCTGCCGGACCAGGCGTCGCTCGTCGGCGTAGGCGAGGCGGCCCTCGAGGTCGCCGAGCGGGACCCACGCGACCTCGGAGACCTCCACGTCCTCGTCGGACAGCTCGCCGCCGAGCGCGCGCATCAGGTAGTGGTGCACGGTCTTGTGGACGCGCCGGTCCTCGGCGACGAACCAGAAGTCGATGGTGCCCAGGGGTGCCAGCACCTCGCCGATGATGCCGGTCTCCTCCTGGACCTCGCGCACCGCCGCCTGCTCGGCCGTCTCACCGGGCTCGATGTGGCCCTTGGGCAGCGACCAGAGCAGCCGTCCGCGCCGGTCGAGCCGGCCGATCAGCGCGGCCTCGCCGGTCCGCGGATCGACGACGAGGCCACCGGCCGACGTCTCGTCCACCGTCCGGAGCCGGCGGCGCCGGTCCGGAGACCGCGCCGCGCGTCGTCCGTGCCCCGCGCCTCGACCGGCGGACGAGCGACCGCGGGAGGTGGACATGTGGCGATGGTAACGAGGAGGTGGCGTTCCGGGGCGGTGACGAGCCGGTCGGGAAGATCGACATCCGGGGGAACGTGGCCGGACGGTGCCGGATGAGGTACCCGAGGCTGCACCGGGCCCGGGCGTGTTCCCTACACTGGCCGGTCGTGTCCTCGCGCTCCGTGTCCCCGCTGTCCGTGTCGTCGGCGTCGTCCCCGGCATCGGACTCCAGGACGAGCGTCCCGCCGGCGCCGGGTGATGCGCCGGAACCGGCGGAGCTGCAGCGCACACAGGAGAACGCCGTGCTCGAGATGCTCGACGTCCCGGCCGTCGCCGGCGACCTCGCCGCCCGGTTCGCCGAGCGCGGCCACACCCTGTTCCTGGTCGGCGGCAGCGTCCGCGACGCGCTGCTGCGCGGCACCGGCGCCTCCGACCGCGACTCCGGCGACCTCGACTTCACCACCGACGCGCGCCCCGAGGAGATTCTCGCCGCCGTCCACGGGTGGGCGGACGCCGTGTGGGACACCGGGATCGCCTTCGGCACCGTCGGGCTTCGCCGGGCCGGGTTCATCCTTGAGGTCACCACCTTCCGCGCCGACACCTACGACGGCACGTCCCGCAACCCCGAGGTCCGCTTCGGCGACTCCGTCGAGGGCGATCTGGTCCGCCGCGACTTCACCGTCAACGCGATGGCCGTCGAGCTCACCGGGCCGCAGCGCCGGTTCGTCGACCCGCACGGCGGGTTCGCCGCGCTCGCCCAGGGGATCCTGGACACCCCGGACCTGCCCGAGCGTTCGTTCGACGACGACCCGCTGCGGATGCTGCGCGCCGCCCGGTTCGTGTCCCAGCTGGGCTTCACCCCGTCCGAGCGCGTCGGTGTCGCGATGCGGGAGATGGCCGGGCAGCTGCAGCGGATCACCGCGGAGCGGGTGCAGGCCGAGTTCTCCAAGCTGATGCTCGGCGACCACCCGCGGCGCGGCCTGGAGCTGTTGTGCGACACCGGGCTGGCGGCTCAGTTCGTGCCCGAGATCCCGGGCATGCAGCTCGAGACCGACGAGCACATGCAGCACAAGGACGTCTACACGCACTCGCTCGTCGTCATGGAGCAGGCGATCGAGCGCGAGGAGGACGGCCCGGACCTGGTCCTGCGCCTGGCCACGCTGCTGCACGACATCGGCAAGCCCGCGACGCGGCGCAAGGAGCCGGACGGGCGCGTCAGCTTCCACCACCACGAGGTGGTCGGCGCCAAGATGGCGCGCAAGCGGCTGCGCGCACTGAAGTACCCCAAGGCCGTGATCGACGACGTCTGCCAGCTCGTCTACCTGCACCTGCGCTTCCACGGCTACGGCAAGGGCGAGTGGACCGATTCCGCGGTGCGCCGCTACGTCGCCGACGCCGGCCCGCTGCTGGACCGGCTGCACAAGCTCGTGCGGTCGGACTGCACGACCCGCAACCGCAGGCGGGCCGCGGCGCTGCAGCGCAACTACGACGGCCTGGAGGAGCGCATCGCGGCCCTGCGGGAGCAGGAGGAGCTCGACTCCATCCGCCCGGACCTCGACGGCAACCGGATCATGGAGCTGCTCGGGATCGGGCCGGGCCCGGCCGTCGGGAAGGCCTACAAGCACCTGCTGGCGCTGCGCATGGAGGAGGGCCCGCTCGGCGAGGAGCGGGCCGAGGCCGCGCTGCGTGAGTGGGCGGCCGAGAACCTGTAGCGGATTCACACGTCCGTGTAGGACGGACGTGTGGCACCGTGCCCGGCGCCGGCGGGCGGGTACCCGGTCCGCGCCCTCGGTGGGGGTGCGACGATGGGCTCGTGCGGGAACACCGCGCCGCGCGAGGCGCCGACATCCCCCCGGTCACCCCGGGGAGCCTGCTCGTAGCCGCACCCGGCCTGGGCGACCCGAACTTCGTACGGACGGTCGTCTACATGATCGAACACCGCCCGCACGGCAGCCTCGGTGTGGTGCTGAACCGCCCGGGGGCCACCGCCGTCCGCGACGTCCTGCCCGAGTGGGCCGGTCTCGCCAGCGACCCCGGTACGACGTTCGTCGGCGGCCCGGTGGAACACGGCACCGCGATCTGCCTGGCCGCGTTGCGCACCGGTCAGTCCACCGAGCTGCCGGGCCTGATGCCGGTACGGCCGCCGGTGCAGCTCGTCGATCTCGACTCCGACCCGGCCGTGCTGGCGCCGCGGCTGCGCGGCCTGCGGATCTTCACCGGCTACTCGGGGTGGGAGGCCGACCAGCTGGCCGGCGAGATCGCCCGTGGGGACTGGTACGTCGTGCCGGGCCTGCCCGACGACCTGATCACCACCGACGGCGACCGGCTCTGGGAGCGGGTGCTGCGCCGGCAGGGGACCCCGCTGGCACTGCTGGCCACGTACCCGCTGGACCCCGCGCGCAACTGAGCCGTTCATACGAACGTGTAGCGCGTCGCCGCAGGTGGGGCACTCTTCGATGATTGTTCATACGTATGTACACATCCGCGCGAGGCCGATGTCGGCGCCGACGAACCGGATGTTGTACGTACGTCCATCCGCGAAGTACCTCAGCTGCTGACGCATTCCGGTGTATGGATCCACGGCCGGGTGGTGACGCGGCGTGCGCTGTACGGATGTCCGTCCGTGAACGTCTCAGCCGATGAGGTGTCGCGACGGGCGGCGTCCCCGGCCGGGACGGACGCGCGACGCGCACCGGGCGTACGTCCGTACGGAACTCAGCTCGTCCCGGGCGTGGTGCCGGTGGCGTCACGGCACCCGGCGACCAGGTCGCAGCCCGAGCACACCCCGCCGCACACCGGCGCCGGCTGCTGCTCCACGACGTCGGCGGCGACGGTCAGCTCCGCCGCGCGCGCTCCGAGTGCCCCGCCGATCCCGGCCAGCACGACGGTGCCGACCGCGGACAGGACCGCCAGCACCCAGGCGGTGAGGCCGTCGCGGGCGAGGAACAGGGCCGCGCCCCCGGCCAACCCGGCGGCCGCGGCGGCGCCCATCGGCGCGGCGGCGATCCGGTTGGCGACGATCCACGCGTCCTGGGTGCGCAGGCTCGCGGTAGTCCGCACCCCGGCGTAGCGGTTGCGGGGAAGCCTGCCGGTCGCACCGAGCAGGGCGAGCACGACGAGTACCGCACCGGCCAGCACGAGCAGGACGGCGAGCACCAGGCGCAGCGTGGGAGGCACGTGACCAGGGTAGAACCCGGCGGAACCGGACCTCCCGCCCCGGCTACCCTGGAGCCATGTGCACGGCCCGGCGGCGGCCGATCCGCCGACTTCCCGGCGCCGCGCCACGGTGATCGCAGCCCCCGGCAGCAGATCCCACCGGCGCGGCGACGACCCCTCCTGCCTTCACGGGTGCGAGGGGTCGCAGCGTGTTCCGGGCCCCGACACGGGCCGTCGCGACAGGTTTCCCGAGGTGAAACGGACATGAGCACCGAGACCAGTACCGCCACCGAGCAGCGGGCGGACCGTCCGGCCTACCGCTACGACGCCGAGATGGCGACGCGGATCGAGCGCAAGTGGCAGGACCTGTGGGAGCGCGAGGAGACCTTCCACGCGCCCAACCCGGGTGAGCCCGGCTCGGAGAAGCCGAAGTACTACCTGATGGACATGTTCCCGTACCCGTCGGGATCGGGGCTGCACGTCGGGCACCCGCTGGGCTTCATCGGCACCGACGTGCTGGGCCGGTACCTGCGCATGACCGGGCACAACGTGCTGCACCCCATGGGGTTCGACGCGTTCGGCCTGCCCGCCGAGCAGTACGCCGTCCAGACCGGCACGCACCCGCGCACCACCACCGAGGCCAACATCGCCCGGTACCGCGAGCAGCTGCGCCAGCTGGGCCTGGCCCACGATCCGCGCCGCTCGGTGTCGACGACCGACATCGAGTTCTACCGCTGGACCCAGTGGATCTTCCGGGAGATCTTCGAGTCCTGGTACGACACCGACGCCGGCCGCGCCCGCCCCATCTCCGAGCTGTGCTCCGAGTTCGAGGACGGCACCCGCCCGACGCCCGACGGACGTCCGTACGCCGAGCTGTCCGAGGCCGAGCGCCGCAGCCTGATCGACGGCCACCGCCTGGCCTACATCTCCGAGGCCCCGGTGAACTGGTGCCCCGGCCTGGGCACGGTGCTGGCGAACGAGGAGGTCACCCCCGAGGGACGCTCCGAGCGCGGCAACTACCCCGTCTTCCGCCGCAACCTGAAGCAGTGGATGATGCGGATCACCGCCTACGCCGACCGGCTGGCCGACGACCTGGACCGCGTCGAGTGGCCCGATTCGGTCAAGTCCATGCAGCGCAACTGGATCGGTCGTTCCGAGGGTGCGCAGGTCCGGTTCGGCGTCGCCGGTGCGGACCCGATCGAGGTGTTCACGACCCGTCCGGACACGCTGTTCGGTGCCACCTACATGGTGCTGGCGCCCGAGCACCCGCTGGTCGACGCGATCACCCCGGCGGTCTGGCCGGAGGGCACCGACGAGCGCTGGACCGGTGGCGCCCCGACGCCGGCGGAGGCCGTCGACGCCTACCGCACCGAGGCCGCCCGCCGTTCCGAGCTGGAGCGGCAGGAGAACAAGAAGAAGACCGGCGTGTTCACCGGTGCGTACGCCACGAACCCGGTGAACGGCCAGGACATCCCGGTGTTCGTCGCCGACTACGTGCTGATGGGCTACGGCACCGGCGCGATCATGGCGGTGCCCGGCCAGGACCAGCGCGACTGGGACTTCGCGACCGCGTTCGGCCTGCCGATCGTGCGGACGGTGCAGCCGTCGGAGGGCTTCGACGGCGAGGCGTACACCGGCGACGGACCGGCGATCAACTCGTCGAACCCGGAGATCAGCCTGGACGGGCTGGGCGTCGACGAGGCGAAGCGCGTGATCATCGACTGGCTGGCCGAGCGCGGCGACGGCGAGGGCGTCGTCCAGTACAAGCTGCGCGACTGGCTGTTCTCCCGGCAGCGCTACTGGGGTGAGCCGTTCCCGATCGTGTGGGACGAGCACGGCCCGATCGCGCTGCCCGAAGACCAGCTGCCCGTCGTCCTGCCGGAGGTCGACGACTACGCGCCGAAGACCTACGACGCCGACGACGCGAACACCGAGCCGGAGCCGCCGCTGTCCCGGGCGACCGACTGGGTGAACGTCGAGCTGGACCTGGGCGACGGCCCGAAGGTCTACCGCCGCGAGACGAACACGATGCCGCAGTGGGCCGGGTCGTGCTGGTACTACCTGCGCTACCTGGACCCGGAGAACACCGAGCGGTTCGTCTCGAAGGCGGCCGAGGAGTACTGGGTCGGCAAGGACCTGGAGCGCTCGCCGCAGGACCCGGGCGGGGTCGACCTGTACGTCGGCGGCGTCGAGCACGCGGTGCTGCACCTGCTGTACTCCCGGTTCTGGCACAAGGTCCTGTACGACCTGGGCCACGTGACCAGCGAGGAGCCGTTCCGGAAGCTGTTCAACCAGGGCTACATCCAGGCCTGGGCCTACACCGACTCCCGCGGCATGTACGTGCCGGCGGAGGAGGTCGTGGAGACGGCTGGGGGGGACGGCGGCCCGGCTGGTTTCACGTGGAACGGCGAGCCCGTCACCCAGGAGTACGGGAAGATGGGCAAGTCGCTGAAGAACGTGGTGACGCCGGACGAGATGTGCGACCGCTACGGCGCGGACACGTTCCGGCTGTACGAGATGTACACCGGCCCGATGGACGCGTCCCGGCCCTGGTCGACCCGCGACGTCGTCGGGCCGCAGCGGTTCCTGCAGCGGGTGTGGCGCAACCTGGTCGACGAGAACACCGGTGAGGTCACCGTCGTCGACGGCGAGGCGCCCGAGGACATCACCCGCGCGCTGCACAAGGCGATCGCCGGTGTCCGCGAGGACTACCCGGCGCTGCACTACAACACCGCCGCCGCGAAGCTGATCGAGCTGAACAACGCGCTGACCAAGCGCGGGGCGCCGGTGGAGCGCGAGGTCGCCGAGTCGCTGGTGCTGATGATGGCGCCGCTGGCCCCGCACATCGCCGAGGAGCTGTGGCAGAAGCTGGGCCACGACGAGACGCTGGCCTACGCCCCGTTCCCCGAGGCCGACGAGCGGTTCCTGGTCGCGGACACCGTCGAGTTCCCGATCCAGGTCAACGGCAAGGTCCGCTCGCGGGTCACCGTCCCCGCCGACGCAGGCCAGGACGACATCAAGGCCGCGGCGCTGGCCGACGAGAAGATCGTCGCGGCGCTGGAGGGGGCCGAGCCGAAGAAGGTCATCGTGGTGCCGGGCCGCCTGGTGAACATCGTGCGCTGAGCGCCGGAATCGGGACCGTGCGCTGAGTCCCGGTGAACACTGTGTGCCGATCGGAGCCCCCGGGGAACGCCGGGGGCTCCGGCCACGTTGGATCGGCGGGAGGTACGACATGAGCACGGTAGTGACGCTGATCGTCGTGGTCGCGGTGATCGCCGCGATCGTCTGGCTGGTGCGCGGCCGGAACGCGCAGAAGGCCGCGGAGCTGGAGAACGCCAAGGCCGACGCGCGCCGCTGGGTCGAGCGGCTCGGCGGGCAGGTCTACAACCTCACCGGCACCGACGAGGCGTCGAAGCAGGCGCTCGCGGACGCGTCCGAGCGCTACACCGCGGCCGGCTCGCAGATGGAGCAGGCGTCGACGCCCGAGCAGTGCCGGCAGGTGACCGAGACGGCGTACGAGGGCCTGTACTACGTCCGCGCCGCCCGTACGGCGATGGGGCTCGACCCCGGCCCCGAGCTCCCGCCGCTGCCCGGGCAGCAGCAGGCCGGTGCGGTCACCGAGAACCGTGAGGTCGAGGTCGACGGCCACCAGTACGGCGCCTCGCCGAACCCGACCGACCGGAACAGTCACTACTACCCCGGCGGGACGGTCGCGGGCCGCCCGGTGCCGCGCGGCTGGTACTCCGAACCGTGGTGGAAGCCCGCGCTGATCGGTGGAGCGTGGGGTGTCGGGTCGGCGCTGCTGTTCTCGTCGTTGTTCTCCGGGATGGACGGCGCGGAGAACGCCGCCTACGCCGAGGGCCTGCACGACGGCATGGCCGACGCCGGCGGCGGGTTCGACGGCGGTGGCGACGGTGGGCCCGGCTTCGACGGTGACCCGGGTGGCATCGACGGCGGCGACCACGGCCTGTTCGGTGGCGACTGGGGCGGCGGCGACTGGGGCGGCGGCGACTGGGGCAACGACCAGGACTGGGGCGGGGGCGGCGACTTCTTCTGACCGTCGCGCCACCCCACCGGGGTCAGTCGCGGTCCCGCCAGAACAGGTTCGCGACGATCACCGCGGCCCAGATCCCGAGCGGGATCACCGGCCAGAAGAAGGAGAACCCGTCGTCGCCCGCCAGGCCGGTGACCAGCCAGATCGTGCTCAGCACGACCGCGGTCCCGGCCCAGCTCCGCCACTCGTCGAGGTGGCTGCGCTTCCCGGTCTCCGCCGGTTCGGCACCGTCGGCCGGGGCGACGGCGGCGGCCTTCGGCCGCACCGGCAGGTCCTCGACGACCTGCTCCAGCTCGTTGCGGACGGTCGCGGCGTAGGCCCGTTTCAGCCGTTCGTCGTACTCGATCAGTGTCAGCCGTCCCTCGTCCTGCGCGACGCGCAGCCGCTCCGCGACCTCGGCGCGTTCGGCGTCCGAGACCCGGACCAGTCCGGGATCCTGCTCCCCCGCCCCCATGGGACCCGAGGGTAGACCGGACTCAGGCGCCGGGGATCCGTCGTACGGACGATGTACGCGACGGGAGCGGTGCGGTCGCCACCCCGACCCCGGCCAGGCACAGCGCGCCCCCGGCGAGGGCGAGCGGCAGCGGGACCTCGGCGAGCAGCAGCCAGGACAGCGCCACGACCAGCGCGGGGATCGCGTACGTGGTGGCGGCGAGCCGGCCGGCGCTGGTGTGTGACAGGGCGTAGCCCCAGGCCAGGAACGCGACGGCGGTCGGGAACACGCCCAGATAGACCATGGTGACCGTCGACGACGCCGGTGCGGCCGCCGCGGCGGTGAGCAGCTGCGGGGCGAACGGCAGCGCGACGACGGTGCCGGCGAGGCAGCCCAGCCAGGTCGCGGTCAGCGGGTCGACGTGGCGCAGCAGCCGCTTCTGCCCGACGGCGCTGGAGGCGTAGAGCACCGCCGCGGCCAGCCCGAGCAGCACACCCGCGGTGTCGGCGCGACCGGCCGACGTCGCCGTCGTGATCAGGACGACGCCGGCGAGCGCGACCCCGATCCCGGCCACCAGGCGTCGTGGGAAGCCCTCCCCCAGCAGCAGCCCGGCGAGCACCGCGACGAGCACCGGTGCCACGTTGACCAGCAACGACGTCGTACCGGCGTCGAGGTGGCGCTCGGCGGAGTTGAGCGCGAGGTTGTAGAGCCCGAACCAGGCCGCACCCCAGGCCACGATCCCGGTGAGCACCCGTCCGCGGGGCAACCGGGGCGCCCTGCCCCGGGCCGCGCGGACCCCGACGACCACCGTCAGCACCGCCGACGCGGCCAGCAGCCGGCCCAGCGCCAGGGCACCGGCCGGGTAGTCGTGCCCGGCCGCCCGGATCCCGACGAACGCCGACGCCCACAGCACCACCGTCACGACCGCGGCGAGCACGGGCATCGGCACGGAACGCAGGGACGGCACGGGCGCGGCGACGGCGGTCATGTGATCAGCGTGGAACCGCGAAAGCTTCAGCACCAGCGGTTTCTCCTACCGGACCGTTCAGTCCCGCTGTACGGTCGTGGCGTGCTCGACACCCACCGGCTGCGCGTGTTCCGCTCCGTCGTCGCCAGTGGCTCGGTCGCGGCGGCCGCGGTGAACCTCGGGTTCACCCCGTCCGCGGTCAGCCAGCACCTCACCGCGCTCGCCCGCGAGACCGGGCTGACCCTGTTCGAGCGGGCCGGTCGCGGGCTGCGGCCGACCGCGGCCGGGCTGGCGCTGGCCGAGCAGGCCGACGCGATCCTGCTGCGGCTCACCGAGGCCGAGACCGTCGTCGCGGACCTGCGGGCGGGCCGTGCCGGATCGCTGACCGTGGGCTACTTCGCCTCGGTCGGTGCGGCGTGGCTGCCCGCGGTCGTGGCCCGGCTGACCGGCGAGTTCCCCGGGCTGCGGTTGCGGATGTCGCTGCTGGAGTGGCTGCCCGACGACCCGGCCGAGCGGGTGGACCTGCAGGTCGCCGTCGAGCGCCCGGACTACGTGCCCGGCGCCGGGTTCACCGCCCACCACCTGCGCGACGACCCCTACGTCGCGGTGCTCCCCGCCGGGCACCGGTTCGCCGGGCGCGAGGAGGTCGAGCTCGCCGAGCTGGCCGGCGAGCTGTGGGTGGACAACGACTTCGCCCGCGGCTGGTGCCGGCGCAACCTGGTCGAGGCGTGCACCGCGGCCGGGTTCAGCCCGCCGTTCGGCGTCGAGGCGCACGACTACCCGACGGCGCTGGCGTTCGTCGCCGCCGGGCTCGGGCTGACGGTGCTTCCCGAGCTGGGCGCGGTGTCGCTGCCGACGGGGCTGTGCGCGGTGCCGATCGTCCGTCCCACCCCGGTGCGCACGATCCTGGCCGTGGTCCGCGACGCCGTCGCCGGGACACCGCCGGTGCGCGCGGCGCTGGAGGTGCTGCGTTCCGAGGCCGTCGCGACCCCGGACCCGGTCCTCAGCCCTGCGGGCGGACCACGATCTCGGTGAGGTGCGCGTCCGGGGTCGCGGTGACCGCGGCCAGCACCGCGGCGGCGACCGACTCCGGGCGCAGGAACTTCGAGCCGTCGTAGACCCCGCCCACTGAGCCGATGCTCGTTCCGCCTGCGCTCATCTCGTGCTCGACGACGCCCTGCTGCATCACCGTGTCGGTCCGGCCCGGGTGCACCGATGTGACTCGGATGCCGTTGCCGGACTCCTCGGCGCGCAGCGCGTCGCCGAACGCGCGCAGCGCGAACTTGCTGGCCGCGTAGGCGCCCCAGCCGGGGCGGACGTTCAGCCCGGCCCCGGAGTTGATCAGCACGACGTCGGCCCCGCCGTCGGCGCCTGCGGCGCGCAGGGCCGGGAGCAGCAGCCGGGTGGTCTCGGCGACCGCGACGACGTTGACGTCGAACTCGTGGCGCCAGGTCGCGGCCGGGACCTCGGCGATCGTGCCGAGGTCGGTGACGCCCGCGGAGTGCACGAGCACGTCCAGCCGGGGCAGGTCGGGCACTGCGGCGGCCAGGGCCTCGTCGTCGGTCAGCTCGACCGGCATGGTCGTCACCTCGACCGGGCCCGCCGCGCGCAGCTCGTCGCGCACGTCGTCGAGCCGCTTCTCGTCGCGCCCGCCGATGACCAGGTCGTAGCGCGGGGCGAGCAGGCGGGCGACGGCGGCGCCGATGCCCTGGGAGGCACCGGTGACGAGGGCGACGGGGCGGCGGGGCGAGGTCATGGACGCAGAACCTACGCGAGCCGCGAGCGGCCCCGCCTCCCACGCACGGGGGTGCGGGAGGCGGGGCCGGTGGCCGGTCGGGAGACCTGGCTCAGAGGCGGCGCGCGGAGTTGAACGGCATCGCGTCGATCGACGAGGTCTTCACCGGCTGGCCGCTGGTGCTGGCGTGCACGACCTTGCCGTTGCCGGTGTAGATGCCGACGTGGCTGACCGGGGTGTAGAAGAACACCAGGTCACCGGGCTGCAGCGCGGACTTCGAGACCGCGGTGCCTGCACTCGCCTGCGCGCTGCTGGTGCGCGGCACGTCGCGGCCGGCCTTGCTGAACGCGTACTGCACGAGCCCGGAGCAGTCGAAGGCGCTCGGACCGGAGGCACCCCAGCTGTAGGGCTTGCCGATCTGGGCCTTCGCGGTGTCCAGCGCGGAGCTGCGGATCGCGGTGGCCGCAGCGGCGGCCTTCGCAGCGGACGCGGCGTGCAGCGCCGCCGGGTTCTGGGCGATCGGCTGCTGGGGCGTGGCGAACGCGGCGGGGGCCACGTCCCGGGTCACGGTGCCTGCGCCCGGGGCGGTGGCCCCGGCGGCGTCGGCGGTGGGGGTGTTGTCCGTGTCCTGGGAGCCGGTGGCCGGCAGCAGGGACAGGACGGCGGCCGCGGTGGCCGTGGTGGCGGCGACGGCGGCGCGGAGCGCCGGAGCGGTGGTTCGCTGGGGCACGGGGAGTTCCTCGGGGGTAGCACCACCGGAAGACCGTGGGGGCGGGGAGACCGGGGAGCTGCTCGCCGGGACGACGAACAGGTGGCCTGCAGCCCGCCCGCGTCGTCGCCCGGCGGTGACCTCACGCCCGTCCGCCCTCTGGTGGGTGCCGGTCGCGCGAGGCCGACAACCACGTTACGAACAGATATCAGGTAGATAAATGACGCACGACACAAAATAGTGATGACGGCGCTCACGAACAATTCCGAGACCGTTCCGGATCAGAAACTTCCGCATCCGGAAACGCGACGACCCGGCCGTGACCTGCGCGATCACCGGCCGGGTCGCCGAGCGGGTGTTACCGGAAGGAACGGTTCAGTTCTCGATCTCGCCCTGGATGAAGGACTCGACCCGGTCGTAGGCCTCGGAGTCGCGGTACTGCTCCGGCGGGGACTTCATGAAGTAGCTCGACGCCGACAGCAGCGGGCCGCCGATGCCGCGGTCCTTCGCGATCTTCGCGGCGCGGACGGCGTCGATGATGATCCCGGCCGAGTTCGGGGAGTCCCAGACCTCGAGCTTGTACTCCAGGTTCAGCGGGACGTCACCGAACGCGCGGCCCTCGAGGCGCACGTAGGCCCACTTGCGGTCGTCGAGCCACGCGACGTAGTCCGACGGGCCGATGTGGACGTTGCCCTTGCCCATGTCCCGGTCGACCTGGGAGGTGACCGCCTGGGTCTTGGAGACCTTCTTCGACTCGAGCCGCTCGAGCTCCTTCATGTTCAGGAAGTCCATGTTCCCGCCCACGTTGAGCTGCATCGTGCGGTCGAGCTGCACGCCGCGGTCCTCGAACAGCTTCGCCAGGACGCGGTGCGTGATCGTCGCACCGACCTGGGACTTGATGTCGTCGCCGACGATCGGGACGCCCGCGGCGCGGAACTTCTCGGCCCACTCGGGGTCGGAGGCGATGAAGACGGGCAGCGCGTTGACGAACGCGACGCCGGCGTCGATCGCGGCCTGGGCGTAGAAGCGGTCGGCGTCCTCGCTGCCCACCGGCAGGTAGGACACCAGCACGTCGGCCTCGGCGTCGCGCAGCGCCTGCGCGACGTCGACCGGCTCGCCGTCGGCCTCGGTGATCGTGTCGCGGTAGAAGCGGCCCAGCCCGTCGAGGGTCGGGCCGCGCTGCACGGTGACGCCGAGCGGCGGCACGTCCGCGATCTTGATGGTGTTGTTCTCGCTCGCCGAGATGGCCTCGGAGAGGTCCTGCCCGACCTTCTTGGCGTCCACGTCGAACGCGGCGACGAAGGTGACGTCACCGACGTGGTAGCCGCCGAAGTCGACGTGCATCAGCCCCGGGACCCGCGTCGACGGATCCGCGTCGGCGTAGTAGTGGACACCCTGCACCAGCGACGCGGCGCAGTTGCCCACGCCGACGACCGCGACCCGAACCTGACTCATCGCAGGCTCCTCCTGTTGTCTGTCTCGTCTGTCGTTGCACCGGCGGATCCGGGGCCGTTCCGTCGTGCCGCGCACGGCGGCAGCCACCCGGATCCCGCAGGCGGGGCCGTGGATGACACCCGCTCACCGCCGCCGTCGCCGCGCAGCTCCGTCGCGGGCCCGACCGTCGAGAGTATCCGCCCGTTCCGGAGGTGCGCTCCGCGGATGATCGTGCTCACAGCGGGAACACACCCGGACACCGGCTGCGACCTGGGACGAAGCGGTCGCGCCGTCGGGTGGACCCTCCGACCGACGGGCCCCACCGGCGCACACCGCGCGTACCCTGGACGGGTGCTCAGCCCGCGACAGGTGGTGGACTACGCCCTGCAGCGCCGTGCGCAGCTGGCGTCGGTGCGCGACGGCCGCGTCGGTCTCGAGGAGGCCTGCGACGCGGGCGCCTACCTGCTGCGGGCCGCCCGCTTCCACGGCGTCGCGACCCGGGACGACTGCCCGATCTGCGAGCGCGAGCACCTGGTGCACGTGTCGTGGGTGTTCGGCGAGAGCCTGCGCCACGTCTCCGGGTCCGCCCGGCCCGAACCCGAGATCGCCGCGCTGGCCGAGACCCACCCGGAGTTCACGGTGCACGTCGTCGAGGTGTGCCGGGGCTGTGGATGGAACCACCTGGTGCGGTCGTACGTCCTGGGAACGGGGCGTTCCGCACGTCGCAGGCCGGGCCGCCGGAGCGCCGGTGGCTGATCGTCGGTGACCCCGCTCGACCCCCGGCCGGCGTCCCCGCCCGGCCGGCTCCCCACAGCCGCGATCCCGCAGCACCGGGCACCCCGTCCCGTGACGCGGTGGGCCCGCCCGACCAGAGACCCCCACGGAGCCTCCCGGTGAACGACGAGCGAGACCCCCGGCGCCACGCCCCGCACCCCGGCCCGCCCCCCGGCGGCGCCGTCCGGCCCGGACCCCCGCCGCCCGGCGGACCCGGGCGCCCGGGCCCGCGGCCGGGCAACCCGCCGCAGGGAGGTGGCCCGCGTCCGCCAGCCCCGCAGCAGGGGCGTGGCGGCCCGCCGCCCGCGCCGCCGCAGCTGATCACCCACGAGCCGGCCGCGGCCGCGTCGCCGCCCCGGCCCGCGCCGCGACCCGCCCCCGGCGGGCCACCCGGCCCGCCGGACCGCGGGGACGGTGGCTCCGGTGGCTCGGGCGACGGCGGCTCCGGTGGCGGTGGCCGGAAGCGCTCCGGCCGCGGGCGGAAGATCGGCAAGGCGCTGTTGTGGCTGGTCGCGCTCGCCGTGCTCGGCCCGCTGCTCGCGGTCGCGATCGGCTGGGTCGTGTTCACCGTGCCCAGCGCCGAGGACGTCCGGGTCAGCCAGGTCGCCACGTTCGACTACGCCGACGGCTCGCCGCTCGCGACGGTCCGGCCGGACAACGTGAACCGGATCAGCATCCCGCTCGACCAGGTCCCGATGCACGTGCGGCAGGCCGTGCTGTCGGCGGAGGACCGCTCCTTCGAGTCCAACCCCGGCTTCGACGTCGGCGGTATCGGCCGTGCCGTGCTCAACCAGCTGCGCGGCGGTTCCGGCGGCGGCTCGACGATCACCCAGCAGTACATCAAGGTGACCACCGGTGAGGACCAGCACTCGCTGTTCCGCAAGTTCCGCGAGGTCGTCCTGGCTGCGAAGATCTCCAAGGAGATGACCAAGGACCAGATCCTCAACAACTACCTGAACTCGATCTACCTCGGTCGCGGGGCCTACGGCATCCAGGCCGCGGCGCAGGCGTACTTCGGCAAGAACGCGGCGGACCTGACCCCGTCCGAGGGCGCGGTCATCGCGGGGCTGATCCAGTCGCCGTCCCGGTGGGACCCGGCCAAGGACCTGCAGACGTCGAAGAAGCGCTGGAACTTCGTGCTCGACGGCATGGTCGCCCAGCGCTGGATGACCCCGGCCGACCGCGCGAAGCAGCAGTTCCCGCGGTTCAAGCAGACGGCAGGCGACCAGGGCGGCAGCGGTATCCCCGGCGACGACAAGGGGCACGTCTACCACGCCGCACGGGCCGAGCTGGAGCGGTTGGGGATCTCCGAGAACGAGATCAACACCCTCGGTCTGACGGTGGTCACGACGATCGACCCGAAGGCCCAGGAGGAGGCCGAGAACTCGGTCAAGCAGATCATGGAGAGCCAGCCGGGACAGCTGCGCTCGTCGCTGGTCTCGATCGACCCGAGGACCGGCGCGACCCGCGCCTACTACGGCGGGGACAACGGCGTCGGCCTGGACTACGCGGCCGTGCTCAAGCAGCCCGGGTCGTCGTTCAAGCCGTTCGTGCTGGCCGCGGCACTGCAGGGGAACCCGCCGATCGGGCTCGGAACGACCTACGACGGGTCGTCGCCGCAGATGCTCGCCGGCACGAAGATCACGAACTCCGAGGGCCTGAGCTGCGGCAGCTGCTCGGTCAAGGAGGCCATGACCAAGTCGATCAACACGGTCTTCTATAAGATGGGTCTCGACGTCGGTCCGCCGAAGGTCGCCGAGGCCGCGCACCAGGCCGGCATCCCCGCGGACCTGCTGCCCAACCCGACCGGCGGCATCTCGCTGGGTGACCGCGAGGTCCACCCGGCCGACATGGCGTCGGCGTACGCGACGTTCGCCGCCGACGGTGTCCGGCACGACCCGTTCCTGGTCCAGAAGGTGACCACCGCAGACGGTCGCGTGCTGTTCGACCGCGGCAACCCCGGCGACGGCGAGCAGGTCATGGACCCGAAGGTCGCGCGCAACGTCACCGAGTCGATGACCGACGTCGCGAGCTCGTCGCGGATCGCGCTCTCCGGCGGGCGCCCGGTCGCGGCGAAGACCGGCACCGTGCAGAGCTCCACCGAGGGCCAGAACAACGACGCCTGGACCGTCGGCTACACCCCGTCGGTCTCCACCGCGGTGTGGGTCGGCACCGACGACAACAGCCCCATCAAGACCTCCGCGGGACGACCGATCTACGGCCGGATGCTCCCGGGGTCGATCTGGAAGTCCTACATGGACGACGTCCTGGACGGCACGCCCGTCGAGAAGTTCTCCGACTACGAGCCGGTGGGCCAGGCGCCCCCGCAGCAGACCTCCACCGGCGAGAGCCAGGGCACCGGCCAGCAGGAGCCCTCGACGCAGCCGAGTACGGATCCGCAGCAGGGCGGCGATTCCGGCAACGGCGGGGACCGCGGCCAGGGCGACGGCGGGAACGGCGGCGACCGTGGCAACGGCGGCGACCGCGACGGCAACGGCGGCGACGGCAACAACCGCGGCGGCGACAACGGTGGCGGCAACGGCGGCGGTGGCAACGGCGGCAACGACGGCGGCGGTGACAACGGCGACAACGGCGGTGGCGGCAACGGGAACAACGGCGACAACGGCGGTGGCGACAACGGCGGCAACGACGGTGGCGACAACGGCGGCGACAACGGTGGCGGGGACAACGGCGGCGACAACGGTGGCGGCGGGAACGACGGCGGCAACGGTGGCGACGGCGGCGGCGAGGGCCGCCCGAACACGACCAACCGCGATGCGGCCGGCGGCGGCCCCGGTGGTGGCAACGGGGGAAACCCGAACGGCGGCGGTGACCGTGGCGGCGGGAACCCGAACGGTGGCGGTGACGGCGGGCGGTGACCGCGCCGACCGGAGCGGACCGCCCCGGCGTGACGGACCCCCGTCCCGGGACCGGTGAGCGAGCGGTCCCCACGTGGACCGAGCCTCTCGCCCGGGCCGCGAGCCGCGTCGTCGGCGGGCCGCTCGGGCGGCACGCGCTGGTCGGTCGGTCCCGCTGGTGGACACCGCTGCGCGTGGTGCTGCTGCTCGCCGTCGTCGTGCTGGCGCTGTCCTGGCTGGGCAAGGCGGCCTGCCTGCAGCAGTACCGGACCCCCGACGGGACGCTCGCGCTGGACTGGCGGGAGGACCGTCAGTACGTCGCGATGTGCTACTCCGACACCGTCCCGCTCTACGGCCTGGAGGGCCTCGCCGACGGCGGGCTCCCCTACCGCGACGCCTGGACCGACACCGCCTCGGACGGCAGCACGACCGAGCGCTACATGGAGTACCCGGTCGTCACCGGGTTCTTCCAGTGGACCAACGCGCAGCTGACCGAGGGATGGCTGTGGCTGGCCGAGCACTCGCCGCTGCCGGGCGGGCTCGACGTGGTCGTCTACTTCGACATCACCGCGTTCTGGCTGGCCGCGGCCTGGCTGACGGTCGTGTGGGCGGTGCTGATGCTGCGCCCCGAACGGCCGTGGGACGCCGCGCTGGTCGCGCTGTCCCCGCTGGCACTGGTGCACGCGTTCACCAACTTCGACGCGATCACCGTCGCCCTGGCCACCGGCGGCCTGCTCGCGCTGCGCCGGGACCGGACGCTGCTCGCCGGGGCCCTGCTGGGCATCGGCGCGGCGGCCAAGCTCTACCCGCTGCTGATCCTGCTGCCGGTGCTGCTCGTCGGGTGGCGCCGCAGGTCCGACGGCGGTCTCGTACGGGCCGCCCGCACGATCGGCGCGGCCCTGCTCACCTGCGCGGTGGTGAACCTGCCCGTCGCGCTGGCCTGGCCGCGGGGCTGGTCGGAGTTCTTCCGGCTCAACTCCACTCGGCTCGCCGACCCGGACTCGATCTGGTACGCGCTGAGCTGGTTCACCGGCTGGTCCGGCTTCGACGGCCCGCTCGACGACGGGCAGGTACCGGTCGTGCTGAACACCGTCGTCGCGGTGCTGACGCTCGTCGCGTTCGCCGGGATCGGCTGGCTCGCGCTGCGGGCCCCGCGCCCGCCGGCCGTCGCCGAGCTCGCCTTCCTGACCGTGGCGGCGTTCCTGCTGTTCAACAAGGTGTGGAGCCCGCAGTACTCGCTGTGGCTGGTGCCGCTGGCAGTGCTGGCGATCCCCCGCTGGCGCACCCTGCTCGCCTGGATGGCCGTCGACGCGCTGGTCTGGGTGCCGCGGATGTACCAGTACCTCGGCGTCGGGAACAAGGGGCTGCCACCCGGGCCGTTCCTGGTCACGGCGCTGGTGCGCGACGCGGTCGTCGTCGCGCTGTGCGTCCTCGTGGTCCGGCAGATCCTGCGCCGCGACCCGGTGCCCGGACAGGACCCGGAGCCGGTCTGGCCGCGTCCGCGCGGTCCCCGCTCCGCGGGGGCCGTCCGCGCGGGGGTCGGCTCGTGACCCCGGCGACGCCCGCGGCGCGGCTGCGGGAGCGGGTCGAGCAGGCCCTGCGGGTGCTCCCGCCGGAGCAGCGGCGCGTCGCCGACGACGCCGAACGGGCCGGGAGACGTGCGGCCGCGGTGACGATGACGCTGGTGCCGCTGTCCGGGGCGACCGGGGACGGGCCGCTCGCCGACGAACTCGGCTTCCTGCTCACCCGGCGGGCCGCGTCGCTGCGCGCCCACTCGGGCCAGTGGGCACTGCCGGGCGGGCGGATCGATGCCGGTGAGACCGCCGAGCAGGCCGGCCGCCGGGAGGTCTCCGAGGAGGTGGGACTCGACCTCGGCCCGGACCGGGTGCTGGGCCTGCTCGACGACTACCCCACCCGCTCCGGCTACGTGATCACCCCGATCGTGCTGTGGGCAGGCGACGCGGGCGAGCCGGAGCCGAACCCGGACGAGGTCGCCGAGCTGCACCGGCTGCCGCTGGCCGAGATCGACCACGAGCCGCGGTTCCTGACCATCCCCGAGTCCGACGCCCCGGTGATCCAGGTGCCGCTGCTCGGCCGCTACGTGCACGCCCCGACCGGCGCGGTGCTGCACCAGTTCCGGGAGGTCGTCCTGCAGGGACGCCCGACCCGGGTGGCGCACCTGGAGCAGCCGGTGTTCGCCTGGAAGTAGCTACTTCCCGACCTGTTCGCGGAGGTAGGCGATGTCGCGGGCCTGGCCGTCGGCCGGGGTCTCGACGACCACCGGTGCCCCCGCCTCGGCGACGACGGCGGCCAGCTCGTCCGGCGGGATCGTCCCGGCGTCGATGTTGGCATGCCGGTCGCGGGCCGAGTCGAACCCGTCACGTGAGTTGTTCAGATGGATCAGGTCGATCCGGCCGGTGATCGCCCGCGCCCGCTCGACGATCCCGGCGAGCTCCTCGCCGCCGGCGAACGCGTGGCAGGTGTCCAGGCAGAACCCGACGCCGAACTCGCCGACGGCGTCCCAGAGCCGGGCCAGCGCGTCGAACCGGCGGGCCATGGCGTGCTCGCCGCCCGCGGTGTTCTCGATCAGCACCGGCACGTCGAAGCCGTGCTCGCCCGCCTGGCGCTCCACGAACTTGCGCCAGTTGTCCACCCCGGCGGCCGGGTCGTCGCCGGAGGTCACGTGGCCGCCGTGCACGACCAGCCCGAACGCGCCGACCTGCGCGGCACCCGCCAGGTGCTGCTGGACGATCTTGCGCGACGGGATGCGGATCCGGTTGTTCGGCGACGCCACGTTCACCACGTACGGCGAGTGGACGACCACGGCGACGTCGGACGCGGCCAGCTCGGCCGCCCGCGGGTGCTCCGGCGGCTTCTTCCAGCCCTGCGGGTCGGACAGGAAGAGCTGGACGACCTCCGCCCCGACCTCCTCGGCCGCGGCGAGCGGATCCTCGGCGTCCCGGACGTGTGCCCCGATCTGCATGGGTCCACGGTAGCGAGCACCCCCGACACCGAGCGGTCGTGGCGCCACCGCCCGGCCCACGGACGGACGCCGTACCCGCAGGTCGGACCCCGGACGGCCGTTGGTAGTGTTCCCCGGTCATCCCGTGGTCCCGGTCCGTGTACCGGAAACTGTCGGGGTGGTCTGAGAACCTCCTGTCACGGCCGTCCGGGTCGTGACCGTTTCGAGTCCACAGGAGGTGAGTGGTTCTCATGCGTCATTACGAGGTCATGGTCATCCTCGACGGCAGCCTGGACGAGCGCACCGTGCAGCCGTCCCTGGAGCAGTTCCTCTCGGTCGTCAAGAACGACGGAGGATCGGTCGAGAAGATCGAGGTCTGGGGCAAGCGCCGCCTGGCCTACGAGATCAAGAAGCAGGGCGAGGCCATCTACGCGGTCGTCGAGATCACCGCGGAGCCGGCCACCGTCGCCGAGCTGGACCGCCAGCTGGGCCTGAACGAGTCCGTGCTGCGCACCAAGGTGCTGCGCAAGGACGTCACCCGTACGCCGGCGCCCGCCGCCGGCTGAGAGGGGTAGTCATGGCCGGCGAGACCGTGATCACCGTCGTGGGCAACCTGACGGCGGATCCCGAGCTGCGGTTCACCCCCTCCGGCGCCGCGGTCGCCAACTTCACCGTCGCGTCGACGCCGCGCACCTTCGACCGCCAGTCCGGCGAGTGGAAGGACGGCGAGGCGCTGTTCCTGCGCTGCAACATCTGGCGCCAGGCGGCGGAGAACGTCGCCGAGTCGCTGACCCGCGGCGCGCGGGTCGTGGTGCAGGGGCGTCTGCGGCAGCGGTCCTTCGAGACCCGTGAGGGCGAGAAGCGCACCGTCGTGGAGATGGAGGTCGACGAGGTCGGCCCCTCGCTCCGCTACGCGACCGCCAAGGTCAACAAGGTCGGCCGGGGCGGAGGCTCCGGCGGCTTCGGTGGCGGCGGTGGTGGTGGCGGCTACGACGGCGGCGGCTTCGGTGGTGGCCAGCAGGGCGGCTCCGGAGGCAACAGCTCCGGCGGCGGTTCCGGCTACGACGACCCGTGGGGTTCGGCCCCGCCCGCCGGCAGCGGCGCGGCGTCCGACGACGAGCCCCCCTTCTGATCCACGTAACCACCGCCCGCCCGACGGGCGGCTGAGACACTCCAGGAGCACCACCATGGCCAAGGCCATCGTGCGCAAGCCGAAGAAGAAGGTCTGCGCGTTCTGCAAGGAAAAGGCGCAGCCGATCGACTACAAGGACACCGGCCTGCTGCGGAAGTTCATCTCCGACCGCGGCAAGATCCGTGCCCGCCGGGTCAGCGGCAACTGCCGTCAGCACCAGCGGGACGTCGCCGTCGCGGTCAAGAACTCCCGCGAGGTCGCCCTGCTGCCGTACACCTCGACGGCCCGCTGAGGAAGGGGACACTCATGAAGCTCATCCTCAACGCCGACGTCCCGAACCTGGGTGCGCCCGGGGACATCGTCGAGGTCAAGGACGGCTACGGCCGCAACTACCTGCTGCCGCGCAAGCTCGCGGTCGTCGCCACCCGTGGCGCCGAGAAGCAGGTGGAGCAGATCCGCCGTGCCCAGAAGACCCGCGAGATCCGCGACCTGGGCCACGCCCAGCAGGTGGACTCGCAGCTGCGCAACATCAACGTGACCGTCCCGGCCAAGGCCGGCGACTCGGGCCGCCTGTTCGGCTCGGTCACCCCGAACCAGGTCGTCGACGCGGTCAAGGCCGCCGGCGGCCCGGTGCTGGACAAGCGCAGCATCGACGTCCCGGGTCACATCAAGACCCTGGGCAAGCACCAGGTGCAGGTCCGCCTGCACCCGGAGGTCACCACCGAGCTGGCCATCGCGGTCGTCTCGGTCTGAGTTGATCCGGGTCTGATCGCACCCCCGGTGCCGGCCACCGGGAACCGGCCACGGGCCGGGTGTCCGGTCGGCTACGCAGCGTGACAGGGCGGTGTCCGGAGCAGATGTGCTCCGGACACCGCCCTTCTCGCGTTCGAGGGGCCTGGTGCCGGCCCACGAGGCCCGTCGCGGAACCCCGCGGCGGGCCTTCGTCGTCTCCGCAGCCGCGCCGCGACGGTCGCCCGGACGGGGCGGGTGCGGGGGTGTGCGACACCCTCCGGAGCCGCGGGCACGGTCGCCGGGACCCGTTCGGGAACGACGCACGACACGCCACGCGGTGACGCCTCGCTCGTCGGGCGGTCCTGTGGACGCGGCGGGCGGCGAACGGCATCGACGACCGTGCCGACACGCCGATCACCCCGGTCCGGCGACACGCCCGGCCGAAGTTGTCCACAGCCGTCCCCATGGCACTGAACAGGGAAAACGCCGGTGAAGACGTCGTTGTCCCCATGCTGTCCACAGTGCGGTCCCGCGACGGGCGGTGTTCCTGCACAGTTCTGCACATTCCATCCCCAGGTCCCCCCACACCGCGATTCGTCAGGGGTCCACGGCGGCGCCTAGCCTCGGTTCCGGTCCCGGCGACGGACCCGCGAGCACCGCCCCGGCGACTGGCCCGCACGTCACCGCCGGGCCCCGGATCGAGACGACCGGCGAGCGGCCGGACGGTCCGGTGTGGAGGCAGGCGGGCGGCACGAGAGGCCCCGCCGACGGAGTTCGCGAAACGGTTCGGCGTGTCGCTCGCACGTCGAACTCGTGTTCGATACACTGGTTGCGGGGGTGACGCTGCGTATGGCTCTGACGGACGATCGTCCGGCCGGGAGGCCTCGTGCCGTCCGCGACGGCGAGGGATCGCCGGGCGGGAACGGGGACGGCGAGTCGAACGGTGCGTTCGACCGGCAGCCACCTCAGGACCTCACCGCGGAACAGTCGGTGCTCGGCGGGATGCTGCTGAGCAAGGACGCGATCGCCGACGTGGTGGAGGTGCTGCGGCCGGAGGACTTCTACCGGCCGGCGCACCAGACGGTGTACGAGACGATCCTGGATCTCTACGGCCGGGGTGAGCCCGCGGACGCGGTGACGGTGTCGGCGGAGCTGCAGCGGCGCGGGGAGCTGGTGCGCCTGGGTGGTGCGCCGTACCTGCACACGCTGATCGCGACGGTGCCGACGGCGGCGAACGCGTCGTACTACGCCGAGATCGTCGGGGAGAAGGCGATCCTGCGGCGTCTGGTCGAGGCCGGCACCCGGATCGTGCAGCTGGGGTATCACGGCAACGACGGCGGTGAGGTCGAGGAGGTCGTGGACCGGGCCCAGGCCGCAGTCTACGAGGTCACCGAGCGCACCACCACCGAGGACTACACGGTGCTGGAGGAGCTGCTCCAGCCCACGATGGACGAGATCGACACGATCGCGTCGCAGGGCGGGATGGCCGCCGGTGTGCCGACCGGGTTCGCCGACCTCGACGCGGTGACCAACGGCCTGCACCCGGGACAGATGATCGTCGTCGCGGCCCGTCCGGGTCTGGGCAAGTCGACGCTGGGTCTGGACTTCGCGCGGTCGTGCTCGATCAAGCACGGGATGACCAGCGCGTTCTTCTCGCTGGAGATGAGCAAGTCCGAGATCGTGATGCGTCTGCTCTCGGCGGAGGCGCGGATCCGGCTGGCCGACATGCGTGCGGGCCGGATGTCGGACGAGGACTGGACGCGGATGGCGCGGCGGATGTCGGAGATCTCCGAGGCGCCGTTGTTCATCGACGACTCGCCGAACCTGACGTTGATGGAGATCCGGGCCAAGGCGCGGCGGCTCAAGCAGCGCAACGACCTGAAGCTGATCATCCTGGACTACCTGCAGCTGATGACCTCGGGCCGCAAGGTCGAGTCCCGTCAGCAGGAGGTCTCGGAGTTCTCCCGGCAGATCAAGCTGATCGCCAAGGAGCTCGAGGTGCCGGTGGTGGCGATGAGCCAGCTCAACCGTGGTCCCGAGCAGCGCACCGACAAGCGGCCGATGCTGTCGGACCTGCGTGAGTCCGGCTCGATCGAGCAGGACGCGGACATGGTGATCCTGCTGCACCGCCCGGACGCGTTCGAGAACGACGACCCGCGCGCCGGTGAGGCCGACCTGATCCTGGCCAAGCACCGTAACGGCCCGACCACCACGGTCACCGTCGCCCACCAGCTGCACTACAGCCGCTTCACCGACCTCGCGCACGGCTGAGCCGGCGGCTGCAAGGTCTCGAATCCGACTGCACTTTCCGACGAAGGACGCACGTGATCTGCATTCGTGCAGATCACGTGCAGTCGCGCGGTGCGCTCGCGCCTCGTTCACCGCGCTCCAGTCGGCGAGCCACCGAACTCACTGTCATCAGACGTCTGAAGACTCTGCTAGCGTGCCGCACCGTGGAGATGTCCCCATGACCACGAGCTGGCGCCCACTCGAGCACGGACCAATCGTTCCCCAGGTGGAGACACGCCTCCGGGAGTGCGTCTCCACCGGTGCATGGGCCCCGGGCGAGAAGATCCCGAGCGAGTCGGCTCTTGCCGCCGAGATCGGCGTCGGCCGCTCGTCGGTACGCGAGGCCATACGCCTGCTCAGCAGCGACGGCCTGCTCGAAGTACGGCACGGCTCCGGAACGTTCGTGGCCACCCCGGGATCCTCGACGGCGTCAGTGGCGCAGATGCTGCGCTGCGCCCGGCTGCTGGAGGTCTACGAGGTCCGTCGGTCACTGGAGGTCGAGGCGGCCCGCCTGGCAACGCGCCGCGCCGCGGCCGACGACCTCGTAGGGCTCCGCGAGCGGCTGGCCGACCGTGCGGCGCGCGTCGATGATCCCGAGCAGTTCGTAGTGACCGATCTGGACTTCCATGAAGCGATCGTGCGTCTGTCCGGCAACGCCGTGCTGATCGATCTGTTCGCGTTCGCCCGGCCGATCATCCAGGCCGCACTGATCGACCGGATCGCGAACGACGGCCACCTGGCCGACGTGGACGACGCCCACGACGACCTCGTCACCGCCCTCGAGAACCGCGACGAAGCCGCTGCGATCGCCGCGACCATCGCGAACCTGGAGACGACGATGCAGGAGCTGCAGGCAGAAGAGCGGCGGGCCCGACGGTGACGGCGACACCTGTGCTCGATCGCCTCATCCTCGATGCGCGCTCGGTCGACATCACCCGGTCCGGGAAGCAGCTGCTCGACGACGTCGACATGCAGGTGCGATCCGGCGAGCACTGGGCACTGCTCGGCGCCAATGGGGCCGGGAAGAGCACACTGCTCGCGCTTCTGGGGGCGCGAATGCACCCCACAAGAGGCCAGGTGCATGTCCTCGGCCACCGGCTGGGGCGCGTCGACATGCGTGAGCTCCGTGAGTACCTGGGGCACGTCGATCCCCGACACGAGGTGACGTCGCCGCTCCCGGTCCGGGAGGTGGTCCTGACCGGTCTGACGAACACTCCCGAACCCGTCCCGCGCCGTTCTCTCACCCGGGAACAGATCTGGCGCGCAGAGCATCTGATCGACATGCTCGGCATCGGAGCCATTGCCGACTCGCCCTGGCAGCTGCTGTCCCAGGGCGAGCGGACTCGCACTCTGATCGCCCGGGCGCTCATGCCGGCTCCCCGCCTCCTGCTGCTCGACGAGCCCGCGACCGGACTCGACCTCGCGGGCCGCGAACAGCTACTGAGCAGGCTCTGCCGGCTGGCCGCCGAGCACCCGGAGCTGGCGAGCGTCACCGTCACCCATCACCTGGAAGACCTTCCGCCGCACACCAGCCATGCTCTGCTCCTCCGCAATGGACAGAGGCTGCGGGCCGGCCCCGCTGACGACGTCCTCACCACGCACAACGTGTCCCGGTGCTTCGACCACCCGGTGATCATCTCCAGGAAAGACGGACGATGGTCGGCGCGGAGCGCTCCTTCCGCGCCGAACGCCAGCACCACCTGAGCTGAACCGGCATCCGGGTCCGCGCCCAGTCGGCCACCAAGTCATCAGACGTCTGAACAGTAAGGAATCGTAGTGCCACAGCTCGACCGAACATCACAAGACATCGCCACCGGCAGTGCCGTCGCGATCGGCGCCACCGGCGGCCTCGTCGGAGGACTCCTCGGCGGCGGAAGCGGTGTCTTCTTCGTTCCTGCCCTCGACCATTTCGGTCGGCTGTCCCGGCCCGTGCTGCACGGCACCTCTACCGTGGCCAACATCGCCGTCTGTGCGATCGGCGCCCTCGTCTACTACCTCGCCGGGGGCGCCATCGACGTGGAGGTCGGAAGCGGTCTGATCGTCGGCGGCATCGTCGGCGGCTTCTTCGGCGCCGGAATCATCGCCCGCGTCCCCGACACGATCCTTCGGATCCTGTTCATCGCCATCGTTCTGCTGACCGCCCTCAAGCTCTACCTCGACGCCCTCGGCCTGAACCCACTCCACGACGCGGCGGCGCTCTCCCCCGAGCTGCTGGCGGTCCCGTGGTTCGTCGTCGCCGTCACCGTTGTCGCCGGGATCCTCATCGGCGCCTGGGCGGCTGCACTCGGCCTCGGTGGCGGACTGCTCGCCGTACCGGCGCTGGTGCTGCTGTTCGGAGCCGACATCCACACCGCCGCCGGTACCTCGCTGCTGATGTTCGTGCCGAACTCGATCGTCGGCGGGATCATGCATCTGCGCAAAGGCACCGCATCCCCACGGCTGGGGCGCCTGCTCAGCGTTGGCGCAGTCCCGGGCGCAGTGGCCGGAGCGCTGCTCGCGCTCGCCCTCGACGCGGTGGTGCTCGGCATCGTGTTCGGCACGTTCGCGCTGGCCATGGGCATCCGTGAGATCGCCCAGATGACCCGACAGCGCGTCGGCGGCTGACCTGGGGCCGCTGGGTTCACGACGTGGCTGTGTTCACGACGTGGCTGGTACTCGTCGGCGCGGGAGCCGTCGCCCGGGTCAGGCGGTGCGGGGGCGGCCGGGGTCCACGGCCGCGACCCCGAGAGCCAGCACGACGAACGCGATCCCGGCGACGACGACGGGGACGTTCACCGCGACCGCTCCGGCGAGCAGCACGACCATGGCGAGCACGAGCAGGATCGAGGGCAGCCAGCTGCTCATCCGGGCCTGGTGGCGGTGCGTGGCCGAACCGGCGGACCTGCTCAGCTCACCGAACCGGCGGACCAGCCACGGGTCGCTCACCCGCAGGTTCAGCTCGATCTCGTGCAGATCCCGGACCTCGCGCTCGCTCAGCACCGCGTACAACCCCTCGTCGTCGGGCCGGTGCTTCCTGCTGTGCACCGGCGCTCGGGCCTGGGGCGTCATCGATCCGGGCGGGACCCGAGTTTACGTGACCGGATCGTGATCTCCTCACCCGGACGAGCGGGATCACACCCCGCGGTGGGTGCGGGGCGGGATCACCAGTGCGACACCCGGTCCCGGCGTGGTCCGGCGGGCACGCCGAGCCGGCCGCACAGCGCGGTCCAGCTGCGGGCCGCGTCCGGCGGGAGCGGCGGTGTCGTGCCGTGCCCGGTGCGCGGCAGCAGCCAGCGGATCCGCAGGTCGGGGTCGTCGGGATCGACCTGGGCGCGGCCCGGCCGCGACCGGCGCACCGCTGTGGCGGTCTCCACGACCGTCCGCTCCTCGAGCGCCTGCACTCCGACCAGGCAGCCGGGCGGCACGATCAGGCGATGCCCCTCGCCGGCGTCGAGGACCTGGACCGCGAGCCGGCCGAAGGTCTCCGCGGCCGGGCGCGCGTCGACGACCACGGCGTAGCCTGCCCCGGCGACGACGTCGAGCAGCAGGCCACCGCGCGGAACCAGGTGCAGGCCGAGCACCGCTCCGGCGGACAGCCGGCGCCGGCGGCGGAACCGCAGGTCGTCGTAGGCACGCAGATCCGGAGCGTCCGGGCCGGGCGCTCCGGGATCGAGCAGCAGCGCTCCCGGGACGACGGTTCCCCGTACCCGCATGCCTGCCCCTCCCTCCTGATGCCCGGCGAGCGGCACGCGGTGCGTGCGACCCGTCGCCCGTCTCAACGAGCCGGTCGGACGGCGGTGACGCACAGCAAGATCACCATAGGCCGAACGGGTGTTGATCGTGACGGGGTGAAACCCCGCGCGGTCCCGGCCGTCTCTACGATCGGAAGGGAAGACGGTGACCGGGGAGTGCCCGCGTCGCCGGACGACGACCGGAACGGAGTGGCCCGATGGCCGAGGAGCCGCTGCGCGACACCGAGATGCGGTGCCGCAGCTGTGCGTCCACCGACGGCGTGACCGTCCTCGACCTGGGTGAGCAGGCACCGTGGGACCGGATGCCGCTGCAGGGCACCCCGCTGCCGGACGCCACCTTCCCGCTCCGGATGTGGCTCTGCGCGGCCTGCGGCCTCGCCCAGCTCGAGGTCGACGCCGACGTCGAGGAGGAGCTCGTCGCCGTCGAGCTGCGGGCGATGGCCGAGCAGAACGACAGCTCGGTCGCACGGCTCGCCGCGGACGGCATCGTCCGCCCGGGCGGAAGCCTCGTCGAGTACGGCAGCCCGCACGGCGACACCTGGCTGGCCCGCGTCGCGGCCCGCGGGATGGAGGCGCTCCCGGCCGAGGGCGTCGCGCCGGGGACCGCCGACGTCGTCGCGGACCTCTACGGCCTGCTGCACGCCCCCGACCAGGAGAGCGCGCTGCGCGACCGGGCCGCGATGCTCGCCCCCGGCGGCACGCTGGCGCTGCAGCTGCTGCCGCTGGAGACCCTGCTGCGTGAGAGCCAGTGGTACGACCTGCGGCACGGCCACTACGCCTACTGGTCGATCCCCGCGCTGGAGACGGCGCTGCGCCGCTACGGCCTGGGCGTGCACCGCGTGCACTGGTTCCCGCTCTCGGGCGGGACGGTGCTGGTCGTCGCGAACGCCGACCCGGAGCCCGACGAGCAGGCGCTGGCCTGGATCCGCGACGACGCCGGTCTCGGCGTCACCGACCCGGCGTCGCTGCACCGGCTGCAGGTCGCGGCCGACGACATCGCCCGTCTCGGCAACTGGCTGGTCGCCGAGCGCGCCGCAGGCCGGACCGTCGCCGCCTACGGAGCCGCGTCCCGCTCGGTGCCGCTGGTCTGCCACGCGCAGCTGAGCGCGGAGCTGCTCACCGCCGTCGGTGACGCGTCGCCGGCCAAGCAGGGACACCGGATGCCGGGCACCGACATCCCGATCGTCACGCCCGACGAGCTGGTGGCGCTGGAACCGGACCGGGTCGTGCTGTTCCTGGAGTCCCTGGCCGACGAGGTCCGCGACCAGCTGCCGCAGATCGAGGAGTCCGGCGGGCGCTGGGTGATCCCGGTCGCGGGCACCGAGCCGGTGCGCGAGCTGCCGGTACGCGTCGGGGCCTGAGCCCGGCCCGCGGTCAGGCCGCGTCGCGGGCGGCCTGCCTGCCCGTCTTCCCGGACGACGGCGCGGTCCCGGCCTCCCGCTCGGCGGTCCGGGTGATGTTGCGGACCATCCCGCCGAACACGATCCCGTGGAACGGCGCCACAGCCCACCAGTAGAGGTAGCCGGGCAGCCCGTGCGGGATGAACACGGCGCGCTGGTGGTACAGCGAGCCGGTGCCCTCGGGCCGCACTCCCATCTCCAGCCAGGCCCGGCCGGGCACCTTCATCTCCGCGCGCAGCCGCAGCAGCCCGGTCTCGCCGTCGGCGGCGGTGGGCTCGTCGATCCGCTCCACCCGCCACCAGTCCAGCGCGTCGCCGGTGTGCAGGTCGTCGGGGTCGCGGCGGCCGCGGGACAGCCCCACCCCGCCGACGAGCCGGTCCATCCAGCCGCGCACCGACCAGGCCAGCGGGAACGAGTACCAGCCGTGCTCGCCGCCGATCCCCTTCACCACCACCCACAGGTCCTCCGGTGGCGCGGTGCAGGCCTGCTCGCGCTCGTCGAGATAGACGCTGCCGCCTGCCCACTCGGGGTCACTGGGCAGCGGGTCGGAGGGCACGTCCTCGACGTCGGCCCCGGACCAGCGGGTCTCCACCGCGCCCTCGGTGACCCGGGCCAGCGCCAGCTCGACGGCGTGGTCGTAGCCGATGAGCCCGCCGGGCGGGTCGGGGACGTAGGTCTTGATGTCGTCCTCGGTGCACACCACCTCGTGCACCAGCGACTCGATCAGCGGGGTCGCGATCGATCCCGGCACCGGGGTGACGACGTTGATCCAGTGTGCGGACAGCGACGGGGACAGCACCGGCACCGGCAGCACCCGGCGCCGCTTCAGCCCGGCCACCGCGGCGTAGCGCTGCATCATCTCCAGGTAGGTGAGCACCTCCGGGCCGCCGATGTCGAAGGTCCGGTTGACCTCCGGCGGCAGCTCCGCGGCCCGGATCAGGTAGCGCAGCACGTCGCGCACGGCGATCGGCTGGATCTTGTTGTGCACCCAGCGCGGGGTCACCATGACCGGGAGTCGCTCGGTGAGGTGGCGCAGCATCTCGAAGCTCGCCGAGCCGGAACCGAGGATCACCGCGGCCTGCAGCACGGCCGTCGGGACGCCCGAGCGGAGCAGCGTCTCGCCGACCTCGGCGCGGGACGCGAGGTGCGCGGACAGGTCGGCCGGGTCGTCGTCGGGGTGCAGGCCGCCGAGGTAGATGATCCGCTTCACCCCGGCCTCGCGGGCGGCCTCGGCCATGATCAGTGCCGCGCGCCGGTCGGTGGCGGCGAACCCGGCCTCGGACAGTGAGTGGACCAGGAAGTAGACGACGTCGACGTCGGCGCAGGCCGCGCGCACGCTGTCCGGGTCGAGCAGGTCGCCCTGGACGATCTCGGCGTCGGCGGCCCACGGAACGTCGCGGAGCTTGTCCGGGTTCCGGACGAGGCAGCGGACCTCGACCGGGCCGCCGTCGGGGTCGGGGACGAGGTCGGGTTCGGGGCCGCGACCCAGCAGCCGGGGCGCGAGGCGCCCGCCGATGTAGCCGGTCGCTCCGGTGACGAGGTAGCGCACGGCCGCGATCGTGCCACCGGACGGCGCGTCCCGCCGGGTTCGTGCACCCCGCCGGGTCCGTGCACCGGCCCTGCGTACCCGGTGCGTACCGGCCGCGCGACGCCTGGCCCGGTCGGCGCAGCGGGCCGCGCGGGTGGAGCAGTCAGCGGGGCATGCGGTGACGGAGCGTCGAACTACACCCGTGTAGTCGACACCGTGTCCGGTCTCTGCGGCCGGACGGGTGCTGCGGTGGTGACCCGGCGCCACGACCCCCCTTCCGACCAGCCGATCCACGGCGGTAGTCGTGTGCGACCTCACGACGCCCGGGAGTTCTCGTCGGGACGACCGTTACCCACTGCTCCACCCGGGGCGCGAACGGGCACGAACAGTGGCCGTTCCCGCGCCTGTCCAGCACGACACGCCACCCCGCAGGGTGAATCGTGCGCGAACGCTGTAGTGGTTGCCGCGAGCCCGTTTCCCACCTCCGAGACACCCCGTTGACCAGAACGAGTGGGCCGAACAGAGCAGTCCCGGGTACGCGGACGGGGTAGCTCGGCACCCACGACCGGAGATCAGGGCAGCAGGAGGTAGCGCGGGTGTACGAGTTCGACAACGGCCTCGAGGCATCGGTCCGGCGGCGGCGCGAGCAGGGCTCCGCGGGCGACGGCTGGCCGTTCCCCGGCCGGCACGCGTCGCAGGACGAGATCCGCGACGAGACCCCGATCTTCCACGCGCTGACCATCGGCGGCTGGCGCGCGCGCCAGGCCACCGCGGGCGTGGGCTCCTCGGGCGCCGGCGTGCGGCGCGTGCACCGCGGCACCACCCGTCCGGTCGCGCCCCGGGGGGTGCCGGCCGTGCGCCGTCCGGCCGAGGGGGACGGCGGCGGCCGGCACCGGCTGAACGCGGCCTGAGCGGTACGCGGCGCCCGTCCCGGAGCCGGACGGGAGACGATCACCCGCGGCGACCTCGGGGTCCCGCGGGACGGGGACGGCCGGGCTCGGGGGAGCCGGGGCCGTCGGCACGCAGGGCGAGGGCCGGATGCCGGGCGGAGGGAGCCGCTCGGACCCGGCCCTCGCACGCGTGTGCCCGGCACTCCTGTGTGCGGTACCGGAACGGGCCGCACCGTCCGGAACCGTGGGGAGCGCGGTTCCGCGGCGGCGGGCGGGCGCCGGACGTCATCGGCCGGTACCCGAGTGGCGCAACATGATCGCCACGGAGTGTGACGGTAGTGGCAGTGCGGCCGCGTCACAAGAGGGTGCACGGCCCCGTGCGGGTCTACGCTCCACCGATGAGCACGGACGCCGTGGCGGGGCCGCGCCGGACCGACCGCCCACTCGACGAGGCGGGCGTGGTGACCGCGGTGCGCAGGGCCGCCGAACGCGGGGCCACGGTGCGTCCGACCGGCGCAACCGGCCGGATCCCGGGGCCGCTGGCCCGCACCGACGACGTCGCTCTGGACGCCTCCGCGCTGACCGGGGTCGTCCGGATCGGGCCGGCCCCCGCGAACGCGCCCGCTGACCGTGGGCCCGGCCCCGACACGCCCGGGTACACCCCCGGCGACGACACCACCGTCCGTGTCCGGGCCGGGGAGTCCCTCGCCGGGCTGTGTGCGGCGCTCGCCGCGTCCGGCCGGGCACTCGCGACCGTCCCGGACGCCCCGCGCGCGACGGTCGGCGGCGCCGTCCAGCTCGGCATGTACGGCGGGGCGCCGGCCGAGGGGTCGCTGTCCGCGCAGGTCCGTGCGGTGCGCCTGGTCGACGGCACCGGCCGGGTCCGCGAGGTGACCGGCCCCGATCTCGACGCCGCCCGCTGCGGGCTGGGAGCGCTCGGCGTCCTGACCGAGCTGGAGCTGCGTACCGTGGCGCTGCGCCGGCTGCGGGTGCACGAGCGGACCGCGGCGACCGAGGAGCTGCTCGCCGAGGGCTTCCCGGGCGCGCACGCGTGGACCGAGCTCGACGTCGCGGTGCACAGCGGGCAGGCGCTCGTGCGCACCGCGGACCCGGTGGACGACGACCCGGCCGCAGGCGACACCCCCGACCCGGCCGGTGCCCGCACCTGGGGCCGGGCGGTGTCCCGGCTGGCCGCGTCCTGGGCGGAGTGGGCCGAGTGGTCCGGCCGCCCCGGCTGGCCGCCACCGCCGCGCTGGGCGCCGGGCACCGAGGGCCCGCCCCACGAGGTGCTGCCCGACCCGCAGCCGTGGGACCCGGACCTCGCGGAGTGGGCGGTCCCGCTCGACGCGCTCGGCCCGGTGCTGCGCGAGCTCGGTGCCGCCGTCGCCGCCCGCGGTCGCGAGCTGCGCCCTGTGCGGGTGCGTACCGGCGCCGCGGAGACCGGGTTGCTGCACCCCGCGTCCGGCCGCGCCACCGCCTACCTGCGGATACGCACCCGCGGTACGTCCCAGGAGCCGGTCCGGCGCCTCGCCGGCGCGGTCTGCGAGGACGCCGGCGGGCGGCCCTGCTGGACCACCCGCACCAACTGGGGTCCCGACGAGATGGCCGTCGCCTACCCGGGCTGGGACGCCTTCCGCGCGGTGCGCGACCGCTACGACCCGGACCGCATCTTCACCGACCCCTACCTGGCGGACCGGCTCGGCTCCTGACCCCGGTCCGGATCCGCCCGTGGTCCGGGGTCCGGGAGGGGCGCGCTACGAGGCGGCGAGCGCGCCGCGCAGCCGTGCCGACACCGCACGGACCGCGGCGATCGCCTCGCCGCGGTCGGCACGCGTCGTCTCCCCGGCCTCGACGACCTGCTCGCCGCCGACCCACACGTCACGGACCAGCCGTGACCCGCCGGCCCAGACCAGGTTCGACACCAGCTGCGCGTCGTCGGACGGCGCGACGAACGCGGCGTCGTGCGTGTCGACGTGCACGACGTCGGCCCGCCGTCCCGCCTCGAGCGCACCCAGGTCGTCGCGCCCGATGGCGGCCGCGGCGTCGGCGGTGGCCAGCATCAGCGCGTCGGCCGCGGTGAGCGCGGCGGCGTCGTCGGCACCGACCCGGGCCATCAGCCCGGCCAGGCGCGCCTGGTTCCACAGGTCCATGTCGTCGCACGACGCCGGCCCGTCGGTGCCCAGCCCGACCGGCACCCCGGCGCGACGCAGGTCCAGCAGCCGCGCGGTCCCGGCGGCGAGCTTGGCGTTGGAGCCCGGGCAGTGCGCGACCGCGACCCCGTGCCGGGAGTAGACGTCGATGTCGTTGTCGGACAGGTGGACCGAGTGTGCGGCGAGGAACCGGCCACCAAGTGCGCCGTCGCCGTCGAGCATCGCGGGGACCGAGCCGTGCTCGGCGCGCAGCTGCTCGTCCTCGCCGAGGGACTCGGCGACGTGGGTGTGCAGCAGCGCGCCGCGCTCGCGGGCGTGCGCGGCCACCGAGGCGACCGCCCCCTCGGGCAGCGTGTACGCCGAGTGCGGGCCGTAGCCGTACTCGATCCGGCCGTCGGCGTCCGGGATCAGGCCGCCTGCGTCGATCCGGGCGGAGACGTCGTCGCGCATCTGCTCCCAGGTGCCGAGCCGGTCCCAGCCGGGGGCGGCGATGATCCCCGGGGTGAGCACGGCGCGGGAACCGGCGGCGCGCACGGCGTCGGCCAGGGCGTCGGTGAAGAAGTACATCTCGACGCTGGTCGTGCAGCCGGTGCGCAGCAGGTCCAGCGCTCCGGCGAGCATTCCGGCGTGGACGTCGTCGGCGGTGAGCAGCGCCTCGGCCGGCCACATCACCCCGGTCAGCCACGGCATCAGCGGCAGGTCGCCGCCCATGCCGCGCAGCACCGTCATCGGTGTGTGGCAGTGCGTGTTGACCAGGCCGGGCATCAACAGCCCCGGCAGCGGCCGCACGACGGCGTCGGTCGCCGGCGCCGACGCGGCCGGCCCGAAGAAGGCGATCCGGCCGGTGTCGTCGACGTCGAGCACGGCGTCGCGCACGACCGGGAAACCCGGCGTGCAGGGCAGCGCGACCGGTGCGGTGAGGCGTTGCACCGTCGCGGCGGTCAACGGCGGTCCAGCAGCGAGCGCAGCGACCGGAACGGCGGCAGCCAGGCGCCCTCGTCGGGCAGCGTGTCGAGGGAGACGCGCGGCAGCGGCTCACGGAACACGCCGTCCATGTCCTCGAGGTCGAGGAAGGAGATGACCTCCGAGGCCAGCGCGAACCCGGCGTACTCGCGGAAGCCGATGACGGTGACGTCGGTGCCGGCCTCGACCAGCTCCTCCAGCGGCTCCTTGAACGCCCGCCCGTCCCCGGAGGCGACGACGACGTGGCGCAGCCTTCCCTCGGACGCCCGCAGGTCGACGTGGGCGAGCATGTCGTCGTCGACGTCGGAGTCCTCGCTGGTCTTCGGCTTGGCGAAGACGGCGAAGCCGACGTTGCGCAGTGCCTCGACCCACGGCCGGACGATCTCGATGCTGCCCGGCGCGACGTTGGTGAACACGCACGCCTCGGCCTCGGCCTCGGGGCCGGCCAGGTCGAGCAGCCAGCGGCCGATCGCGTCGAACCGCGGCCGGTACGCCGAGGTGGGCCGCGCACCCAGCAGCGAGCCGAGGCTCATGTCCATGTTCGGGGCGTCCCACACGAGCAGGACCCGCTCGAGAGGGCCGGTCGCCCCCTGTCCGGCGTGTCCGTTGCCCGCGTTCGCCCCGCTGCTCATGGGCCGCAGCCTAATGCCGGACACTGGGCGCCGTGAGCGAGAGTCCCGACCCCCGCGCGACCGACGACGAAAGCGCAGCCCAGCGGACCGCCGAGCAGTCCGCGGCGGCGATGCGTGCCACCGACCGGGCGGCGGCCGGGGCGGGAATCACGATCACCGCGGTCGGCCCCGGCCACGCGACGGCGACGATGACCGTCCGCGAGGAGCACGTGAACGGCCACGACGTCTGCCACGGCGGTTACCTGTTCCTGCTCGCCGATTCCGCGCAGGCCTACGCGTGCAACGCCTACGGGGTGTCCGCGCTGGCGACGGGCGCGGACATCGCGTTCCTGCGGCCGGGACGGCTGGGCGACGTGCTGACCGCCGAGGCGACCGAGCGGGCCCTGGCCGGGCGGGCCGGTCTCTACGACGTCACCGTCCGCACCGCCGACGGCACGGTGGTCGCGGAGTTCCGCGGTCGGACCCGGCAGCTGCCGGGACTGGCCCCACCGCCCACGATCACCTGAGCGGGGTGCTCAGACCGGGCCGTGCGGCTCCAGGAACGCGGGACGCAGGGCGGGGTCCGGCTCGTCGTAGTAGCGGTGGAAGACCGGGGTCTGCCCGCCGGACATCGGCGGGACGATCCAGCTCCAGTCCGCCGGGCAGCTGCGTCCGGCGGCCTCCTCACGGGCCAGGTGGGTGAGGAAGCGCTCGGACTCGGTGAAGTGGTCGGCCATCGTGACGCCGGCGGCGTCGAAGGAGAACACCACGGCGCGGGTCAGCTCGACCAGCGCGCGGTCCCGCCACATCGTGCGCACCGAGCGGGTGTCCAGGCCGAGCCGGCGCGCGATCTCGGGCAGCAGGTCGTAGCGGTCGGGGTCGGCGAGGTTGCGGGCGCCGATCTCGGTGTCGAGGTACCAGCCGTTGAACGGCGCCGCCGGGTAGACGATCCCGCCGATCTCCAGCGGCATGTTGCTGATCGCCGGGACGGCGTGCCAGCGCAGCCCCATCCGGGCGAACCACTGGTGCTCCGGGTGCTGGATCGGGACCTCCTGCACGGCGTCCGGCGGGACGTCGAACAGGCGGGGACGGCCGTCCGCGCCGGTGATCATCAGCGGGAGGATGTCGAACCGGCCGCGCGGCTCCGGCCGCGGCCACCCCATGCCCGCGACGCGGTCGGTGAACCCGGCCTGACCGGGGTCACCGGTGACCGAGCCGTCCGGGTTGCGGTGCCCGGCGTAGCGGATCAGCTGGTCGTTGCGGATCCGCGGGCCCGGGCGGCCGGGCCGGTCCGGGGCGAACACCGTCATCGTCGAGCGGATGCGGCCGTCGCGGGTCGCGGCGCGCAGGTGCCCGACGCTCTCCTGCGCGACGTCCGCCGGGTCGTGCAGGTGGCGCAGGTCGCGGACCTGCAGCGACTTCCAGTACAGCCGGCCGATGCAGCGTGCGGAGTTGCGCCAGGCGACGCGGGCGCCGAACGCCAGCTCGTCGGCGGTGTGGGTGTAGGTGCCGGTCCGGTCGATCTCGTCGAGGACCTGGCGGCGGCGCTCGTCGAGCGCCGCGGACGGGCCGATCTCGGTGTGGAACTGCCGGAGGAACTCCTCGGCGGCGGCCGGGTCGGTCGGCTGCGGGGCACGCTCGTCCGGAGCGGGGGGCGGCGGATGCCCGCCGGAGCGGCCGTGGCCGGTGACGGGGCAGCCTGCGGGCCGGCCGGTCCCGGGGGCCGGGGCGGCGGGCGAGGCCGTGGGCGACGGCGTGGGCGCCGACGGCAGGGCGGTGGTGGTGCCGGCCGGGGCGGGCGGTCCGGCCGTGCCGTCCGGGGCCGGAGCACCCGAGGGGGTGATCGGGACGACGTGCAGCACCCGGGTCCCCTCGGCCGGCTCACCCGGCTCGGGCTGTGCCGCGATCCGCGTCGTCGCCGGGGCCTGCTCCGCAGCGGGTGCGTCCTCCGGGGACCCGGTGCGGCGCGGCGTCGGGCTCGGTCGGAAACCCGGCGACCGCGGATGCTGCGGCTGCGGCGGGTTCGCGGCGTGCTCGACCGTCGTCACGGGGTTCCTTCGGGATCACTCGTCTGAGGTTGCTGGTCGGGGAGCACCTCGACCGTAGTCGGTCACTCTCCGTGTGTCACCGGGCCTGCGGACGGGGGGTCGCGATGTGGACCAGATCCCTGATCGGCCGCCCCTCCTCCTCCGCCCGTTCCTCGAACTTCGTCATCGGGCGCCAGCCGGGCCGTGGCTGCCATCCGTCCGGGCCCACCGGCAGCTCCGGGTCGGGTACCAGCGCGGGCTCGGCGTCGACGACGCGACGCATCTGCTCGGCGTAGTGCTCCCAGTCCGTCGCCAGGTGCAGCCGTCCGCCCGGGGCCAGCCGCGACGCGGCCAGCCGGACGAAGCCGGGCTGTACCAGCCGCCGCTTGTGGTGCCGCCGTTTGGGCCAGGGGTCCGGGAAGTAGATCCGGATGCCGTCCAGTGTGCCCGGGGCGACCGCGTGCTCCAGGAGCTCGACGGCGTCGCCGCGCAGCAGCCGCTGGTTGGTCAGCCCGCCTGCCTCGATCCGCATGAGCAGCTGTGCCAGCCCCGGCTCGTACACCTCGACGGCGACGTGGTCGACGCCCGGCTCGGCCTCGGCCAGGAGCGCGGTCGTCTCCCCCATCCCGGAGCCGATCTCCAGCACCAGCGGGGCGTCCCGGTCGAACCCGGGGTTCCAGGGGGCGCCGGCCGCGACTGCGTCGACGATGTCGGTCACCTCGCCGCCCCACACCGGCCACAGCCGGTCCCAGGCGGAGCGCTGCCCGTCCGAGAGCCGGACGCGCTGGTGGACGAACGAGCGGATCCGGGTGTCGTGCGGGCGTTCCAGCTGCTCAGACACCGGGCGCGGACTGCTCGGGGGCCGAAGCGGCGGCGGGCAGCCGCACGTGCGCGGTGGCGCCGGGCAGCCGCCCGCGCAGGTACCCGGCGGCGGTGACGCCGAAGCAGGCGACGATCGCGGCGGCCGACTTCGGGTCGCGCTCACGGACCTCGCGGACGACGCCGCGGGGCAGCACCTTCATCGTGTAGCTGCTCTCCGCCGACAGCGAGTCCCCGGTTCCGACGACCCTGGAGACCGCGGCCTTGGACAGGCCCTCGGCCCAGCCGCGGCGCAGCAGGTAGCGCCAGGAGACGCGGTCGTCGGACACCCGGTGGTCGACGGCGGCGGCCGGCTCGAACAGGATCCGCGGGTTCCGGCCGTCGGCGGTGTAGGCCTGCCGGGCGCGGATGCAGAGCTCGGTCTCCTCGCAGCCCAGCGGGTTCTTCCCGATCCGGCCCATGTCCTCGGCGAACCCGCCGACGCGGTCGAACACCGTGCGGCGCAGGGACATGTTGCAGCCCATGAGGTTGCGCATCTCGGCACGCTCGAGGGGCTGGCCGGTGTAGGTGCAGCCGACGACCCAGTCCAGCTCGCCGGTGGCGTCCGGGTCGGCCGGGGCGGCGCCGGGCAACGTCTCCGGGCGCCCGCCGGGCCAGCGCGGGTGCGCGATCCCGCCGACGCCGATGACGTCCGGGTCGGCGTAGGGGGTGAGCAGGGCGCGCAACCAGCCGGGGCGGGCGGCGGCGTCGTCGTCGAGGAAGACGACGACATCGCCGGTGGCCAGCTCGACCGCGGTGTTGCGGGCACCGGAGAGGCCCTGGGTGTGCTCGTTGGCCACGACGACCACGCCGGACGGCCCGAACTCGCGTTCGGCCCGCTCACGCAGCCGCTCGTTGTGGTCGACGACCACGATCGTCTCGAGCGGGACGACGTCCTGGGCGGCGACCGACTCGACGGCCGCCTTGATGTCGTACCAGCGCTTCTCGGTGTAGACGCAGACCACCACGGTGGCGGTCGGCAGGGCGCTCACGGTTGCTGACTCCTCGGTTCGGCGCACACCCCGGCCACGACGGCCACGAGGGGACGCCCCGTGGTGGCCGCGGCCGGAGGGTGGTGGAACAGCCTCGACGGGAGGGTCAGCGGGCGTAGCCCGAGGACTTCCGGCGCTGTTCCATGCGGCGGTGCTCGGCCATCAGGGTACGCAGCACCCGGGTGCCGTCGGCGAAGGTCCGCAGGTTGGTGTCGCCGAACATGCGCTCGCGCTCGACCGACGGCACCTCCTTGATGGTGAGGTCCGCTGCGGCGACGCGGCAGTTCAGCACGGTCTCGATCTCGAAGCCGTCGCCCCAGATCATCGAGCCGTCCTCGGGCTGCGGCGCGGCCGGGTCCGGGAGCTCGAGCTGCGGGAGCAGGTCGGCCCAGAAGGCGTTGTAGCCGTAGCAGAGGTCGGTGTAGTGCGTGCCGAACAGCCGGTTCGCGACGGTGTTCAGGCCGGCGTTGCCGCTCTTGCGCAGCAGCGTGATGTCGTCGCTGCCACCGCCCTTGCGGAACCGGCTGCCCTTGGCGAAGTCCGCCCCGTTGACCAGCGCCTCGACGAAGGCGGGGATCTCGTTCGGGTCGGCCGAGCCATCGGCGTCGAACATGACGATGACGTCACCGGTCGCGGCACTGAAACCGCAGGCCATGGCGTTGCCCTTGCCCTTGCGGGTCTGGGTGATGACCCGGGCCCAGGGCAGCGTCCGACGCGCGGTGGCGACGGTGTTGTCGGTGGAGTTGCCGTCCACGACGATGACCTCGTGCACCGCGGGGCGCACGGCGGCGATCGCCGGCAGGACGATCTCGAGGTTCCGCGCCTCGTTGCGGGTCGGCACGATCACCGAGACGGCCGGGTTCGGGCTGCGTCGGGGTGCCGGACGCGGGCGCGGGCGCCGGAAGCCCTCGGGGCCCTCCGGACGCGGCGCGCGGGCGCCGTTGCTACGGGCAGGGCTCGCCGGGAAGGGCGTCTGTCCCACGCCGGAGCCGGTCTGGTTCCCCGAGGGCGCAGGTGCGCTCGACGCGGGGTCGACGGCCGGGCGGGCGGGCGTTACGGCGCTCACTCTTCCTCCATAAAGGTCCGCTCTACTCGTTCAACGACGGTTTCTCGGTGCGGTTGCGGTTCTTGCGTCCCGGGTGTGCGACGCGGACCCGTCGTGTTGACGCACAGGGGTGTCCCGGGGTTGCTCCGGACGGTCTTTCGTCCGGACTGCGGCCATCGGTTCCCGGTCGCACGCGGTGGTGCCGGTCACCGGGAGTCCCGATGCCGTGGGTGGAAACCGGTGGTTCTACGCATCCGCCCGGGTGCGGTGGCGGCGCACGCTTGTCGCCGTGTCCACAACCCGCACCCGGTCGAGCCGTGACGGCTCCGTCGCCGGCGCACTGGCCCTGACCAGGGCGAACTGTATCGACATCCTCGCCGACGTGCTTGCGCTGCAGGCGGATTCGGCTGTGCGGCGCCCGCGACGGGCCGCCGATCCGCAGTGGTGGGCTGCAGCGTTCGACGCTCCTGCCAGGGCGTTCGACGACGAGTGGGCCCGCGGCGCAGGACCACCCCTCCGACGGGCGTGCGTTCGATCACAACCGTTGCTCTCGGTCACGAATGCGGCCCCGGTCTCACTCGTACGACGGAGTGAGCGGGCGGCGGTGACCGCGCGTGGCGACATCCATCCGGTCCTCGTCGACGCCGCTGTGGCCGTCCTTGCCCGCGACGGTGAGCGCCCCGGACGCACCCGGGCGCGGAACCGGGCAGGGGCACGGCGTCGGGTCGGACAGCTGCCCGGCTCGTCGTCGACGGGGACGGTGGCGAGCCTGGCGGTGCTGCCGGGCGGCGCGTGCTCGGCGCTGCTCGGGGCGTTCCGGCTGCCCCATCCCGGACCGGCGGCGCTGCTGGTGCTCGCCGGGGTCCTCCTGCTGGCCGGGGCCGGGGTGGCCGTCCGGGTGCGTGCGGCGCGGACGGCCCGGGCGCGCGCGCTGGCCCTGCGGGTGACGACGGCCGTCCGCGCCGCTGCCGAGCGCGAGCTCCTGCGGCGCCGCGTGGCGGTGGAACGGGCGGTGTGTCGTGCGGCGTGAGGTGAGCGCACGTGAGGCGGGACGGCAGGTGGCGCGGCGGGCGCCGGCCCCGCGGCTGCCCTGGGGCACGGCGGGCTGCGTGGCCGCGGCGGCGGCTGCGACCTGGACGGCCCGCACCACGCACGACGCCTGGTGGACCGGGGTGGCGGTGCCGCGCGCGCCGGAGCCCGAGGACCTGCTGCGCTCGGGTGCGGCGGTACCGATGCCCGCCGGTGCCGACGCGTTCACCCACGTGTCGATGCACGGCACGACCGTGTGGGCCGACCTCGACGGCGACGGCTGGGCCGACCGGGCGGACCTCGTCGGCGCGGCGCCGGACCCCGGCGCGGACGACGCCGGGCACCCCGACCTGCCGGAGTACGGCGGCCCGGGCCCGGGAGACCTGGGCCCGGCCTGGTGAGCGGTGCTCAGTCCTCGGACTGGTCCCCGGCGGTGCGCGGCTCGCCGTCCGGCCCGACGGCCCCGCCGCCGCGCCGGAACCGGCCGCCGCGACCGGAGCGCTGCTCGGCGAGCTTCTCGTCGATCGCGGCCGACACCGCGGCCTGCCGGCGACGCTCGCGGATGCGCAGCAGCACGAGCATGCAGATGCCGTAGGCGACGCCGACGAGCAGCAACGTCACACCGATCTTGAACACGATCGTCTGGACCGCGCCCGCGTTCTTCGGGATGTCGACGATCGAGATCATCGCCAGGACGCCGAGGGTCAGCAGGTGGAACAGCACGACGAGCAACCGGTTGATCGACTGCGCCGTCTCCTTGTGCTGGAAGACGTCCTCCAGGAACGGCAGTCCGGAGCGCAGCAGGATCTGGCCGACACCGACCGTGATCAACACGCCGATCACCACCAGCATCAGGTAGCTGCCGGTTCCCTCCACAGTGGGCCCTCCAACGCTCGTGAGCAGGCTTGAACCCTACCCTGTGCGACCGTTCCGGCGCGCTCTGCGCGCGCCGGTTCACTCCTCCCGGTCGCCCGCCCCCGGGGAGCGGCCCAGCAATCGGGTGAGGGTCGCGTGCAGCTCCTCGGGCGGGACTCCCCCGGTCAGCGGAGCGCCGGTGAGGGTGCGCAGGTAGAGGCCGTCACCGACGAGCTGGACCAGCCACGCGACGACCGGGTCGTCGATCTCGGCGCGCAGGGCCGCGAGCCCGTCGGCGTCGACGGCGGCCAGGGCCTCCCGCGCGGCCGCGCCGGTGGTGCTGGCGTCGGCGATCCGCAGGGTGGCGAGGTAGCTGCGGGTGAGCCCGGCCGGTGACGGGCCGCCGGGCACCGAGGTCCGCAGGTAGTAGGCCACCGGGCCGTCGGGGTCGGCGCGCATGAGCTCGGCGTCGAGGGTGCTCCGCTCGCGCAGCCGGGTCAGCAGGCCCGTGGCCAGGGCCTCCTTCGACGAGAAGTGGTAGAGCAGCCCGCCCTTGGAGACCTCGGCGGCCGCGGCGACGGCGTCCAGGGTGGCGCCGGCCGAGCCCTGGTCGATCAGCAGCGATTCGTAGGCGTCCAGCACCCGGTCGCGGGCGGAGCTCGTGTGCGGGCTCCGGCCCGTCGCGGTGCCACGTCCTCGCTCGGCCATCGCCGCAGTCTAGGGGTGGTGCCACGTCTCACAGCGGCCGCATGGAATGAACTGCACCGTCTGGACGGTATATATGTGTACCGTCCGGACGGTAAAGATCCCGTCAGGACCGCTCGTGTGAGAAGAGAGGACGTCCGTCATGCCCGCCGCCACCGGTACCCGGGGCGCACCGGCCGGTCTGCGCGCCTGGCTGGCGCTCGCCGTGCTCGCCATCCCGACGCTGCTGGTGTCGATCGACAACACCGTGCTCGGTGTCGCGCTGCCCGCGCTCGGCGCGGCCCTGCGCCCCGACGCCTCGACGCTGCTGTGGGTGGTCGACGTCTACCCGCTGGTCCTGGCCGGTCTGCTCGTCACGATGGGGACGCTCGGTGACCGGATCGGGCGCCGGAAGCTGCTGATGGTGGGTGTCGCCGGGTTCGGCGCGCTGTCGCTGGTGGCCGGCTTCGCGACGTCCGCGGCACAGCTCGTGGTGGCCAGGGCGCTGCTCGGGGTGTTCGGCGCGATGCTGATGCCCTCGACACTGGCGCTGCTGCGCAGCGTGTTCGTCGACCGTGCGCAGCGGCGGCTCGCCCTGGCGATCTGGGCGACCGGGTTCGCGGCCGGTGCCGCGCTGGGGCCGATCGTCGGCGGGCTGTTGCTGGAGCACTTCTGGTGGGGCTCGGTGTTCGTGCTGAGCGTGCCCGCGATGGCGCTGCTGCTGGTCGTCGCGCCGTTCCTGCTGCCCGAGTCGCGCGAGGCCGCGCCCGGCCGGCTCGACCTGGCAGGCGTCCTGCTCTCGCTGCTCGCGATGGGCCCGCTGGTGCTCGCGGTGAAGCTGCTCGGCGCCGGGGACTCCGGCGGCCCGGCGGCGATCTCCGGGCTCGTCGGCGTGCTGGCTGCGGCCGGGTTCGTCGCGCACACCCGGCGCCGGGTCCGGCTCGGCCGCACCCCGCTGATCGATCTCGAGCTGTTCTCCCGCCCGGTCCTGCGGCACAGCGCGCTGGCCAACGCCACGACCATGTTCGGCCTCACCGGGCTGCTGTTCTTCTCCGCGCAGTACCTGCAGCTGGTGCTGGGGTACACCCCGCTGCAGGCCGGGCTGCTCCTGCTGCCGAGCTTCCTGGTGACGATCGTGTCCGGGCTGGCCGCGTCGCGTCTCGCCCGGCGCTTCCCGCTGCACGGGCTGGTGGCGGCCGGGCTGGCGCTGGTCCTGGCCGGCTACCTGGTCTGCCTGGCGCTGCGGGCCGGTACGACGGTGACGGTGCTGGTGGTCGCCGCCGTGCTCATCGGCGCCGGGATCGGGCTGTCGGAGACCGTCACCAACGACGCGATCCTGGCCGCGGCCCCGCCGGACCGTGCCGGTGCCGCCTCGGCGGTGTCGGAGACGGCGTACGAGATCGGCGCGGTGCTGGGCACCGCGCTGGTCGGCGGCGTGCTGTCCGCGGTGTTCCGGGCCGCGATCACCCTGCCCGGCGGTGCCCCCGCCTCCGCGGGCGAGACGCTCGGCGGCGCCGTCGACGCCGCCGCGACACTCCCGGGCCCGGCCGCCGCCGGGCTGCTGGACTCGGCCCGGTCGGCGTTCACCCTCGGCACCGACGTCGCCGCCGGGACCGGTGCGCTGGTCGTCGCGGTGGTCCTGGTCGTGGCCGGACTCGGGCTGCGCCGTGCCCACCACGACGTCCTGACCGCCGGCGTGGCTCCGCTCGAGGAGGTCGCCGCCGTCACCGGACGCGAGCGGTGAACACCCCGTCGCGCCGCGTGACCGGCTGCACGCGGTGAGCGGTGCCGGTCACCCGGACCGGTTCCGGGTGACCGCCCGGCTCCCCGGACGGGTCGACTGGGCGACGCGCGGGCATCACCCGGTCGCGATCGGGTCGATCCGGGTCATCCGGCTGGTTCACTACGCCTGCACGGGGCGGCCGCCACGGCCGTCGCAGTCGAGTCGAGCGGGAGGCGAGCCGTGCCCTACGAGGTGGTCAGCGCCTACACCCTGGTCGTCGGTGGCGACACCGTCGACCGTGCCGGAGGGACCCCGGACCCGGAGGTCTCCGTGCACACCACCGCCGAGGACGCCTGGCGCGCCCTCGACGTCGCGGTCCGCGCGCGCTGCGGGATGCGGCGGCGGCCGCACCGGGTGATCGACCCGGACGCCGTCACCCGGCTCGCCGACGCCTGGCGGGCCGGCGACCCCGAGGCCCGCTACTGGCAGGTGACCGCGCACCGGCTCCCGGTGATGCTGCCCGAGCTCGCACGGGCCGTGCCGGTTCCGGCAGGCGCCGTCCGCTGAGGCGGGCTTTCGCATTTGGGGTACCGAAGAACGTTCACATCGTGCGTTGATTCGGGACGTTCCGATTCTCCGGCGGCGTTATTCGGCAGCCCGATCGCGCTTTTCCGTGCCCGCGTCACCGTTCTGTGTGCTGCCGGTCATCCGGGCCCGGTTGCGTTCGTGTGACAAGGCCGTCACCAGGGACGACGATGCGTGCCGATTCGTCGTTCTGGATCGATCTACATGATCGGTGCTGTGCCTGACCTCTCAAACACGCCCATGGGTGCGCCCCGATTCCGCGGGTAGCCTCGCCGTACACATTTCCCGCCAGGGCCCGTTCCGCCTCGGTTGCCGAGACCGGATCGGGTTCACAGTTGTTCCCCCGGAACGGCGGGCCGGGGCCGGCGAGGAGAACAGGACGACATGACTGCAGCGACCGTTCCGGGTACCGACCGCGCACCGACCACCAACCAGGGCATCGTCGCCTGGGTTCAGGAGATCGCCGAGCTGGCCACCCCGGACCGCGTCGTGTGGTGCGACGGCTCGGACGAGGAGTGGAACCGGATCACCGACCAGCTCGTCGAGGCCGGGACCCTCACGCGTCTGGAGAAGAAGCCGAACTCGTTCTACGCGGCCTCCGACCCCGACGACGTCGCCCGGGTCGAGGAGCAGACCTTCATCTGTACCGAGACCGAGCGTGGCGCCGGGCCGACGAACAACTGGTGCGCGCCGGCCGAGATGAAGTCGACGATGACCGACCTCTACCGCGGCTGCATGACCGGCCGGACCATGTACGTGGTCCCGTTCTGCATGGGCCCCACCGACGCCGACGACCCGATGCTGGGCGTCGAGATCACCGACTCCGAGTACGTCGTGATCTCCATGAAGATCATGACGCGGATGGGCTCCGGCATCGTCCCGCTGCTCGACGCCGCCGGTGACCGCTGGGTCAAGGCCCTGCACTCGGTCGGTGCCCCGCTCGCCGACGGCCAGGCCGACGTCCCGTGGCCGTGCAACTCGACCAAGTACATCAGCCACTTCCCCGAGACCCGGGAGATCTGGAGCTACGGCTCCGGCTACGGCGGCAACGCCCTGCTCGGCAAGAAGTGCTACGCGCTGCGCATCGCCTCGGCCATCGCCCACGACGAGGGCTGGCTCGCCGAGCACATGCTGATCCTCAAGCTGATCTCCCCCGAGGAGAAGGCGTACTACGTCGCCGCGGCGTTCCCGAGCGCCTGCGGCAAGACCAACCTCGCGATGCTGCAGCCGACCATCCCGGGCTGGCGCGCCGAGACCGTCGGCGACGACATCGCCTGGATGCGCTTCGGTTCCGACGGCCGCCTCTACGCCATCAACCCCGAGTTCGGCTTCTTCGGCGTCGCGCCGGGCACCAACTGGAAGACCAACCCGAACGCGATGCGCACCATCGACGCCGGGAACGCGCTGTTCACCAACGTCGCGCTCACCGACGACGGCGACGTCTGGTGGGAGGGCCTCGAGGGCGAGCCCCAGCACCTCACCGACTGGAAGGGCAACGACTGGACCCCGGACTCGGGGACCGACGCCGCCCACCCGAACTCCCGCTACACCGTGCCGATCGAGCAGTGCCCGGTCGTCGCGCCGGAGTGGAACGACCCGAACGGCGTGCCGATCTCGGCGATCCTGTTCGGCGGCCGCCGCAAGACCACGGTCCCGCTGGTCACCGAGGCACGCAGCTGGCAGCACGGCACCTTCATGGGCGCCACCATGTCCTCGGAGAAGACCGCGGCCGCGGCCGGCGGGCTCGGCCAGGTGCGCCGCGACCCGATGGCGATGCTGCCGTTCCTCGGCTACAACGTCGGCGACTACTTCGCGCACTGGGTGGACGTCGGCAAGGGCGCGGACGACGACAAGCTGCCGAAGATCTTCTACGTCAACTGGTTCCGCCGCGGCGACGACGGTCGGATGCTCTGGCCCGGGTTCGGCGAGAACAGCCGCGTCCTGAAGTGGTGCATCGAGCGGATGGAGGGCAAGGCGGCCGCTGTCGAGACCCCCATCGGCCACGTGCCCACCCCGGACCAGATGGACCTGACCGAGCTCGACGCCGACCCGGCCGACATCGCGGCGGCGCTCGAGGTCGACGTCGAGGAGTGGAAGGCCGAGATCCCGCTCATCGAGGAGTGGTTCGCCAAGATCGGGGACGACAACCTGCCGTCGTCGATCAAGGACGAGTTCGAGGCGCTCAAGCAGCGACTCGGGGCCTGAGGGGCACCGGCTCCACCACGACACGTCCGCCCGAGGCGGTCCGGCAGCACGCCGGGCCGCCTCGCGGCGTGTTCGGGGCCGGGACGCGCGGTGACCAGGCGGATCCCCGCGGTGGCCACGGGTCGTTGAAGGGAAAACATCACGTCCGCGCCCGGTGACACCGTCGGTGCCCGGATCTACTCTGCGTCCTGTCCAGGTTCCACGGTGGCGCCGGACGCGCACGGCAAGGGGGCGGCATGGTCACGACGGAGCGACCGAGGGAACCGGAGAGCCCGCGGGGCGGGGCCGGTCGCCGGCTCGACCCGAAGCAGATCGCCATCTGGGCGGCCGTCGCCGTCGTCGGTGCGATCGCCTGGTCGATCGTCGCGTTCTCCCGCGGTGAGCAGATCTCCGCGGCCTGGCTGGTCTTCGCCGCCGTCGCGTCCTACGCGATCGCCTACCGCTTCTACTCGCGGTTCATCGTGCGCCGGGCGTTGCGCCCGGACGACACCCGGGCCACCCCGGCAGAGGTGGTGAACGACGGCACGGACTACCAGCCGACCGACCGCCGCGTGCTGTTCGGCCACCACTTCGCGGCGATCGCAGGCGCGGGCCCGCTGGTCGGCCCGGTGCTCGCCGCGCAGATGGGTTACCTGCCCGGCACGATCTGGATCATCGTGGGCGTCATCTTCGCCGGCGCGGTCCAGGACATGGTCACGCTGTTCTTCTCCACCCGCCGCGGCGGCCGCAGCCTCGGCCAGATGGCCCGTGAGGAGATCGGCCCGGTCGGTGGCATCGCCGCGATGGTCGCCGTCCTCGCGATCATGGTGATCCTGATGGCGGTGCTGGCGCTGGTCGTCGTGCAGGCGCTGGCGAACTCGCCGTGGGGCACGTTCTCGCTGGCCATGACGATCCCGATCGCCCTGTTCATGGGCTTCTACCTGCGCTTCATCCGGCCCGGGAAGATCACCGAGGTCTCGGTGATCGGTGTCGTCCTGCTGCTGCTCGCCATCGCGGGCGGCAGCTGGGTGCAGAACTCGGCACTGGCCGACGCGTTCACGCTCTCCGGCAACCAGCTGACCCTCGCGCTGGTGATCTACGGCTTCCTGGCCTCGGTGCTGCCGGTGTGGATGCTGCTCGCGCCGCGGGACTACCTGTCGTCGTTCATGAAGGTCGGCGTCGTCGCGCTGCTGGCGGTGTCGATCCTGGTCGCCTGGCCGACCATGCAGATGGCGCCGCTGACGCAGTTCGCGTCCAACGGCCTCGGGCCGGTCTCGCCCGGTGCGCTGTTCCCGTTCGTGTTCATCACGATCGCCTGCGGCGCGCTGTCCGGCTTCCACGCGCTCGTCGCCTCGGGCACGACGCCGAAGCTGATCCAGAAGGAGTCGCAGGTCCGGGTCATCGGCTACGGCGCGATGCTCACCGAGTCCTTCGTCGCGGTCATGGCGCTGGCCGCGGCCTGCATCCTGGACCCGGGGCTGTACTTCGCGATGAACATGCCGGCGACCGTGCTCGGCCCGACGGTCGAGTCGGCGTCGGCTGCGGTGCAGCAGATCGGGTTCACGATCTCGCCCGCCGACCTCACCGCGGCGGCCCAGGCCGTCGAGGAGCAGAGCCTGGTCGGCCGCTCCGGTGGCGCGCCCACGCTGGCCGTCGGCCTGTCGACGGTGTTCTCCCAGGTCTTCGGCGGCGACGCGCTGCGGGCGTTCTGGTACCACTTCGCGATCATGTTCGAGGCGCTGTTCATCCTCACCACGGTGGACGCCGGCACCCGCGTCGGGCGGTTCATGGTGCAGGACACGATCGGCAACGTCTGGCCGCGCTTCGCCGACACGAGCTGGCGCCCGGCCGCCTGGATCTCCTCCGCGGTGATGGTCGGCGCCTGGGGCTACCTGCTCTGGGCCGGTGTGAACGACCCGCTGGGCGGTATCTACCAGCTCTTCCCGCTGTTCGGCATCGCCAACCAGCTGCTCGCGGCGGTCGCGCTGGCCGTCTGCACCACGCTGATGATCCGGACCGGCCGGGCGCGCTACGCCTGGATCACCCTGGTCCCGCTCGCCTTCGACGCCGTGGTCACGCTCACCGCGAGCTACCAGAAGATCTTCTCGAGCAACCCGAAGATCGGGTTCTGGGCGCAGCGCAACCAGTACCAGGAGGCGCTCGACGCAGGGAAGACCAGCCTGGGCTCGGCCAAGACCGTCGAGGCGATGCACAAGGTCGTCTTCAACACCACGCTCGACACCGTCCTCACCGTGCTGTTCGCGGTGCTGATCCTCATCGTGCTGGCCGACGCGATCCGGGTGTGGATCAGGGCGCTGGGCGGCGGGACGCTGCCGGGCGGTTCCGAGGAGCCCTACGTCCGGTCCAGGATCTGGGCCCCGTCCGGCCTGATCCCGACGAAGGCCGAGCGCGAGCACGAGCGCGAGCTCGCCGGTGCCGGCGCGGGTGACTCGGGGGCGCGGCCGTGACCGGCTGGCGGGCGCGGCTGGCCGTGGCCCGGCGGCTCTTCCGTGAGCTCACCGGGGACGCGGCCTACGAGCGCTACCTGGAGCACCACGCCGAGCACCACCCGGACCGCGCACCGATGACCGAGCGCGAGTTCTGGCGGGAGCGCACCGACCGGCAGGACCGGGTGCCGACGGCGCGGTGCTGCTGACGCGGCGGGCCCGGCGTCCGGGTGTTTCACCCCGATGGAGCAGTGCATGCTGCTTCTGAGTGACCGAACGTGGACGCCGTGCGGTCCGGACGGGTGGCGTCGGGCGGGCCACACTCGTCGTCGACGCTGCGTGAGCGGGGTCGCGGGTAGCCTCCGGTGCGCAAATCGGTGTGCCGCAGCCGGGGTCGCGAGACCCGGGCGGGAAACACCGGACGGACCACGGCGATACACACCGTAGGCGTCGCCGCAGCCGTGGCGGTGCCGAGCGGTCGGAGCAGGTGTGCAGCAGCGGCCGGGTCACGAGCCCGGCCGTGCGTGTCACGGAGGTGTGGGCCAGATGCTCGATGTCCGGGTGAACCGGAGTCCGGACCCGGAGTCGCTCGTCGCGTTCGTCGAGCGGCTGGCGGGCAGTGGCCGGGGCGGTGCCGGGGTCAAGCGTGCCCGCAGCAGGGTCGTCGCCGACGTCCGGGCGGGGCGCACCCCCGCCGGTCTGCGCACGCTCGAGGCCGCCCTGGAGGCGCCCGCCCCCGAGGACCGGCCGGAGCCCGCCACCGGGTCGCTGCTCGACGCCGTCGCCGACGCTCCGCTGACCGTGCTGTCCGGCACCGCGACCGACGAGCTGGGGCGCGCGCTGGCCGAACTGACCCGCCGCGGAATGCGGGTGCTGCTCACGGGGCAGGACGCCGCACGGCTCACCGCGGTCACCACCGCGGTGCGCACGGCGCTGCCCGCCGGATCCACCGGCCGGATCGTCGACCGGATGCCCGCACTCGACCCCGCCGAGCTGCGGCGACTCCGCCGCCACCTGGCCCGTCTCGGCGCCGCGGCGGGCGCCGACCGCACGGGGCGGACGGTGCCGGAGGACTCCGTGCTGCCGTCGGCCGCGGTGATCGCCGAGTGCTGCGAGCGCGCGAACCACGTCGCCGAGGGCGATGCCGGCCGCACCGGCCGCGAGCGCGGTGACGCCGCCGCGGTCCCCGGCATGCTGCGCGGCCTCGAGGACGACCGGCGTGCCGCGGTCACCGAGGTCGCCCGCGGCGTGCTCGCCGCGCTGGACGACTTCGCCCGGCTGCCCGACGCCGACGGGCTGCGCGGCGTCGTCGGCCGCCTGGTGCACCAGGGCCTGCGCAGCGAGTTCGAGAACCTGCGCCACCTGCTCGCCCGCCAGCGCGACGACCGCCGCCGCTACGCCAGGGGTCCGACCGTCGAGCAGCGCGGGCCGCTGCCGGCCGGTGGCGACGCCGCGATCCACCGCTACCTGGACTTCCTCGAGTCGGGGGGCCGCGGCCGCCGGCGCTTCCGGTCGCCGGAGCAGCGGCAGGCCCAGCCGGCGCTCGACACGTTCCGGGTGCCCGACGCCGGCAGCGACTACGACGCCGTCTGCGCGATCGTCAACCACCTCGACCTCGCCGCCCGCGACGCCGAGATCGCCCGGCTGTGCGCGGTGCTCGGGCTGAACGCGCCGTCGTCGGCGGCCGAGCTGCCGGGCATGTGCCGCCGCCTCGACCAGGTCGCGGAGACCGTCCGCTCGGTCGGTGCGCTGCGCCACGACGTCCTGTTCCTGCAGAAGGACTCGCCGGTGATCGTGCCCGACCTGGCCGCCGCCGAGCGGGTCGCCCGCGCGATCGTCGAGTACGACGAGCACGGCGACCCGGTGCAGGCCGCCGAGGAGCTGGACACGTTCGCCGACGAGCTGGAGGCGGCCGTCCCGTCCGGGTCGCGGACCTCCGAGCACCTCGCCGCCGTCGCCGCGCTGCGCGAGCACGACGCCGACGCCTACGCCGCCGCGCTCGAGGACCTCACCCGCGCCCGCCGCGAGGTCGCCGACCGTGCCGACCTCGACCGCCTGCTCACCGAGCTGCGCCGGGGCACGTCCGGCCTGGCCGCCGCGTGGACCGCCGACGCCGAGGCAGGCACCCCCGGCTTCGGGCTCCTGCGTGCGGTCCCCGCCCGGACCCTGCTGACCTCGCTGCCGGCCGCGGACGCCGCGGACGTCGTCGTGGTGCTGGGCGCGGGCGCGCTGCAGGCCGACGCCCTGCTGCTGACCGCCGCCGCCCCGCGCCTGCTGGCCGTCGTGGGCGACGAGGCCCGCGCGTCGGGCACGACGCTGGTGGAGGTGCTGGGGCAGGCCTCCGCGCGGTTCCTGCGCGGGACCGGCGCCACCGGTGCCGAGCACGAGGCGGCCCCGGAGACCGGGACTCCGGAGACCGGGACCCCGGTCCCGGCGATCCCGGCTCAGGTCTCCGGCGAGCCCGCAGCCGCGGCGAGCACGGCCACGGGTGCCGAGTCCAGGGGTGCGGAGTCCGCGGGTGCCACGTCCGCCGGTGCTGCGGCTACGGGGGCCACGGAGGCCATGTCGACGGGTGCCGCGTCGGCGGGCGCGGTCCCGGCCCAGCGCCGTCCCGCGCCGGCCCGTCCTGCGACGACGTCGGCGCTGGCCCCGGCCCGGAAGGACTGAGGTCCTCAGCCGGTCCCGCCCTCGGCTCCGGGGCGGCTCCGGCCACGATCATCAGCGCGTCGACGGGGGCACGGCGGCAACGACGTGCTGATCATCGGCGAGGCGCGCTCGGGTGGGCCGGCGGTTCAGCGGGAGGCGCGGATCCCCGCAGCGACCCGTTCCAGCAGCACGAACGGGTCGTCGTCGGGCGGGTCCTGGCGCACCCAGCGTTCCTCGGAGGCCGGGTCGGCGCGGGCGTAGAGCGTCCAGCGGCCCTCCTCCGGGTCGTCGGCGCGCAGCTGCGCCAGCGACGTCGACGACCACGCCGGGCTCAGCTCCGGGTACGTCGGCGGCCGCCGGTCCAGGATCGTGACCGTGCGGCCCGCGGTGGTGTAGCCGATCCGCCGGTGCGCGCGTTCGTGCTCGTCGAGCACGTCGGCGCACCAGGTCGCCAGCTCGGTGCGCACCTGCTCGGGGACTCCCATGGCGCGTCATGCTCCCGGAGCGGCGCGGCCCGGGGAAGGGCGACGGCGCCGAAAGGTGTCCCCCGCGCCGCCGGGGGCACTAGCGTCGGTCACCGTGAGCAGCCACGAGGTGAGCAGGTTCGGGCACGTCGATCTCGACGGTCTCCCGCCGGACCTGGCCGAGCGGATCGGCGCGATCGCCGAACGTTCCGGCTTCGTCCCGAACGTCTTCCGTGCGCTGGGCCGGCGGCCCCGCGAGCTTCGCGCGTTCCTCGACTACCACGACGCGCTCATGGAGCCCGCCGACGACGGGGCCGGGCTGAGCCGGGCCGAGCGGGAGCTGGTCGTCGTCGCGACCTCGGGCGCCAACCACTGCACGTACTGCGTGGTGGCGCACGGCGCGGTCCTGCGGATCCGGGCCAAGGACCCGGAGATCGCCGACCGCGTCGCCACCAACCCCTACGCCGTGGAGCTGCCGGAGCGCGAGCGCGCGATCGTCGACCTGGCCCTGCTGGTCGCCCGGGACTCCGAGGGCCTCACCGACGCCGACCTCGACACCGCACGCGCCGCGGGCCTGAGCGACGACGAGATCTGGGACGTCGGCGCGATCACCGCGCTGTTCGCGATGTCGAACCGGCTCGCGCACCTGACCGCGCTGCGCCCCAACCCGGAGTTCTTCCTGATGGGGCGGCAGCCGCGCGCCTGAGCAGGGGTCAGAGCACCTTGGACAGGAACGCCCTGGTCCGCGACTCCCGCGGGTCGGACAGCACCGCGCGCGGGTCCCCGGCCTCGACGATCCGGCCGTCGTCCATGAACACCAGGCTGTCCCCGACCTCGCGGGCGAACCCCATCTCGTGCGTCACGACGATCATCGTCATGCCCTCGCGGGCCAGCTCGCGCATCACGTCGAGCACCTCCCCGACGAGCTCGGGGTCGAGCGCGGAGGTCGGCTCGTCGAAGAGCATCAGCTTGGGGCGCATGGCCAGCGCCCGGGCGATCGCGACGCGCTGCTGCTGGCCGCCGGAGAGCCGGCTGGGGTAGGCGTCGGCCCGGTCGCCCAGCCCGACCCGGCCGAGCAGCTCCATCGCCTGCTTGCGGGCCGCGTCCTTGCGCTCACCCCGGACGACGACCGGCGCCTCCATCACGTTCTCCGCGGCCGTGCGGTGCGGGAACAGGTTGAACCGCTGGAACACCATCCCGATGTCACGGCGCTGCCTGCCGAGCGCGGCGTCGCGCAGCCGGTACAGCTTCCCGTTCTCCTCGCGCAGACCCATGAGCTCGCCGTCCACCCACAACCGTCCGGTGTCGACGGACTCCAGGTGGTTGATGCAGCGCAGCAGGGTGGACTTGCCCGAGCCGGACGGCCCGATCACGCAGCACACCTGCCCCGGCTCGACGACGAGGTCGACCCCGCGCAGGACCTCGGTGTCGCCGAAGCTCTTGCCGACCGTCTCGGCCCGGACCATCGCCGTCATGCCTGCCCCTCTCCGGACTTGCCGAGCAGCCGGCTGCGCAGCAGTGGCGTGCCCTCGGTGACCGCACCGGCGACGCCGCGGCCGTAGCGCCGCTCGATGACCCGCTGCCCGGCGGTGAGCAGCGAGGTCAGCAGCAGGTACCAGGCCGCGGCCACGATCAGCAGCGGGATGGTCTGGAAGTTGGTCGAGTAGATCCGCTGCGCGGAGGTCAGCAGCTCGGTGTATCCGATGACGACGACCAGTGACGTCGTCTTCAGCATGCCGATCGTCTCGTTGCCGGTCGGCGGCACGATCACCCGCATCGCCTGCGGCAGGATCACCCGGCGCAGCGTCTGCACCCGGGTCATGCCGAGCGCCTCGGCGGCCTCGGTCTGGCCGTGGTCGACCGACTGGATGCCGCCGCGGACGATCTCGGCCATGTACGCGGCCTCGTTCAGCCCCAGGCCCAGCAGGCAGGCCAGGAACGGGCTGATCAGCGTGTTCGTGTCGAACACGACGAACTCCGGGCCGAACGGGATGCCCAGCGACAGGTTCGGGTAGAGCGCCGACAGGTAGCTCCAGAACAGCAGCTGGGCGATCAGCGGGGTACCGCGGAACAGCCACAGGTACACCCCGGCGACGCCGGAGAGCACCGGGTTCGGCGACAGCCGCATCACCGCGAGCCCGATCCCGCCGAGGATGCCGATCAGCATCGACAGCACGGTCAGGATCAGCGTGTTCTGCAGCCCGCGCAGGATCGGGCCGGAGAACAGGTACTCCCCGACCAGCGACCAGCCGAAGTTGTCGTTGGTGAGCAGGGTGTGGACCAGCATGGCCGCAAGCACGGCGAGAACCGCGATCGCGACCCACCGTCCGGGGTGCCGGACGGGGACCGCGTCGCGGGGCTCGGGCCGGGTGCCGGTCGGGGCCGGCTCAGCCACCGTTGATCTGCGAGGTCGGGACCGCGCCGTTGGCGACGTTCCACTTGTCGAGGATCTTCGCGTAGGTGCCGTCGGCGATCAGCGCCTGCACCGCGCCCTGCACGGCCTTGGCGTACTGGCCGTCGTTCTTCTTCACCGCGATGCCGTACGGCGCGGTGTCGTAGGGCTGTCCGGAGACCTCGACGGCGCCCTGGGTGGTCGTCTGGGCGTAGGACGCGACCGGGGAGTCGGCCAGCATCGCGACGATCCGGTTCGAGTTCAGCGCCAGCGTCACGTCGGTCTGTGCCTGCAGCTCGGTGACCGCGATCGCCGGCTTGCCCGCGTCGGTGCACTTCTTGGTGCGGGCCTGCACGTCCTCGACCTGCACCGTGCCCTGCTGGACGCCGACGGCCTTGCCGCACAGGTCGTTCGGGTCGATCTTGTCCGGGTTGCCCTTGCGGGTGGCGAAGCTGGTGCCCGCGGAGAAGTAGCCGACCATGTCGAGCACCTTGGTGCGCTCGGCGTTGATCGTCAGCGACGAGATGCCCGCCTCGTAGCGGCCGCCGGTGATGCCCGGGATGATCCCGGAGAACTGGCTCTGCTGGAACTGGGGCTGCAGCCCGAGCTTCTGCGCGACCGCGGTGCCGAGGTCGACGTCCATGCCGATGATGCTGCTGCCGTCGGCGCCGGTGAACTCGTTCGGCGGGTAGGTCGGGTCGGTGCCGACGACCCACTTGCCGTCGGCCTTCACCGCCGCCGGGACCATCGCGGCGAGCTTCTCGTCCTTCGCGGCCGCCGGGATCGGCGTGTCGGTGGAGACGGCTCCGGAGCCACCGGAGGGGGCGGAGCCTCCGCTGCCGTCGCCGCCCGCGCCGCAGCCGGCGAGGACCAGTGCGGTCAGCGAGACCGCGGCGACCCCGGTGAGGGATCGGACGCGGCGGGATCGGGCGGTCGTCATGCGGGCCTGGCCTTCCGGGTCGTGCGCGGGTCGAACCGGGCGATCGTGCCACTCCTGAAGCAGGTGCTCACAGCGTTCGGGCCGATCCGTTACACGCCCGTCGCAGCGCCGCGGAACTCCGCACCGGTCCGCGCACGTTCCCCTACTGTGGGTCGACGACCGGCTGCCCGGTTGACCGACCGGTGCAGCGGGAAGTCCGGTTCCCACGACCTGCGCCCACGCGCGATGCCCGGACCCGGACGCAGCGATCCCGACGCACGCGCGGCCCACCGCCGAGCCGCGCCCACAGGAGGTACCCATGTCGATCTTCCGCCGACTCACCGTGCTGGCGGGGGCCGCCGAGGCCGCCCGCCGCTACGCCCGGAACAACCCGGACAAGGCCGGCAAGGTGCTGGACCAGGCCGCCCAGTTCGTCGACAAGCAGACGAAGGGCAAGTACACGAACCAGATCTCCGGGGCGACCCGCAAGGTCAAGGACGCCACCGGCATCCCGCAGCCCGGCTTCGGCTACGGCGCCCCGGGCACCACGCCGCCCGCGCCGGGGCAGCCGGGCACCGCCACTCCGCCGCCGCCGGGTGCTACGCCGCCGCCGGCGCCGGGTGCTCCGGGCACCCCGCTGGGCAACGGGCAGCAGCCGGGCGCGGCGTCGCCGCAGCAGCCGCCGGTGATCCCGCCGGAGCGCCCCGCCGGCTCCTGAGCAGTGCCGCGGCGTCACGGCGCGCGATGATCTTCGTCGGACGTCCGACCGTCGTGAAACCGATGGTCAGGGCGTCCGACGGTCCGTCTCCCGATGGCCCCGGTGCCCGTCCACGGTACCGGGGCCGTCGTGTGCCCCGAGCGCCCGCGCCGGTGTCCGCGACCGCCTCCGACGTGCCAGGATCGACGACGACGCGCCCGCGTCCGGACCGCCACCCGCGGCCGGGTACGCGCGTCGGCCGCCCGCGACGAGGCGGGCATCGAGACCGTCGCCGGCCGTCACCCCGGTCCGTGCGACAGGAGGAGGTACGCCGTGGAGGAACCGCAGGCGTGGGTACCGACCGATCCCCGGTCACGCCCCAGCCACGACCAGGTCGTCGCCGGGCTCAAGGGGGTCGACGAGGGTGGCCCCGAGCTCGTCCAGCTGCTGACCCCCGAGGGTGAGCGGGTGCACGACGAGCGGTTCGACCGGTACGCCGACGAGGTGGACGTCGAACAGCTCAAGGCCCTCTACCGGGACATGGTCCTGGTGCGCCGGGCCGACCGGGAGGGCAACTCCCTGCAGCGCCAGGGCGAGCTCGGCATCTGGGTGCCGCTGCTCGGCCAGGAGGCCGCGCAGGTCGGCTCCGGGCGGGCGCTGCGCCCGACCGACATGGCGTTCCCCAGCTACCGCGAGCACGGCGTCGCGTGGACCCGCGGGATCGACCCGACCGAGCTGCTCGGGATCTTCCGCGGCACCGACCACGGGTCCTGGGACTTCGCCGAGCGGCGGTTCCACCCGTACACGATCGTCATCGGCAACCAGTGCCTCAACGCCGCCGGCTACGCGATGGGCCAGCGCTTCGAGTCCAAGGTGGGCGATCCCGCTTCCGGCGAGGCGACGATCTGCTACTTCGGTGACGGCGCCACCAGCCAGGGCGACGTGCACGAGGGATTCGTCTGGGCCGCCGCGTACGACGCGCCGCTGGTCTTCTTCTGCCAGAACAACCAGTGGGCCATCTCGGTGCCGCTGGACCGCCAGACCCGGGTGCCGCTCTACCAGCGTGCCCGCGGCTACGGCTTCCCCGGAGTCCGGGTCGACGGCAACGACGTCCTCGCCTGCCTCGCCGTGACCCGGTGGGCGCTCGAGGAGTGCCGCACCGGCAACGGCCCGGTGCTGATCGAGGCGTTCACCTACCGGATGGATGCGCACACCACCTCCGACGACGCGACCCGCTACCGGCTCGCCGACGAGGTGGAGCTGTGGAAGCTGAAGGACCCCATCGAACGGGTGCGCGTGCACCTGACCCGCCGCCTCGGCGTCGGGCAGGACTTCGTCGACGCCGTCGAGGCCGAGGCCGACGAGCTGGGCGCGCGGCTGCGCGAGTTCTGCCGGGCGATGCCCTCGCCAGGGCCGGAGCGGATGTTCTCCGAGGTGTACGCCGACGCGTCCGACCAGGTATCCCGTCAGCGTGACGAGTACCTGGCCTACCATGCGTCCTTCCTGGACGGGGAGGCCTCCTGATGGCCGGCGGGACGACGATGGCGAAGGCGCTCAACGACGGCCTGCGCGCCGCGATGGAGCGCGACCCCAAGGTCCTGGTCATGGGTGAGGACGTCGGCAGGCTCGGCGGTGTCTTCCGGATCACCGACGGGCTGCAGAAGGACTTCGGCGAGCAGCGCGTGCTCGACACGCCGCTCTCGGAGTCCGGGATCATCGGCGCGGCCGTCGGGCTCGCGGTGCGCGGGTTCCGCCCGGTCTGCGAGATCCAGTTCGACGGGTTCGTGTTCCCCGGCTACGACCAGATCGTCTCCCAGCTGGCGAAGCTGCGGTACCGCACGCAGGGCCGGGTTCCGGTCCCGGTCGTCGTCCGGATCCCGTTCGGTGGCGGCATCGGCGCGGTCGAGCACCACTCCGAGTCGCCCGAGTCGCTGTTCGCGCACGTCGCGGGGCTCAAGGTCGTCGCCTGTTCCAACCCGGCCGACGCGCACTGGATGATCCAGCAGGCCGTGCTGAGCGACGACCCGGTCGTGTTCTTCGAGCCCAAGCGCCGCTACTGGGAGAAGGGCGAGGTCGACACCGACCTCGCCGCGGCCCCGCCGCTGCAGTCCTCGCGCGTCCTGCGCCCGGGCTCGACGCTCACCCTGGCCACCTACGGGCCGATGGTGAAGACCTGCCTGGAGGCCGCCACGGCCGCCGCGGAGGAGGGTCGCGAGCTCGAGGTGATCGACCTGCGCTCGCTGTCCCCGCTGGACCTCGGCCCGGTCGCCGAGTCGGTGCGCCGCACCGGGCACCTCGTCGTGGTATCCGAGGCGCCGTCGGAGTCGTCGGTGACCTCCGAGGTCGCGGCCCGGATCCAGCAGGAGTGCTTCTTCTCCCTGGAGGCGCCGGTGCTGCGGGTGACGGGCTTCGACACCCCGTACCCGCCGTCGCGGCTGGAGGACGACTTCCTGCCCGATCTGGACCGGGTGCTCGACGCCGTCGACCGTTCGCTGGCCTGGTGAGGAGACCCGTGCGCGAGCTGTTCAACCTTCCCGACGTGGGCGAGGGACTGACCGAGGCCGAGATCGTCACCTGGCGGGTCCAGCCGGGCGACACCGTCGCGGTGAACGACGTGATCGTCGAGATCGAGACGGCGAAGGCCGCGGTGGAGCTGCCGTCGCCGTGGGCCGGGACGGTGCAGGAGCTGCTGGCCGAGCCCGGGGTCACGCTGACCGTCGGGACGCCGATCATCGCGATCGACACCGCCGGTGGTGCGGCGTCCTCGCCGGAGCAGTCGCCGGCGGAGGGTTCCGCGGACGGCGGCGCGAAGATCGGCGAGGCGGGCAAGGACGGCCGGATCGCCACGCTCGTCGGGTACGGGCCGCGGCAGGGGTCGGCGAAGCGCCGCCCGCGCCGCGGCGCTGCCCCGGAGGGCGGGCCGCTCCCGCCGGTCGCGGGAGCCCCCGCGGTACCGGCCGGGGACCCGGTCGCGCCGGACACCCCCGCCGCGACCGCGCCGGCGCAGCCGGCCGGCGCCGTGCAGGGGGGTGCCGCGCAGGAGGGTGCCGCAGAGGTCCCGCACGACGGTGGCAGCCGCGGTACCCCCGACGCGGGCCCCACCGCCGGTGCCGTGCCGCTCGCCCCGCCGCCGGTCCGGATGCTGGCCCGGGAGCTGGGCGTCGACCTGCGGACGATCACCGGCTCCGGTCCGCACGGCCGGATCACCCGCGACGACGTGCAGGCCGCGTCATCGGGTGCGGCGTCGTCGGGTGCTGCGTCGCCGGGTGTGGCTGCCGGTGCGGCCTCCGGTGTGGACGGAACGGGGGCCGGAGCCGCGGCACCCGCGAACGGGGCCGGTGCGCCCGCACCCGTGCGCCCGGCCGGTTCCGGGGACCGGCGCGAGCCGATCCGCGGCGTGCGCAGGGCCACCGCGGCCGCGATGGTCTCCAGCGCGTTCACCGCCCCGCACGTCACCGAGTTCCTGTCGGTCGACGTCACCGAGACGATGGCGCTGCGCGAGCGGCTGAAGGCGTCGAGGGCGTTCGCCGGGGTGAAGCTGACCCCGCTGGCGTTCGTGGCGAAGGCGGTCTGCCTGGCCGCCGCCCGGACCCCCGCGGTCAACGCCAGCTGGGACGAGCGGGCCGGCGAGATCGTCTACTACGAGCGGGTGCAGCTCGGTATCGCCGCGGCGACCCCGCGCGGGCTGGTCGTCCCGAAGATCCGCGACGCCGACCGGCTCGGCCTGCGCGACCTGGCCGAGGGGCTGTCGACGCTCACCGACACGGCCCGCGCGGGGAAGACGGCGCCCGCGGACCTGGTCGGCGGCACGTTCACGATCAGCAACGTCGGCGTCCTCGGCGTGGACACCGGCACGCCGATCCTCAACCCCGGCGAGGCGGCGATCCTGGCCGTCGGCTCGATCAAGCAGGCGCCGTGGGTCGTCGACGGCGAGCTGGCCGTGCGGACGGTGTGTCAGCTGGCGCTGTCGTTCGACCACCGGGTCGTCGACGGGGCCGAGGGCTCGCAGTTCCTCGCCGACGTCGGCGCCCTGCTGGAGGACCCGGGGATCGCGCTCACCTGGTGAGGTTGCTCCGTCCGGGGACGATCCGGGCGGAACGGGAGCAGAACGGCGTGCCCGTGCGTTGAGAGGGCATGCCGTTCCTGCTGCTGTACGTCGTGCTCGAGGTGCTGGCGGTCGTCGCGCTGGCGTCGTGGATCGGGCTGGGCTGGACGCTGCTCGTCCTGCTCGCCGGGTCGCTGCTGGGGCTCGCCCTGGCCCGGCGGGAGGGCATCCGTGCCGCCCGCGCGCTGGCCACGGCGGTGCAGCGCGGGAAGCTGGCCCACTCCGAGGCCACCGACGGCCTGCTCGTCGCCCTCGGCGGTGTGCTGCTGTTCGTGCCCGGTCTGATCACCGACGTGCTGGGCCTGCTGCTGCTCGTGCCGCCGATCCGCGGGATCGTGCGGCGCAGGCTGGTCGGCGCGGCGGAGCGCCGCTCGCCGGGCCTGCGCACGGCGCGGATCCGCTACGGCGCCACCGTCGTCGACGGCGAGGTCGTGCCGGACGAGCCGGCAGGCCGCGGCCCGGCCCCGGCGGTCGGCCGGGGTCCGGTGGTCGAGGGGGAGATCGTCGAGGGCGAGGTCGTCGACGGTCCGCGCCGGGAGTCCTGACCCCGGCGCGGGGAGGTCACCAGCTGGGGCGGGCGGTCACGAGGAGCGCGCGGAGCCCGTCCCACCGGCTCCGTCGTACACGCTGTGTGATGGGTCGCATGCGGAGGGTCGAGTGGTGCACCTGCACGGCGCGGTGCCGTCCACGGTTGCGGCTCACGATGGTCCCTTCCCCTGCGGGATCGGCGCTTCTGCGGGTGTACGCGACCCAGTGTCGCTGCTCAGGCGGGTCGTGACCAGGGGTCGGGGTGGAGGCCACTCCATCGTGACGACACCGATGTGATTCAGCTGCCGGCCTCTACGCAGGGTCGGCACGGGCGGCGCGCTGGGCCCGTGGGAGTCGGTCGTGCGCAATGCTCAACTCACGTTCCGTGACCGGGCCGTGAGGCGTCGTCCACTGGGCCGCACGGGTGAGAGCCGGCGACACGCCGCGCGTCGCATAGTCACGTCTACGGCTCGCGCAAGACCGGCGGATACCGTCACAGACATGGACCCGGTGCGGAACCCGTTCGCCCCCGGCGCCGGGCAGCGCCCGCCCGAGCTCGCCGGACGCGACCGCGAGGTCGACGCGTTCGAGATCGTCCTCGAGCGGGTCGCGCGCGGCCGCCCCGAGCGCAGCCTCGTGCTGACCGGGCTGCGCGGCGTCGGCAAGACCGTGCTGCTCGGCGAGCTGCGCTCGATGGCGATGCACGCAGGCTGGGGCGCCGGGAAGATCGAGGCCCGCCCGGACGCCGACCTGCGCCGGCCGCTGTCCGCCGCGCTGCACCGCGCGATCCGCGATCTCGCCGTCCGGCACCGTGCCCCGGAACGTATCGACGAGGTCCTCGGTGTGCTCAAGGCGTTCGCCATGCGGTCGGCCCCGGACGGCGCGAAGCTGCGCGAACGCTGGCAGCCCGGCATCGACGTCCCGGTGAAGAACGGCCGCGCCGACTCCGGGGACATCGAGATCGACCTCGTCGAGCTGTTCACCGAGGTCGCCGAGCTCGCCCAGGACGTCGGCTCCGGGATCGCGCTGCTCATCGACGAGATGCAGGACCTGCGGCCCGAGGACGTGTCGGCGCTGTGCGCCGCCTGCCACGAGCTGTCCCAGGCCCGTCAGCCGCTCGTCGTCGTCGGGGCGGGGCTGCCGCACCTGCCCGCGGTGCTGTCGGCGTCGAAGTCCTACTCGGAACGGCTGTTCAAGTACTCCCGGATCGACCGCCTCGACCGCGCCGACGCCGACTTCGCGCTGATCGCCCCGGCCGAGCGCGAGGACGCGGTGTTCGACCAGGAGGCCCTCGACGACCTCTACGTCCGCTCCGGCGGCTACCCCTACTTCGTCCAGGCCTACGGAAAGGCCGCCTGGGATGCCGCACCCACCAGCCCGATCGGGGTGCCGGACGTCGCGATGGCCGCACCCGAGGCCGAGGCCGAGCTGGCCGTCGGGTTCTTCGGGTCCCGCTACGAGCGGGCCACCCCGGCGGAACGGGAGTACCTGCGCGCCATGGCCGAGCTGACCGACGGCGAGGACCTCCCGGTCGAGACCGCGCTGGTCGCCAAGCACCTGGACCGACGGGCGTCGTCGCTCTCCCCGGCCCGCGACAGCCTGCTCAAGAAGGGTCTCGTGTACTCCGCGCAGCGCGGCCAGATCGCGTTCACCGTCCCGCATTTCGGCCGGTACCTGCTCGCCAACACATGATCTTCGAAGATCTTTTCCGGCCGGTGTAACACCGCCGGGGCCTGCGACGACGTCCTCTGTGAGCCCCGCGGCAGCACCGGACCCCCGACCCGATGCAGCCGCGGGGCGTTCCACGTTCCGGGACCCCTGCGGATCCCGCCGTGCCGGGGGCCGGTTCGCACGCCGGTGTCGCGGCGCCGGGTGCTGCCGGGGCCCGGACCGGCCGCCAGTAGCATTCCTCCGCGTGACCGCGTCCTGACGGCCGCCGACGACCAGCACGAGGTCGAGGTCCAGGGCGTCGCCTGCCCGGTGATGCGCGAACGCGACCTGTACGCCGTCGCCGGCACACGCACCGAGCACAGGACCGGCCTCCACCCCAGGGCCCGTCCCTCCGGTCGCCGATCCCCGACGGCGGCCGGAACCGCCCGAGCTGCCCGAGCGCGGAAGGAACCCCGATGCCCGATCGTCAGTCCCCGGCCGGCGAGAACACCGGCTCGCCGGGTGGCCCGCAGGGCATCCCGCTCAGCGAGCAGCGCACCCACGTCCTCCCCCGGGTCGGTGCCGACGGCGGCACCGCGGTCCTGGGCGGCGACGCCCCGGCATCCGCGCCCGCACCCGGCCCCGGTGGTCCCGGCGGCCCGGGCGGCCCCGGTGGCGGCGGGGACGACGGCGGCAACGACAACAACGACAACGGCAACAACGGTGACGGCGGGCGGCGCCGCAAGCGCCCGGTCGGCCTGATCGTCGCGGCCGCGGCCGTCGGCGTCCTGGGGCTCGGCTACGCCGGTGACCTGGTGTTCAGCTCCGGCAGCGTGCCGCGCGGCGTCACCGTCGCCGGCCAGCAGATCGGCGGGCTGTCCCGCGCCGCGGCCACCGAGAAGCTGCAGGGCGCGATCGAGCCGCGCACCTCGAAGCCGGTGCCGGTGCAGGCCGGCGACGTCCGGACCGAGATCGACCCGAAGGCGTCGGGGCTGAAGGTCGACTACCGCAAGACCCTGGACGACGCCGGCAGCCAGCCGCTCAACCCGGTGACCCGGATCAGCTCGTTCTTCACCAACCGCGAGGTCGGCGTGGTCAACACCGCCGACGACCGCGCCGTGCGCACCGCGCTGGAGCAGCTGTCCCCGCTGGTCAACTCCGAGCCGGAGGAGGGCGCGGTCCGCTTCGACGGTGCCAACCCGGTCGCCGTCCCGCCGAAGCCGGGCCACACGCTCGACGTGAACGCCGCCGTCGGCGAGGTCGAGGAGAACTGGGCCTCCGGTGCTCCGGTGCAGCTGCCGGTCAGCACCCAGCCGGCCGGGACCACCCCCGAGGACGTCCAGAAGGCCGTCGACGAGGTCGCCCGCCCGGCCGTGGCGTCGCCGCTGACCGTCACCGGCGAGGGGGCGACGGCCACGATCCAGCCGGCCGACGTCGCCAAGGCGCTGAGCTTCAGCCCTGACCCGGACGGCGCGACCAAGCTGGTCCCGAAGGTCAGCGACAAGATCCTCGAGGACGCGGCGGAGGACCAGCTCAAGGGCACCGAGAAGCCCGGCGTCGACGCCCGTCTCGACCTGGGGGCCACCCCGCCCAAGGTCGTCCCGTCGCAGGACGGGCGGGGCATCGACTACGCCAAGACCTTCGCCAACGTGCTCCCGGTGCTGACCGGCCCCGGCAAGCACGAGGTCCCGGCGATCTACGAGACGAAGCCGGCCGAGATCACCACCCAGGACCTGCAGTCCCTCGGCGAGGCCAAGGAGATCAGCTCGTTCACCACGGGCGGGTTCGCCCAGGACTCCGGGCAGAACATCAAGCGTGCGGCCGAGGCCATCGACGGCCAGATCGTCCAGCCCGGCCAGACGTTCAGCCTCAACGGCGTCACCAACCCGCGCGACGCCTCCAACGGCTACGTCGACGCCGGCATCATCGAGGACGGCCACCCCGCCCGCGGCGTCGGCGGCGGTGTCTCGCAGCTGGCCACCACGCTCTACAACGCCTCCTACTTCGCCGGGATGACCGATGTGGAGCACAAGGAGCACAGCTTCTACATCAGCCGCTACCCGGTGGCGCGCGAGGCGACGGTCTTCAACAACCTGATCGACGTCAAGTTCCGCAACGACGGGCCCACCGCCGTGCTGATCAAGACGTCGTGGACGCCGAGCAACGTCACCGTGAAGTTCCTCGGCCAGAAGATGTGGGACGTGAGCTCCCAGACCGGGCCGAAGTCCGACCCGACCGAGCCGCAGGTCGTCACGATCCCGCCGGGCCAGGAGTGCCAGCCCAGCGAGGGCAAGCCGGGCTTCACTTCGACCGACACCCGGACCATGCGCAACGTGCAGACCGGGGAGACGCAGAGCCACACCCGCACGGTGAAGTACAACCCGCACCCGACGGTGAAGTGCGGCAGCTGACGGCGTAGCAGCCCACACGACGAAGGCCCGGCCCGGGAGTCCCGGGGCCGGGCCTTCGTCGTCGGTGGGGCCGGATCAGAACGCGGCCTCGTCCAGCTCCATCAGCGCGTTGTCCGCGTTCTCGACGACCGCGCGGTCCGAGGTCAGGCGAGGCAGCACGGTCCTGGCGAAGAACGAGGCGACGCCGACCTTGCCCTCGTAGAACGACCGGTCCTTGGCGGAGAGGCCGTCGGTGCCCAGCTTCTCCAGCGCGACGCTCGCCTGGCGCAGCAGCAGCCAGCCGACGAGCAGGTCGCCGACCGCCAGCAGCAGCCGCACGGTGTGCTGGCCGACCTTGTAGAGGTTGGTGACGTCCTCGGCGGAGGCGTAGAGGTAGCCGGTCAGCGAGCCGAGCATCCCCTGCACGTCCTGCAGGGCCGTGCCGAGCAGCGCCCGCTCCTCCTTGAGGCGGCCGTTGCCTGCGTCGGAGTCGAGGAACGCCTGCACCTCGCCGGCGACGAACGCGAGTGCCTGGCCGTTGTCCCGCACGATCTTGCGGAACAGGAAGTCCAGGGACTGGATCGCGGTCGTGCCCTCGTAGAGGGAGTCGATCTTCGCGTCGCGGATGTACTGCTCGAGGGCGTAGTCCTGCAGGAAGCCCGAGCCGCCGAGGGTCTGCAGCGACTGCACCAGCTGCTCGGTGGCACGCTCGGAGCCGACGCCCTTGACGATCGGCAGCAGCAGGTCGTTGACCTTCTCGGCCAGCTCCGCGTCCTCGCCGCCGAGACGGATCTTGTCCTGCTGGACGGCGGTGTAGAGGTACACCGAGCGCATGCCCTCGGCGTAGGCCTTCTGCAGCATCAGGCTGCGCCGGACGTCGGGGTGGTGGGTGATCGTGACCCGCGGCGCGGTCTTGTCGGTCATCTGGGTGAGGTCGGCGCCCTGGACGCGCTCCTTGGCGTAGTCCAGCGCGGTCAGGTAGCCGGTGGACAGCGTGCCGATCGCCTTGGTGCCCACCATCATCCGGGCGTACTCGATGACCTGGAACATCTGCGCGATGCCGTCGTGCACCTCGCCGAGCAGCCAGCCCTGGGCCGGGGTGCCGTGCGCCCCGAACGTCAGCTCGCAGGTGGTGGAGCCCTTGAGGCCCATCTTGTGCTCGACGTTGGTCACGAACGCGCCGTTGCGCTCGCCCGGCTCGCCGGTCTGCGAGTCGAAGTGGAACTTCGGCACCAGGAACAGCGAGAGGCCCTTGGTGCCCTGCTTCGCGCCCTCGGGGCGGGCCAGCACCAGGTGCATGATGTTCTCGGTGAAGTCCTGCTCGGCCGAGGTGATGAAGCGCTTCACGCCCTCGATGTGCCAGCTGCCGTCGGGCTGCTCGACCGCCTTGGTGCGGCCGGCGCCGACGTCGGAGCCCGCGTCGGGCTCGGTCAGCACCATCGTCGCGCTCCAGCCGCGGTCGATCATCAGCTGCGCCCAGCGCTTCTGGTCCTCGGTGCCGTTGCGGTGCAGGATCGACGCGAAGTTCGGGCCGGTCATGTACATGAACACGGCCGGGTTCGAGCCGAGGATCATCTCCGCGGCGGCCCACTGGACGGAGGGCGGGACGCCCATGCCGCCCAGCTCGTTCGGCAGGCTCAGCCGCCACCACTCGCCGTCCCAGAGGACCTTGTAGGCGTCCTTGAGCTCCTGCGGGGTGGTGACCGAGAAGGTCGCGGGGTCGTAGACCGGCGGGTTCCGGTCGATCGTCGCGTAGTGCTCGGCCAGCGGCCCGGTGCACACCGACGACAGCTCGGACAGCACGCCCCTGGCGGTGTCGGCGTCCATGTCGGCGAACGGTCCGGTGCCCAGGTGGTCCTGCACCGAGAAGACCTCGAAGAGGTTGAACTCGAGGTCGCGCACGTTGCTCTTGTAGTGGCCCATCCCGTACTCCCCGCAACTCTGCCAGGGCCGATCGAACTTACCGGCCGGTAACTGACGCCAGAGTATTACTCGCTGGTAACCGTTTCAAGGCCCTTCCGGTACCGGTCGTGCCGGGTATCTCCGGGTGACCCTCCGGCGCGCCTCGTCGTGAAACGTGTGTTGCGCACGAGGATGAGGTGACGCATGGGGTGAGTACGGCGGCGTGGAGGCGGGCATGGACGGGGCAGGACGTGCGTGGAGCCGGCGCGGGGTGCTGCTCGGTTCGCTGGTCGCCGGGGCCGCGCTGACCGGGCTGCCGGCCGGACCCGGGCGGGCGCTCGCGTCGACGGGCGCCCCCGGCCGGGCACCGGTCCCGCCACCGGGCCCGCCGGTCGCACCCGGCCCGCCCGCGGTCCCGGGCCCGGTCGGCGACGGGCTCGCCCACGCCGAGGGCGTGCCCGCGCCCTACATCGCGCGCTGCTTCGAGTGGGGAGCGCGGCCGCCGTCGTCACCGCCGCAGATCCACGATGTCCGCCCGATCCGGATCCTGGTGCACCACACCGCCGGCCCGAACGGCACCGACTACGGCGTGCCCGCCGCGCACGCGCTGGCGCGGGGCATCCAGCGCTACCACATGGACCACAACGGCTGGCTCGACTCGGGCCAGCACTTCACGATCTCCCGCGGTGGCCACGTCATGGAGGGGCGGCTGTGGAGCCTCGGTGAGCTCAACCGCGGTCGGCGCGTCGTCGAGGGCGCGCACTCGCCCGGGCAGAACGTGATCGCGATCGGCATCGAGAACGAGGGCACCTACACCGGCGCCACCCCGACGCCGATGCTGTGGCACTCGCTGCGCGCCACGTGCGCCTACATCTGTGACAAGTACGGGATCGCCCCCACCGAGCTCTACGGGCACCGCGACTTCCGCGACACGCTCTGCCCCGGCGACCGGCTCTACGCCGCGCTGCCCCGGCTGCGTCGCGAGGTCGCGTCGCTGATGGGGCGACGGGTGTCCCGTACCGAGGTGGTCCGGTCCGGGTGGCCGGCCCTGCGTGGCGGCGACCGCGGCCCGGCGGTGGAGGCCGCGCAGTACCTGCTGCGCGACAGCGGTTTCTACCGGGGCAGGCCGGACGGCCGCTACGACGCGCGCACCGGCGCCGCGGTCACCGCGCTGCAGCGGGCCCACCGGGCGGGGAGACCGGTCTGCGGCGCCTGCGGCGCCGACGCGGGCACCGGAGTGCTCGGCGGACTGTCCTGGCCGTTGCTGGCGCGCCCCGTGCGGCTCGGTTCCGCGGGTGTACGCGGGGGGCGTGGCGCCGAGGGTTCCGGTGTCCCCGGCGGCCCGGGGGTCCCGGGGGACGACGTCGTTCGGGCGGTCGGGGTGCTCGCGGCGGCGCGGAACACCGAGAGCGTCCCGGACGTCGTGGACGGGCCGGCATGGCAGCGGCTGCTGTCCGGACCGGGGACCCCGGTTCCCGGTGGCGGCGACCCGGCAGGCGTCGCGAACCGCTGAGCGTGGCGCCGCCGGTTCAGCGGGCCAGGCGCCGGACCACCGCCAGGTCCTCCGGGCTCGCGACGTGCAGGTTCGCCGGGTCCCCCGGCACCGTCACGACCCGGTGGCCGAGCGCGGCCAGCATTCCGGAGTTCTCCACCGGACGGGGCGCGTCGGCGTGCGCGGCGCGCAGCACGTCCGCCCGGAACGCCTGCGGGGACTGGGCGAGGACGGTGTCCTGCTTGGGCAGCGTCTCCTGCACGACGCCGTCGACGACCCGCTGCACGACCTCGAGCATCGGGACGACCGGCACCGCGGCGTCGGCGCCCGCCCGGACCGCGGCGATCGCGTCGGTGAACAGCCGGTCCGCGGCCAGCGGATGTGCCGGGTCGGCGAGGACGAGGATCTCCGTGTCGTCCGGGACGGCCGCGAGCCCGTTGCGCAGCGACACCGCCTGGTGCTCGCCGCCGACGGCCGGCGCATCGACCGGCTCACCGTCCCACTCGACCCCGGCGGGCAGCACGAGCGCGACCCGGTCACAGGTGCGTCGCGCGGCCGCGACGGTGTGGTCGACCAGGCGTCGCCCGGCCAGCTCCTCCATCTGTTTGAGCCGGCCGAACCGGCTGCCGCTGCCCCCGGCCAGGACGATCGCCCACACCGCGCCGGTCACGTGTCGCACCTCTCCTCGGTCACTCCTGTGATCCTGCCCTCCGTCCGAACGGGACGGCGCATGCGGCGCGGAGCGTCCCGAAATGCCTGATCGATCCAGTTGTGCAGCACCGGTTGTCACCCCTGGCACAGACGCGACTGCGCCGAGTCACCCCCCACCTCCCCGCGGCGGGGGACGGGGGCGGGATGATCGGGTGCGTCGGGCCGGCGTGGAACCGGGAGCCCCCGCGCCGGCCCGGCCCCGAACCGTGCACCGCGCCCGGGGCGGCACCGTTATCCCATCGTGCGCGAGATGTGATCGGCAAGTGCCGACCCCGCGCGTCCCGTACCCCCTCTGACGTGGTAAAACTTCAGACGATCACGCGACGGACACGGGGTCGGGGGGAACACGTCGTGAAGCGGTTGGCAGGGGCGGTCGTCGGTATGTCGGCGGTGGCGCTGGTGGTGGCGTATCTGGCGTTCGGGTGGCCTGTGCTGCTCGTCGGAGGCCCGCTGTTCGTGGGCGTCGCGATCACGGTCGCGGTGATCGTGGTCACGGAGCGTCCCCGGGCGGTGCTCGTCGAGCGCCGCGAGGAGCGGGCCGGAGCCTCCCCCTGGCGGACCGCCGCCGAGCGTGGCGAGCAGCCCAGCACCGGTCTGATGAGCGGCTTCTTCGAGCTGTCCTCGGTGTCCGGCGTCGCGGGTGTCCCCGAGCAGCGGCCTGCGCCGGCAGCGCCGACAGCCCGGCCCGCCGCCGCGCGGTAGCGGTAGGACACAATCGCGGGGGTGACGATCTCCGTCGCCATCTCCAACCCGGTCCGGAGCCGCACGTGCTGATCGGAATGACCTTCGCCGTCCTGGCGATGTTCTGCAGCACCGGCGCCGCCATCCTGCAGGCCGACGCGGCCAGCCAGGGCGGGAGGACGAGCGCGGTCATGACCCGCCCCCGGTTCATCGGCGGGCTGGGCATGGACCTGCTGACCTGGCTGTGCATGGTCGTGGCCCTGCAGTTCATCCCGATCTTCGCGGTGCAGGCCACGCTCGCCGGTGCCATCGCGATGACCGCGCTCTACGCCCGGTACTTCCGGGGCGAGTGGCTGCGACCGGTCCATCGCTTCGCGATCGGGTTCAGCATCGCCGGGCTCGCGCTGGTCGCGGCCAGCGCCGGCACCGAGCGCAAGGCGCCGCTGACCGACCACGCCCAGACCGTGACCGTCCTGATCGCGGCCCTGGTCGTGTTCATGGGCGTCACGCTGGCGGTGCACAAGCAGACGAGGCCGTGGCCGTCGGCGCTGCTGGCCGGGCTCGGGCTCGGCGGCGGCTCGGTCTGCATCCGCGCGCTGCACGTCTCGGAGAGCACGTCGGTCGTCGGGCTGCTCGGCGAGCCGTTGATCTACGTGCTGGCCGGCATGGCCGTCACCGGGCTCTACAACTACGCGCGCGCCCTGCAGCTCGGCGACGTCGCGACGGTGACCGCGCTCTACATGGTCGTGCAGGTCGTCGTGCCCGGGATGGTCGGCATCCTGCTGCTCGACGACACCATCCGGCCCGGCTTCGTGCCGTTCCTGCTGCTCGGCCTGGCGCTGACCGTGACCGGCACCGCGATCCTGTCCCGGCGCCGTCCGGAGAAGCGGACACCGCCGCGCGTGTCCTAGCGTGGCGGGCATGCCGACCTTCTCCCGTCCCGGCGTCTCGATCTCCTACACCGATCACGGCGAGGGCTTCCCGATCCTGCTGATCGCCCCGGGCGGGATGCGCTCGGCCGCCTCGTTCTGGGAGAAGGCGCCGTGGGACCCGCGGACCCATCTCGTCGAACGCGGGTACCGGGTCATCGCGATGGACCAGCGCAACGCGGGCGAGTCCACCGCCGAGGTCCACGCCTCCGACGGCTGGCCGGTCTACACCGCCGACCAGCTCGCCCTGCTCGACCACCTCGGCGTCACCGAGTTCGCGGTGTTCGGCATGTGCATCGGCGGCGGCTACACCGCGAGCCTGCTCGTGACGGCGCCGGAGCGGATCCGGGCCGCCGTCACGCTGCAGCCGACCGGGCGCGAGAACAACCAGCACCGCTTCGAGGAGATGTTCGACGGCTGGCGCGACGAGATCGCCGACGACCATCCCGAGGCGAGTGCCGAGACCTGGGACTCGTTCCGGCACAACATGTTCGCCGGTGGCGGGATCCTGTTCTCGGTGCCCGACGAGGCACTCGCCCGGATCGCGACGCCGTGGCTGGTCCTGATGGGCGGCGACGAGTTCCACCCCGAGGCCGTCTCGCGGACGCTGACCGAGGTGGCCCCCGGCGCGCAGCTGGTGGAGCGGTGGAAGGCCGACGAGTACGTCGCGGACGGCAGGGCCGCCGTCGACGACTTCCTCGCGACGCACCTCTGAGGGGCCGGGCCTCCGATTCCTCCACGCCACCGGCCGCCCGGCGGCGCCAGACTGGGCGCATGCCGAGCTGGGACGACGTCGTACGGATCGGGTGTGCGCTGCCGGGAGTCGAGGAGTCGACCTCCTACCGCACTCCCGCGCTGAAGGTGCGGGGCAAGGGATTCGCCCGGCTGCGGACCGAGGCCGAGGGTGGGCTGGTTCTTTTCTGTGGCCTCGACGAGAAAGCGGCGTTGCTGGCTTCCGGTGACCGCGCGTTCTTCACCACCCCGCACTACGACGGCCACGGCGCGGTTCTCGTCGACCTGACGCGGATCGGCTCCGACCAGCTTTCCGAGCTGATCGAGGAGTCCTGGCGGCGGAAGGCCCCGGTGTCGCTGGTGCGGGCGCACGACGGCTGAGCGAAGATCGCTCACGTGCGCTACGTGATCATCGGTGCAGGTGCGGTCGGCGGAACGATCGGCGTCCGGTTGTACGAGTCGGGCCAGGACGTCGTGCTCGTCGCGCGCGGCAGGCACCTCGCGGCGATCCGCGACGGCGGGCTGCGGCTCGACGACCCGGACCGTTCCCGCACGGTGCCCGTCCCGGCCGTCGGGTCGGTGCGCGACGTCGACTGGCGGATCGGTGACGTCGCCGTGCTCGCGGTGAAGTCGCAGGACACCGTCGCGGTGCTCGACGAGCTGGCCGCCGTCGCGCCGGACGTGGTCGTCGCGTGCGCGCAGAACGGCGTCGGCAACGAGCGGGCCGCCGCGCAGCGCTTCGCACGGGTACAGGCGGTGCTGGTCATCCTGCCCGCCGAGCACTACGAGCCGGGCGTGGTCGTCGTGACGTCCGGCCCGGTCCCGGGCGTGCTCGACGTCGGCACCTACCCGACCGGCACCGACGACGTCAGCGAGGCGATCGCCGCGGATCTGGCCGCCGCCGGGTTCTCCGCGCACGCCGACCCGGCCGTCATGGAGGCCAAGTACGGCAAGCTGCTCACCAACCTCGCCAACGCCGCGGACGCCGCCTGCGGCGGCGACGACCCCGGCTTCCCCGCGCTGGCCGAGGCGCTGACGGCCGAGGGCCGCACGGTCCTCGACGCCGCCGGGATCGTCGCGCGGACCGGTGAGGACCAGCGCGTCCGCGACGAGGGGATCCTCGTCGACCGGCCGGTCGCCGGGCAGGAGCGGCGGGGCTCGTCGTCGTGGCAGAGCCTGCAGCGTGGCACCGGCTCGATCGAGGCCCGGTTCCTCAACGGCGAGATCGTGGCGCTCGGGTCCGCGCACGGCGTGCCGACGCCGGTGAACGCGGCGCTGCTGCGGGTGGCCGAGGAGATGGCGTCGCATGGGGAGGAGCCGGGCACCCGGTCGGCCGAGGAGCTGCTGGCAGGGAAGGCCTGACCGACGGTGCGTCGAGCCCGTACCCGCTGACCGCCCGCCTCAGGCACACGGGAGACCGCGGAGGCGCTGCTCGACGATCCCCCCGGTTACTCGACGAACCGGCGCCGTTCGAGCTGGTGGGGCGCCGGTCGTGAGCTCGCGGCGGAGCGGTGTCGGGCTGACCTCAGTTTCCGTACGACAGGGAGGCGCCGGAGGTCTCGAGCTCGGTCCGGGTGAACGGGACACCGGCGGCGGTGCCGCTGCCGACGGCAACTCGATAATAGTCGTCTCCGGTCGGGACGTCGGTCAGCGTGAAGTGGAAGGTGCAGGTGTCGGCGTACGACGAGGACCAGCCGTTCCCCTGGTAGCTCGTGATGCCGGCCCCGAGAGTCGTCGAGCCCACAAGATCGCCGGAGGCGTTGTAGATCGACACCGGAGCGCCGGGCTGAAGAAACGAGTAACCATTCCTCCCCTCGCAGCCCACGCCCGGGGAAAGTGAGCTCCACCTGACGTTCAGGGTGACGTCGCCGTCGACCGTCATCGTCCGGTGGGCTGCGGCGTACGCACTCACCATCACGATCGCCAGCAGAAGGCCGACCGCACCCAGCGCGATCCACCCGGCCCGGTGGCGTGGAGCGGCAGCCATCGGGCCGTGGAGGCCGGCCGGCGGCGGGCCGCCGTACCAGGGCGGGCCGGAGAAGCCGGCCGCGTGCGGAACTCCCTGGTGCTGCTGTCCCGGCTCGGGCATCCAGCTCTGCTGGTACGGCTCGCGAGTGCTCGTCATCTGGTCACGTCCCCGACATCGGCGCGCACCGGATGTGCCCGCGATGCCCGGCTTTCGGACGTTCGCGTTGGGCCGTTACGACTAGTCATCGAAAGAGATGATCTGCGCTGTTCGGCCCAGTACTCGCGATAACAGCAGGTCCTGGACTCCGATGGGATCGGTGTCATGGCCGGAGCGACCGGCCACGCGTCGTCGGGGAGAAGACATGAGCGAGCGGTGCCGGTGCGGGGCGGAGATCTTGCCGTCCCTGCACTTCTGTGCGGGGTGCGGCCTGGAGCGTCCGAGGATTCCGGAGCAGCGTCGAGCTCCGGTGACCGCCGTCCCGGCTCGGGGTGGAGCGCCCACCCCGGTGGCGACGTACTCGCCCGAGGCACAGTACGCATGGAGCGGACAGGGAGCCGGCTGGGCCCCGGCCCCGACGCAGTACCCGCCGCGTCGGGCGGAGCTCCCGTGGCTCGCCGCCGCTCTTGTGCTGGTGCCCGTCCTGCTCGCCGGTGCCGCGCTACTCGTCCTGCGTCCCGAGCTGTTCCCGACCTCGACCCGGACGGTCGTTCCGGCGTCGGCGCCCGTGGTACCTGCATCGGCTCCCGTGTCGACCCCGGCCACGGTTCCGACCGCGACTGCTCCGGTCCCGCAGTCCGCGGAGTCCGAGCTGGCCGACGCGGCTGCCGGAGATCGCACACGAGTCGCTGCGACAGTCGGCTACTGGGTCCCTCAGCTCTCGTCGAAGAAACCGGGAACGACGGATGGGGGTGTCACGTACGGATCGGAGGCGATTTTCAGGCAGTACCAGGCGTTCGCGGCGCAGTATCCCGGCGCGGCGCTGCTCTGGTCTGGAGACTGGCCGGTTTTCAAGAACGACGACTACTGGGTGGTCGTCGTCGCGCAGCCCTATTCGACCGCGGCGGAGGCAAACGCCTGGTGTTCTGCGCAGGGCTTCGGCGCCGACGACTGTTTCGCGAAGAAGCTCTCGAACACCGAGGGCCCGCAGGGAACGACGGTGCACCGGTGACCGCGCCCGCACACCCCCGCCACCAGGCAGCCCGCGTCTCGTTGCCTCCGGTGTCCGTGCTGTTCCCTTTTCGCGCGTGGCTGCGGAACCCTCAGTTCCGTAACCCGGTCACCTGGGGCTTCGTCGCACTTCTCGCGGTTCCGCCCTTCGCGATGAGCCTGGAGACTTCGTCGGGAGACGAGGGGCTGTCGAAGGCGGTGTTCGGGATCTACTTCGCAGTGGCGTGGTTCCTGGTGCTGCGCGCGCTCATCGCACCCGCACGGATCCGGGTGGTTCTGGTCCTCACTGTGATGGCGGTCGCGCTTGTCGTCGGGGGGCCGCTGGCGCTGGCCTTGGAACGGGCACTCGACGCCCCCCGGTACGACAATCTGGTTCTGGGGATCGTCACGGTGGCTGTTCCCGAGGAGTTGGCGAAGCTTCTCCCCGTCGCTGCGCTGGTGCTGTTCCACCGGCCGGTCCGCCAGATGCTCGGCCCACGTGAGTTCCTGTATCTCGGAACCGTGAGCGGGTTGGTGTTCGGGGCTGTGGAAGGAATCGACTACGCAAACCATCAGCCGAGTACCACCGGCGTCATCCTCGTCTGGCGCCTTCTGACCGACCCCATCGTGCATGCCTGCTGGGCGGGGCTGTCCGGATACTTCCTCGGCCTCGCAGTGCGTTACCGCGAGCCCGGGCCGGTCCTGGCGATTTCCGGTGTCGGCCTCGCCGTACCGGCGGTGTTGCACGGTCTGAATAATGCGTCGTCGGGTGAGTACGGGCTGATCTGGGCCGCGGTCGTGGCGGTCAGCGCCCTGTTGCTCCTCGGATACGCACGGATCGGCCTGATTGCCGCGCCGCCACAGTGTCCCGCTCCGGCCGGAGCCGATGTCCTCGCTGATCCTCCGACCGTGCGGATGCCCGTAGTCCGCGGCCCGGGGTCCGAACCCCGCAGCGGACTGTCCTCGACATACCGACGGTGAGGGCATAACAGTCGCACTGGACACCACGGCGCTGCTCCAGCTCGGCGATCACCCCGTCCCGGTCGGCAACGATCTGCTCGGCATCTCGGTCGGCTCGCGCGTAGCGCGCGAACGCCTCGTCCTCCCGCCGTCGACGCTCGGCCTGATCAGTCATCGAGACGATCGCTTGCTGCTGCGATGGCATCGGCACGATCCCGGACCTCCCGCTCCGCCTCGCCGCCGCTGCTTCCATCGTTCGCTCCCCCGCCCGGAACCTTCCACTAGCACTCCGTTTCGCCTGTGCGTCTCTCTCAGCGTTCTGACTTGGCCTCTCCCTGATCTGACTCGGTCCGCTTCTTCGAACTCCCACTTGTATGGAACGACGGTCGAGTGACAATGCGGGACTTCAGGCGGCGCTCGGCGAGCTCAGTCGAACAGCACGCGGGCGGCGCGGTCCATGACCTCCTCCCGGCTGCGTAGTGGATGATCCACGGCGATCAGGTCGTCCGCGACGGCGGCGCAGAACGCCAGTAGGCAGCGGGCCTCCAGCTCGTCGGGATCTCTGATGGTCGACCGGAACTGGTCGCGCAAGAACTCCATCCGCGCGTTGTCGACCCGACGCAGGCGCGCGGCGACCGTCGGGTCTCGTCGGGACCAGTCGCGTACGGCCAGGTCGACCGGCAGCAGCGCAGGGGAGAAGGTGAGGTCAGCCGCCCGTCGCGCTCGGGTGAGTGGCTGGCCGCTCTCCGCCGTGACCTGCGCGATGACGTCGTCGACGCTGCGACGCTCCCACGCGTCGAGCATTTCTCCGAGCAGGTGGGTGCGGTCGGTGAAGTAGCCGTAGAAGCCGCCCTTGGTCACACCGAGTGCGCGCGCGAGCGCTTCGACCCGCACCGCGTCCGGTCCGCCCGTGGCCAGCGCGCGTAGTCCCTCCTCGATCCACGAGCTGCGGGGGGTCCGCGCGGTCGCCGGCATGTACGGGAGCGTACAAACGCTGGTACGGTCCGATCCATACGCATCCGTACACATGGAGGCACGATGGGATCCGACTCGACCCGCCGCCGATACCTGACCGCGGCTGGCGGTTGGCTTGCCGTCGTGTTCGGGGCGGTGCATGTGGTCGCCGCGCCCTTGGCCCACCGCGCCGAGTTAGAGCGGGCCCGCGACGACGGGTGGTGGTCGACATTCACTCTGGACGAACCCACGACGCTCGACACGGCGAGACGGTCGGACGCGTTCTGGCGCACACTGGGCAGCTTCGGCGTCCCGGTGCTGACGTTCGGGGCGCACGTCGTGTGGTCGGTGCAGCGTGGGCAGCGGGTCCCGGCGTGGCTCGGCTGGGGGTTCCTGGTCTGGTCGTTGCCTTTCGTGACCGCGCTGCCTCGCTCGCCGAGCTGGACGGTCCCTGCGATCGGTGCGCTGATCGCCGCGGGCGACCGGGGAATGCCTGGCCCGTCGTGGACCGCCGACCGCTGACACCGACTCCGTCCCTCGCTCCGCGTCAGTGCGCCCACGTCGCGTAGAAGCGCCGGGGGTCCATGGCCCGTCCCGCTGGGGATCCCCTACTGGGCGCTCATGAGCGTGCCAATCCGACGACCGTGAGCTGCGCAGACACTGTCTCACGAGACCCGTCCGCTGAGGTGCACGACGTTCGAGTGACAGTCCCGTCGATCGCGGGTCGGGCGGGTTGGGTCAGCTGCCGCTGGGTGTGCCGGGTTCCTGCTCGAGCGCGCGGACGTAGGCCCGTATCTCGTCGAGCTCTCGTTGCACATGCTGATGGCGCGCTCGGGTGAAGGCCGACCAGTGCAGCGTGATTACCGCCTGCGCCCCGGTCTCGTCGGTGTCGAGGAGGGCGGCCAGGGCGGTGCGGGCGGTGTCGGGGTCGGCAGCAGCGCCTCACCATCGACGCAGCCAGCCCCGCCGAACTGCACCGACCATTGATCGTGCCCGCTCAATCGCCGCTCGATCAGCGCCGTCACTGGCGCTGCATGCAGTTCTCAGGACGCACGGGGGGCACCCGGTCGGCCGAGGAGCTGCTGGCAGGGAAGGCCTGAGTTCCCCTCATCGAAAGAGATGAACTGTCCCGAACCGGGCCGCCGTACCGATAACGGCGGGTCCGGGACCCCGATGACCCGGGTGTGACGGCCGGACCGACCGGCCGCACGCGTCGTCGGGGGGAAGCGGATGAACCAGCGGTGCCGGTGCGGAGCGGAGCTCTCGCCCGCCCTGTCCTACTGCGTGGGGTGCGGGCAGCAGCAGCCTGTCGTGGTCCCGCAGCAGCGGACGGCGACGGTCCCGGGGATCCCGCCGCAGCGCGCATACCGCAGGGAGGCGATGTACGAGACGGCGGGCGCACCGGCCCACCCGGCCTACGGGGCCCCGGTCCACCCGTCGTACAACTACGAGCCGCCGGCCGGGCTCGGGTACCCGGCACCGGCCGCCCCGGCCCGGCACCGCAGCGCGACGCCGTGGCTCGCCGCCGTTCTCGTCGTGGTCCCGATCCTGCTGGCCGGGGCCGCGCTGATGGTGCTGGGCCCGGACCTGGTGCCCGGCCGTACCGCCGAACCGGTCCCGGCCGTCGCCTCGCCGTTCGTCGCTCCGGCCGCCGCGCCGCCGAGCACTCCGGTCGTGGCTCCGGCCGCGTCGGCCGAGGTCGAGCTCGCCTCCCAGGTGGTGCTCGACGGTCCGCGGGTCGCGCAGGCGGCCGGCTACTGGGTGCCGCAGCTGTCGTCGAAGAAGACGGGCACCACCGACAACGGCATCGTCTACGACTCCGGCGCGATCCTCGCCCAGTACCGGGGCCTTGCCGCGCAGTACCCGGATGCCGCGCTGCTGCGCTCCGAGGACTGGCCGGTGTTCCGCAACGGCGGGTACTGGGTGGTCGTCGTCGCCCAGCCCTTCAGCACTGCCGACGGCGCCAACTCCTGGTGCGCCGCACAGGGATTCGGCCCGGACGACTGCTTCGCCAAGAAGCTGTCGTACACCTCGGGCCCGGAGGGCACGACCGCGCACCGCTGAGCGCACGGCAGCGGGAAACGAGACGACGACGCGACGGTCGCTGCCTACCGTGGAGCCATGACCGCTGCACCGGAGAGCACCGGGACCGAGATCCGCACCCTCGCCGAGCTGCAGGAGATCACCGGCGAGGCGTCCGGCCCGGCGATCGCGAAGGAACGCGCCCGGATCCTGCCGGTGCACCGGCAGTGGCTGGAGACCTCCCGGTTCTGCCTGCTCGCGACCTCCGGTGCGGACGGCACCTGCGACGTCTCCCCCAAGGGCGACCCGGCCGGCTTCGCGCACGTCGTCGACGAGCGCACGGTCGCGATCCCGGAGCGTCCCGGCAACGGCCGCGTCGACGGGTGGCGCAACGTCCTGGAGAACCCGCACGTCGGGCTGATCTTCCTGGTCGGCGGGCGCACCGACACGCTGCGGATCAACGGCGGCGCCCGGCTGGTCCGCGACGCGCCGTACTTCGACCTGCTCGCGGTCCGCGGACGACGCCCGCTGCTCGCGCTCGAGGTCACCGTCGCGCAGGTCTACTTCCACTGCCCGAAGTCGTTCCTGCGTTCGGAGCTGTGGGACACCGCCGGCTGGCCGGAGAAGGACGCCCTGCCGTCGGTCGCGCGGATCGCGAAGGAGCTGGCCCGCCCGGACGAGCCGCTGGAGAGGATCGAGGAGTACTACGGCCCGTCGTACGCCCAGAAGCTGTACTGAGCAGCTGTACGGAGCGCGACAGGGTCACGCCCCTCGGCGACGACCGTGGCGACACGTGCACCGCGGGGCAGCGGACGACCACCCGCCGTGCAACATCCCGGTGATCCGGACGTCACGCACGTTACATGGAAACCGCAGGTCATCAGGTGGAGAATCCGTCCATGTGACGTTCCCTGCCCAGCCGCTGCGGCGGCCCGTCCGCGCCCTGATGCTCGCCGTGCTCACCGCTCTCGCGGTACCGCTCGCGCTGGCCGGTGGCGCCGCGCTGCCCACCCGCGCCATCGTGCTCGGGATCGTCATGGGTGTGCTCGTGGGCGGGGTCGCGCGGACCGGGCTGTGGCTGGCCGGCGGGCCGATCGGCGCCGAGCGCGCGAACTCCCTCGCGGTGACGTCCGGGTTCGTCGCGGGCGTCGCGATGGAGGTCCTCGGAGCAGTCGCGGTCCTCGCGGGCCCGGTCGTGCTGGCCGCGATCCCGATCCTCACCGGTGGCGGCGTGCTGACCTGGTGGGTGCGGCGCGAGCCCCGCGGCCTGGCCTGAGCACCGGCCCCGGCGTGCTCCGGCACCTCGGCCGGAGCAGAGTGGTGCCGTGCAGATCACGCGCAGCAGCACCCTCGACACCCAGCAGGGCCCCGGTGACTGGTTCACCGGCGACGTCCACATCGACCCGGTCGCGTCCCCGGCCGCGAACTCGACGGTCGCCGCCGCGTCGGTGCACTTCGCTCCGGGGGCACGGACCGCATGGCACACCCACCCGCACGGCCAGACGATCTTCGTGACCGAGGGGTTCGGCGCCTGCCAGCGGGAGGGCGGCCCGGTCGAGCTGATCGGCCCCGGTGACCGCGTCTTCTTCGAGCCCGGCGAGAACCACTGGCACGGCGCCGCGCCGAACCGGTTCATGGTGCACACCGCGATCCAGCAGGTCGACGAGTCCGGCAGCGCGGTGACCTGGGGACGGCACGTCAGCGACGACGAGTACGCGGCGGCGCAGGCGTCGTAGGCTCCGCCGGGTGAGCGAGCCCGGACACCTGACCCGGACCAGAGCGGGCTACGACGCCATCGCCGAGGTGTGCGCGGACATGTTCCGCACCGAGTTCGACGACGCCCCCTACGACCGGGCGGTGCTCGCCGGGTTCGCTGAGAGCGTGCGCCGCGACCACCCCGACGCGCGGACGCTCGACGTCGGCTGCGGGCACGGGGTGGTGACGGCGTTCCTCGCCGGGCACGGCCTCGACGTCCGCGGGATCGACCTGTCCGCGGAGATGGTCGGGTTCGCCCGCCGGGCCCACCCGGGGATCACCTTCGACGTCGGCGAGATGAGCAGGCTCCCGGTCCCGGACGGCGACCTGGCCGCGCTGGTCGCCTGGTACTCGCTGATCCACGTCCCGGCAGGCGACCGGCCGGGCGTCGTCGCCGGGTTCGCCCGCGCGCTGCGCCCGGGCGGCTACCTCGCGCTGGGTTTCCAGGCCGGAACCGGCATCCACCGGCGCGACGAGGCGTTCGGCCACGCGATCGAGCTGGAGTTCCACCGCCTCGACCCGGACGACGTCGCGGCACTGCTGGCGGACAACGGGTTCGATGTCGTCCTGCGGCTGGTGCGCGCCCCGGAGGAGCGCAGTGCCGCCGCGCAGGTGCCGCAGGCGTGTGTGGTCGCACGCAGAACCGCGAAATAGCACGCGGAAAGCACGGAGGAGCCCGGAGAACCCCGGGAACGACGAAGGCCCAGGGACGGAACATGCCGTCTGACCTGGGCCTTCGTGCTCTGAGCGGATGACGGGAATCGAACCCGCGTATTCAGCTTGGGAAGCTGATGTTCTACCATTGAACTACATCCGCACGGTGCACGATCACCTTAGCACTCCGCGCCTCGGGCGTCGGCGGACCCCTTCCTCACCCGATCGGCCCAGCCGCCGACCACCTGGCGACAGCTGGTCGCAGTTTCGGCCCCGGCTTGCGACACTCGTTCGTGTTGTCGCCGCTCCCCGGCCGGAAGGATCCAGATGGGTGTGTTCGATCCGTTGACCGGTGAGAACTCGGTTCTGGACGACCACGAGCACGACGTCCTGCTCGTCGCAGGCAGCCGCCCCGAGGTGGCCCGCCTCGCCCCGGTCGCCGGCGCACTCGCCCGCGCGGACCGCATCCGCGGGATCACCGTCGCGACCGGCGTCGACCCGATGGCCGTGCACGAGACGTTCGAGGCGCTCGGCGTCGACACCGACATCACGCTGCTGGCGCCCACGGATCCCGAGGCCGGTGTCGCCGAGGTCGCGGCCGCCCTGCTCGTGCGGCTCGACCGGCTGATGGTCGACCAGGACCCGTCGGCGGTGCTGATCCACGGCGGCGGGCTGACCGCCTCGGTGACGGCCACCGTGGCGTTCTGGCGCCGCATCCCGGTCGTCCACATGCAGGCCGGGATGGGTACCGACGACCTGCTCTGCCCGTTCCCGCAGGAGGCGCAGCGCCGGGTGATCGGCCAGCTCGCCTCCCTGTTCCTGACGACGAGCGGCTCGGCCCTGGGCAGCCCGCTCGGCCCGAACGTGCTCACCATCGGCGACACCATCCACTCCCTGCCCGCCCCGCAGGACCCCGGATGCGCCGACGCGCTCGCCCGGATGCAGGAGAAGGACCGCCGCCTGGTGCTCGTCGACCTGACCCGGGCGGCGTCGCTGCCGGTGCTCGGCGCGCTCCCGGACCTGCTGGAACGGCACGCCCGGGTCGAGGTCGTCGTCACCGGGATGCTGGCGACCGCCGAGCCCGCGCTCGCCCTCGGTACACACCCGCGCGTGACGGTGGTGCCCGAGCTGGACCTGTCCGACGAGCTCGTCCTGCTGGGTGCGGCGACGGTGCTGGTCAGCGACTCGCCGGAGCTCGTCGTCGACGCCCCGGGGATGGGGTCGATCGGCGTGCTGGTCGACGGTCCCTACGTTCCCCAACCGGGCGACTCGATCCGCAGCACTCCCGCGAGCCAGACGGCCACCGCCGTCGGGCACATCCTGCACAGCGACCAGGGACGCCTGCCGACGCCGTCGGACGGGTTCGAGGCCGCGCGCGCCGAGCAGGCCGTCGCGTGGATGTTCGGGCTCAGCCGGTCGCCGCGGCTGCCCGTCGACGACACGCCCCCGCCGTCCGGCGGTCACGGCAGGCCCCGCCCGGGGGCCGACGGGCCGGGCGTGGAGTCCTCCGGCGCCTAACGCCGCGGGCACGGCCGTTACGCTGCCCCGGTGCTGCTCTCCGACGGAGACCTGAGCAAGGACATCGAGTCCGGCCGTCTCGTGCTCGACCCCTGGGACGCCGAGATGCTCCAGCCGTCGAGCATCGACGTGCGGCTGGACCGGTTCTTCCACGTGTTCCAGAACTCGCGCTACACCCACATCGACCCGTCCCAGCAGCAGGACGAGCTGACGACCGGCGTCGAGACGCCGGACGGCGAGCCGTTCGTGCTGCACCCGGGTGAGTTCGTGCTGGGATCGACGTTCGAGCGGGTCGGCCTGCCCGACGACCTGGCCGGACGCCTCGAGGGCAAGAGCTCCCTGGGGCGCCTGGGCCTGCTGACCCACTCGACGGCCGGGTTCATCGACCCGGGCTTCACCGGGCACATCACCCTGGAGCTGTCGAACGTCGCGAACCTGCCGATCACGCTGTGGCCCGGGATGAAGATCGGGCAGCTGTGCCTGTTCCGGCTGTCCAGCCCGGCGCAGAAGCCCTACGGCAGCGAGGGCGTCGGCTCCCGCTACCAGGGCCAGCGCGGCCCGACGCCGTCGCGGGCGTACAAGAACTTCCACCGCACCGACACCACGCGCCGCTGACCCGAAGGCCCCCACCGAGGGTGGCCGCGTCGCTACCCTGACCGCGATGGACGACGCCGACCGCACCGACCAGGGCCGCCCCGATCCGTGGGCCACCGGCCGCCGACGGCCCGGCCGTCCGGACCGGGCAGGCAGCCGTCCGGATCGGACGGGGCCGCGTGCCGCCGGTTCCGGGAGCGCGGGGCCGGACGCCGCCCGAGCCTCCGCCGATCCGGATGCCGCCGCCCCTGGCGCCGGCCGTGCCGGGGCCGCGCCGGAGCCGGGCGGATCCGACGGCCGGGCCCCCGACCTCGTCCCCGCCCCGCCACGGCCGAGCGGCGCGGAGCTCGTCACCCGCGAACCCGACCGGCACGGCTCCGGAGGGACCGGCGCCTCCGACGACGACGGCCCGTCGACGCCCCGGCCCCGCGATCGGGACCGCCCCCGCGACCGGGACCGCGACTCGGACCCCTGGCAGCACTGGCGCAGGCTGCGCCCGCGCTCCGTCCGCGGCGCGACGATGCTCGGCCTCGTCGGTGCGGCGCTGCTGCTGTTCCCGTTCCTCGACGACCCCGGACGCTGGTGGATCCCGGCCGGGCTCGGCCTGGGCACGCTGGTCCTGCTGGCACTGCTGCGGATCGACCGGCTGCTGCGCGGCTGGACTCCGCATGTCGCCGGGTTCGTGCTGGTCGTCGCGCTGCTGTACGGCACCGCGAACAACCGGTGGTCGTGGGCGCTGGCGCTGGCCGTGGGCGTGATCGTCGCCGGGCTCCTGCTCCTGCCGCGGTGGAAGGTGCTGGCCGTCGGCGTCGTGCTGCTGGTGGTGTCCGGGACCGGTTACGCGTTCCGGTCGTCGGAGATCACCGAGGAGAAGGCACGGGCCGACGAGCAGAGCACCGCCCAGTTCCGCAGCGAGTACGGGGTGCCGCGTCCACAGCTGGCCCTGGTCGGGCTCGACTCCGCAGCCGCGATGGGCGACCGGCGGGTGTGCTCGTTCGTGCAGCCCGCCGCGGTCGACCAGCTCCGGGCGGCGACCAACACGCCGACCTGCCCGGACGCGGTCGCCGCGTTCCAGGGCCGGACCCCGGCCGGTGCGCCGGTGACCCGGATCGACCGCAGCTCCGACCCGGTCGTCGCCCCCGGTGCCACTCTCACCGTCGACGGCTGCCGCACCGCCTGGGGAGCAGGCGCCGGTCCGGGGCTGGGCCGCGCGGTCCTGACCCGGACCCCGGCGGCGTCACCGACCTACCAGATCAGCTCGTTCGCCCCCTGCTGAGCGAGCCCCTCGCACGCCTCGGGTGCTCCGGCGCTCCGCATCCCGTGCCCCGAGGGGCACCCTCGCTACCGCCCGTGGCAACGAGGGTGCCCCTCGGGGCACGGGCGAGGGCGCGGCGCCCGAACAACGACGGCCGGCCCACCGCATGAGGTGGACCGGCCGTCGTCGGTAGCGGGAGCTGTCAGCTGTCGCTGCGCTCCTGCTGCTTGGCCTGCTCACCGGACGCGGCGCCGTTGCCGTTGGCGTGCCCGTTGCCGGTCGAGGTGCCGTTCTCGCCGGCGGACGCGCCGTCGGACCCGGACGACGGCGTCGTCCCCGACTTCTCCGTCCCCGACTTCTCCGTCCCCGACTTCTCCGTCCCCGACTTCTCCGTCCCCGACTTCTCCGTCCCCGACTTCTCCGTCCCCGACTTCTCCGTTTCCGTCTTCTCGGCGTCCGTCCCGGACTCGTTGTCCGCCTCGCCTGCCTCGGCCTCGGTGGACGCGGACCCGGCCGCTGCGGCGTCGGTCGTCGAGGAGTCGCTGGTCGCGGTCTCGGCGGCCTTGTCGTCCCCGGCCTTCACGTCCGTGGCGTCGGCCGTCCCGGAGTCGCCGGACCCGTCGGACGCCGCCGCACCGGAGGCCGCCGACTCCTTCGCCGACTCCTTCACCGGGTCCTCCTGCTCCGCCTCCTCGGCGACGTCGGCCTCGTCGGTGGCGACGGCAGGCGTGTCCGTGGTCGGCGCGGACTCCCCGGTCTCCTCCGGCTCCGGCTCCGGGGCCGGGTCGCCGCGCTTGACCGCGGCGAGCAGCATCTGCGAGACGTCCTGGACCTGCACGGCCTCACCGGCGACCTGGTTCACGCCGTCGGTCATCATCGTCCGGCAGAACGGGCAGCCCACGGCCAGCGTGCCGGCGGGGGTGCCGCCGTCGGCCTTCTCCAGGGTGTCGACGGCCTCGGTCGCGCGGGTCACGTTGATCCGCTTGCCGATCCGCTCCTCCATCCACATCCGGGCGCCACCGGCGCCACAGCACATGGAGCGGTCACCGTGGCGCGGCATCTCCGACAGCGTCGCGCCGGAGTCGCCGATCAGCTCGCGCGGGTCGGCGTAGACCTCGTTGTGACGGCCCAGGTAGCAGGGGTCGTGGTAGGTGACCGGCCCCTCCTCGCCCGCGGGTGCCGAGACCGGGACCAGCTTCTTCTCCCGCACCAGCTTGTTCAGCAGCTGCGTGTGGTGCACGACCTCGTAGCTGCCGCCCAGCTCCGGGTACTCCTTGCCGAGCGTGTTGAGGCAGTGCGGGCAGGTCGTGACGATCTTGCGGGTGCCCGGCTCGCGTCCCTCGAAGACGGTGTTGAGGACCTCGACGTTCTGCTGGGCGAGCATCTGGAACACGAACTCGTTGCCCGAGCGGCGCGCCGGGTCGCCGGTGCAGGTCTCCTCCGGGCCCAGGACGACGAAGTTCACCCCGGCCCGGTTGAGCAGCTCGGCGGTGGCGCGGATGGTCTTCTTCTGGCCGTCGTCGAACGCGCCGGCGCAGCCCACCCAGAACAGGTACTCGGTGTCGGGCGAGAGCTCGCCGTCGAACACCGGGACCTCGAAGTCCAGGCCCTTGGTCCACTCGAGGCGGTCCTTGGCGTTCTGGCCCCAGGGGTTGCCCTTGTTCTCCAGGTTCTTGAACAGCGAGTTCAGCTCGGTCGGGAACTCGGACTCGATCAGCACCTGGTAGCGGCGCATGTCGATGATGTGGTCGACGTGCTCGATGTCGACCGGGCACTGCTCGACGCACGCGCCGCAGGTGGTGCAGGACCACAGGATGTCCGGGTCGATGACGCCGGCGACGTCCTCACCGCCGACCAGCGGACGGCCCGCGGCCTCCAGCGCGTCGACCGGGATGGTGGCCATCCGGGCCTCGGCGTCGTCGCCGACGATGCCGATCTCGTCGCCTGCCATGTCCTTCTGCCCGCCGGCGAGCAGGTACGGCGCCTTCTCGTACAGGTTGTCGCGCAGCGCGTTGACCAGCAGCTTCGGGGACAGCGGCTTCTCGGTGTTCCACGCCGGGCACTGCGACTGGCAGCGGCCGCACTCGGTGCACGTGGTGAAGTCGAGCAGGCCCTTCCAGGTGAAGTCCTCGACCTTGCCGACGCCGAAGGTGTCCTCGTCGGGGTCGGCCTCCTCGAGGTCGAGCACCTTGCCCTTCGACAGCATCGGCTTCATGCCGCCGAGCGCCTTGTAGCCGTCGTCGTTGCGCTTGAAGTAGATGTTCGGGAACGCGGTGAACCGGTGCCACGCCACACCCATGGTGGGCTTGGCGGCGATCACGATCAGCCAGATCGTCGCCGACAGGACCTTCACCGTCGCGAACACGCTGACCAGCACGAGCGAGGCGGGCAGGATCAGCGACAGCAGGTAGGACACCGGCGCGGACCAGACCGGGACGTCGAAGGCACCCAGCGACATCTTCGCGCCGCGCACGATCAGGATGCCCGCACCCTCGAGGAACACGATCGCCTCGACGAAGTACGCACGGCCCATGTTCGAGCCGTAGAACCGCGACATGCGGCCCTCGCGGCTCGGGTTGTTCAGCTGGCGGATCACGATCAGCACCGCGATGCCGACCACCGTGCCGATGCCCAGCAGCTCCACGAACAGGGAGTACAGCGACCACTCGCCGATCAGCGGGAGGTGGAACGTCGGGTTCCAGACCTCGACGAACGCCTCGATCAGCGCCAGGAACAGGCCACCGAAGCCGACCATCACCAGCCAGTGGAAGATGCCGACGTGGCTCCACTTCAGCATCTTGGTGTGGCCGAGCGTCTCCTTCAGCATCTGCGTGAAGCGAGGCCCGAACGGGGCGAAGCGGGTCGGATCCGGCTCGCCGAGCTTGATGATCCGAACCATGTACATGACGGTGCGCGTCACCAGCACCACGGCGACGATCGCCGAGAGCACCGTGATGATGCCGAGCACGTACTGCACCCAGGTCATGCGGAGCTACCTCCCTGTAGAGCACCCGTCCCGAGGGTGGTTCCGGGACGGGCAGGCCGGTGACGGGAGACGCTGTCGCTCGTGGTGGGGGCAGCGTTGTCGTCGCGGCGGGACGGGACGGGAATCGGGGTGGAGAACGACGGCGGGACTCGGCCGGCCGGGGGCGCGCACGGGCTACCGTGCACCCGGGTCCGGGCGGGCCTCTCCATCGCGGTGCCTCCTCGAGTCGCCGGCGCGCGGTCGTGGTGGGACGTGCCGACGGTCGGGCGAACAGTAGTGCCCCGGAACCGCGAACGCCCTCCTCGACGAGGGGCCGGGTCGTGCTTTGTTACCGAAGAGTAGCCTGCCTTGACCACGGCGTCCCCGCCCGGTGTCGCACAGCACGACACCGCGCGATGAGGCAGGCGTCACGTACCGCTCGTCGCGGGGTGTTCCGCCGATCGTGTCCGGACGCTCGCGGTGCGTGGCGGTCACGCCGTGCGGACGGGCCATTCCTCTACTATCACTACGGGTCTCGTGGTGTACTCGCCTGCGGGAAACGACCATGAAGTGGATCCGCTAGGAGGAGCTGTGCAGACCTCGCGCGGAGCGCTGCAGCAGGTGCTCGCCCAGGGCCAGCTGTCGACGCTCAACCTTCAGCAGTGGATCACCAACAACATCGTTCCGCTGATCCTTCTCGCGATCGCCGTGATCCTGCTGTGGGTCGGTGGCCGCGGTGACAACGCCGGCGTGGCCCGGCGCAGCATCGGCCTCGTCGTGGGGCTGATCGCTCTGGGAATCGCGGTGAGCGGCAACGGCCGTGTCGTCGGCGAGGCGCTCGCCGGCCTGCTCGTCCCGTCCCGCGGGTGAGCCTTGCTGATTCGCACGGACGACGAGGTGTACCGCGTCGACGCGGTGTGGCTCGGGCCGCCGCGTGCCACCTTCCCGTGGCGCGCCCGCTACGTCAGCTACGGAGTCGGTCTGATCGTCATGGTGCTGATCATGGCGGTGCAGCGGCAGCTGGGCATCGGGCTGAGCTTCTTCTCGGTGGCCTGGGCACTCGTCGGCACGATCGCGATCACCAAGTTCCTCGGTAAGAAGATCGACTACGAGCGCCCGCTGGGGCAGGTCCTCGGCCAGTTCTGGGCCGAGGTGACCGGGCCGCGGGAGGAACGCAAGGTCGCAGGCGGGCTGGTCCGCGCCAAGCACGTGCGGGTGGGGCAGTCGTCGCGGGGCTCCCGTGACTCCCGGCGCGACACCCGCCGGGGGTCCGGCGGTGCCGGATCCCGTCCCGCCCGCCGGGGTGGGGCCGACGGGGCGGCCTGGGGCACCGGGCGACGCGGCGGACGTGCTGCGACCCGGACCGAGCCGTCGGGGATCTCGGGGCCGTCCGCGACGGCCGGACGTCCGGCCGCCGGCGGGGCCCGTCCCGCCGCGCTGCCCGAGCCGAACGCCGGCGCCGTGCCCGCCGGGGCCACGGCGGCACCGGTCGTCGTCGAGGCCGGACCTGCGGATACCGGCACCGAGGCGCCGCGCAGGCCCGTCCCGCCGCTGCCCGAGCCGGGCAGCGCGCGCAAGCCGCGGAAGCCGGTCCGCCCCCGCGCGACCCGGGCCCAGGTCAGGAAGAACGACCCGTGGCGCAGGAGCGGCCGCAGTGGCCGCACCTGAGCAGACCCCCCGCCGGCAGCGCCGTGGCCGTGGCCGCGCCGGTGAGGGAGGGTCGGACTACACACCGTCGATCGCGCTGCGCTCGATCGACGGACACATCACGCGCACCGGATCCCAGGTCATGGCCTGGTACCGGCTCGCAGCGCAGGCCTGGAGCTTCCGCAGTGACTCCCAGCGCGAGGTGCTGATCCGCCAGATCGCCGCGCAGCTCGGTGAGCTGCAGGGACGCTGGCTGCACCTGCGGGTCACCACGCGCCCGTACCCGGTGCACATGTGGGCGGAGTCGTTCGACCAGAACGCCGTCGGCCGGATGCCCGACGTCCCCGGCGCCCTCGGCTGGGACGGCTTCCTCGAGGGCGAGCAGCGCCACCTCATGGGCCTGTCCATGGCCGACAAGGAGGTGTTCATCGGCGTCGAGGTGTCCGGGCGCGGGCTGCTCGACCGCTGGGTGGAACGCGCCGCCCCGGTCCTGGACCGGATCGCGCCCTCGGCGGTGCGCGCCGAGCTGGCCGCGCTGGAGTCCGAGGTCAACCACATCGACGTCCTGATGGGCCAGTCCGGGCTCGACGCCGTCCCGGCCGGCGCCGAGGACATGGCCTGGCTGATGCACCGCTCGGTGGCACTCGGGCTGCCCGCGCCCCGCGGTCTGTCGTCGGTGCCGCGCGGGGTCTCCACCTGGGAGGCCGAGGACCTCGCCGCGTTCACCGAGGGCGTCGACCTGTACCAGGAGCCGTACGCGCCGACCGTGCGCGTCGTCGGTCGGATGCGGTCGCAGACGGTGTCGCGCAACGTCGCCGTCCTCTCGCTGGGTCTGATGGAGGGCCTGCGCATCCCCGAGGTCGACGACCCGTGGATGCAGCACTCCGACCGGCTGCCGTTCCCCGTCGAGTGGTCCGCGCGGATCTACATCCGCCGCCCGGAGGACGTCACCGGCGAGCTGCAGCGCCAGATGGGCAAGGTGCGCAGCCAGATCCGGCACTACACCCACGACCACGACCTCGACCCGCCGATGTCGCTGGCCCGCCAGGCCGACCGCGTGCTCGAGGTCGAGGACGAGCTCACGACCGGGCTCACCCAGCTCAACACCCGGCTCTACGGCTGGTGGCGGATCGCCGTCTCCGGCCGGGACGAGGCCGAGGCCACCACCCGCGCCCAGCAGGTGGTCGACATGTACCGGCCGAAGGTGCAGATCGAGCACCCCGAGGCCCAGTACCGCTACGCGCGCGAGTTCATCCCCGGCGAGCCGCTGGCGTCGACGGCGTATCGGCGGCGCGGCTCGGTGACCTGGGCCGCGGCCGGCGTGCCCGCTGCGACGGCCAGCGTCGGCGACCGGCGCGGGATCATGCTCGGCGAGACCTGCACCGCGACCCGCCGGCCGGTGGCCTGGGACCCGTGGCTGGCCCAGGAGGTCCGGCGGGCGTCCGGCCTGACCGCGATCGTCGGCGGGCTGGGGTCCGGCAAGTCGTTCCTGACCGGGCTCATCGTCTACAAGACACTCCGGGCCGGGGCCCGCTGGACGGTGCTCGACCCCTCCGGCCCGCTCGCCGAGCTGGCCCGGCTGCCGGAGCTGGCGCCGTTCTCCCGGCACATCAACCTGCTGCGCGCCGACCCGGGCATCCTCAACCCGTACCGGGTGGTCGCCGAGCCGCGCCCGGACCACTTCGCCGACGACGAGGACCCCGAGCGCGCCTGGAAGCGGGAGCGCTCGCTGGCCGCCGCCACCCGCCGCCGCCTGGTGCTCGACGTGCTGTCCGGCCTGCTGCCGTACGAGATCGCCCGCCAGCCGCACACCCGGATCGTGCTGCTGCGCGCCGTCCGCGAGGTCGGCGGTGCCCCCGACCGGCACCCGGGCATGGTCATCGACACGCTGCGCCGGCACGCCGATGAGGGCGAGGAGCACGCGGGTGTCGTCGCCGACTTCCTCGACGAGCGCCGCGAGCTGCCGCAGGCCGCGCTGCTGTTCCCGGACGAGACCCGCGACGACCCGTGGCACGCCGACCGCGACTACCGGCTCACCGTGCTGACCATGCAGGGTCTGTCGCTGCCGCGCCCGGGCAGCCCCCGCGAGGAGTGGACCGACAACGAGTCCCTCGGCGTCGAGCTGCTGAACCTGGCGTCCTGGCTGACCCAGCGCACGATCTACGACGCCGACCGCAACCTGCGCAAGGGAGTCGCGCTGGACGAGACGCACTTCCTGTCCCAGGTGCCCACGGGCAAGGTGCTGATCGACCGGCTCGCCCGTGACTCCCGCAAGTTCAACGTCCGCGCGCTGTTCGCCTCCCAGCTGGCCGGTGACCTGCTGCGGGTCTCCGGGTTCGCGGCGCTGGTCAACGCGGTGTTCGTCGGCCGCACCGACGACGAGGAGGCCCAGTCCGAGGCGCTGCGGCTGCTGCGGGTGCCCACCGACGTCGGCTACGAGGAGATGCTCGGGACGCTGTCCCCGCGCCCCCGGCACGACGACCGCCCGGACGACACCCCGCGCCAGTTCGTCTTCGCCGACGGCCACGGCGGCGTCGAGAAGATCCGGATCGACCTGGAGGGGCCGCACCTGGAGCACGTCCGGGAGGCCCTGGACACCAACCCGGACGCGGCCCGCGCCGCCGTCCCCCGGCCTCCGGCACCGTCCGGCGGGGACGCCGAGATCAACGCTCCCGACGAGCCCGCACCGCTGCCGTCCGGTCCCCGATCGGTGCCGGCAGCCGTCCCGGACCTCGACGGCGACGACCTCGATCTGGACGGTGACGGCTGGGCGGGCCTGCGCGGCACCGACACCCGCATCGGCCCCGGTGACACCGACCCGGTCCTGGCCGGGCCGGGGGTGCGGGCCCCGGCGGTGCGCGTCGTCGCCGCGGTGCCGGACGGGCCGGACGGCCTCGCCGACGCCGAGCTGTACGACGACGAGGAGATCGACCTGCTCGACGAGCTGGACGAGGACCTCGACGACCCGCGCGACCGGGACCACGGCGCCGGCACGGCCACCGGCACCGGGCGCGATCCGGAGGCCGACGGCGACCCCACCGAGCCCGGCCCGCACGACCCCGGGCGCGACAGGCCGCACGAGCCCGGCGAGGGCGGGCGGTGAAACCCGGGCTGGACCCCTCCGGCGGCGCCGGCCTCTGGGTGGTGCTCGGCGTCGTCGTCGCGGCGGTGCTGGCCGCGGAACGCCGCAGGCGCCTTACCCGCCGCAGGCAGCTCGGCCTGCCCGCCGCGCCCGCCCGGCGACGCCGGCGGGCCCTGGTCGTCGTCGCGGCGCTGGTCGGCGGGGTGGTCCTGCTCGGCTCGCCGGCGATGGCCCAGCCGCTGGACTGCAAGACCCCGCCCGAGCCCGACCGCCCGGGCACCGGCCTGGTCGGCTCGCTGGACCGGCCCGCCCCGATGCACGGCGAGCCCGGCTCGGTCTACGAGGAGGTCGGCTACGCGGGTCTGGTCTGGCACAACTACGACCTGGGCTGCACCGGCTCCGGTGTGCTGAACCCGTCGGTCACCACCGACACCTGGCTCGGCAACCAGGTCTTCAACCTGGCCAAGCTCACCGTCGGCGGGGTGAACTGGGCGCACTACCTGATCGCCGACGGCGGCTCGCTGTTCGAACCGCTCGACAAGCTCATCGCCACCGCGACGAGGGCGATGTACGAGACGGTGTTCACCACCTGGGTGGGCGTCGCCCTGCTCGGCTTCGCGGTGATCATCCTGCTGCTCGCGATGCGCGGGGAGCTGGCCCGGCAGGCGCAGCGCACCGGGATCGCGGTGTTCGCCCTGATGATCGGCTCGGCGGCCTACCTCGCCCCGGTGGACTGGTCGAAGGCCGCCGACGGGCTGCTGCTCGACGGCGTCACCCAGATGCAGGAGGGCTTCCTCTCCCAGGTCGGGCTCGGCACCCGCGACACGCTCCCGACGGTCCTGGTCGACCAGGTCGCCTACCAGAACTGGCTGCGCGGCACCTTCGGCGCGCCGGACGTCCCGCAGGCCCATGACCTGGGCCGGGACCTGCTGCGCGCCCAGACGTTCACCAACGCCGAGGTGCTCGAGGGCCGCGCCACCGGTGAGCTCGCGGAGAAGAAGAAGTCCGACTACGGCGCGATCGCCGACCGGATGGGTGACCGCTACCCCTACTTCACCGGCGCCGCGGGCAGCCGGATCGGGTCCGGGACGCTCGCGCTGATCGAGGCCGCGTGCATTGCGCTGTTCCAGCTGCTGTCCAAGGTGCTGGTGCTCGTCGCGATGCTGGTCATCCGGCTGCTGGTGGTGTGCGCACCCGCGGTGGCCGTCGTCGCGCTGCTGAAACCCGACGTCGTGCCTGCGCTGCTGCGCGTCGCCGGGTCCGCGGTGGTGAACACCCTCGTCGTCGGTGCGCTGGCCGGGCTGCACGCGCTGCTGGTCGTGTCGCTGTTCGCACCCGGCGCGGGCATCGACCTGTGGCTCGCGCTGCTGGTCACCGGGGTCGTGACGCTGGTGATGTGGGCGGTCGCGCGGCCGTTCCGGCGGCTGGTGTCGATGGTGTCGCTGACCCGGGAGCAGTTCGGCGGCATCGTCCCCGGCGCCGGGGACGGCCCGATGGGGCGCATGTGGAACCGGATGCGGGGGCCGGCGCCCGGCGAGGAGCGGCAGACCCGCTGGTGGGCCGAGCGCAGCTCCGGCACGGGTGCCGGGGACGGCGACGCCGCCCGCCCCGAGGCCGAGACGGTCGCCGGTCCGGGCGCGCGCACCCGTCGCCGGGCCCGGCCGGAACCCGCCCCTGCGGCCCCGGTGGCCGGCGGACCGACGCGGATCGCCGAGCCGCGGCGCGGCGCGCTGCCCGCCGGCGCGTCCGGGCGTGCCGACACCGGCTCCGGTGTGCCCGGGCGCAGCGATCCCGGCGAGATCGACGACCGCTCCATCTACCGCCGTACCGACGCCCGCAGCCGCCGCGCCGGCGAGCCGGCCGCGGTGACCCCGGAGCTGGTCGACGGCGTCCCGGTCTACAAGATCTACCGGCCGCGGGCCGCGCACGGTGCAGGCCGCGACACCCGGGGTGGCGACGTGTGGGGCGGCCGTGCCGATTAGGTCCTCGCGGGGCCGGCTCGGTGCGTACCGGGCGATCTGGCAGTGGCCGCTGCGGTCCCCGTTCCACCTGGCGGTGTTCGTGCTGGTGGTGGGCGCGGTCGTCGTCGGCCTGGTGATGCTCGGTGGCCGCGGTGACGGCACCGCGACCGCCGGTGGTGGCCTGCAGCAGCCCGACGACCCCTATGCGTCGCAGAGCGCCCCGTCGTCGGGGATCTCCGCGACGCCGACCCCGACGATGCTCCCGCCGGTCGCCGAGCTGACCCCCACGACACTGCCCCCGGCGAAGGCCCCGAAGGCCGCGCTGGACACCGCACGGCAGTGGGCGGCGGCGTGGGTGCGGCACCCGCAGGGCGTCACCCCGCAGCAGTGGCTCGCCGGGCTGCGGCCGTACACCACCGATGAGTTCCTCGGCGTCCTCGGCGGCGTCGACCCGTCGAACATCCCGGCGACGAAGGTGACCGGCGCGGCGACGCCGACGAAGGCGTCGCCGAAGAGCGTGCAGGTCACCGTGCCGACCGACGCCGTGACGCTCTCGATCCAGGTCGTCGACACCGACGCCGGCTGGCGGGTCTCCCGCTACGACCGGGCATGAACCCGGTGACCCGGGCACTGCGCCCGCTGCGCCTGCTGCTGCCGTTCCTGGTCATCGGCCTGGCGCTGGTGCTGTTCCTGACGGTCGGGTTCCTCGCGTTCAGCCCGAACCTCGCACAGAAGAAGGCGCCGGTCTCCGGCTGCGACACCGGGATCAGCACCGCGACCGCCGGGCCGGGCGGCGGCGGGGCGACGCTGGAGACCCTCACCGACGAGCAGCGGCAGAACGCGAACGCGATCATCTCCGTCGCCAAGGACATGGGGCTCCCGCCGAAGGCGTGGCTGGTCGCGCTGGCCACCGCCATGCAGGAGTCGACGCTGCGCAACATCAACCACGGCGACCGGGACTCGCTGGGGCTGTTCCAGCAGCGGCCCTCGCAGGGGTGGGGGACGCCCGCGCAGATCACCGACCCGGCGTACAGCACGCGGATCTTCCTCGACCGGCTCCAGGAGATACCCGGCTGGGAGCAGATGCCGGTCACGGTCGCTGCACAGACGGTGCAGCGCAGCGCCTTCCCCGATGCCTACGCCAAGTGGGAGGGCCTCGCCGCGGGCCTGGTGAAGACCGTCGGCGACGTCGCGAACCCCACCGGATGCGCCCCCGGCACCACGGGCGCGCTCCCGCCGGGCGCGAGCGGCGCCGCGATCGGCTTCGCGCTGCGCGAGGTCGGCAAGCCCTACGTCTGGGGCGCCACCGGCCCGGACGCCTACGACTGCTCCGGGCTGATGCTGCGCGCCTTCCAGGCGGCCGGCCTCACCCTGCCCCGGGTGTCGCAGGACCAGTACAACGCCGGCGGGCACGTCCCGGTCCGTCAGATGCAGCCCGGAGACCTGTTCTTCTACGCCTCCGACCGGACCGACCCGGCCACGATCCACCACGTCGCGATGTACCTGGGCGACGACAAGATGGTCGAGGCACCGAACAAGGACAACCCGGTGCGGGTGCAGCCGATGCCCTGGACCTACGGCGAGCTGGTGCCGCTCGCGACCCGGCCGGGGACGACGCCGAACCCGGCCTGAACGGCCAGCGCGGTCAGCTCGGCGGCCAGCACGGCGGGGCCTGCGGGGCGCGCGTGGATCGTCGCGTCGTCGGCGAGCGGGCCGCCGATCCGCGCCGGTGCGGGGCGTCGTTGCAGGTAGCAGCCCGAGTCGGTCGCGTGCACGACCAGGAAGGCCGGCGCGCGGCGGGCGTCGGGGACCTTGCGTCCGGCGCCGAGCTGGGCCAGCGCGCCACCGCCGGTCACCCGGTGCAGCAGCGCCGCCTCCGCTCCGGGGACGCCGCGGCGCAGCAGCTGGGCGACCAGCCGGTCGTGGGCGCCGTCGCACGCCTCGGCGGCGTCGGCGAGCAGGCGCACGGGGATCCGCACCGCCGGACCGGGCCCGGGGACGAGCGGGCCGAGCAGCTCCACCAGTGCCGCCGCGGGGTCGGCGACCCGGACCAGCCCGACCTCGTCGCCGAGGCGGACGGCGAGCACCGCACCGCTGGGCCGCACCCCGGCCAGCGCCCGAATTCCGTCCGGGACGACGAGGTCCAGCTGGAACTCCGGGGCGTGCACGGTGCGCAGGTCCTCGACCAGCCCGGGCCGGAACGTGGTGCCGTCGAACAGGCCGCGCGCGGTGAGCGAGGCGAGCGCGGTGCGGACGACCCGGGCCCGTTCGACGTCGGTGGCCCCCGGGCTGAGCAGTTCCAGGACCGAGGGGGCGGGCCCCAGGTCGAGGACGTCACGGGCGACGTCGAACTCGGTGGCGGACAGCACGACCGCCTTCGGCCACTCGATCACGTCGTCCATCTGCGCGTGCCCTCCGTGGAGCCGGTGCCGGTGTCGAAGCCGGGTCGCGCGGTGCTGTCGGGCCCGTCGGTGCCGTCGGTGGCGTCGGGGCAGTCGGCGCGCAGCACGGCGTCGACGGCGTCCACACCGACGTCGAAGACCTCGTCGGTCGGAACGACGTAGCGGTTGCGGTGGTCCTGGCCGTCCCGCATCCCGCCGCCGCCGAGCATCGGGCCGTAGCCGTTCTGGGCTCCTGTGCGCTCGCCGGACCGCAGCCCGGAACCGGGCTCGGCCTGCGAGCCGCGGAGCCCCCGGCCGTCCTGGGCCCGGCCCTCGGCCGGGTGGTCGGGGCCGTGGCCGCCGGGGCCGCCGCGCTCGTAGGGGCCGAGCCGGTCGTACCGGCCGCCGGACCCCGGTTCGTGGCCGCGCCCACCCCCGTAGCCGGCGCCGTACCCATAGCCGGCGCCGTACCCGCCCCCGGGAACACCGCCGTGGCCGCGCCCGCCCCCGTAGCGCTCGCCGTACGGGGAGCGCGACCCGCCGGGGCCGGACTCGGTGGTGCGTCCGCCGCCGTATCCGTTCGCGCCGTACCCGTTGCCGCCGTATGCGCTGCCGTTCCGCGATCCGCCGCCCCTCGGGACGGGTGATCCGTACGGACCGCCCGGGCTCTGTGTCCGGGGGGACAGCGGCACGGCACGGATGCGGTCGCCGAAGTCGGCGCCGTGGCGCCGCGGGTCCGGCACTCCGGGGTCGGGTGTCGTGCCCCGGGGCGGAGTCGTGCCGTTCCCGGCGCCCGAGCCCGGAACGGCGTCCGGGCCGGAGCCGACCGGCGTGATGCGGTCGGCGGGAGGCCGCGCGGGGCCCACGGTCCCGGAGTCCCGGCCCCCGGTCCCGCCGGGGGCCGGTCCGCCGGACCCACCCCGGCCGCCCTCCCCGCCCGGTCCGGTGGGGCCGCCGGGTCGCGGAGTGCGCGGGGTGACCGGGCGCGGGTCCGGTCCGTCCGGGCGGGTGCCGCCCGGGCCACCGACGGTGCCGGGCGGGGGTACCGGAGCCGGGACGGCCGCGTCGTCGGCCGGGCCGTGCGCGCCGCCGTCCGTACCTCGCGGGCCCGGCGGCCGGACCGGCGTCCCAGCACCGCCGGGCGGTGGCACCCGGGCCGGCGCCGCCGCCCCGCCCGCGGTCTGCACGGATCCGCCGTGCGGCACCGGGACCCCACCGCCGCCGGCACCACCCCCGCCGCCCGGGTGCGCGCCGGGAACCGGTGCCGCCGGGCGCGCCGGGGCGCTCGCCGTGGTGAACCGGTCGTCGACGGCCGAGGTCTCGTCCGCGTGCTGGTCCAGGGCCCGGGTGGCCGCGGTGTTGTTCAGCTGGTTCCGGTCGGCGATCGACACGTAGTCGTCGCCCGCACCGGCCGCCGACGCCATGAGCTCGGCCGAGTTGTCGGCGGCCTTCACCAGCCAGGCGAAGTACTTCGGATCGACGAACTCGATCTTGCGGCGCATCACCTCGAAGGAGTGCCCGTAGTCGGTGAGCCGGGCCGACGCGTTCTCGGTGACCCCGGCCGTGGCCGCGACGCCGCGCGCAGTCGTCGTCAGCGACTCCTTCGCCGCGTCCGACGCCTGCCCGCGCCACGCGAGCTCCAGGTCCCGGACGCCGCGGTCGGCCTGCTCCCGCGCGGCGTCGAGCCCGGTGGTGAGCGTGCCGAGGCCGCCGGTGACCGGGGTGACGGCGCCCATGCCCGGCTTGCCCGTCACCCAGGCGTACTTGGTGGCGATGTCGATGCTGTCGAAGGCGTAGCAGTGCGGGAGGGGCATGGCGGGAGGCTAGGGAGGCTCTCGAGCCGGGCGGAGCCGTTCCACGGAACCGGTCGCGATCGCGAACGGCGGGCCCGGGCGGAAGAAGATCGCAGAAAGTTGAGCCGTGTGGGAACAACCCCGTCCGGGTACCCGTTGAACGGGACAGAACAGGTTGAGTGCGGATCGCTCAAGCGGCTCGTGCGGACCGTGAACCGGTCTGGTACAACATGAGTCGAAGGCACTCAGCCCCGGACAGTGTCATCTCGGACTCAAACGGAGGAACCACACATGGCTCGTACGGTCGGTATCGACCTCGGGACCACCAACTCCGTCGTCTCCGTCCTCGAGGGCGGAGAGCCGACGGTCATCGCGAACTCGGAGGGCTCGCGGACCACTCCGTCGATCGTCGCCTTCGCGCGCAACGGCGAGGTCCTGGTCGGCCAGTCGGCCAAGAACCAGGCCGTCACCAACGCCGACCGCACCTTCCGCTCGGTCAAGCGCCACATCGGCACCGACTGGAAGACGCCGCAGATCGACGACAAGACCTACGCGCCGCAGGAGATCAGCGCCCGCGTCCTGCAGAAGCTCAAGCGGGACGCCGAGGCCTACCTGGGCGACGAGGTCACCGACGCGGTCATCACCGTCCCCGCCTACTTCGAGGACGCGCAGCGCCAGGCGACCAAGGAGGCCGGCCAGATCGCGGGCCTCAACGTCCTGCGCATCGTCAACGAGCCGACCGCCGCCGCGCTGGCCTACGGCCTCGACAAGGGCGAGAAGGAGCAGACCATCCTGGTCTTCGACCTGGGTGGCGGCACGTTCGACGTGTCCCTGCTGGAGATCGCCGACGGCGTCGTCGAGGTCAAGGCGACCAACGGTGACAACCACCTCGGTGGCGACGACTGGGACGAGCGGATCGTCACCTGGCTCGTCGACAAGTTCAAGTCCAGCCAGGGCATCGACCTGACCAAGGACAAGATGGCGATGCAGCGGCTGCGTGAGGCCGCGGAGAAGGCGAAGATCGAGCTGTCGAGCTCCAACTCGACCACGATCAACCTGCCCTACATCACCGTCGACTCCGAGAAGAACCCGCTCTTCCTCGACGAGACGCTCTCCCGTGCCGAGTTCCAGAAGATCACCCAGGATCTGCTGGACCGCACGCGCCAGCCGTTCAACCAGGTCATCAAGGACGCCGGCATCTCGGTCAGCCAGATCGACCACGTCGTGCTCGTCGGTGGCTCCACCCGGATGCCCGCCGTCACCGAGCTCGTCAAGGAGCTGACCGGCGGCAAGGAGCCCAACAAGGGCGTCAACCCGGACGAGGTCGTCGCCGACGGCGCCGCCCTGCAGGCCGGTGTGCTCAGCGGTGACGTCAAGGACGTCCTGCTGCTCGACGTCACCCCGCTGTCCCTCGGCATCGAGACCAAGGGCGGCGTGATGACCAAGCTGATCGAGAAGAACACCACGATCCCGACCAAGCGCTCGGAGATCTTCTCCACCGCGGACGACAACCAGCCCTCGGTGCAGATCCAGGTCTTCCAGGGTGAGCGCGAGATCGCCGCGTACAACAAGAAGCTCGGCATGTTCGAGCTGACCGGCCTCCCGCCGGCCCCGCGTGGCGTCCCGCAGATCGAGGTCTCCTTCGACATCGACGCCAACGGCATCGTGAACGTGTCCGCCAAGGACATGGGCACCGGCAAGAGCCAGGAGATGCAGATCACCGGCGGCTCCGCGCTCGGCAAGGACGAGATCGACCGGATGGTGCAGGAGGCCGAGACGCACGCCGACGAGGACCGTCAGCGTCGCGAGGAGGCCGAGACCCGCAACCAGGCGGAGACCCTCGTCTACCAGACGGAGAAGTTCGTCAAGGAGAACGACGAGAAGCTGCCGTCCGAGGTCAAGGACTCGGTGAACGCGGCCCTGGGCGAGACCCAGGAGGCGCTCAAGGGCACCGACGCCGCCGCCATCAAGTCCTCCATGGAGAAGCTGGCCGAGGAGTCCCAGAAGATGGGCTCCGCGCTGTACTCGCAGCCGGGCGCCGAGGGTGCCGAGGGCGCTGCCGGTGCGGCCGGTGACCAGTCCGCCGCCCAGGACGACGACGTCGTCGACGCCGAGATCGTGGACGACGACAAGGACGACAAGGGCAGCAAGTGACGGCCGGCGGCCATCCCGAGGACAGGACGGTCGACGACATGGCACACGACAAGCACGACGAGCAGCACACCGGCGAGCCGGACGTCGCTGCGGAGACCGCGGGTACGGACGGGGCCGGCTCGGCCCCGTCCGGGGCGGCCGACCCGGTCGCCGGGCCCGGCGAGGGCGCGGACCCCGAGGTCGAGAAGCTCACCTCCGAGGTGGCCGAGCGGACCGCGGACCTGCAGCGGGTCAGCGCCGAGTACGCCAACTACCGGCGCCGGGCCGAGCGGGACCGCGAGCAGGCCCTGCTGGGCGCGAAGGTCTCCTTCGTGTCCGACCTGCTCACGGTGCTCGACGACTTCGAGCGGGCGGAGTCGCACGGCGACCTCACCGGCCCGTTCAAGTCGGCGGCGGACAAGGTCGTCGGCGTGGTGAACAAGCTCGGTCTCGAGCCGTTCGGCGCGCCCGGCGAGGTGTTCGACCCGCAGCTGCACGAGGCGGTCCAGCACGAGCCTGCCGAGGGCTCCGGCCCGACGGTCACGGTGCTGGCCGACGTCCTTCGCCGTGGTTACCGGATCGACGACCGGGTGCTCCGGCCGGCGATGGTGACCGTGGCCGACAAGCCCGAGTCCGAGGTCGCCGCGGCGTCCGGGGACCAGGGCACCGACGGCACCGCGGACACCGACGGGACCGGCACGGCGGACGGGTCGCAGCAGGCCTGACGGCCGTACGGCGGAACGACGGACACGGTGCGGCGGGCGGCGGAGCGGACCTCCGCCCCCGCCGCACCGTTCTGCGGAGCACGGGCGTGCCTGCGGACGTTGTCGTGACAGACGTCGTGCCGGACACGACGAGCAGGACCGGAGAGGAGGCGGCATGACCCAGCGCGACTGGATCGAGAAGGACTTCTACCGCGACCTGGGGGTCTCCTCGACGGCGTCCCAGGACGAGATCAAGAAGGCGTACCGCAAGCTCGCCCGCGAGCTGCACCCGGACGCCAACCCCGGTGACGCGAAGGCCGAGGCCCGCTTCAAGGCGGTGTCCGAGGCCTATGGCGTCATCGGCGACGAGAAGAAGCGCAAGGAGTACGACGAGACCCGCGCGATGTTCTCCGGCGCCGGTGGATTCGGCGGCGGTTTCGGTGGCGGCGGGTTCCCCGGCGGGGGGTTCCCCCGTGGCGGCACCCCCGGCGGTGGCGCTGGCGGTGCGGGCGGGTTCGACTTCGGCGACCTGTTCGGCCAGGCCGGGGGCGGCCGCGGTGCCGGAGCCGGCGCCGGGACGGGCGACTTCAGCGACATCCTCGGGGACATCTTCGCCCGGGCCGGGCGCTCCGGCGGCGGCGCGAACGCGGGCTACGGCCCGACCGGTGCGCGGCGCGGCCAGGACGTCGAGAGCCGGATCACCATCCCGTTCGAGGACGCGGTGCGCGGCGCGAGCGTCCCGATCAAGCTGAACTCCCCGGGCCGTTGCGAGCGCTGCGCGGGTACCGGCTCCCGGCCGGGCACCACCCCGCGTACCTGCCCCACCTGCGACGGCGCCGGGCTGGTCAACCGCAGCCAGGGCGCGTTCTCCTTCTCCGAGCCGTGCCGCGACTGCCGCGGCACCGGCCGGATCGTCGACGACCCCTGCCCGCAGTGCCACGGCGAGGGAGTCAGCGACCGGACCCGGTCGCTGACCGTGCGGATCCCGGCCGGCGTCGACGACGGCCAGAAGGTCCGGCTCTCCGGCCAGGGTGAGCCCGGGCGCGGCGGTGCCCCCGCCGGCGATCTCTACGTCACGGTGACGGTGACCCCGCACCGGGTGCTCGGGCGGTCGTCGAAGAACGGCGACGACCTGACCGTCACCGTTCCGGTGACCTTCCCCGAGCTCGCCCTGGGTGCGACCCTGACGGTGCCCACGCTGGACGGGTCCGTCTCGCTGAAGGTCCCGGCCGGGTCCGCGAGCGGGCGGACGCTGCGGGTGCGCGGCCGGGGCGTCGAGCGGAAGAACGGCAAGAAGGGGGACCTGCTGGTGACCCTGGAGCTCGCCGTCCCGCAGAAGCTCGACGCCGCGGCCGAGGAGGCACTGCAGGCCTACGCCGAGGCGACCAAGGACGTCGATCCGCGGGCTGACCTGCTCGGGAATGCCAGGAGGTGACGGCGATGGCCGGACGAGCACGACGACCGGCAGTGGACGCGAACTGGGCCGAGACCGGACTGCCCGAGGGCACCCCGGCCGACCACCCGGTGTTCGTCATCTCCGTGGCGGCGCAGCTGTCCGGGCTGCACGCCCAGACCCTGCGCAGCTACGACCGGCTCGGCATCGTCTCGCCCGGCCGCGCGGCCGGCGGCGGCCGTCGCTACTCCGCGCGCGACATCGCGCTGCTCCGTGAGGTGCAGCGGCTCTCCCAGGACGAGGGCGTCAGCCTCGCCGGGGTGAAGCGGATCATCGAGCTCGAGGAGCAGGTCGCGGACCTGCGCTCCGAGCTGGCCGAGGTCACCGAGGAGCTGGAGGCGGCCCGCGCCGCCGCCGCGCAGGCGACCGCGGCCGTGCACCGCTCCTACCGGCGCGACCTGGTGCCGGTCGACCGGCGGCAGGCCGTGGTGCGCTGGCGTCCCGGGCAGCCGGACCCGGACGCCCGGGGCTGACCGGCCCGGCCCGAACACGGCACCGCCCGGGTACGAGACGGCACGACACGACACCGCCCGGGCCCCGGTACGCAGCTCAGGCCGAGGCCAGCCCGCCTCGGCGGGCCAGCAACCCCAGGACCACCGCACCGGCCAGCGGGATCGCCGTCAGCACCGCGAACGGCACGACCGGCGGGACGTCCGGGCCGAGCAGCGCGCCGACGCCCGTCGAGCCGAGCAGCACCATCAGCCCGCCGAACGAGGCCAGGACGCCGAAGTGCGCGCCCAGCCGTCGTTCCCCGGCCAGGCGCGGCACCAGATCCTGCGCGACCGGCACGGCGAGCATCTCCCCGGCGGTCAGCAGCAGCACCATCACCACCGCCGGTGCCGCGGCCCAGTGCCCGGGCAGCCCCGGCAGCAGCCGCGCCACCGCCACGACCCCGAACGACGCCGCCATCAGGCAGAACCCGAGCACCACCGCGCGCCCCGGCCCGATCCGCCGCGACCACCGCGTCACCCGCATCTGCAGGGCGATGACCAGCACCGACATCGTCACGAACAGGAATCCGAGCAGCCAGGTCGCACCGACCCGGCCCAGCTCGGCGGGCAGCGCCAGGTAGACCTGGTTGTAGCAGAGCAGATAGCCCGAGTAGCCGATCGCGAAGACCAGGAACGTCCGGTTCCCCAGCACCTCGCCCCAGCCCGCGAGCACCGGCTCACCGGTGTGCTCACCGGGCCGGTTCGGCAGCAGCCGCCAGTGCGCGAGCCCGACGAGCACGAACCCGGCCGCGCCCACCGCACACGCGACGCCGAAGTCGACGAGCAGCAGCGCCGTCCCGACCAGCGGCCCGGTGACCGTCCCGAGCTGGCCGGCGACGGCGAACAGCGCGAACACCTCCGCACGCGGTGGCCCCTCACCGCTGCGTTCGCGGGTTCCCGCCTCCCGGGCCAGCGACGACTCGACGGCCGGGGAGAACAGCGCCGCCGCGAACCCGGTGAGCAGCGCACCGGCGATCACCCAGGTCAGCGAGCCCGCGACGCCGAGCAGTACGAATCCCAGCACGCGCAGCGCGCACCCGGTCAGCACGACGGGCTTGGCGCCGTAGCGGTCGGCCAGCGCCCCGCCCACGACGAACAGGCCCTGCTGGCTGAACGTCCGCAGACCCAGCACCAGCCCGACCGCGGCCGCCGCCAGCCCGAGGTCGTCGGCCAGGTGCGTCGCGAGGTAGGGCAGCACCATGTAGAAGCCGAGGTTGAACGCCAGCTGGGTGGACACCAGCAGCTTCATCACCGGCGGCAGCCCGGCGAACTGCGCCCACCGGCCCGGCACCGGTGGGCGGGCTACGGGAGTCGTCCCGGCGGCGTCGCCACGGTCACCGGGGCGGCGGAGCAAACCACGCATCACGGTACAAGTGTTATCAGGCCGACGTTGCAGTCGCGATCCGGTGGCAGTAACGGGCGCGCCGTCTGTGCGAGATCCGGGTATGTGATCGGTGCCGACGTCGACAGATGCGCATGTGTGATCTTGACCGTTTCGTCATCCTTGCCGAGGATCCCCCGGGCGCTCGACCAGGCGCCGGAGAGGACCGCATGACCCCCGTCCCGACCCTTCCCACCACTCGATCGACCCGCCCCGCCCGCCGGGCGCTGCGGACCGTCGCCGCGCTCGCGGCGACCACCGCGGTGCTCACCGCCTGCGGCGGCTCCGGCTCCGGCGGCGGCACCCCGGTCCCCGACGGCCGGATGACCATCGACATGACGTTCTCGCCGGGCGCGGGCTACGCGATCGACACCGACGACGCGTTCGTGCTCTCCCAGCTCGGCGCCACCGAGACGCTCGTGACGTCGGGTACCGACGGCGTCGCGAAGCCCGGGCTGGCCACGGAGTGGTCCCGGCCGGACCCCCGTACGTGGCGCTTCCAGCTGCGCCCCGGCGTCACCTTCCAGAACGGCGAGCCGCTGACCGGCCAGGCCGCCGCGGGCGCGCTGAACTGGGTCGCGGGCGTCGACGCGCCGCCGCGGGCGGTCAAGGGCATCGGGCTGAAGGCCGTCGCCGACGGCGCGGACGCGGTGAAGGTCTCGACGACGAACCCGGACCCGATCCTGCCGCTGCGCCTGTCCGGCGCCAACACCGCGATCCTGGCGCCCTCGGCGTACAAGGCGAACCCGCCGGCCGCCCAGGGCACCGGCACCGGGCCGATGACGCTGACCAAGGTCGACGGGAACCAGTCCGCCGAGCTCGTCCGCAACGACAAGTACTGGGGTGAGCGCCCGAAGCTCGCCGCGGTCACCGCGAACTACGTCGGTGACCCCGCGGCCCGCGCCCTGGCGCTGCGCGCCGGAGACGCCGACATCGCCCAGGAGCTGCCCGAGTCCGCGGCGCTGGAGTTCACCGGCGGCGAGTACACCGACGAGACCGTCGCGGCCCCGCGGACGGCGTTGCTGCAGCTCAACGAGGCGCGGCCGCCCTTCCAGGACGTCCGGGTCCGGCAGGCGGTCACCGCGGCCGTCGACCGCAGGGCGCTCGCCGAGCAGGCCCTCGCCGGGTCCGCGCTGCCCGCGAGCGAGCTGTTCGGGCCCGCCGTCGCCTGGGGCTCGCAGGACCCCCCGCCGCCCGCCGACCCGCAGAAGGCGCGCGACCTGCTCGCCCAGGCCGGGTACGGCCCGGACAAGCCGCTGCGCGTCGAGCTCGGCACCTACGCCAACCGCGCCGAGCTGCCGACGCTGGCGACCGCGCTGCAGCAGATGCTGAAGGCGGCCGGGATCGAGGCGAACATCAAGGTCGGCGACTACGACGCCCGCGAGCCGGAGCTGCTCGCCGGTCGCTACGACATGTACCTGACCTCGCGCAGCTACCTCATCGACGTGCCCGACGCGGGGGCCACGCTGTCCACCGACTACACCTGCCAGGGCTCCTACAACATCAACCGGTACTGCTCGCCCGCGTTCGACGCCCTGCTCGCCCCGCTCGCCACCGAGACCGACCCGGCTGCCCGCCAGGAGGTCTTCCGGAAGGCGTCGGCGCAGCTGACCGCGGACGCCGTCGGGGTCCCGCTGGTGCACACCCGCGCCAACGGCGTCGGCCACCAGGTCGCGGGCTACACCGTCGACCCGCTGGCGAAGACGCTCGTCGTACCGGGGCTGGCGAAGACGGAGTGACCGCGGTCCTGCTCCGCCGGCTGCTCGCACTGCCGGTGGTCCTCGCCGCGGCGGCGCTGTTCGTGTTCGCGCTGCCGCGCCTGTCCGGACGCGACACCGCCCTGTCGGTGTTGCGCAGCCGTACCGGTGAGGCCGAACCGGACCCGGCGGCGCTGGCCGCGCTGCGGGAGCGGTACGGCCTCGACGGCTCCTGGCTCGACCAGTTCCTGAACTGGGCCGGCGGGATCCTGACCGGAGACCTGGGGATCTCCTGGACCAGCCGCACCCCGGTCTCCGGCCTGCTCTGGCCCGCGCTGGGCACCTCGCTGATCATCACGGTGCTGGCGCTCGTCCTGGCCGGGCTGGCCGGGGTCCCGCTCGGCGTCGCGGCCGCCCGGCGGCCCGGCGGGCGCCTGGACCGGGCGCTGACCACCGGGTCGGTGCTCGGCGTCGCCGTCCCGGAGTTCGTGCTGGGCACCGTGCTGGTGCTGGTGTTCGCGGTGCTGATCCCGGTGCTGCCCGCGACCGGCTGGGGCAAGCCCGCGCAGGCCGTCCTGCCGGTGCTGACGCTCGCGGCGTTCCCGGCGGCGCTGACCGCGCAGCTGGTGCGCGCGGAGACCGTCGACGCGCTGGGGCGTCCGCACGTCGCGGTCGCCCGCTCCAAGGGCCTGACCGACCGGGTCGTCGTGTGGCGGCACGGCGGGCGGCTCGCGCTCACCTCGGTGACGTCGCTGTCCGGGCTGTTCCTCGGCGGGCTGCTCGGCGGGTCGGTCGTGATCGAGGTGCTGTTCTCCGTGCCCGGCCTCGGCCGGCTGCTCTACGACGCCGTGCTGGGCCAGGATCTGCCGGTCGTGCAGGCCGGGCTGCTCGCCGTCGTCGCGGTGGCGGCCCTGGCCGGGATCGGCGCCGAGCTGCTCGCCCTCGCCCTGGACCCGGTGGCGCGCAGCGCGGACGGAGCGGCGTCGTGACCGCCCAGGCCGCGGCCGTGTCCGCGGGTGACATCCGGGACCGGCTGCGCCGCCCGCTCCGGATCGCCGCGGTCGCGCTGCCCGTGGTGCTGGTCCTGCTCGCCGTGCTGCCGTTCGACGCCTACGGCACCGACCTGTCGTCGCGGTTCGGCGGCCCGTCGGCCGAGCACCTGCTCGGCACCGACCAGCTCGGCCGCGACGTGTTCGCCCGGCTCGCCGTCGGGGCCCGGGTCTCGGTCGGGTTCACCGTGCTCGCGCTGCTGCTCTGCGCGGTCCTCGGCACCGCGCTCGGGACGGCCGCCGCCTGGGGAGGTCGCCTGGTGGGCCAGGTGTTCCAGCGCGTCGTCGACGTCCTGGTCGCGGTCCCGGCGGTGCTCGTCGGGCTGGTCGCGATCGCCGCCACCCCGGACGGCGGGCCCGGCCTCGGAGTCCTGCTGCTCGCGATCGTCTCGGTGGGCTGGCTGCCGTTCGCCCGGCTGGCCTACCAGCTCGTGCTGCGGGAGAAGGGCCGCGAGTACGTCGAGGGCGCCGTCGCGGTCGGCGCAGGCCAGGTGCGGATCGTGTGCGTGCACGTCCTGCCGAACCTGGCCCGCCCGCTGCTGGCACACCTGTGCCTGCGGTTCGCCAACATCCTGCTCACCGTGGCGGGGCTGTCGTTCCTCGGGCTCGGCCCGCAGCCGCCGACGCCGGAGTGGGGCGCGATGATCGCCGAGGGCCGGCAGTACATGTTCGCGGCGCCGCAGCTGGTGCTGGTGCCGTCGGTGGCCGTCGTCGGGACGGCGCTGCTGGTCGTACTGCTCGGCCGCGATCTGGAACGACGGGCACTGACCGGACCGTCCGGACAGGTCTGACGCTCGGCGCGTTCTGGCAACGGTGCGTTCCTGCCACACTTGTGCAGCAGGCACGACAGCGGCAGGAGGCCCCACATGGCACGGATGGGTACGGACGGGCGGCGCAGCGGCGAGGCGCGCGCCGAGCTCAAGGACCTGGTGGCCGACACCGGCGTCACGCCGCGTCGCGCGGAGCTCGGTGACGCCCGCACGGTGCTCGCCGAGGACGGCGTCGTCCTGGTCCCGGGCACGGGGCAGGATCCCGAGGCGCTGGTGACCACCGCCGCGGTGACCCTCGGCGGCCGGCTGCGCGAGCTGTTCGGCATCCGCCCGCAGGGCGGCACCGACGCCCCGGTGCTGGGCCTGCACAACGACGGCGCGATCCTGACCGGCGACGTGCACGGCCGCACCGTGCGGCTGCGCGACCCCGACGAGGACTACCTGTTCATGCACTGCTCGTCCCCCGCCCCCGACGGCGGCGACTCGGTGCTCGTCGACGGCTACGCGCTGGCCGACCGGCTCGCGACCGAGGCACCGGAGCTGTACGCGTTCCTGACCGGCTCCGACGTCGACTTCTTCGGCACCCGGACGAACCCGCCGCGCGGGGTGCCGAACACCCCGCTGCTGCGCCGGATGATCGAGTGGACCCGCGGCGGCCGGCGCGCGGTGCGGGCCAGCGACTACGCGCTCCCGGTCCCCCGCGAGCCGTACTTCGACGAGCACCTGGCCCGGATCGAGGAGTACGCCGACCTGCTCGCGACGGCGTTCGAGCTGGCCCCGCGGTTCCGGATGGAGGCGGGGGACCTGGTCGTGCTCGACAACTACCGGTTCCTGCACGGGCGGGACGCCTTCACCGGCTCCCGCACGCTGCACGTGCTCTCGGTGCGCACCACCGAGGCGTTCTGATCCCGGGCGGGGACCCGCTCAGTCCATCGTGAACGGGTCGTAGCTGATCCGGTCCAGGGGCGTCCCGGCGACGAGCATCCGGGAGACCGTGGACCGGATCATCGCCGGGGAGCCGCAAACCAGGACATCGTGGTCGCTCCACGCGCCGAACCGGGTGACGACGTCGGCCAGCGTGCCGACCTCGGCACCGGAGGCCCCGTCGTCGTGCTCGACGACCGGGATGACGTCCAGCCACGGCCTGCTGTAGGACATGCGGCGCAGCGCCGCGAAGTCGTAGAGGTCGGCCCAGCTGCGCCCGCCGACGAACACCTGGGTGCGCGGCGGGTTCGGGCGCCTGCCGACCTCGTCGAGCAGCGCCTTCATCGGGGCGACACCGGTACCACCGGCCACCATCAGCAGCTCGCGGTCGGAGTCCTGCGGCACGGCCATCCGGCCCATCGGCGGGCCGATCCGCCAGGTCTCGCCGACCGCGCTGTGCGCGACGATCGCGCGGCTGACCCAGCCGCCCTCGACGGCGCGGACGTGGAAGTCGATCGTCCCGTCCGGACGCGGCGCGTTGGCCGGGGACAGGTAGCGCCACAGCCGCGGACGGTGCGGCGTCTCCACCGACACGTACTGCCCGGCCTGGTAGGGCACCGGGTGGTCGGTCGCGACGGTGACCACGGCGAGGTCCCAGCCGATCCGCCGGTGCTCGACGACGCGGCCCAGCCACGACGCCGGGCCGTGCTCGGCGGCCGCGGCCTGCTGCATCGCGTCGGAGACGATCCCGTAGGCACCGACCCAGGCGTTCTCGACCTCGGGGGTCCAGGCGTCACCGGCGAAGGTCTGGATCGCCGAGAGCAGGGCCTGGCCGACGGCGTCGTAGTGCTCGGACAGCACGCCGAACTTGCGGTGGTCGCGGCCCAGCTGCTGCAGGAACGGGACCAGGTCGTCGGGCTGGTCGACCATCTGCACGACGTGCACGAGGGCGCGCAGCAGGCGGCTGCGCTGCACCTCCATGTTCACCGGGAACAGGTCGCGCGTCTCGGGCGCGGCGGTGAACAGCGTCGAGTAGAAGTGCTTGCCGAGCTCCTCGGCCTGCGGCTCCACCAGGGCGAAGCTCTGGCGGATGATCTCGACGGTGCGGTCCGCCTCGGACGTCGGCCGCTGCGGCGTGGCCACGTCGCCGGCGATCAGCTGGTCGGCAGTCATGCCTGACGGACACTCTCCTCGGTCGAAATCCGTACCGCGGGCGCACCGGGGGACACGGCCCCGATGCCGACGGCGAGCGTACGTGAGTGCCCTCGATGGCGGACATGCCGCACGACGGAACGAGCACGGAGCGTGCGTTCGCCGGTACGTGCGGTCACTTCGACATCCGTTCGGGGACGGGGCACTCGTCATGGCGTGGGGGCGCCACGATCAGGATAGCCCCCGGACCCCGGAACGCCGCACGTGGCGGACGGCACCCGCTCTCGGTGGGGGCGTTCGCCCGGGGCGGCGGCGCGGTGCCGTTCCCGGGGTGTCGCGGTGCCGGTTCCCGGGTTACGGCGCATCCGGGAACCGGAGCGTCACCGCCTGCTCCGCGGGCGGGCACGACTGCGCAGGGCGACGACGCCGCGCGCTCATCACCCGTCCGGGGCGGACGTCGCTCCCCGGGTACGTGCGGCGCTGACCTGCGCGGAACCGGACGAACGGGGTCTCCCGGACGGGAGACGCGCACCGGGCCGCGCGGTTGCCTCACCTGATCAGTATGAGCCGATCGTGCGATGTCAATACCCGTCACCGAATATCCGACTGGATCGTTTCCCTGGCAGACCGTCACCGGCCGAACACATGGAGCTATGGGTTCGGCCGGATGAGGCGGCAGGTGCGGCTCCGGCTCCCGGGGACTGCGCCACGACAGGAAACGGGCACGGAGGAGACCAGAAATGCTGTCCAAGAAGAAGCTCGCCCTCGCCGGTGGCGCCGCCGCCGTCGCCATCTGCGCGTCCGCCCCGATGGCCATGGCCGTCGGCGACCACGACCACACCAGCGGCCCGGACTACAGCACCACCGGCCCGAAGCAGTGCGACTTCGCCGGCGGTGACTCGGAGAACAACACGTTCACCACCATTTCCCCCGCGACCGACTCCATCACGGGCAAGGTCGACGGCACCGTCCGCGGCAACAACACCGGCAACGCCGGCAACTGCTCGGAGTTCGCCAACGACAACGGCAAGGACAACGAGGTCACGTTCTTCGACTTCTCCTGAGTCCAGCCGACTCGAGCACGCGTCCGGCCGGTGGCCGGGGCACGCACCACGGTGCGCCCCGGTCGCCGGCCGTTCGGCGTTCCAGGGGGCGATGAACCGCGCGAGAAAACCCCGGTTGAGCGGAATGGACTCAAGGTTCCCGTCGTTGCACCTGTCAAAGGGCGACATCGGCCGGGCACACTGGTCCTGCGTCGCCACGGACAGAAGACGACGAACCTCAGCGGGAGGACCCCCGGAGCATGGACTCCTTCAACCCCACCACTCGTACGCAGCAGGCCGTGTCCGCCGCCGTCCAGGCCGCGACCCTGGCCGGGAACCCGGACGTCGGGCCGACCCACCTGCTGGGTGCCCTGCTGGCCCAGGGCGACGGCATCGCCGCGCCGCTGCTGGCCGCCGTCGGCGCGGACGCCGACGTCATCCGCAAGGACGTGACGGCGCTCGGGAACCGGCTGCCCTCGGCCGCCGGCTCCTCGGTGAGCGCCCCGCAGCTGTCGCGGGACGCGCTGGCCGCGATCACCGCCGCACAGCAGCTCGCCACGGAGATGGGCGACGAGTACGTCTCCACCGAGCACCTGCTCGTCGGGCTGGCGCAGGCCGGCGGCGAGGTCGCGCAGCTGCTGCAGCGCCACGGAGCCACGCCGGACGCGCTGCGTGAGGCGTTCGGGAAGGTGCGCGGCTCCGCCCGCGTCACCAGCCCGGACCCGGAGGGCAGCTACCAGGCGCTGGAGAAGTACGGCCAGGACCTGACCGCGCGCGCCCGCGAGGGCGAGCTCGACCCGGTCATCGGGCGGGACTCCGAGATCCGCCGCGTCGTGCAGGTGCTGTCCCGGCGCACCAAGAACAACCCGGTGCTGATCGGCGAGCCGGGCGTCGGCAAGACCGCGATCGTCGAGGGCCTTGCCCAGCGGGTCGTGGCAGGCGACGTCCCGGAGTCGCTGCGCGGCAAGCGGGTCATCGCACTCGACCTGGGTTCGATGGTGGCCGGCGCGAAGTACCGCGGCGAGTTCGAGGAGCGGCTCAAGGCCGTCCTCACCGAGATCACCGAGTCCGCGGGCGAGGTCATCACCTTCATCGACGAGCTGCACACGATCGTCGGTGCGGGCGCGTCCGGCGAGGGCGCGATGGACGCCGGCAACATGATCAAGCCGATGCTCGCCCGCGGTGAGCTGCGCCTGGTCGGTGCCACCACGCTCGACGAGTACCGCGAGTTCATCGAGAAGGACGCGGCGCTCGAGCGCCGGTTCCAGCAGGTCATGGTCGGCGAGCCGAGCGTCGAGGACACCGTCGGCATCCTGCGCGGGCTCAAGGAGCGCTACGAGGTGCACCACGGCGTCCGGATCACCGATGCCGCGCTGGTCTCCGCCGCCACCCTCTCGGACCGCTACATCACTGCCCGGTTCCTGCCGGACAAGGCGATCGACCTGGTCGACGAGGCCGCGTCCCGGCTCCGGATGGAGATCGACTCGCGCCCGGTGGAGATCGACACCGTGGAGCGGGCCGTGCGCCGCCTCGAGATCGAGGAGATGGCGCTGACCCAGGAGGTCGACGCCGCGTCGAAGGACCGGCTGGTCGCACTGCGCGCCGAGCTGGCCGAGAAGCGCGAGGAGCTGTCCGCGCTCACCGCACGCTGGCAGAACGAGAAGGGCTCGATCGAGTCGACCCGAGAGCTCAAGGAGCAGCTGGAGCAGCTCAAGGGCGAGTCCGAGCGCGCCGAGCGCGACGGCGACCTGGGCCGCGCCGCCGAGCTGCGCTACGGGCGCATCCCCGAGCTGGAGAAGGAGCTCGCGGCGGCGACGGAGAAGGCCACCGGCACCGCGGACGGCGACGTCATGCTCAAGGAGGAGGTCGGGCCGGACGACGTCGCGGACGTCGTCAGCTCCTGGACCGGTGTGCCGGCGGGCAGGATGCTCGAGGGCGAGACCGCGAAGCTCCTGCGCATGGAGGACGAGCTGGGCGAGCGCGTCGTCGGGCAGGCCGAGGCCGTGCGGGTCGTCTCCGACGCCGTCCGCCGCGCCCGCGCCGGCATCGCCGACGAGAACCGTCCGCTGGGTTCGTTCCTGTTCCTCGGGCCGACCGGTGTCGGCAAGACCGAGCTGGCCAAGGCGCTGGCGGAGTTCCTGTTCGACGACGAGCGGGCGATCATCCGCATCGACATGAGCGAGTACTCCGAGAAGCACTCGGTGGCCCGCCTCGTCGGTGCCCCGCCCGGCTACGTCGGCTACGACCAGGGCGGCCAGCTCACCGAGGCCGTCCGCAGGCGTCCGTACTCGGTCGTCCTGCTCGACGAGGTGGAGAAGGCCCACCCGGACGTCTTCGACACGCTCCTGCAGGTGCTCGACGACGGCCGCCTCACCGACGGCCAGGGCCGCACGGTCGACTTCCGCAACACCATCCTGGTGCTGACCTCGAACCTGGGCGGCCAGGCGATCGCCGACCAGTCGCTGGACGAGAAGCAGCGCGACGAGGCCGTCATGGCGGTCGTCCGGGCGCACTTCAAGCCGGAGTTCCTCAACCGCCTCGACGACGTCGTGATCTTCCACGCGCTGTCGACCGACGAGCTGACCCACATCGTCGACATCCAGCTCGGCGTGCTGGGCAACCGGCTGGCGAAGCGGCGGCTGACCCTCGACGTCAGCGACGCGGCCCGCGAGTGGCTCGCCATGAACGGGTTCGACCCGGTCTACGGCGCGCGCCCGCTGCGCCGGCTGGTGCAGTCCGCGATCGGCGACCAGCTCGCCCGCGAACTGCTGTCCGGTGAGGTCCGCGAGGGCGACACCGTCCGCGTCGACCTCGACCCGTCGGCCGACGGCGGAACCGGCGGCCTGGTCGTCGGGTCGGCCACGGATCCGGTCGCGATCGCGAACTGATCCGGCCGAACCGGCGGTGACCGGCTGCGGGGCACGTCATCGTGCCCGGTCATGCAGCCGACCTCGCCCGCAGCCGGAACGACAGCAGGAACCGCACGGGCGGTGCCCCCATCCGGGGGCACCGCCCGTTCCTGGTCGGAGGACTACCGCGACCGCATCGAGACGGTCCGTGCCGACGCCGAACGGGCCGCCGAGCAGATCCGCCGGGTCCGCGCCACCGCCCGCTCCGACGACGGCGCGGTCACCGTCACCGTCGACTCCTCGGGGGCGTTGACTGCGCTGGACCTGGGGGTACGCGCCGACGACCTGCCGCGGGCCCGGCTCGCCGAGCTGGTCCTGCGCACCGCCCGGTCCGCGGCCGCCGACGCGGCCGCGCAGGTGCAGGCGGCCGTCGCCCCGCTGACCGCACACCACGGCGCCGAGCGCGGCGGACCCGGCCGGTGACCGGCCCGGACGGCCTGCGTGTCGAGCCGGAGCGGGTCACCGCGCACGCCGACGCGATGACCGGGATCGCCGGCGCGGTGCGCGCGGCCCGCCCGCCGGACGGCGGCTTCTCCACCGACGCCTACGGCGTGATCGGCCAGGTGTTCGCCGGGCAGGCGAGCGCCGCGCTCGCGCAGGGCGCGGTCGCACTGACCGACCTGGCGGCGGACCTGGAACGCAGCGCGGAGCGGCTGCGGGCGTCGGTGCAGGACTACCGGCTCACCGACTCCCGGGCGGCCCTCGACCTGGCGGCGATCGAGGTCCCGCGCGCCGGCGACGGAGACCTCGGGTGAGCGCGCCCACCGGCGGGACCGCTGCGGCGGATCCCGGCGAGGCCATGGACGACGCGTTCGAGGGCGCCGGTGTCGTCTCCTCCCTCTACGACTACGTCACGGCGCAGGGGGAGCAGGACGAGCGCGGGGTCACCGCCGCGGGCGACGCGGCCTGCATCGACGCGCTCGGGTTCGTCGTCGACCCGTTCGGCAGCCTGCTCGAGGCCGGGCTCGGCTGGGCGATCGAGCACATCTGGTTCCTGCGCGAGCCCCTTGACGCGCTGTGCGGGGACCCCGGCCGGATCGAGGACCGGGCCGAGGCCTGGCACACCGTCGCGGCGGCGCTGCGCACGCAGGCCGGTGCGCTCGACGACGCCGTCCCCCGCGCGGCCCAGGGCTGGTCCGGCGCCGCCGCCGACGCCTGGCTGGCCGCGGCGGGCGCGCAGCGCGCCGCGCTCGGCTCGGTCGCGGGAACCGCCGACCGGGTGGCCGGGCTCGTCCTGGACTCCGCCGTTCGCGTGGCGACCGAACGGGCGGTCGTCCGCGACATCGTCGCCGGGCTCGCCGCGGATGCCGTCCTGGCCCTGATCGCGGCCGTGGCCACCGGCGGGGCCGGGTTCGCGGTGGCGCTGCCCGGCGTCGTCGCCGATGCGGTGGCGACGGCGGTGAACCTGGCGCGTCGGGTGGAACACCTGGCCGACGCCCTGCGGATCGCGGCGAAGGAGGCCGACGAGCTGACCGGCGCGTTCGCCGAGACCTCCCGGCAGGCCTCCCGCGCCGAGCGGATCACCGGGCGGATCGGGGCGGTGGCGACCGCGGCCGTGGAGGAGGGAACCGGCGCGACGGTGGAGTACGAGAAGCAGTCCGGGTCGGGCCGGGCGACCCGCGAGGAGTGGCAGCTACCCCCGACCGGGTGACGAATGCGCCGGTCGGGGCCGTGGCGCTACCGCGTCGCGGGCCCGATCGGGGCTACGCTCCGCGGCATGTCCGTCTGGCTCGTCATCGCCATCATCGCGATCCTCGTGGGTGTCGGTCTGCTCCTCTTCGAGCGTTTCCGCGGCGGGGCGACGCGCGACCGCAAGCGCTGGGCGCAGATGCGCGAGTGGGAGTTCCAGGACTCCGACCCCGTCCTGCCCAGCCGCTGGCGCTACGGGACGATCCACCAGGGCGGCCCCGGTGTGGCCCGCAACCTGGTCTCCGGTTACGTCCCCACCCCGGACGAGCCGCGCAAGGCCTACGCCTTCGATCACGAGCAGGCCGGGAAGATCAGCTCGGTGCTCTGCGCGGTGAAGGTCCAGGAGGCGCTGCCGGCCGCCGTCGAGCTGCGGCTGCCCTCGGCCCCGCTGCCCGACGACGCCGGGCTCGACCTGCTCGAGCCGGTCGGCGAGCGCTACGCCTTCGTCAGCGACGCCGACGCCGTCCGCCCGCTGCTCACGCCGCGCCTGGCCGACGCCAGCGACGCGATCGGCGATGACGTCGAGCTGCTCTGGGCCGAGGAGTCCTGGGTGCTCGCCGCGGCACCCGTCGGGATCTCCGCGGACCGCATGCAGGACCTGCTCGCGGACCTCGCCGAGGTGGCGACGGTCCTCGAGGAGGGCATGAAGGCGCACCGCCCGACGGTCTGATCCTTCTCACGCCGGGACGGCGGGCACCGCGCGGTGTCGATCCGGAAGAATGACCGGATGACCACCGGGACCCCGCCGCTGCCGAAGGCCGAGCTGCACCTGCACATCGAGGGCACGCTCGAGCCCGAGACCGTTTTCGCGCTGGCCCGCCGGCACGACGTCGCGCTCCCGTGGACCGACGTCGAGGCGCTGCGCTCGGCCTACGACTTCGCCGACCTGCAGTCGTTCCTGGACGTCTACTACGCCAACATGGCCGTCCTGCGGACCCGCGACGACTTCGCCGAGCTGGCCTCGGCCTACCTGCGGACCTGCCCGGACCAGGGCGTCGAGCACGTCGAGATGTTCTTCGACCCGCAGGCGCACACCTCCCGCGGCGTCGACATCGGCGACGTCGTCGGCGGGCTCACCGACGCGATCGAGGAGCACTCCGGCACCGTGTCGGCCGGGCTGATCCTGTGCTTCCTGCGGGACCGTCCGGCCTCGGAGGCGGAGGAGACGCTGCGCGCCGCGGAGCCCTACCTGGACCGCGTCGTCGGCGTCGGGCTGGACTCGGCCGAGGTCGGCCACCCGCCGTCGGGGTTCACCGGAGTCTTCGACCGGGCCCGCTCGCTCGGGCTGAAGCCGGTCGCGCACGCCGGCGAGGAGGGCCCGCCCGCCTACGTCCGCGAGGCCCTCGACGACCTCGGCGTGCTGCGCGTCGACCACGGCATCCGCGCCATCGAGGACGACGAGCTGGTCGCCCGCCTGGCCCGTGACCGCACCCCGCTGACGGTGTGCCCGCTGTCCAACGTGCGCCTGGCGTGCGTCCCGGGTATCGGGCTGCACCCGCTGCCGGAGATGCTCGCCGCGGGGCTGAACGTGTCGCTGCACTCCGACGACCCGGCCTACTTCGGCGGCTACGCCGACACCACCTACGCCGCGTCCCGCGACGGGCTGGGGCTGAGCGCAGAGGACCTGCGGACGATGGCGGTGAACTCGTTCGAGTCGTCGTTCCTCGACGCCGACGTGATCGCGAAGCACGTCGCCGCCGTCCGCGCCTGGGAGGCCTGAGTCGCCCCGGCCGGGCGCGTTCAGGTCCGGCGCGGGTCGGCCCGGGCGCGGGTCAGGCCGTGGCGGCGAGCCGGACCGGGCGCGGGTCCAGCGGGCGTCCGGCGCCGGTCCGGCCGCGCACGACGCGGAACGGCGCGAGCCGGAACCGCCGGGTGCGCAGCTGGTACTCCGCGGTGTTCGACGGCCACATGACGACGTTCGCGCCCTCGCCGTTCTGGTAGTAGCTGGCGCAGCCGCCGGTCTCGTAGACCGTGCCCGCGGACTTGCGGCGGATGGTGCGCGTCCACCGCTGCTCGACGTCCGGGCGCACGTCGAGCGAGGTGATGCCGTCCTCGGCCATCCGGCAGACGGCGTCGGCGACGTAGCGGGACTGGGCCTCGGAGAACAGCAGCGTCGAGCTGGCGCCGCTGGTCGCGTTCGGTCCCTGCATGAGGAACAGGTTCGGGAAGTTCGGGTAGCTCATCCCCAGGTAGGCGCGCGGGTAGGCGCCCCAGTGGTCGTGCAGCGACCGGCCCTGGGCGTCGTGGATGCGCCGCGCGATCGGGGCCGTCGCGCCGACCTCGAAGCCGGTGGTCAGCACGATCGCGTCGACCTCGGCGCGCGACCCGTCCCCGGCGACGACCGTCGAGCCCTCGACCCGGGCCAGCCCACCGGTGTGCAGCGTGGTGTTCGGCGCGGACATCGCGGGCAGGTAGTCGTTGGACACCAGCGGGCGCTTGCACGCGTAGTCGTGGCTGGGGGTGAGCCGGGCGCGCAGCTCCGGGTCCGGGACCTGGTGGCGCAGGTGCCGCATGCCGACTTTGGACAGGGTGTCGCGCAGCAGCCGGGAGCGCCGGGTCGCGGCCAGCAGCTCGGCACCGACGTAGATCAGGTCGAACTGCATGCGGCACAGCAGCGGGTTCGCCGCGAACAGCCGCCGGGCGCTCTCCCCGATCGGCTTCTCCGGTTTCGGCAGCACCCAGGCCGGGGTGCGCTGCAGGACGTGCAGCTCGGCGACCTCGGGCTGCAGCTGCGGGACGAGCTGGATCGACGTCGCCCCGGTCCCGACGACCGCGACGCGCTTTCCGGCGAGCTCGGCGGAGTGGTCCCAGCGCGCGGAGTGGAAGACCGGGCCGGGGAAGGTGTCCAGGCCAGGCACGTCGGGCAGCTTGGGGTCGGCGACCAGGCCGGCCGCGCTGACCAGGACGTCGGCGGTGATCCCGCCGCGCGGGGTATCGATCCGCCAGCAGGACGCGTCGGGGTCCCAGGTCGCGGCGTCGACGGCGGCGCCGAACCGGACGTGCCCGAGCAGCCCGGTCGAGCGGGCCAGCCGTCGGGCGTAGTCCTGCACCTCGTGGCCGGGCGCGTAGAGCGTCGACCACTCCGGGTTGGTCATGGCGCGCAGCTGGTACAGCGGCGACGGCGTGTCGACGCCGACCCCGGGGTAGGTGTTGTCCCGCCACACCCCGCCGACGTCGTCGGCCCGCTCGAGCAGCACGAAGTCGTGCACGCCGCGGCGCAGCAGCGCCAGGCCGACGGCGAGGCCGGTGAACCCCGCACCGATCACCGCGACGCGGGTGTGCCGGGAGCGGCCGCGGTCGGCGGGGCCGTCCGGCGCGGCACGGCCTCCGGGGACGACGGGGGTCCCGGCCGGGGGCGTGGTGGCCGTGTCCGGGGAGTCGGGGTCGGCCGGCGGTCGCACCGGCGGCGCCTCGGACGTCATGGCCACGACGGTAGGCCCTGGAGTGGTCGAGGGCACCCGCGAGAGGCCCGTCTCACGCGTCGCCGGGCGATCTCCCGCCTCGGGCCGCACGAGTGCCGCACGGGCGGCTAGGCTCCCCCGGTGCCCTCCGTCATGATCACGGGCGCGTCGTCGGGGATCGGTGCCGCGTTCGCCGACAGGCTCGCTGCCGACGGCCGCGACCTCGTCCTCGTGGCTCGCGACACCGACCGGCTGCAGGCGGCCGCGTCCCGGTACCGGGACCTCGGCGTCGCGGTCGAGGTGCTGACCGCGGACCTGTCCGAGCCGTCCGGCCGGGCGAAGGTCGCGTCCCGTCTCGGCGACCCGGACCTGTCGCCGGTCGAGCTGCTGGTGAACAACGCCGGGCTCGCGCTCGGCTCGTCGTTCCTGCAGAACGACCCGGCCGCGCTGGCCCGCCAGCTCGCCGTCAACGTGACGAGCGTGCTGGAGCTGACCCGGGCCGCGCTGCCCGGGATGGTCGACCGGGGTACCGGGGCGGTCGTGAACGTGGCGAGCGTGGCGGGCTTCCTCGCCGGGCGCGGCTCCACCTACCCCGCCGACAAGGCGTGGGTCATCACGTTCACCGAGGGTGTGGCCGCGACGCTGCAGGGCACGGGGGTACGGGCGATGGTGCTCTGCCCCGGATACGTACGCACGGAGTTCCACGAGCGGGCCGGGATCCGGGTCGGTTCCCGGCGCGGCCCGCTGTGGCTGGAGGCCTCCCAGGTCGTGGACGAGGCCCTGGCGGATCTGGACAGGAATCGGGTGGTGTCGGTGCCCTCGCGGCAGTACAAGGCGATCGTCGGGCTGGCCGGGGTGCTTCCCCGGGGTGTGCTGCGGCGGCTGACGGCGTCGTTGGACCGGGACCGGACGTGAGCGCCCCGCACACGGAGCGCGCCCGGCTGGCCGCGCTGGTGCGCGAGCTGGGGGTCGTGCACGAGAAAGTGACGCTGTCCTCCGGCGCCGAGGCCGACTACTACGTCGACCTGCGCCGGATCACGCTGCACCACGAGGCGGCCCCGCTGATCGGGCGGCTGCTGCGCGCGCTGACCACGGACTGGGCCTACACCGCCGTCGGCGGGCTGACGCTCGGTGCGGACCCGGTCGCGACGTCGGTGCTGCACGCGGCCGCCTGCGAGGACGGCACCGAGCCGGTCGACGCGTTCGTGGTGCGCAAGGAGACCAAGAAGCACGGGATGCAGCGGCTCATCGAGGGCCCGGACATCACCGGGCGGCAGGTGCTCGTCGTCGAGGACACCTCGACCACCGGTGGCTCGGTGCTCACCGCGGTGCGGTCGGTGCTGCAGGCCGGCGCCGACGTCGTCGGGGTGTGCACGGTCGTCGACCGCGACACCGGCGCGCGCCAGGCCGTCGAGGCCGAAGGCGTGCCCTACCGCGCGCTGCTCGGGCTGGCCGACCTGCAGCTGGGATGACCGCGCCCGGGCCGTCCGAGCACACGGAGGCCGGGCACACGGAGGCCGGGCCCACGGAGGCCGGGCACACGGAGGCCGGCGACGCGGTGGGGCCGAGCGAGTGGTCGGTGCCCGGCCAGGTCGGCGTCGGTCCGTGGGAGGGCCCGTGGCCCGAGGGCGACGAGTGGGACCCCGAGCTGCTCGAGCACGGTGACCGGCGCAACGTCGTCGACGGGTACCGCTACCTCCGCCGCGAGGCGGTCGCGGCGGACCTGGCGCGGCGCGCGCACCCGTTCCACGTGGCGTTCGAGAACCTCGGTCACGACCACAACATCGGGACCGTGGTGCGCACGGCGAACGCGTTCGGCGCGGCCGGCGTGCACGTCGTCGGACGACGGCGGTGGAACCGGCGCGGCGCGATGGTCACCGACCGCTACCTGCAGCTGCACCACCACTCCGGCTACGACGGGCTGGCCGCCTTCGCCAGGGAGCACGGCCTCGCCGTCGTCGCGGTGGACAACACGCCCGGCGCGCGACGACTGGAGCAGACCCCGCTGCCGCGCGACTGCGTGCTGCTGTTCGGCTCCGAGGGCCCCGGCCTGTCCGCCGAGGCCCGCGCCGCCGCCGACCTGACCGTCTCGATCGCGCAGTTCGGGTCGACGCGCTCGATCAACGCCGGCGTCGCGGCGGGGATCGTCATGCACACCTGGATCCGGGAGCACGCGGACCTGTCGCAGGCGTGGTGATCCGCGTTCCGCGGAACGCCGGTGATCACGAGTTCGGTGGGATTCCGGCCATCGGTGGCCGGAATCCCTCCCGATCCGTGATCACGGCCGGGCCGGTCGCGGACGGAGCCGGACGGTCTGCCCGGTCGGCTGCTCAGTCCTGCTGGTCGGGGCGCGGCACGGCGGGCCGCCCGGTCCGGTGCCGGTAGGTCGGCTGCTCGTCCGGACCGCCCTGCGGCGCACCCGGACCCGGCTCGACGGGGCCGCCGTGCACCGGGTCGCCGCCGTGCGGGCCGAACGCCTGGTCGCCGCGAGATGCACCCTGCGGTGCGGACCCGTGCTGCGGCGCCGAGCCGTGCTGCGGCGCGGACCCGGGCTGCGGGGAACCCTGCTGCGGGGCACCGGCGTACGGGGCGCCCTGCTGCGGCGCACCACCCGGCGCCCCGTGGCCCTGCTGCTGCCCGGCCCGACCCTGCTGCTGCCCCGAGAAACCCTGCTGCCCCGAGAGACCCTGCTGCCCGGAGAAACCCTGCTGTGGCGGGTGGCCCTGCGGCGCGGCCCCCTGCTGTGGACCGTGCCCCGGCTGCCCGGCCTGCCCGTGCTGCGCACCGGCGGGCGCCCCCGGCGCGACCTCCGGCTGCCCCGGCCCGGGCACGGCGGCCATCTGCGTCGTGACGGCGGCCGGGTCGGTGTCGGCGGACGGGGCACCCCCGGCGGGAGCGGCCTTCTTCTTGGCCAGCTGCGCCCGCAGCACCTCGATGATGATCGGGATGACCGACACCAGCACGACCGCGACCAGGATCAGGTCGATGTGGTTGCGGACGAACTCGAACTGCCCGAGGAAGTAGCCGAGCACGGTCACCCCGGCGGCCCAGGCGACGCCACCGATCAGCGAGTACGTCAGGTACCGCTTCGGGTCCATCCGCGCGACGCCCGCGCTGACCGTGATGAACGTCCGCACGATCGGCACGAAGCGGCCCAGGACGATCGCCCGGTTGCCGTACTTCTCGAAGAACTCGCTGGTCTTCTGCACGTGCTTGGGGTTGAACAGCTTCGACTTCGGCTTGTCGAAGATCGCCGGCCCGGCCCGGTAGCCGATGAAGTACCCGACGGCGTTCCCGGCGAAGGCGGAGACCGTCAGGATCACCGCGACCAGCCACAGCGGCATGCCGATCGTGCCCTGGGCGACGAACAGCCCCGCTGTGAACAGCAGCGAGTCACCGGGCAGGAAGAACCCCAGCAGCAGGCCGCACTCGGCGAAGATGATCGCGGCCACACCGACGACGGCCCACGGGCCGAGCGACTCGATGATGACCGTCGGGTCCAGCCACGAGGGGCCGAGGGCGAGCGTCTGCGTCGCGGCGAGCACCGTCACGTCGGACGACGGTACCGGCCGTAGCTGTGGATCAACTGAGCACCCGCCCCGGAACCGGGACGGATCGGGCACGACCCCGGGTGGGGACGACCGGGGCTCAGCCGAAGGTCGGCAGGGTGCCCGGCAGCAGGACCGACACCAGCGCCAGCCCGCCGCCGAGCAGCGCGCCGAGCAGCAACGCGACCAGCACGGCCCACACGATCTGGCGCACCGGCGACCCGGGCGGGGTCGCTGCCGCGGCGCCCGTGCCGACCGGTGGCGGCACCGGACGCGGCGCGGGCGGCGGCAGCGGCCCGCCGGGGCGGACCGGCCCGACCGGCCGTCCGGCCTGTGAGGACTGCGGAAGCGACGGCTGGGGGACCGACTGCTGGGGACCCTGCGGTCCCGGGGGGCGTCCCGGCCGGCCCGAGGGCGGGAACTGCGACGACGCGACCGCCGTCGGCATCGGCGGGCCCTGCGGCGACGGGACCTGCCGGGCCGATCCGGTGCCGCGGGCGTGCGCGTGCAGCGCCTCCCCGAGCCACCGGGCCGCTCCGTCGTGCACGGGGCCGTGCGCGCCGGTCACCGCAGCTCACCGGGCATCGGGATCCCGTCGCCGGTGGCCTCGGCGGAGCCGCCGCGGTCCTGCATGATCCGTGCGACGGCGTCGAGCGCCCGGCTGGCCGTCGACTTCACCGTGCCGCGGCTCATCCCGGCGGCCTCGGCGATCTCGGACTCGCTCAGGCCGCCGTAGTAGCGGAGCACGAGCACCTCGCGCTGGCGCGGGGGCAGGTGCGACAACGCGTCGACGACGGCCTGGTGCTCGGCCGAGAGCATCGCCAGCGACTCCGCGGAGCGGGCGTTCGCCGAGTGCGGCGGCACGTACTCCCGCGCCGTGCGCCGCCGGCGCAGCACCGACCGCGATCCGTTGACGACCGCGGCGCGCAGGTAGGCGACGGCGGCCGCCTCGTCGCGCAGCCCGGTCCAGTTCCGGTGCAGCCCGGCGAACGCTTCCTGCACCACGTCCTCGGCGGTGGCCGGGATGTCGACCAGCAGCATCGCCAGCCGGACCAGCCGCAGCCGGTGGTCCCGGTACAGGTCGGCCAGCGTCAGCGGCTGCTCGGTGCCGTCGGCGGCGGTGTCTCCCGCCTCGGCGCCACCGGCCTCCTGGGTGCCCGGTTCGGCCGTCGAGGTGTCCTCGGGGGGTGCGAACGGACCCGTGCCGCCACGGTCCGGACGGCTGTCGATCGCGCGCAACCGGCCCAGTGTGCGGTCCACGGCGTTCTCGGCGCGCTCGTCTGCCACGGGGGACACCCTAGCGACCACACGCCGGTTCGTCCGACGTGTCCGGGGTTCCGGAGCGTGATCGGTCCCATGCGCTGCAGGACTCCCGTGACGTTCCGGGTGCGTGATACTCAGCGGTGAGACCCGTCGCACCCCGACCGAACCGGGGCGCGGGGGCCGCACCGCCGCTGTACCTGAACAATGCTGTCACCTCAGCTGCTGCCGACGAGGAGTCGATCGTGCCGATCGCCACGCCCGAGATCTACAACCAGATGCTGGACAACGCCAAGGCGGGCGAGTTCGCCTACCCGGCGATCAACGTGACCAGCTCGGAGACCCTCAACGCCGCGCTGCGCGGGTTCGCCGAGGCCGGGTCCGACGGCATCGTGCAGATCTCCACCGGCGGCGCGGAGTTCCTGTCCGGGACCCGGGTCAAGGACATGGTCACCGGATCGGTGGCGCTGGCCGAGTTCGCGCACGTCGTCGCCGAGCAGTACCCGGTCAACATCGCGCTGCACACCGACCACTGCCCCAAGGACAAGCTCGACGGCTTCGTCCGGCCGCTGATCGAGATCAGCCGGGACCGCGTCGCGAAGGGCGGGAACCCGCTCTTCCAGTCGCACATGTGGGACGGCTCCGCGATCGAGCTGGAGGAGAACCTCGCCATCGCCGCCGAGCTGCTCGAGGCCGCGGGCAAGGCGAAGATCATCCTCGAGGTCGAGATCGGCGTCGTCGGCGGCGAGGAGGACGGCGTCGACAACGACATCAACGAGAAGCTCTACACCGCCCCGGGCGACTACGAGCGCACCGTCGAGGTCCTCGGCGCAGGCGAGAAGGGCCGCTACCTGCTGGCCGCGACGTTCGGCAACGTGCACGGCGTCTACAAGCCGGGCAACGTCAAGCTCCGTCCGGAGATCCTCGAGCAGGGCCAGGAGGTGGCCCGCGAGAAGATCGGCGCCGGTGCCGCGGACAAGCCGTTCGACCTGGTCTTCCACGGCGGCTCCGGCTCGCTGCTGGAGGAGATCCACGAGGCGCTGGGCTACGGCGTCGTGAAGATGAACGTCGACACCGACACCCAGTACGCGTTCACCCGCCCGATCGCCGGGCACATGTTCGAGAACTACGAGGGCGTCCTGAAGATCGACGGCGAGGTCGGCAACAAGAAGCTCTACGACCCGCGCGCGTACCTGAAGAAGGCCGAGGTCGGGATGGCCGACCGGATCGTCGAGGCCTGCGAGTCGCTGAAGTCCGCCGGCAAGGCGCTCTGACGACACGCACGACCGTCCGGGGTGACACCGGCGTGTGGCTGCCGGTGTCCCCGCGGGCCCGAGGCGCCATGATGGGCACATGAGTCTGCACGGCAACTTGCTCGAGCCCGACGACACGCGCCTGCCCGCCGACCCGGCGGCCGCCGAGCTGGCCGCGGGGACGAGCCCGACCGAGGTGGCGGCGGGCAGCCCGTCGTCGTCGATCGCGTGGGCGGTGCTCGCCGAGAACGCCCTCGACGCCGGCGAGCCCGTCGCGGCCTACGCCTACGCCCGCACCGGCTACCACCGCGGGCTGGACCAGCTGCGCCGCAACGGCTGGAAGGGCTTCGGCCCGGTGCCGTGGTCGCACGAGCCGAACCAGGGCTTCCTGCGCTCCTGCGGCGCGCTGCTGCGCGCCGCGCAGGCCGTCGGCGAGGCCGAGGAGGTCGAGCGGCTGCGGACGCTGATCACCGACTCCGACCCGCAGGCGCTCGGCGCGCTCGGCATCGCCTGATCCGTCGTGCCGTCCGCGCTGCGTTCCCCGGTGTCCCGGGCCCGGTCGCGGCTGCGGCTCGGTGCCCGGCGGCTGCGGGGGTCCTGGCTGCCGGTGCTGCAGTGCGCCTTCGCGGCCGGGCTGGCGCTCTACGTGGCGGCCGACCTGATCGGCCACCAGCGGCCGTTCTTCGCGCCGATCGCCGCGGTGATCAGCCTGGGCATGTCGCTGAACTCGCGGCTGCGCCGGGCCGCCGAGCTCGTCATCGGGGTGAGTCTCGGGATCCTGGTCGGCGATCTGATCATCAGCCAGATCGGCAGCGGCGTCTGGCAGCTGATGCTCGTCGTCGCCCTGGCGCTGGGCATCGCGGTGTTCACCGACGGCGGCAGCCTGTTCGTCAACCAGGCGGGGTCCTCGGCGGTGCTGGTCACCACCCTGCTGCCGCCGGGGCAGTCCGGTGGTCTCGACCGCTGCGTCGACGCCCTGGTCGGCGGCCTCGCCGGGATCCTGGTCGCCGCGATCATCCCGGCGAACCCGCTGCGGATCGCCCGCCGCGAGACCCGGCGCGCCCTCGACGACCTGGTCACCGTGCTCACCGAGGTGGCAGGCGCGCTGCGCGAGCACGACGTCGAGGCCGCCCGCCGGGCGCTGCGCCGTGCCCGGGACACGCAGAAGAGCATCGACCAGCTCCGCGCGGCCGTCGGGTCGGCCGGCGAGGTCGCCACCGTCTCCCCGTTCCACCGCCCCCGGCGACGGCTGCTGCGCGGCTTCCGCGGCCTGGCCGAACGCATCGACTACGCCCACCGCAACGCCCGCGTGCTGGCCCGCCGCGCACTCACCGCGCTGGAGGACGGGGAGAGCGTGCCGCCCGAGCTCTCCGAGGTCCTCACCGAGATCGCGTCGGCGGTGAACGCGCTGATCTCCGAGATCAGCAAGGACGGCGACCGCGAGCGGGCCCGCTCGGTCCTGCTGGAGACCGTGCACCGGGCGCAGGTGCTCACCGCCCCGCTGACCGCGCCCGCGCCCCCGTCGACCGGGTCGTGGGCCGCCGGCGGCGAGGACACCCGCGCGGCGCCCCCGACCGCCCCGACCTGGGAGGACCCGGTCCCCGCGGTCTCGGTCCCGGTGCTCGTCGCGCAGATCCGCTCCATCGCGGTGGACCTGCTGCAGGCCACCGGCATGACCCACTCCGAGGCGCTGCGCGCGCTGCGCGAGCAGCTGCCCTCCCCGCAGGCGCTCCCGGACCGGGGTGCGGTCCGTGCCCGGGTCACCGGCGAGGGCGCCGACCTGGGCTGATCGGGCGCATCCGGCGCCGAAGGGGTTCCCCGGGCAGAGGGGCCGGAGCACAATCGGGCGCGCTCCGGCGCCGGGACTCCATACGTCCCCTGCACAGGGTGGTGCGGCCGCCGCCGTCGACCACGATCGGGGATCCGCACGTGCAGCTGCTCATCCGCTACGTCCTGGCCCCGCTCGTCCGGCTGGTCTGGCGACCCCGGGTGCACGGGGCCGACCGCATCCCGCTGCGCGGGCCGGTGGTGCTCGCCGCCAACCACCGGGCCGTGTTCGACACCGTGATCATCCCGCTGGTCGCGCCGCGCCCGGTCGCGTTCCTGGGCAAGGCCGAGTACTTCACCGGGCGCGGCCTGCGCGGACGGCTGGTCGCGTCGTTCCTGCGCGGGCTCGGCTACGTCCCGGTCGACCGCGGCAACGCCCGTGCCGGGCTCGCCGCGCTCGACGCCGGCCGCGGCGTCCTCGACGACGGCGGCGCCTTCGGGATCTACCCCGAGGGCACCCGCTCGCTGGACGGCAAGCTGCACCGCGGGCACACCGGGGTGGCGAGCCTGGCGCTGTCCACCGGCGCCGTCGTCGTCCCGGTAGGGCTGCGCGGAACCGACCGCGTCCAGCCGGTCGGGCACCGGTTCCCGCGCCCGGCGCGGATCGAGATCCGGTTCGGGGCGCCGCTGGAGTTCAGCCGCTACGAGGGCCTGGAGAACGCACCGGCGATCCGCCGCGCCGTCACCGACGAGATCATGGACGCGATCGCCGACCTCTCCGGCCAGGTCTACGTCGACTCCTATCACCGCCGTCCCGACGACACCCTGCGCGACGCCGCCTGAGCTGCGGAGACGGTGCAGGGCTCAGCCGGGCAGCACCGGATGCCATGGCTCGGTGTGCCGGTACCAGGCCCACCGGGTGACCTCGCGCGGGTACGGCTCGCCGTCGCGCACCGGTCGGGCGCCGGTCGTCCCGAGCTGGATCGCCCGCCCGGTCGCCGCGGTCACGCCCCGCCCGGAGTGCACCCGGATCCCGTCGGGGACGGCGTCGACCCGCAGCCGCGGGACCCGCCCGCCGAACACCCGCACGGCGTCGCAGTAGGCCTCGCCGTGCACGTCGAGCAGCTCACCGCGCCCGGCCAGGACGCCGCCGTTGTCGTCGCGGATCAGCGGGGCGGGCTGCGCGGTACCGGTCCGGGCCAGCGTCGCCGCCGCCCGCGGCGAGCGCGGCAGCCCCCAGACCGCGGCGACGACCGAGCGGCGGACGGCGGGGACATAGCCGACCTCGGTGGCCAGGGCCCCCTTGCGCAGCAGCCGGACCAGCACCGCGGCGAGGTCGGCGTCGTCGCCGTGCACCACGAGCCGGACGCCCGGGTACTCGGCGAGCAGCGGATCCACCACGTCCCTGCCCGGTCGCGGGCCCGCCGTGACCGAGCGCACCGCCGGATCGCCGACCAGGAACGACGGTGGGCGTTCCCGGCGCGCAGCGGGCCGGATACCGTGGGCACGAAGACGGCCGCGCGGCCGTTCACCCGCCGGTGAACAGGTCAGCAGTACCGCTTCGGGATCGGTCGAGACCACGGATCGAGTACCCTCCCCGCCGCGGAACCGGATGGCACGCCCGGATCCGCGGCCGTGACGTGCGTGTGTGAACTGGAGTCTCTTACATGCCCGCAATCGTGTTGATCGGCGCCCAGTGGGGCGACGAGGGCAAGGGCAAGGCGACCGACCTGCTGGGCGGCGAGTTCGGCTGGGTCGTCCGCTACCAGGGCGGCAACAACGCCGGGCACACCGTCGTCACGCCGGACGGGCGCGACTTCGCGCTGAAGCTCATCCCCTCGGGCATCCTCTCGCCGGGCGTGAAGAACGTGATCGGCAACGGGGTCGTCGTGAACCCCGAGGCGCTGATCGAGGAGAAGGCCGGGCTGGAGAAGCGCGGCGTCGACACCTCCGGCCTGCTGATCTCCGCCGACTCGCACCTGATCATGCCGTACCACGTGGCGATCGACCGGGTCACCGAGCGCTACCTCGGCAAGGCCAAGATCGGCACCACCGGCCGCGGGATCGGCCCGGCGTACCAGGACAAGGTCGCCCGGGTCGGCGTGCGTGCCGCGGACCTGCTCGACGAGAAGATCCTGCACCAGAAGGTGGAGGCCGCCCTCGAGCTGAAGAACCAGATCCTGGTGAAGGTCTACAACCGGCGCGCGCTCGACTTCCACGAGGTCGTCGACACCGTGCTGGAGCAGTCGAAGGAGTTCGCCGACAAGATCGTCGACACCCGGCTGCTGCTCAACCAGGCGCTCGAGCGCGGCGAGACGCTGCTGCTGGAGGGCTCGCAGGGCACCCTGCTCGACGTCGACCACGGCACCTACCCGTTCGTGACCAGCTCGAACCCGACCGCGGGCGGCGCCGCCGTCGGCTCGGGCATCGGGCCGAACCGGATCGACCGGGTGATCGGGATCCTCAAGGCCTACACGACGCGCGTGGGGTCCGGCCCGTTCCCGACCGAGCTGCACGACGAGATGGGCGAGTTCCTCCGCAAGACCGGCGGCGAGGTCGGCGTGAACACCGGCCGGGACCGCCGCTGCGGCTGGTTCGACGCCGTCATCGGGCGCTACGCCGCCCGCGTCAACGGCATCACCGACTTCTTCCTGACCAAGCTCGACGTGCTGTCCGGGCTGGAGACCGTGCCGATCTGCGTCGGCTACGAGGTCGACGGCCACCGCATCGACGAGATGCCGATGACCCAGACCGGCTTCCACCACGCGGTCCCGGTGTACGAGGAGATGCCCGGCTGGATCGAGGACCTCTCCTCGGCCCGCAGCTGGACCGACCTGCCCGCCAACGCCCGCGCCTACGTGGAGCGGATCGAGGAGCTGACCGGTGCACCGGTGTCCGCGATCGGCGTCGGCCCGGGCCGCGAGCAGACGATCACCCGCTGAGCCCGCACGGGCCGGGGTCAGCGGTTCGCCGCCGCCTCGGCCCGCGCGGCCGGCTCGTCGCGCACCGGCGTCACCGCCGTCGCGACGAGCGGAGCCAGCGCGGCCACGGCGAAGCCCAGGCCGTAGCCGGTCGCGCCCACCAGGGCGCCGAGCACGACCGGGACCGCCGAGGCGATCGCGTTCTGCCCGGTGTTCTGGACGCCGAGGGCCCGCCCGGACCAGGACACCCCGGCCAGCTCGGCGGTGCTGGTGAAGGCCAGCCCGTTGTCGGCGACGGTGACCACCGCGCCGACCGCCAGCATCGTCACGGCCAGCCAGGGCGCCACCGCGTCGCCGAGCGCGAACAGCAGCAGCACCACCGTCGCGCCCACCGCCACCTGGCGCATCGGCCGCAACCGCGAGCCGACCCGGTCGGACCACCAGCCGGACCCGATCCGCCCGAACGCGCCCGCGACCTGACCGGCGGCGACGAACGCGCCGGCCGCTGCGGGAGCCCAGTGCTGCTGGCGGACCAGGTACTCGGTGCCGAACGCCGACACCGCGAACTGCGGCACCACCAGCAGCGCCGACGCCGCGTGCACCCGCCACAGCGTCGGTGTCCGGTACGGCGACCGCACCGGCGCCGAGCCGGCCGGGCGTTCCCTGCGGGGCGGGTCCGGGGCCAGCAGCAGCACCAGCACGGCCGCGACCAGGCACAGCGCAGCGGGCAGCAGCAGCGCCGTCCACGGCCCGGCGGCGACACCCAGCGCAGGCAGCGTCAGCCCGGCCAGCGCGACACCCAGCGGCTGCGCGGTCTGCCGGATGCCCATCGCGGTGCCGCGCTCGCGCACGGAGAACCAGCCCATCACCATCCGGCCGCTGGCGGCGAACACCGACGCGGCACCGGCCCCGCCGAGCAGCAGGAACACCAGCGTCGCGGGTCCCGGGAACAGCGCGGCGAGCCCCACGGCGGCCGCACAGGCCACCAGCCCTGCGGCGATCACCCGTCGCTCGCCGGACCGGTCGGCGGCCGCACCCCAGGCGATCAGTGTGAGCAGCAGGCCGGTGGTCGGCGCGCCGACGTAGGTGCCGACCCGGGCCAGCGAGAGCCCGCCCTGGTCGCGCAGCAGCGGGACCAGGAACGGCAGGCCGTAGACGAACGAGCAGGCCGCGGTCTGGGCGAGCACGCCGACGCCGAGGACCAGCCAGCGGCGGCGGCTCCGGGTGACGTCGGGCGCGGAGGTCATGTACCTACGCTAAGCATCGTTCTCACCATCCGGCCAATCGCTCCCGGATGCTGAGAACCGTGCTCAGGCGGTCAGGACGCGCACTCCCCGGTGTCGGCGGCCTGCGAGCCGCCCGAGGCGGCGGCGTTCAGAGCCTGCGCGACCTGCTCGGCGGTGAGCACGAAGCCGGTCTCGGAGTCGTCGAGCGCCGCGCCGAAGACCACGCCGACGACCTTCCCGTCCGGGGTGATCATCGGGCCGCCGGAGTTCCCCGAGCGGACGACGGCGCGCACGGTGTAGACGTCGCGCACGACGCTGCCCTGTTCGTAGATGTCCGGGCCACGCAGACGGATCCGCTCGCGGATCTTGCCCGGGGTGATCGTGTACGGCCCGTCCAGCGGGTAGCCGAGGATGATCGTGTCGTCGCCGACGCGGGCCGGGTCCGGGCTGAACGGCAGCGGCTCCTTGTCCAGGTCCGGCACGTCCAGCACGGCGACGTCGACCTCGGGGTCGTAGAACACGACTGTCGCGTCGAGCATGCGGGTACGCCCGCTCGACGTGGTCGCCTCGACCGAGGTGCTCGAGGTACCGGCGACGACGTGCGCGTTGGTCATGACCTTCTGCGGCGCGACGACGAACCCGGTGCCCTCCAGCGCGCGGCGGCAGGACGGCGCCCGCCCGCGGATCTTCAGCACCCGGTCCTGGACCTCGGAGACGATCGGCGAGCGCGCGAGCGCGGAGTCCGGTGGCCCGACCGCGGCGACCGGGGTCCGGGAGAACGGTGAGACGACGTCCGGGAAGCCGGAGTCGTCGAGGATCTGGCGCAGCTCGGCGGGCAGCCGGCGCGCCGAGTCGGGCATGACGCCGTCGACCGAGGACAGCACGCGGGAGTCCCGCAGCCCGCTGGTCAGTCCGGTCAGGTTCGTCGAGGCCAGCGGCAGCGCGATCAGCCACGCGGCGACGACGACCGCGACGGCCTGCACCCCGGCACCGAGTGCGGAGTCGACCTTGAGCGTGCGCTCGCCGCGGATCCGGTCGCGGACGAACCGGCCGAGGTAGACACCGGTGGCCTCGCCGAGCGCGACGAGCAGCACGACCGCGCCGATCCCGAGCAGGATCTTGGCCTGCTGCGACTCCACCTGCGCGGCCAGCAGCGGCGCGAGCCGCAGCCCGAGCACCGCCCCGGTGAGCACGCCGAGGAACGACAGCACCGCGACCGCCACCCCGTGCCGCCAGCCGGACGCGGCCGCCAGCAGAGCGAGGAGCACGACGACGACGTCGACCCAGCTCAGATCCACACCGGCACCTCGATCCGGTCGTGCGGGTCGGTCACGCGCTCTCCTCGCCGTCGGTCCGGGGGCCGGTGTCGTGGTCGCCGGCAACGGTGCCGGTCCGGTCGGTGCCGCCGTCCCGGGCCCGGGACCAGGCCCGATCGAGCTCCTCGACCCGGGTGGCGTCCCACGGACGCTCCCAGCCGGACCGGTGCAGCAGAGCGGACAATATGCCCCCGGTGAATCCCCAGATCACCAGCCCCGAGGTCCGGAACGCCGGGCCGGTGTGCCCGCGCGGACCCCGCACGGTGAACCGGTTCGCGGGGTCGGTGAGCTGCGAGATCGGTACCCGCAGCACCCGGGCGGTCTCCCCGGTGTCGACGGCGCGGACCGCGCACGGCTCGGCCCACCAGGCCAGCACCGGGGTCACGAGGAACCCGGTCGGGGGAATGAACAGCTCCGGCAGGACGGCGAGCGGCCGCACCCCCGCCGGGTCCAGCCCGGTCTCCTCCCGGGCCTCGCGCAGTGCGGCACCGACCGGGCCGTCGTCGCCGGGGTCGAGAGCGCCACCGGGGAAGGCGACCTGACCGGCGTGGGCGCGCAGGGTCGGCGCCCGCTCGGTGAGCAGGACGGTCGGCTCCGGGCCGTCGTCGGAGAACAGCATCAGCACCGCGGCCCGGCGGGCCTCGGCAGCGCGTGCGCCCGGGTCGCGGCGGGCCGGGAACCAGGACAGGTCCAGGTCGCGGACGCCGTCGACCAGCGGGGCGAGGGTGTGCGGCACGGTCACCGGGTCGGGGACGTTCACGTCAGGCGCTCCACCGCGGCGGCGACGGCGTCGGCGTCGCGGAACGGGACCGGCGGGAGGACCGGGGCGACCGACCCGTCGGCGCGCACGACGTAGCTGGCAGGAAGGGCCGGTGGGACCCGCAGCGCGCTGCGCAGCCCGCCGCCCGCGTCGGCCACGGCGGGCAGCCGGATTCCCAGGTCACGGGCCAGGGTGAGCGCCGCGACCGGGTCGTCCTGCACGTCGACGGTGAGGACCTCGACCGCGCCGGGGCGGGCGGCGTAGGCGGCGAGCGCGGGCAGCTCGGCACGGCAGGGAGCGCACCACGACGCCCACACGTTGACCAGCACCGGCCGTCCGGCCACGGCGCGCCCGACGTCGACGGTGCCGTCGTGCCCCAGGCAGGGAACGGTCACCCCGGCCAGCGGCCCGGCCGCCGGGGCGCCGGTGGGGCCCGGGCAGGGGGCGAGGGCGGCCGCGTCCCGGGCGGCGGCGAGCGCGGCCGGGTCCGCGGCGGCGGGGTCGGAGTCCGGGGCGGCCGCGGCAGGCGGGCTCCCGGAGCGGGCCGGTGCGGGCCCTGACTGCTCGGAGGAGGCAGGCCACAGCGCCCACACCGCGATCGCGACGAGCACGGCCACGACGGCCGTCGAGACGATCTCGGAGCGGCGGGCGCCGGTCCGGCTCACCGTGCGGCGTCCGTGGTGGCGCCGTCCGGGGTGATACCGGCGAGCTCGAGCAGGTGGTCGCGCTCCGGGCCCTTGACCAGCGCGGCGGCCTCCGCCGGGTCGGTCGGCCCCAGCCCGTAGGACGGGCAGTCCACGGCCAGGGTGCACGCGCCGCAGGCGGGCTTGCGGGAGTGGCAGACCCGGCGCCCGTGGAAGATCACCTCGTGCGACACGGTCGTCCAGTCGCGCCGCGGGACCAGCGCCCCGACGGCGTGTTCGACCTTGACCGGGTCCTCCTCGGTCGTCCAGCCCCAGCGGCGGACGAGCCGGCCGAAGTGGGTGTCGACGGTGATGCCGGGGACGTCGAAGGCGTTGCCGAGGATGACGTTCGCGGTCTTGCGGCCGATGCCGGGCAGCTTCACCAGGTCCTCGAGCCGCGCGGGCAGCTCCCCGCCGTACTTCTCGACGACGGCCGCCCCCAGCCCCATCAGCGACGACGCCTTGTTCCGGTAGAAGCCGGTCGGCCGGATCATCTCCTCGAGCTCGGTCCGGTCGGCGGCGGCGTAGTCCGCGGCGGTGGGGTAGCGCGCGAACAGCGCCGGGGTGACCTGGTTGACGCGCACGTCGGTGCACTGCGCGGACAGGATCGTCGCGACGGCGAGGTCGATCGGAGTGGTGAAGTCCAGCTCGCAGTACACGTGCGGGTACGCCTCGGCCAGCGCGCGCAGGATCCGGTTCACCCGCCGCGCGCGCCCGATCGGGGACTCCCCGGCCTGCACCCGCGCGGCGAGCCCGGCCGCGGCGCGCCGGGACGGCCGCCGGACGGAGGTGCTCACGTCACCGAGCGTACGGGTGGGCCCCGACAGGATGGGCACCGACAGGATCGGCGCCGACGGGATGGGCACCGGTGGGAACGCGACGGCCCCGGCGTGCCACGGGCCTCCCGGCCGACTGCCGCATGATCATTACCGGACCGGGGTCACGAACGGGTCACAGGTCGGTGGCGCGCCGACCCCCGGTCGCCCGGCACGCGGACGGGTGCGAGAGGATCAGGTCTGCCATGACTGCCTGGTTGAGCGTCCTCGTCCCGCTGCTGGTGATGTTCTTCGCGCTCGGTATGGAGCGTGTGGAGTCCCGGCTCCGTGAGTCCACCGTGCGGCAGGACGAGCTGGACGAGATGCTGGAACAGCCCCGCCCGGACGAGGTGCGCGCGCTGTTCCGCTCCGGTACCAGTCGCGCGCTGGAGCTGTTCCGCCTGCGGAACCGTCGGCGCCGGGGTACCCGACGGAGCCAGGTTCCGTCTGCCTGACAAGATCGTCATGGGTGCTTACGGGTGCCCCTGGCGGACAATGACGACCCGATCGGCGGAAGCCGATCGGGTCGTGTGCTGCGCACGTGTGTGGTGAAGGCCTCTACACTGGCGCGCCGACGACCTGCCGTGGCCGAAGCGGCCGGTGAGCGAGGAGCATTGCAGTGGACGAGGTTCTGATCCGGGCGGGGATCTTCCAGGGCGTGGAACCCCAGGCGGCGGAGGCGCTGACCGAAGCGCTCGAGGCCACCGAGTTCTCGCGTGGGCAGGTCATCTTCTCCGAGGGTGAGCCCGGTGACCGCCTCTACATCGTTGCCGGCGGCAAGGTGAAGCTCGGCCGCAAGTCCCCGGACGGCCGGGAGAACCTGCTGATGGTGGCGGGGCCCTCCGACATGTTCGGCGAGCTGTCGATCTTCGACCCGGGCCCGCGTACGTCGTCGGCGACCGCGGTGACCGAGGTGCGCTGCTACACGATGGACCGCGCCGCGCTGCGCGAGTGGATCGGCAAGCGCCCGGAGATCGCCGAGCAGCTGCTGCGCGTGCTGGCCCGCCGCCTGCGCCGCACCAACAACATGCTCGCGGACCTGATCTTCACCGACGTGCCCGGTCGTGTCGCGAAGTCGCTGCTGCAGCTCGCGCGCCAGTTCGGCTCCCAGGAGTCCGGCCTGCTGCGGGTCACCCACGACCTCACCCAGGAGGAGATCGCCCAGCTCGTCGGCGCCTCCCGGGAGACCGTGAACAAGGCGCTCGCCGACTTCGCGCACCGTGGCTGGCTGCGGCTCGAGGGCAAGAGCGTGCTGATCCTGGAGCCCGAGCGTCTCGCGCGTCGCGCGCGCTGAATCGGCACCGCGCGTCGCGCGCGTTGATCGGTACCGCGCGTCGCGCGCGTTGATCGGTACCGCGCGCCGCGCGCGCTGATCTTCCCCGTGCCCCTGGCGTCCCGGGGGGACGGAAACTCTCTGGTACGCACGTACCAGAACATGTGATGCTGGGAGCATGGGCGCCACGTTCTCCGACTACCGGGCCGCCCTGTCCGCACCCGGCGCCGCCGCGCCGGTGTGCGCGTCGGCGCTCGGGCGGCTGCCCATCGCGATGTACAGCCTCGCGGTGCTGCTCTACGTCCGCGAGGCCCACGGGTCCTACGCCGTCGCCGGTGCGGTCTCCGCGGCCGCGCTGGTCGGCGTCGCGACCGGCATGGTCGCCCAGGGCCGGCTGCTCGACCGGCTCGGCCCGACCCGCCCGCTGCTGCTGATCGCGGCGGTGTACCTGCTGCTCGCGGCCGGTCTGGTCGTCGCGATCGAGGCTCGGGCGCCGCTCGCGGTACTCGCCGTGGTCGCGTTCGGGACCGGTGCGGCCGGCCCGGCGCTGGAGGGCGCGTCGCGGGCGTTGTGGTCGGAGCTGGTGCCCGCGGGACGGCGGCTCGAGGCGGCGCTGACCTACGAGGCGATCAGCCTCGAGACGTTCTTCATCCTCGGGCCCGCGCTCGCCGCGATCCTGGTGACGACGACGCCGTGGCCCGGCACCGCACTCGTCGTCGCCGCCGTGCTCGACGCCGGCGGGACGGTCTGGTTCGCGCTCACCCCCGCCGTACGGCGCCGGTCGGCGCGGATCCGCACCGCACGCGCGGCCGGGCCGCGGACGCCGTCGGGGGACGCGCTTCTCGGGGTGATCCGGCGGCCCGGGCTGCAGACGGTGGCGCTGGCGTCGTTCGGGTTCGGGCTGGTCGCGGGCACCGCGGAGGTCGGGGTGCTGGCCGCGTCGGCGCATGCGGGGGCCCCGGCCGCGGGTGGCGTGCTGCTGTCGGCGTGGTCGGTCGTGTCCGTGCTCGCCGGGATCGGTTACGGGATGCGGCCGTGGCCGCGGGCACTGCACCTGCGGATGCCGGTGCTGCTCGGCGGGTTCGGCGTGCTCGTCGCGGTGATGGGTCTGGTGTCGCCGTCCGGGTCGCTGGTGTGGCTCGGGCTGGTCATGATCCTGGCCGGGGCGCTGATCACCCCGCAGACCACGGCGCACTCGCTGGGTGTGGAGCTGACCGCGCCCGCGTCGGCGGCGACCGAGGCGTTCAACTGGGTGGTGACCGCGGCGGTGCTGGGGGTCTCCGGTGGGCAGTCGCTGGCCGGGGTGTGCGTGGACCGGCTCGGGCCCGCGGGCTACGCCGTCGGCGGCGGGCTGGGTGCGCTGGTCGCGGTGCTGCTGTGGATCCGCAGGCACGGGGTCGCCCGCGCCGCATCGGCACGGGAGGCGATGGCGTGAAGCGCAGTGCCGCGGACCTGGGCGAGCTGCGTGCGGTCGTCGCCGCCGAGATGGCCGGGGCCGACGTCGCGCACGACCTCGGGCACCTCGACCGGGTCGCCGGACTGACCGGGCGGCTCGCGTCACGGGAGGGCCTGGACGGCTACGCCGCCACGGTCGCCGCCTACGTGCACGACCTGCACCGCGCCGCCGAGGCCCGCACCGGCGTCGTCGTCGCCCCGGCCGAGGTCCGCGCCGCCGCGGCCGCGGTGCTGGACCGGGCCGGGATCGACCCCGCCGTGCACGAGGCCGTGCTGGACGCGGTCGAGGCCACCGGCCGGTACTCGTTCTCCGCGGACCCCGCCGCCACTGTTCCGGAGGGCGACGCGGCCCGGATCGCCGCCTGCCTGCACGACGCCGACATGCTGGACGCCATGGGCGCCACCGGGATCGCCCGCGCCTTCGCCTACGGCGGCGCGATCGGCGAGCCGCTGTGGGACCCGGCCGCGTCGGTGCGCACCGACGGCTACCGCTCCGGGCCGACCGGCTCCGTCGTCGCGCACTTCCACGAGAAGCTGCTGCGGCTGCGCGGGGAGCTGGTCACCGCGGCCGGCCGCGAGCTGGGCGAGCGGCGGCACGCGGCGCTGGAGGAGTTCGTGCGCCGGTTCCGCGAGGAGTGGATCGAGGCCCACGACGACGCCGCGGGGGCCCCGCCCGCGCCGTGAGCGCTCAGCCGCGCAGGTGATCCAGCTGCGCGCGCACCGACAGCTCCGCGGCGTCCCACAGCGACTCGTCGACGTCGGCGTAGACCACCTCGACCACCCGGCGGGCCGTCGCGTCCGGGCCCAGCTGCTCCAGTGCGGCCCGAACCTGGTCCAGGCGCTGCTCACGGTGGGTGAGGTACCGGGTCGCGACCGCGGCGGCGTCGGGCAGCTCCGGTCCGTGCCCGGGCAGCACCGGCGTCCCGGCAGGCAGCTCGGCGATCCGGCGCAGCGAGGTCAGGTACGGACCCAGTGCCCCGTCCGGGTGGGCGATCACCGTGGTGCCGCGGCCGAGGATCGTGTCCCCGGCCAGCAGCGCGGCCCCGTCCACCCCCGGTGCGGTGACCAGCAGTGACACCGAGTCCGAGGTGTGTCCCGGGGTGGCGAGCACGGTCAGCTCCACCCCGGCCGCGCAGATCGTCTCCCCGTCGGTCAGCGGGGCCGTGCCGCACACCAGGTCCGGGTCGGCGGCGTACACCGGGGCGCCGGTCAGCTCGGTGAACCGGTCGATCCCGCCCGCGTGATCGTGGTGACGGTGGGTGAGCACGACCGCGGCCACGGTCCGGCCGCCGGCGAGCGTCTCGAGGTGGGTGCCGTCGTCCTCACCCGGGTCGACGACGACCACGTCGGCCGCACCGGGCGCGGCCAGCACCCAGGTGTTGGTGCCGTCGAGGGTCATCGGGCCGGGGTTGTCCTGCAGCAGGACCGACGCCAGCGGGTGGGCCGGGCGCAGCTCACCGTAGAGCGGGTGGGTCACCGGCCGGCCTCGGTGAAGCGCCAGGTCGGGTCGCCGGGCAGCGTGATCGTCACGACCTTCCCCTCGCGGCGCACCTCGGGGGTGATCGGCGAGATGTCCCGGCTCTCGGCGGCGTCGAGGACGGCCGCGGTGTCGTTGTGCTCCGCGAGCTCCTGCAGCGTGCGCAGGGTCGGCGGCATCAGCTTCACGTCCCCGGTCTCGTAGGCGGCGAGCGCATCGGCGGGGCGCCACCAGCGGGCCTCGACGGCCTCGCTGGTGTGGTCGTCGGCGTCCTGGCCCTCGGGAACCCGTGCGACGAGGAACGCGGTGTCGTAGCGCTTCGGCTGCCCCTGCGGGGTGATCCAGCGCGACCACGGCACCAGCAGGTCCGCGCGCAGCTGCAGGTCGTGCTCGGCGAGCAGCCACGGCAGCGAGACCCGGTGGTCCACCAGCTGGGCGCGGTCGTCGGCGAGGTGGCCGACCGGGCCGGGGGCGTCGCCGTCGGTGGCGGCGAGCAGCACCCCGCTCTCCTCGAACGTCTCGCGCACCGCGGCGGTCACGACGGCGGCCGCGGGCTCGGCGTCGAGACCGAGACGGGCACCGAACCGTTCCGGGTCCGGCCCGGTCCAGCGGTCGGGGTCCGGGGTGTCGTCGCGGGCGACACCACCACCGGGGAACACCGTCATGCCGCCGGCGAACGCCATCCCGGCGACGCGGCGCTGGAGGAAGACCTGCAGGTCACCGGAGCCGGGCTCGTCGCGGACCAGCAGCACGGTGGCGGCGGGTCGCGGCTCGACCGGCGTCTGCGGCGGAGGAGCTGTCATGTGCCGGACCCTAGGACATCGCACCGGTGCACCGGCGAGTGAGAATGCCCGCATGAGGATCGGACTGGTCGGCGCGGGCCCGTGGGCGCGCACCGTGCACGCGCCCGCGATCGCCGCACACCCGCAGTGGAGCGCGGCGGGTGTCTGGGCCCGGCGCCCGGAGGCGGCGGCCGAGGTCGCGGCGGTGTCCGGCGGGCCGGTGCACGACTCGTTCGACGACCTGCTCGACGCCTGCGACACCGTCGCGTTCGCCGTCCCGCCGCAGGTCCAGGGTGAGCTCGTGCTCCGCGCCGCGGCCGCCGGGAAGCACCTGGTGCTGGAGAAGCCGCTGGCCGCGGACCTGGTGGCGGCGGAGCGGGCAGCCGCCGCGATCGACGACGCCGGGTGGTACTCGGCGACGATGCTGACCCTGCGGTTCGACCCGGCGATCCGGGCCTGGCTCGACGCCGTGCCGGCCGGCCCGCACGGGCCGGACACGGTCGCGGCGGCGCGCTGGCTGTCCGGGGCGCTGCTCGGCGGGCCGTTCGCGACGTCGTCGTGGCGGGCCGAGCACGGCGCGCTGCTCGACGTCGGCCCGCACGTGATCGACCTGCTCGACGCCGCACTGGGCCCGGTGACCGGCGTCGACCAGGCCCGGCTCGACGAGCCGGACCTGTGGCGGATCGGGTTGTCGCACAGCGGCGGCGCGCACAGCTCGATGATGCTGTCGCTGCGGATCCCGGTGGACCCGACCGACTTCGAGGTCGCCGTCGCAGGCGGCGCCGGTCGGCACCTGCTCGACACGCGCCCCGCCGACGCCGCGGCCTGCTACGGCACGCTGCTCGGCGAGCTCGCGACCGCGATCGACACCGGTGAGCCGCTCACCGCTGTCGACGCCCGCCGTGCCCTGCACCTGCAGCAGATCGTCGAGGAGATCCGCGCCGCCGTACGGGACCGAGAAACCGGGTAGGTACGACCGCGCCGGGCGGACGATCCGGGTGCTACCGCGCTGGGCGGACGACCTGGGTGCTACCGCGCTGGGCGGACGACCTGGGTGCTACCGCACCTCGACGACCAGCTCCACCTCGACCGGGACGTCCAGCGGCAGCACCGCGACGCCGACGGCGGAGCGGGCGTGCCGCCCCGCGTCGCCGAAGATCTCGCCCAGCAGGTCGGAGGCCCCGTTGACGACGCCCGGCTGCCCGGTGAACGACGGGTCCGACGCGACGAAGCCGACCACCTTCACCACACCGGTGACGGCGTCGAGCCCGACCAGGCCGTCGACGGCGGCGAGCGCGTTCAGCGTGCAGATCCGGGCCAGGTCGTAGGCCTGCTCCGGGGTGACACCGGCGCCGACCTTGCCGGTCGCGGCGACCTTCCCGTCGACGAACGGGACCTGGCCCGCGGTGAAGACGAGGTCGCCGGTGCGGCGCGCCGGGATGTAGGAGCCGGCCGGCGTCGCGACCTCGGGAAGGGTGATCCCCAGCTCCTGCAGGCGGGCGCGCGCGCTCACGACTGGACCGGGCGCTTGAAGTAGGCGACGAGCTGCTCGGGGCTGGCACCGGCGGTGACGGTGACCAGCTCCCAGCCCTCCTGGCCGAAGTTGTCCAGGATCGCCTTGGTGTTGTGGATCAGCAGCGGGGCGGTCAGGTATTCCCACTTCACGACCGGAGAGCTCATGGTCGCGACCCTAGCGGTCGGCGGCGGGACACGTGTGGGCCGCACCTCGTCCGGGCTCGTCGGGAGGCCGACGGCGTGCGATCTCCGTACGCTGCCCCCGTGACGACGAGTGCGCCCGACGCCGCCGCCGATCCCGCCACCTGGCCCGCCGAGCTCGCGCAGGCCCGCCTGCACGTGGTGTCGGGGAAGGGCGGGACCGGCAAGACGACGGTCGCCGCCGCCCTCGCGCTCGCGCTGGCCACCGGCGGCAAGCGGGTGCTGCTGATCGAGGTCGAGGGCCGCCAGGGCATCGCCCAGGTCTTCGACACCGCCCCGCTGCCCTACGAGGAGCGCCGGATCGCCGTCGCTCCGGACGGCGGCGAGGTCCGTGCCCTGGCCATCGACACCGAGGCCGCGCTGCTCGAGTACTTCGAGATGTTCTACAAGTTCGGCATGGCCGGGCGGACGCTGCGCCGGATGGGCGCCATCGAGTTCGCGACGACGCTGGCCCCGGGTCTGCGCGACGTGCTGCTCACCGGCAAGGCCAAGGAGTGCGTCGCCCGCACCGACCCCGACGGGCGCCCCACCTACGACGCCGTCGTCGTCGACGCCCCGCCGACCGGGCGCCTGGTCACCTTCCTCGACGTCACCAAGGCGATGGCCGACCTGGCGAAGGTCGGCCCGATCCACTCCCAGGCCAAGGGCGTCGACAAGTTGATCCACTCCCCGGAGACCGCGGTCCACCTGGTCACCCTGCTGTCGGACCTGCCGGTCACCGAGACCCTCGACGCCGTCGACGAGCTGGAGGCCGCGCGGATCCCGCTCGGCACGGTCGTGGTGAACCGGATGCGCGAGCAGTGGCTGCCGGACCGCTCGGTGACCGCCGCCGCGGGCGGCCGGGTCGACGCGAACCGGATCCGGCACGGCCTGCAGAGCGCGGGCATCGAGCTGGACGAGGCCGAGATCGACGGCCTGGTCGAGGAGACCGTGGAGCACGCCGTCGCCGTCGCGTCGGAGACCGAGGCGCTGACCCGGCTCGACACCGAACCCGATCCGCCGCTGCCCCGGGTGACGCTGCCGGCGCTGCTCGGCGGCGTCGACCTGGGGACGCTCTACGAGCTCGCCGAGATCATGACCGAGCAGGGTGTGCACGTGGAGGGACGGCGATGAGCCCGGAGACCGGCAAGAAGGGCACCCCGCCCCCGACGCTCGACGTCGACGCCCTGATCGACGACCCGCAGACCCGGGTCATCGTGTGCTGCGGCTCCGGCGGCGTCGGGAAGACGACGACGTCCGCGGCGATCGCGCTGCGCGCCGCCGAGCGCGGCAGGCAGGCCGTGGTGCTGACGATCGACCCGGCCAAGCGCCTGGCCCAGGCCCTCGGCCTCGACGAGCTGTCCAACGACCCCGCGCCGGTGGCCGACGCCGACGGCGAGCTCTCGGCGATGATGCTGGACATGCGCCGCACCTTCGACGAGATGGTGCACGGCCACGCCCCCGAGGACCGCGCCCGCAAGATCATCGAGAACCCCTTCTACCAGACGATCTCGACGTCGTTCTCCGGAACGCACGAGTACATGGCCATGGAGAAGCTCGGCCAGCTCGTCGCGGCCGGGACCTGGGACCTCGTCGTCGTCGACACCCCGCCGTCGCGGTCGGCGCTGGACTTCCTCGACGCCCCGCAGCGCATGTCCCGCTTCCTCGACGGCCGGATGATCCGGCTGCTCGCCTCCCCGGCCCGGGCGGGCGGCAAGGGTCTGCGCAAGATCGTCGGCGCCGGGTTCGGGCTGTTCGCCAAGACCGTCGGGACGATCATCGGCGGGCAGATGCTGCAGGACGCGTCGGCGTTCGTGCAGGCCTTCGACACGCTGTTCGGCGGGTTCGCCGAGCGGGCGGAGAAGACCTACGCCCTGCTGCGCTCACCGGGCACGGCGTTCCTCGTCGTCGCCGCGCCGGAGCCGGACGCGCTGCGCGAGGCCGCGTACTTCACCGACCGGCTGTCGTCGGAGGAGATGCCGCTGGCCGGGCTGATCCTCAACCGGACCCATCCGGTGCTGGCGCCGGTGTCGGCGGCCCGGGCACGGGCGGCGGCCGAGCAGGTCGGCGGGCCGGGCTCGCAGATCGCCGCGGCGGTGCTGCGGCTGCACGCCGACCGAGTCGACCTGGCCGAGCGCGAGCAGCGGCTGCTCACCCGGTTCTCCGGTGCGCACCCGTCGGTGCCGGTGGTGCGGGTGCCCGCCGTCGTCGAGGACCTGGCCGAGCTCGACGGGCTGCGGCACGTCGGCGACCTGCTCGGCGGCGAGGCCCGCTCGGGCGCCGCCGCGACCGTCGGCTGAGGCCGGTCGAACGGCAGGTCAGGGCAGGTCGAAGAAGATCATCGGGTTGCGCGTGGTGCCGCGTGCCCCGGTGATCCCCAGCTCGGCGCGCACGGCGTCGAGCGCGCGCAGGTTCTCCCGGCCCGCGGTCCGGGCGGCGGTGAACCAGGTGACGTCCTGCTCGCGCAGCCGGCGCAGCACCTGGGAGCCCTCGGTCCACGGCCGTGCCCACCGCAGGTGGAACACGTCGTGCACGCTGGCCGGGGTGCCCGCCGCGACCCGCGGGAACAGCTCGTCGAGGTACCAGCGGGCGAAGCTGCGTCCGTGGTCGGCGTCGACGAACAGGTAGCCGGTGCCCGCCGGTACGGCGCCGACGGTGTCGCGCAGGTCGCCGGGGTGGAACACCCAGCGGTCCCGCGCCAGCGCCGCCGGCACCGACCCGCGGGCACGGTCGACCTTGTCGAACGAGTGCAGCTCGCCGTACCCGTTGTCGCGCAACGCGGAGAGCATCCAGGTGGTCGACCAGCCGTGGAAGGTCCCGACCTCGGTGACCTGCGCAGGCCGGTGGTGGCGCAGCAGCAGGTAGGTCAGCTCCGCCTCGACGTCGTCGAGCTGCGGGACGACGTCCGGGTGCGTGGCGAGGAACGCCCGCTGCTGGGCGATCACGGCCGCGAGGTCGCCCGCGTGTTCCCGGTACAGGTCGGTGAGAAGCGACAGCCGGTCGGTGGTCCGCACCCCCCGAAGCGTAGCGGGCGATGATCACGCACCCTTGTGACCACCGGCGTAGTGCTCGCTGCGGGCACGTCCGAGCAGCCGCGCCCAGTCGCCGACGCCGGGCCTGCGGCGCAACAGGGCGCGCCGCTCCCGCTCGGTCGTCCCGCCCCAGACGCCGGAGTCGATCTCGTTGTCCAGGGCGTGGGCGAGGCACTCGGTGCGGACCGGGCAGCGCACGCAGAACTCCTTCGCCTCGCGCTGCCGGGAGCCGGTGACGAACAGGTCCTCGGCGTCGGTGGTGCGGCAGCGTGCCGCGATCCGCCAGTTCCAGACCGGGCCAGACGGGCGGCGGCGGGCGGCGCGCAGCCGGGGCGCCCCGGTGCGGCGGGAGCCGATCGGGACGACCGGCGCGTGCCGGGCGGGGACGGGGTGCGCGGTGCTGCTCGGCGCAGTGCTGATCGAGTCGGTGCCGATCGGCTCGGTGTTGATCGGCTCGGTGTTGATCGAGTCGGGGCTGCTCGGGTCGATGCTCATCGGGGTGCCTCCGGGGCCGGGGCGGACCGGTTCGGGGTCCGCGTCGTGACACCGTCGATCCTGGAAGGCGTCACCCGTCCGGGGCAGGTCGCAAAACTACGCAACCACGCGGCGCGCACCTGACGGGTTCGGAACACCGGGGCCGTAGGCTGGCCGTCGTGAGGTTCCCCCGGCGCATGCTCCGCCCGATCGGTGTGCTCGCGGGACTGTGTGTCCTGCTGGGTGTGGTCACGGCCGGGATGGCGTTCCCGCTGGTCGGCGGCCTCGGCATCATGTCGAACGAGGCCGGGGACAGCGTCACGTCCAGCTCGGTCGACCTGGTCAGCAACCCCGCCCCGCTGACGACGACGCTGACCGACTCCGGCGGCAAGCCGATCGCGTACCTGTTCGACCAGAACCGGACGCAGGTCACCAACGAGCAGATCTCGCCCGCGATGAAGGCCGCGATCCTCGCGATCGAGGACCGCCGGTTCTACGAGCACCAGGGTGTGGACTGGCAGGGCACGCTGCGCGCGGTCGTCGCGAACTCGGCGTCGGGCGACGTGAAGCAGGGCGCGTCGACGCTGACCCAGCAGTACGTCAAGAACTACATGCTCTACGTCGACGCCCGCACCGAGGCCGAGCGGCTCAAGGCCACCGAGCAGACCCCGGCGCGCAAGCTCAAGGAGGCGCGGATCGCCCTGCAGCTGGAGCGCCAGCTGTCCAAGGACCAGATCCTCAACCGCTACCTCAACATCGTGTTCCTGGGCAATGGCTCGTACGGCGTCGCCGCGGCCGCCCGGACGTACTTCAACACGACGCCGGACAAGCTGACCGTGCCGCAGTCGGCGATGCTCGCCGGCATGGTCCGCTCGACCACCCAGTTCGACCCGGTCCAGCACCCCAAGACCGCGACCGACCGGCGCAACGTCGTCATCGACCAGATGCGCCAGCAGGGCATGATCGACGACGCGCAGGCCAAGCAGGCGACGGCCGCGCCGCTCGGCATCGTGAACCCGCTGGTCCGGGTGCCGAACGGCTGCATCGGCGCCGGCGACACCGGCTTCTTCTGCAAGTACGTCGTGCAGTACCTGACCGAGGCGGGCTTCTCCGACGAGCAGATCAACCGCGGCGGGTACACGATCCGCACGACGCTGGACCGCGGCGCGATGGAGAAGGTGAAGGCCTCCCTGGACAAGGAGGTCCCGCCGGACACCCCGAACGTCGCGAACACGATGTCGCTGGTCCAGCCGGGCAAGGACAAGCACCGGGTGCTCGCGATGGGCGCCAGCCGCCCGTTCGGCCTCGACGCCGACCGCGGCGAGACCAGCTACGGCCTGCCGTACCAGCCGGTCAACCTGGGTGCCGGCTCCATCTACAAGATCTTCACCGCGGCCACCGCGCTGGAGAAGGGGCTCGGCATCAACTACCAGATGCAGATCCCGCCGTCGGGCTACGCGTCGCCGATCTACGTCGACGGCGCCGGCCGCCCGATCCCGGTCAAGAACACCGGCAACTTCCCCGGCTCGATGACCCTGACCGACGCGCTCGCGAAGTCGCCGAACACCGGGTTCATCAAGCTCGAGGAGTTCACCGGCGTCCCGGACGTCGTCGACATGTCGGTGCGGCTGGGGATGAAGTCGCTGGCCAAGTCCCCGTTCGTCGACCCGAACACCGGGGAGCGCACCGACCGCTCGATCGCCGAGGTGATCAAGCAGCAGCGGCTGGCGTCGTTCACCCTCGGTGTGACGCCGACGTCGGTGCTGGAGCTGGCGAACGTCGGCGCGACGCTGTCCTCGGGCGGCCGCTGGTGCCCGCCGACCCCGATCGACTCGATCACCGACTCCACGGGCAAGAACGTCCCGATCACCGAGGAGCCGTGCGACCAGGCGGTCGACCCGGCGCTGGCGAACACGCTGCTCACCGGCATGAGCCACGACGACACCATCGGTACGTCGGCGAACGCGGCCAAGGCCGTCGGCTGGAACCGGCCGATGTCGGGCAAGACCGGTACCACCCAGCAGCACAAGTCGGCGGCCTTCGTCGGCGCGGTCCCGGAGATGTCCGGCTCGGTCATCACGTTCGACAACTCCGACTCGCCCCGCCCGCTGTGCGACGGCGGCGGTGCCCCGTTCGCCTGCGGTGAGGGCAACATCTTCGGTGGCAAGACCCCGGCGCGCACCTGGTTCGGTGCGGTCAAGCCGCTGCTCGACGGAAAGCCGCCGACGCCGCTGCCGCCCACGGACCCGCGCTACCTCGAGGGCGGCGCCGAGTCCAAGGTCCCGGAGGTGCTCGGCCGGTCCGAGGGCGACGCCCGCGGCGAGCTGGAGGGCCAGGGCTGGAAGGTCGGGACGCGCACGGTGGACAACCTCGCGCCCAAGGGAACGGTCGTCGGGCAGGAGCCGCGCGGCGCTGCGCTTCCGGGCGAGCAGGTGACCCTGCAGATCAGCAGCGGGACCGTCCCGGCTCCGCCGCCCCCGCCGGGTGCCGGTGCGCCTGCTCCGGCGGCCCCGGCGCCGCAGCCGGGCGGCTGACCCGGCCGCCGTCGGGCCTGATCAGGGCCGCGCGTCACCCGTCCGGGGCAGCGACGCGCGGCACGGACCGCCGGATCGGGGCGGACGGGCGCCGGCCGACCTAGCATGCGGACATGGCCGTGGGGTGGAGGGGTAGGCGCCGACCCGCGCCGGTGCCCGACGCCGGCGGCGAGCGCTGGGGCGTCGCCCGGCTGGTCGCGGAGCGGCGGGCCGAGCAGGACGGCACCGACCCCGGTAGCCCCGAAGGCCGGACTCCGGTCGACGGGCCGGCGGCCCGCTCCGCCCCCGTCGGGCGCGCCCGGCAGGCCGCAGGCGCCGACCGGGACCCGGTACCCGCGCCGCGGTCCGGTGGTTCCGGGGAGCCCGGGGACGCGCCGGCCCGGCCCCCAGAATCGGCATCGGCATCGGCATCGGCATCGGCCGGGCCGGAGGCCACCCCCGTCCGCACGCCGCCGGTCCGCACACCCCCGCCCCCGCACGACCCGGGGCCCGTCCGCGACGCCGAGCCCGCGAACGCAGGCCGGGTGGTCGCGTCCGGGCGGCCCGTCCGCCGTGCGGTGCCGGTGCAACGCCGTCCCGGCCCGGTGACCGCGACCGACCCCGCCGCCAGCTCCGAGGCCAACCCGCCCGCAGCCGAGACCGCGACCGAGGCCGACCCGGCCGCAGCCGAGCCCGCGTCCGGTGCCGCCCCGCGGGCGGCCGGGTCCGCAACCGGGTCCGGATCCGCCGCCGAGCCCGCAGCCGAACACCGTCGCCGGGCCCCGGACCGCCCGGCGCGCCCCGGTGGAGACGCCGCCTACCGGGTGCCCGCACTGCCCGCGCGCCCGCCGGTGGACCTCGAACCGGGGCTGGTCGGGTTCTCCCGGCTGACCCGTGGCCGTACCGGGGCCCGGGTGTTCGCGCTCTGCTTCGTCCTGATCTACCTGGTGATCGTCGTCCAGACCCTGATCTCGATCTTCTGAGCCCGTTCGTCCGCAGCCGGTGCCGTCGGTGGTGTCGGTGCCCCGCACTACCCTGAGCCGGACCGGGCCGGCCCCGGGCCGAGTGTGAGGAGGTGACCGGCGATCCCGTCGCACGCTCCCCCTGCACCGCGCGGCTCGGTGCTGGCGATCCCCGCGTTCCGCCGCCTGTGGACGGTCACCGCGCTGACCTCGACCGGCGAGTGGCTGTCGCTGCTGGCGCTCACCTCGCTGGCCACCCACCTCACCGCGACGGCGGGTTTCACCGCGCAGAGCTTCGCGCTCGGTGGGGTCGTCGCGACCAAGCTGGTGCCGTCGCTGCTGTGCGGGCCGCTGGCAGGGGTGCTCGCGGACCGCTTCGACCGGCGCCGGGTCATGATCGTCTGCGACCTGGCGAAGTTCGTGCTGCTGGCGTCCGTGCCGTTCGTCCACTCGCTGTGGTGGCTGCTCGTCGTGACGCTGCTGCTGGAGCTGTGCACGATGTTCTGGATCCCGGCCAAGGACGCGGCGGTGCCGAACCTGCTGCGCCGCCCGGAGCAGATGGAGCAGGCCGCGCAGCTGAGCCTGGTCGTCACCTACGGTGTCGCGGTCGTCGGCGGGGCCGGGCTGTTCGCCCTGGTCGCGAAGGCCGCCCCGCTGCTCGACGCCGCCGACCCCACGGCCGCGGTGCACGTCGCGCTGTTCCTGAACTCGTTCGTCTTCCTGGCGTCGGCGCTGGTGGTGGCGCTGCGGATTCCCGAGCTGTCCGGGCGGGCCGCGGTCGCCGACCGGCGTGAGGTCCCGCCGTCGATGCTGTTCCTGCTGCGCGACGGCTTCCGGTTCGTCGCCGGCACCCCGCTGGTGCGCGGGCTGGTGATCGGCATCGTCGGTGCGTTCACCGCGGGCGGCGCGGTGATCGCCACCGCGAAGCTCTACGCGTCCGGCCTCGGTGGCGGCGACGCGGCGTACTCGGTGCTGTTCGCCTCGGTGTTCGCCGGGCTCGCGCTCGGGATGCTCGCCGCGCCCCGGCTGGCGCAGCGGCTCCCGCACCAGCGGCTGTTCGGCGCCGCGATCGTCGGGGCCGGGCTGGCGCTGGTGCTCGTCGCCGTCGCCGTGCACCTGTTCATGGCGATCGCCGCGGTGGTCCTGGTCGGTGGGTTCGCCGGCGTCGCGTTCCTGACCGGGCTGACGATCATCGGGACGCGGGTCGCCGACGAGGTCCGCGGCCGGGTGAACGCGTTCGTCCAGTCGCTGGTGCGGCTGGTCCTGCTGGGTGCGATGTCGCTGGTCCCGGTGGTGGTCGGGGTGATCGCGACCCGGACCGTCATGATCGGCGGCGCCGCGGTCGTCGTCGACGGGACGCGGTTCGTGCTCGCCGGTGGTGGCATCCTGGCGGCCGCGGTCGGCGCGATCGCCTACCGCCTGATGTCGGGGGCCGACGCCGTGGAGCCGACCGGTCCGGTGCGTGTGGAGGAGATCCCGTGAGCGTCTGGGACGACGTGGTGGGCCAGCCCGCCGCCGTCGCCGAGCTGGGTGCGGCAGCCGCGGATCCGGCGGCGATGACGCACGCGTGGCTGTTCACCGGGCCCCCCGGGGCGGGTCGGTCGAACGCGGCACGGGCGTTCGCGGCGGCGCTGCAGTGCCCCTACGGCGGCTGCGGCGAGTGCAGTGCCTGCCGGACGACGCTGGCCGGTACCCACTCCGACGTCCGCGAGATCAACCCCGAGGGTCTGTCGATCAAGGTCGACGAGATGCGCGCCCTGGTGCAGCTCGCGGCGCGGCGCCCGGCCACCGGCCGGTGGCAGATCGTGATCATCTCCGACGCCGACCGGCTCACCGAGGGCGCGTCGAACGCCCTGCTCAAGGCGATCGAGGAGCCCGCTCCGGAGACGGTCTGGCTGCTGTGCGCGCCGTCGGACCACCCGGAGGACGTGCCGGTCACCATCCGGTCCCGCTGCCGCCCGGTGCACCTGCGCAGCCCCGCCGTGGAGGCCGTCGCGAGCGTGCTGCGCGAGCGCGACGGGATCCCGGCCGAGCAGGCCGAGTGGGCGGCGTCGGTGTGCGGCGGGCACGTCGGCCGCGCCCGGCGGCTCGCCCGTGACCCGCAGGCCCGTTCGCGCCGCGAGACGATTCTCGGCGTCCCGACGCACCTGCGGCGGCTCGGCGACGCGTTCTCCCACGCCGACGCGCTGATCCGCTCCGCGGAAGCCGAGGCCGAGGAGATCCGGTCCTCCCGCGACGACGTGGAGAAGGAGGAGCTCGCCGTCGCCATGGGCGCGGGCGGCACCGGGAAGGGTGCGGCGACGGCGGCCCGGTCGGCGAAGGCCGCGGAGCGGGACCTGGAGAAACGGCAGAAGAGCCGCGCGACCCGGACCCAGCGCGACGCCCTGGACCGTGCACTCGTCGACCTCGCCGGGTTCTACCGGGACACGATCGTCGCCGCCTCGGGCGCCGAGGTGCCGCTGAGCAACCCGGACCGGGACCGCGAGATCCGCACCGCGGCCGCCGAGTGGGGCCCGGAGTCCTCGCTGCGGCGGCTGGAGGCCGTGCTGGCCTGCCGGGACGCCCTCGAGCAGAACGTGAAGCCGCGGATCGCGGTCGAGGCGATGATGACCGCGCTGCACCGCGGCTGAGCACCGTGGACGACCGGCCGCTGATCCTCACCGGCGTGCTCGACGAGCCGGTACGACGGTGGCTCGACGACCTGCGCGAGCGGCACTTCCCGCCCCAGCGCAACCACCTCGCCGCGCACCTGACGCTGTTCCACGCTCTGCCTGCCGACGACGCCGACGCGGTCACCGCCGATGTCCGCGCCGCCGCGTCGGAGCGCCCCCCGCTCGCCGCGACGGTGACCGGACCGCGCCTGCTCGGCCGCGGGGTCGCGCTGCGGATCGACTGCCCGGAGCTGCTCGCTCTGCGCCGTTCGCTCGCGGCCCGCCGGGCCGACCGGCTCACCCGGCAGGACGCGACCAAGAACGACCTGCACGTCACGGTGCAGAACAAGGTCGACCCCGACACCGCCCGCAGGCTGTACGACGAGCTGGCCGCCCTCGAGCCACAGGCCACGACGGTCACCGGCCTGGCCCTCTGGCGCTACGACGGCGGCCCCTGGGCCCCGGCCGGACGCTTCGCGTTCGGGGGCTGATCCCCCTCGTCGGATCGGCGGGGCCGATCGCTACACTGGGTCCGCACCACGCCGCCTTAGCTCAGTCGGTTAGAGCGACGCACTCGTAATGCGTAGGTCAGGAGTTCGACTCTCCTAGGCGGCTCCACAGGTCGGAGGCCCGTTTCGGGCCTCCGACCAGCTCTTGTACAAGCTCGTGGCCTCTTTTGTGTGGCCTCCCGCTCGCCGGCAGAGGCCCCGTTCGGGCTCTGCCCAGCTTCCAGGCGAGCTTCGTGGCACGTTCGTGGCACGGGGTTGGGGCGGCGCCTGCTTCCATGATCGGCGTTCTGCCGGTGTTCGGTGCCGGATATGGCACCGAACACCGGCAAACCGATGATCACGGTACCGGTGATGCCATCCCGCCCCGCTCGCACAGGGTCTCGTGGCTCGACGGTCCCGGGTCAGGATTCGAGCGGAGCGAGACCTCCGCCGCGTGCCGGAGCCCCGGGCGGGGAAGCGGAAGGGCACGGGCTCTGAAGTGATTACCGGGATGCCGGGCTGCCCAGGGCTCGTCGGAAACGAGCCGGCGCACGAGCAGGTCACCGGGGATCCGGTTGCGGCCGACGAAGACCTTCCCGCCCTACGGGCCTGCTCGCTCCCCGCCTGTCATCGTCCGCGCCTGCCCCGTTCAACGGTCATCTCCCTGCGCCGAATGACCGCAACTTTTACTGGAGAACTGGCTGCATACTCCGGTAGAATCGAACACGTGGTCGACACAACGGTCGAAGAGGCACTCGCCGGGCACATGCCGCCCGGCGGGACCCTCGCCGCGCTCTGCGAGGCCACTGCCGCCGTACCCGGCGAGCTGTCGGATCGTGAGTTGCTGAAGACCGTCGAGGCTGCGGTGCAGCTGGAGCGCTGGGCCGGTGCGGTCCGCACCCGCCTGCTCGGCGCCCTGGTCGAACGGCACCCACCGGGCAGTACCGCACCCGTCCCCGACGCCACCGGCAAGACACCGGTACCGGTGGCCCGCTGGCTACCGTCGCAGGTCGCGATCGCCACCCATCTGACCGAGGACCAGGCCCGCGGCGAACTCGGCATGGCCGAACGCCTCTACCGGGTGCTGCCCGAGACCCTCGCCGAGTGGGAGGCCGGGCGGATCGGGGAACGCGCCGCCGAGGCCATCGCCGAGTCCACCCAGGTCCTCGACGACGCCGCCGCCCGTGCGGTGCAGGCCGCGATCCTGCCCGGCGCCTCCACGATCACCCAGACCCGGCTCCGCGCCCGGCTGCGGACCGCGATCCACCGCGCCGACCCCGACGGAGCAGCCAAGCGCCACCAGCGGGCGTTCGACGACCGCGAAGTGACGATCAGCCGCACGGACAACGGCATGGGCTCACTGTGGTTGTCCGGATCGGCGGCCCAGACCGAAGCCTCCTGGAACTCTCTGGATCGTCTCGCCCGGTCGTTGGGCAGCGAGGATCCGCGGACGCTGGCGCAGCGGCGCTGCGATCTGGCGCATGAGTTGTTGCAGGGCACGGTGACGATCACCGATCTGACCTCGGTGATGACCGCGGTGAGCACCGTGATCAACAGCCGCCACCCGGCAGACGCCGCGGCGGCCACGAGCACCGGGACTGGAACTGCAACTGGTGTACCGCCAGCGACGCACCCAGCGCGCCCCAACAGGGCCGCGGGGGCCTCCCGCGAAGCCTCCGGCAGCGACACCACGGCCGGACCCGGTACCGCACAGACGGCCGCGGCGACGACCAACAGCGCGACCGAGACGCCGACCGGCGCAGCCACCGATAGCTGCCCGAACGATGTCGACCCCGACGTCATCGCCACCGCCGTCGCCGAAGTCCTCGCGTGTAAGCCCGACCCCAACGCCACGATCGGGCGTAAACCGTTGATTCAGGTCGTGGTCGGCCTCGACACCCTGCTCGGCGGTAGCCGGCCCGGGGAGATCACCGGCCACGGCCCCATCTCCGCGACCACCGCCCGCGCTCTGGCTGCCGGTGGTGACTGGAAACGGCTGGTCACCGACCCCGCCACCGGACAGTTGCTCGACTACGGACGCAACGCCTACCGGCCACCGGCGAACCTGCACGACCACGTCCACGGCCGCGACGGCACCTGTCGTGGTCCGGACTGCGAACGCCGCATCCGCGACCTCGATCATCACCAGGACTGGGACAAGGACGGTCACACCGTCGACGACAACCTCTTCGGGCTCTGCCAACGCCACCACAAGCTCAAAGACGTCACCGGCTGGCACGCCCTGGTGCGCCCCGACGGTGGACTGACCTGGATCAGCCCGGACGGGTATCAGTCGACCACGTACCCGAAGGACTACCGCGTCTTCACCGAGGACACCGTGGTCACCGAGGGCGTCGCGGAGCGGCGGGTGATCAAACTTGACACCGATACCGGCACCGACATACCCAACGTCCGGAGCAGGTTCACCCGCCCCGCCGGCGAAGGGGAAACCTTGATCCCGGAACCCCGCGACGGCGACGACGACACCCCCGCACCGTTCTGACGATCCCCCGATCGGTCTGAGGCCTGGGTGTCCGACTGCGGAGCACCGACGTGCCTGACAAGCGCGTGTGCGTGTGAACCAGCGGTAGGCCGATGCGTGACCGGACACCGAGCACGATGGTCGCGGGGCCGCTTACCCCGAATGCGACTGCCCCTGCACCGGGGGTGATCACGGACGCGGCACAGCGCAACCGGTGGGCGACGCGTAGTGACCCACGCTCCTTCTTCTCGTTGAGTCGGATGAGCGCCCGGGACCGGGCTCGGCTCGCCGGACACCAGGTCCGGCTCAGGGGAAGACAGACGGTGTGGTCGGCCGCGCGGGGCGCGGTGCCGGCGGCACAGGGGAACAGCGATGACGTCAGTGTCCGCCGCGCACCGCGCGACCGAGGGCCGTACCGGGCTGCGTCGGGTCGCACCGGAGCGGTCCGCTGCGGAGCGGACCGAGACGGTGACCGAGGCAGCAACAGCAGCTCCGGCGCAGGCCGAGGCAGCGCGAACCGAGGCAGCGCAGACCGGTGCAGCGCAGACCGGTGCAGGGCGGGCCGGTGCAGCGCAGACCTGTGGAGCGCAGGCCGGTGGAGCGCAGGCTGAGGCCGTGCAGGCCGGTGCAGCGCGGACCGATCAGGCGCGGGGCGATGCAGCGTCGGACGACCGAGCGCACACCGAGTCGGAGCGGGTCGTGCCCGGCTCGGAGCACGTCTTCCCGCCGCCGCGGTTCCCGGCGGGCGTCGGGGTCGCGCCGGCCGTGCTGCTCGCCGTGCTGCTGGCCGGCGGGGCCGGACTGGCGCTGCTGTCGGTCCCGGGCACCGACCCGGCGACCGGGGCGTCGACGGGCGGGGTCGACCGGCCGGGACTGGTGGCCGGGGTGTCGGTCGCCGTCGCCGGGATCTGGGCCTACCTCGCCCTGCGGACGACGATCGTCGGCCCGGTCCGCCGCCTGCGCGACGACCTCGAGGCCCGGGTCCGCGACGGCGAGCACGTCCCGCGCGCGTCGTTCACCTCCGAGACCGAGCGCGTCGTCACCGCGATCCGGGGCACGCGGCGGGGCCGCACGCTGAGCGCGGTCCTGGCCCTCGTGCTGGTCGGGGCCGGGCTGGTGTCCTGGCTGGTGGCGGCGACGGTGCTGGTCGGCGAGCGTCCGCGCGCCGCCGACGAGGTCGCCGCGGAGGGCCGTCGCACGGCGGGCGACGTCGCGCTCGCGGTGCGCCACGAGCTGGAGAACGGCCTCGGCGGGCTGACCGGGGTCGCCGCCGGTGCAGCCGGGCTGGACCCGGGCACGGTCGCCGGCGAGGTGCTCGTCGCCCGCCCGGTGTTCGACGCGGCGACCGTCCTCGACCCGGCCGGCGACGTCGTCGGCGCGGCCGGGACCGGACGTGCTGTCCTGCGCACCGCCCCGGCCCCGGGCATCACGCTGCTCAACACCCGCGGTCCGGAGCCGATCCTGGTCGCCGCCGCCCCGCTGGCGGACGGGAACACGCTCGTCGGCGAGTACGACGTCCGCACCCTCAACGAGCTCCTGCGCGGCACCCCCGACCAGGTCGCCGTCGTCGACCCGGGGATGCGCACGGTCCTGCGCAACACCGGCTACCGCGCCTTCGCCGACCTGAGCGACCCCGAGCAGCGCAGCGCGGCCGAGCAGGCGGCCCGGCCGGTGCCCGCGGCCCCGCTCGCCGGACCGCTCCCCGGGGCCCCGCCCGGCGCCGGTGACGCGGCGACCGCCGGTGGTGCCGTGACCCCGGGCGCTCCGGTGACTCCTGTCGACGGGACCGTCGCCGCCGCCCGGCGGATCGGCTTCCAGGACGCGACGGCAGCGCTGGGCTGGGTGGTCGTCGTCGAGCAGGATCTGCGGGCCACCGCGGTCAGCCAGGACGCCGTCGGCCGGTCCGCGACCGCGATCTGCGGCGTCTGCGCCGCGGCCGTGCTGTTCCTGCTGGCCTGGACCTGGGTCGGCACCGTGCGGCCGCTGCGCGGGCTCGGCGGGTACGCGGAGGCGATCGCCGGGATCCCGGAGGGCGGGGTCGCGCCGGCGCCCCGCGCCCCGCAGCGGGTGAACGAGGCCGGCGCGATCGCGGCCGCGATGAACCGCCGGCTGATCACGCTGCTGCGCGAGCGCGCTGCCGCGGGCTCGGCGTCGGCGGCTGCCGACCGCGAGAGCGCCGACCTCTACGAGACGGTCTGCTTCGCCCGGATCACCGACGAGCCGGCGCAGGCCCCGCAGTGGGTCCCGTTCCCCGCCGGCGGGGCGAGCGCCGATCGGGGAAACCGCGGTGAGGAGAGCTCCGGTCAGGGGAACCCCGGCCCGGAGAACGCCGGTCAGGGGAACCCCGGCCGGGACCACACCGACCACGCGACGGTCTGCTTCTCCGCCGTCACCCGGACCGCCGCCGGGCGGGAGCTCACCGGGGCCGAGCGCCGATGACGTTCCTGTTCACGATCTACGCCGTCGGGTGTGCGATCGCCCTGGTCGCGGGGATCGTCGAGCAGCGACGGCACTACCGGAACCTGCGCAGCATCCCGCGGCGGATCGTCGTGAACGGGATCCGCGGCAAGAGTTCGATCACCCGGCTCTGCGCCGGTGCGCTGCGCGGTGGCGGCCTGGTCACCGTCGCGAAGACGACCGGCACCGCGGCCCGGTTCATCGGCCCCGACGGCGTCGACGAGCCGATCTACCGCAAGTTCGGCCTGGCCAACATCGTCGAGCAGATCGACATCGTGCGCCGCGCCGCCGCGTTCCGGCCGGACGCGCTGGTCATCGAGTGCATGGCCGTCCTGCCCGATCTGCAGGAGGTCAACGAGCGCAAGCTCGTGCAGTCCACGATCTGCGTGATCTGCAACGTCCGCGAGGACCACCTCACCGAGATGGGGCCGACCCTCGACGACGTGGCCCGCTCGCTGTCGCGGTCCATGCCGCTCGGCGGCATCTGCGTCACGGCCGAGCAGGACCGGGTCGGGATCCTCCGCGAGGAGGCGGCGCGCCGCGGCTGCCGGCTGATCCAGGTCGACCCGGAGTCGGTCACCGACGCCGAGGCCGAGGCCTTTCCCTGGATCACCTTCAAGGAGAACGTGGCGATCGCCGTCGCCGTCGCCGAGCTGTCCGGGATCGGCCGCGACGCCGCGCTCGCCGGGATGGTCGCCGCCCGCCCGGACCCCGGCACCGTCGCCGTCGACACCTGCCACGCGGCGGGGACGACGCTGTCGTTCGCGAACGTGTTCGCGGCCAACGATCCCGAGTCGACGCTGCTGAACGTCGAGCTGCTCACCGCGCGCGACCTGATCGGCTCACCGCTCAACCTGGTGATCAACTGCCGGCCGGACCGCCTGGAGCGCAACGGCCAGATGGGCGAGCTGACCGGGCGGCTGCGGCCGGACCGGGTCGTGCTCATCGGTGAGCAGACCCGTTCGGCGCGGGTCGCGGTCCCGGCCGACCTGGCCGACCGGGTCGTCGACCTGGGCGGACCGCTGCAGTTCGAGGCCCTGCTCGACGCGCTGGTCACCGACGACGACAACGCCGCCTCGCTGGTGGCGGTCGGCAACATCCACGGCCAGGGTGAGGCGCTCCTGGACCGGCTCCGCGCGCTGCCCACCGCGCCTGCCCGCGCCCGGCGCCGTATCCCGGCACCCGCGCCGCGGAGCCCAGCACCCGCGCCGGGGAGCCCAGCACCCGCGCCGGGGAGCCCGGCACCCGTGCCGGGGAGCCCGGCACCCGGGCTGCGGAGCCCGGCACCCGCGCCGCGGATCCTGCACCGCCCGGACACCGACGACTGTCCGACCCGGCCGCTCCCGTCCCACCGCCCCTCGACGACACCCACCGGAGGCAGCCATGCTGTTCGGGACCCTGGCGGCGGAGGTCGCCACCGTCGCCCTCGCCCTGGGCGTGCTGCTGTCCCTGGGCTGCTACCTCACCACCAACCTGTCGCCCGGCGGCATGATCACGCCGGGCTGGATCGCGCTGACCCTGACCGAGGACAGCCATAAGATCCTGGTCATCGCGGTCGTGACCGGCCTGACCTACGGCGGGACGCTGCTGCTGCAACGGCACGTGATCCTCTACGGCAAGCGGCTGTTCGCGGTCGTCACGATGATCAGCGTCCTGCTCTCCACCGGGCTGTTCCTGGTGATCCACGAGGACTTCCCGCTGCTGTTCGCGCACGAGACGCTCGGCTTCATCATCCCCGGGCTGATCGCCTACCAGCTGGTCCGGCAGCCCACCGGCGCCACCGTCCTCTGCACGACGGCGGTGAGCGCGGCCGGTTACGGCATCCTCGCCGTCGGTATCCTGCTCGGCGCCGTGGCCACGACATGACAACCGGCCGGAGGCCCACCGTGACCGAATCCCGACTCGCCGAGAAAACCCCACCCGGGAGCCGGATGATCCTGCTCGTCGTCGTGGGGGTGGTCGGGATCCTGGCCGGGGTAGCGGTCGGGCCGGTGATGTCGATGCTGAAGCGGCCCGACGCACCGGTGGCCGGTACGGAACCCGCGGCACCGCTGCCGTCCACCGACCCCGGCGGCTTCCGGTTCTCCCCGGCCGGGGCCCCCGGGGAGACGGAGGTCGTCGACCGCGCCGGGAACCCGGTCGCCCGGTTCACAGACGGGGCGCGGACAGTGACCCTGGTCGGGCCGTCGCGCACCATCGCCGAGCCCGCGTACGCCCGGTCGTCGGTCGTGACCAGCACGTGGGTTCGGCTCGCTCCACACCCATGGCACACCGGATCCGAGGCGGAGCCGTGGGTGCGCGACTGGCTGTCGACCGCCCTCGCCGACCGCAGCCCGGACGTGCTCGCGATCGCGATGCAGTACACCCGGGACGCCCCCGACCGGGTTGACGACCAGGGGGTGCGCTACGCCGGCCGGGCCCGCTTCGGCCCCGAGCTCGACGACGGCCGCCGCGAGATCGGCGCCGACTTCTACGACTACCTCGGCATCCCCTGGCGCTTCGCGGACGGCACCGTGAAGCAGCCCGAACCTGCGCAGCGCGGTGCCCTGGACTGCTCCGGCTTCCTGCGGATGGTCTACGGCTACCGCAGTGGCTTCCCGCTGCTCGCCGGTCGCAGCGGCGACGGCCTGCCTCGCCGTGCCGACCCGATGGCGCACAGCGGCCCCGGAAAGGTGATCATCGCCGACGAGGAGCAGCGACCGACCGACCTCGACGGGATCCGGCCCGGGGACCTGCTGTTCTTCACCACCGACGACGAGCCCGACATCGACCACTCCGCGATCTACCTCGGCACCGACACCGACGGCAGGCACCGCTTCATCTCCAGTCGCGGCGGCGCGAACGCCCCCACCCTCGGCGACGAGGGCGGGGCGTCGGTACTCGACGGCGAGGGCTTCTACGCCAACGGCTTTCGCACCGCGCGCCGGATCTGACGGGTCCGTCAGCGGGGCGGGCCCTCGCCGCCGCCGGGCAGCACCGTCAGCGGCTCCGGGACCGGTCCGCCCGCGGTCGTGGCGGCCCGCTCGAGCCGCGCCTCGCCACCGACGTAGGTGCGCAGGTGGGTCGCGCGTGTCGTGGCGTGCGGACCGGGCCCCGACCACTCGATCAGCCGCAGGCCGTCGACGTCGGCGCTCGTCGTGGAGGGCGGGTTCGGCCGGCCCGGCGTCGCCCGCGGCGGGTACAGCCGCACGAACACCTGCACGGCAACCGCGTCCGGGGGTGCCGTTGCGTCGACCCGCAGCGGCTCCCACGGACGGCCGGTGGCGCCGCCGTCGAGTACCCGGACGGTCTGTGAGGCCGAGGGACCCTTGGTATCGGAGAACCAGGACAGCTGTACCTCGGCGCGGGCGCCCGGGTCGAGGCGGGCCATGCCGTTCAGGGTGAGTTCGGGCCTGGCCACCGGGGGCCCGTCTGCCGGCGGGGCGGCACCCTCGTCATCGTCGTCCTTGTTGAGGCGGCGGAGGCGCTCGGCGCTTGCAGCGTTCAGGAGCGCACGGTGGGTCGTTGTTCCGGTCACCGGTTTAGCGTCTCCGCTGGTACGGGTGAGGCGGTACACCTGGCCGCGCGAGGGGTCCGGGTCCCCGATGATCGAAGCGTCGGGGCTGCTGGTCCACAGCGCTCCCGGTCCTTCGCCGAGGGTGTCGGCCTCGAAGTCGCCGGTCCACAGCAGATCCTGACCGGTCTGCACGACTCCCGGCGGACCGGTGTCGCGGACCGACCAGCCGGTCCCGATCTCCGCGATCGTCCCGGCCGGGGACGGCGGCAGCGGGACCGAAGCCGGCACGGGCGGTGGGCGGCCGCCGAGGTCGAGTTCCACCGCACCGTCCTCGACGGTGAACGGGCCCTTGCTGCGCCCGAGTGCCGTGCGGTCGACGTGATCGGCGAAGCCCGGGCGCAGCCCGTGCGCGACGTAGCCGTCGATCATCACCGGCTCGAGGAAGGCCCGCACGATCCGGCCCTGCCGCAGGTGCACGTTCAGGACGTAACTCTCGAACGTGGGCCAGACCGTCTGGTCGAACACCAGGTTGCCCAGCGACCAGGCCGCCAGGCTGCTCCCGTTCCAATCCAGCCCCCCGACGACGTGCGGGTGCGCGTTGACGACGAGGGTCGCGCCGGCGTCCCGGGCCGTCTGGGTGAACGACTGGACCTGACCCGACGGTGATCTGCCGTATTCGAAACCACCGTGCACGCTGAACACGACCACGGCCCCCGAGGCCTTCGCGGCGGCGACGGAGTCCCGGATGCGGATCGGGTCGCACGGAGCGGCACCGCCCTTCTCCGGGCCCGCCACGTAGGAGATCGGCTGCTCGCTACCGGTGATCGACGTGCAGCCGAGGAACGCGATGCGGGTGCCCTTGACCGTGTTCACCGCGGGCGCATAGGCCGCGTCGACGCTGTGCCCCAGCCCGAACTGGCGGGCGCCCGGGGCGAATCCGGCGGCGGTGAAGCGGTCGACGGTCGACCCGACACCCTCCTCCAGCATGTCGTACTGGTGGTTGTTGGCCAGCCCGACGACGTCCACCCCGGCGCGGCCGAGAGCTTCCGGGAGTGCCGGTCCGCTGGCGAAGACGAACCGCTTCGTCGGGTGCGCGGTCGATGGCCGCGGCTGGGCGGGGTCGATGAAGGGTTCGGCGACCACGGGGCTCTCGACGTTGACCTCGGTCAGGTCCCCGTCCCGCAGCAGCGGCGCGATCGAGTCCAGCAGCGCGGTGTGCTCGCCGACATCCGACGGATCCTTGATGAGGGCATCGGATCGGCTGCCGTCCTCGTCCGGGTCGAAGAACCGGCGGCCCATCATCACGTCGCCGCCGAACTGCAGGGCGACGGTCTGCCCGTCGTCCGGGGTGAGCCGGACGAGCAGCGGGTCCCCGGGGGTGCCGGCCCGGGTACGGCCGAGGAATCCGGCGTGGGCGACGGTCACCCAGCTGCCGCCGACCGTCGCCGGGACGGAGAACCCGCCCTGTGCGTCGGTGCGGGTGGTGCCGGAGTCGGTCCGCACCTCGGCGTCGGCGACGGGGCGGCCGTCGAGGTCGACGACCCGGCCGGGCACGTCCGCGGCGGGGACCGGGCCAGGAGGCGGCGGGGGCGCACAGCCGACCGGCGCCACGACCAGCACGCAGAACAGGACGAGAGCCGATCGCCGCCGGCCGCGCTGCGTCGCCATGATCTGTCAGGGACTCCCTCGTCGGTGCCGGACGGGTCCGAAGCTAGCCGACCGTGCCGACTGCGAGAGGGTCTCCCCCTGCCCGGCCCCGTCCCGGGGGAGCCCGCCCACGGTGTCCGGTATGCGGGGGACGACGGGCGGTACGTGTCCGGTCAGCGGGCCAGCGTCGGCGCGATCTTCGCGGCGAGGGCGTCGACGACGGTCGGCAGGCTCAGCACCGTGCCCCACGTCCAGGCCCCGGAGACCAGCGGATCTTCGACGAAGATCGACCGGCCGGCCTTCACCACGTTCAGGAGCGGGTAGAGCGGCAGCTTCTCGATGATCGCCCGGTTGCTCGGCTTGCTGCCGATGTTCCACAGCAGCACGTCCCGGTCGAGCAGGCGCATCTGCTCGTCGCTGACCGGCGCGCCGTCGTTCTGTCCCTGCAGGGCGGGGATGTCGTCGGGGACGACGAAGCCCAGCCCGGTCAGCAGCTGCGAGCGCGGATCACCCGGGGACCGTACGAACGACGCCCCGGGCTGGAAGCGTTCCGCCACCAGCGCGGTGCGCCCGGCGAACTCCGGGTGTGCGCGCCGGGTCGCCTCGACCTTGTCCTTGACGCCGGCCACCGCCTTCTCCGCGGCGTCGGTGCGGCCGAGTGCCTGCCCCGCCAGTCGGGTCACCGCCTCCCATGGCGCGGCGAACTCCGGGTAGCCCTTCGGCGGGCCGACGGTCGGCGCGATCGCGGAGAGCTTGCGGTACTCGTCCTCGGACATCGAGGTGTAGAGGCCCAGGATCAGATCCGGGCGCAGCGCGGCGATCTGCTCGTAGCGGTAGTCCGGGGTGCCGGTGAACTGGCCCTTGTTGAGCACCGTCGGCTTCGCGTCACCCAGGGCCTGCTGCGCCCAGGGCCACACGGCGTAGGGATAGTCGCCGTACCAGTCGGTGACCGCCACCGGACGCACCCCGAGCGCGAGCACGGCGTCCTGGTCGCTGTAGCCGACCGTCACGACGCGCTGCGGGTCGGCCGGGACCTCGGTGACGCCGCGCAGGTGCTCCACGCGGTTCGGCGCCGCAGCCGGGCGCGCGGGGTCGGTGCCGCCGGTCGTCGCGCAGCCGGACAGCACGCCCCAGGCGGTGACGGCACCGGCGCCGAGCAGCAGGCGCCGCCGGGTGAGGTCGCTGTCCGGGCCCACGGGGCGGGTCGGCGTCAGGGTGCCCATCGCGTACGTCCTCTGCAGTTCGGTGAGGCTTGCCTTGCCCCGGTCGGCTCATTCTGGGTCGGCGTGCCCCGGAGATCAACGGCCCGTGCCCGCCGGCCGTCGACCCGGCCACCCGGCCACCGGGCCGGACGCGCCCTCCTGCGCGGCACCCGATCGGTTCGTCACCCGCGCCGGGCGGTGTCGTTGACCACACGAGGGCACCGTGGCGGTGCCCTCCACCACCCGACTGCGGAGACGGCCCCGGACCCGGCCGCCCCGTCGGGCCGGCACGAGGAGTTCTCGTGTTCCACGGTTTCACCACGAAGTTCCTGAAGGACTCGATCGAGCGCAGCACCACCGACGGCATGGACCGTCGCCGGTTCCTGCGGGCGGCCGGGCTGACCGGCGCGGGCGTCGCCGGGCTCGGTGTCCTCGGCAGCGGCATCGCCTCGGCCGGGTCGGACTCCGGCTCCGGTGACGGCTCCGCCGGGGGCGACTCGGGCAAGGTCTCCGACGCCGCCGTCCTCAACTTCGCACTCAACCTCGAGTACCTGGAGGCCGAGTTCTACCTGCGTGCCGTCACCGGCAGCGGGCTGAAGGACTCCCAGATCGACGGCAAAGGCAAGCTGGGCAAGGTCACCGGCGGTCGTCAGGTGAAGTTCGAGACCAAGCTGGGCCGCCAGTACGCCGAGGAGATCGCGCACGACGAGCGCAAGCACGTCGAGTTCCTGCGCTCCGCGCTCGGCGACGCCCGCGTGGCCCGTCCCGAGATCGACCTGCAGTCCGCGTTCACCGCGGCCGCGCAGGCCGCCGGCGTGATCGGCAAGGGGCAGACCTTCGACCCGTTCGCCGACGAGACGAGCTTCCTGCTCGGTGCGTTCATCTTCGAGGACGTCGGGGTCACCGCTTACAAGGGCGCGTCGCCGCTGGTGGCGAACAAGACCTTCCTCGAGGCCGCGGCCGGGATCCTCGCCGTCGAGGCGTACCACGCGGGCCTGGTCCGCACCCTGCTGCTGCAGGGCGGCGCGGCCGAGACCGCCGGGAAGATCTCCGACGCCCGCGACTCCCTCGACGGGCCGTCCGACCTGGACCAGGGCATCGTCAACCGCGACGGCAGCGCGAACATCGTCCCGACCGACGAGAACTCGGTCGCGTTCTCGCGTACGCCCGGCCAGGTGCTCAACATCGTCTATCTGAACCCGGCCTCGGTGAAGTCCGGCGGCTTCTTCCCGGACGGTGTGAACGGCGCCGTCGACACCAGCGACGCCAACGGCTGACCCCCACCCTGAGCAGGGGAGGCCGCCCAGCCAGCCATCCCCTGCTCAGCGGGGCACCAGGACCTCCGTCGCCGGCAGCTCCCCGTGCACGACGGCGGAGGCCACCTCGGCCAGCGGCCGCCCGTTCCGCCGGGCGTAGGACCGCAGCGACTCGAACGCCGTCGTGATGTCGGTACCGGCGTGCACGGCAAGCATCCCCTTCGCCTGCTCCACGGTGATCCGGCTGGTCAGCGCCGTCCGCAGCTGGCCGGCCTCCTGCTCGGCACGATCCCGCTCCCGCGCGCGCAGGATCCCGGCGGCCGCCGCCCCCGCCAGCACAGCGGCGACGTCCAGGTCGGGCTCCGAGGCACGCCCACCCAGCAGGAGCAGCGCGCCGACCGTCTCCTCCGCGTGTCGGACGGGCAGCGCCCATGCGGCTCCGATCCCCGCAGCGCTCGCCTTCGCGACGAACGCCAGCCACCGCGGGCGCTCCCGGTCCAGGTCGGTGCTCAGCACCGGACGGCCGGTGCGGGCGCACTCGCCTCCCGGACCCTGCCCGAACCCGGCGGCCAGCACCTCGCGCGGCCGCGGTGGCCCGACCCCGGCGATTCCGCGCACCGCGCCGTCGGCCAGCACGGCGGCACCGGTCGTCAGCCCGAGGCGCGTGCCGACGGCGTCGACGAGCCGGCCCAGCACCGCGTCGGGCTCGCCGCTCTCCGCCGTCGCGAGACCGAGGACGAGGCCGCCGACGTCCGCGCAGGTGTGCATCGTCAGGTCGTTCGCACGGAACCCTCGTCCGGTTCTGGACGGCGGCGATCTCGTTCCGGTGCGCGGTCAGCCGGGCGTGATCACGACCTTCAGCGCCTCGTTCGCCGCGGCGTTCGCGAACACGTCGTAGGCCTCGTCGATCCGGTCGAAGGTGAACCGGTGCGTCCCCATCTTCTCGGCCGGGATCCGCCCGCTCTCCACCATCGTCAGCAGCGTGGGGATCGAGACGGTGTCCACCAGTCCCATCGTCAGCGCGACGTTGGAGATCCACATGTCCTGCATCGGCAGCTCCACCGGGGCGCCGTGCACGCCGACGTTGGCGATGGTGCCACCGGGCCGGACCACCGCGGCCGCGGTCAGCAGCGTCTCCGGGTAGCCGACGGCCTCGATGGCGACGTCGACGCCGAGCCCGTCGGTCAGTGCCCGCACCTCGTCGACGACGCCGGGTCCCGCCTCGACGGTGTCGGTGGCGCCGAACTCCAGGGCCTTCTCCATCCGGAACTTGTTCGAATCGACGGCGATCACCTTCGACGCGCCCCACAGCCCCGTGGTGAGGACGGCGGACAACCCCACGGCCCCGGCCCCGATGACGGCGACGGTGTCCCCGGGCCGGACCTTCCCGGCGAGCACTCCGACCTCGTAGCCGGTGGGCAGGGAGTCCGCGAGGAAGACCGCCTGCTCGTCGGTGACGCCCTCGGGGACGGCGTGCAGCGACGTGTCCGCGTAGGGGACCCGGACGTACTCGGCCTGGGTGCCGTCGATGAGGTGACCGAAGATCCAGCCGATGCCACCGACGGTCCGGCAGTGCGACGGCATCCCGCGCCGGCAGTACTCGCACCGTCCACACTGGGTGATCGCGGGTACGAGCACCCGATCGCCGACCGAGAAGCCGGACACGGCGTTCCCGGTGGCGGTGACGGTGCCGACGGCCTCGTGGCCGAGGATCCGTCCGTCGGTGACCGCGGGGACGTCGCCCTGCAGGATGTGCAGGTCGGTCCCGCAGATCGTGGTCGTGTCGACCTGCACGACGACATCGGTCGGCTCCTGGACGGCCGCATCCGGAACCTCTTCCCAGGTCTTGCTGCCCGGGCCGTGATAGACGAGCGCCTTCATCTGCTCACTCCGTTGGTCGCAGGACTGCGTCGGTCCACCGACGGTAGTGAGGTCATGCGCATGTGACCGTCTCGCATTGCGACAGGGACCGGTAACCACTCCGGAGCCGGCCGAAACCCCCTGGTGACGACACGTACCGGTGGTTCTCCCGGAGGTCGTCGGGGCCCGTCCACCGCGTCGTGCGGGACGCCCACCGCAGGGCTCCGGCAGGCGTTTCGCTCCGAAAGGCCCGGCACCGTCGATCTTGTTAGGTTGCATCGACTTCGGGCCGGCCGATCGGGGGCGGGCCCACCGGAGGAATTGGAAGTGCAATGAATCGATCGTGGCAGGCCGTACTGGCCGCCCTGCTGTCGGTGCTGGTGGTGGCCGGCTGTGGCTCGTCGGGGTCCTCCTCGTCGTCCTCGGGCTCGTCCGGCTCGTCGTCGTCCTCCCAGGGCGCGAACGTCTCCGACGACGGCGACGCACCGCCGGACCCGGAGGAGAAGGGCGCCGACGCCGCGCCCATCAACGAGCAGTGCCCGACCGAGAACACGAAGTCCTTCGCCAAGACGAAGTTCGTGCTGCACTCGGGCCTGGCGTTCGGCGCGTTCCACCGCTGGATCTACAAGCCGTACAAGGCCGGCACCTTCCAGAAGGGCGCCAAGGGCCGGGTCACCGCGTTCATCAAGGGTGGTCTCGCGGCGCTGTTCATCAAGCGTGAGATCCGCCTGGCGTCCGAGGACGTCAAGGCCAACCCGACCCTGTGCAAGACCATCTCCGCTCCGCTGGCGAAGGTCGGCAACAAGGCCAAGGACTCGCTGACCAAGCTCAAGAGCGGCGACACCAGCGAGGTCGAGGACCTCAACTCCTCGATCGGCGCGGTCAAGGGCGGCTCCGCGAAGCAGGGCGCCGAGATCAAGGAAGACGAGAACGCCGACATCACCTCGGTGCCGAAGTAGCCCTTCGCCGCACCGCAGTCACGTCTCCGGCAACGGCCCGGTGGACGCCCCGTAACGGGGTGCCACCGGGCCGTCGCCGTTCCCGGCCTCCGCGGATCCGGGCCGACGGTGGTAGAACGAACCCCGTCGCGACAGCACGGCCGCTGCCGCAGACCGGGCCGAGACGAGGTGACGCCGTGGGCTCCATCGCCGCCGCGAGCACGCACGTGCCGGACGAGTGGCAGTCCGTGCTCTCCGGGACGTTCGTCCCGCTGGAGTGCGCGTCGGCCGCCGGGAGCGGCCCGGGCGGCTCCGGGTCGCTGCGTGCCCTCGGACTCGACGGCCTGCACCTGGCCGACGTCAGCGGCTCGCCGCAGGTCGTCCGGCGCAGCCAGGCGTGCATCCGGGCGGCCGACCCGGCGTACTACAAGATCGGGCTGCAGCTGGCGGGTACCGCACTGCTGGAACAGGACGGGCGTGAGGCCCGGCTCGGTGCCGGGGACTTCGCCCTCTACGACACCCTGCGCCCGTACCGGCTGCGGTTCGACGGCCCGTTCCGGATGCTCGTGCTGATGTTCCCGCGCACCGCCTTCCCGATGCGCGCAGGCGACCTGCGGGACCGGATGGCCGTCCCGGTCCGCGGTGCCGACGCCGTCGGCGGCATGGTCGGCACGTTCCTCACCGGCCTGACCCGGCTGCTCGACCACGACTCCGACGCCGAGCGGCTCGGCATCGGCGGCGGTCACCTCGGCCCGGCGGTGCTCAACTCGCTGGCCGCCGTCTACGACGACACCCCGCACCGCAGGCCCGCGGTGCCCGAGGGGCTGCTCCACCAGGTGCGCGCCTACATCGAGGACCACCTCGACGACCCGGATCTCGGGCCGGAGCGCCTGGCTGCCGCACACCACGTCTCGGTCCGCTACCTGCACCGGCTGTTCGAGGCCGAGGGCGAGACCGTCGCCGGTCGGATCCGGGCACGACGACTCGAACACTGCCGCCGCGACCTGTGCGACCCGGCGCTGCGGTCCCGGCCGGTCAGCGCCGTCGCAGCCCGGTGGGGACTGCTGAACCCGGCGCACTTCAGCCGGGCGTTCCGCGCGACCTACGGCGTTCCGCCCACCGAGTACCGCCGTGGCCCGCTGGGGGCCGAACCATGCACGGACGCGCAAGGATCGTTCGCTCGGGGATAAGCCGGGCCGTGGCCGCCGGGAGACGGTGGTCACATGACGACCACCGACGTTCGTCCGGCCGCACAGGAGCTGCCGGACCAGCTGTTCATCGGCGGCGAGTGGCGGTCCGGCTCGGCCGGCACCGTCACCGACCTGAACCCGGCCACCGAGGAGGTGCTCGCCGAGGTTCAGGCGGCCTCGGCGGCCGACGTCGACGCGGCCGTCGCCGCGGCGAGGGCCCAGCTCGACGGCGAGTGGGGTGCCCTGCCGGGCGTCGAGCGGGCGAAGATCCTGCACCGGGTCGCGGACCTGCTCGAACGCGACGCCGACGAGCTCGCCCGCCTGGAGGCCCTCGACGTCGGCAAGCCCGTCGGGCAGCCCGCGATGCTCGACGTGCCGAACGCGATCGCCACGTTCCGCCACTTCGCCGGGTGGGCCGACAAGATCACCGGGCAGACTATCCCGACCGCCGGCTACTTCGGACGGCCGACGCACTCCTACACCGTGCGCGAGCCGGTCGGCGTGATCGGCGCGATCACGCCGTGGAACACCCCGCTGATGATCGCGGCCTGGAAGGTCGCGCCCGCGCTGGCGGCCGGGAACACCGTCGTCGTCAAGCCGGCCGAGGACGCGCCGCTGTCCACGCTGCACCTCGCGCGACTGCTGCAGGAGGCGGGACTGCCCGACGGCGTCGTGAACGTCGTGCCGGGCCGCGGTGACGTCGCGGGCACCGCCCTGACCACACACCCGGGCGTCGACAAGATCAGCTTCACCGGCAGTCCCGAGGTCGGACGGGCGATCCAGATCGCCGCCGCCGACGCGTTCAAGCGGGTCACGCTGGAGCTCGGCGGCAAGTCCCCGCAGATCGTGCTCGCCGATGCCGACGTCGACGCCGCCGTCAACGGCACCGCCATGGGGCTGTTCTTCAACCAGGGCGAGGTCTGCGCCGCCGGCACCCGCGTCCTGGTGCACCGCTCGCACTACGACCGGGTCGTCTCCGGGCTGGCCGCCGCGGCGGAGGCGCAGGTCGTGGGCGACCCGTTCGACGCCGCGACGACGATGGGCGCCCTGGTCAACGCCGAGCAGCGCGACCGGGTGCTGTCCTACGTCGAGGCCGGCCGGGCCGAGGGCGCGACCGTCGTCGCGGGCGGCGGCCGCCCGGACGGGGCGGGCTTCTTCGTCGAGCCGACGATCGTCACCGGCGACAACGGCATGCGGATCGCCCAGGAGGAGATCTTCGGCCCGGTCGGCACCGTCATCCCGTTCGACGACCCCGCCGAGGCGGTCCGGATCGCCAACGACACCCGCTACGGCCTCGCCGCGACGATCTGGACCCGTGACGTCGGCGCCGCCCACACCCTCGCCGCACAGGTCCGCGCCGGTGCGGTCTGGGTCAACGGCTGGGCCGCGATCGACCCCGCCCTGCCATGGGGCGGCATGAAGTCCTCCGGCATCGGCCGCGAGCTGGGCTGGAGCGGCATCGTCGCCAACACCGAGGAGAAGACGGTCACCGTCGTCCTCTGACCTCGCGCTCGTCCCTCCCGCACTCCCTTCACCGTCGAAAGGAAACCGTCATGCAGACACGCGGCGCCGTCCTCCGTGAGGCCCCCGGCAAGTACGAGGTCGTCGACCTGGAGCTCGACGACCCCCGCCCCGGCGAGATCCAGGTGCAGATGGCCGCCTCCGGTCTCTGCCACTCCGACGACCACCTCGCCACCGGCGACGTCCCCTGCGGGATCTACCCGATGGCCGGCGGCCACGAGGGCGCCGGGATCGTCACCAAGGTCGGTGCGAACACGCCCGGCTACGCCGAGGGCGACCACGTCGTGTTCTCCTTCCTGCCCGGCTGCGGTCGCTGCCGCTGGTGCGCGTCGGGTCACCAGAACCTGTGTGACCTGGGCCAGTTCCTGCTGGCCGGCTGCCGTCCGGACGACCCGAGCAGCTTCCGGCTCTCCTTCGACGGGGCACCGGTCGGGCAGATGTCGGGCATCTCGACGTTCTGCGAGCACACCACCGTCTCGGTCCACTCGGCGGTGAAGATCCCCGACGCGATCCCGCTGGAGGTCGCCTGCCTGACCGGCTGCTCGGTGGGCACCGGCTGGGGCTCCGCGGTGAACTCCGCCGAGGTGAAGCCCGGCCAGACCGTGATCGTCATGGGCATCGGCGGGATCGGCATCAACGCGGTGCAGGGCGCGGTGCACGCCGGAGCCACGCACGTCATCGCCGTCGACCCGGTGGAGTTCAAGCGCACCAAGGCCCTCGAGCTGGGGGCCACGCACGCCGTCGCCTCGATCGAGGAGGCCGGCGAGATCGCCCGCGGGTTCACCAACGGGCAGGGCGCGGACTCGACGATCGTCACCGTGGGCGTCACGACCGGGGACCACGTGGCCGCGGCGTTCGCGACCGTCCGCAAGCAGGGGACCTGCGTGGTGACCGGGCTCGGCGACATCACGAAGACCGGGGTGAACATCCCGCTCGGCGAGCTCACGCTGTTCCAGAAGCGGCTGCAGGGCTCGCTGTTCGGCGAGTCCGCGCCGAGCTTCGACATCCTCCGCCAGCTGGAGCTCTACCAGGAGGGGGTACTCAAGCTCGACGAGCTCGTGACCACCCAGTACACCCTCGACGAGGTCAACCAGGGCTACGAGGACATGCACGCGGGCAAGAACCTGCGCGGGGTCATCCGGTACGACGCCTGAGCGGTGCCGGCCGCCGGCCTCCGGCCCTCCGCCGGGCCGGGCGCCGCACGACGAGGCGGACGCCGGCCGCGGCCACCCCGAACCCCAGCAGGGTGGCCGCGGTCAGCGGCTCGGCGAGCAGCAACGCGCCGAGCACCGCCGTCGTGGGCGGGACGAGGAACAGCAGGCTCGTGGCCTCGGCGCCGGACCTGCTGCGCAGCAGCGCGAACAGCAGGACGAAGGCCAGGATCGAGCCGATCCCGGCGAGCCACAGCACCACCGCCACCGTCGTCGGCGTCAGCGGCATCGTGAACCCGCCGTGCAGGGCAGCGACCGGGGCCATCGTCGCGGTCGCCCCGACGAGCTGGACGAACGTCGCGGTCAGCATGTCGGTCCGGTCCTGCACCGCCTTCTGGTAGAGCGTGCCGCCCGCGGCCCCGGCCAGGCCGACCACCGCCGCGACCAGTGCTGCCGGACCGAACCGCAGATCCAGTCCTTCACCCACGACCACGCACACCCCGGCGACGCCGAGGACGACCCCGGCCACTTGCAGGGGCCGTAACCGCTCACCGAACAGCACCACCGACGCCACAGCGACAACGACCGGCGACGCGTCGGAGATCAGCGCCGCGAGCCCGGCGGACATCCCGAGCCCGATCGCGGCGAACGCCCCGGTGAACTGCACGTTCTGCAGCAGCGCCCCGATCGCGAGCAGGTCCAGCCACTGCCGTGGGCGCGCCGGCCACCGGGGCCCGCGGACGGCCACCGCCACACCGAGGACGACGGTCGCGATCGCGAACCGCCAGAACCCGAGCGTCACCGGATCGGCCTCGCGCGCCCCCAGGCTGCCCGCGATGTAGCCGCTGCTCCACACCAGGACGAACGCCGTACCGAATCCGAGCGCGGACGCGGCCCGGGTCACGTGTGCGGGTCGGCCGGGTCGACGGTGTGCTCCAGCGGGCACTCCCGCCCGTCGCTCGTGCAGGCACCGCGGTCGCACAGCCGGCAGGTGCGCAGCGCGGGCAGCCGGGTGTCCGCGGCCTCGCCGACGAGCACGCCGAGCAGGTTCTCCAGGTCACGTCGTTGCGTGCTGCTCAGCCGGGTGGTGCGGGCGGCGAGCGAGTCCGCGCGCTCGTCGAGCACGGCGTGTGCGCGCTCGCGGCCGGGCACGGTGAGCCGGACGCGCCGTTCGCGCGTGTCGGCCCCCGCTGTCCGGGCGACGAGGCCCTCGCGTTCCAGCCGGGTCACCAGGCGGGTGGCTCCGGACCCGGTCAGCCCGAGGACGTCGGCGAGCCAGGAGACGGTGCGCCCGGGGTGGGCCAGCAGGGTCACCAATGCGGCCCGGTCGGTCCCGCCGGGACCGAGCAGCTCGTCGGTCACCGACAGGGCGTACGCACCGAGGAGGTTCTCGAGCCGGGCCATGGGCCCACGGTAGACCAGTTGCCTGACTCAGTCATGTTTCACCCGGTGACGGAGCGTCCGGATGGTGGTGGCCGGTGTCGTGGAAACCCGCCTGGATTCACCCGGAAAGGCGGCTGAGAATTCACTGGGTGACCGACACACACGGTGGTGTTCACGGATTTGTCCGAGCCGCCCGGTACAGATAGATTCCCGCACAGTCGGCACGGGCTCCCCCATTCGTCAGCGTGCCGGCAGGTTCGAGCGGTCCGCGCTCGCGACTCACATGGAGAAGACTGTGCAGAAGAAGAAGCTCGGCCTCGTCGCCGCCGCGTCCGCCGCCGCCCTGCTCGGCCTGAGCCCGCTGGCGTTCGCCGACAGCAAGTACGACGAGGGCAACATCGACAAGGGCGCCCAGGGTGCCGTCGCAGGCCTGAACGGCAACAACGGCCAGCTGCCGATCCAGGGCTGCGGCAACACCGTCCCGGTCAACGTCCTGGGTGTCCAGGTTCCGGTCCAGGACGCCAACCTCCTCAACGGCATCACCGGCGCCGTCAACGGCACCGCCGAGTCCGGCGACTCGACCACCGACTCCTCGGGCCACTGCGACCAGGTCGCGGGCACGGGCGACAAGAACGGCTGATCCACCTCGGATCACGGGTGGCCCCGGAGCGACAGTGCTCCGGGGCGCCCGGGCCGGAGGGCGTCGGTGCTGGACCGATCGAGGGGTGACGCCCACCGACCGTGACGGATCTCCTGCCGGTTGCCCCGGTCGGAGGACGCGCAGAAATGCCCGATCCGACCAGTATCGGAACGGAAAGTAATGACGGCGGAAAATGTGCCGACCCACTTGGTCCGGGTAATGATGGGCCGCTAGATTGTCCCGCAACCGGCGCAGCTCCCCCATTCGTTTGCGTCGGAGTCGGAACGAGACCGGCCGCTGGCACGGGCTCGCGAGTCGTATCAGGAGTAATCTGTGCTGAAGAAGGCCGGAATCGTCTTCGCGGCGTCCGCCGCGTCTCTCGTCGCGATGGGCCCGCTCGCGTTTGCGGGCGACTACACCGGCGACCCGGGCCAGGGCAAGCAGGACCCGGGCCACGGTAAGCAGGACCCGGGCCACGACAAGCAGGACCCGGGCCACGGCGACAGCCACGACGACGGGCCCGCCGGCAACATCGACAAGTCCGCGAAGGGCGCGATCGCGCTGCTGAACGGCAACAACGTCAACGTGCCGATCCAGGTCTGCAACAACACCGTCCCGGTGAACGTCCTCGGTGGCCAGGCGCCGCTGCAGGACCTCGGCCTCGGCAACGGTGTGACCGGTGCCCTGGGCATCGCGGGCGAGGGCAAGGCCGAGTCGGGCGACTCGAAGACCGACGCCTCCGGCAGCTGCGGCCAGGAGTCGGGCGCGGGCGACACCAACAAGTGATCTGACGCCGTACGCAGCGCGTACGGAACGAGCCCCCGGAACCCCGGTTCCGGGGGCTCTGTCATGCGCGGGGTCCGGTGCGGAGCCGGCTCGGACTCGGATCGGCTCAGCCGGTGACGCGGCGCAGCTCGGCCACGACGTCCGCCCACGCACCGGACCACGGGTCGACCGGCGCGAAGTGGTCCGCCCCGGGCAGCCCGACGAGCCGCGGACCGGGACGTTGCCGGACGTAGGACTCCGACACCTCGAACGGCACCCGGTCGTCACGGTCGCCGTGCAGGATCGTCACCGGCCCCGCAGGGGCGGGCAGCAGCGCCGGGTCCAGGTCCGGATGGGCTGACGCGGGGCCGCCCAGGTACTCCTGCGCCGCACTCTCGCCGAGCCCGAGGCGGTCGCACAACCCGACGTCGGCGACCGGGGCGAGCGCGACCGTCGTCCGCACCAGGCCGGGCTCGGTGACCGCCGCGAGCAGGGCCAGGTGCCCGCCCGCGGAGTGCCCGACGGCGATCACGCCCGCGGGTCCGGCCCCCGCGGCCACCGCCCGCAGCCCCGCCACCACGTCCGACGCCGATGCGTGCGGGTCGCCGGGGGTCCGCCGGTACTCCAGCGAGGCCACCGGGAAGCCCAGCGCGTGCAGCGCCTCCGCCGCCGGGCGCAGGTGCGTGCGGTCGAACCGCGGCCGCCAGTACCCGCCGTGCACCAGCGCGACCGTCGGGCGCCCGGTCGCGCCGCCGGTCCACCACTCGACGACCTGGTCCGGGTCGTCGCCGTAGCCGGTGGTGCGCTGCGGGTCGGGCCCGGCGCGGTGCGGTACGGCGCTCATGCCCCCAGTCCAGCACGGATGATCACGCGGTGCGCGGCCTCGCGTACCGCGCGGTGCGGGACCAGGATGGTCCGGTGACCGATCCCGCTCCCGCCGCACGTCTCGGCCTCGGCCTGGCCGCGATCGCCCGCCCGGCCTACATCACGTCGGGCCGCGCCGAGGACCTCGGCGACGATCGCGCCGTCGACACGATGCGCGAGCGCACCACCGCACTGCTCGACGCCGCCTACGACGCCGGGATCCGCTACGTCGACGTCGCCCGTTCCTACGGACGTGCCGAGGAGTTCCTGGCCGGCTGGCTCGCCGGCCACCCCGGCGCCGACGACGTCGAGATCGGGTCGAAGTGGGGCTACCGATACGTCGGCGACTGGGCGCTCGACGCGGAGAAGCACGAGGTCAAGGACCATTCACTGGCCGCGTTCACCGAGCAGTACGCGCTGTCGCGGGACCTGCTGGGCGACCGGATCGCGGTCTACCACGTGCACTCGGCGACCCTGGACACCGGCGTGCTCGACGACGCCGGTCTGCACCGCGCACTCGCCGGGCTGCGCGACCGCGGCATCCGGGTCGGCATCTCCACGTCCGGCCCGCAGCAGGCGGACGCGATCCGCCGCGGACTCGAGGTCCGGGTGGACGGCGAGCCGCTGTTCACCTCGTTCCAGTCGACGTGGAACCCGCTGGAGCCATCGGCCGGGCCTGCGCTGGCCGAGGCCGCCGACGCCGGGGCACGGGTGATCGTCAAGGAGGTCTTCGCCAACGGCAGGCTCGCCCCGGGCGGCCGCGACGGCACCCACGGCGCGGAGCGGGCGGAGAACCTCGCGGCGCGGGCCGGGGTCCCGCTGGACCGGATCGCCGTCGCCGCGGCGCTGGAGAACCCGTGGGCCTGGCGGGTGCTGCTCGGCCCGGTGAACACCGCTCAGCTGGCGGACAACATCGCCGGGGCCGGGCTCGCGCTCACCCCGGGGATCCGCACCGAGCTGGCTACGCTGGCCGAGCCGCCGCAGCAGTACTGGTCGACCCGCTCGGCGCGGGCCTGGACCTGAGCAGGCCCGGCAGCCGGGCCGGGTTCAGCCGACCCGGGCGCGGCGGTCGTCGGTGGCGAGGCGGAGCAGCAGCTCGGTCCGGCCGGGCTCGGAGCCGATCGCCTCGCGCAGCCGCGGCAGCGCGTGCTCGGCGATCCGGGCACGCAGCGCGGTGAGGTCGGCGGCGGCCTCTGCGGTCACGTCGAGCTGCACCCGCGGCCGGTGCTGTTCACCGACCAGGACCGCGGAGGCCCGGCGGACGCCGTCGTAGGACCGCACGTCTGCGGCCAGGGCGTCGGCGACCCGGTCGGAGTGCATCCGGGTACGGCCGGTGTCGCGGCCGTCGACGGGCTCGGCGGGCAGCGCCCACTCACTCGTCCTCGGCTTCCGGCGGCCCTGGGCGAGCAGCCAGCGCAGCGCCAGCAGCCCGACCACCACCCCGGCGACGACGGCGAGCCACGGCCACCAGTCCGGTGGGTCGGGCGGAGCCGGCAGCAGCGGGGCGGCCGGGTCGGGGACGCCGGGTACCGCGGCGAGCAGCCCGGTGCCGAGCAGCAGGACGGCGGCGCCGACCAGCAGCAGGACCAGGCCCGAGAGCGCCAGCAGGGTCCGGTTGAGCCGGGCCGGAGGATTGGGCGCGGGCATCAGGACCTGCCCTTCTCCGCCGACACCGACGCGCTCACACGGGGGCGGCGGGCCGGGCCGATGGCGTCGAGCCGTTCGGTGACGGCGGTACGGACGTCGTCACGCAGGCCCGTGGGGTCGCCGAACACCGAGCGGGCGCGGACCGTCGCGCGGCGGCGCCCGGACGTCGCCGAGGCGCGCCCGATGCCGTCCACGCCGTCGGCGGCGTCGGCGAGGGCCTTCTCCAGGCTGCGGCGGGTGACCCCGGCGGCGACCCCGCCGTCGTCGTCGACGGGGGCGAGCGGCAGCACGGTCGGGCGGCCGGGCCGCAGCGCGACCACCAGCAGCACCAGCCCCACCAGTGCGACGACCGCGCCGGCGACCAGCGCGAGCGGGTCGGCCGGGGACGTGGCCGCGACACCGTCGGCGAGCGTGCCGAACGGCAGCACGGGTGCCTGGGCGAGCAGCAGCTGCACGCTGCCCACGACGACGAGCACGCACACCACCAGCACGGCGAGCGCGACGAGAATCGCGGCCGGGGTGCGGCGCGGACGCCGGATCATGCGAGCTCCCTCCCGGTCCCGGGCTTCCGGGCGGCCGGATCATTGAGTGCCGACACGACGATGTCGCAGCGGGTCACCTCCAGGCCGGTCAGTGCGTGCACTCGTTCGACGGTGTGCGCGCGGGCCCGATCGCAGGTGGCCGCGACCGGGCTCGGGTAGACCAGCGGGACCTGTGCGGACAGCCGGACCGACGACCCGACGACGTCGGCGTCGACCTTGGTCCTCCCGCTCCGGTCGACGCCGTCGACCTCACCCAGCGCCGCACCGGCGATCTTCTCGACGACGCGGTCGGCGACGTCGACGCGGCCACGGCGCTCCACGAACGCGTCCCGGCCCAGGACGATCTCCCGGGTCGGGGTGTCGTCCGCGGGTGGCGGCTGGGGTGGGACACCGGGGACGGCGCCGGTCACGCCGGTCACCGGTCCCGGCCGCGCCCGCCGAGCCCGGCGCGTTCGCCCAGCTCACCGAGTGCGGAGAGGTCGAGGCCGCCGTCGAGGTAGCGGCCCACCGCGAGCCCGATCACGCCGAGCAGCGCGGCGGCGAGCAGGCCGAACAGCCCGCCCAGCGCCCAGGCGATCCCGAGGAGCAGTCCGGTGAGCAGGCCGGCGGTGGTGTACCGCGCCGGCCTCCGCCCGTCGGCCGGCCGCTCGGCGTCCGGACTCATGCGACCCGCGGGTTGCTGGTCTCGATCTTCTGCTGCTCGTCGTCGGTGCCGTCGTCGTCGGAGGGCAGGTGGACGTCGTCGACGGAGATGTTGACCTCGACGACCTCCAGGCCGGTCATCTGCTCGAGCTGGCCGATGACGTTGCGGCGCACGGCCTTGGCAAGCTCGGCGATGGCCACGCCGTACTCGACGACGACGTTGATGTCGACGGCGGCCTGCTTCTCCCCGACCTCCACCGACACGCCCTGGGAGGCGTTGGTGCTGCCGCCCGGGATGCGCTCGCGCAGGGCGCCGAACGCGCGGGCCGCGCCGCCGCCGAGCGCGTGGATGCCGGGAACCTCGCGGGTGGCGAGGCCGGCGATCTTCGAGACGACGGTGTCGGCGATCCGGGTGCTGCCGTGGTCGGACTGCAGTGCCGACGGCGTGCCGGTCACGGCCGGGGCCGCGCCGGTGCCGGTGGGCTCGGGGCTGCCGGTCGAGCCGGACGTGGCGGTCGATCCGGCGCCGCCCTTGGTGCCCTTCGTGGTGGGCTCGTTGCTGCTCATCTGACGCCTCCTGCGTGTCTCGCCCGGGCCGCCGGGTGCGGCGGTCCGGCTGCTGTTCGCCGGTGGCCGGGGCCGGTGGCGGCCGACGGTCGCCCTCGGCCTCCCCGGCCGCATCGGCCGACACACGTGGGAGGCGCGGATTCACCCGATCCTCACGCCCGCATTCGGGTGAGCTGCATCACAGTGTGCGCGAATGGCTCATTCGGGCGGGAGCCCGATCGTCCAGCCGGTGACGTCGCGCAGCGCGACCTGCCAGCAGGCGGGCGCGGTGTAGTTCGGGTCGGCGTCGGCGGACGGGACGATCATCGCGTTGACGAAGTAGATCCAGTGGATGCCGTCGGCGGGGACCTCCCGGGAGGCGTTCCCGCGCTCGCCCGCCATCTCGTCGAACATCGCGGCCATGGACTGGGCCGCGACGTTCTGCGGGTCGTCGCCGGTGAGATCGCGCAGCTGCTCGCCGAGCTGGTGCAGCCATGTCGCCGGATGCACGGCGTTGCCGAACACGAGTCCGGCCGGGGTCGCGACGGTGAGCGGGACGCTGTTGTGCTCGTCCCGGTAGGTGACGGAGAGGACCGCCTGCAGGTAGCTCGGTGCGCTGAGCTCGGGGATCGTGACCACCCGCCGGGCGTCGGTCACGTCGGCGGGATCGTTCGCGTCGACCGTCATGGTCTCGGACGGTAACGGTGTGTCACCAGCTCGGGACAGGTCCAGGTCGCCCTGACGAGAACACCCGAACGGTCCAGCGGTGCTGCGCTGTCCGGCGCAGCGACGGTTAACGCCGACGCGCGCCGGTCGGCTGGTCGGCCGGTGCGGTGCGCGGCGACGGCACGGCCGACGGCCGGAGCGGGGCCCGGTCCGCGGGGCGCCGCACGACGTCGAAGCGGGCGTCCGCACGGTCCTGGCGGACCGGGGTCTCCATCCCGCGTCCGAGCGCGGTCGCGTGCAGCTCGTCGTGCACGCGGTCGGCCGCCCGCTCGCCGTCGCGGGAGCACTCGGCGCGGCGGTGGTAGGCCAGCAGCAGTCCGCCGGGGCGCAGCATGTCCAGCAGGGTCCCGACGTGGTCACCGAGACCGGCGGGGTCCCAGTCCTGCAGGGTGTCCGCGCAGACGATCAGGTCGAACGTGCCGCCGGGCAGGTCCCCGGGCAGGTCGCGCCGCTCGAACGTCGCCGCCGGGGCGCGCCGGGCGGCCCCGGCCAGGGCCGTCGCGTCCCGGTCGACGCCGACCAGGGCGTCGGCGTGCGCGGCCAGCCGCGGGGTGAGGGCGCCGTCGCCGCAGCCGACCTCGAGGGCCCGGTCGAAGTGCTGCCCGGACAGGGCGTCCATCAGCGTGCCGCAGCGGACCTGCTCGCTGGGGCCGAGGCCGACCGCGTAGGCGGGGGCCCGCTCGTGGCCACGGGCCCGGGCGGCGGCGTACCGGGCGCGCCGGGCGGCCCGGCGGACGACGGCGCCGGCGCGACCGGAAGAGCTGTCCACCATCGATTACTCCGGTTGGGCGTCGTCCGTCAGGTCCGTTCGCCGGAAGGCGTGTTGGTGTCTCGCGTCCGGGCCGGGTTCGTTACCGGCAGCCGGTCGCTCGACCCGATCGGAGCAGCTCGTGCCCCGGTCGGAGGGGATCAGCGGCGCGGGGGCGGGGGCGGCGGAGCCTTGCGCGCCTTGGCCTCCTCGGAGGCCCGCACGACCTGCACCTGGTCGCCGATCTGGAGGTAGTCGAACCAGGCCTTCGCGTCGCGGTCGGCCAGGTGGATGCAGCCGGCCGAGGACCGGTTCGGCGAGCCGCTGTGGAAGGCGATGCCGCCGTCCTCGAAGAAGGTCGACCACGGCATGGGTGCCGGGCGGCCGTCCGGGGTGCGGGACTCCTTGCTGACGTGCTTGGGGTCCTTGCGGTAGACGCGCAACGAGTGGCCGATCGGGGTCTCCTGGCCGTTGCCGCCCGAGGCGATCGCGACGGGCCCACGGACGACCTTGCCGTCCTTGATCAGCCAGGATCGCTGGGAGTCGAGGTCCACGCAGGCGCGGGCGCTGACCGAGCACGGGGTGCCCGGGACGAGCGGCTGGGCGCGAGCCTTGTCGGCCGCGGGCGAGCCGGCGAGCGCGCTGCCGGCCAGTCCGACACCCGCCACCGTCGCAAGCCCCAGGCCGAGCGCCGCCAGGCGCCGCGTGCGGCGGGGAGCGGGCTGCTGCCGGTCGGGGTTCATCGCACTCCTGTTCCTCTGCACCGCCGTCGACGATGACGGTGCGGTTGGCCCATCTCGGGGGTGATGGGCACGTCCTCCTCGGAGGACGCCCGGGCCACGGGTCGGGTTGCGTCGAGTCGGCGATCTTTTCGGGGAGACCGCCGGGCTCCGGTCGGACCAGTGTGCCGCGGCCGTACGACGTAGTAAACGGCGGGGTTGCGCTGCAGCTGGTTACACCGGATGTCCGACCGGTCACGCTCCGGCCACGGTGTCCGGGAAGTCCGGTCCCGGGATCGCAAAATCCGGGTTCCCCGGCGGGGCGACTTCCGCACACCACCCGTTCGCGGGATCATGACGGCGGTGAGCCGGTCAGGGTTCCGGCGGAGGGGGAACCGTGAGGGCTGCTCGGGTGGGGCGCAGGACGACGACGGCCGCGATCGCGACACTGGTGGCGTTGCTCGCCGCGACGGCGGGCTGCACCGACGGCGGTACGCCGGGCCCCGGCCCCGAGGCGCCCCCGCCTGCCCCGGCGACGGTCACGGCGACCCCCGCGTCCGGTGACCGGGTGGCGCCCGCGCTCCGGCCGAGCGTGCACGTCGAGTCCGGCACGCTCGACCAGGTCGCCCTCACCGGCGACGACGGCAAGCCGCTGCCCGGCACGTTCTCCCCGGACCACCGGACCTGGACGGCGACGGCCGCCCCCGCGTTCAGCCGCGGCTACCGCTGGTCGGGCACCGCGACCGGTGCCGACGGCGGGCAGGTCCCGGTCGCGGGCGGCTTCCGTACCGCGACGCCCGGGACGCTGCGCAAGGCCCGCTTCGGCATCGCCGACAACACCACCGTCGGCGTCGCCGCCCCGGTGATGCTGCAGTTCGACGGGAAGATCAAGAACAAGGCGGCGGTGCAGAAGGCGTTGACCGTCGCGACGTCGAAGACGAACGAGGGGGCCTGGGCCTGGCTGCCCGACACCGCCGACGGCTCCCGGATCCACTACCGCACCCGGTCGTACTGGACGCCCGGCACGGTGGTCGACACGAAGGCCGCGCTCTACGGCGTCGACATGGGCGACGGCGTGTACGGCGCCGAGGACCTGACCAGTCACCTGACCGTCGGCCGGTTCCAGGTGACGAAGGCGAACTCGAAGAAGCGCCAGCTCGTCGTCTACCGCGAGGGCAAGGTCGTGCAGCGGGCCCCGGCGAGCTTCGGCATGGGCGACGACCTCAAGCTCGTGACCCGCAACGGGATCCACGTCGTGTCGAACAAGCAGCCCGAGGCGTGGCTGTCGAACCCGGCGTACCACTACGCCAACATCTACGTCCGCTGGGCGGTGCGGATCAACAACAACGGCGAGTTCGTGCACTTCAACCCGATGACGCTCGATGCGATCGGCCAGCAGAACCTGACCCACGGCTGCATCAACGTCAACGAGAAGAACTCCCACCAGTTCTACAACTCGTCGCTGGTCGGGGACCCGGTCGAGGTCTCCGGCGGCCCGGTGAACCTCTCGGCGTCCGACGGCGACATCTACGACTGGGCGATCCCCTGGAAGAAGTGGGTGAAGATGTCGGCCCTGAGCTGACACCGGCCTGAGCCGACTGACGCCGACCGCACACGACGGCGCCGGCACCCCGTGGGGTGCCGGCGCCGTGGCGTGTCGGGGCGCGGGTCAGTGCGGGGTGACCTCACCCATCTCGACCCAGGCGTCCTTGCCGTCCTCGCTCTGGAAGTTGATGAGCGGCTTCTCCGGCACGACGCTGCCCATGAAGTCGAAGAACTTCTGCGCGTGGTCGGTCTTGACGTGCGCCTCGCCTGCGGCGCTGTCCTCGAAGACCTCCACGATCACGAACTCGTTCTTCTTCTCGAAGTTCTCGTGGTAGTCGAACGAGATGTTGCCCGGCTCGCTGTTCACGTCCTTCTTGTACTGCGAGATGCCGGACAGCCACTCCTCGCGCTTGTCCGGGCGGATCTGTGCCTTCAGCACGATCAGGATCACGGGGACCTCCGGTTCGGTCGTCGGGAACGTCGCAGGCGATCGTTCCACGGATCGGGGACGGTGTGCGTCTCGATCCTGGACGCCCGGGGCGCCACATGCCTCAGCCGAACGACGCGGTGTCGATCACGAACCGGGGGTGGGTCGCCGCGGCGGCCGGCTCGGCCCGTGGGAGGACCGGGCCGGGGGTGAACGGGACCGCGGGAGGATCCGCGGGCCGCCGGAGCCGACCTAACGTCCCGGGCGTCGGAGATCGGGACTCGGAAGTGGGGCGGCGATGGTGCAGACGGCGGCACGGGCGACGGGCGGGACGGCCGGGGCGGACCCGGTGCGGGCACGCAGACCGTGGTGGGTGACGACGCTGTGGGGGCTGCACGCGCTGCTGCGCTTCCTGGTCATGTGGTGGCTGTCGGGCTACGCCTTCTCGAAGCTCTTCCTGGCCCAGATGGAGCGGCTCGACTACTCCTGGGCTCTCTTGACGGTCGGTGAGAAGAGCCCGATGGGGCTGCTCTGGCTGTTCATGGCCTACTCGCCGGTGGTGCAGTTCCTCGCGGGGCTGGCCGAGCTGGTCGTGGTCCTGCTGCTGGTGTTCCGGCGCACGGCCTGGCTCGGTGGTCTGATCGGTGTGGTCGCGCTCGGCACGGTCTTCCTGCTCAACCTGACCTTCGACGTGCCGGTGAAGCAGCCCGCACTGGCCGGGACGATCGCGCTGCTGCTGATCGCGGCGCCGGAGCTGCCCCGTGTCGTACGGTTCCTGGCGGGCCGCCCCGCGGCGGGGACCGCCGGGTCGCCGGCGCTGCTGCCCTGGCCGCGCGCCCGGGCGGTGACCCGCCTGCTCAGCCCGGTGCTCGGGCTGCTCTTCGTCGCCCACCAGGGGTACGGCGCCTGGCAGGAGACCCCGCCGCCGAGCCGGATCGACTCGGCGCTGCCCGGCGTCTATCGCGTGCTCGGCGACCGGTCGACGGTCGCGGCCGGTGACCGGTGGACGCAGGTCGCGATCGGGCAGTGGACCCACGCTGACCGCGACGGCGCGGGGACGATCTCCGTGCGGGCCGCCGACGGGCGGCTCCTGGCCGGCTCCTACCGGCCGGTGCGCGACGGCGTCGTCGCCGCGTCGCTGGACCCGTTGCTGCTCCCCGGGGACCCCGCCGCGGACCGGCCGTCGCAGCAGCTGGAGCTGACCTGGTCGGCGCGGCCGGACGGCACGGTGACCCTCACCGGCGGCGGGCAGGACATGACGCTGGCATCGGACCCGGTCCAGCGGCTGCTCTACGACCGCGGCTTCTCCTGGGAGATGGGCTCCTACGTCAACCGGTGAGCCCGCGCCGGCTCGGTCTCCCGGAGGGGGCGCGAGGTCCGGAGATCGGTCGTGAGGAGGATCCGCCGCGAGGGGGTGTCGCCCTACCGTCGGGGTGTCCGGAACTCGGGGTGGGGGGACGACGATGGTGGACACGGCGGCACGGGCGGCGACGACGGAGATCGAGGGTCCGGCGCGGGCACGCAGACCGTGGTGGGTGACGACGCTGTGGGTGCTGCACGCGCTGCTGCGGTTCGTGCTGATCGTCTGGCTGTCGAACTACGCGTTCGCCAAGCTCTACCTCGGCCAGATGCAGCAGCTCGACTACTCCTGGGCGCTCACGACGGTCGGTGAGAAGAGCCCGATGGGGCTGCTCTGGCTGTTCATGGGCTACTCGCCGGTGGTGCAGTTCCTCGCCGGGCTGGCCGAGCTGGTCGTCATGCTGCTGCTGGTGTTCCGGCGCACGGCCTGGCTCGGCGGGCTGATCGGTGTGGTCGCGCTCGGCACGGTCTTCCTGCTCAACCTGACCTTCGACGTGCCGGTGAAGCAGCCAGCACTGGCCGGGACGATCGCGTTGTTCCTGGTCGCGCTGCCCGAGCTGCCCCGGGTGCTGCAGTTCGTGACGGGGCGCCCGGCCGCGGGGACCGCGGGGTCGCCGCCGCTGCTGCCGTGGCCGCGGATCCGGCGGGTGACGCGGTGGGCCGACCCCGTCCTGGGGCTGGTGCTGGTGGTGTTCCTGGGCTGGTCGCAGTGGCAGTGGCAGTCCCCGAGCGCCCGGATCGACTCCGCCCTTCCCGGTGTGTACCGGGTGGTGTCGGACCGTTCCACGGTGCCGGGCGGCGAGCGGTGGACCGAGGTCGCGCTCGGACAGTGGACCCCGACCGCCGCGATCGAGCTGCCGGGGATCAACTGGGAGAACGGGTCGGCAGGCGTCCGGACCCGGACCGCCGACGGGCAGCTGCTCAAGGGCCGATACCACCTGGTGCGCGGCGACGGCGTCGCGATGACGCTGAAGCCCGACGTCGTTCCCGATGATCCGGCCGCGGGCCGGCCGCCACAGGATCTCGAGCTGCGCTGGTCCGCCCGCCCGGACGGAACGGTCACGCTCACCGGTGCCGGGCGCGACCTGGTCCTGGTACGGGACCCGAACCGGACGCTGCTCTACGACCGAGGCTTCTCCTGGAACCTCGGCGACGACGCCGCCGTCAACCGGTGAGGTCCGCCGGCCGGTGACACGGCGACCGGTGGCACCGGCTGCGGATCGCGCTGCCTAGGCTGGGGCGATGCCCCTCCCGCGGCTCGGACTGGCGGAATGGACGGTGCTGGCGCTGACCGCCGAACGGCCGGTGCACGGCTTCGCCATCGCCGCCCTCACCGCGTCCGACGGCGAGATCGGCCGCGTCTGGCAGATCCCGCGCCCGGTCGTCTACCGGGCGATCGGGCGGCTGGTCGAGGCCGGGCTGATCACCGCGGGCGCCGTCGAGACCGGAGGCGGGCCGCCCCGCACGCTCTACGCGGCCACCGGCCAGGGCGACGAGCTCGCCACGGAGTGGCTGCTCACCCCGGTCGCGCACGTCCGGGACCTGCGCTCGGAGTTCCTGCTCAAGCTGGCCGTGCTGCACCGGCGCGGCACGGACCCGTCGCCGCTGGTCGCCGGGCAGCGAGCGGTGCTGGAGCCGATCGTCGCCGCACTGCGGGTCGAGCAGGACGGCGCCGACGAGTTCGACCGGGCCCTCGTCGCCTGGCGCCGGACCTCGGCGGAGGCGGCGCTGACGTTCCTCGACGAGCTGGCGCCGCCGTCGTCCTGAGACGCCGGTTCCTCGTCGTGCCGCCTCTGCGGTGCCGGAGAGGTTCCGCAGGCACCGCGCCGGGTATGACCGCTGCATGCCCCGACCTGACCTGACCTGGATCCCGCGCCTGCTCGGCGCCGCCACCGCCGGCTACAGCGTGGCGATCGCCGCCAAGCCCGACCTGTTCCTCGGCCCGACCGGGCTCGACTCGGAGGACGCCGACGGCAAGGGCGTGACGCTGACCCGGGCGATCGGCGGCCGCGACCTCGCGTCCGGCCTGGCGATGCTGTTCGCCCCGGCGGGCACCCCGCTGAAGGTCGCGATCGCCGCACGGGTCGGCGCCGACGTCGCCGACCTCGCGATCCTCGGCTCGCAGCTGCCCGACCGCGACACCCGGGAGAAGGCGACGATGGTCGCCGCGGGCTGGGGTGCGCTCTGCGCCCTGTCGATCCTGGCCGCGGACAAGCCGGCGCGTCGCTGACCCGTGGTGGGCGGGGCACGCATCCCGCGTCGCGCATGTGACACCGCCGTCGCGGTGGACCATGATCGGTGGATGGCCACGAGCACCGGGGGCGACCCCCACCTGGAACGCGCCTACACGCTGGGCGGCCCTGACGATGCCCGCGCCTTCTACGACGAGTGGGCCGACACCTACGACGCCGACCTCACCGGTGCGGCGCAGGGTTACGTCGCGCCGGCCGGGACCGCGCAGGCCGTCGTCGATGCGGCAGGCACCGACATCGAGGTCCTCGACGCCGGCTGCGGCACCGGCCTGGTCGGCGTCGAGCTGAACAGGCTCGGCGTCACCACCGTCGACGGCCTCGACCTGTCCAGCGGCATGCTGGAGAAGGCCCGCGCCACCGGCGTCTACCGCGAGCTGGCCGAGACCGACCTCACCGCCGCGCTGACCCTGCCCGACGACCGCTACGACGTCGTCGTCTGCGTCGGCACGCTCACCCACGCCCACGTCGGGCCGTCGGCGCTCGCCGAGTTCGCCAGGGTGATCCGCCCCGGCGGCTACCTGGTCGCCACCGTCCTCGACGACGCCTGGGTCTCCGGCGGCTACCGCGCCGAGGTCGACCGGCTCTGTGCCGCCGACGTCCTGGAGGCCGTCTCCATCGGCGTCGCGCCGTACCGGGCGGGGCAGCAGGTCGACTGCCGGCTGCTGGTGCTGCGGGTGCGCTGATCACCATCGGCGCGGGGCGGGCCAGACTGTCGGTCATGTCCGCCACACCCGCGCCCGGTGCCGGGACCCGCACCGGCCGCCGGATCCTCGCCGTCCTGCTGGTCCTGGCCACCGCCGTGCACGCCCACCAGGCGGTCGTCGCCGGTGACCTGGCGACGACGGTGCTCGACGGCCTCGTGGCGATCGGCGCGCTCGTCGCGCTGGTGCTGATCCTGCTGCGCGGCGACGACGCCCGTGTCCTGCTCGCCGCGGCCGTCGTCGGCGGGGCGGGTGTGGCGCTGTTCCTCGTGCCCGGGCTGATCACGGTGTCGCGGGGCGGGATGTGGCAGGCGTGGCTCGATCCGTGGGCGTTCGGGGCCCTGTTGTGTGACGCGATGACGGTCCGGATCGCGGTCTTCACGCTCCGCCGGGCCGGCTGAGAGACCGGCCGGGAGCCGTCCGCGCGACCCGGTCGCAGGGCCGAAACATCTCCGGAACGAAAGCAACTTCGCCCCGCGTAGACGATCCGTGACCAGCAGATTCGGTCTCTGACCTGGGAATCGTCGCGTTACCGTTATCCCGGTGTGATAGGTCACGAGCGCGTTTCTTGACCCGATCTCGGTCCCTGCCGCACCTTCGTTGTCGCTCCGCCGCGACCGGCGGGGTCGCCCCGCGCCGCAGACCGGCCGGGGGTACACACCGAAGCGCCGGAACCACCACGCCAGGACGGCCCCGTCCCTTGGTTTCCGGTCAGTCGACCTGCACAGGCGGGACGGGGTCGCGGGCCACGAGCCTCATAGCGCTCGTGATGAAACACCGGACGTCGCTCCCCGCGTCGGACGGGCGCCCGGAAAGTCGTGGGTCTGGATCCAAGGTGACGAAAAAAATGAGCAGCACTCGCATGACCTCCCGTGGGCGTTTTGTCGGTTCCGTGACCGCCGCCGTGCTGGCGTTCGGTGCCCCGATCGCCATGGCCGGCACCGCGAACGCCGCCCCCTCGACCCCGACCAAGTCCGCGGCGCAGTCCGTGCCGACCAGCACCTGGGACAAGCTCGCCCAGTGCGAGTCCGGCGGCGACTGGAGCATCAGCACCGGTAACGGCTTCTCCGGCGGGCTGCAGTTCACGCCCTCCACCTGGAAGGCCTTCGGCGGCTCCGGCAGCCCGACGAGCGCCAGCAAGTCCGAGCAGATCGCGGTCGCCAAGCGCGTCCTCGCCGAGCAGGGCTGGAAGGCCTGGCCGGCCTGCTCGAAGAAGCTCGGCCTGCGCTGATCTTCTCGAGCCGCTGAGCCCGGACGCCGGGCTCGCAGCCACCGACGGCCGGTGGCCCCGTTTGGGGCCGCCGGCCGTCGTCGTGCGCGGGGTGGGTGGTCAGCCCGTGCGGGCCGGGACCACCCGCTCCAGCCAGCCGACCAGTTCGCCGACGACCTCGTCGCGGTTGGTCTCGTTGAACACCTCGTGCCGTGCGCCGGGCCAGACGGTCAGCGTGACGTCGTGCAGCCCGGCCTCGTGGTAGCGCTCCAGCATCGGCTCGACCAGGGCGAGCCCGCCGTTGAGCGGGTCGTGCTCGCCGACGACGAGGTGGATCGGCAGACCGCCGGGCAGCCGCTTGAGCGTGCGGGTGTCGGCCAGCGGCCGTGCCCCGGCGAACATCGCCTGCGTGCCGGGCAGGTCGAGACCGAACCCGCAACGGGTGTCGCCGACGTAGGCGTCGACCTGGGCCGGGTCGCGGGAGAGCCACTCGAACCCGGTCCGCTGCTCGAACGGCGCGTTGAACGACGACAGGTCCAGCGGCTCGGAGAGGTCGAGCCCCTGCTCCATGAGGTCGAGCAGCGCGGTGCCGGACAGCACGACCGCGTCCGGCGGGGTCGCGTCGCGCAGCAGGAACTGCTGCACCGCGAACGAGCCCATGCTGTGCCCGAGCAGCACCAGCGGGACACCCGGGTGCTCCTCGCGGGCGATCTCGCCGAGCACGCCGATGTCGGCGACGAGCTGGTCCCAGCCGTCGTCGCCGAGCACGCCGTAGTTCTCCGGGGAGCCGGCCGTGGCCCCGTGCCCGCGATGGTCCTGGGCGTACACCGCGAAGCCGCAGGCGGTGAGCACGTCGGCGAGCGCCACGTAGCGCAGCGCGTGCTCGCCCATCCCGTGCGTGAGCTGGACGATCCCCCGCGCGGGTTCGTCGGGGATCCACCGGTACGCGGTGACGACGACACCGTCACGACCGGTGAAGGTGAACGTCTCGGTCTCACTCATACCGCGCACCACCTCGTGCTGGGGACGACCTGGGTCGGATCGTCCGTCACGGGGTGTCGTGCGTCAACGGCCGGGATGCTCGGGTGGCGCCTTATTCCAGGGCGGTGCGCAGCCAGTCCAGGGACCGGTCGGTGAACTCCCCGGCGATGCGGGTCCCGGCGGCCCAGCCGTCGAAACCGTGCGGGGCGCCGGGCACGACGTCGGTCTCGACCAGAACCCCGGCGTCGCGGAGCCGCTCGGCGTAGGCGAGGTCCTCGGCGTGGAACAGGTCGATGTCACCGACGCCGATCCAGGCCGGTGGCAGGCCCGCCAGGTCCTCGCGGCGGGCGGCGACGGCGTAGGGCGGCACGGTCTCGGCGCCCGGCTCGGCGCCGAGGTAGCTGCGCCAGCCGACCAGGTTGTTCTCGTTGTGCCACACCCGGTGCCGGGGCCGGTCGAGGTCGCGCCGGGCGGCGGTGCGGTCGTCGAGCATCGGGTAGAAGAGCCACTGCGCGGCCGGGACGAGGCCGCCCTCGTCGTGCAGGCGCTGGGCCAGCGCCGCGGCCAGCCCGGCACCCGCGCTGGCCCCGCCGATGGCGAGCCGGTCGGGGTCCAGTCCCATCCGGTCGACGGCACGGACCAGCCAGTGCCAGCCGGTGTGGCAGTCGTCGAGGGCGGCCGGGAACGGGTGCTTCGGCGCGAGCCGGTAGTCCACCGACACGACCGTGATGTTCAGCTCCGCGGCCAGCTCGCCGCAGCGGCCGTCGTCGAGCAGGTTCGAGCCGAGGACCAGGCCGCCGCCGTGCAGCCACAGCAACGCCGCGCCGTCGTGCCGGTCGGGCTCGTGCACCCGCAGCGCGGGCGGGCCGGGGACGGTGGTGGCGCGGACGCCGTCGACGGCCACCGGCCGCCCGCGTCGCGAGAGGCGTTGCAGGATCGGGAGCAGCCGCCGGTTGCCCAGCGGGAGCGACGGGACCCGCCGCAGCAGGCGGCGCAGTTCGGGATGGATCGGCGTCATGCGTGGTGCCCTCCACGGCTCCGGTCGTCTCGCGACGATCATTCCCGACGGTCGTCAGCGCCAGCACTCCGCCCACCGTGCGACCTCCCACGCCTCGGCGACCTCGCGCGGGCCCAGCACTCGTGCCATCCCGCGCAGCGCCGGGACCAGCGCGGTCTCGGTCGCGACGACGACGTCGTCCGGCCAGCGCCGCACCCGCATCGTCGCCCCGACCAGCGCCACGACCGGCCGGATCGGTATCTCGGAGCCGAGGCCGAGGCGCGGGAGCAGCAGCTCGCGCACCCGCTGCGCGTCCCTGCGGGCCCGCGGGACCGCCTCGGTCTCGACACCCGCGACGACCAGCCGGTCCCCGTCGAGCAGGACCTTCCGCTCCCGGTGGTGCCGGGTGCCGATCACGCAGATCCCGGGCGGCCCGATCAGCACGTGGTCGAGGTCGCTGGCGCCGCCGTCGAGCGGGATCGAGTGCAGCACCCGCCAGCACGGCGGCCGGTGCAGCAGCCGGTCCGCCCGGGTGCGCCCGGTCAGCGGCCGCAGCAGCTCCGCGGTGCGCTGCTCGCCGTCGGCGCCGAGCCGCCAGTTGCGGTCGGTCGCGCCGGACTGCCGGACGCGGGCGGCCTCGTGGCCCACGTGACGACCGGGGTAGTGGTCGGACAGGTCGACCGCGGTGTCGATCGGTGTGCTGTCGGTCGGTGCGGACTCGATCGGTGCGGTGTCGAGCGGTGCGGAGTCGGTCATGGCGGGGAGTGTGACGGCGACCACCGACAGTTTCGCCTATCCTCGGGAGCGGGGTGGTGGTCATGAGCAGGCCAGATCCACGTTTCGAGTCGCCGGTCGACCGGTCGATCCGGGAGGCCACCGAGCGCGGCGACTTCGACGACCTGCCCGGCAAGGGCAAACCGTTGCCCGGCGCGGGCACCGTCGGACCCGTCGACGAGAACTGGTGGGTCCGCGGCTACGTGCGGCGCGAGGGGCTGTCCTCGGAGGCGTTGCTGCCGCCTTCGGTGCAGCTGCGCAAGGAGCTCGACCGGATCGACGAGACCTGCGCACGCTTCGTCGACGAACGCCGCGTCCGCGAGCACGTCGCCGAGGTCAACTCCCGGGTCGTCGACCACATGCGGTTCCCGTCCGGGCCGCGGGTCCCGATCCGCAAGCTCGACGCCGACGAGATCGTGGAGCGCTGGCGTGCGGCACGCGCCCCGCGGCCGGCGCCCCGGCCGGAGCCCGTGCCGGAACCGGCGCCGCGCCGGGGCTGGCGGTCGCGGCTGCGCCGCTCCTGACGCCCCCGGTACGCCGCGGCACTCCGCCGGCGCCCTGTGACTCCGCCGGCGCCCCGTGACTCCGCCGGCGCACCGTGCGGGGGCGGGGCCCGTCCCGTCGCGCGGGTGGCAGGCCGGGGCACGGACTCAGGCCGTCGAGGCCGGGCTCCGCGGCGCGAAGTGCCCCGGCGCCGGCAGCGGCCGGCCCGTCTCCAGCAGCGTCTTCAGCGCCGCGAAGATCGCGGGCCAGCCCTCGCCGACGTTGCGCACGTCCTGCGCGCCCTGCTCGTCGTCGGTGAAGCCGGTGTGCACGACCTGCAGCTTCACGGCCTCGTCGCCGAACGGCGAGATCGTGAACTCGACCGTCGTCGGGGCCCGGCCCGCGGCCTCCTCGGCCTTCCCGGTGAACGTGTACGACAGCCGGTGCGGCGGCTCGACGGCCAGGATCGTGCCGATGAAGTCGTCGCGGTCGGGGTGTACCGCCTCCAGTGGGCTTCCCACCTCCCAGGTCGAGGTCAGCTCCGCGCCACCCCAGTACTGCATCGTGAACTCGGGCGTCGTCAGCGCCCGGAACACCTGCTCCGGCGTCGCGCGGATGTAGGTCGTGTAGACGTAGCTACGGTCGCTCGTGCTGGTCATCGGGCTCCTCCAATGCCGCGCGCAGGCGTGTCACCGCCTGCACCCGGCTGCGCTCGAACTTCCCGATCCACCGGTCGTGGATCTCCTGGATCGGTACGGGATCGAGGTGGTGGAGCTTCTCGCGGCCGCGCCGGACGGTCGACACCAGTCCGGCGGACTCCAGCAGTGCGACGTGCTTGGACACGGCCTGGCGGCTCATCTCCAGCCCGGCACACAGCTCGGCGAGCGTCTGCCCACCACGCTCGTGCAACCGGTCCAGGACGCGCCGGCGGGTCGGGTCCGCGAGGGCCCGGAACACCGTGTCCAGATCGGTCACGCCGACGATTATGCAACCTTATGGTTGCGTGTCAACGGCGGACCGGTCAGCGCAGCTCCTCGGGCACGGTCTCGTCCGGCGAGGGCTCGCGGTCCGCCCGGCGCAGGTGCACGAACAGCGTCAGCAGCATCAGGAACACCGGGAACAGGGGGAAGAACGGCCCGCGCCCCGGCCCCGGCCCCGGCATCGGATCCATGAGCAGCCAGCCCACGAACATCAGGGAGAACAGCGACGCGATCACCCCGGCGTGCACGAGCACACGCCGCCGGGCGGCCGGAGTCAGCGGGCCGCGGCGCGGCCGGTGCCGGTGCGGCCGGGGCAGGTCCGCGACGAGCGGGACGAGGTCGGCGCGGGTGCGGGCGGCGTAGGCGGCGGCCTGACGCTCGTCCGCCTCGGACATGGCCAGCCGCCCCTCGGCGGCGGCCTCGCGCAGCCGTGCGGCGACGTGTTCGCGCTCGGGGTCCGAGGCCAGGACGGCGGAGCCGGCGGACGGGACGGCGGGTTCGGTGGCGGACGGTGTCTCGGGAGTCGTCATGACAGCCAGCGTGGCCACCGGGCCGGGCCGGCGCGTCCGCCCCGGGAAGCCGGTTCGACTGCGACCTGCGCGGCAGCACAACCTGTGCTGCTACTCCCGGGGGAGTACGCGAACCGGCACCCTGTGACGGACGCCGGTCCCCGGCGATCCGGTCTAGCGTGATGGCCGTGCGCACCGAGGTCCGGCCTGGTCGCACGGCTCCGTCCTGGTGGGGCGGTGTCGTGCCGACCCTCGTCGTGCCCGCACTTGTCGCCCTGCTCACCGCGGGCGGGACGGCGTTCACCCTGTTCGCCAGGGCCCGGTACCTCGGCGCGCCGCCCCCGTTCGACGGCCTGGCCGTCGTCCTGCTCGCGGTCGGCCCGGTCGCGCTGGTGTTCCGGCGGGCGAACCGGGTCGCGGCGCTGGCGGTCACGGCGGCCGCCGCGGTCCTCTACGTCGGCCTCGGGTACCCGGCGAACCCGGTGACCGCGCTGGCGCTGGTGGTCGCGCTGGTCTCGGCGGTTGCGGCCGGACTGCATCACCGGGCCCTGGCGGTGGTCGTCGCCGCGGCCGCGGTGCTGGTCGGCTGGCTGCTGTTGACCGGCCGTGGCGTGCCCTGGGAGGCGGTCGCGCCGCTGTCCGCGTGGCTGGTCGCGGTCTTCGCCGCCGGGGCGCTGTGGCGGGTCCGCCGGGAGCGGATGGCGCAGGCCCGCCGCGCCGCGGAGGAGGCCCACCGCCGCCGGGCCGGCGAGGAACGGCTGCGGATCGCCCAGGAACTGCACGACGTTCTCGGCCACCACGTCTCGCTGATCAATGTGCAGGCCGGCGTCGCCCTGTTCCTGCTCGACGACGATCCGGAGCAGGCCCGCACGGCGTTGACCGAGATCAAGCGGGCCAGCCGGGACCTGCTGCGCGAGATGCGGTCCACCCTCGGGGTGCTGCGCGCGGTCGACGAGGAGGCCCCGCGCCTGCCGACGCCGGGGCTGGACCGGCTGGAGGCACTGCTCGACGAGACCCGCTCCGCCGGGCTCCCCGTGGAGCACCGCACCGAGGGCGAGCCGCGGCCGCTGCCGACTGCGACCGACCTGGCGGCGTACCGGATCGTGCAGGAGTCGCTGACCAACACCCGCAGGCACGCCGACGCCGATGCCGCCGTCGTCACCGTGCGGTACCTGCCCGACGAGCTCGAGCTCACCGTCGACGACGACGGCGCCGGCCCCGGTGTCGCTCCGCCGGAGGGCACCGGCCTGGCCGGGATGCGCGAACGCGCCCGCTCGGTCGGCGGCCGGCTCGACGCGGGCCCGGGGCCGGCACACGGGTTCCGCGTCCAGGCGCTGCTCCCGGGCAGGGTGGAGGCATGAACGAGGTGGAGGCCGTACGGGCCGCGGAGCGCGAGCAGGGCGGTGCCGTGATCAGCGTGCTGCTGGCCGACGACCAGTCCCTCGTCCGCTCCGGCTTCCGCGCGCTGCTCGGCTCCCAGCCCGACCTCGACGTCGTCGCCGAGGCCGCGGACGGCGCCGAGGCCGTGGCCCGGGTCCGCGAGCACCGCCCGGACGTGGTGCTCATGGATATCCGCATGCCCGGCACCGACGGCCTCGCCGCGACCCGCGATATCACCGCCGACGAGCGCCTGGCCGGGGTGAAGGTGATCGTGCTGACCACCTTCACCGACGACTCCTACGTCTTCGAGGCGATCCGCGGCGGCGCGAGCGGGTTCCTGGTCAAGGACGCCGAGCCGGGCGACCTCATCCACGCCATCCGGGTCGTGCACGGCGGCGAGGCACTGCTGGCACCCGGCGTCACCCGCACCCTGATCGCCGAGTTCGCCGCCCGCTCCCGCGGCGGCCCGGCCGCGGACGGGCGGCTCGACGTGCTCACCGACCGGGAGCGGGAGGTACTTGCCGCCGTCGCCGCCGGACGCTCCAACGACGAGATCGCCACCGAGCTGCACATGAGCCCGACGACGGCGAAGACGCACGTCAGCCGCACGATGAGCAAGCTCGGCGCCCGCGACCGGGCCCAGCTCGTGGTGATCGCCTACGAGTCCGGCCTCGTCCGGCCGGGCTGGGCCGGCTGAACCACCGGCTCGGCGCCAGGGTCCCGGACGACGGAGATGGCAGGATCGGCCCCGTGACGACGGTGTACGTGTTCAACGGTCCGAACCTCAACCTGCTCGGCACCCGAAAGCCGGAGGTCTACGGCACCGCGACCCTGGCGAGCGTCGAGGAGCTCTGCCGCGCCACAGCCGCCGGTCACGACCTGGAACTGGACTTCCGGCAGACCAACCACGAGGGCGACCTCGTCGAGGCGATCCACGAGGCCGGCGCCGCGGTCAAGCGCGGCGAGGCCCTCGGCGCGGTGATCAACGCCGGGGCCTGGACCCACACCTCGCTCGCCCTGCACGACGCGATCGAGGGGGCCGAGCTGCCGGTCGTGGAGGTGCACATCTCGAACGTGCACGCCCGCGAGGCCGTCCGGCACCACTCGTACCTCTCGCCGGTCGCGGCGGGGATCGTCGTCGGGTTCGGCGTCGACGGTTACGCCCTGGCCATCGACGGCCTGGTCCGCAAGCTCCGCCCGGTCCGCTCGGCCTGAGCGAGCGGACCCGCGCGGCCGGTCGGCCTGAGCCGAGCGGATCCGCGCGGCCTGCCGACCGGGGACGGCACCGGCCGGAGAACGACGGTCAGCCCTCCACCGCGGCCGGGTCCATCCACACGAACTCCCACCGGTGCCCGGTCGGGTCGTCGACGCTGCGCCCGTACATGAAGCCGTGGTCCTGGGTGTCCCCACCGACGGTTCCACCGTTCGCCAGCGCGGCGTCGGCCAGCCGGTCGACCTCGTCGCGGCTCTCCACCCCGAGCGCGTTGATCTGCAGGCACGTCGTCTGCGGGTCACCGATCTCCTTCTTGGTGAAGTCGGCGAAGCGCTCGCGGGTCATCAGCATGATCACGATGGCGTCGCCGACCACGAAGGACGCGGTGTTGTCGTCGGAGAACTGGGCGTTGAAGGTGAAGCCGAGGCCGGCGTAGAAGGTCTTCGACGCGTCCAGGTCGGTGACCGGCAGGTTCGGGAAGATCATGTTCGGCATGGCGGGCTCCCGGTGCTCGTCGGCGCCGGGGCTCCGGTGCCGTTCGAAGGTGCAGACCCCGATCTCGCCGGGGACTCATCGATCGTCACGAAGATCTTTCCGGCAGGATCGTCGGCATGACCGTGAAGTGGGGAATCATCGGACCGGGCCGGATCGCCGACAACGTCGCGCCGGACTTCGCGCACGTCCCGGACGCCGAGCTGGTCGCGGTCGCGTCCCGCTCGACCGACCGGGCGACGGCGTTCGCCGACAAGCACGGCATCGGCCGCGTCCACACCGGCTACCAGGCGATCCTCGACGATCCCGAGGTCGACGTCGTCTACATCGCGACCCCGCACCCGCAGCACCGCGGACAGGCGCTGGCCGCGCTGCGGGCCGGCAAGGCCGTCATGGTCGAGAAGGCGTTCACCGTCAGCTCGGTCGCCACCCGGGAGATCGCGGCCGTCGCCCGCGACCGCGGGGTCTTCGCGATGGAGGCCATGTGGACGCGGTTCTTCCCGGCGATCGTCCGGATGCGGGAGCTGATCGCCGAGGGCGCGATCGGGGAGGTCCGCTCGGTGCAGGCCGACCTCGGCGTCCGGAACCGGACCGAGGCCGACGACCGCTTCTTCTCCCCGGAGCTGGGTGGCGGTGCGCTGTTCGACCTCGGCGTCTACGTCATCTCGTTCGCCCAGATGGTCCTGGGCAGCCCGTCCGCCATCGCCGCGAGCGGCGCACTGGCTCCGACGGGCGTCGACCTCGAGGAGTCGATCCTGCTCGGCTGGCCGGACGGCCGCAGCGCCGCGCTGCAGGTCAGCCTGCAGTGCGCCATGCCGGGATCCGCGATGGTCATTGGCACCGACGGCTGGATCGAGGTGCCGCCGCGCTTCCACCACCCGGACCGGATCGTCGTCCACCGGCACGGTGCCGACGCCGAGGAGATCGTGCTGCGGGCGGCCGGGCGCGGCTACACCCACGAGATCGAGGAGGTCACCCGGCGGATCGCCGCAGGGGAGACCGAGAGCCCGGTGATGCCGCTGGCCGACACCGTCGCGGTGCAGGACATCATGGCGGCCGTCGCGGACCGGCTGGGGATGGTGCCGGAGGAGGGGCCCGCATCGCTCTGACCTCCGGTTACGGCCACGCTGCGAGGTCTCGTCGTCGCAGGTCGTTGCTGTGAGCAAACAATCTCCGGCGAACTCTTTACGCGGGGGCTACCAGCGGGTAGACCGGCCCGGTGACCGACCTCACCGCTTCAACGCCGCGCCGGGAGAAGACCTTTCTCGGCCACCCGGCTCAGCTCAGCACGCTGTTCGGCGTCGAGATGTTCGAGCGCTTCTCGTTCTACGGCATGCAGGGAATCCTGCTGTACTACATGTACTTCGCCGTGACCGAGGGCGGACTCGGGATCAACGAGGGGGTCGCAACGGGCATCGTCGGTGCCTACAGCGGCACCGTCTACCTGTCGACGATCCTCGCGGCCTGGACGGCGGACCGGCTCTTCGGTCCGGAAAGGGTCCTGTTCGGCAGCGCGCTCTCGGTGATGGCCGGGCACATCGCGCTGGCCCTGATCCCCGGCGGGGCCGGGCTCGCGATCGGCCTCGTGCTCGTCGCGTTCGGCAGCGGCGGAGTGAAGGCCAACGCCTCCACCATCCTCGCCACGCTCTACGGCCCGGGCGACGACCGGCGCGACGCCGGTTTCTCGATCTTCTACCTGGGCGTCAACATCGGGGCCTTCCTCGGCCCGATCCTGACCGACGGGCTGCGCGTGGTGGCCGGTTTCCACATCGGCTTCGGCCTGGCCGCCGTCGGTATGGCCATCGGCCTGACCCAGTACTGGTTCAACCGCCGCAAGCTCCCCGAGTCCGGGTTCCAGGTGCCGAACCCGCTGCCGCGAGCGGCCCGGGCGCGTGCCCTCGCCGTGGGCGTCGGCGTGCTGGTCGTCATCGCGGTGCTGCTGCTGACCGGTGTCATCACGGCCAACCGGCTGAAGTGGATCGTGTTCGGCGTCGTCATCGTCGCCGCCATCAGCTACTTCACCCTGCTGCTGCGCAGTCCGAGGGTGGACCGGGTGGAGCGGCGCCGGGTGGTGGCCTTCATCCCGATGTGGCTGGTCAGCGCCGTGTTCTGGGCGATCTTCCAGCAGATCTTCACGGTGCTGGCGATCTACTCCGAGAAGCGCCTGGACCGGTCGGTCTTCGGCCTCTTCGAGATGCCCCCGGGCTGGAGCCAGTCCATCGAGCCGATCTTCGTCATCCTGCTGGCCGGCGTCTACGCGACGGTCTGGACCAAGCTCGGGCCGCGCCAGCCGTCGTCGCCGCTGAAGATGGCCATCGGCACGATCATCATCGGCCTCGGCTTCCTGGTCTTCATCCCGTTCGCCGGCACCGGCGCCAACGGCACCCCGCTGCTGGTCCTCGTGCTGATCATGCTGATCTTCTGCCTCGGTGAGCTCATGACCTCGCCGGTCGGACAGTCGCTGTCCACGAAGCTCGCGCCGCAGGCGTTCCAGACCCAGATGGTCGCGCTGTTCTTCCTGTCGGTGTCGCTGGGCTCGGTGCTCTCCGGGCTGCTCGCCGACTACTACACCCCCGAGAACGAGGTCGCCTACTTCGGCATCACCGGCATCGTGGCGATCGTGGTCGGCCTGATCGTCATCGCGATGATTCCCAAGATCAAGGGCCTGATGGAGGGCGTCCGCTAGCCCCGAGCAGGCGAAATTCCTGTGTCGTCGAACACGGGTTCGAGCTGTCCCCAGCTGTGTGCACACCTGTGGACAACTCGCCCCGCCCTGGGGACGGATCACCGGCGACGGGTGCGCCGCACCGTCGGCCGGTCCATCCCGTCGCCGGTCATCTCCCGGGCGATCCGCACGACGTGCGTGCGGACGTCCGGGGGCAGGTCGGCGACGCGCAGGGCCAGCTGTTCGAGCACCGAGGCCAGGCCGAACGCCATCTCGGGGGTCGACAGTCCGGCGTAGTGCGCCTGGACGGCCTCGTGGCGCAGCCGGGCCGCCGCGGCGAGCACGGTCTCGCGGTCGGTGCGCAGTGCCACCAGCCGGCGTCGTTCGTGGGTGTTCATGGTCCCCCGGGGTCGCGGGCGTGCAGGTTTCGCCCGGGGGAGCGGGCGCGGTGACGATGGTGCCGTGCCCGCTCCGTCCGGGGCCAGCGAAGTCCCCGAGATGTCGCACACACGTTCGATCTACAGGGGCAGTTCCGCCGCCCACTGCTCGACGGTGAGCGCCTCGCCGGTGCGCGGGCCGTGCGCCCGCACCCGGCCCTCGTTGAACGCGCGGTTCATCGCCACGTGCAGTCGCGCCGAGTCCGCCGGCATCCCCGCTCGCTGCAGCACGTTCTCCATCTCCTCGTCCGGCAGCCGGACGTAGCCCAGTTCGGGCAGTCCGAGCCGGGCCCCGAGCGCCGTGACGACCTCGGGCACCGTCCGGTCCGCCGCTCCCTGCGTCTCGACCACCGCCGGTGCGTCCGGGGTGAGCAGCGCGGTCGCGGCGGCCCGGCCGACGTCGCGGGTCGCGACCATCGGCAGCGCGACGCCCGGGTCGATCGAGTCCGCGTGCATCCCGTGCTCGCACATGATCTGCAGCGACCACAGGAACGACTCGAGGAACATCCCCGGCCGCAGCCGGGTGACCTGCGCGTCCAGTGTCGCGAGACGTTCCTCCTGCTCGTGCAGGCTCCCGAGGTAGCCGGTCGTGGCCAGGTCCGGCCCGCCCGGGACCTCCGCGCCGAGCGAGCTCAGCGCGACCACCCGCGGCACGCCGGTCGCGCGCAGCGCCTCGGTGATCGAGCTTCCGAGCCGGGCCTGGTGGCAGGCGTAGCCGGGCGCGGTGACGTCCATCGGCAGCAGGACGAACGCGGCGTCGGCGCCGTCGAGCGCCCGCCGCAGGAAGTCCGGATCGGCGATGTCGCCGCGGAACCCGGACCGGCGCGAGACGGCTCGCACGTCCTCGCCCGCGTCCGCCAGCTCCGTCACGACCTGCGAACCCACGTTCCCGGTGGCGCCCAGAACGGTGATCATCACGTGCTCCCCTCGTCGGTGTGCATCCAGAGTCGGCTCCGAGTTCCGGACACAACAGCGTCATGAGTACGGTCTGGTTGCTCATCCGTCCACAGCTGGGGACGAGCTGTGGACGAACTGTCATGCTGTACCGGTGTCCGCAGCACCGCCGTTCCCGATCGCCGACCCGCTCGGCGAGGCGCTGCACGTCCTGCGGATGAGCGGGGTCTTCTACTGCCGCTCCGAGCTGAGTGAGCCGTGGGGGATGACGCTGCCCGCGACGCCGGGCTGCCTGTGGTTCCACGTCGTCACCTCCGGCGGCGGCCGGCTCGACGGGCCCGGCGGTGACGACGAGCCGCTCCGGCCCGGCGAGCTCGTCGTCGTCCCGCACGGCAGCGGGCACGTGCTGCGCAGTGGACCCGGCGTGCTCACCCCGGACATCCGGTCGATCCCGCATCCGATGCTCGACGGCCGCTACGCGCTGCTCCGGCACGGCGGGGACGGTCCGGTGACCCGGATGGTCTGCGGCGCAGTCCGGTTCTCCCACCCGGCGGCCCGCGACCTCGTCGACCGGCTCCCGCCGCTGATCCGGGTGGAGCCGTCGCCGCTGGCCGATCGGGTGCAGGACACGCTGCGGCTGCTCGCCGCGGAGGTCGAGGGTGGCGGCCCGGGCAGCGACGCGGTGATCACCCGGCTCGCGGACGTGCTGGTCATCCAGGCCGTCCGCACCCGGCTGGAGCGCGACGCGACCGCCCGCACCGGCTGGCTCGGTGCGCTCGCCGACGACCGGATCGGCCGGGCGCTGGCCGCGGTGCACCGCGAGCCGGAGCGGGACTGGACGGTCGCGTCCCTCGCGGCGGTGGCGGCGATGTCCCGCTCGGCGTTCGCGGCGCGGTTCACCGAGCTCGTCGGCGAGCCGGCGATGGGATACGTGACGCGGTGGCGGATGCAGGCGGCCGTCGACGTCCTGTCGGTGGGTGATGCGACAGTGGCCGAGGCCGCGCGCCGGTTCGGCTACCGCTCCGAGGCCGCGTTCGTCCGGGCCTTCGCACGGGTGGTCGGGGAGTCCCCGGGCCAGGTGCGCAGGCGGGCCGCGACGCGGGGCCCGGCCGGGCTGGACGTGTTCGCGGACTGACCCAGGGGGTCGTACGCATGTTCGATGCGGGCGTGCTACGCTGCAACTACAACAGCGAACAACAGTTCGACATGCACTCGATCGTCTCGTATCGCACAGTATCGTGACGGTCGTAGAGAGTGCTATGCGGAGGCATCGACGGGCGTCGATGCCGTCGTATGCACGTGTCTTGTTGGGTAGCTAGAAAATGGTAGACGGGGCGATCGACGACTCGATGGCGTCGTATGTCGTTCTCTAGTGCTGCCGCGAGAGCGGTCGAGAGAGTGCGAGTATCGGGCTCCGCTCGGGTTCTCTGCTGCCCTCTAGCGGCTCCGGTAGAGAGTCGGATACGGCGGCATCGATGACATACAGCGGTTGTCGGAGTCACTTCCGGGAGTAGCCCCTGACATCCGGAGGACCGACCGATGCTCGACCTGACGCCCGCCTGTGCCGCCCTCGCCGACCGTGTCGAGGCAGTCGGCGACCACGAGCTCGGCCTCCCGACGCCCTGTGCAGGCTGGGCTGTCCGAGACCTGCTCGCCCACCTCGACCTCGTCGCCGGCGGTGACGGTCGCCCGGTCGAGGACCGGACCGATCTCGCCGTCCGGTTGCGCACCGTGCCCGCGGCCTGGGCCGATCCGGCCGCGTGGGAGGGCGCCTCCGGTGACCCCGAGCTGCCGAACGCGACGTGGGGCCGGATCGCGCTGACCGAGGCCGTCGTACACGGCTGGGACCTCGCCGTCGCGCGGGGTGAGGCGTTCGAGCTGCCGGACGAGACGCTCCGGGCCTGTCTGGAGCACGTCGAGGAGTTCGTACCGGCGGCACCGCTGTCCGAACTCTGGGGCCGCGGCCCGCAGCCGGTCGGCGCCGCGGCCGGTGTCCTCGACCGGATCGTCGCGGCAACCGGTCGGCGGCCCGCGGAGCATCTGTGGCCGAGGAGTACGTGAGAGCGCTTCGATCGACGATTTTCCGCGCTGAGGTACCCCTCGGCGCAGTGGCCTTGCGAGGGTGACCCCCATGAACGCAGTGGCGGTGGTGACCGGAGCCGGGACGGGCATCGGGGAGGCGGTGTCGCGCACCCTGCTCGACGCCGGGTGGCGGGTCGCGCTGGCCGGCCGCCGGACCGAGCGGCTGGAGACCGTGGCCGCGGCGTACCCGCAGAACGCGCTCCCGGTCGCCACCGACGTCACCGACGAGACCTCGGTCCGCGCCCTGTTCGACGCCGCGCGCGAGCGCTGGGGCCGGATCGACCTGCTGGTCAACAACGCCGGCACGTTCGGCCCGGCCGGCACCGTCGACGAGATCGCGGTCGCCGACTGGCGCGCCGCCGTCGAGGTCAACCTGACCGGCTCGTTCCTCTGCGCGCAGCAGGCGTTCGCGGCGATGCGTGCCCAGGACCCGCAGGGCGGCCGGATCATCAACAACGGCTCGATCTCCGCGCACGTCCCGCGGCCGGGCAGCGCCGCGTACACCGCGACCAAGCACGCGATCACCGGGCTGACCAAGTCGCTCTCGCTCGACGGCCGCCCGTTCGGCATCGCCTGCGGCCAGATCGACATCGGCAACGCGGCCACCGACATGACCGCCGGCATCGCGACCGGGGCGAAGCAGGCCGACGGCACGGTCGCGCCGGAGCCGACCTTCGACGTCGCGCACGTCGCCGAGGCGATCCGCTACATGGCCGAGCTGCCGCTGGACGCCAACGTCCAGTTCCTCACCATCGCCGCGACGACGATGCCGTGGCTGGCCCGCGGCTGAGGCCGCAGGCGGAGCGGCCACCCACGGGAGACCGTCTCGTAGTGAGACGCCCGGGACCCCACGGAGCCGGGAGACTGCGGGGATGACCAGCGCGATGCACGTCCTGCGGCTGTTCGTGCACGCCCGGTCCCGCCAGCCCGTCCTGCTGCTGGGCGAGGACGGCGGAGACCGGTGCGTCCCGGTCTTCCTGCGCCCGCCCCAGGCCGAGGTCATCGCGGCCGGTCCGCGCGGCGAGGAGAGCGTCCCGATCCCGCTCGACGTGCTGTTCCCGGTCGTCGAGGCGCTCGGCCGCACGCTGCGCTCGGTGGAGATCACCGACCTCGTCGACGGCGTCTACACCGCCGAGCTGGTGTTCGACGACGACACCCGGCTCTCGGTCCTGCCCTCGGACGCGCTCGCGCTGGCCGTGCGGGAGCAGCTGCCGATCGCCATGGCCGACCACGTCCTGGAGGAGGCGGGCCAGCCCGACCCGGGCGAGCCCGCCGACAAGCAGGTCCGGGAGTTCCGCGAGTTCATCGACGAGGTCACCCCGGACGACTTCCGCTGAGGCACCCGCAGCTCAGGCGGCGGTGCAGGCGTACTGCTCCGGGCCGAACTGGGTCCGGTACAGCTCGGCGTAGCGCCCGTCGCGGGCCAGCAGCGCCGCGTGCGTGCCGCGCTCGGCGATCCGGCCGTGCTCGAGCACCAGGATCTCGTCGGCGCCGCGGACCGTGGACAGCCGGTGCGCGATCACGATCGCGGTCCGGCCGTCGAGGGCCTCTGCCAGCGCCGCCTGCACCGCCGCCTCCGACGTCGAGTCCAGGCTGGCCGTGGCCTCGTCGAGCACCACGACCCGCGGCCGGGCCAGCAGCACCCGCGCGATCGTCATCCGCTGCCGCTCCCCGCCGGAGAGCCGGTACCCGCGCTCACCGACGACCGTGCCGAGCCCGTCGGGCAGCGAGGCGACCAGCTCGTCGAGCCGGGCCCGGCGCAGCGCGTCCCACAGGTCGTCGTCGGTGGCGTCCGGGGCGCCGATCCGCAGGTTCGCGGCGATCGTGTCGTGCAGCAGGTGACCGTCCTGGGTCACGAACCCGACGGTCCGGTGCACCGACGCCGTCGTCAGCTCCCGCACGTCGGTCCCGCCGATCCGGACGGCGCCGGAGCCTGCGTCGTAGAGCCGGGCGACGAGCTGGGCGACCGTCGACTTCCCGGCGCCCGACGACCCGACCAGCGCCACCATCCGGCCGGCCGGGACGGTGAACGAGACGTCGTGCAGCACCTGCTCGCCGCCGCGGGTGTCCAGCGTCGCGACCTCCTCCAGCGAGGCCAGCGACACCTGCTCGGCGGTCGGGTAGGCGAACGAGACGTGGTCGAACGCGACCCCGACCGGGCCGTCCGGGACGGGGCGGGCGCCCGGCGCGTCGTCGATCATCGGCTTCAGGTCGAGCACCTCGAAGACGCGCTCGAAGCTGACCAGCACCGTCATGATCTCCATGCGGGCCCCGGCCAGCGCCGTCAGCGGCTGGTAGAGCCGGGTCAGCAGCATCGCCAGCGCGACGACGTCGCCGGAGCTCAGCGAGCCCGCCAGCGCGAACCCGCCGCCGATGCCGTAGACCAGCGCGACGGCCAGCGACGACGCCAGCGTCAGCGCCGTCACGAACACCCACTGCAGCATCGCCGACCGGACGCCGATCGTGCGGACCCGGTCGGCCCGCTCGGCGAACTCCGCGGACTCCTGTTCCGGGCGCCCGAACAGCTTCACCAGGGTGGCGCCGGGTGCGGAGAACCGCTCGGTCATCCGGGTGCTCATCGCCGCGTTCTGGTCGGCGGCCTCCCGCTCCAGCGACGCCAGCCTGCGGCCCATCAGTCGCGCCGGGATCAGGAACAGCGGCAGCAGCACCGCGACGAACACGGTGACCTGCCAGGACGTCGCGAGCATGACGCCGAGCGTCAGCGCCAGGACCACGACGTTGGACACGACCCCGGCGAGGGTGTCGGAGAACGCGCGCTGCGCGCCGAGCACGTCGGAGTTCAGCCGGGACACCAGCGCCCCGGTGCGGGTACGGGTGAAGAACGCGACCGGCAGCCGCTGGACGTGGTCGAACACCGTCGTCCGCAGCTGGTGGATCAGGCCCTCGCCGAGGTTCGCCGAGAGCCACCGGGTGACCAGCGACAGCCCGGCCTCGGCGAGCGCCGCGACCGCGATCAGCGTGGCGACGCCGACCAGGATCGGGAGCGGGCGGGCCGCGGTGATCGCGTCGACGGCCCGCCCGGCGAGCAGCGGGGTGACCACGGTGAGCACCGCGGCCGCCGTACTGCTCGCCAGGAACCACGCCATCCGCCGCCGGTGCGGCCGGGCCAGGCGCAGGATCCGCCGGGTCGTCTCCCCGGCCGGGCGGTGCTGCGTGCCCGGCTCGGAGCTCGCGTTGCGCATGGCCATGTAGATGCTCGCGTCCATGACCAGGACGCTAAGAGCTGAAGTTCACTTCAGGTCAAGCGAATCCGCGGATCGGATCCGCGCAGCTCAGGCCGTCGCGGCCTCGAAGTCCTCGTCGGCGGCGTCGTTGACGTCGGGCAGCGTCCACGGCCGCACGACCACGAACAGCGCGATCGCGGACAGCGTGATCGCCCCGAACATCGACAGCCCCATGGCGAGCGCGTCGTTGCCCAGCAGGCCGACGATCGGGGAGGTGGCCGCCCCGATGCCGAACTGCAGGCAGCCCAGCAGCGCCGACGCCGTACCGGCCGTCTCGCCGTGCCGGGCCAGCGCGAGCGCAGGCGCGTTCGGCAGGACGAACCCGGCGCACAGCAGCAGCGGCCAGACCCCGGCGAGCACACCGGGCAGCCCGCCGACCCCGAGGGCGGTGAGCACCGCGAGCAGCGCACCGAACACGACGCCCGCGGAGACCGCGACCGTCATGACCTGCCGCGGCTCGAAGCGGCGCAGCAGGACCGGGTTCAGCTGGGTGCCGACGACCAGCCAGATCGCGCCGGCGCCGAACAGCAGGCCGAACGTCTGCTGGTCCAGCCCGAACTGCTGCTGGTAGACGTACGCGGCGCCGGAGACGTAGCTGAACAGCGCGCCCATCGCCAGGCCCGCGACGAGCACCAGCCCGACGAAGGTCCGGTCGCGCAGCAGGTGGCCGTAGGTGCGCAGGGTGGCACCGAACCGCAGCGGGCGGCGCCGCGACGGCGGCAGCGTCTCCGGCAGCCCGGTCGTGACCACGGCGAGCATCACCAGGCCGTAGACGGCGAGCACGAGGAACACCCCGCGCCACGACGTCCAGGTCAGCAGCGCCCCGCCGAGTGTCGGCGCGAGCACCGGGGCCGCGCCCATGACCAGGATCAGCCGGGACAGCATGGTCGCGGCGGCGCGCCCGGTGAACAGGTCACGCACCACGGCCAGGCCGACGACGGCCCCGGCCGAGGCACCGACGCCCTGCAGCACCCGCAGCACGCCCAGCATCTCGATCGACGGCGTGACCCAGACCAGCGCGGACGCGACCACGTGCAGCCCGGCGCCGAGCAGCAGCGGCACGCGCCGCCCCAGCGCGTCGGACAGCGGCCCGATCAGGATCTGGCCGAGCGCGAGCCCGGCCAGCGTCCCGGTCAGCGTGAGCTGCACGGTCGTCCCGGACGCGGCCAGATCGCGTCCGACGTCCGGCAGCGCGGGCAGGTACGTGTCGATGGTCAGTGGCCCGAGCGCGATGAGCGCGCCCAGGATCAGTGCGAGCCGAACCTTGCTCGGTGCGGCCGTGCCGGTAGTGGACACCGGTCTCCCCTCCGTGTCGGGCACGGCGTCGGAACGGATGACGTGCCCGAGTCGGTCCAACCTCATCCGTTCCGACTTCGATTCCCTCCCGCAATCATCGGTCGGGTGACCGCGGTCACTCCGGGCCGGGGTCAGCCGGTCGTGACCTCCTCCAGCACCCCGGCCGCGGGCGCGCCCGGCGCCGGGGCCCAGGCGTCGTCGTCGAGCATGGGGCAGGCCAGCCAGGTGTCGGGGATGCCGAAGCCGTCGACGAGGGTGCCCGCGTACGGGCGCAGCTCGGCGCACAGGCCGTTGACCAGCGGTCGGATCGAGCGGGACTCGGCGGCGGTGAGCCGGCCGGTCTCCAGGTACCAGGCGCGCTCGCGGTCGATCGTCGACAGCACGTGCAGGTCGTAGACCTTCTCCAGCAGCTCCCGCACGCCCGGGTCGGTGACCGTCTCAAGCTTCGCCGCGAACGACTCCTCGACCAGGCAGTCGACGTGCGCGCGGGCGGCGACGAGCAGCAGGTCCTGCGAGGCGTTGAACACGGCGAACTCGTCGTTGCCCGAGCGCATGGCGGGGGCGAGCCTGCGGATCGCGGTGGCCAGCGTGTCGGCGCGGCGCAGCGCCAGCAGCTCCCGGCGACGACGGCGGTCGGTCAGGTCCAGGCGCAGCCCCGGCAGCCGCCGGCCCAGCGAGGACAGCCCGGTGTGCTCGGCGACGACCCCGGCGAGCTGACGCCCGACCAGCGGCGCGATCTTCAGCGGGTTGCCCTGCTTGATCGTCCGGCCGTAGTCGGACAACAGCTCCTTGGCCAGCAGCTGCAGCAGCACCGTGTTGTCGCCCTCGAACGTGGTGAACACGTCGGTGTCGGCCTTGAGCGCGGGCAGCAGGTTCTCCTCCAGGTAGCCCGCGCCGCCGCAGGCCTCCCGGCAGGTCTGGATGGTGGCCGTGGCGTGCCAGGTGGCGATCGCCTTGATCCCGGCCGCGGACTGCTCGAGCGTCCGCTGCTCGCGCGCACCCACCGGGCCCGAGCCCGGGGCCTGGATGTCGTGCATCCGGGCGACCAGGTCGTCCTGGGTGAAGTGCAGGGCGTAGGTCGTGGCCAGCGCGGGCAGCAGCTTGCGCTGGTGGGCGAGGTAGTCGAGCACGGCGATCTCCTCGCCGGTCGCCGGGTTCGCGAACTGGCGGCGGCGCTCGCCGAACCGGATCGCCAGCGCGAGCGCCTTCTCCGCCGCGGCACCCGCGCCACCGGCGACCGAGATCCGGCCCCGGACGAGTGTGCCGAGCATGGTGAAGAACCTCGCCGTCTCGTTGTCGATCGACGACGAGTACGTCCCGTCCTCGGCGACGTCGGCGAACCGGTTGAGCAGGTCCTCGCGCGGGATCCGCACACCGGAGAAGGTGAGCCGCCCGTTGTCGACGCCGTTGAGCCCGGCCTTGCGGCCGTCGTCGCCGATGGTGACGCCGGGCGCCGGGTTGCCGTCGGCGTCGCGGATCGGGACGAGGAAGGCGTGCACACCGTGCGAAGCGCAGGCGGAGCGCGCATCGGCACCGTGCGAAGCGCAGGCGGAGCGCGCATCGGCGCTGTGGCCAACTCCGCCCGTCACGAGCTGGGCGAACACCACGGCCATCCGGCCGTCGCGGGCGGCGTTGCCGATGTACTCCTTGCGCGCCGCCGGGTACGGGGTGTCGATCACGAACTCGGCGGTGGCCGGGTCGTACACCGCGGTGGTGTGCAGGTGCTGCACGTCCGAGCCGTGCCCGGACTCGGTCATCGCGAAGCAGCCGAGCAGCTCGCCGTCGATGATCCTGCGCAGGTAGCGCTCGTGGTGCCGCTCGGTGCCGAGCACCTGCACCGCGCCGCCGAACAGGCCCCACTGCACACCGGCCTTGACCAGCAGCGACAGGTCGCCGTAGGCGAGCATCGCGAACGCGGTGACCACGCCGCCGACGTCGCCCTGCCCGCCGACGGCCGGGTCGAACCCGGAATGCGCGCGGCCGGTGGCGGTCAGCAGCTTCAGCGCGTCGGTGACGTGCGCGCGGTAGGCCTCGGAGCTGAAGTCGGGGTCGGCGCGCATGCCGGGCTGGCCGGCGAGCTGTGCGCGCGTCTCCTCGCGGACGGTCGCCCAGCGGCCGTCGACCACCGCCCGGAGAGCGGAAGTGTCGACCACCGCCCGGAGGGCGGAAGTGTCGACAGCAGTGGGGTCGACGGCGGTGGTGTCGGGAGCGGTCATGGCTGAACCTCCTGCACGTGCGGTGCCAGGCCGGACAGGCCGGACCAGGCGAGGTCGGTGAGGCGTGCGGTGAGCTGTGCGCGATCGGTGCCGTCCGGGCGGGCGAGCCAGTCGTCGGCCGCGCCGCGGACCAGTCCGACGACGCCGTGCCCCCAGATCCGCGCGGACGCGGCGCGCTCCTCGGGGCCCGCACCCGGGTTCAGGTGCGCGCCGATCACGGCGGCGACCTCGTCGCCGATCACCGTGACCAGGTCGTTCACCGGATCGGGTGTTCCGTCGTCGGGGGTCGCGGTGCGCCCGCGCCGGGCCGGGGCCTGGGTGAGCAGCGGGCGGTGCACGACGAAGCGGTAGAGCTCGGGGTCGATCTCGATCAGCCGGACGTAGGCGTCGATCCCGGCGGCGACGGCCGCACGCGGCCCGAGCGCGGGGTCGTCCAGCGCGGCCGTGGTGGCGGTGCGGATCTCGTGCAGCAGCACGCCGGCGACGGACTCGCAGACCGCGGTGTAGAGGCCCGTCCGGTCGCCGAAGTGCCGGTAGACCACGGTCTTGCTGGTCCCGGCGTCGGCGGCGATCTCGTCCATCCCGAGCCCTGCGCCGTGCCGGCGGATGGCACCGATCGCGGCCGCCACGAGCTGCGCCCGCCGCTGCTCACGGTGCTCGTCCCACCGGCTGTCCCGCCGGTCTCGTCCCGCCTTCACGAAACTCAGAGTACCGTGTACCTTGAGTATCGGCTACCCGGTGGTAACCGGTGACGAGTACGGCGAGACCGGCCCAGGATCCGCCCGCGGCCCCGTTTCCGCAGGGGACGAGCCCGATCGGGTGGTGGACGGGCCCCACTGAGCCCACTGAGAAGGGACATCCCATGCCAGCCAGCACCCGGCGCGCCGCCGTCATCGGTGGTAACCGGATCCCGTTCGCGCGGGCCAACGGCGCCTACTCGGGCGCCTCGAACCTCGACATGCTCACCGCGACCCTCGACGGCCTCGTGGCCCGCTTCGGGCTCGCCGGTGAGCGGCTCGGCGAGGTCGTCGCGGGGGCGGTGCTCAAGCACTCCCGCGACTTCAACCTGACCCGTGAGGCCGTTCTCGGCTCGCGGCTCAGCCCGGCCACGGCCGCGTACGACATCCAGCAGGCCTGCGGCACCGGCCTGGAGGCGACGATCGCCGTCGCCAACAAGATCGCGCTCGGCCAGGTCGAGGCGGGCGTGGCGGGCGGCGTGGACACCGCGTCCGACGCGCCGCTGGCCCTGAACGACGACCTGCGCCGGATCCTGGTGCGCGCCAACGCCGCCCGCAGCGCCGTCGAGCGCATCCGGTTGCTCGGCGACCTGCGCCCGGGCCAGATCGTGCCGGAGATCCCGCAGAACTCCGAGCCGCGCACGGGACTCTCGATGGGCGAGCACGCGGCGCGCACCGCGCTGGAGTGGGGCATCGGCCGCACCGAGCAGGACGAGCTGACCGCGCGCAGCCACCGCAACCTCGCCGCCGCCTACGACCGCGGCTTCTTCGACGACCTGGTCACGCCGTACCTGAAGCTGACCCGCGACGACAACCTGCGCCCCGACTCGTCGGTGTCCAAGCTCGCGAAGCTCAAGCCGGTCTTCGGCAAGGACAGCCCGGACGCGACGATGACCGCGGGCAACTCGACCCCGCTCACCGACGGCGCCGCGCTGGTGCTGCTCGGCTCCGACGAGTGGGCCGCCGAGCACCGGCTGCCGGTGCTCGCCCATGTCGTCGATGCCGAGACCAGCGGTGTGGACTACGTGCACGGAGGCGACGGGCTGCTCACCGCGCCGGTGTTCGCCGTGCCGCGGCTGCTCGAGCGCAACGGGCTCACCCTGCAGGACTTCGACCTGTACGAGATCCACGAGGCGTTCGCGTCGGTCGTGCTGGTGCAGCGCAAGGCCTGGGAGGACGCGCAGTTCTGCAAGGAACGGCTCGGCCTCGACGCCCCGCTGGGACCGATCGACGACGCCAAGCTCAACGTCACCGGCTCCTCGCTGGCCGCGGGGCACCCGTTCGCCGCGACCGGTGGCCGGATCGTCGCCACCCTGGCCAAGCTGCTGCGGGAGAAGGCCGACACCGAGAAGAAGGACCAGCGCGGGCTGATCTCGATCTGCGCCGCGGGTGGCCAGGGCGTCACCGCGATCCTGGAGGCGAAGAAGTCGTGAGTACGGACCTGCTGGCATCCCTGTCGCACAACCCGCTCGTCAAGCAGCTGGGGCTGCCCGAGGTGCCGTCGCTGCGCCGCCACCGGCCCGGCGACCCGCTGCTCGGCGGACCCGTGCTGGTCGCGGCCGTCGGTGAGGGTCGCTTCGCGACCGCGGTCACCGCGTTCGTCGAGGAGCAGGAGCAGACCGCGCACACCGAGGTGGGCGAGGACAAGCTCTACGCCGCCGTCGTCGACCTGACCGGGGCGACGACGCTGGCCGACCTCGCCGCCGCCCAGGAGATCCTCACCCCCGCGGTGAAGAAGCTCGGGCCGTCCGGGCGGCTGCTGCTCATCGGCGCCGAGCCCGCGCAGGCCGCGGAGGTCTCGGCCGAGGCGGCCGCCGTCGCGCAGTCCCTCGACGGGCTGGTCCGCTCGATCGGCAAGGAGCTGCGCTTCGGCGCGACGGCGAACCTGCTGGTCGCCGCGGCCGACGTCACCCCGGCGGCGATCGACTCGTCGGTGCGGTTCCTGCTCTCGGCCCGCTCCGCCTACGTCGACGGCCAGGTCGTGCACGTCGGGGCTCCGGTCGGCACGCCGGCCGACCCGCCGGAGGTCGACGCCCCGGACGCCGAGGAGCGCCCGCTCGACGGCCGCGTCGCCGTCGTCACCGGGGCTGCGCGCGGCATCGGGGCCGCCATCGCCGACACCCTCGCCCGCGACGGCGCGACGATCGTCGCCGTCGACGTCCCGGCGGCCGGGCAGGGCCTGGCCGACACCGCCAACCGCACCGGCGGCACCGCGCTGCAGCTCGACATCACCGCCGACGACGCGGCCGACCGGCTGCTCGCGCACCTGGTCGAGCGGCACGGCGGCGTCGACCTCGTGGTGCACAACGCCGGCATCACCCGCGACAAGCTGCTCGCGAACATGACCCCGGACCGCTGGAACTCCGTGCTCGCGGTGAACCTCGGCGCCCAGCTCACGATCAACGAGGCGCTGCTGGCCGAGGGCTCCCCGCTGCGCGACGGCGGCCGCGTGGTCTGTGTGTCGTCGCAGTCGGGCATCGCGGGCAACCGCGGCCAGACCAACTACGCCGCGTCCAAGGCCGGCGTGATCGGGATGGTGCATGCGCTGGCCCCGCGGTTCGCCGAGCGCGGCGCGACGATCAACGCCGTCGCGCCAGGGTTCATCGAGACCGAGATGACCGCGAAGATGCCCCTCGCCACGCGGGAGGGCGGCCGCCGGGTCAACTCGCTCAAGCAGGGCGGGCTGCCGGTCGACGTCGCCGAGGCCATCGGCTGGTTCGGGCGCGCCGAGTCCGGCGGGCTCAACGGCCAGGTCGTGCGGGTCTGCGGCCAGTCCATGCTGGGGGCCTGACGTGGCCGTGAACGAGCTGACCGGGCCGCCGTCGCTGGGCCCGCTCTACGCCTCCGCCGCAGCAGGCGCGGTGTGGCCGGGCCGGGCACGGGCCCTGCCCGACACCGAGATCGTCCGGCGCGGGGTGACCGTCGACCCCGCCCACCTGGCCGACTACGCTCGGGTCTGCGGCTTCCGCGTCACCGACGCACTGCCGCTGACCTACCCGCACGTGCTGACGTTCCCGCTGCAGGTCGTGCTGATGGCCGACCGGTCGTTCCCGCTGCCGCTGCCCGGGATGGTGCACCTGGCCAACCGGATCACCGCGCACCGGCCGATCTCGCCGTCGGAGACGCTCGACGTGCACGTGCGCGCCGACCGGTTCACCGCGAACGCCAAGGGTGCGCAGGTGGACCTGATCGGCGTCGTCGAGTCGGACGGGGAGGTCGTCTGGGAGGGCCGCTCGACCTACCTCTCGCGCGGCGCACCCGCCCCCGTGGTGAAGTCCACCGAGGACTACGACGAGGACATCCTCGCCCCCGAGGCGCCGTCCGGGACCCCGAACGCGATCTGGCGGGTGCCCGGTGACCAGGGCAGGCGCTACGCCGGGGTCAGCGGCGACGTGAACCCGATCCACCTGCACCCGTGGACGGCGAAGGCGATGGGGTTCCCCCGTGCCGTCGCGCACGGCATGTGGACCGCGGCGCACGCGCTGGCCGCGCTGGAGGGCCGGGTACCCGACGCCGCGACCTACGACGTGGTGTTCCGCAAGCCCGTCCTGCTCCCGGCCACCGTCGGGCTGGTGACCGCCCGCGACGGGAACGACGCGTGGCGGTTCGCCGTCCGCGGCGTCAAGGACCCGGAAAAGCTGCACCTGATCGGCCGCGTGCAGGGATAGAACGGACCTCGCCCCCGGCCGGACGGGCCGCCTCCCGCCCGGCCGGGTGGTTCTTGATCGGTCCACGGACCGGAAAAGGAACCGCAGCACGATGACGCGCGTCACCTGAGCGTCCACCATTCGTCATCTGCTGCACGCGAGGAGGTCAGTCATGAACGCCACCGACACCATCACCCGGTCCGCGGACTCGTCCGCGGACACCGACACCCGGGACGACGAGGAGACACACATCGTCCGCGGGCTCGACTGAACACCGGGCACGGCACACGTCCCGGGGCCGTGGGATCCGTCGGCCGCCGGTGACGCACGGGCTGCGCGCGGGCCTCGACCAGGCCTGCGCCCGCCCCGCGCCCGCTGCTCCACGGGGGCCGACTGGCTAGGGTCGCGAGCATGCTGGTCGAGCGCATGCGCCCCTTCACCTCGACGATCTTCACCGAGATCTCGCGGCTCGCCGCCGAGACCGGGGCGATCAACCTCGGGCAGGGCTTCCCGGACACCGACGGCCCCGCCTCGCTGCTCGTCGACGCGGCCGCGAACATCACCGAGTACGGCCGCAACCAGTACCCGCCCGGCCCGGGCGTCCCCGCGCTGCGCGAGGCCGTCGCCGAGCACCAGCGCCGGTTCCACGGCCTGACCGTCGACCCGGCCGACGTCGTGATCACCACCGGCGCCACCGAGGCGATCTCCGCGACGCTGCTGGGGCTCTGCGGCCCCGGCGACGAGGTCGTCACCTTCGAGCCGACCTACGACTCCTACGCCGCGGCCACCGCACTGGCCGGCGCCACCCTGCGCACGGTGCCGCTGCGCGCGCCGGACTTCACCTTCGACGACGACGAGCTCGCCGCCGCCTTCTCCGGCCGCACGAAGGTCGTGCTGGTCAACACCCCGCACAACCCGACCGGTGCGGTGTTCACCCGCGAGCAGCTGCTGCGCATCGGCGAGCTCGCCGTCGCCCACGACGCGGTGATCGTGACCGACGAGGTCTACGAGCACATGACCTTCGACGGCGCCGAGCACGTCCCGATGGCGAGCCTGCCCGGCCTCGCCGACCGCACGCTCACGATCTCCTCGGCAGGCAAGACGTTCTCGGTGACCGGCTGGAAGGTCGGCTGGGTGCACGGCCCGCCGCACCTGGTCGAGGCTCCGCGGGCGGTCAAGCAGTTCCTCACCTTCCACGGCGGTGCGCCACTGCAGCCGGCCGTCGCGAACGCGCTCGCGCTGCCCGACTCGTTCTACGAGACCGTCACCGCGGACCTGACCCGCAAGCGCGACCTGCTGTCGGCGGGGCTGCGCGCGGCCGGGTTCGACGTGCTCACCCCGCGCGGCACCTACTTCGTGGTGGCCGACCCGCGCCCGCTCGGCCACGACGACGGCGTCGAGCTGGCCTGGAAGCTGCCCGAGCTGTGCGGGGTGGCGGCGGTCCCGGTGTCGGTGTTCTGCAGCTCCGAGTCCGGCGCCGCGGCGACCCGGCCGCTGGTGCGCTTCGCGTTCTGCAAGCGCGACGACGTGCTGCGCGAGGCCACCGAGCGGCTGGCGGGCCTGCGGGCATGAGCGGGGCGGAGTCGTGCAACGGGACCTGGAGACGCTGAAGGCCCTGGTCGAGGACCGGCCGGGTCACCGCGCCGCGCGGACCGTCCGCTTCATGGCGACCACCAGCAGCAGCGACAGCCCCATCCAGACGACCACGGACTGCGCGCTCAGCAGCGGCATCGCGACCGCCACCGGCAGCGTGTAGGCCAGCGTGATCCGCAGCGCGGTCTCGGCGGCCATCACCAGCGCGCCGATCACGGTGGCCCGGCGGACCACCCGGCGGAAAGCGGGGTTGGTCTCCCACTGGTGAACCATCCGCGCCGGGATCTCCGGGTCCCGGGCGCCGGCGAACAGCCGCATCACGTGGAACAGCAGCGGGCGCCGCCCGATCACCAGCGACCCGGCGAGCAGCACGCCGAACACGATGCTCTGCAGCGCGTCGCGGGCGACGGCGAACCGCGGGTCCCCGGAGATCAGCGACGTCGCCAGCCCGATCCCGATCGTGACCAGCACGAACGCGCCGATCCCGTTCAGCTTCCGGGACCGGACCGCCTGCCAGGCGACGTTCAGGGCCGGCGGGATCGCGGAGAACGCCAGCGCGGCGACGTCGGAGACGCCGTGCGCGGACAGCGTGGCGTAGACGGCGTAGGGCAGGGCCGCGTCGATCAGCAGCGACGGGCCGGCGCTCCGCAGGAACGTGCGGAACGCGGTACCCCGCCCCGGCGCCCCCGTGGTGCGCGGTGCGGGCGCGTCGGTGGCGGCGGCGGTGTCGTCGGCGGTGTCGCTGCTCTGCGGTGTCGCTACGGCCTGCATCGCGGGTCCCCTCCCGGCGGTCCGGACGCGGTGCCCGGAGCTGTCCCCAGAGTCGCGCCCGGACGGGGCCGGGGAATCAACCTGCGGGTCCAGCCCGGGTGGAACCTCGGCTCACCCGGTTCTCTCCCGTGTCCCGGCGGCACCATCACCCTTCCGGCCTAGTATCGATGGTCATGACGGCGGAGCGGGCGACGAAGCGGCGCCGGGCGGTCATCGGCTGGCCGGTCCGGCTGCTGCTCGCCGCCCTGGTCGTCGGCGCGAACGTCGTCGGTGCCGCGGTCGTGCTCGTCGTCGCCGGGTTCGTCCTGCCCCGCGAGCAGCTGCCCGACCCGGCCGGGATCCGGCTGATGAACCTGTACTGGGTGTGCGGGTACCTGCTCGTCGTCGTCCCGCTCGGGATCCTGTTCGGACGGCGCCGGTTCATGGTGCGCCGTCGCGCGTCGAACCCCGAGGCCGTCGAACGACGCCTGGTGCTGCGCGGCCCCATGCGGATCACCCAGATCGTCGCCGTGCTGTGGGCGCTGGCGGTCGTCCTGTTCACCCTGCTCGACCTGCGGTGGTCCGGCCGGCTGGCGTTCTCCGTCGGCGCGTCGACCGTGATCGGCGGGATCACGACGTGCGCGATGACCTACCTGCTGGTCGAGCGGATCCTGCGCCGCGCCGCGGCCCGCGTGCTGTCCGGGGAGCCGCCGCACCGCCGCAGGCTCGTCACCGGGGTGATGGTCCGCTCGCTGGGGTTCTGGGCGCTGGGCACCGCGGTGCCGGTCGCCGGGATCATGCTTGCCGGTCTCGTCGCGCTGATCTTCCGGGACAGCTCGCCGACGCAGCTCGCGGTGACGATGCTGGCGCTCGGCGGCGTCGCGATCGCCACCGGGCTGCTGGCCACCGGCGGTGCGGCCCGCGCCATCGCCGACCCGGTGCTCGCCGTGCGCCGGGCGCTGGCCCGGGTGCAGGACGGCGACTTCGACGTCCGCGTCCCGGTCTACGACAACACCGAGCTCGGGCAGCTCCAGGCCGGGGTGAACGGCATGGTCGAGGGGCTGCAGGAACGCGAGCGGATCCGGGACCTGTTCGGCCGCCACGTCGGCCGCGACGTCGCCGAGGCCGCCGCGGCCCGCACCGGTGACATCCGGCTCGGCGGCGAGGTACGCCGGGTCGCGGTGCTGTTCGTCGACCTCTCCGGCTCGACGTCGATGGCGGTCCGGCGCCCCGCCGAGGAGGTCGTCGCGGTGCTCAACCGGTTCTTCGGCGTCGTCGTCGAGTGCGTCGAGCAGGCCGGCGGCTGGATCAACAAGTTCGAGGGCGACGCGGCGCTGGCCGTGTTCGGCGCCCCCACCGACCTCGACGACGCCCCCGGCGCCGCGCTGGCCGCCGCCCGCACCCTGGGCCGCCGGCTCGCCGCGGAGATGCCGGAGATCGAGGCCGGGATCGGCGTCTCGGCCGGCGACGCCGTCGCCGGCAACGTCGGCGACCCGCGCCGCTACGAGTACACGGTGATCGGTGACCCGGTGAACGAGGCCGCCCGGCTCACCGAGCTGGCCAAGACCGTGCCCGGCGGGGTCGTCGCGGCCCGCCGCGCCGTCGACGCCGCGGGGGCCGAGGCCGGTCACTGGCGCGACGACCGGACCGTCCCGCTGCGCGGGCGCGACGAGCCGACCGGTACCTGCGTCCCGGCCGGCGACGGCAGCGGCGACGAGCACGAGCAGGAACAGTCACCGCTGACCGCCCCGTGACGTCCACCGCCCGGTTCGGGCAGTATCGGCGGCCATGAGCAGCGTCGCTTCGTCCTTCAGCGCCCCGACCGCGGAGAAGATCACCCGCGCCCGTCGTCACGCGCTCGGGGACCTGTTGCACCGCACGGCGATCCGCTACCCGGGCAAGCTCGCGATCGTCGACGGCGACACCCGCTGGACCTTCGCCGAGCTCGACGCCTCGGTGAACCGATGCGCCGCCGCGCTCACCGAGCAGGGCCTCGGGAAGGGCGACCGGCTGGCGCTGCTCTCGCACAACTGCCACCAGTTCGCGGTGGTGGTGTTCGCGACGGCGCGGCTCGGCGTCGTCCTCGTCCCGATCAACTTCATGCTCGGTGCGGAGGAGGTCGCCTACATCCTCGACCACTCCCGGGCGACGGCGTTCGTCGTCGAGGACGCGCTGGCCGGGACCGCGGAGAAGGCGCTGGAGCACGCGTCGCACCGGGCGCCGGTGCGCGCCCGGATCGGGCTCGGCGGCGGCGAGGCCACCGGGGACTGGGCGGACCTGGACTCCTGGATCGGCGGTGACGGCGACCCGGGGCAGCCGGACGTCGACGTCGCCGACGACGACCCGATCCGGCTCATGTACACCTCGGGCACCGAGTCACGCCCCAAGGGCGTCATGCTGCCGAGCCGCTCACTGATCACCCAGTACGTGTCCTGCATCGTCGACGGCGGGATGGAGCACGACGACGTCGACCTGCACTCGCTGCCGATGTACCACTGCGCGCAGCTGGACTGCTTCCTCTGCATCGACGTCTACCTGGGCGCGACCAGCATCGTCCTGCCCTCGCCGGACCCGGCGCGGCTGCTGGAGACGATCGAGCGGGAGAAGGTCACCAAGCTGTTCTGCCCGCCGACGGTGTGGATCTCGCTGCTGCGCCACCCCGACCTCGGCACCCGCGACCTGTCCAGCCTGCGCAAGGGCTACTACGGCGCCGCGGCCATGCCCGTCGAGGTACTGCACGAGCTGTCCCGGCGGCTGCCGGACGTGCGGCTCTGGAACTTCTACGGCCAGACCGAGACCTCCCCGCTGGCCACGCTGCTCCCGCCGGACGAGCAGCTCGCGCACGCCGGCTCCGCGGGGCGGGCGTCGCTGAACGTCGAGACCCGTGTCGTCGACGAGAACGACGAGCAGCTCCCGCCCGGCGAGGTCGGCGAGATCGTGCACCGCGGCCCGCACATCACGCTCGGCTACTACCTCGACGAGGACAAGACCGCCGAGACGTTCCGCAACGGCTGGTTCCACTCCGGCGACCTGGGTGTGCTGGACGCCGATGGCTACCTCTCGGTCGTCGACCGCAAGAAGGACATGATCAAGACCGGCGGGGAGAACGTCGCCTCCCGCGAGGTCGAGGAGGCGCTCTACCTGCTCGACGGCGTCGCGGAGGTCGCGGTCTTCGGTGTCAGCCACCCGCACTGGATCGAGGCGGTGACCGCGGTCGTCGTACCGAAGCAGGGCGGGACGCTCACCGAGGAGCAGGTGCACGCGCACGCCCGCGAGCGCCTGGCCGGTTACAAGCGGCCCAAGTACGTGGTCTTCGCCGACGCCCTGCCGAAGAACCCCTCGGGCAAGATCCTCAAGCGGGAGCTGCGGACCGAGCACGCCGGCCTCGCCGCCCGGGACGCGTGAGGCCGCCCGGTCAGGGCCCGGGCACCACGAACTCGGCCTCCACCTCGGCGTGGACCGTGATGTCGTCCGGGGTGAGCAGCGGGCCGAGACCCTCGGGTTCGGCCGGCGCGGCCATCGCCCGCGCCGCGACGGCCCGGGTGCCGGGGCGCCCGAGCAGGCCGGTGTCGGCGACCGAGCGGGGTGCCACCGGGCCCAGGCCGAGCGCGTCGGCGTAGTCCTGGGCGCGTTGCACGGCCTCGCGCAGTGCGTCCTGCCGGGCGGCCCGCTCGGCCTCGCGGCGGTGCTCACGCGACAGGTCCCAGCCGATGCCCTGGACCTGGGCGTGCGGGCCCAGCCCGGAGATCCAGGTACCGAGCCGGGTGACGTCGTCGAACTCGACCGACACCGACACCGACGCGTGGAACACCGGCGGCTGCGGGCGTCCCTCGTGCCGGGGCTGCTCGACCCGGCTGCGGACCTGCTCGACTACGTAGTGGCGCACCGGGCCGTCGTCCGGGTCGTGCAGCGCCCGGACCCCGTCGACCAGTGCGGCGCAGGCGGTCTGCACCTCGGCGCGCACCGGGTCCGGCTCCGGGCCCTGCGCGGCGACGAGTACCTGCGCGGTGCCGCGCTCGGCGGGCAGCTCCTGCTCGTGCCTGCCGCGCACCCGGATCACCACCGGCTCGCCGGGGGTCGCCGCACTGCTCACGTCGGCACCGGTCACGCCAGCTTCTCCCACAGGAACGAGTACGCCAGCGCCGCCATCCGCGCGGCCTGCGCGTTGTCCGCGGCGCCGCCGTGCCCGCCCTCGATGTTCTCGTAGTAGGTGACGTCGTGCCCGGCCTGCTCCAGCGCTGCGGCCATCTTGCGGGCGTGCCCGGGGTGCACCCGGTCGTCGCGGGTGGAGGTCAGCAGGATGACCGGCGGGTAGCCGGCCTCCGGGTCGATCAGGTGGTACGGCGAGAACGTCCGGATGAACTCCCAGTCGTCGGTGTCGGGGTCGCCGTACTCGGCCGTCCAGGACGCCCCGGCGAGCAGGTGGGAGTAGCGCTTCATGTCCAGCAGCGGCACCTGGATCACGACGGCGCCGAACAGCTTCGGGTAGCGGACCAGCATGTTCCCGGTGAGCAGGCCGCCGTTGCTGCCGCCCTGCACCCCCAGGTGCGGCGGCGAGGTGATCCCCCGGTCGATCAGGTCGCGGGCGACGGCGGCCATGTCCTCGTAGGCGCGCGGCCGGTTCTCCCGCAGCGCGGCCCGGTGCCAGCGCGGCCCGTACTCACCGCCGCCGCGGATGTTGGCCACCACGTGGACCCCGCCGCGGGCCAGCCAGGAACGCCCGATCGACCCGGAGTAGCCGGGGGTCAGCGCGATCTCGAAGCCGCCGTAGCCGTAGAGCAGGGTCGGGGCGGTGCCGTCGAAGGGCAGGTCCTTCGGCCGGACCAGGAAGTACGGGACGCGGGTGCCGTCGTCGCTGGTGGCGAAGTGCTGCTCGATGACGTCGGCGGAGGAGTCGAAGAAGCCGGGCGAGCGCTTGAGCACCTCCGGCTGGGAGCCGATCGTGGCGATCGCCAGGGTCGACGGCGTCAGGTAGTCGGTGACGGTGAGCCACACGTCGTCGCAGGTGTCGGTGTCGACGGCGCCGACCCCGATGCTGCCGAACTCCGGCGCCCCGGTGAACGGCGACCGGTCCCAGCCCTGCTCACCGGGGGTGAGCACGGTCAGCTCGCCGACGACGTCGCGCAGCACGTTGAGCACGAGGTGGTGCTGTGTCCACGTCCAGCCCTGCAGCGACGCGGACTCGTCCGGCGCGAACAGCACCTCCCAGTCCGGGGAGCCGGCCATCACGTCGTCGAACCGGGCCACGAGCAGCGACCCGGCGGTGAACCCGTCCCAGTCCTCGCGCAGCTCCAGCAGCAGCCAGTCCCGCTCGACGTCGGTGATCGCGGACTCGGGGACCGGCACCCGGTGCAGCCCGGTGCCGTCGAGCAGGTACAGCTCGTCGGAGTAGAAGCCGATCGCGCGGCGGACGAAGTCGCGCTCGTAGCCGGGCGTCGGGTCGTGGAACGCCGAGATCGACAGGTCCTCGTCACGGCCCTCGTAGACGACCTCCGCGGACTCCAGCGGGGTGCCGCGCCGCCAGCGGCGCGCGATCCGCGGGTAGCCCGACGTCGTCATCGAGCCCTCGCCGAGGTCGGTCGCGACGAACACGGTGTCCCGGTCGATCCAGCTCATGCCGCCCTTGGCCTCGGGCCGGAAGAAGCCGCCCTCGACGAAGCTGCGGCTGGGGACGTCGAACTCGCGGGTGACGTCGGCGTCGGCTCCGCCGCGGGACAGGTCGACCAGCGCACGGTCCAGGTCGGGGCGCAGGAAGCGGGCGCCGTGCCAGACCCAGTTCTCGCCCTCGGCCTCGTTGAGCGCGTCGAGGTCGAGCAGGATCTCCCACTCGGGGTTCTCGGTGCGGTAGGACTCCGGGGTGGTGCGCCGCCACAGCCCGCGCGGGTTCCGCTCGTCGGTCCAGTAGTTGTAGTACCAGCCGCCGCGCTCGGTGACCCACGGGATGCGGGCGTCGGAGTCGAGCACCTCGCGGATCCCGGACTCCAGCTCGCCGAACAGCGCGGGCCCGGTGAGGCGGGCCATGGTGCGGGCGTTGCGCTGCTCCACCCACTCCAGGGCCTCGGTGCCGGTGACGTCCTCGAGCCAGGCGTGGGGATCGGTGCTCATGCCCCGATCATCTATCAGATCGGCCCGACGGTGGGGTGGACACGGGGTCAGGCGAACGGCGCGATCCGGACCCCGGCGCGGGTCAGCTCCTCGTGCACCCTGCGGCCCATCGCGACGGCGCCCGGCGAGTCCCCGTGCAGGCAGGCGGACTCGGCGCGCACCGCCACCTCGGTGCCGTCGACGGCGCGCACGGTGCCGGTCTCCAGCATCCGGACCAGCCGCTGCGCGGCCTCCCCGGCGTCGTCGAGCAGGGCACCGGGCTCGCGGCGCGGCACCAGCGCGCCCTCGGCGGTGTAGCCGCGGTCGACGAAGAACTCCGGCACCGCCCGCAGCCCCGCAGCCTCGGCCGCGGCCAGCAGCTCCGAGCCGGGCAGTCCCAGCACCGGCAGCTCCGGGTCGTAGGCGCGGACGGCCTCGGCGACGGCGCGGGCCTGCGCGGTGTGCGTGCGGGTGGCGTTGTAGAGCGCACCGTGCGGCTTCACGTACCGCACCCGGACCCCGGCGACGCGGCACAGCGCCTCCAGCGCCCCGATCTGGTAGAGCACGTCGTCGGTGAGCGCGGACGGCTCGACGTCGAGGAACCGGCGCCCGAACCCGCGCAGGTCCGGGTACGACACCTGCGCCCCGACGACGACCCCGGCCGTCGCCGCCGCGGCGGTCGTCGTCCGCAGCGTGGACGGGTCCCCGGCGTGGAAGCCGCACGCCACGTTGGCCGAGCTGACCAGGCCGAGCATGGCGCCGTCGTCACCGAGGGTCCACTGGCCGTAGGACTCGCCCAGGTCGGCGTTGAGGTCGATGGAGGTCACGCCGCCATGATCCGGGGCAGGTCGCCCGCGCGCACCAGGACCGCGGCGCGGTGCCCGGCGCGGACCCGTTCCAGCGGCCGGACGCCGTCGGGCAGGGGGACCGAACGGCCCGGCCCGACGGCGACGACCACCGCGTCCGGGGCGAGCACCGCGGCGACGCCGGTGAGGAACGCGGCCTCGGGCCCGGTGCCGGGGTCGCTGCCGGATCCGTCCGCGGCCCAGCCGGTCTGCCGCCCGTGCGGCAGGTCGGCCAGCACGACGTCCGGGGTGTGCTCACCGAGCGCGGCCGCTGTCGCGGCGGGGTCGAGCGCGTCGGCAGGGCTCACCGACCAGGCCGGGCGGCTCGCCGGGCGCAGTGCCCGCACCGCGGCCGCGGCCTCGGCGTAGGACGGCTTGGCGTGCTCCCGCGCGCGGGCGTCGAGCTCGTCGGCGCGGGCGTCGAGCCCGCCCGGGCCGAGCAGCCCGAGGTTGCGCCGGGCCAGGTCCAGCGGGCCCGGGTCGGCGTCGGTCCCGGCCAGCGCGGTGACGCCCGGGCACCGCAGCCCGAGCACCGCCAGCGTCGCGCCCGCGCCGCAGCACGGGTCCCAGACCGTCACCGGCCGGGTTCCCAGCCGCTCGCGGGCCCGGCCGAACAGCTCGACGGTCAGCCGGACCGGCAGCGTCGGGCGGCCGGGCGCGGAGACCAGGGCCGCGTCGAGCGCGGCGTGCCCGGTGGCGGTGGCGTGGCGGTACTGCACGCGTGGAGTGTGCCCGGCGACACTGCACGCGAGGAGTGTGCCCGCGGCTATCGCGTCCGGCGGTGCAGCCACAGCAGCGTCGCGCCGATCAGCAGCACCACGACGACCACCACCGTGGTCAGCCGCGGGCCTGCGGTCCCGGCCAGGTAGCTCAGCGGCAGCCCGGCCAGCGCGACGATCAGCACCCACGCCACGACCCGCCGTGACCTGGTGGACCGCGAGGGCCGGTGCGTGTCCGTGTCCTCGTCCATGTCCGAAACGTACCGTTCCCGTCGGGTGCCCGGCCGCCCGGCCGGGCACCCGCGTACCGCTCAGCCGGTGTTCTTCATGCCCGCCGCGATGCCGTTGATCGTCAGCAGCAGGGCGCGCTCCAGGTCCGGCGAGGCGTCCTCCCCGGCCGCGCGGCGCTGCGCCAGCAGCTCCACCTGCAGGTGGTGCAGCGGCTCCAGGTAGCCGTTGCGCACCGCCAACGTGTTGCGCAGCACCGGATGCCGGGCCAGCAGCTGGGACTCCCCGGTCACCGCGAGCAGCTCCGAGCGGGTCAGCTCGTGCTCGGCGCGGATCTTCTCGAACAGGTGCTGCTGCTCGGGCTCGACGAGCGTCGCGACGTAGTTGGACGCTATCCGCAGATCGGTCTTCGCCAGCGTCATCTCGACGTTGCCGATCAGGTTCCGGAAGAACGCCCACTGCCGCATCTCGGCCAGCACGTCGCCGTAGCCGGCCTCGCGGGCCGCCTTCAGACCCGAGCCCAGGCCGTACCAGCCGGGGACGACCATCCGGGTCTGCGTCCAGCCGAACACCCACGGGATCGCCCGCAGGTCGTCCAGCGTCGGGGTGCCCTGCCCGGGCCGCTTGGACGGCCGCGAGCCGACGTTGAGCCTGCCCAGCTCCTCGACCGGGGTGGCCGCGGTGAAGAAGATCGGCAGGTCCGGGTCGTCGACCAGCTCGCGGTAGGTGGCGGTGGCCGCGTCGGCGACGACGTTCATCGCCTCGTCCCAGCGTTCCAGCACGTCGGCAGGCCAGCGCGAGGCCTGGTGCAGCAGCGTCGCGTCCAGCATCGACGCCAGCAGGATCTCGAGGTTGTCGTAGGCCAGGCTGGGCAGCGAGTACTTGTCGGAGATGACCTCGCCCTGCTCGGTGAGCTTCATCGTCGCGTCCACCGACCCGAACGGGGCCGACGCGATCGCCTCACCGGCGGGGCCGCCGCCGCGCCCGACCGAGCCGCCCCGGCCGTGGAACAGCCGCAGCCGCACCCCGTGCTCGGCGGCCACGTCGCGCAGCAGCCGCTGGGCGCGGTGGATCTGCCACTGCGACGCGGTGATCCCCGCTCCCTTGTTGGAGTCGGAGTAGCCCAGCATGATCTCCTGCAGGTCACCGCGGTTGCGGACCTGCTGCCGGTAGCCCGGGTCGGACAGCAGCCCGTCGAGCAGCTCACCGGCCTTGGACAGCTCCTCGACGGTCTCGAACAGCGGCACCAGGTCCACCGACGAGCGCGGGTTCTCCTCGCCGATCTCGACCATGTAGGACTCGCGGGCCAGCACGGCGACGGCGAGGATGTCGTCGACGTCCTGGGCCATCGACACGATGTAGGTCTGCGCGACCTCCGGCCCGAACTCGTGCTGGACGGCGTGCAGGGTGTCGAAGATGTCGAGCACCGGCTGGGCGGCGTCGGGCAGGCCGTAGTGCCGCCGGACCAGCGGGCGGCGGCTGCGCAGCTCCGCGGACAGCAGCTCGCGGCGCTCCTCGCGGGACAGCTCGGCGTAGGGCCGGTCCAGCTCGCCCAGCGCGTCGTAGATCGCGCCCAGGCAGTCGTGGTGCTTCTGCGAGTGCTCCCGGATGTCCAGCTCGACCAGGTGCAGGCCCAGTGCGCGGGCCGAGCGCAGCGTGCGGGCCAGGGTGCCGCCTGCGATCCGGGCGCCGTGGTGCCCGCGCAGCGACCGGTCGACGACCAGCAGGTCGTCGAGGTAGCCCTGCGCGCCCAGGTAGTCGACGCCGGGCTCGTGCGGGGTGCCCGCGGCGATCCGGGCGCGGGTGTTGGCCAGCCGGGCCGCGACGTAGGACAGTTTGAGCCGGTAGGGCTCGTGCGCGTTGAGCCGGATGAACCGGTCGTGCACCGCGGGCAGCAGGCGCCGGTCGCGGGCCAGCGAGCCGCGCAGCTCCTCCGACACCCCCATCACCCGGGTGGACACCGACAGCTCGAACACCAGCTGATCGACGAGCTTCTCCTGGATCCGGATGGCCCGGTCGGCGTTGAGCTCCAGGACCTCGCGGGTGACGGCGGGGGTGACGTTCGGGTTGCCGTCCCGGTCGCCGCCGACCCAGGAGCCGAGCACCAGCGGGCGGGCGTCGGCGGGGACGTCCAGCCCGGCGTCGGCGGCCTCGCGGGCGAACTCGCCGAGCAGGTCGGGGACGGTGCGCTCGCCGAGCCGGGCGGCGAACCAGGCGATGTTGCGGGCCTCGTCGATCACCATCGGCTTGCCGGGGCGGATGTCGTCGGTCTGCCAGAGCAGGTCGACCAGCGCGGCGACCTCCTCGTCGGGGGCGTCGCGGTCCAGGGCGTCGACGACGCGGCGCAGGATGCCCAGCACCGACTGGCGCGTCGACTCGGTCGGGTGCGCGGTGAACACCGGGCGCAGCTCGGCCCGGGACAGCACGTCGGCGACCTCGTCCGGGTCGGCCTCCTCGGCGAGGCGGCGCAGCACGGTGCGCAGCGGCCGCGCGTCCGACGGGCGCAGCGCCCGTAGCTCCCGGGAGCGGTGCAGCTGCTCGGCGACGTTCGCGAGCTGGAAGTACTGGGAGAACGCGCGGGCCAGCAGCACCGCGGTGCCGGTGTCGACGCCGTCGAGCAGGGCCGCGACGGCGTCCGGGCCCGCCTCGCCGCGCGCGGAGTCCCGCGCGGCCTGGCGCACCTGCTCGACGAGCTCCAGGACCTCGGGCCCGGCCTCGTCGGCCAGGGTCCGGCCGAGCATCGTCGACAGGCGCCGGATGTCGGCCCGCAGCGCCTTCTGCTCGGCCTCGCTGACCACCCCGGAGTGCGCGGTGAGGGAGTCGGGGGCGAGCTCGGAGCCGGAGGAGTCCCGGCTGGCGGGCGTGGACGCGTCGGTACCTGTCGCGATGTCGGTCATGGGCGCTCCGATCCGTGGTGCGGGCGTGCGGAACCGCTCGCGTCGTTGCGGAACGGGGCCCCGGCATCGTCTCCCGGCCACGGCCCGGATGCCATTCCTGACCTGCAGTCGTAACCCCGGGGCAACACCCCGGAGTCGATCTCTGCGCGGGTCAGGCCGGGGCGGAGTCGAGATCGGTCCCGAGCAGCTCGGCGAGCGCGTCCAGGGCCGTCTCGCCGTCGGCGTCGTCGGAGGAGGTCAGGACGACCTCCTCGCCGCAGCGCACCCCCAGGCCGAGCACCGACAGGATCGACGCCGCGTCGACCGGCCCGCGGTCGTCGCCGGGCGCGGCGATGGTGACCGGTGCGGGCTGCTTCCTGGCCGCGGTGCAGAACAGGTTGGCGGGCCGGGCGTGCAGCCCGACCGACGATCCGACCTTCACACGGCGCTCGGCCATGTCGGTCTCCTCTCGGACGTGACCTCGGGTGCGGCGGTGCGGGCGGAGGACTTGAGTGCGACGACCAGCGCCGCCGACACGAGCGTCCCGGCGACGACGGCGAGCAGGAACCGCACCGGGTGTCCCACCAGCCAGATGACGAAGATCCCGCCGTGCGGGGCGGGCAGGGTGGCGCCGGCGCCCATCGACAGCGCCCCGGCGACGGCGGAGCCGGCCATCAGCGACGGGATCACCCGCAGCGGGTCGGCGGCGGCGAACGGGATCGCGCCCTCGGTGATGAACGAGGCGCCCATCAGCCAGGCGGCGCGGCCGTGCTCGCGCTCGGCCTCGCTGAACAGCCGCCGCCGCACGACGGTGCACAGCGCCAGCGCCAGCGGCGGCGTCATCCCGGCGGCCATCACCGCGGCCATGACCATCGGGGCGAGCGCGGAGGTGGTGGTGGACAGCCCGGCGACGGCGAAGGCGTAGGCGGCCTTGTTGACCGGCCCGCCGACGTCGAAGGCCATCATCAGGCCGAGCAGCGCCCCGAGCAGGACGGCGTTGGTGTCCGACAGCCCGGACAGCCCCGAGGTGAGCAACGCGGTCGCCGTCGCCAGCGGCGGCCCGACCAGCACGAACATGACCACGCCGGTGACGGCGGTGCCGATCAGCGGCAGCAGGAGCACCGGCATCACCCGGGCCAGCGACGGCGGTGGGCGCGGCAGCGTCAGCAACCGGACGACGGCACCGGCCAGCAGCCCGGCGACCAGGCCGCCGAGGAACCCGGCCTGGGTCTGCACCGCGATCGCCCCGCCGACGACGCCCGGGGCGAGCGCGGGGCGGTCGGCGATCGCGTAGGCGACGAACCCGGCCAGCACCGGCACGAGCAGGGTGAACGAGACCGAGCCGATCTGGAACGCCAGCGCGCCCCAGGAGGCGAGCGCGCCAGGGTCGAACCGGACCTCGGCGAGCCCGGGGGCGACGATCGCGGGGGCGGCCGCGACGTCGCGTCCGCCGATCGCGTAGCCGAGGGCCTTGAGCAGCCCGCCTGCGGCGACGAACGGGATGACGTAGGAGACGCCGGTCATCAGCCAGCCGCGCAGCTTCGTCGCGGGGCCGGGCCCGATGACGGACGGGGCGCTCCGCGTGCGGTCCGCCGGGTCCTGCTCCCCGCCCGCGGACGCGCCGGCGGCCTCCACGGCCTGCTCCACCAGCGCGGGCGCACCGCCGACGGCCTTGCGGACCCCCACCTCGACGACCGGCAGGTGCGCGAAGCGCGCCCGGTTCCGGACCTCGACGTCGGCGGCGAGGATGACCGCGTCGGCCTCGGCGAGCTGGTCGTCGGTGAGCGGCGTCGACCCGGCCGAGCCCTGGGTCTCGACCGCGATCTCGTGACCCGCCTCCGCGGCGGCCACCTCCAGGGCCTCGGCGGCCATGTAGGTGTGCGCGATGCCCGTGGGGCACGCGGTCACGGCCACGAGCTTCACCCCGCGACCTCCCCCTGGATGAACTCGGCGACGGCGGCGGGGTCGGTGGCGTTGCGCAGCTCGTCGGTGAACGAGCGGCGGACCAGGCGGCGGGCCAGCGAGGCCAGCACCGTCATGTGGTCGGAGTCGCCCTCCACCGGAGCGGCGATCATGAAGATCAGGTTGGCCGGGCCGTCCTCGGCGCCGAAGTAGACGCCGGTGCTGCTGCGCCCGAACGCGAGGCTGGGCTCGGTGACGGCCTCGGAACGGCAGTGCGGGATCCCGATGCCGCCCTCCAGCCCGGTCGGCATCTGCGCCTCGCGCGCCTCGATGTCGGCCAGGAACCGGTCGAGGTCGGTGATCCGGCCCGCGTCCACGAGCCGCTTCGCCAGTGCGGCCACGGCCGTCTCGCGGTCGGTGGAGGGCACGTCGAGGTCGACCAGATCGGCGGTGATCAGAGCGGTCATGCGGCATCTCCTGTCAGGGCCAGGGTGACGTCCGGCGTCGGTGCCAGGTCGACGTCGTCCGTTCGGATGTCGGCCGGACCCGGCATGGCGGAGCCGGGCAGGCGGCAGGCGGCGGCGCCGTAGGCGACCGCCTGCCGGAGGGCGTCCGGGCCCTCCCCGCCCGCGGCCAGGAACCCGGCCAGGGCGGAGTCGCCGGCTCCCACCGTGCTGCGAACCGTAACGGGCCGCGTGCGCGCGTGGTACTCGCCGGACCGGTCGACCAGCACCGCACCGCCCGCGCCCAGTGTGATCAGCACCGCACCGGTCCCGCGGGCCCGCAGCTCGCGGGCGGCGACGAGCACGTCGCCGATGCTGCGCAGCGGCCGGCCGGCGAGCTCGGCGAGCTCGGACAGGTTGGGCTTGACCAGGTCGGGTGCGGCGCCGACGGCCCGGTGCAGCGGCATGCCCGCGGTGTCGACGGCGATCAGTAGCCCGGGCCGCCTGCACCGCCGGACCAGGGCCGCGTGGAACCCGTCGCCGACGCCGCCGGGCAGCGACCCGGAGCACACCAGACGGTCCGCGCCGGCCGCGAGCGCCTCGGCCCGCGCGGCCAGCGCCTCGGCCTCGTCCGCGGACAGCACCGGCCCGCTCTCGTTGATCTTCGTGGTGACGCCGTCCGGCTCGACGAGCGACAGGTTCATCCGGATCGACCCGGCGATCGGCACGGTCTCCGGGACGGTGCCGGTGCGGGCGAGCAGCGCGGTCAGCCGGGCGCCCGCGGCGCCGCCTGCGGGCAGCAGCGCGACGGCGTGGTGCCCGGCCGCGGCGAGGGCGCGGGCGACGTTGACACCCTTCCCGCCCGGGTCGCTGCGCACGCCCTCGGCGCGCAGCACCGCGCCGCGGACCAGGCGGGGCAGCTCCGCGGTGCGGTCCAGGCTGGGGTTCGGGGTGACGGTCAGGAACACCGGGCCGGCCGGTGGCGCGGCCCCGGTCATCAGGCCCGCACCACGGTCGTGCCCGCGGCCTCCAGCGCGGTCGCGTCGGCCGGGTCCAGGCCGGTGTCGGTGACCAGGACGTCCACCTCGGACAGCGTGCCGAACCGGACGAACTGGTCGGCGCCGAACTTCCCGGCGTCGGCGACGACGACGGCGCGCCGGGACGCCCGCAGCATCGCCCGCTTGGTGGCACCCTCGTCCGGGTCGGGAGTGGTGAGCCCGCGGGCGGGGGAGAAGCCGTTGGTGCCCAGGAACGCGACGTCGACGCTGAGCCCGGCCAGCGTGCCGGTGGCCCAGTCGTCGACGGTGGCCAGTGTCGTGCCGCGGACCCGCCCGCCGAGCAGTCGCAGGTGGATGTTCGGCCGCCCGGCCAGCGACGACGCGATCGGCAGCGAGTTGGTGACGACGGTGAAGTCGCGTTCGCGGGGCAGTGCAGCGGCCAGCCGGGCGGTGGTGGTGCCTGCGTCGAGCAGGACGGTCGCGGCGGTGCCGATCTCGGCGACGGCGGCCTTCGCGATCCGCTCCTTCTCCGCGCCCGCCTGGGTGTCGCGCTGCCCGACGCCGGGTTCGAAGTTGAGCAGGTCCGACGGGATGGCGCCGCCGTGCACCCGGCGGACCAGGCTCTGCCGCTCGAGGACGCCGAGGTCGCGGCGAATGGTCTCGGGGGTCACGTCGAGCTCGTCGGCGACGGCGGCGACGTCCACCCGGCCGCGGTCGCGGGTGCGGTCGAGCAGCCACTGCTGGCGCTCCGCTGCGTACATACCGTGTTCGCCCCGCTTCCGCCTGTTTCAGCGCTTGCTTGAGTCCGAGTATGTGGGTTCTACTGTGTTTGTCAACGGGTCACGCCGCGGTACCCCTGGAGCCACCCCATGCCCGTAGAGAGCACCGACCGGACGTACCTCGCGAGCCTGCGCGGGATCCCCGCCAGCCCGGGGCGCGCCGGCGGCCGGGTCGTGCGCGTCGCCGAGCCGCCGCCCGAGCCGGCGCCGGGGCCCGCGCCGCTCGACGCGGCCATCGAGGCCGCGCGGATCGCGCCCGCCGTCGAGCTGGTGGTCGCGCGGCTGACCGCGCGTGCGGAGGTCGCGACCGGGGAGGCGAAGGAGGTCCTCGAGGCGACGGTGACCATGGCCGGGGACCCGGCGCTGCAGGACAGGGCCCAGCAGCTCGTCGTCGACCGCGGGGCGCCCGCGGCGCGGGCGGTCTGGCAGGCGGCCAACCAGTTCGCCGAGATCCTGTCCTCGATGGGCGGCTACATGGCCGAGCGCGCCCGCGACGTGCACGACGTGCGGGACCGGATCGTCGCCGAGCTGCTCGGGATGCCGGCGCCGGGCGTCGCGGACCTCGACGAGCCCGCCGTGCTGGTCGCGGCCGACCTGGCGCCCGCCGACACCGCGGGGCTGCGGCCGGGCGTCGCGCTCGCGCTGGTCACCGAACAGGGCGGGCCCACCAGCCACACCGCGATCCTGGCCCGCTCGCTGGGGATACCGGCCGTCGTCGGGTGCTCCGGGGCGCGGGCGCTGGCCGACGGCTCCGCGGTCGTCGTCGACGGAGGCAGCGGCGCGGTCGACCAGGTCGCCTCGCTCGACGAGGCCTCGGCGGTGCGCGCCGCGGCCGCGGACACCGCCGAGTGGGACGGCACGGGCCGGACCGCCGACGGCCACCCGGTCCCGCTGCTGGCCAACATCGGCGACGGTGACGGTGCGGCCGACGCGGCGGCCGCGGGCGCCGAGGGCGTGGGCCTGTTCCGTACCGAGCTGGCGTTCCTGTCCGCGACCGAGGAACCGGCACCGTCGCGTCAGCGCGCGGTCTACGACGCCGTGCTCGGCGCGTTCACCGGGCGTCCGGTCACCGCCCGCACCCTCGACGCGGGCGCGGACAAGCCGCTGCCGTTCCTGTCCTACGACGGCGAGCCCAACCCGGCCCTGGGCGTGCGCGGCCTGCGGATCGCCCGGCTGGCCGGGGGTCAGGCCGTCCTGGACCGCCAGCTCGCGGCGCTGGCCGCGGCGGCCGCGGACACCGGCGTCGACCTCGGGGTGATGGCGCCGATGGTGGCCACCGCCGAGGAGGCCCGCTGGTTCGCCGAGCGCTGCCGTTCCTACGGCATCGCGAAGGCCGGCGTGATGATCGAGATCCCGGCGGCGGTGCTGGCCGCGGACGCCGTGCTGGCCGAGGTCGACTTCGTCTCGGTCGGCACGAACGACCTGGCTCAGTACCTGTTCGCCGCGGACCGCCAGTCCGGGCCGGTCGCGGCGCTCAACGACCCGTGGCAGCCCGCGCTGCTGCGGCTGATCGGGATGCTCGGCGAGGCCTCGGTCCGCACCGGGACCCCGGTCGGGGTGTGCGGCGAGGCCGCGGCGGACCCGGAGCTGGCTCCGGTGCTGGTCGGGCTGGGGGCGGCGAGCCTGTCGATGGGCCCGACGGCGCTGCGCGCGGTCGGGGCCCGGCTGGCCACGCTCACCCTGGAGCAGTGCCGCGAGCGGGCCCGGGCGGCCCTGGCCGCGGGCACCGCCGGCGCGGCCCGCCGCGCCGTCGCCGAACTCTGAGCGAGGTCCCGGCGCGGCGCGGCGGGCCCACAGGCGCGGTCAGGACTTCAGGAAGTCCAGCAGCGCGCGGTTGAACTCCTCGGGGTGCGTGGCGTTGAACCCGTGCGGGCCGCCCTCGACCAGCACGACCTGCGAGCCCTCGATGAGCTCGTGCGAGCGCTTGCCGGACACCTCGAACGGCACGATCGAGTCGGCGTCGCCGTGCAGCACCAGGGTCGGGACGCCCGCCTCGGAGACCTTCGCGACGTCGTCGCGGAAGTCGGTGCGGCCGAAGGCGGTGATGCAGTCCAGCGTGCCCTTCGGCGAGGCGAACTCCGCGATCGTGCGGTGGTAGCGCAGGTTCGCCTCGCTGACCAGCGGCTCCGCGGCGGCGGTGAAGAAGTTCGTCACGAACCCCTCGAGGAACGCCGGCCGGTCGCCGGTCACGCCGCTCCGGAACTGCTCGATGGTGGCGTCGTCGAGGCCGCCGTCGGGGTTGTCGCCGGACTTGTAGAGGTACGGCGGCACCGCGCCGGCCAGCACGGCCTTCGCGACGCGGTCGGTGCCGTGCTTCGCGATGTAGCGCACGACCTCGCCGCCGCCCATCGAGAAGCCGACGAGGGTGGCGTCGCGCAGGTCGAGGTGCACGAGCAGGGCGTGCAGGTCGTCGGCGAACGTGTCGTAGTCGTAGTCGTCCCACGGCTGGGAGGACTGCCCGAAGCCGCGGCGGTCGTAGGTGACGACGCGGTGCCCGGCCTCGACCAGCGCGGGGACCTGCGCCTCCCAGGAACGGCCGGACAGCGGCCAGCCGTGGATCAGGACGACCGGGTCGCCGGATCCCTGGTCGGTGTAGTGCAGCTCGACCGGGGTGCCGTGCTCGGTGCCGATGCTGACCTGGGGCATGGGGGTTTCTCCTTCGCCGGATCGGTTGTGCACGACCCGGCTACCCCCGGCGCGGTATCGCTATGCGCGGGCCACCTGCGGGGTGAGCACGCGCTCGAGCACCTCGCGCACCGTCGGGTCCTCGACCGTGTAGTAGACGAACGTGCCCTCGCGGCGGTTCTCCACCAGCCCGGACAGCCGCAGCTTCGACAGGTGCTGGCTCACGGTCGTGGGGCTCGCGCCGACGAGCTCGCCCAGGCAGGCCACCGACGACTCCCCCTGGAGCAGCGCCCAGAGGATCTTGATCCGGGTGGGGTCGGACAGCATGCGCAGCGCGTCCGCCGCGCGGCGGACGTCCTCGTCGGCCGGCATCGAGAAGCCGGGCAGTGACTCGTGCACCCCGCCAGTCTACGACATCTGCTCGCCTGCGCGGATGTTCCTCCGGCTCAGTGCGTTACCTGTCACATACGTACCTTCGTGAATACGAAGGTACTGTGTAACGCATGCGTTCCGCTCTCTCGTTGCCGGAGGTCCGCTGGGCCGGTGCCGCGCTGCTGGCGTTCCTCGCCGCGCTCGGGGCCGGGCTCGCGGGCGCGCCGGGCGCCGTCGTGATCGGCCTGTACCTGCTCTGCTACGTCCTCGGCGGGTGGGAGCCCGCGCTGGAGGGGCTGCGTGCGCTGCGCGATCGCACCCTCGACGTCGACCTGCTGATGATCGTCGCTGCGGTCGCGGCGGCGGCGATCGGCCAGTGGTTCGACGGCGGACTGCTCATCGTCATCTTCGCGACCTCCGGTGCGCTCGAGGCCGTGATGACCGCCCGCACCCGGGCCAGCATCTCCGCGCTGCTCGATCTCGCCCCGGAGACCGCCACCGTGCTCGACGGGGACGGGATCGAACGCCGCATCCGCGCCGCGGACCTGGTGGCCGGGCAGACCGTGCTGGTCCGCCCCGGTGAGGGGATCCCCGGCGACGGCCGGGTCGTCGACGGCGTGTCCGAGGTCGACACCGCCGGGCTCACCGGCGAGCCGGTGCCGGTCCGGCGCGTCGCCGGGGACCAGGTGCTGGCCGGGACCGTCAACGGCAGCGGGGTGCTCACCGTGGCCGTGGAGCGGGACGCGGCCGACACCGTCGTCGCGGGGGTCGCGGCGCAGGTCGAGCGGGCCGCGGAGACCACCGCGCACCGGCAGCTGTTCATCGAGAAGGTCGAGCAGCGCTACTCGGTGGTGGTCGTCGCCGGAACCCTGCTGCTGCTCGGGATCCCGCTGGCCCTGGGCGCTCCGTTCCAGGAGACGCTGCTGCGCGCGATCGTGTTCATGATCGTCGCGTCGCCGTGTGCGGTCGTGCTGGCGACGATGCCGCCGCTGCTCGCCGCGGTCGCCGCGGCCGGGCGGCGGGGGACGCTGCTCAAGGACGTCACGGTGCTCGAGGCGCTCGCCGAGGTCGACACGGTGGTGCTGGACAAGACCGGCACGCTCACCACCGGGCGGCCCGGGGTGGCCGTGGTCGTCCCGCTCGGGATGCGGTCCCGCGAGGAGGTCCTCGCCCTGGCCGCGGCGGCCGAGGCGGGCAGCGAGCACGTGCTCGGCCGGGCCGTGCGCGACCACGCCCGCGAGCACGGCATCGTCGTGCCCGCGGCGCGGGACTTCGCGGCCGTCCCCGGCGAGGGCGTGCGCGCCCGGGTGGGCGACGAGCAGGTCGCCGTCGGGCGGCCTGCCCTGCTCACCACACCGGACCCGGTCGTCGACGACCACGTCCGGGCCCTGGAGGACGACGGGCGCACCGCTGTCGTCGTGCTGGCCGACGACGTGCCGGTGGCCGTGCTCGGGCTGTCCGACGAGCCGCGTGCCGGGGCCGCCGACGCGGTCGGTGCGCTGACCGGCGTCGTCGGGTCGGCGCCGGAGGTCCTCACCGGTGACGCCGAGCGCCCCGCCCGTGTGCTCGCCGACCGGCTCGGCCTGGCCGTGCCGCGCTCCGGGCTGCTGCCCGCCGACAAGCTGGACGTGGTCCGCGGCCGGCAGGCGGCCGGGCGCCGCGTGCTGGCCGCGGGCGACGGCGTCAACGACGCCCCGCTGCTGGCCGGGGCCGACGTCGGGCTGGCCGTCGCCGACGGTGCGGGCGCGCTGACCCTGGAGGCCGCCGACGGCGTCCTGACCCGGGACCCGCTGGGATCGCTCGCCCCGACCGTGGCGCTGGCGAAGCGGGCCCGGCGGATCGCGCGGGCGAATCTGGCGTTCGCCGCCGCGGTGATCGTCGCGCTGGTGACCTGGGACCTGGTGGCTACGTTGCCGCTGGTCCTGGGCGTGGCCGGGCACGAGCTGTCGACGGTGCTGGTCTGCCTGAACGGGCTGCGGCTGCTGGCCGCCGGGCGCGAGCGGGCCGGTGCTCAGCCGGCGTCGAGCGCGGCCACCGCCATCCGCCGCAGCACCGAGACCCGCGAGTCGGCGCCGGCCCCGGACGGCGCCGGGGCGTACGGGGTGGAGTTGAGCAGCCCGAACACCCCGTGGACGACGGTGCGCGCCACTTCCGGCGCGACGTCGGGGTGCACCCGGCGCAGCGTGTCCACCCACAGCTCGGCGTAGGTGCGCTGCAGCCGGCGGACGGTGTGCCGGGCCTCCGCGGGCAGGTTGGCCAGATCCCGGTCCTGGACGACGATCAGCTCGGGCTCCCGCGTCGCGAACTCCACGTGGAAGTCGACGAGATCGCCCAGGGCGCCGCGGGGGTCGGTGTGCGTGACGCGCTCCCGGCCCCCGGCCAGCAGCCGCTCGCTGATGTCGATGAGCAGCTCGGAGAGCAGCGCCTCCTTGCCGGGGAAGTGCCGGTAGAGCGCGGGCCCGCTGACGCCGACGGCGGCGCCGAGCTCGGCGATGCTCACCCCGTGGAACCCGTGCTGCGCGAACAGCTGCGCGGCCACCGCGAGGATCTGCTCGCGGCGGCTCGGGGCCGGGCTCCCGGCGGTGCTCGCGACGGCGACCATCCACCGATGCTACCAACGAGTAGTTAATGGACGTTCACTCCGGAACGGCCGCGGTGGTGTGGTGCTGCCTGTCGTCTCAGCCCCGGCACAGGTCGTGGCCGATATCCTCGCAGGCGTGAGGCCCCTGGTACACCGCCTGCGCGACCGGCTCGGCGTCCGCGCGACGTCGGCGCTGGCCGCGGCCGTCGCGATCGCGGTGGTCCTCGCGGCCGCGGGTGTGGGACTGGTCTACGGCCTCGAACGCGTGCTGATGAACAGCGTCGAGCAGACCGCCCGGGCCAGCACCGAACAGCTCGGCACCCGGATCGAGGCGAACTTCTCCGGCACCGGCGACCCGAAGAAGAATGCGATCGAGGCGACCGGCAAGCGCACCGACATCACCCAGGTCGTCACCGCCTACAGCGACGAGACCGGGGCCCCGGACGACGTCGTCGGCTCCCGCGGCGCCCAGCAGGACGTCCAGATCATCGGCTCCTCGGACCCGCTCGGCGACCAGCCGCGGATGGTGCCGTGGCTGCTGGCGCCGGACGAGAGCCGCACCGAGCTCGGGGTGCCGGTGAAGCTGACCGACGGCCGCGTCTTCCAGGGCCTGGTCTTCGGTGAGGGCTTCCGCGCCGACGGCCGCCCGATCACCGTCTACGCCGCGATGGAGACCAGCTCGGTCACCGCGGCCGTCGACACGGTGAAGTGGCTGCTCATCGGCGGTATCCCGCTGCTGGTCCTGATCACCGGCTACTTCACGTTCCTGTTCGCAGGCGGCGCGCTGCGCCCGGTCGAGCGGATGCGCGCCCGGGTCGCCGGGATGGGCGAGCGGGACCTGTCGCAGCGGGTGCCCGAGCCGGCGTCGCACGACGAGGTCGGCCGCCTGGCCCGCACCATGAACCAGATGCTGGCCCGGATCGAGGAGTCCCAGCTGACCCAGCGGCGCTTCGTCGCCGACGCCAGCCACGAGCTGCGCAGCCCGCTGGCCACGGTCTCCACCGGCCTGGAGCTGCTCGGCGCGGGCATGACGAAGGACTCCGCGGACGGAGCGACGGTGGCGACCCTGCGCGGCGAGACCGCGCGGCTCACCACGCTGGTCGAGGACCTGCTGTTCCTGGCCCGCGCCGACGAGCGCGGCGTCGCCCCGAGCCGCGAGGAGGTCGACCTCGACGAGATCGTCGACGCCGAGCGCGGCCGTCCGGCGGGCGGCTCGGCGGTGACCGTCACGGTGCGCTCGGAGCCGGTGCGCGTCGTCGGGGACCGCAACCAGCTGGTCCGGGTGGTGCGCAACCTCGTCGACAACGCCCGGCGGCACGCGTCGAGCACGGTGGCGGTGTCGCTGTACGCGTCGCACGGCGGCGCGGTGATCGACGTCGACGACGACGGCGCCGGCGTCCCCGAGTCCGACCGGCAGCGGGTCTTCGAGCGCTTCGTTCGGCTCGACGAGTCCCGCGCCCGCGGCGACGGCGGGTCCGGCCTCGGCCTGTCGATCGTCTCCGAGCTGGTGGCCGCGCACGGCGGGACCGTCGTCGCGCTGGAGTCACCCGAGCTGGGCGGGGCCCGGTTCCGGGTGACGATCCCCGCTGCCGGTACTGCCGGGGCCGACGAGGCGGGCGACGGCGACGCCGGTGCGCCGGAGGGGCCGGGTTCCGCGGACCCCGCCGAGGGGACCGGCACGGACGCCCCCGGTGCCTCGGCCGTCCCGGCGGGCGGTGCTGCGCGGCAGCGTCCCGAGCCCCCGCCGCCGTGGCGCCGTGCCCCGCAGCCGGCCGGCAGCCCCTACGACGACTACGCCACCCGTCCGATGCCGCGCTACGCCGACGAGCAGTCCGGCGGCCGGGGCACCGGGCAGGGCGCGGAGCCGGGCCCAGCTCAGGGCGCCGACCAGGGCGGCAGCTCGGGCGCCCGTCCCGCCGCCCCGGCCCGCGGCCGCCGCCGTGCCGGAGCGCACCGCAGCCGCGGCAACGGTTCCGGCAATAGCACCGGCGGCGGCACCGACAGCAACACCGACAGCAACGGCGAGGTCGGTGGCGCGGCGGGCCGGAGCCCGAGGAGCGGGGAGAACGCCGGTCAGGACGGCGGCGTCGTCGCCGGCTCCGACATCCGGTAGCCGACCCCGCGCAGCGTCTCGATGCTCCGCGTCCCGAACGGGGTGTCGATCTTGCGCCGCAGGTAGCCGACGTAGACCTCGACGACGTTGACCTCGCCGTCGTAGTGGGCGTCCCAGACCGAGCGGAGGATGTCGGTCTTGGTCACGACCTGCCCGGTGTGCAGCATCAGGTGCTCCAGCACCCCGAACTCGCGCGGGGTCAGCGGGATCTCGGTCTCGCCGCGGTGCACCCGGTGCGTCGACGGGTCCAGCGTCAGGTCCCCCACCCGCAGCACCGTCGGCGCGGGCTCCCCGGCGCGGCGCAGCAGCGCGCGCAGCCGGGCCTGCAGCACGACGAACGAGAACGGCTTGGTGAGGTAGTCGTCGGCGCCGAGGTCGAACGCGTCGGCCTCGTCGTACTCGCCGTCCTTCGCGGTCAGCATCAGCACCGGCGTCCAGACGCCCTGGCCGCGCAGGTGCTCGAGGATCCGGTAACCGGACAGGCCGGGCAGCATGATGTCCAGGACGATCACGTCGTGCGAGCCGGTCAGGGCGGCGTCGAGCCCGGAGTTGCCGTCGTGCGCGACCTCGACCTCGTGTCCCTCGGTGGCCAGCCCGCGCCGGACGAGCTCGGCGAGCGGTTTCTCGTCCTCCACCAGTAGCAGCCGCACGGTTCTCCACCGTAGAGGAGCACGGGGGGTTGCCTGCACGCAGCGGTGCGCCCCGGTCGCGAACCACGCCTGGACAGCCCCTGTTAACGACCGCTAACCTGTTAACGACCGTTAACGGGAGGTCGGACATGGTGGTCCCCGAAGCCGCACCGAGACTCGGTACCGCGGTGGATCCGTCGAGCGAGCAGTTCGCCGCGAACGCGGCCGCGCACCGCGACCTGGTCGCGGACCTGAACGCGAACCTGGCTCGGGCGAGGCTCGGCGGTCCCGAGCGCTCCCGGGCGCGGCACGTCGAGCGGGGCAAGCTCCTCCCGCGCGATCGGGTGGACGCACTGGTCGACCCGTCGTCGCCGTTCCTCGAGCTGTCCCCGATGGCCGCGCACGGCATGTACGACGACCAGGCCCCCGGCGCCGGGATGATCACCGGTGTCGGCCGGGTGGGCGGCCGCGAGGTCGTGATCGTCGCCAACGACGCGACGGTCAAGGGCGGCACGTACTTCCCGGTCACGGTGAAGAAGCACCTCCGCGCCCAGGAGGTCGCGAGCGAGAACCGGCTGCCCTGCATCTACCTGGTCGACTCCGGCGGCGCGTACCTGCCCGAGCAGGACAGCGTGTTCCCCGACCGCGAGCACTTCGGCCGGATCTTCTTCAACCAGGCGCAGATGTCCGGCCGCGGCATCCCGCAGATCGCCGCGGTCCTCGGCTCGTGCACCGCAGGCGGCGCCTACGTCCCCGCGATGAGCGACGAGGCCGTCATCGTGAAGAACCAGGGAACGATCTTCCTGGGCGGCCCGCCGCTGGTGAAGGCCGCGACCGGGGAGGTCGTCACCGCCGAGGAGCTGGGCGGCGGGGACCTGCACGCGAAGACCTCCGGGGTCACCGACCACCTCGCCGCCGACGACGCCGACGCCCTGCAGAAGGTGCGGGCGATCGTCGGCACCCTCGGCCCGCGCGATCCCCGCCCGTGGGACGTGGCACCCACCGAGCCGCCCGCCGTCGACCCCGGCGAGCTCTACGGCGCGGTGCCGGTCGACTCGAAGATCCCCTACGACGTCCGCGAGGTCATCGCCCGGATCGTCGACGGCTCCCGGTTCGCCGAGTTCAAGTCCGAGTACGGCACCACGCTGGTCACCGGGTTCGCACACATCCACGGCCACCCGGTCGGGATCGTCGCGAACAACGGGATCCTGTTCTCCGAGTCCGCGGTCAAGGGCGCGCACTTCGTCGAGCTGTGCGACCAGCGCGGCATCCCGCTGGTGTTCCTGCAGAACATCTCCGGGTTCATGGTCGGTCGCGACTACGAGGCCGGCGGCATCGCCAAGAACGGCGCCAAGATGGTCACCGCGGTGGCCTCCACCCGGGTGCCGAAGCTGACCGTCGTCATCGGCGGGTCGTTCGGCGCCGGGAACTACGCCATGTGCGGGCGCGCGTACTCGCCCCGGTTCCTGTTCATGTGGCCGAACGCGCGGATCTCGGTGATGGGCGGCGAGCAGGCCGCCACCGTGCTCGGCACCGTCGGCTCCGGCGCCGACCCGGACGAGATCCGGGCGAAGTACGACGCCGAGGGCCACCCGTACTACTCGACCGCCCGGCTGTGGGACGACGGCGTGATCGACCCCGCCGACACCCGCACCGTGCTCGGCCTGTCCCTGTCCGTCGCCGCCAACGCGCCCGTGGCCGACCCGGCCCTCGGCGTCTTCCGGATGTGAGCCCGATGCCCGCGATCCCGATGTCCGTCCCGGCTCCCGCCGGCACGCGTACCCCCGCCCGGCACGTCCCGGCCCGGCCCACCGCGGGGGACTCGATCCGTACCGCGATGGGCTCCTGGTGCTGGTCGCGCCCCACCGCGCGGGCCCGCACCACCGGCGCGCCGGCAGTGCCCACTCCGGTGCAGGTCCCGGCGGTGAGGCGCTGATGTTCGACACCGTCCTGGTCGCGAACCGCGGCGAGATCGCCGTCCGGGTCATCCGGACGCTGCGCGAGCTGGGGATCCGCTCGGTCGCCGTGTATTCCGACGCCGATGCGGGCGCCCCGCACGTCCGCGCCGCCGACGAGGCCGTCCGGATCGGTCCGGCCGCGGCCGCCGAGTCCTACCTGTCGATCGACGCCGTGCTCGCCGCCGCCCGGGCCACCGGCGCGCAGGCGATCCACCCCGGTTACGGCTTCCTGTCCGAGAACACCGCGTTCGCCGCGGCCTGCGAGGACGCGGGGATCGCGTTCGTCGGGCCGCCCTCATCGGCGATCGACGCGATGGGCGACAAGATCCGTGCCAAGCAGACCGTCGCGAAGGCCGGGGTCCCGGTCGTCCCCGGCTCCGACGGCGCCGGGCTCTCCGACGAGGAGCTCACCGCGGTCGTCACCGAGATCGGCTACCCGGTGCTGCTCAAGCCCTCGGCGGGTGGCGGCGGCAAGGGCATGCGCGAGGTGCACGACGCCTCCGGGCTGGCCGACGCCATCGCCGGTGCCCGCCGCGAGGCCCGCGGCTCGTTCGGCGACGACACCCTGCTCGTCGAGCGGCTGGTCACCACGCCCCGGCACATCGAGATCCAGGTGATGGCCGACCGGCACGGGAACGTGGTGCACCTCGGCGAGCGCGAGTGCTCGCTGCAGCGCCGCCACCAGAAGATCATCGAGGAGGCGCCGTCGGCGCTGCTCACCCCCGAGCAGCGCGAGCGGATGGGCGCCTCGGCCTGCGAGGCCGCCCGCGCCTGCGGCTACACCGGCGCGGGCACCGTCGAGTTCATCGTCTCCGCCGACCGGCCCGACGAGTTCTTCTTCATGGAGATGAACACCCGGCTGCAGGTGGAGCACCCGGTGACCGAGGAGGTCACCGGCCTCGACCTGGTCGCGCTGCAGCTGCGGGCCGCGGCCGGGGAGCCGCTGCCGATCACCCAGGACGACGTCGTCCTGCGCGGGCACGCCGTCGAGGCCCGGGTCTACGCCGAGGCCACCGGGGTCTCCGACGGGGCCCTCACCTTCCTGCCCTCCGGCGGCACGGTGCTGGCCTGGACGCCGGCGCCGGGCGTGCGCACCGACGCCGGGATCGAGACCGGCTCGGTCGTCGGCTCCGACTACGACCCGATGCTGGCCAAGGTGATCGCGCACGGCGCCACCCGGGACGAGGCGATCCGCAGGCTCGACGCCGCGCTGCGGCAGACGACGCTGCTCGGGCTCGACTCCAACATCGGGTTCCTGCGCGCCCTGCTCGCCGACGACGACGTCCGCGCCGGCGACATGGACACCGGCCTGATCGGCCGCCGCGGCGCCGCACTGGCACCGGACGGTGTCCCCGGCGACGTGCTGGGCGCCGTGGCCGGGCAGGCGCTGCTGCGCCTGGAGCCGACCGGCGAGATCGTCGACCCGTTCGACGTCCCCGGCGGCTGGCGGGTCGGCGAGCCCGCCTGGACCGTGCGCAGGCTGGTCGCGAGCGGCGCCGACGCCACCGAGATCCGGGTCCGCGGCCGCGCCGCCGGGTTCGACCTCGCGGTCCCGGACGCCGCGACCGAGCGGGCCGAGGGTGCCGAACCGGCGACCGCGGTGGCCGGTGGCGCGACGGTGCGGTGCCGCACCGCCGCCGTCGCACCGGGGGTCGTCGAGCACACCCACGACGGCCGCACCCGCCGCTACGCGGTCGCCCAGGGCGCCGACGACGTCCTCTGGGTCGGGCGTGACGGGCTGGCCTGGGGCGTGCGCGAGCAGGAGCCCCTCGAGGCCGCGCGTACCGCGGCCGAGGGCGGCGGACCGGTCGTCTCGCCGATGCCCGGCACCGTCACCGTCGTCGAGGTCGCCGAGGGCGACACCGTCGACGCAGGTCAGAAGCTCGTCGTCGTCGAGGCGATGAAGATGGAGCACGTGCTCACCGCCCCCGTCGCGGGGACGGTGCGCGAGCTGAAGGCACGAGCGGGAGGCACCGTCGCCAAGGACGCCGTGCTGCTCGTGGTCGAGGAGGAGACGGCATGACCAGCGTGCAGGCACCCGAGCAGAGCACCTCCGCCGAGGAGTACGAACAGCTCCGCGCCTCGGTCGAGGAGTTCGCGCGCCGGGAGGTCGCCCCGGTCATCGGCGACCTCTACATCCGCGAGGAGTTCCCCTACGACATCGTCGCCAAGATGGGCGGGATGGGCCTGTTCGGCCTGCCCGTCTCCGAGGAGTACGGCGGCATGGGCGGCGACTACTACGCCCTCTGCCTGGCCCTGGAGGAGCTCGCCCGGGTCGACTCGTCGGTCGCGATCACCGTCGAGGCCGGCGTCGGCCTCGGCGCCATGCCGATATACCGCTTCGGCACCGACGAGCAGAAGGCCCGCTGGCTTCCCGACCTCGCCGCGGGCACCAGGCTCGGCGCGTTCGGGCTGACCGAGCCCGGCGGCGGCTCCGACGCAGGCGCCACCCGCACCACCGCCCGACTCGACGGCGACGAGTGGGTGATCAACGGGTCGAAGTGCTTCATCACCAACTCCGGCACCGACATCACCTCGGTCGTTACCGTCACCGCCGTGACCGGAGAGAAGCCCGGCGGCGGCAAGGAGATCTCGGCGATCCTCGTCCCGGCCGGGACGCCCGGGTTCACCGTGGGCGGCAAGTACTCCAAGGTCGGCTGGAACTGCAGCGACACCCGCGAGCTGTTCTTCGACGACGTCCGCGTCCCCGCGGAGAACCTGCTCGGCGAGCGCGGCCGCGGCTACGCCCAGTTCCTGTCCATCCTCGACGAGGGCCGGGTCGCGATCGCGGCGCTGTCGGTGGGGCTGGCACAGGGCTGCGTCGACGAGGCCGTCCGCTACGCGGGCGAGCGCGAGGCGTTCGGCCACACCATCGGCTCCTACCAGGCGATCCAGTTCAAGGTCGCCGAGATGGAGGCCCGCGCGCACACCGCCCGGCTGGCCTGGCAGCACGCCGCCCGGCTGCTCGTCGAGGGGCGCCCGTTCAAGAAGGAGGCGGCGATCGCCAAGCTCGTCGCGTCGGACGCCGCGATGGACAACGCCCGCGACGCCACCCAGGTCTTCGGTGGCTACGGCTTCATGAACGAGTACCCGGTCGGCCGCTTCTACCGCGACGCGAAGATCCTCGAGATCGGCGAGGGAACCTCCGAGGTGCAGAAGATGCTGATCGCGCGGGATCTCGGGCTGAAGTAGCACCGCGAGCCGCAGCAGTACCCGGCCGAGGTGGTTCGGTGGCCGAACGACATTCCCGCCGTTCGCGTGACGACCACGATGCGGCGGGCCGTGGCGGGCGGGCGTAGACCTGTACTCATGGGTAACGAGATCAACCACCAGGTCCGGCTCGCCGCACGTCCGGCCGGGACGCCCGCGCCGGAGGTCTGGCAGCACGTCACCGGGCCGGTGCCCGAGCCCGGCCCGGGCCGGTTCATCGTCCGGGTCAGCCACCTGTCGCTCGACCCGGCGATGCGCGGGTGGATCAACGAGGGCGGCTCCTACGCCCCGCCGGTCGAGCTGGGCTCGGTCATGCGCGCGCTCGGGCTCGGGCGGGTCGTCGCCTCCGAGCACCCGGACTACGCCGTCGGCGACACCGTCACCGGCTTCGTCGGGGTGCAGGACTACGTCGAGACCGACGGCACCGGCCTGCGGAAGGTCACCCCGGCCGAGGGGGTTCCGACCGAGCGCTACCTGGCGCTGCTCGGCATGACCGGTCTGACCGCCTACTTCGGCCTGTTCGACGTCGGCGCCGTCGCCGAGGGCGACACCGTCGTGGTGTCCGGGGCGGCCGGCGCGGTCGGTTCGGTCGTCGGGCAGCTCGCGCGGATCGCCGGGGCCCGGGTGATCGGCATCGCAGGCGGCCCGGAGAAGACCGGCTGGGTCACCGGCGAGCTCGGCTTCGACGCCGCGATCGACTACCGCTCCGAGGACGTCTCCGCCCGGCTCGCCGAGCTCGCGCCCGACGGCGTGAACGTCTACTTCGACAACGTCGGCGGCGAGATCCTCGAGGCCGTGCTCGACCGGCTGGCGATGCACGCGCGGATCGTGCTCTGCGGCGCGATCAGCCAGTACAACGCCGAGGGCGGCATGGCGGGCCCGCGCAACTACATGAACCTGCTGGTGTACCGCTCGCGGATGGAGGGCTTCCTGGTCGGCGACTACGCCGCGCGCTGGGGCGAGGCCGTCGAGAAGCTCGCCGGCTGGCTGGCCGAGGGCAGGCTCCACAGCCGCGAGGACGTCGTCGACGGGACGGTGGACGACTTCCCGGAGACCTTCCTGCGGCTGTTCCGCGGGGAGAACACCGGCAAGCTGGTGCTGCGGCTGCGCTCGGAGTGAACGGCGCGGAGTGACGCGGGGTGAACGGCTCGGAGTGAACGGCGCGGAGTGAACCCCGCCCCGGCGGGTCACGCTAGGGTCGGTCGTGCCGGTGCGTGTGTGATCGAGGGGGAGACGTCGTGGCGACCTGGGACGACCTGAAGTCCTACGTGGTGGTGCGGTACGAGATCGTGCGGCAGAGCGCCGACGAGCTCCGGTTCCGGCTCCCGACCACCGAGGACCGGACCCAGCTCGTCGTCGTGCGGCGCACCGCGGAGACCGAGGGCGCCGCCGTCACCGACGCCGCCGCCGAGGTCGCCGACCCCGACCAGGTGTGGGTGCAGATCGAGTCCCCGGTCGCCCGCCTCGGCGAGGTCGACCTGGGCCGCGCTCTGCAGCTCGTCGCGCCGTCGGTCATCGGCGGGCTCGCCGCCGAGGAGGGCGTCCTGGTGTTCCGGCACGCGATCCCGCTCGGCTCCGTCGCGCTCGACGGCTTCGAGTTCCCTTTCCGCGAGGTCGTGCACCTGGCCGACGAGCTGGAGCGCGAGCTGACCGGGCGCGACGAGAACTGAGCGCCCCGCCGGGATTCCACCCGGTGGTGGCCGGGGGTGCGCCACCGGCCGGCCCGCCCGGACGGGGATGATGTCCGGCGTGACGCATCCGGTCCGTTCGGTGTTCCTGCTCGCTGCCGTGCTCGCCGCGACCGCGACGGGCTGTGCGCCGGTGGCCGAGCCGGCCGCGCCCGACGCGGCGGAGTGTGCCCCCGGCGCCCTGCCGACCCTGGCTCCGGGCACGCTGACGCTCGGTACCGACCAGCCCGTCTACCCGCCCTGGTTCCAGGGCGACGACCCGGCGAACGGCAAGGGCTTCGAGTCCGCCGTCGGCTACGCCGTCGCCCAGGAGCTGGGGTACCCGCGGGAGAAGGTCGCCTGGAAGCGGGTCACCTTCAACGCCGCCATCCAGCCCGGGCCCAAGCCCTACGACCTGGACCTCAACGAGTTCTCGATCACCGACGAGCGTCGTCGTGCCGTCGACTTCTCCAGCCCGTACTACGACGTGCAGCAGGCCGTCGTCACGATGAAGACCTCCCCGCTCGCCGGTACGCGGTCCCTGGCCGAGGTCAAGGACGCGAAGCTCGGTGCCCAGATCGGGACGACCAGCCTCGACCAGCTCAACGCCACGGTCGCCCCGACCACGCCGGCCGCGGTCTTCAACACCAACGACGACGCCAAGCTGGCGCTGGCCAACGGGCAGATCGCCGGGCTCGTCGTCGACCTGCCGACGGCCTTCCAGATCACCGGCGGCGACCTGCCCGGGTCGACGATCGTCGGGCAGCTGCCCGCGTCGGGGAACCCCGAGCAGTTCGGCGCCGTGCTGGACAAGGACAGCCCGCTCACCGCGTGCGTGTCCGGGGCGGTCGACCGGCTCCGCGCGTCGGGACGGCTCACCGAGCTCGAGCGCACCTGGATCCAGTCCGCCGGGGCAGCCCCCGAGCTGCGATGAGTGCCCCCGTCGCCCCGGCCGGGCCGCCACCGAGCCCGCTCGCCCGGGAACGGGCCGCCTACCACCGGTCCCGGTCCCGCCGGTCCACGATCATCGCGCTGGTCTCGACGGTGGTGTTCGCGGCGCTGCTGGTCGGCGCGGTCGTCGGCTCGCCCGGCTGGCCGCGGGTCCGCGAGACGTTCCTCGACCCGGACATCGCCCGCGAGTCGCTGCCCGCGGTGCTGTCCGGGTTGTGGCTCAACGTGCGGGTGCTCGTCGTCGCCGAGATCGGGGTGCTGGTGCTCGGCCTGCTGGTGGCGGTGCTGCGGACCCTGCGCGGCCCGGTGTTCTTCCCGCTCCGCGCGCTGGCGACCGGGTGGGTGGACCTGTTCCGCGGCGTCCCGCTGCTGGTCGCGCTGTACCTGATCGGTTTCGGGCTGCCCGCGCTGCGGCTGCAGGGGATCCCCACCGACGCCGCGGTCCTCGGCACGATCACCCTGATCGTCGTCTACTCCGCCTACGTCGCCGAGGTGTTCCGGGCCGGGATCGAGTCGGTGCACCCCTCGCAGCGGGCCGCCGCCACCTCGCTGGGGCTGTCGTACCGGCAGTCGCTGCGGCTCGTGGTGCTCCCGCAGGCGGTGCGCAACGTGCTCCCGCCGCTGCTCAACGACTTCGTGGCCCTCCAGAAGGACGTCGGCCTGATCTCGGTCCTGGGTGCGGTCGACGCGATCCGGGCCGCCCAGATCGAGCAGGCCAGGGCCTTCAACTTCACCCCGTACGTCGTGGCCGCGCTGCTGTTCGTGCTGCTCGCGATCCCGACCGGCCGGATCGCCGACGCCGTGGCCCGCCGCGCCGGCCGCGCCCGGAGCGCGTCGTGACCCCGGTGCTCGAGGTGTCCGGGCTGGTCAAGCGCTACGGCGACCGCGCCGTGCTCGGCGGGGTGGACCTGACCGTCGACGAGCACGAGGTCGTGACGCTCATCGGGGCGTCCGGGTCGGGCAAGTCGACCCTGCTGCGCTGCGTGGACCTGCTGGAGGAGATCGACGACGGCCGCATCCTGCTCGACGGCACCGACGTCTCCGACCCGCGTGCCGACGCGGCCGCCGCCCGGAAGCGGATGGGCGTGGTCTTCCAGGCCTACAACCTGTTCCCGCACATGACGGCGCGCCGGAACGTCGCGCTCGCCCCGCGGGTGGTGCACGGGGTCGGCGCCGCCGAGGCCGACGCCCGCGCCGAGGAGCTCCTCGGCCGCGTGGGGCTGGACGGGTTTGCCGACGCCTACCCCGACCGCATGTCGGGCGGGCAGCAGCAGCGCGTCGCGATCGCCCGCGCGCTCGCGGTCCGGCCGCGGCTGCTGCTGCTCGACGAGATCACCTCCGCGCTGGACCCGGAGCTGGTCGGCGAGGTGCTGGAGATCGTCCGGGAGCTCGCCCGCGACGGCGTCACGATCCTGATGGCCACCCACGAGATGGGCTTCGCCCGCTCGGTCGCCGACCGCGTCTGCTTCCTCGACGGCGGAGTCGTCCGCGAGGAGGGACCGCCGTCGCAGGTGCTGGGAGACCCGGCCGACGAGCGCACCCGGCGGTTCCTCGCCCGGATCATCGCCGCAGGCCGGCTCGGCTGAGCGGCAGCGACCGGGGTCACATCCACCACGCGCTTGACCTGAACCCGGGTTCAGGTCCGAGGGTGGGCGCATGACCGAGTACACGCTTCCGGACCTGCCCTACGACTACGGCGCACTCGCCCCGCACATCGCGCCGGAGATCATGGAGCTGCACCACGACAAGCACCACGCGACCTACGTCAACGGGCTGAACTCGACGATCGACAAGCTCGCCGAGGCCCGCGAGAAGGACGACTTCGGCGCCGTCGTCGGGCTCGAGAAGACCCTGGCGTTCAACCTGGGCGGGCACGTCAACCACTCCGCGTTCTGGCGGAACCTGTCCCCGGACGGCGGCGACAAGCCCACCGGCGACCTGGCCGCGGCGATCGACGAGGACTTCGGCTCGTTCGACGCGTTCCGCAACCACTTCACCGCCGCGGCGACCACCATCCAGGGATCCGGCTGGGCGATCCTCGGCTACGACTCCCTCGGCCGGCGGCTGCTGGTCCACCAGCTCTACGACCAGCAGGCCCAGCTGCCCGCCGGGCAGACGCCGATCGTGCTGCTGGACATGTGGGAGCACGCCTTCTACCTGCAGTACCGCAACGTGAAGCCGGACTACGTGAAGGCCTGGTGGAACGTCGTCAACTGGGCCGACGCCGCCGAGCGCTTCGCCGCAGCTCGGGGCTGACGTGCCGCTCGCGCACTCCCCGGCACCGGCGCTCGCCGACGCGCTGCGGGCGGCCTTCCGCGTGCACGCGGCCGGGGTCGCCGTGCTCACCGCCCGTGGCCCGGGCGGCCCGGTCGGGATGACGGCGTCGTCGGTGGCCTCGGTGGGGACCGATCCACCCGCGCTGTCGTTCTCCGCCGCCGGGGACTCCCGGTTCGCCGCGGCCCTGCGGGACGGTGCACCCGTCGTCGTGCACCTGCTCGACACCGCCGACACCGCACTGGCGGCGTCGTTCGCCGCACCCGGCGCCGACCGGTTCGCCGACGTCCGGTGGGCCGAGCTGCCCGGCGGCACCCCCTGGCTGCCCGAGGTCGGGACGGCGCTGCGCTGTGCGGTGCTGTCGGTGACCACGGTGGGTGCATCGGTGCTGGTCGCCGCGCAGGTCGCCGAGGTGCTCGGGCTGCGCCGGCGCGGTGCGCCGCTGGTGTGGGCCGACCGCGCGTTCCGGACCGTCGCCGACCTGCCCGGCTGACTACCGCAGTGGCTGCGGGCTCAGGTCCAGCGCCTGGTCGACGACGGTGCGCAGGCGGGCGAGCAGCTCGTCGGCCTCGCTCCAGGTGACCGCGCCGTCGGCCACGCCCCGGCGCAGCTCCTCGGCGATCGAACGGGCGAGCCCACCGGCCCAGACATGACGGGGATCCGTACTCCGCATGAACGGATTCTGCCCCAACCACCGCCCATTGTTCACCCCGGGTGGTTGAACTACTCACCGAGAGTAGGCGATACCGGGGCCGGAACCGGCGAAGGCAGCGGGCGCGCGTTGCTCCACCGGGGTGATGGCCCCGCTCAGGCCGGGTAGCCGGTGGCGCCGGTCACCGACCCGATGGGGCGCAGTTCGGTCACCGTCGGGTGGCCGGCGGCGAGCAGCGCGACGTCGGTGCCGGGCAGCGCCTCGTCGTGCACCTCGGACACCACGGTGCGCAGGCCACCGGGCCGGACACCGTCCGGGCCGCGCTCGGGCGCCCGGTGGCTCATCCGGACCCGGGCCGCGCCCGTCGCGCACAGGACGGCCTCGCGCAGCGGCGGCAGCTCCGCCGGGGCGACGTCGGGGACGTTCACCGTCCACGGCGTCCCGGCGGGGCGGCCACGCAGCCGCTCCAGCAGCTCCGGCAACAGCGCCGTGACGGTCTCCCAGTGCGGGTGCTCGGGCACCGCGACCCCGCAGGCCAGCGAGAACGCGATCCCGGACACCCCGAGCACAGCTCCGGTCAGTACCGCACCGACGGTGCCCGAGTGCAGCACCTGCCCGCCGGTGTTGGCGCCGATGTTGATCCCGGACAGCACGACGTCGGGTTCGCGGGCGAGCCAGCCGCGTGCGGCCGCGTGCACGATGAACGCGGGGTCCCCGGCGACGGAGAAGGCCGGGATGCCGTCGAGGGCGTCGATGTCGTCGTGCTCGACGACCGCGGTGCGGCCCTGCTCGGTGACCGAGCGCACCGAGCCACCCGCACCGCTCGCGTCGTCCGCCGGGGCCGCGACGATCACCTCGTAGCCTGCGTCGCGCGCGCCACGGGCCAGCGGATACAGGCCCGGCGAGCCGATGCCGTCGTCGTTGGTGATCAGGGCGAGGGGCACGCCGCCAGCCTAGGTTCCGCACCGCCCCGATCGACGCGCTCCCCGGACGTGGTGAACGATGCGGAGCGGCAGTGTTGATCGATTCGGGAGGCGCACGCGTGACGGTCTCGGAGTACAGCGGTATCCGTCCGGAGGATCTGCGGATCGAGACCCTCGGGTCGGCCAGGATCACCTCACCGCTGGCCCCGCTGCTCGACGCGCGCCGCACCACCGAGCACTACGTCGACTCCGACGACCGGGTTCTGCTCGACGACACCGCGGCCGGTGTCGCCGCCCGCGGCGGCTCGCTCGACGACCTGCCCGGCTTCGAGCCGTGCGGCCCGCGCCGGGAGATCTACTTCGACCCGTCGAAGACCCGCGCGGGCATCGTGACCTGCGGCGGGCTGTGCCCCGGGCTCAACGACGTCGTCGCCGGGCTGGTCCACACGCTCACCTACCACTACGGCGTCCGGCGGATCGTCGGCTTCCAGAACGGCTACCGCGGCTTCGTCTCCGCCTACGGCCACGACGTCGTCGACCTGACCCCGGAGACCGTGCGCGACATCCCGGTCGACGGCGGCACGTTCCTCGGTACCTCGCGCGGCCACCAGGACCCCGAGGAGATCGTCGACTGCCTGGAGCAGATGCACCTCGGCGTGCTGTTCGTGATCGGCGGCGACGGCACCCTGCGCGGCGCGATGGAGATCGCCCGCGTGGTGCGCGACCGCGGGCTGCGGATCGCGGTCGTCGGGATCCCGAAGACGATCGACAACGACATCCCGTTCATCGACCAGTCCTTCGGCTTCCAGACGGCGTTCTCGCAGGCCAGCGAGGCGATCCGGTCGGTGACGGTGGAGGCCAAGTCCACCCCGGGCGGGGTCGGCCTGGTCAAGCTGATGGGACGGCACTCCGGCTTCATCGCCTGCTACGCCTCGCTGGTGCGCTCCGACGCCGACGCGGTGCTCATCCCGGAGGTGCCGTTCGAGCTCGACGGGGAGACCGGCCTGCTGCACCACCTGCAACGGCGGGTGGAACAACGCGGGCACGCGGTCGTCGTCGTGGCGGAGGGGGCCGGTCAGGAGCGGCTGGAGGCCGCAGGCGGCACCGACGCGTCCGGCAACGCCAAGCTCGCCGACGTCGGCCCGTGGCTCAAGGAACGGATCGGGGAGTCGTTCTCCGGGGCGGGCCTGGAGACCACGGTGCGCTACGTCGACCCGAGCTACCTGATCCGCAGCGTCCCGGCGAACCCCTACGACAGCGTCTACACCGTGCGGCTGGCCCAGGCTGCGGTGCACGCGGCGATGTCCGGGCGGACCGCGATGGTCGTCGGCCGCGTCCGGCGCCGGTTCGTGCACATCCCGATGGACCTGGCCGTCAGCAGGCGCAACCAGGTCGACCCGCACGGGGACCTGTGGATGGCGGTGCTGGAGTCGACCGGGCAGCCGTGGCGGTTCGGGGAGGACTCCGGCGCGCCGACCCGGGCGCCGCACACCTGATCGTCCGGATGCACGACCGGACGGCGTGATCCGGCGTGGTCGTCGGGGGTCACCAATAGGCTGGTCGTCGTTCATCTGTTCGGCGCCCGGGGGACTTGCATGGCACACACTTCCGTTGAGCCCGTGCACGTCCCGAACGGCTACCCGACCGCCTCGATCTTCATCGACGAAAGTGGTTCCCGGGCGTCGGGGAACAACTTCTTCGTCCTCGCTGCGGTCAAAGTGCGCCGGCCCGGAGCTCTTGCCCGCGAACTGCTCGACATCCGCCAGAAGTGCGGGTTCGGGGGCGAGTTCAAGTTCGCGGAGATCACTCGCAGCTCGCTCCCGTTCTACGGCGAGATCGTTCGTGCGCTGCACGAATCCGACGCCACGATCGCCGCATGCGTCGTGTCGGGGACGGTGTGCGATCCGTTCCGGGGACGGGACGACCAGTGGCGGGTACACGCCGAGATCACGAGCCAGCTGCTCGTGGGGTGCATCAACCGGCGGGAGCTGGTCGGCGTCCACCTCGACGGTCTGTCCACACCGGTCGGTGAGTCGCTGGAGGATACCGTTCGGACGCTGACCAACACCAGGCTGCACAGTACGTCGGTCGTCAGTGCGGTGGCACTGGATTCCCGGACCAACGACATTCTCCAGGTCGCCGACATGGTTGCCGGCGCGATCCGGCACGAACGGATGCTGGCGACGGCCCCGCGGCCGACGCGGTCGAACAAGGGCCGGGCGGCGCAGATGCTCGCCGTGGCCTTCGACCGTCCGGGTCTGTCGGACGGCCGCGACTCCCGTCTGAACATCGACACCTATCGAGGACGGACACGAGGACGACCGGGGCAGACGGAGGATGTACACGATCGTGGCCGGGACGGTTGAGAAGAGAGCAACGACAGCCGTACTCTCGATGGCGACGTGGCTTGAGCCTCAGGCTCACTGCTGCGCCTCCCGGTTTGAGCCTCAGGCTCACTGCCGGGATCACCTGCGGGGCGGACGACGCCTCGCGAAACTGACCCTGTCGGCGCTCCCCGGATTCGTCCGTGGAGCGCCGGCTCGTCTCTGCCGTGTCAGTTCAGGTGCGCCCGGTGCTTCCGGGCCTCGACCCGCACCTCGTCGAGCACCTCGGCGCCGGAGCGCGAGCCGCGGCCCGGGCCGTCGGCCCAGGTCTCCATCAGCCGGGCCGCCTCGTCCCAGCGGGCCTGGGCGGCCAGGACGTCGCCCAGCTCCCGGACCAGCTCGGGGCCCCGGTGGCGCAGCCCGAGCCGCATCCGCAGCACCCACTCGAGGTTGGCGTGGTCCTTGGCCCGGCCGTAGGACGCGCGCAGGTTCTCCAGCATCCGGGCCAGGATCTGCCGGGTCGAGACCCGCGGCAGCAGCTCCGGGCCGAACGCGACGTCCGGGCCGGAGCCGGTCGTCGCCCGGAAGAGCTTCTCGCATCCGCGCAGGTCCAGGCGGCGGCCGCCGTCGAACGCGTCGAGATGGCGCTGCGTGCCGGGCACCCGCAGCAGGAAGTGCCCGGGCATCCCGACGCCCTCGAGGTCCACCCCGGCGCGGCGGCCGACCTCGATGGCCAGCACCGACAGCGAGATCGGAATGCCGGTGCGGCGCTCCAGGACGTCGGGCAGGAACGAGTTGCGCGGGTCGCCGTAGTTCTCGGTCGCGCCGTGGAACCCGCCCTCGACGAACAGCCGGTTCACCAGCGAGTCGACGCCGGTGATGCCATCGGCGAGCTCGTCGAGCGCGGCGCGGGCGCGGACGGCGTCGGCCGCGGCGGTCTCCGGGTCCGGGGCGGCACCGGCGGCGACGGCCAGCGCCGCCTCGTCCAGCTCGGGCTCGGGGCCGGTCACCAGCCGCAGGAACCGGTTGACCGGGTCGGGGGAGGGCCGGGTCACGGCGGAGCCATCGTCACCCGCACGACGGTGCCCTGCACCGAGCCGGGGTCGTCGTCGGCGGTCCAGACCTGCAGGACGTCGGTCAGCTCCGAGGCCAGCCACAGGCCGCGCCCGCGCGGCCCGGACAGCGACGGCACGTCGAGGCCGGGGTAGACCAGCCGGCACGGGTCCGCGTCGGCCATCTCGGCGACGAACCCGGCCTCGGCCCGCCACAGCCGCAGCGTCGGAGATCCCGAGCCGTGCTCGATCCCGTTGCTGACCAGCTCGTTCACCGCCAGCACCAGATCCTCGACACGGCCGGGGCCCAGCCCGGACAGCATCGCCTCGTACTCCACGGCACGGCGCATCGTGGCCAGCCCGCCCAGCTCCACCGGCAGGGTCAGCAGCGGCGCACCGAGCCGGTCGGGCGGCGGCTGCGGGTGCTCGCGCAGCAGCTCGTGGTCGGGGCGGCGCCCGGAGCTCGGGACCGGCCTGCCGTCGACGAGCAGCTCGTCGTGCAGCGCGCACGCCTCCTCGCGGGTGGTGGTGCGATCGGGGAAACAGCAGAGCAGGTTCACCGGCAGGTCCTGCAGCACCCGGCCCAGTGCCAGGTCGAGGCGCGTCCAGTACGACGGTCCGGCGTGCGGGAGCTCGATCATCTGCCCGACCGTGCAGACGCCCGTGGCGCCGGCGGCCAGCGCGTCGCGGACGGCACGGCCCCAGCGTCCGGCGACGGTGAACGGCGGCGCGGAGTGCACCTGCTCCGGGGCCCAGTAGCGGACCTCCGCGTCCCGGCCGAGCGCACGCTCCAGCTCCACCCGGCACCGCTGCTCGACGGCGACGATGGCGTGGCGGCCCTCGTCCAGCGCCGTGCCGACCTGCGCGCGCAGGACGTCGGCCTGGTGCTCGGGGTCCCGGTAGGGGACCGCCCGGTGGACCAGGTCCTCGGGGCTCTCGACGGCTGTGCTCATCGACTTCGTGATGGGGGCTCGGGGACGGGGAAGGCGGTGGTCACGGCGATGCGACACGCCGCGCTGACACGACGACCATAACCAAGGCTCCGGAATCGTGCGGTCCGGGGCGGGCCGGTTCCGGTGTGGCCCGGACGACGCCGGTCGTCGGCGTGCGTTCGGCGCCGGGTGTGACAGGGTCGGGTGACCGGCCGATCATGGGCCGGTCACCTGCACCGGCGTCCGAGGCGGGAGCGCACCGGACGCGCTGCACCCACCGACTGGACGGAGTGACCGGATGCGCGTCTTCAACGGGGTCGACGAGCTGCGAGCGGCGAAGGGCACCGAGCTCGGTGTCTCCGACTGGCTGACCGTCGACCAGCAACGGATCGACGGCTTCGCCGACGCCACCGACGACCACCAGTGGATCCACGTCGACCCGGAGAAGGCCGCGGACGGGCCGTTCGGCGGGACCATCGCGCACGGCTTCCTCACGCTGTCGCTGCTGCCGAAGCTGGTCCAGGGCGTCTACCGGGTCGACGGCGTGAAGATGGGCGTGAACTACGGGCTCAACAAGGTCCGGTTCACCAGCCCGCTGCCCGTCGGCAGCCGGGTGCGCGGCAAGGTCGACCTCGTCGACGTCACCGACGTCAGCGGCGGGGTGCAGCTGACGCTGGCCGTCACCGTCGAGGTCGAGGGCTCGGACAAGCCCGCGGTCGTCGCCGAGTGGCTCACCCGGCAGTACGTGTGACCGGGCCGAGCAGCAGCGGAGGGAGCCCCATGCGTGACGCGGTGATCTGCGAGCCGCTGCGGACCCCGGTCGGCGGGTTCGGCGGCGGGCTGCGCGACGTGCCGGCCCACACCCTGGCGTCGACGGTGATCGCGGCGCTGATGGAGCGGACCGGGCTCGACCCGGCCGCCGTCGACGACGTCGTCCTCGGCCACTGCTACCCGACGATGGAGGCCCCCGCGATCGGCCGGGTCGCCGCGCTGGACGCGGGCCTGCCGGTGACCGCGACCGGCGTCCAGGTCGACCGCCGCTGCGGGTCGGGCCTGCAGGCGGTGCTCTACGCGGCCATGCAGGTCACGTCCGGGGCGTCGGAGGTCGTGCTGGCCGGAGGCGCCGAGTCGATGTCCGGCGCGTCGTTCTACTCCACCGGGATGCGGTGGGGGGTGAAGGGTGGCGGCGTCACGCTGAACGACTCGCTCGCCCGCGGCCGGGTGACCGCGGGCGGGAAGAACTTCCCGGTGCCGGGCGGGATGCTGGAGACGGCGGAGAACCTGCGCCGGGAGTACTCGATCCCGCGCGAGGAGCAGGACGCGCTGGCCGTGCGCTCGCACCACCGCGCCGCGGCCGCGCAGGAGGCAGGCCGGTTCGCCGACGAGCTGGTCCCGGTGACCGTCCCGGGCCGCAAGGGCGACACGGTCGTCGACACCGACGAGCACGTCCGGCCCGACTCCTCGGCGGAGAAGCTCGCCGGGCTGCGCCCGATCCTGGGCCGCGACGACCCCGGGGCCACCGTGACCGCGGGCAACGCCTCCGGGCAGAACGACGGCGCCGCGGTCTGCGTGGTGACCAGCCCGGAGCGGGCCGCGGAGCTGGGCCTGCGCCCGCTGGTGCGGCTGGTGTCCTGGGGCCTGGGCGGCGTGCCACCGGCGACGATGGGCATCGGCCCGGTCCCGGCGACGGCGAAGGCCCTGGACACGGCCGGGCTCACCCTGGCCGACATCGGCCTGATCGAGCTGAACGAGGCGTTCGCGGCGCAGGTGCTGGCCTGCACCCGGGAGTGGAAGCTGACCGACGCCGACCTCGAGCGGGTGAACGTCAACGGGTCGGGGATCTCGCTGGGGCACCCGGTCGGTGCGACCGGCGCCCGGATCCTGGCCACGCTGGCGCGGGAGATGCAGCGCCGCGAGGTCCGCTACGGCCTGGAGACGATGTGCATCGGCGGCGGGCAGGGCCTCGCCGCGGTGTTCGAACGCGTGACCTGACCGGCGCGGACGGGTGGGTGCCGGTACGCCGGCACCCACCCCTGCACGGTCGGGGCGAGCTCAGTGCTCGTCGTAGTAGCCCTCGTCCTGGGCGCGCTGGTAGGACGCCTTGATCTCGCGCTCGGCGTCGGCGCGGCCGACCCAGGTGGCGCCCTCGACGCTCTTGCCCGGCTCGAGGGTCTTGTAGATCTCGAAGAAGTGCTGGATCTCCGCCCGGTCGAACTCGGCCAGGTGGTGGATGTCGCGCAGGTGCTCCTGGCGCGGGTCGCTCGACGGCACGCACAGCACCTTGTCGTCGCCGCCTGCCTCGTCCTTCATCCGGAACATGCCGATCGCGCGGGCACGGATCACACACCCGGGGAAGGTCGGCTCCTGGACCAGGACCAGGGCGTCCAGCGGGTCCCCGTCCTCGCCGAGGGTCTCGTCGATGAACCCGTAGTCGGCGGGGTACTGGGTGGCCGTGAAGAGGGTCCGGTCGAGCCGGATCCGGCCCGTCTTGTGGTCGACCTCGTACTTGTTACGGCCGCCCTTGGGAATCTCGATGGTGACGTCGAAGTCCACTGTTCGTTGCTCCTTCGGGAGGGTCGCGGTCCACCGGGCCGGTCCCGGTCCGAGGTCGGACCGCCCGCTCCGGCGGTGTCGGTGCTGCCCCTAGTGTGGAGGACCGGGGGTGTGACGGCGCAGGCCGGTGACCTTCCCGGGGCCGGAGTGTGTGCCGCGTCGCACCTCCACCCGGACAGGTCGGCAGGTGGGAGCCCCCATCGGGCCGTGCCCGGGAGCACCGACGAGCAGGAGGCGCAGTGGGTCGCAGGCATCGCCGGTCGGACCGCAGCACCCGGCGGATCGCCGTCGTGGCGGTCGTCGTCGCCGCGCTGGCGTCGCTGTTCGGGGCGGTCGCGCTGGCCGGGCCGGGCTCGCCGGGCCGGTTCGGGCTGGGGCCCGCCGCGGCCACCTATCCGCCGGTCCCGGTGCCGTCGTTGCAGCCGCTGACGCCGACCGCGCCCGTGCCGACCGCGGCCGGGCTGAGCCGGACGCTGTCGCCGCTGCTGTCCAAGCCGGGGCTCGGGGACGTCACCGGCGTCGTCATGGACTCGGCGTCGCCGCGCACCGCGCCGCCGCTGTGGGAGCGGAACGGCTCCCAGCCGATGCTCCCGGCGTCGACGACGAAGCTGCTCACCGCCGCGTCGGTGCTGCTCACCCTGAACCCGAGCGACCGGATCCTCACCCGGGTCGTGCCCGGCCCGACGCCGGACTCGGTGGTGCTGATCGGCAGCGGCGACCCCTCGCTCACCGCGCAGCACGCCCCGCAGACCGGGCTCTACCCCGAGCCCGCCCGGATCGACGCCCTCGCCGACCAGGTCCGCAAGGCGGTGAAGCAGCCGGTGCGGACGGTCTTCACCGACACCAGCGCCTGGAGCGGTCCGCCGGAGGCCGCAGGCTGGGACAGCACCAACACCACCGACGGCACCGTCCCGACGATGACCCCGCTGATGCTCGACGGCGGCCGGATCGACCCGAACGACCAGGAGGGACAGCGTTCGCCGGACCCGGCGGGCGCCGCGGGCAAGGCGCTGGCCACCGCACTGGGCGCGAGCGACGTGCAGGAGGGGAAGGCGGCGAAGAACGCGCCGACCCTCGGCGAGGTCTCGTCCCCGCCGGTCGCGAGCCTGATCGAGTACATGCTGACGGCGTCGGACAACGTCACCGCCGAGGCGCTGGCCCGCCAGGTCGCCATCAGCCGCGAGGGCACCCCGACCTTCGACGGCGCCGCGAAGGCGGTCACCGAGTCGCTGGTCCAGGCCGGCTACGACGTCCGCGGGCTGTCCCTGCACGACGGCTCCGGCCTGTCCCGGGACAACCGCATCCCCGCCCGGCTGCTGGGCTCCGTGCTGGCCTCGGCGGCGGCGCAGTCGGCCAGCCCGACCGACGTCCAGTACCTGCGCCCGATCCTCACCGGGCTGCCCGTCGCCGGCGGCAGCGGCACGCTGCTCGACCGGTTCACCGGCGGCAGCTCCGTCGCCGGGCGCGGGGTCGTGCGGGCGAAGACGGGCACGCTGTCCGGGGCATCCGGGCTGGCCGGGGTCACCACCGACGTCGACGGCAGGCTGCTGGTGTTCGCGCTGATGTCCAACGGCACCTCGCCCACCGAGGCCCGTCCGGAGCTGGACGCCGTCGCCGCGTCGCTGAGCCGCTGCGGCTGCCGCGGCTGAGCCCGTTCCCGGCGTCCTCGCCGCGCCGCGCGCGACCCCCGGCCGCGGGTAGCGTGGCCGCATGCAGCCCGACGCGACCGGCCCTGTCAGCCCGAGCGCGCGCGGCAGCGTGTCCGCGCCGCCACGGTCCGGCGGGCGGACCGACCGCGGCCTGCCGGTGAACTGGACCCTCGCCGCCGCCACCGCCGCCCGGCTGGTGCCCGCCGGACCGCGGACCAGCCCGGCCGAGGCGAACGAGCTGGTGGAGCGGCTGCGGGTCGACTCCGCGGCCGCCGAGGGCCACGTCCGGGACGTCACCGGGATGGGGCACGGGCTGCCGCTGCTGCCCGCCGACGTCGTCGACCGGCCGGCCTGGGCCCGTGCCGCCGTCATGGGCATGGACGCGCTGACCTCCGACGCCGAGCTGCCCGCCACCCCGCGTGTGATGCGGGCGGTCACCGAGACCGGGGCCGGGGTGCAGCTGGGTGCGCTGCTGGCCTACATGGGTGGTCGCGTGCTCGGCCAGTACGACCCGTTCGGCGGGGCCGACGGCGCCGGGCGGCTCATGCTCGTGGCGCCGAACGTGCACGCCGCCCGCGCCGCCCTCGACGTCGACGGGCCGCAGTTCGGTCTGTGGGTGTGCCTGCACGAGGCCACCCACCGGCTGCAGTTCACCGCGGTGCCGTGGCTGCGGGACTTCTTCGCCGACCAGGTCACCCGGCTGCTGTCGCTGCAGGAGCCCGACACCGCCAAGCTCGGCAGGCTGCCCGAGGCGATCCGCGCGCTGCGTGCCGAGTCCGGGGACAAGCGCGACGTGCTGGCCCTGGTGGAGCTGCTGCAGGGCCCCGAGCAGCGGCAGGTGCTGGACCGGCTGCTCGCGCTGTCGACGCTGCTGGAGGGACACGCCGACCACGTCATGGACGCGGCCGGGCCCGCGGTGGTGCCGGACGTCGCGACGATCCGGGCGCGCTTCACCGAGCGCCGGCGCGGTGGCGGGTTCCTCGACCGGCTGCTGCGCACCCTGCTCGGGGTCGAGGCGAAGATGCGCCAGTACGCCGTCGGCGCCGCGTTCTGCCGGGAGGTCGACGCCGCCGTCGGGATGGCGGGGCTGAATCGCGTCTGGGAGTCCCCGGAGACCCTGCCGACCCGCGCCGAGCTCGCGACGCCCGCGGACTGGCTGCGCCGGGTCGGCTGAGCCGCGCATGGGTTCGTCCGCGGACGCGCGCCGGCGGGTCGAGCGGGCGGTGCGGGACGCGCTGGCCGCGGCCGGCGGCGGCGTCCCGGTCGTCGGCTGCTCCGGCGGCGCCGACTCCACCGCGCTGGTGCTCGCCGTGCGCGCGGTGACCGAGGGCCCGGTGCACGCCGCGATCGTCGACCACGGGCTGCAGGACGGTTCCGCGGAACGCTCCGCGGAGCTGGCCGACCGGCTCGGGAGCCGGGGGATCACCGCGGCGGTGCACCCGGTCGTCGTCGACGGCGGGGGTGGGGTCGAGGCGGCCGCCCGCCGCGCCCGCTACGCCGCGCTGGCCGCCGCGCGTCCCGGCCCCGCGTCGCCGGTGCTGCTCGGCCACACCCTCGACGACCAGGCCGAGACGGTGCTGCTCGGCCTCGGCCGCGGCTCCGGGGCCCGCTCGCTGGCGGGGATGCGCACCTGGTCGGCGCCGTGGCTGCGCCCGCTGCTGGGGCTGCGCCGGGCCGACACCGTCGCGGCCTGCGCCGAGGCCGGTGTCGCGACCTGGGACGACCCGCACAACCACGACCCGCGTTTCGTCCGGGCCCGGCTGCGCGCCGAGGCCCTCCCGCTGCTCGACGACGTCCTCGGCGGCGGCGTCCCGGCCGCCCTGGCCCGCACCGCCGCCCAGCTCCGCGACGACGACGACGCGTTGTCGGCCTGGGCCGCGCAGGTGCTCGCAGCAGCGCAGTGCGCCGGCCCCGGCACCGACGGTCACGACGACTACCCGGACCAGGTGACGGGCGGGGGTGATTCCGGTTACTGCGAGGTATCCCCGGGGTGCTCCGGGACCGCGCCGGACGGCCTCGGCCGGGCCCCCGGGCAGCAGACCGGGACCGCGCTGGAGGTGGCCCCGCTGGCGGACGTCCCGGCCGCCGTACGACGCCGGGTCCTGCGGGAATGGCTCACCGGGCTCGGTGCGCGGGGGCTCACCGACGAGCGGCTGCGGGCCTGCGACGACCTCGTCGGCGCCTGGCGCGGGCAGGGCGGGCCCGCCCTGGGCGGCGGGTTGGAGCTGACCCGGGCCCGTGGCAGGCTCACGGTGCGCCGTCGCACGTGGGGGCGCGACCAGCAGTGACGGCCGGACCATGGGGGCGGAGAGCGCGTGTACGACGGGGACATCTCGTCGGTGCTGATCACCGAGGAGCAGGTGCGGGAGAAGACCGCGGAGCTGGCGCGTGAGGTCGCGAAGGACTACGCGGACGTCGTCTCGCCCGGCGGGGGCTCGGACCTGCTGCTGATCGGCGTGCTGAAGGGCGCGGTCATGTTCATGACCGACTTCGCCCGCGCGCTGCCGGTGCCGGCCCAGCTCGAGTTCATGGCCGTCAGCTCGTACGGGTCGTCGACGTCGTCGTCGGGTGTGGTGCGGATCCTCAAGGACCTCGACCGCGACATCGCGGGCCGCCACGTCCTGATCGTCGAGGACATCATCGACTCCGGCCTGACGCTGAACTGGCTGCGCGGCAACCTGCAGAGCCGCGACCCGGCGTCGCTGGAGGTCGCGACGCTGCTGCGCAAGCCGGATGCGATCAAGGTCGACGTCCCGGTGCGCTACGTCGGGTTCGACATCCCGAACGAGTTCGTCGTCGGCTACGGCCTGGACTACGCCGAGCGCTACCGCGACCTGCCCTACATCGGCACCCTGGACCCGAAGGTCTACGCCTGACAGGTCTACGCCTGATAGGGCCCCGCCGGACCCGGTCGCTGTGTGCTCAGCGCAGGGCCGGGCCCGCCGACGGGGTGGCCAGGGTGCGCGGGTCGACCCCCCGCGGCGTCGTCGTGAACCCGGAGCCCCGGGCCAGGGTCAGCCCGGCCGGGCCGTCGGTGCGCTGCGCGTAGGCGACGGCCTTTGCCAGGTCGGAGTACTCGATGCTGGTCCGGCCGTCGGTCGTGGTCAGGCTGGACAGGATCCCGAGGGCACGCCCGCTCGCGTCGAGCAGCGGGCCGCCGGACTCCCCGGCGACGCCCTTGCGCAGCGTGGACACCTCGTGGCCCCAGCCGCCGCCGACCTCGTCGGAGACGGTGCCCGCGCGCGGGGCCACCGTGCGGACGCCGCGGGCGCCGGGCGGGTTCGCCAGGCCGTAGACCTGGGCGCCGGTGGCGAGCGCGCCCGGGTGCACCCCGGTCGGCCCGCCGAAGAACGGCACGGCCGCCCCGGCCGACGACGCGGCCCCCTTCGGCAGCTCGACCAGCGCGAAGTCGTTGTAGGCGCAGGTGTCGGCGTTGCGCTCGTGCCGGTGCTGCATGGTGTTCCAGGAGCTCCAGGCGAGCTTGCCGGTGACGGCGCGGCCGCGGCCGTGCACGAGCACCGGCGTGCCGAGCGGGGCGGTGGCGGAGGTGCAGCCGTCGATCTCGTCCTCGTCGCCGGTGCCCGCGCAGTGCGCGGCCTGGCCGAGGTAGGTCTTCCCGCCCGCGGTGAACACGAAGCCCGCGGTGCACAGCCCCGCACCGGAGGTCTCGGTGACCGTGCCGGGACCGATCGCACCCGGTCCTGCGGCGACGGCGGGCGCCGCGGCCGGCGCGGGCGAGGCCGCAGGTGCGGGAGCCGTCGCAGCGGGCAGTGCAGCGGGCACTGCTGCGGGCGATGCAGCCGGGGCTGCAGGCGCCACGGCGGGCAGTGCTGCCGGAGATGCCACGGCGGGCAGTGCTGCCGGAGACGCAGCGGGGAGTGCTGCGGCAGGCAGGGCCTGGGTGGTCGCGGCGGCGCCGACGGCGACGGTCGGTGCGGGGGTCGCGGCGGGATGCTGCGGTGTGGTGAGCACGGCGACGCCCGCCGACGCGGCCAGCCCGAGGGCCAGCAGTGCCGCCCTCCGGCGGGGACCGGACCCCACGCGACCCACCATGCGATCCGCCTCTCCCCGACTGCCTACGGATCGATCGGGTGCGCACCGTGCGCGATGCGGCACCGACCGTGTGTGCCCGTAGTTCTCCCACACCGCCCGGAAGCAGTGTGCGGCGGGACACCCGCCTGCGGGAACCCGGCAGGTCGATGAGACGTTGTGCGGTCTGGTGGCCCGGCGTGGCCACCGCCAGGTGGTCCGCCCGGCACGGAATTCCCTGCGTGGGGCTATCCTGGCGGGTCAGGGCCGACCGGCGGAGCAAGGCATCCGTGCACAGCACCGGTCGTCGACTCCGCCGTGAACCACTCTCGGGAAGGTGAAGGCCGCGCAGGCCGACGTTGCATGGACCGCAAGCGACTGCTCCGCAACCCGCTGATCTGGATCCTCGTCGCGCTCCTGGTCTATCTCGGGTTCAGCTCGCTGTTCGACGACACCAACGGGTACGTCGAGAAGCCGACGTCGGTCGCGCTCACCCAGATCCGGGAGGGCAACGTCGCCGGAGCCCTGATCGAGGACCGCGAACAGCAGCTGAAGCTGACCCTGGCACGGCCGATCGACGGCAACGTGACCCAGATCATCACCCAGTACCCGGCGCAGATCTCCGGACAGATCTTCGACGAGCTGGGCAAGGTCCAGGGGATCGGCCAGTACGACACGGTCGTCCACCAGGACTCGTTCCTGTCCACGCTGCTGATCACGATGATCCCGCTCGCGCTGGTGCTCATCGTGCTGTTCTGGTTCCTGAACAACGCCCAGGGCGGCGGGAACCGGGTGATGAGCTTCGGCAAGTCCAAGGCGAAACAGCTCACCAAGGACATGCCGAAGACCACGTTCGCCGATGTGGCCGGGGCCGACGAGGCCGTCGAAGAGCTGTACGAGATCAAGGACTTCCTGCAGAACCCGAGCCGCTACCAGGCCCTCGGCGCGAAGATCCCCAAGGGCGTGCTGCTCTACGGCCCGCCCGGTACCGGTAAAACGCTGCTGGCCCGCGCGGTCGCCGGCGAGGCCGGGGTGCCGTTCTACTCGATCTCCGGATCGGACTTCGTCGAGATGTTCGTCGGTGTCGGCGCCTCCCGGGTCCGCGACCTGTTCGAGCAGGCCAAGCAGAACGCGCCCTGCATCATCTTCGTCGACGAGATCGACGCGGTCGGCCGCCAGCGCGGCGCAGGCCTCGGCGGCGGGCACGACGAGCGCGAGCAGACCCTGAACCAGCTGCTCGTCGAGATGGACGGCTTCGACGCCCGCGGCGGGATCATCCTGATCGCCGCGACGAACCGCCCGGACATCCTCGACCCGGCGCTGCTGCGCCCGGGCCGGTTCGACCGTCAGATCCCGGTCGCCGCCCCGGACCTCGCCGGCCGCCGCGCGATCCTCGCCGTCCACGCCAAGGACAAGCCGTTCGCCGCCGACGTCGACTTCGAGGCCCTGGCCAAGCGCACCGTCGGCATGTCCGGCGCGGACCTGGCGAACGTCGTCAACGAGGCGGCGCTGCTGACCGCCCGCGAGGGCGCCACCCAGATCACCGGTGCGGCGCTGGAGGAGTCGGTCGACCGCGTCGTCGGCGGCCCGCGGCGGAAGTCGAAGATCGTCTCCGACCAGGAGAAGAAGCTCACCGCCTACCACGAGGGCGGGCACGCGCTGGCCGCGTGGGCGATGCCGGACCTCGAGCCGGTCTACAAGCTCACGATCCTGCCGCGCGGGCGCACCGGCGGGCACGCGCTCGTCGTCCCGGAGGACGACAAGGGCCTCATGACCCGCGCCGAGATGATCGCCCGGCTGGTGTTCGCAATGGGCGGGCGCTCGGCCGAGGAGCTGGTGTTCCACGAGCCGACGACCGGTGCGTCGTCCGACATCGACCAGGCCACGAAGATCGCCCGCGCGATGGTCACCGAGTACGGCATGAGCGCCAAGCTGGGCGCCGTCCGCTACGGCCGCGAGCAGGGTGATCCGTTCCTCGGTCGCTCGATGGGCAACCAGGCGGACTACTCGCTCGAGGTCGCCCACGAGATCGACGAGGAGGTGCGCAAGCTGATCGAGGCCGCGCACACCGAGGCGTGGGAGATCCTCAACACCTACCGCGACGTGCTCGACGACCTGGTCCGCGAGCTCCTGGACAAGGAGACGCTGAACCGCCGCGACCTGGAGCGCATCTTCGGGTCGGTGGAGAAGCGGCCGCGGATCACCGCGTTCAACGACTTCGGTGAGCGCACGCCTTCGGACAAGCCGCCGATCAAGACGCGGGCCGAGCTGGCCCGCGAGCGCGGCGAGCTCCCTCCCGCCGAGGAGGACCGCACCCCGGCGCCGGTCGGCTCCGGAGCGACCAACGGCCACGGTGAGTCCGCTGGACTGCCCGGCTCGTCGCCGTTCCCGGCGGGCGGGTCGGCACCGGCGCGCCCGGACGCCCCGAACGACGGCGGCTACGGCAACGACGGAAGCCACGGCACGAACGGCAGCCACGGCACGAACGGCCACTCCGGCAACGGGAACGGCTCCGGGAACGGCTCCGGGAACGGCACGGGCAACGGGGCCGGGACGGGCTACGGCAGCGGTGCCTCGGGTGCCGGTGCACGTCCGGCAGGCCCGCCGCAGGGCGGGCAGCAGGATCCGTCCGGGCCGCAGGCCCCCGCGGGCCGGCAGCCCGGCCCCGGTGGCTACCCGCCGCCCCCGGCCGTTCAGCCGAACTACGGGGCACCGGCGGACTGGCGTCCGGCGACCACCCCGCACGGCCAGACCTGGCCGCCGGCCAACTGGGCAGGCGACCAGCACGGCGGGCGTCCTGACGGCGGGCAGCACCGCCAGGAGGACCGGGGCCGGACGGACCCGGACGCGCGCAACGACGACCCGCGGGGCACGAACCCGGAGGCGGGACACCCGGAGGCAGGACACTGAGCACGACGACCGACGGCACCCCCACCAACGGTCAGGTGACCGACGGCAGGCCCGCCCCGGTGCGCTCGTCCGCGGTGGCGGCCGGGGTGACCCAGGCCGTGCCGGACGGGGTCGACCTCGACCGGGCCGAGCGGGCGGTGCGGGAGCTGCTGCTCGCGGTCGGGGAGAACCCGGACCGTGAGGGCCTCAAGGAGACCCCGGCCCGCGTCGCGCGCGCCTACGGCGAGATCTTCGCCGGGCTGTTCGTGAACCCGGACTCGGTGCTGGAAAAGACGTTCGACGAGGGCCACGGCGAGCTCGTCCTGGTCAAGGACATCCCGATGTTCTCGACCTGCGAGCACCACCTGGTGCCCTTCCACGGCGTCGCGCACGTCGGCTACATCCCGGCGGTCGACGGCCAGGTCACCGGCCTGTCCAAGATCGCCCGCGTGGTCGACCTGTACGCGAAGCGCCCGCAGGTGCAGGAGCGGCTCACCGCCCAGATCGCCGACGCGCTGGTGCGCAAGCTGAACCCGCGCGCGGTGATCGTCGTGCTGGAGGCCGAGCACCTCTGCATGGCGATGCGCGGCGTCCGCAAGCCGGGCTCGCGCACCACCACCTCGGCCGTGCGCGGACTGTTCAAGAGCTCGGCCTCCTCCCGCGCGGAGGCACTGTCCCTGATCAGGGGGGCCTGACCGTGGTCGCCCCCGGTGGCGCGCTGCCCGAGCTGGGCCGGTGCGCCGTGATGGGCATCCTCAACGTCACCCCGGACTCGTTCTCCGACGGCGGCCGCTACGTCGACCGCTCGCACGCCGTCGCGCACGGCGTCGCGATGCGCGACTCCGGCGCCGACCTCGTCGACGTCGGCGGGGAGTCGACCCGGCCCGGCGCGGCCCGGGTCGATGCGGCCACCGAGGCCGGGCGCGTCGTCCCGGTCGTGCGGGAACTGACCGCCGAGGGCGTGCGGGTCAGCGTCGACACCACCCGCTCCGAGGTCGCCGCCGCCTGCGTCGACGCCGGCGCGGTGCTGGTCAACGACGTCTCCGGCGGTCTCGCGGACCCGCGGATGGCCGCGGTCGTCGCCGAGACCCGGGTGCCGTGGGTGCTCATGCACTGGCGCGGGCACAGCGACACCATGCAGCGCCTCGCCGGCTACGAGGACGTCATCGGCGAGGTCCGCTCCGAGCTCGTCGCCCGGGTCGACCACGCGGTGATGGCGGGCGTCGACCCGGAGCGGATCCTGCTGGACCCGGGCCTGGGCTTCGCCAAGACCGCCGCGCACAACTGGGCGCTGCTGCGCCGGCTCGACGTGTTCCTCGGGCTGGGGTTCCCGGTGCTGGTCGGGGCGTCGCGCAAGCGGTTCCTCGGTGACCTGCTCGCCGCCGCCGACGGCACCCCGCGCCCGCCTGCCGGCCGCGACGGTGCCACCGCCGCGATCAGTGCGCTCGCGGCGAACGCGGGTGCCTGGGGCGTGCGGGTGCACGACGTCGACTCGACCTTCGACGCCGTCGCCGTCAGCGCCGCGATCCGGCTCGGCGCGACCCGGGCCCGCTCGACCGGGGAGCGTGACGCGTGAGCGCCCCGGCCGCCGACCGGATCGAGCTGCGCGGGCTCCGCGTGTTCGGCCGGCACGGCGTGTTCGACCACGAGAAGCGCGACGGGCAGGAGTTCGTCGTCGACCTGACGGTGCACGCGGACCTGTCCGCGGCCGCCGCGTCCGACGACCTGGCCGACACCCTGCACTACGGCGAGCTGGCCGAGCTGGCCGCGGGGATCGTCGGCGGCCCGTCCCGGGACCTGATCGAGTCCGTGGCCGGGGCCGTCGCCGACGCCGTCCTGGCCCACGACACCCGCATCGGCGAGGTCGAGGTGACCCTGCACAAGCCGTCCGCGCCCATCCCGCTCACCTTCGACGACGTCGCGGTCGTGCTCCGCCGGAGCCGGTCGTGACCCGCGCCGTGCTGTCGCTGGGCTCCAACCTCGGTGACCGGATCGGGCACCTGCGCTCGGTCGTCGCGGATCTCGGGCCTGCCCTGGTCGCCGCGTCCCCGGTGGTCGAGACCGCGCCGTGGGGCGTCACCGACCAGCCCGACTTCCTCAACGCCGTCGTGGTCGCCGAGGACCCCGCGCTCGACGCGTGGGGCTGGCTGCGCCGCGGGCAGCGCCTCGAGGACGCCTCCGGGCGGGTCCGGGAGCAGCGCTGGGGGCCGCGCACGCTCGACGTCGACGTCGTCCAGGTGACCGGCGACGACGGCGGCCCCGTCGTGTCCACCGACCCGGAGCTGCTGCTCCCGCACCCCGGGACCCCCGAGCGCGGCACCGTGCTGCTGCCGTGGCTGCTCGCCGAGCCGGACGCGGTGCTGGCCGGGCACGGCCCGGTCGCGGACCTGCTCGAGGCCCTCGGGCCCGGTGGCGTCGCCGGCGTCACCCGGCGTGACGACCTGACCCTTCGGCCGGAGGAGGCCGCATGAGCGCCCCCGGACCACACGGACCACACGGCCCCGGATCGCGCGGCCCCGGTGGCGACGGGCCGGAGGGCCCGCAGGACCCGCGCCCGACGGTGAAGCCGACCGGCTACCGCGACCTCGTCGGGATCTTCGTCGTCGTCGCGCTGCTCGGGAACATCGTCGTCCGGCTGATCCACACCTACGGGACGATGCCCGGCATCCCCACCGCGGCCGGGATCATCGTCGGGCTGCTGGGCCTGGCCGAGCTGGCGGGCGGGTTCGTGCTGCGCCGCAGGCTCGACGGCTCCGGTCCACGGGTCCCGGCGCTGGTCGCGGCCCGCGCGGTGCTGCTGGCGAAGGCGTCGTCGGTGGGCGGGGCGGTCATCGGCGGGCTGTGGACGGCCGTGCTCGCCTACACCCTGCCCCGGGCCGGGGAGGTGCTCGCCGCGGCGGCCGACAGCATCGCGGCCGGGATCGGGCTGGTCTGCGCGCTGCTGCTCGTCGGCGGCGGGCTGTGGCTGGAGTACTGCTGCCGCGCCCCGGACGACCGCGACGACGATCCGCCGCCGGTGGCCTGAGCACGTCCGGTGACCGACCCCGCCCGCCCGATGCGGGCCGGGGACGGGCGCTCTAGGCTCGACGGCCATGTCGATGCCCACGCTCGGCCGCCCCTACGTGCCGGGACCGGCTCCGGCGTCGGCGCCCTCGGCCAAACGGCGCGGCGTGCTGCTGCCGGTCGTCGGCCTGGTGCTGCTGGCACTGCTCGCGGTGATCACGATCGGTGTGGTGCAGCGGGCCGTCGGTACCGCCGGGGTCGTGACGGGCACGCTCGGCGCGCTGCTCCCGGTTGTGCCGGTGGTGGCCGCGTTCCTGTGGGTGGACCAGTGGGAGCCCGAGCCGCCTGCGCTGCTGATGGGCGCGTTCCTGTGGGGTGCCGGGTTCGCGGCGCTGGTCGCGTTGTGGCTCAACACCAGCGCGTCCGGGGTGCTGGACGCCGCGGCAGGCGCGGGTGCGGGTGAGCTGTTCGCCCCGGTCGTCGTCGCGCCGTTCGTGGAGGAGTTCGCGAAGGGCCTGTTCGTCGTCGGGCTGCTGGTGTTCCGCCGCCGCGAGTTCGACGGGGTGATCGACGGCATCGTCTACGCCGGCATCACCGCGGCCGGGTTCGCCTTCACCGAGAACATCCTCTACCTGGGCCGGGCGGTCTCCGACCCGCAGACCTCCGGGGTGCTCGCGACGTTGTTCGTGCGCGGGGTCGCCTCGCCGTTCGCGCACCCGCTGTTCACCTGCATGATCGGCCTCGCGGCGGGGCTCGGCGTGGGGTCGCGCGGCGTCGCACGACGGGTGCTGCTGCTGGTCGGCGGCTACCTCGCCGCCGTCGTGCTGCACGGGCTGTGGAACGGCGCCTCGGTGCTGGCCGCGGAGCCCGGCTCGTTCTTCCAGGTGTACTTCTTCGTGATGCTTCCGGTGTTCGTCGGGCTGGTGATGCTGGTGGTGTTCGCCCGGCGGCGCGAGGCGCGGATCGTCGCGGCGCAGCTGCCCGGATTCGCCTCGGCCGGCTGGATCGCGCCGAGCGAGGTGGCGCTGCTGGCCCGGCTGTCGCGGCGCAAGGGCTGGCGGACGCTGGTCCGCCGCCGTTCCGGACGCACCGCAGCCCGGGCCGTCGCCGACTACCAGGCTGCGGTCACCGAGATGGCGTTCATGCGGAACCGGATCGCCCGCGGGGCGGTACGCGACAGCGCCCGTGCCGCGCACGACGAGAAGCTCCGCGCCCTGCTCGACGCCCGTGCCCGCGCCATCGGCCGTCCGGACTCGGCGGCGTCGCTGACGGCGGCGTGGCGTGTCCAGCCGCCGCCGGGCTGGCAGCCCCCGCCGCCGCCCGCCGCGGACGGCAGCTTCTCGGGCACGTTCCGGCGTCCGGCCGACCTGGGTGGTCCGGCCGCGGGCGACTCCCCGGGTGCGGTCTCCGGGGCGATGCCGCCCGGGCCCGCGATGCCGGGCTCCGCGACCCCCGGCGGGCGCCGGTCGGGCGAGGTCCGGATGGACGGTGGCCCGATGCCCGGCGGCGCGTGGGACACGGCGAAGCCCGCCGGCCCGGTCCCCGGTGGCGGGCCGGCGCCGGCCCACCCGCGTCCCGGTGCGACGGGAGCGTCCGGGCCCGGCCCGGTGGGCGGCCGCGGCCAGGCGGGCGGGACGTCCGGCCCCGCCGGTCGTGCGCCGTGGCCGGGGGCCGCGGAGGGGCGGCCCGGCGTTCCGCCGCAGCAGCCCGGTCCCGGTGCTGCGCAGCAGCCGGGCGCCGGCGGTCAGCAGCAGCCCGGACCCGGTGTCCCGCCGCAGGCCGGCAGCGGTGTGCCGCCGCAGCCGACGCCCGGCCGCGGCACCCCGGCGACCCCGCCCCCGGGAACACCGCCCCCGGGGACGCCGGTCCCCGGAACACCGATGCCCGGGACCGGTATCCCGCAGCAGGGCCGCCGTACCCCTGCGCCCGTGGACCCGGAGACGACCCAGCAGGTCCGCCGCCCGCAGGACCCAGCCGCGCAGGACCCGGACGACGAGCCCCCGGGCCGCCACCGCCGCCCGCCCCGGACCTGACCGCGACGACCTACCGCGACCTGACCGCGACCTGACCGCGCAGCCCGCCACGTCGAGGACGGGGCGGTGAAGACGGTCACCGGTGTGCCGGGGCCCGGTCTTCGCCCCCTATCCTCGCCGTCGGCACCCGGCCACCGACGGCCGTGTGCGCCCGTCGAATGACCCGACCGGTACCCCTGACGGACCGGAGCGGGAGGAAACGGACCGACCTGTGAACGATTCCGGCCGCCCCGCGCGGCTCGCCGTCGGCGTCGTCTCGGCCGGACGCGTCGGTGCGGTGCTCGGCGCCGCGCTCGCCCGCGCCGGCCACCACGTCGTCGCCGCGTCCGGGGTCTCCCGGGCCTCCGTGCGCCGCGCCGCGGAGCTGCTGCCCGGCGTCCCGCTGCTCCCTCCCGACGAGGTGTGCCGCCGCGCGGACCTCGTCGTCCTCTCCGTCCCCGACGACGTCCTGCCCGGCCTGGTCCGCGGCCTCGCCGCCGCGGGCGCCTTCCGGCCCGGCCAGATGGTCGCCCACACCGCGGGCGCGCTCGGCGTCGCGGTGCTCGACCCCGCCGCCGAGCAGGGGGTCCTGCCGCTCGCGCTGCACCCGGCGATGACCTTCACCGGCCGCTCCGAGGACGTCGAGCGGCTCGCGTCCTGCTGCATCGCGGTCACCGCGCCGGGCACGCCCGACGAGGAGGACCCGACGGCGGACCCGCGCGACGCGGTCGGCTGGAGCGTCGCCGAGGCGCTCGTCCTGGAGACCGGAGCGGAGCCGGTGCGCGTCCGCGAGGAGGTCCGCCCGCTCTACCACGCGGCGCTGGCACACGGCGCCAACCACCTGATGACGCTGGTCGGCGACTGTCTCCAGCTGCTGGAGTCGGCAGGCATCGCCCACGCCGACCGGCTCGCCGCCCCGCTGCTGTCCGCGGCGCTGGACAACGCGCTGCGCCACGGCGACCGTGCCCTGACCGGTCCGGTCGCCCGCGGCGACGCCGGCACCGTCGGCACCCACCTGCGCCGCATCACCGAGGCCGACCCCGGCGTGGCCGCGGCCTACCGGGCGCTCGCGTCCCGCACCGCACGCCGTGCCGCCGACGCCGGCCTGCTCGACGACGACGCCCGCCGCGACATCGACACGACCTTGGAGGACGAGTGAACCCCGGCTCGACCCGCAACGGCTACCGGCCCGGTGCCCTCACCGTGCACGCCGACCCGGCGACGCTGACCCCGGTCACCCGCGCACTGCGCGGCGCCGGCCGCAAGATCGTGCTGATCCCGACGATGGGCGCCCTGCACGAGGGCCACCGCGAGCTGATCCGGCACGCGAAGCGGCTGCCCGGCACCGTCGTCCCCGTCGTGTCGATCTTCGTGAACCCGCTGCAGTTCGGTGCGGGCGAGGATCTCGAGCGCTACCCGCGGCGGCTGGAGGCCGACCTGCAGGTGTGCCGTGAGGAGGGCGTCGAGCTGGTCTTCACCCCGCAGGTCGAGCACATGTACCCGGCCGGCTCGGAGACCCGCGTCGCCGCCGGCGCGCTCGGCGACGACCTGGAGGGCGCGGTCCGCAAGGGCCACTTCGACGGCGTGCTGACCGTCGTCGCGAAGCTGTTCCACATCGTCGGCCCGGACGTCGCGATGTTCGGCCAGAAGGACTACCAGCAGCTGGTCCTGGTCAAGCGCATGGTGCGCGACCTGAACTTCGGGCTCGACGTCGTCGGCGTCCCGACCGTGCGCGAGGACGGTGGCCTGGCGCTGTCCTCGCGCAACGCCTACCTCGACGACGCCCAGCGCGAGAAGGCCCTCGCGATCGCCCGCGCCCTGCTGGCCGGCGCCGCGGTGTCCGCCCGCGGCGAGGAGGCCGTGCTCGCCGCGGCCCGCGCCGAGCTGGACGCCGAGCCGGGCGTCGACGTCGACTACCTGGAGCTGCGCGACGCCGAGCTGGGCCCGGCCCCGGACTCCGGCGACGCCCGGCTGCTCGTCGCGGCGCGGGTCGGCTCCACCCGGCTGATCGACAACATCGCGGTCGCGCTGTAGCCGATGCTGCTCTGCATCGACGTGGGCAACACCCACGTCTCGCTCGGGCTGTACCCGGAGCCCGACCCGGGAACCGACCCGTCGTCGCTGGACCCGGTGCCGCAGCGCCGCTGGCGGCTGCGCACCGACACCAGCGCCACCGCCGACGAGCTGGACCTGACCGTGTCCGGGATGCTCGGCGCGCACTTCCCCGAGGTCACCGCGGTCGCCGCGCTGTCGACCGTGCCCGGGCCGTCGCGGGAGCTGCGCACGCTGCTGGCCCGTTGGTCGGACCGGATGCGCACGCTCGTCGTCGGGCCGGGGGTGCGGACCGGGGTGCCGCTGCTGGTGGACCAGCCGCGCGAGGTCGGCGCCGACCGCGTCGTCAACTCCCTGGCCGCCCACCACCTGTTCGGCACGGCCGCGATCTGCGTGGACCTCGGGACCTGCACCAACGTCGACGTCGTCACCGCGAAGGGCGAGTTCCTCGGCGGGGCGCTGGCGCCGGGGATCGACGTCGCGATGCAGGCGCTGGCCGAGCGGGCGTCGTCGCTGCGGCCGGTGGACCTGCTCGAACCCCGCTCGGTGATCGGCCGGACGACCGTCGAGGCCGTCCAGGCCGGCGTGCTCTACGGCGCCGCGGGCCAGGTCGACGGCCTGGTCCGCCGGATCCTCGCCGAGCTCGGGCCCGACGCCGGGCCGGTCGCCGTCGTCGTCACCGGCGGGCTCGCCGAGCTCGTGCACGGCCGCGCCGACACCGTCACCGACCACGTGCCGGACCTGACCCTGCACGGCCTGCGGCTGACCCATCTGCGCCACCACCGGCGGTGAGCGCTCAGGCCCGCACGGCCCGCCACACGATGGTGCGCATCGGCAGGTCGAAGGTCCCCGAGGCCGTCTGTGGGCAGCTGTCCAGGAACTCCCGGACCCGGTCGAGCACGGCCTCGCGGTCGGCGGGGGCGCTGGTCAGCGCCCAGGAATGGGTGCGCTGGTCGTCGAGGAACGCGTCGGTCGTCGTCGGGCGGGACCAGGTGACCCGCTCGGTGGCCGCTCCGATGAACCATGGCTCGTCGGGCAGGTCCGGGTCCTCGCCACCACCCGCAGGGTTGTCCGCCGGGGCCTGCAGCCCGGTGCGGATCTCGTCGACCCGGGCGACCCAGCCGACGTCGCCGTCGCGCCCGTTCCACAGGCAGGCGAGCACCCCGCCGGGACGCAGCACCCGCGCGATCTCCGGCGTCGCCCGGTCCAGGTCGAACCAGTGCAGCGCCTGCCCGACGACGACCGCGTCCACGCTCGCGTCGGCCAGCGGGATCGCCTCGGCGGGCGCCTGCCGGGCGTCGGCGCCCGGGATCCGCTCGCGCAGCACGGCCAGCATGTCCGGGTCCGGCTCGACGGCGACGACGTCGAGCCCCCGCGCCACCAGTGACGCCGTCAGCTTCCCGGTACCCGCGCCCAGGTCGAGGACCCGCGAGCCGGTGAGCCCGGCGAGCGCGAGGTCGACCGCGGCGTCCGGATAGCCGGGCCGGTGGGCGTCGTAGGCCCGTGCCGCCGGGCCGAACGACCGGGCCCGCCCGGTGTCGACGGGGCGTCGGCCGGATTCGGAGGTCACGTGACCGAGACTAGGAGCAGCGGCGACCGGGAATCCACGGGTGACGACAAGGGGGTGCGGCACGAGCCCCCCGACGTGCGTCGATAGCCTGACCAGCCGTGAGTACTCCCGGCAACCCCACCGACTCCGGAGCCGACGACCTGCCCGAGCAGATGCGGGTGCGCCGGGCCAAGCGCGCGGACCTCATCGCCGCCGGCACCGATCCCTACCCCGTCGAGGTGGAGCGCACGCACTCGCTGCGCGAGATCCGCGACGCCCATCCCGACCTTCCCGCCGACACGGCCACCGGTGAGCAGGTCGCCGTCGTCGGGCGGGTGATGTTCCTGCGCAACACCGGCAAGCTCTGCTTCGCGACGCTGCGTGAGGGTGACGGCACCGAGCTGCAGGCCATGCTGTCCCTCGACCGCGTCGGGGCCGACGAGCTGGCCCGCTGGAAGGCCGTCGTCGACCTGGGCGACTTCGTCGGCATCCGGGGCGAGGTCATCACCTCGCGGCGCGGTGAGCTGTCGGTGCAGGCCGACGCCTGGTCGGTCGCGTCGAAGTCGGTGCGCCCGCTGCCGACCGCGCACAAGGAGCTGTCGGAGGAGAACCGGGTCCGGCAGCGCTACGTCGACCTGATCATGCGTCCGCAGGCCCGCGAGACCGTCCGCGCGCGGTCCAAGGTGCTGCGCACCGTGCGCGAGCAGCTCGACGACCGTGACTTCGTCGAGGTCGAGACCCCGATGCTGCAGCTGCTGCACGGCGGGGCGACCGCGCGCCCGTTCGTCACGCACGCGAATGCGCTGGACTCCGAGCTGTACCTGCGCATCGCCCCGGAGCTGTTCCTCAAGCGTGCCGTGGTCGGAGGCGTGGAGCGGGTCTTCGAGCTGAATCGGGTGTTCCGCAACGAAGGCATCGACTCGACGCATTCTCCCGAGTTCGCGATGCTGGAGGCCTACCAGGCCTACGCGACCTACGACGACATGGCCGTACTCACCCGCGAGCTGATCCAGTCCTCGGCGCGGGCCCTGTTCGGATCCACGACCGTCACCCACGCCGACGGAACCGAACACGATCTCGGCGGCGAGTGGCGTTCGATCACGATCTACGGCGCGGTGTCCGACGCGGTCGGCCGCGATGTGAGCCCGGACACCGAACTGGCGGAACTCACCGAGATCGCGGCGAAGCACGACGTCGACATCACCGATTACCCGACGCCGGCCCAGATCGTGCTCGAGCTGTTCGAGAAGCTCGTCGAGCACACGTTGGTCGAGCCGACCTTCGTCCGGGATTTCCCGGTCGACGTCCGCCCGCTCACCCGGGCGCACCGTGACGACCCGCGACTGTCGGAGTCCTGGGACCTGATCGTCTTCGGCGTGGAGCTGGCCACGGCGTACTCCGAGCTGGTGGACCCGGTCGAGCAGCGCGAGCGGCTGCAGGCGCAGTCGCTGAAGGCGGCCGCCGGTGACCCCGAGGCGATGCAGCTGGACGAGGACTTCCTGCGCGCCATGGAGTACGGCATGCCGCCCACCGGCGGTATGGGTATGGGTATCGACCGGCTGCTGATGACGCTGACCGGACTCGGTATCCGCGAGACGATCCTCTTCCCGCTGGTGCGCGGCGAATCCTGACGCGTCTCCCGAACGAGTGGCAATCGACCCACGGGGCCGGGAAATCAGCCCCGTGGTCGACGCGATCTCCTTTTCTCGGCTAACCTGAAATCACGTCGGTTCCCGGCCGCGGCCAATCGCGTATTGCGTCCGGGTATTGCAGGCCGTGCACCGGTTCTGCGGGGCCGACCCGTACACCCCGTGACGTACACGTTCGATTCAGGAGGCCTGGGATGGCGCAGATCAAGGAGGTCCGTCTCGTCGACGACCTCAGTGGCGACGCCGCTGACGAGACGATCGAGTTCGGTCTGGACGGAAAGAGCTACGAGATCGACCTGACGACGGACAACGCGTCGAAGCTGCGGGACGTGCTGGCCGACTACGTCGCCGCCGCCCGCCGCGCCGCGGCCCCGGCCCGTCGTCGTGGCACGGCGACCGCCTCGGCCGCCCGCCGTCCGTCCGCGGACCGCGAGCAGAACCAGGCGATCCGCGAGTGGGCCCGCAAGCGCGGGATGAAGGTTTCCGATCGCGGCCGGATCCCGGCCGAGGTCCTCGAGGCCTACCACCAGGAGAACTAAGGCTGACCTCACCTCGCGGCCGCGGGGACGGGTAGCGTGGCGGCCGCCCCTGCCCATCCCCGCGCCCGGAGGTCGCCAGCCATGGCACGCCGCGTCACCGAGCTCGAGGTGCTCCGCACCGAGCGGCTCACCCCGAGCATGGTCCGGGTCGTCGCCGGGGGCGACGGCCTGGCCGCGTTCCCGGAGACCCCCTACACCGACCGCTACGTGAAGATCCTGTTCCCGCAGCCGGGGGTCGAGTACCCCGAGCCGCTGGACATGGACCGCGTGCACGCCGAGTACCCGCGTGAGCAGTGGCCGGTCCAGCGGACCTACACCGTCCGCTCGCTCGACCACGCCGCGGGCGAGCTGGTCATCGACTTCGTGCACCACGGCGACGCCGGCATCGCCGGTCCGTGGGCCGCCGCGGCCGGCCCGGGCGAGCCGCTGCGGCTGATGGGCCCCGGCGGCGCCTACGCCCCGGACCCGGACGCCGACGCCCACCTGCTGGTCGGCGACGAGTCGGCCCTGCCCGCGGTGTGTGCGGCGCTCGAGCGGATCCCCGACGGCGCCCCGGTGATCGCCGTTCTGCAGGTCGGGGCGCCCGGCGAGGAGCTCGAGCTGCCCGGTGGCACCGAGGTCCCCGGCCGCACCGTGCACTGGCTGTACCGCTCCGAGGCCGCCGGCGACACCGGCAGCACCCAGGTCCCGGAGTTCGTCCGCGGCCTGGCGCTGCCCACCGGGCGGGTGCACGCGTTCGTGCACGGCGAGGCGATCGCGGTCAAGGAGCTCCGCCGGTACCTCACCCGTGAGGCCGGCGTCGCCCGCGACGACCTGTCGGTCTCCGGCTACTGGCGCCGGGGCCGCGACGAGGAGGGCTTCCGCGAGTACAAGCAGGCCGAACGGGCCCAGGAGGAAGCCGCCGCGCAGGCGGGCTGAGAGCGGGGCGAGCCGGCCCGGCACCCGGTCCGGGACGGGGCCGACACACCGGCGGTCACCGATCGGGTGGCCGGATTTCGCCGAGCGCGAACACATCCGCAGGAACACGGCCGGTGTAGCCCGCGTTACGCGGGGCACGCCGTCCGATGCCCGTCAGGTGGAGGCGTCGGACCCCCTCGGACCGATACAGTGGTATGAGGCCGTACCCGGCGGGCCGGATCCGTCGGGGGAGCCTGGCGCGGTGTCACGCGAGGACGCAGTGTTGGCGAGGCGCAGAGTCGGCCCCGGCGGGACCGGGACCGGACCACAGATGCTGGTCGCGTCGTACGTGAGGCGCAGCAGGCAAGGAGTGCAGATTGTTCGAGAGGTTCACCGACCGAGCACGGCGTGTTGTCGTCCTGGCCCAGGAAGAGGCCCGGATGCTCAACCACAACTACATCGGGACCGAGCACATCCTCCTTGGCCTCATCCACGAGGGCGAGGGAGTCGCCGCGAAGGCGCTCGAGTCGCTCGGCATCGCCCTGGAGGGCGTGCGGCAGCAGGTCGAGGAGATCATCGGTCAGGGCCAGCAGGCGCCGTCCGGCCACATCCCCTTCACGCCCCGGGCGAAGAAGGTGCTCGAGCTGTCGCTGCGTGAGGCGCTGCAGCTCGGCCACAACTACATCGGGACCGAGCACATCCTGCTCGGCCTGATCCGTGAGGGCGAGGGCGTCGCGGCCCAGGTGCTGGTCAAGCTGGGCGCCGACCTCAACCGCGTGCGCCAGCAGGTCCTCCAGCTGCTGTCCGGCTACCAGGGCAAGGAGCCCCAGGAGTCCGGCACGGGCGGCCGTGGCGAGGGCACGCCGTCGTCGTCGCTGGTGCTCGACCAGTTCGGTCGCAACCTCACCCAGCAGGCCCGCGAGGGCAAGCTGGACCCGGTCGTCGGCCGGGAGAAGGAGATCGAGCGGATCATGCAGGTCCTCTCCCGGAGGACCAAGAACAACCCGGTCCTGATCGGCGAGGCCGGCGTCGGCAAGACCGCCGCCGTCGAGGGCCTGGGCCAGGCGATCGTCAAGGGCGAGGTGCCCGAGACGCTCAAGGACAAGCAGCTCTACACGCTCGACCTGGGCTCGCTGGTCGCCGGCTCCCGCTACCGCGGTGACTTCGAGGAGCGCCTCAAGAAGGTGCTCAAGGAGATCCGCACTCGCGGCGACATCATCCTGTTCATCGACGAGATCCACACCCTGGTGGGTGCGGGTGCCGCCGAGGGCGCGATCGACGCCGCCTCGATCCTGAAGCCGATGCTCGCCCGCGGTGAGCTGCAGACCATCGGCGCGACCACGCTCGACGAGTACCGCAAGTACGTCGAGAAGGACCCGGCCCTGGAGCGCCGCTTCCAGCCGATCCAGGTCTCCGAGCCGTCGGTCACGCACACGATCGAGATCCTCAAGGGCCTGCGCGACCGGTACGAGGCGCACCACCGGGTCACGATCACCGACGACGCGCTGGCATCGGCCGCGACGCTGGCCGACCGCTACATCAACGACCGCTACCTGCCGGACAAGGCGATCGACCTGGTCGACGAGGCCGGCGCCCGGATGCGCATCCGCCGGATGACCGCTCCGCCGGACCTGCGCGAGTTCGACGAGAAGATCGCCGACGTGCGCCGGGACAAGGAGTCGGCGATCGACGCGCAGGACTTCGAGCGGGCTGCGCACCTGCGCGACCAGGAGAAGACCCTGCTGGGCGAGAAGGCCGAGCGCGAGAAGCAGTGGAAGTCCGGCGACCTCGACGTCGTCGCCGAGGTCGACTCCGAGCAGATCGCCGAGGTGCTGGGCAACTGGACCGGCATCCCGGTCTTCAAGCTCACCGAGGAGGAGACCACCCGGCTGCTGCGCATGGAGGACGAGCTCCACAAGCGCATCATCGGCCAGGAGGACGCGGTCAAGTCCGTCTCGCAGGCGATCCGCCGTACGCGGGCCGGTCTGAAGGACCCGAAGCGCCCGTCCGGCTCGTTCATCTTCGCCGGTCCGTCCGGTGTCGGTAAGACCGAGCTGTCCAAGGCGCTGGCGAACTTCCTGTTCGGCGAGGACGACGCGCTCATCCAGATCGACATGGGTGAGTTCCACGACCGGTACACCGCCTCGCGGCTGTTCGGTGCCCCTCCCGGCTACGTCGGCTACGAGGAGGGCGGCCAGCTCACCGAGAAGGTGCGGCGCAAGCCGTTCTCGGTGGTGCTGTTCGACGAGATCGAGAAGGCGCACCAGGAGATCTACAACACGCTCCTGCAGGTGCTGGAGGACGGCCGTCTCACCGACGGTCAGGGCCGGATCGTCGACTTCAAGAACACCGTCCTGATCTTCACCTCGAACCTGGGTACCCAGGACATCTCGAAGGCCGTGGGCCTGGGCTTCTCGTCGGGCAACGACGAGGCGTCCAACTACGAGCGGATGAAGACGAAGGTCAACGACGAGCTGAAGAAGCACTTCCGCCCGGAGTTCCTCAACCGCATCGACGACATCATCGTCTTCCACCAGCTCAACCAGGAGCAGATCATCGAGATGGTCGACCTGATGATCGGGCGGGTGGAGAAGCAGCTGGCCAACAAGGACATGGCCATCGAGCTCACGGAGACCGCCAAGCGACTGCTGGCGCGCCGCGGGTTCGACCCGGTCCTCGGTGCCCGGCCGCTGCGCCGGACGATCCAGCGCGAGATCGAGGACCAGCTGTCGGAGAAGATCCTCTTCGGCGAGCTGGAGGGCGGTCAGATCGTGCTGGTCGACGTCGAGGGTCTCGACGAGGACGCTCCCGAGGACTCGAAGGCGTGGGACGACAAGGCCCACTTCACCTTCCGCGGTGAGCAGAAGCCGGCCGAGCCGGTTCCGGACACCCCGCCGACCGCGCTCGCGGGCGGCGACGAGTGACTCCGCGTTCGTAGCTCGACGGTTCTCGTAGCTCCGCAGCCAGGGCCCGTCCCGGATCCGTTCCGGGACGGGCCCTGCTGCATGTCCGGGGCCGCTGCGTGCCCCGGGGCAGCTAGGCCGGGAACTCCGAGCAGGACACGACCAGGTCCGCGGCGCCGCGGGAGGCGGTGACCAGGCGGGCGTTGGGCTCGTCGGTGTGTTCCACCCAGGCCCGCGCCGCGTCCGGGGTCTTGCCGAACCGGACGTGCCGGGCCACGAGGCGGTCGCGGCGCAGGTCGTCGTCGGTCTCGTGGAACCAGATCTCGTCGAACGCCGCGCGAACCGGGCGCCAGGCCGGGTCGTCGAGCAGCAGGTAGTTGCCCTCGCTGACCACCAGCGTCGCCTCCGGCGGCACCGGGATCGACCCGGCGACCGGCTGCTCGATCTCCCGGTCGAACGCCGGCGCGTAGACCGGGCCGGGCTCGGTGCCCGGTGCGGCGCGCAGCCGGTACAGCAGCGCCGCGTACCCGGCGGGGTCGAACGTGTCCGGCGCGCCCTTGCGGCCGCGGCGGCCCAGCCGCTCCAGCTCGACGTCGGCGAGGTGGAAGCCGTCCATCGGGACGTGCACGGCATCGGTCCCGGCGGCGCGCAACGCCCGCACCACGGCCAGCGCCAGCGTCGTCTTGCCCGCGCCGGGCGCCCCGACGATCCCCAGGAGGGCCCGCGGGCCGGAGCCGGCGGCGAGCGCGCGGGCCCGCGCCACGAGGTCGTCGAAACGGTCGGCGTACGGCGGGGCGCTCATGCCCGGAACGATCTCAGGCGAGCTCGTCGCGGCGAGGGTCGGACGAGGGCAGCAGCACCCGCAGCCGGAACCGCAGCTCGTCGTCGGCCTCGCCGGACCGCACCATCGACCACAGCGCGTCGGGGTCGTTCGCGCGCAGCACCGCCGAGCGGGCCGCGACCTCCAGATGCTCGCGCTCGGCGCGGATCGCCGGTGACTCCGACACCGGCAGCAGCGGGCCACGGGCGGCCTCGGCGGCGACGTCGCGGACCCGGCCGTCGCGCAGCGCCTCCCGCAGCCGCAGGAAGTCGGCGTCGACCCGGGCGGCGAGCCGGTAGGGCTGGGTGCGTACGGAGTCCTCGCCGACGTGGCGGCGCAGCCGGTGCATCTCCGCGCGGACGGTGACGGCGCGGCCGTCGTCGCCGTAGAGGGCGGCCGCGAGCTGGTCGGAGGTGAGGCCCTCCGGGTGCAGCGCCAGCAGCGTCAGGACCTCCGCGTGCCGCAGCCCGAGCCGCAGCGCGCGGCCGTCGCGCCGCGCCGACGGTGACCGGGCCCCCAGGAACGGCAGCGTCAGGGTGGGCGGCACGGGCCCGGCCGGGGCGGGCACGCGCAGCAGCCAGCCTTCGCCGAGCGGCTCGACCCGGCACTCGACCGGGTCACCGCCGGAGCCGCCGATGGACAGCAGCACCCGGTCGCCCCGTTCGGGCAGCTCGACCCGGGCCGGGAAGCGGCCCGGCGGGTTCGACACCAGCACCCGACCGCGTGGGGAGAGCAGCGCCCCGGGGGTCGTCCCGAGCCCGGCGAGGTGTGGCAGGTTCGTCTCGCACAGCCGCTCGTCCCGGGCCGCGGTCAGCTCGCCCAGCCGGTGCTCGGCGAGCCGCGCGGCTGCGGTGACCAGCGACAACGTCGTCGGGTGGAAGGTCTGCTCCGGCCCGGTCACGTCGACGGTGCCGATCAGCCGCCCGGTCTCCGGGTCGTGCACGGGCGCCGCAGCGCACGTCCACGGGTGGTAGGCGGCGACCAGGTGCTCGGCGGAGTGGATGCTGACCGGGCGGTCGTCGGACAGGGCGGTGCCCATGGCGTTGGTCCCGATGCAGTCCTCGCTCCACGAGGTGCCCTCGACGAGGTCGACGCGGTCGGCGCGGCGCAGCACGTCGTGCGCGCCCTCGCGCCACAGGATGGTGCCGCGCTCGTCGGTCACGATCATCATGTGCCGGGCCTGGTCGGCGACCGACAGCAGCACGTCGCGCAGCACCGGCAGCGCCTCGGCGAGCGGATGCCCGGACCGCAGCGCGACGACCTCGGAGTGCTCGTAGGCGTGCCGCGGGCGGGACCGCTGCGGGTCGACGGCGGCGGCCAGCGAGCGGGCCCAGGACTCCCGGACCTGCGGGCGCAGCCCCGGCGCGAGCCCGTCCGGGCCGGTGACCCCACCGGCGAGCACGGCGTCACGCATCCGCTCCAGCTCGCGTCGCTGCGTTGCCACGGCCCTCACCCTACGGTCAGCACAGGCTCACCTGAATCGAATCGGCGTGATCGGCACTGACCTCTAGTTCAGGTGCCGCATCTGCGTGCAACTCTTGTGCAACCCCCAGCTTCCTAGTGTCCGGCATCACGCGCAATGTGCGATCCGGATCACGTTCCGGGGTCGCATCCGCGTCGGTTCGACGAAGCACCCACACGGGAAGGACCATCCATGGCCGTCTACGCCAACCCGGGTCAGCCGGACAGCGTCGTTGAGTTCAAGCCTCGCTACGACCACTTCATCGGTGGCGAGTACGTCGCTCCGGCGAAGGGCCAGTACTTCGAGAACCCGACCCCGATCACGGGTCAGAACTTCACCGAGGTCGCCCGCGGCACCGCCGAGGACGTGGAGAAGGCGCTCGACGCCGCCCACGCGGCCGCCCCCGCCTGGGGCAAGACCTCCGCAGGCGAGCGGGCCAACATCCTGAACAAGATGGCGGACCGCATCGAGGAGAACCTCGAGAAGATCGCGATCGCCGAGTCCTGGGAGAACGGCAAGGCCTGCCGCGAGACCCTCGCCGCGGACATCCCGCTCGCGATCGACCACCTGCGCTACTTCGCCGGCGCGATCCGCGCCCAGGAGGGCGGCCTCTCCCAGATCGACGAGGAGACCGTCGCCTACCACTTCCACGAGCCGCTGGGCGTCGTCGGACAGATCATTCCGTGGAACTTCCCGATCCTCATGGCGATCTGGAAGCTCGCACCCGCTCTCGCGGCGGGCAACGCGGTCGTCCTGAAGCCGGCCGAGCAGACCCCGGCGTCGATCCACGTCCTGCTGGACACGATCTCCGACCTCATCCCGCCGGGCGTCGTGAACATCGTCAACGGCTTCGGCGTCGAGGCCGGCAAGCCGCTGGCGTCGAACAAGCGCATCTCGAAGATCGCCTTCACCGGTGAGACCACCACCGGCCGGCTGATCATGCAGTACGCGTCGGAGAACCTGATCCCGGTCACCCTGGAGCTGGGCGGCAAGAGCCCGAACATCTTCTTCGACGACGTCGCGGCCAAGCAGGACGCCTTCTACGACAAGGCGCTCGAGGGCTTCGCGATGTTCGCGCTGAACCAGGGCGAGGTCTGCACCTGCCCGTCGCGTGCGCTGATCCAGGACGGCATCTACCAGGAGTTCCTGGAGCAGGCCGTCAAGCGGACCGAGCAGATCAAGCAGGGCAACCCGCTCGACACCGACACGATGATCGGTGCGCAGGCCTCGAACGACCAGTTCGAGAAGATCCTGTCCTACATCGACATCGGCCGGCAGGAGGGCGCCAAGGTCCTCACCGGTGGGGAGAAGGCGGAGATGTCCGGCGACCTCGCCGGCGGCTACTACATCAAGCCGACCATCTTCGAGGGCAACAACCAGATGCGGATCTTCCAGGAGGAGATCTTCGGCCCGGTCGTGTCGGTCGCGCGCTTCAGCGACTACGCCGACGCCATGAAGATCGCCAACGACACGCTCTACGGCCTCGGTGCCGGTGTGTGGAGCCGCGACGCCAACACCGCCTACAACGCGGGCCGCGAGATCCAGGCCGGTCGTGTGTGGGTGAACAACTACCACAACTACCCGGCGCACGCGGCGTTCGGCGGGTACAAGCAGTCCGGCATCGGCCGCGAGAACCACAAGATGATGCTGGACCACTACCAGCAGACGAAGAACATCCTGCAGAGCTACGGCGACAACGCTCTGGGCTTCTTCTGATGGGGCAGCCGGACGCCGGCGCCCCCGCCTCCGACGCCGTGCCCGAGGTTCCGGGCTCGGGGACGGAGCGGGTGGCGCTGACGCCGGCCGCCGCCGATCTGCTGGTCAAGCTCACCGACCTGCACGGCCCGCTGATGTTCCACCAGTCCGGCGGGTGCTGCGACGGCAGCGCCCCGATGTGCTACCCGGACGGTGACTTCAAGACCGGCAACTCGGACGTCCACCTGGGCGACCTGCAGGTCGACGGCCTCGAGAAGCCGATCGGCTTCTGGATGTCGGCGTCGCAGTACGAGTACTGGAAGCACACCCACCTCACCGTCGACGTCGTGAAGGGACGCGGCAGCGGGTTCTCGGTCGAGGCGCCGGAGGGCGTCCGGTTCCTGATCCGCTCGCGGCTGTTCACCGACGACGAGTGGCGGGCGCTCGAGAACAAGGACTGACCGAGAACCGGTCCGGTCTCGCCACGGGCCCGGGAGAGCCGTCTCCCGGGCCCGTGGCATGCCCGGGAACGACTGTCCCGCAAGAGAAGGGAAGGACGACGGTGTCCGAACTGCACACCCTGCGCGGTTTGATGGGGCTGCCGGCCGAGCCGGCGCCGCTCTCCCGTTCCGCGCTGCTGATGATCGACCTGCAGAACACCTACACCGAGGGCGTCATGCGCCTGGAGAACGTCGAGCCCGCGATGGAGGAGGCCGCGGCACTGCTCGACCGGGCCCGCTCCGCCGGCGCGAAGGTCATCCACATCCGGCACGACGCCGGCGAGGGCAGCCCCTACGACGTCAACGCCCCGATCGGCGCGATCCACTCCTCGGTCGCCCCGCGTGACGGCGAGCCCGTCGTCACCAAGAACTTCCCGAGCGCGTTCGTGCACACCGACCTGGCCGAGGAGCTCGAGGGCTACGAGAACCTGGTGCTCGCCGGGTTCATGACGCACATGTGCGTGAACTCCACCGCGCGCAGCGGATTCTCCGCCGGCTACGTGCCCACGGTCGTCGCCGCGGCCACCGCGACCCGCAACCTGCCCGGTGTCGACGGCGTCGTCCCGGCCGCCGAGGTGCACGACGCGGCCCTGGCCGGGCTCGCGGACCTCCCGGCGATCGTGGTGCCGGACAACAAGGCCGTACCCGACTGAGCCGACCCGGCTGTACCGACTGAGCCGGCCCGGCTGTACCCGACCGAGCCGGCCCGGCTGTACCCGACCGAGCCGGGCTACCGGTCCCACGCCGCGTCGAGCGCGGCGAGTGCTGCGGCGGCGGGGGCGGCGATGCCGACCCCGCGGCCGTGGCGCACCTGTGGTTCCCGGACGTTGATCCGCACCAGCGCCCCGGTCGCGGCCGAGGCCAGCTCGGAGTGCCGGCGCACCGTGGGCAGCGCGGTCCCCGCACCGAGCTCGACGACCGCGATCCCCGCCCGGTGCCCGGCCAGCCAGGACGAGTGCCTGCGCAGCTCGGGCTCGGAGTGCGACGGGTCCCAGCCGAAGTCGCCGAACATCAGGATCGCCGGGCGGGCGATGCCGCCGCAGCCCGGGCAGGACGGCAGCGCGCCGGTCGCGCGCATGGTCGTCTCGTCGACGGTGACGTCGACGCGGTCGGCGGGCCACACGCCGTAGCCGCAGAGCGCCAGGCACTGGAGGTGGTGGATGGAGCCGTGCACCTCGGCGACGTCGGCGGCGGGGAAGCCTGCGCGCTGGAACTGGCCGTCGACGTTCGAGGTGAACACCGCCGTCGGCAGCCGCTGCGCCCAGCGCTGCAGCACGGCGAAGCCGCTGTGCGGGACGGTGCGCCGGTAGAGGTTGAGCCGGTGGCCGTAGAAACCCCAGGCCAGGGCCGGGTCGTCGGCGAAGTGCTCCGGGTCGGCCAGCTCCTCGAACCGCAGGCCGAGGCGCTCGTAGGGCGGGTAGGCGCGCCAGAAGCCCTCGGCGCCGCGGAAGTCGGGCAGGCCGGAGTCGACGCCCATGCCGGCACCGGCGGTGACCAGCAGTGCGGACGCCGGGCGCAGGAGCTCCACCGCCGCGGTCACCTGCTCGGCAGGGACCGCGGCGGACGGGGAGTCGGTGATCAGGAGTCCGCGGAGAGCTTCTCGAGGTCGACGACCTCGAACTCCAGCAGCGACGCGCCCTTGGCCACCGGTTTCGGGTCACGCTCGCCGGCGTGCGCCTCGGCGGCCGGGCCCTTGCGCCAGGCCTCGAACGCGTCGTCGTCCTCCCAGCGGGTCACCACGAAGTACCGGTCGTCGCCGGACTTGGGGCGCAGCAGCTCGAAGCCCAGGAACCCGGGCTGCCCGTCGACGGCGTGCAGGCGGTTCGCGAACCGCTTCTCCAGCTCGGGCCCGGCGTTCTCGGGCACCTCGATCGCATTGATCTTCACAACGGCCATGCCCCCACGCTAGCGCTGATCGCACGAGCGGCGCGCGGACCCGTCGGCGGCTACGGTCGCGCGGATGCGGACCTCCGACGGCGTCGAGATCGCGGTCATCGAGTTCGGCGGCACCGGGCGCCCGATCGTCCTGCTGCACGGGCTCATGAGCTGCGCGGAGAGCTGGCGCCCGCGGGCGGCACAGCTGACGCCGTACGGCCGGGTACTGGCCCCCGACGCCCGCGCGCACGGCGGCTCGCAGCGCGGCGCGGACCTGTCCCCGCACCGGCTCGCCGCCGACGTCGTCGAGCTGCTGGAGCGGACCGGGCCCGCCGCGCTGGTCGGGCACTCGATGGGCGGCATCACCGCTCTGCTGGCGGCGGCCGCACGCCCGGACCTGGTGACCGCACTCGTCGTCGAGGACTCGCCGCTGGACCTGACCGGCACCCCGGCCGATCACGCGGCGGACATGCGGGCCTGGTTCACCGCGCTCGCCGGGCCGCACGAGTCGACCGAGCGGGTCGCGGAGGTCTTCGCCGGGGACCGGCCGGAGGTGGGCGACCACATGGCGCGCTGCGTCGTGCAGCGCGACGACGGCTGGTGGCTGGCCACCGACATCGACGACGCCATGGCGGTCTCCGAGCACTGGCGGCACACCTCGCTGCTCGGCGAGGCGTGCACGGTGCGGGCGCCGCTGCTGGTGATCGAGGCCGGGGACTCGGTCGTGCCGCCCGGTCAGCTGGAGCTGCTCGCCTCCCGGGTCCCGGACGCCCGGCACATCCGGCTGCCCGGTACCGGCCACCTGGTGCACGACGCCGTCCCGAAGACGTGGGCCCAGGAGGTCATCGCCCTGCTGGAGCGGACGGGCTGAGCACCTCGACCTCGCCGGTACGCGAGTCGTGCAGCTCGACGGCGGTGATCCGCGCCCGCACCGGTGCCACCGGATGCAGCAGCGCGAACGCCTCCGCGGGACGGCCGGTCGCCAGGACCACGTGCGGCAGCCAGGAGCCCGGCAGGTGCGTGGCGTGCGGGCCGCGGACCCGCCCGGCCAGGGCGTCGTGCACCGCGGTGTGCACGGCCAGCACCTCCGGATCGGTGACCGCGGCCAGCACCAGCGCGTTCTCGTCACCGGTGACCGAACCCAGCGTGGCCAGCAACGACACCGGCAGCGACACCAGCCGCAGCTCCGCGGCCAGCTCGCGGACGGCGGCCGCCGGGATCGTGCCCGCGGCCGCGACCGTGATGTGCGGGGTGCCGGTCGCGGCCGGGAGGCCGGCTGCGGCGACCCGGGCCCGCAACGCCGCCAGCGCGTCGGCCGCAGCCGGATCCAGGCGCAGCCGGACGGTCGCCGGCATCAGGCCGGGAGGGCGAACAGGCCGTCGTCGGTCTGCTCGGCGAGCCCGTCGACGAGCAGCGAGTGCAGGCAGCGGTCGCGCTGCCCGGCGTCGGACCAGACGGCGTCGAGCCGGGCCCGCTCGACCGGGCCGGGCGCGGTGCGGAGCACGTCCATCAGCTTGCCGCGGACCTGCCGGTCGGTGCCGGCGAATCCCTGCACGGGCTTGCGCGGGCCGTCGTAGGCGGGCTTCCCGGCGGCGACCCAGGCACAGGAGGACTCGACCGGGCAGAGCGGGCAGCGCGGCGACCGTGCGGTGCACACGACCGCGCCCAGCTCCATCAGCCCGGCCGAGATCACGGCGGCCTCGGCGTCGTCGTCGGGGAGCAGGGCGTCGACGTCGGCGAGGTCGGCCTTCGTCCGGGCCGGGCCCGCGTCACCGTGCCCGTGCACGGCGCGGGCGACGACCCGCCGCACGTTGGTGTCGACGACCGGCGCCCGGAGCCCGTAGCCGAACGCGGCCACCGCCCGTGCGGTGTAGGAGCCCACGCCGGGCAGTGCCTCGAGCGCGTCGACGTCGGACGGGACGGTGTCGGAGTGCTGCTCGGCGATGGCGGCGGCCGCGTCGTGCAACCGGATCGCGCGGCGCGGGTAGCCGAGCTTGCCCCAGGCGCGCAGCACCTCCGAGCGTGGCGCGGCGGCCAGCGCCGACGGCACCGGCCAGCGCGCCATCCAGTCCAGCCAGATCGGCTCGACCCGGTTGACCGGGGTCTGCTGCAGCATGAACTCGCTGACCAGGACACCCCACGGGGTGGTCTCCGGCCGCCGCCAGGGCAGGTCGCGGGCCTGCTCCCGGAACCACGCGGCGATCACGTCGGGACGCACCGTCCCAGTGTCTCCCGGACCCGATCGGTGATCACGAATCGGGTGGGGCTTCCGGCCGTTCGGGGCCGTGTCACCGCTTGCCCGCCGAGCGCCGTGCACGCGGGGTGTGCGGGGTAGCCCGGTCGTGCGCGACGACCGCACCCGCGATCGTGGAGCACGCCCACGCTGCGCCGAGGAAGCCGGGCGTGTCGCCGACGACTACTTTCCGCGACTCCCTCACAGGGGTGGAACTCGACGAATCCGCAGGTAGTCGGTGTGGCGACCGCGAAGCGGCACCCCGAACTTCTACGCTCGGTCACGTGATGGAGCCGGTCGGTCCGCTGTCGGCGTCGACGTACTGGCGTCGGCGCGTCGCCGCGATCGGCGCCGCGGTGCTGGTGCTGGTCGTGCTCGTCGCGCTCGGCTCGGCCCTGCTGCCCGGCTCCTCCGACGAGCCCACCGACCCCGTCGCCCGGGCCGGGCAGGCCCCGAACGCCCCGGCTCCGGACGCACCCGCCCCGAAAGCACCCGCCCCGAACGCACCCGGCCGCCCCGGTGCGGCTCCCGCGGCGCCGAACGCCCCGGCGCCGGCCCCGAACCCGCTCCCCGGCACCGCCCCCGGCGCGCCCCCCGGCGTCGCGGTGGCACCGCCCGCCGGGCCCGCGACCCCGAACGCGGGCCCGGCGGACGGGAACCGATCCGCCGACGAGCGTGTCCGTCCCGACGACACCCCGCGCCCGTCGGTGGCGGTCCCTGCAGGCGAGCCCTCCCCGCCGACCGGTCCCGTCCCGTGCACCGACCGGATGCTCGACGTCCGCGCCGAGACCGGACGCCCGAGCTACCCGGCGGGCGGACACCCCGAGCTGCGCCTGGTCGTCACCAACGTCTCCGGGCAGGCGTGCGTGCGCGACCTCGACGGCGCCGAGCAGGAGATCGTCGTCCGCAGCGGCGGCGGTGACCGGAGGCTGTGGTCGTCGAACGACTGCGTGAACCCGGCGTCGGAGGACCTGCGCACCCTGGTCCCCGGCCAGCCGGCGGCGTTCACCGTCACCTGGTCGGGACGCACCTCCCAGCCCGGCTGCGCCGCGGCGCGGCAGCGCGTTCCCGCGGGCGCCTACCGGGTGACGGCCCGGCTCGGGCAGCTGAGCTCGGACCCGGTGCCGCTGCTGCTCGGCTGACCCGGGCTCAGGTGAGCCCGTCGATCACCTGGGTCAGCTGCGACGCCCGCATGATCTTCATGCCGGACGAGCCGACCTCGGAGTCCTGCGGCACGACGGCGCGGGTGAAGCCCAGCCGCGCGGCCTCGGCCAGCCGGCGCCCGACCGCGTGCACCCGGCGCAGCTCGCCCCCCAGCCCGAGCTCGCCGAGGACGATCGTGTCGGCCGGGATGGTGACGTCGTTCTTGGCCGTGACCACGGCCAGCGCGATCGCCAGGTCCGCGGCGGGCTCGGTCACCTTCATGCCGCCGACGGTCGCGGTGTAGACCTCGGCGTCGTGCAGCCGGACCTTCGCCCGGCGCTCCAGGACGGCCAGCAGCATCGGCACCCGCGAGGTGTCGAGCCCGGTGACCGCGCGGCGCGGGCTGGGGATGTTGGCGCCCGCGACGAGCGCCTGGACCTCGGCGAGCAGCGGCCGCCGTCCGTCCATGACCACGGTGACCGCGGTACCGGGGACGACGTTCTCGCCGTTGGTGCCGAAGCGGTCCAGGAACAGCCCGGACGGGTCCGGCAGCCCGACGATGCCCTCGTCGCGCAGCTCGAAGCAGCCCACCTCGTCGGCGGGCCCGAAGCGGTTCTTCACCCCGCGCACCATCCGCAGCGCGGAGTGCTTGTCGCCCTCGAAGTGCAGGACGACGTCGACCAGGTGCTCGAGCACCCGCGGGCCGGCGATGTTGCCGTCCTTGGTGACGTGCCCGACGAGCAGCACCGCGAGCCCGCGTTCCTTGGCCAGCGCGGTCAGCGCGACCGTCACGGCGCGGGTCTGGGTCACCCCGCCCGGGCTGCCCTCGACGACCGCCGTCGACATCGTCTGGATCGAGTCGACGATCAGCAGCGACGGCCGCAGCTCGTCGACGTGGCCGAGCACCGACTCCAGATCGGACTCGGCGGCGAGGTAGAGCTCGTCGGCCAGGCCGCCGGTGCGCTCGGCCCGCAGCCGGACCTGGCCCGCGGACTCCTCTCCGGAGACGTAGAGGACCCGGGTGCGCGACGCGGCACGTGCCGCGACCTCCAGCAGCAGCGTCGACTTCCCGACGCCCGGCTCACCGGCCAGCAGTACGACGGCGCCGGGCACCAGCCCGCCGCCGAGGACCCGGTCGAGCTCGTCGACCCCGGTCCTCCGGGAGCGGGCGGAGTCCAGCTCGACGTCGGCGATCCGGCGCGCCGGTGTGCTCGGCGCCCCCGCGACGACCGTGCGGCCGCCGCCGAGCGAGCCCGTGCCGCGCGGCGCCTCGACCTGCTCGAGAGTGCCCCAGGCCTGGCAGCCGGGGCAGCGCCCGACCCACTGCGCGGAGCGGTGGTCGCACTCGGTGCAGCGGTAGCCGCCGGAGCGCGCCCGGGTGCGGGTGGTCAGTTGGTGCCCTGGGCCGGCTGCTCGCCGCGCTCGGACGGCGCCGGGGCAGCGGGCTTGTCCGGCGACGGCGGCTTCGCCTGGCCACCGTTCTCGGCGTTCACGCCGGTCTCGGCCCCGTTGACGCCGTGCTCCTTGCCCTCCGGCGCGGCCCGTTCCGGCTTCGCATCCGGGTGGGACTCCATCGGCACACCGGTCGGCGCGACCAGGTTCACCGACCCCGCGCGCTCGAACACGAACGTCATCGGGACCTGCGCACCGGCCGGGATCGGCTGCTTGAGCCCGTCGAGCCTGATCTGCACCGGCTTGCTCGACGTCGGCGCCAGCGGTGTGTCGCCCGCGGAGACCAGCGCGACCCCCTTGGCCAGCCTGGTGTCGCCGGAGACCGTCACGTTCGACGCGTACGGGCTCGTGACGCGCACCAGCTTGTCCGCGGTGTCGCCGACGTTGACCAGGTTGGCGCGCAGCGGGGCGCTGCCACCGGCCTTGTAGAGCGCGTCCGGCCCGGCAGGCTGCGGCGGGTAGCTGATCTGGACGTCGCGCAGGTCGACCGTGCCGGCGGAGGTGTTGAGCCCGTTGACCGCGGCGGTCTGCAGCGAGGTCTGGGACAGCTGACCGGCACCGCAACCGGAGACCAGCAGGCCGGTCAGGGCGACGGCTCCGGCGGCCCCGGCCAGGGCCCGGGTGGGACGGCGGCGGTTGCGGCTCACGGTCGGCGTGTCCTTCCTGCCGGCCGGGAGCGTTCCCGGCGGGTCGAGACTGTGGTGGTGCGCGGCCCGCGCGCGTGTCCGCGCGATCGGCTGCGACCAGAGCCTAGCCGCGCGACACCGGGGAACGCTCGGCCACCCGCCGCAGAGCACGCGCGACGTGCACTCGACGTGACCGCGCCCCTACGCCGGGCTCGTGGGCGGTTCCACCGGTGCACCCTGGTGAAGCCCCGGTGACGGGCCGGTGGCGACCCCGTCCCCCTTTCCCGGTCGGCCCGGATTCCCGCGTCGCGGCCGCCTGCGCGAGACACGTTTTTTCGACGTTGTCAACCCCCTGACCTGCGACGACGGGAGAAGGTGGCCGTCGGCCGCGTCGGACGGCGTGCTAGCCTGGTCGCAGCGAAAGGGGCCAGAGGACACATGGTTTTCAAGGTCGGAGAGACCGTCGTCTACCCGCACCACGGTGCCGCCCTCATCGAGGCGATCGAGACTCGGACGATCAAGGGCGAGGAAGTGCAGTACCTCGTCCTGAAGGTCCAGCAGGGTGATCTGACGGTCCGTATTCCCGCTGACAACGTAGAGGTCGTCGGCGTCCGTGACGTCGTGGGCCAGGAGGGCCTGGATCGGGTCTTCGAGGTGTTGCGCGCGCCGCACACCGAGGAGCCGACCAACTGGTCCCGCCGGTACAAGGCCAACTGGGAGAAGTTGACCTCCGGTGACGTGAACAAGGTGGCCGAGGTCGTCCGCGACCTGTGGCGCCGGGAGAAGGATCGCGGGCTCTCCGCGGGCGAGAAGCGCATGCTCGCCAAGGCGCGGCAGATCCTGGTCAGCGAGCTCGCGCTCGCCGAGGGCACCGACGAGGAGCGGGCCGAGGTCCTGCTCGACGAGGTGCTCGCGACCGCAGACGCCTGAGCGGCCGGGCTGTGAACGACCGGGCTCCGGTCGTGGCTCCTCCGGGCTCCGTGCAGTCTCACGCTGTGTCGTCTCGCGCGGTGCCGGCCCACGCGGTGCCGTCCGGCGCCGGGCAGCCGATCGCGGCCTGCGCCGAGCGCGTCGCCGCGGTGCTGCCCGCAGCCGGTTCCGGTGCCCGCCTGGGTGCCGGAGTGCCGAAGGCGTTCGTCGAGCTGGCGGGCGTCCCGGTGCTGGTGCGTGCCGTCGACGGACTGCTGGACTCGGGCGTCGTCGGGCACGTGGTCGTCGTGGTCCCGGCCGAGCAGGCCGGTGCGGCGTCGGCGATGCTGCCCGGGCGGCCGGTGAGCGTGGTGCCCGGTGGCGCCGACCGGACCGCCTCGGTGGCGGCCGGGCTGGCCGCGCTGCCGCCGTCGGTCGAGGTCGTGCTGGTGCACGACGCCGCGCGCCCGCTGACGCCGCCCGCGGTAGTCGAGCGGGTGGTCACGGCCGTGCGGGCCGGTGCGCCCGCGGTGATCCCGGTGCTCCCGGTGACCGACACGATCAAGCAGGTCGACGGCGACGGCACCGTGGTGTCCACTGTCGACCGTTCCGCGCTGCGTGCGGTGCAGACCCCGCAGGGTTTCCGGGCCGGCGACCTGCGCCGCGCCCACGCGGGCGCCCCCGACCCGCGCACCGACGACGCGGGCCTCGTCGAGGCCCTCGGCGACCCGGTGACGACGGTCGAGGGCGACCCCCTCGCGTTCAAGGTCACCACCCCGTGGGACCTGCGCATCGCCGAGCTGCTCCTGGCCGGCGCCGTGGAGAGGATCGGATGAGGGTCGGGATCGGGACCGATGTGCACCCGGTGGAGCCTGGGCGCGACTGCTGGGTCGCCGGACTCCTGTGGGACGACGCCGACGGCTGCGCCGGGCACTCCGACGGCGACGTCGCCGCGCACGCCCTCTGCGACGCGCTGCTGTCCGCCGCCGGGCTCGGTGACCTGGGAGCGGTGTTCGGCACCGGCCGTCCGGAGTGGTCCGGAGCATCCGGGGCGACGCTGCTCGCCGAGGTCCGCAGGCTGCTCGTGCGCGACGGCTGGGCCGTCGCCAACGCGGTCGTGCAGGTGATCGGCAACGACCCGAAGATCGGCAAGCGGCGCGACGAGGCGGAGAAGGTCCTCTCCGAGCTGGTCGGCGCCCCCGTGTCGGTCTCCGGCACCACCACCGACGGACTCGGGCTGACCGGCCGCGGCGAGGGCCGCGCCGCCGTCGCGACCGCCCTGCTCCAGCCCGCTCAGGGGTAGGCGCGCTCGGTCCGTTCCTGGATCTGCCCGGCGGAGAGATCCGCGGTACGCCGCGCGACCATCCACACGTGCCCGAACGGGTCGGCCAGCCGGCCGCCGCGCTCGCCGTAGGGATGGTCGTCGACGGCGAAGATCACCCGGCCGCCGCCGTCGAGCATCGCCGCGGCGACGGCGTCCGGGTCGTCGACGTAGAGGGCGAGTATCACCGCGCCGGGCCCGTCCGGGGCCGGGTCGACGGCGTCGGCGTCCTTCACCGCCCAGACCGCGTCACCGGCGCGCAGCAGGGCGTGCACGACCGCCCCGGAGCCGTCGGTGTAGCGCTCGACGAGCCCGGCGCCGAACGCGGCGGTGTAGAAGGAGATCGCCGCGTCGGCGTCGGCGACGACCAGGCGTGGATACAGCTGCTGAACGCTCATGGCCGTCACCTTGCCCGTGGCGCCCCGCCCGTGTAGTGGACGAATCGGAGCCCCGTACCCTGGTGATGTGACCCTCAGGCTTCTCGACTCAGCGACCAGGGAGCAGCGCGTCTTCACGCCGCTGCGTGCCGGAGCCGTGTCGATGTACGTCTGTGGGGCCACGGTGCAGGGGCTGCCGCACATCGGGCACGTCCGCTCCGGGCTGAACTACGACGTGCTGCGTCGCTGGCTGACCCACGCCGGTTACGACGTCACGCTCGTCCGGAACGTCACCGACATCGACGACAAGATCCTGCGCAAGTCCGAGGCCGCCGGGCGTCCCTGGTGGGAGTGGGCGGCCACGCACGAGCGGGCCTTCACCGCCGCCTACGACGCGCTGGGCTGCCTGCCGCCGTCGGTCGAGCCGCACGCGACCGGGCACATCACGCAGATGGTCGAGCTGATCGACCGGCTGATCCAGGGCGGCCACGCGTACGCGACGCCGAAGGGCGACGTCTACTTCGCCGTCCGGACCCAGCCCGACTACGGCACGCTGTCCGGCCAGAAGGTCGACGACGTCCACCAGGGCGAGGGCGACGCCGGCGACAAGCGCGACCCGCTGGACTTCACGCTGTGGAAGGCGGCCAAGCCGGGCGAGCCCAGCTGGCCGACGCCGTGGGGACACGGCCGCCCCGGCTGGCACCTGGAGTGCTCCGCCATGGCGACCGCCTACCTGGGCCCGGAGTTCGACATCCACGGCGGCGGGCTCGACCTGGTGTTCCCGCACCACGAGAACGAGCGCGCCCAGTCGCACGCCGCCGGTGACCCGTTCGCCCGGTTCTGGCTGCACAACGCCTGGGTGACCATGGGCGGCGAGAAGATGTCGAAGTCGCTCGGCAACGTGCTCTCGATCGAGAACCTGCTGACCCGGGTCCGCCCGGCGGAGCTGCGCTACTACCTGGTCGGCCCGCACTACCGGTCGGCGATCGAGTACTCCGACGCCGCGCTCGACGAGGCCGTCGCCGCGTACCGGCGGATCGAGTCGTTCGTGCACCGGGTGCGGGAGCGCCACGGGCTGCCGGACCCGGATCTCGCGGTGCCCGCCGCGTTCGCCGCGGCGATGGACGACGACCTGGGCACCCCGCTCGCCCTGGGTGAGGTGCACAAGCTGGTGCGCGAGGGCAACACCGCCCTCGACACGGGGGACGCGCCCGCCGCGTCGGCGGCCGCCTCGGCGATCCGTGCGACGACCGGCGTGCTGGGACTGGACCCCCTGGCCACGGGCGGCGTGGCCGAACAGTCGGGCGACTCCGCCCGGCAGGCACTCGGGACGCTGGTGGAGACCATGCTCGAGCGGCGCCAGGCGGCGCGCGCCGAGAAGGACTTCGCCACCGCGGACCGGCTGCGCGACGAACTTCTGGCTGCCGGGATCGCCGTCGAGGACGGCGCCGGTGGCTCCACCTGGACACTGAAGGACGCGTAAGAGGCATGGCCGGCAACTCCAAGCGCCGCGGAGCGGTGCGCAAGGACGGCACGAAGAAGGGGATGGTCGTCGGTTCCGGCGGCCAGGCCCGCCGCGCGCTGCGCGGCAAGGGCCCGACCCCGCCGGGCGAGATGCGCCCGGGCCACCCGAAGCAGAAGGCCGCACGGCGGGCCGACGACAAGCAGCAGCAGCCGAACCGGCGGCCCGTCGCCGGCCGGCGCGGCGGCGGTGACGCCGAGGGGCCGGAGACGGTGCTCGGCCGCAACCCGGTCGTCGAGTGCCTGCGGGCCGGGGTCCCGGCGACGGCGCTGCACGTCGCGACCGGTACCAACGCCGACGAGCGGATCGCCGAGGCCGTCGCGCTGGCTGCGGAGCAGGGCATCTCGATCCTCGAGGTTCCCCGCAACGACCTGGACCGGATCAGCGGCGGCGCGCTGCACCAGGGCCTGGCCCTGCAGGTGCCCCCGTACGACTACGCCCACCCCGACGAGCTGCTCGAGCGGGCCTCGGACTCCGGCCGCCCGGCGCTGATCACGGCACTGGACGGGGTGACCGACCCGCGCAACCTCGGTGCGGTCGTCCGGTCGGTGAGCGCGTTCGGCGGGCACGGCGTCGTCGTCCCGCAGCGCCGGTCGGCGATGATGACCGCGGTGGCGTGGCGGACGTCGGCGGGCACCGCGGCACGGCTGCCGGTCGCACGGGCGACGAACCTGACCCGCACCCTGCGCGAGTACGCCTCGGCCGGGCTGATGGTCGCCGGTCTGGCCGCGGACGGGGACGTCTCCCTCGACGACTTCGACCTCGCCACCGGCCCGCTGGTGCTGGTCACCGGCTCGGAGGGCAAGGGACTGTCCCGGCTGGTCCGCGAGACCTGTGATGTGACGGTCTCGATCCCGCTGGCCGGGGAGGTCGAGTCGCTCAACGCCTCGGTCGCGACCGGTGTGGTGCTCTCCGAGGTGGCGCGGCGCCGCCGGCTCGAGCTCTGAAGGTAGCGGCAGCTCAACACTCCTCCGCGCCTCCTCTACACGACGCGGCTTCTCCTCTACATTGTCGAGGTGGATGTAGAGGACTTGACGCATCTCGTTGCAGACATGCGTGCGGAGGGGAGCGACTTCGCGCAGGTCGAGGTCAAGCGAGCTGCGGGAGGCTTCCCCGAGAACCTCGCACCGACGTTCTCGGCGTTCGGCAACACGCCGGGTGGCGGGCTGTTGATCTTCGGACTCGACGAGGTTGCTTCGTTCGCGGCAACGGGCGTCTACGACGTCGCGGCGTGCAAGAAGGCAATCGCATCCACCGCACGCCAGGTGGTGCAGCCGCCGGTCGTGGTCGCGATCGAAAGTGTGGTGTTCGAGGGCGCCGACCTCGTGATCGCCACGGTCGCCGAACTCCCGGGCTCCGCGAAACCGTGCCGCGTCAGGTCCACGGGGCGCGCGTATCTCCGGTCGTACGACGGTGATTACCCCCTGTCCGACCTGGAAGAACAGGCGTTCGTGGCCAACCGGTCGACGCCCCGATTCGACCAGCAACCGGTCGACGAAGCGACCGCCGACGATCTCGACACCGAGCTCGTCGATGCGTATGTGGAGACAGCATCCGACCTGTCACCGGTCCTGCGCCGATTCGGACGCGACGAGTTGTTGTTCCGGACCGGCGTGCTGGTCGGGAAGGCCCGGGTGCCGAGTCTCGCGGGCCTGCTGGCGTTGGGCGTCTATCCCCAGCAGTTCTTTCCCAACCTCGTCATCCAGGCGAGTTCGGCACCGAGGCCGGACGCGGCCCCGGGGACCAGGGTCGACGACGCCCGTCGTTTCGACGGTCCGCTTCCCCTCATGCTCGAGGAAGCAGTGCGGTGGGTCGCACGGAACTCGAGGACCCGCATCAAGTTCGACGAGGACGGTCACGGCCGCGACGCTCCCGAGTATCCGCTGGTCGCAGTACGTGAGTTGCTCTCCAACGCACTCATACACCGAGATCTTGGTCCTTATGCGTTGGGCGAGGCCATCACCCTGCGCATCACCGACGATCAGCTGATCGTCTCGAATCCGGGAGGGCTTTTCGGCATCAGCGTCGCCCGTCTCGGAAGTGTGGGCGTCACCTCGGCGCGTAACGGGTACCTGGTTCGAATCTGCCAGAACGTCCGTACCGGACAGGGTGGGCGGGTCGTGGAGGCCTTGGCGACCGGCATTCCCACCGTCCTGGAGGTGATGTCCGGTGCCGGGATGGTCCCTCCGCGGTTCCAGGATCAGGGCATCAAGTTCGCGGTTCGTGTGCCGAACCACGCGCTGCTCTCCCGCGATGACGTCGACTGGTTGGCGCGCGTCACGAAGGGTGTCGCGTTGTCCGACACCCAACGCCACGTGCTCGCGCGAATGCGGCACTCGGAGGTCTTCACGAACAAGTCCCTGAGGGACGCCTTTCCGATGGACTCACGCGATGCGGGACGGCTCCTCAGCGAGTTGGTCGCAGCCGGTCTGGCAGAGGCCCGAGGCGAACGAGGAGGCCGTCTGTACGCCTTGGACGGCAAGCTGACCGGGCAGCGCTCCGAGCTCGATGACAGCGGCACGACCATCGAGCCGGAAGCATTGATCCTCGGAGTTCTTCGGGAAGGCCCGACGAAGCGCGCCGAGATCGAGCGGCGTACCGGCCTCACGTATCGGCAGGTGCAGTACGCCTTGCACGCGCTCCGTGAATCGGGATCCGTAGAGCTGAAGGGCACACCTGGTAGCCGAACGAGCGTGTACACCCTGACGAGCTGAGAACGCTTCGTGCAACGGCCGGCCCGCCCCGGTAGTCGTGACGGACCGACCGTCGTACGAGATCAGGCGCGGGCCGGGGTCCGCCCGCGCAGCCGGGCGGTCAGCCGGCACAGCAGGTAGGCGGCGAACCCGATCGAGGCGACGAAGCCGGAGATCGGCAGGTTCGTCAGCAGCGACAGCACCGTGCCTGCCAGCAGGCCGACCTCGGCGATCACGACGGCCAGCAGGGTGGCCAGCGCCGGGTTCGCGGTGACCCGGTTCGCCGCGGCGCCCGGCACGATCATCACGGCCATCACGAGGATGGCGCCGACGATCGGCACAGCGAGTGCTGCGACCAGCCCGATCAGCACCGCGAAGACCAGCGACAGCGCCCGCACCGGCACGCCGCGGGCCAGCGCGACCTCCGGGTCGGTGCTCGCGAACAGCAACGGCCGGTAGACCACCAGCAGCGTCGCCAGCACCAGCACGGTGACGCCGGTGAGCACCCACAGGTTGGTGCCGTCCACGGCGACGATCGAGCCGGTCAGCAGGCCGAACCGGTTGGCCGAGCGGCCCTGGTAGAGCGACAGGAACAGCACACCCAGGCCGAGGCCGAACGCCATGACGACGCCGATCACCGAGTCCCGCTCGCGCTGGCGCAGCCCGAGGATGCCGAACAGCGCCGCCGCGGCGACGGCGCCGACGACCGCGCCCTGCCCGACGTAGTCCGCGCCGACGAACAGCAGCGCGGCCGCGCCGCCGGTGAACGACAGCTCCGCGGTGCCGTGCACGGCGAACGACATGCCCCGGCTGACCACCAGCGGCGTCAGCAGCCCGGCGACGAGGCCGAGCACCGCGCAGGCGATCAGCGCGTTCTGCACGAACGGCTGGCCGAGCAGGTAGGTGAAGTCGTCGTAGGAGATGAGCCCCATCAGACGTGCACCCCGCCGTGGTCGGGGTGCAGCGAGGCGCCTGCGTCGTCGGTCGAGGTCTTCGACCCGACGGGCGAGTCCTCCGCCCCCACCACGACCAGCCGGTCCCGCACCCGCAGCACGTCGACGTCGGTCCGGTAGAGCTCGGTCAGCACCTTCGAGGTCATGACCTCCTCGGTGGGCCCGATCCGGAACTGCCCGTCCACCAGGTAGATCACCCGGTCGACCATCGGCAGCACCGGGTTGATCTCGTGCGTGACGAACAGGACGGCCGTCCCCGCGGACTTCCGCCGGGAGTCGATCAGCCGGGTCACGGTCTGCTGGTGGGAGATGTCCAGCGAGAGCAGGGGCTCGTCGCACAGCAGCACGGCCGGGTCCCCGACGAGCGCCTGGGCGACCCGCAGCCGCTGCTGCTCACCGCCGGAGAGCCGGCCGACCGGCCAGTTCGCGTACGCGCTGCCGCCGACCTGCTCCAGGGCGCGGGCGACCTTCTCCTTGCGCTCGCGGCGTCCGCCCAGGCCGATCCCGAACCTGTGGCCGTCGAGGCCGAGGCCGACGAGGTCGCGGCCGCGCAGCGGGAGGTCGGGGTCCAGGGGCCGCTGCTGCGGGATGTAGCCGATCTCCGGGCTGCCTCGGCGCGGGGTGTGCCCGCCGACCTCGACCTCGCCCTCGGACAGCGGCAACAGCCCGAGCAGGACCCGCATCAGGGTGGTCTTGCCCGACCCGTTCGGGCCGAGCACGGCGACGAACTCGCCGGGCTGGACGTCGAGGTTCAGCCCGGACCACAGGGTCCGGTCGCCGAACCGCAGGCCCGCCCCGCGCAGCGAGAGCGCGGGGCGGGCGGTTCCGGTGGTGCTCATGGCGAGCAGCCTCCTCCTACGGGTGGATCAACGTCCGAGCGCGCCGTTGAGCGCGTCCAGGTTCTGGTTCATCCACTGCCCGTAGTCGGTCACGCCGGCGGGCAGCGTCTCCGACATCTCGACGACCGGGACGTTGCCCTGCTGGGCGGCATTGCGGACCTGGTCGGTGGTCGCCGACTGGGTCTGGCTGTTGAGGATCAGGGCCTTGGCCTGGGCCGGGGCCTTGAACAGCGCCAGGGTCTTCGCGACGACCGCGGCGGGCGGGTCGTTGCCCTCCTCGACGGCCTCGGAGAACTCCTCCGGGGTCACGTTCTGGATCTTCGCGGCCTGCAACAGGTAGCCCGGGACGGGCTCGGTGTAGGCGACCTTGGTCTTCGGGTGGGCCTGGCCGATGCCGGCGGCCTTCTTCGTCAGCTCGTCGGTCTTGGCGTCGAAGGCCTTGGCGTTCGACGCGTAGGTCTGCGCGTTGGCCGGGTCGGCGGTGGAGAGCTGCTTCGCGACGTCGTCGGCGACCTTGTGGGCGGTGGCGAAGCTGTACCAGACGTGCTCGTTGAACTCCGGGCCCTCCTCCTCGCCACCCTCGGCGGGCTTCTCGGCGCCGTGGTCGTGGTCGTGCTCGGAGGCCTCGGCGGAGCCGGGGAGCCCGGAGACCTGCACGGCGTCGATCACCGGGGCCTTGTTGCCGGAGGACTCGACCAGCTTCTCCATGAACGAGTCGTAGCCGCCGCCGTTCTGGATCAGGACCTTGGCCTGGCCGACCTTCGCCGCGTCCTGCGGGGTGGTCTCGTACTCGTGCGGGTCCTTGTCGGGGCTGTCGATGATCGACTGGACGTCGACCTTGTCGCCGCCGACGGCCTGGGCGACCGAACCCCAGACGTTGGTCGAGGCGACGACGGCGATCTTGCCGGAGTCGCCGGCGCCGGGTGCCGGGGGAGCGGCCTGGTCACCGCCGGAGTTGCCACAGGCGGACAGCCCGAGGACGACGACGGCCGCCCCGGCCGCGAGTGCGGCGGGGCGGAACGGGGGGCGAGTCACGAGGACTTCTCCTATCAGGGTATGGCCATGCGTTTATCGGAAACCGTTCTCGGTTCACTTTACGCCGCCGGCGGTGCCGGACGCCCATGCGGAAACCCTGATGGGACCCGCTGCGGCGGGCCGACTTTCACGGTGCAGAGCACGCCGCTACCGTTCCGGGAATGACCGGGTCACCGCACGCGCGACGACCGGCGACGCTGGCGTCGCTGGCCGCCGAACTGGGCGTCTCGCGGACGACCGTGTCCAATGCCTACAACCGTCCGGACCAGCTCTCCGCGCCACTGCGCGAGCGCGTCCTGGAGGCGGCGCGACGGCTAGGGTACCCGGGCCCCGATCCGGTGGCTCGATCGCTGCGCACCCGTAGGGCCGGCGCGGTCGGCCTGCTGCTCACCGAGGCGCTGAGCTACGCCTTCCGCGACCCCGTCGCCACGGGGTTCCTGGAGGGACTCGCGCTGGCCTGCGAGAACGCCGGGACCGGGCTGCTGCTCGTGCCGGTCAGCCCCGAGCACTCCGATGTCGACGCCGTGCACCAGGCCGGGGTCGACGGGTTCGTCGTCTACTCCGTCAGCGAGGACGACCCGCACTTCCGCGCCGTGCTGTCCCGCCCGCTGCCGACCGTCGTCTGCGACCAGCCCGCCGACGTCGAGGGCGTCGACCGGGTCGGTGTCGACGACCGCGCGGGCACCCTCGCGCTCGGGAAGCACCTGGCCGAGCTGGGGCACCGGCGGATCGGCGTGGTCTGCATGCGGCTCGGGTCCCGGCGCCACGACGGCCCGGTCGACCTCGAACGCCAGCAGGCCAGCTCCTACAGCGTGCAGCGCGAGCGCCTCGCCGGGCTGCGCGAGTCGTTCACCGACGCCGGCGTCGACTGGTCAGCCGTACCGGTGATCGAGCGGTTCGAGCACACCGAGGACGCCGGTGCCGACGCCGCGGCCGCGCTGCTCGACGACCACCCGGGGATCACCGCGCTGATCTGCACCTCCGACATCCTCGCGCTGGGCGCGCTCGCAGAGGCCCGCCGCCGCGGCCTGCGGGTGCCCGAGGACATCTCGGTCGCCGGGTTCGACGGCGTCCCCGAGGCCGAGCGGGCCGGGCTCACCACGGTCCGCCAGCCGTTCCGGGAGAAGGGCCTGGTCGCCGGGCGCCTGCTGCTGGAGCGCGGCGACCGCAGCCGCCCCGAGCACGTCACGCTGCCGACCGAGCTGCTCGTCGGCGACACGACCCGGGCGCTGCGCCAGTCGGGGGAGTTCTTCTCCGGATGGTGACCCTGGCCGGGCTGCGCCGGTACCCGGTGAAGTCCTGCCGGGGCACCGACCTGGACCGGGCGGTCGTCGAGCGCGCCGGGCTCGCCGGGGACCGCCGCTGGATGCTCGTCGACGACGACGGCGGCATGGTCACCGCCCGCGCCCACCCGCGGCTGCTGCTCGCCGTCCCCGCCCTGCGGGCCGACGGCCTGGACGTCACCGGGCCGGGCCTGCCCCCGCTCTCGGTGCGGATCCCCGACGGCGACCCGGTCCCGGTTCGCGTGCACCGCTCGGACACCGCCGGTGTGCCCGCCTCCGACGAGGCGCACGCCTGGTTCTCCGAGCTGCTGGGCGAGAAGGTCCGGCTGGTGCACCTCGACGACCCGGGGCACCGCCGCCCGGACCCGGGGTTCTCCGCACCGGACGACCGGGTCGGCTTCGCCGACGGCTACCCGTTGCTGCTCACCTCGGCCGCGTCGCTGGACGCGGTGAACGAACTGGTCGCGGCCGGCTCCCACGCGCACGAGGGGCCGCTGCCGATGACCCGGTTCCGGCCGAACGTCGTCGTCGACGGCGCCCCGGCCTGGGCCGAGGACGGCTGGCGCCGGATCCGGATCGGTGACGCCGCGTTCCGGGTGGCGAAGGGCTGCGCGCGCTGCGTGCTCACCACCGCCGACCCGGAGACCGCCGTGAAGGGCCGCGAACCGATGGCGACCCTGGCCCGGCACCGCCGGTTCGGCTCCGGCGTCTGGTTCGGGGTGAACCTGATCCCCGACGACCCCGGCGCCGGGATCGCGCTCGGCGACCGCGTCGAGATCCTGGAGGCGGCGGACCCGGCCGCGGGCCCGCCGCGCCGAGCTCTCTAGCGCCGCAGCTCGGCCAGCCGGGTCAGCACCGCGGACAGCGCCTCGGGGCCGGCGACGCGGTACCCGGCGGCGGTGTCGCCGTCGCCGACCTTGACCCCGACGTCGGTGTCCCCTCCTTCGAGCACGCGGAACGCGGTCTCGTCGGTGACGTCGTCACCGGCGAAGAACACCGCGTCCGCGCCGAGGCTCTCCCGCAGCGTCCGCACCGCGGAGCCCTTGGAGGTCCGCAGCACCGCGAGGTCGAGGACGTCCTTGCCCGCGGTGCCGTCGACGTCGCCGTGCTCCCACTCGCGGGAGACCCGCTCCAGCAGGGCGCGCCCGGCGTCGGGGTCCATGCCGCGCACGTGCACGGCCCCACCCGCGGGCTTGGTCTCCAGCCGCGCGCCCGGAGCGGCGTCGACGAGCTCCTGCAGCCCGGCGAGCAGCTCGGTGCGCCGCCGGGCCTGTTCGTCGGTGAGCAGGCCGCCGCGGCCGAGCCGGGCGGCCAGCTCGTCGTCGAACTCGGCGCCGTGGCTGCCGACCAGCCCGACCGGCGGGGCGAAACCGGAGACGGCGGCGAGGTCGTCGCGGCCCCGGCCGGACACCATGACCACGGTCGTCGCCGGGGCCCCGGCCAGTGCGCGGACCGCGTCGGCCGAGGCCGGCAGCGGCCGCGACGAGGACGGGTCGTCCACCAGCGGGGCCAGCACGCCGTCGAAGTCCAGGGCGACCAGCAGCGTCCCGGCGGCGGCGAGCTTCTGCAACGCGGAGTCCAGCCCGGCCGGGACGTTCACTCGGGCACCTTCACACCGAGCGTCTCCAGGAACGAGCGCGCCCAGCGGTCGACGTCGTGGTCGAGGACCTGGCGGCGCAACATCCGCATCCGCTTGTGGCCCTCCTCGGGGTTCATCGTCAGCGCCGCGTACAGCGTCTCCTTGACCCCGTCGGTGTCGTGCGGGTTGACCAGCAGTGCGCTGGTCAGCTCGATCGCGGCACCGGTGAACTCCGACAGCACGAGGACGCCGCCGTCGTCGTGCCTGCTGGCGACGTACTCCTTGGCGACCAGGTTCATGCCGTCGCGCAGCGGGGTCACGAGCATGACGTCGGCGGCCAGGAAGAACGCGACGAGCTCCTCGCGGGGCAGCGAACGGTGCAGGTAGTGCACGGCGGGGCGCCCGACCCGGGCGTACTCGCCGTTGATCCGGCCGACCGAGAGCTCGATGTCGTCGCGCATCTGCTGGTAGTGCTCGACCCGTTCCCGCGACGGCGTCGCGAGCTGGATCATCGCCGCGTCGATCGCGGTCTCCGAGCCGCTCCACGACGTCTCACCGACGGTGACCCGGTCCTCCTCCAGCAGCTCGTGGAACGCGCGCAGCCGGACGTCGATGCCCTTGGTGTAGTCGAGCCGGTCGACGCCGAGCACGATCTTGTCCGGGTCGCCCAGCTCGGCGCGGATCTGCGCGGCCCGCTCGATGACCTCGTCGGTGCGGGAGAGCTCGTCGAGGCGTGTGGAGTCGATCGAGATCGGGAAGGCGCCGAGCCGGACCTGACGGCCGCCGTAGCGCAGGACTTCGGGGTCGCGCTCGGGGGTCGCGCCGGCGAGCTCCTGGGAGAGCCAGTGGAAGTTGCGGACGCCGCCGTCGGTGTGGAACCCGACCAGGTCGGCGCCGAGCAGCCCCTCCATGATCCGCGTCCGCCACGGCAGCTGGCGGAACAGCTCGACCGGCGGGAACGGGATGTGCAGGAAGAAGCCGATCTTCAGGTCGGGGCGCAGCTCCCGCAGGTGCCCGGGGACGAGCTGGAGCTGGTAGTCCTGCACCCACACGGTCGCGCCGTGCGCGGCGACCTTCGCGACCTCCTCGGCGAAGCGCTGGTTGACCGCGGTGTAGGCGCGCCACCAGTGCCGGTGGAACTGCGGCTGGGCGACCACATCGTGGTAGAGGGGCCAGAGGGTCGCGTTGGAGAAGCCCTCGTAGTAGTCCTCGACCTCCTGCGCGGTCAGCTTCACCGGGAACAGCGACAGGCCGTCCTCGGCGAGCGGCTCGACGTCGACGTCGGGGACCCCTGGCCAGCCGACCCAGGCACCCTCGCGCGCCCGCAGCGTCGGCTCCAGTGCGGTGACCAGGCCTCCGGGGCTGCGCTTCCAGCCGGAACTGCCGTCCGGGTTCTGTACGTAGTCCACGGGTAGCCGGTTGGCCACCACCACGAGGTCAGCCTCGGACACGGGCTCGCCGCTGGTCACATCTCCTCCTCGACGCGTCGGGCCGGGTTCACCCCCGACCCGGTGCCAGAGCCTACTTCGAGTCGAGCATCGTGGCTCCGGTGTCGGCCGCGTCGTCGACCTCGGGCTCCTGCATGAAACCGCCGCCGGACGCCCCGGGCTCGGCGCCCTGGTGCTTCTCCTCCGGGCGGCGCCGCGGCCGGGTGATGAACTGGCCGAGCGCCACGCCCGCGGCCAGCGCGAGACCGACGGCCAGGGCGAGCGTGATCGTCACCAGGCCCTGCGACCCCGCGCCGTCCACGGCCAGCTGGTAGAAGCCGCGGTAGGCCTGCAGACCGGGCAGCAGCGGGGTGACACCGGCGAGGGTGACCACCATCGGCGGGGTACGCGTGCCGCGGCGCAGCAGACCGGCGGCGAGACCGACGACCAGCGCCGCGAGCCCGGTGGCCGGGATCTGGCCGACCCCGACGGTCTGGGTGAGCAGGCCGTAGACCAGCCAGCTCGCCGAGCCGACCAACCCGGCGAGCGGCAGCGACCGCAGCGGGGCGTAGCCGGCGAGCGCGTAGAACACCGACGACGTCGCACCCGCCAGCACCGACAACCCGAACTGGCCGACGCTCGACGGCAGGTCGCCGGAGACCTCCAGTGGCTGGTGCAGCGTGAAGGAGATCTGCAGGCCGATGACGACGCCGGTCAGCAGCCCCGCCGACAGCAGGGAGATCTCCACGATCCGGGCCGACGCCGTCAGGTAGTAGCCGGACAGGGCGTCCTGCACCGTGGAGACCACGCTCAGCCCGGACAGGAGCACCGTGATGCCCGCGGCGACGATGAACGACGGCCGGGCGCCCGGCCCGAACACGTTGGCCGCCATCAGCATCAGCGCCGACATCGTCGCGAGGAACCCGCCGAGGGTCTGCTGGAAGAACGTCGGGACGCCCCACCGCGACAGCTGCCTGCCGATCCGGTCGATCACCGCGGTCGTCACCGACGCCGCCGTGGCAGTCAGGACACCGCCACCGAGCAGCAGGGCGATCGACGCGGCCAGGCCGGCCCAGCCGACCGTCGCGACCCAGCGCGGGTACGGGTGCGGGGTGCGGGCGACCTCGGAAACCCGGGCGGATGCCGCGCGGACGTCGAGCAGGCCGGCCTCGACGTCGTTGACGACCTGCTCGGTCTCGGCCAGCCGGGACAGGTCGAGCGTGCGGTAGCGGACCAGCCGCATCGACGTCACCGGCTGGGCGGCGTTGCCGCGGTGGCAGCAGATCGTGATCGAGGTGAACGTGATGTCGACGTCGACGGCGGGCAGACCCGCCGCGTTGGCGAGTCGCAGCATCGTCGCGGTGACCTCGTCGACGGACTCGCCCGAGGACAGCTCGATCTCGCCGATCCGCATGCAGAGGTCGATCACCTGCTGGACCTGCGCGTCGTCGGGGACCTGCGGGCCGAGCATGAGCATCGGCACGGTCGACGGGCCCGGTGTGAGCAGCCGCTTCGCGTCCCGGCGCAGCGCTCCGCGCAGCCGCCGCGCGAACCGGTCCACCGCCGGGCTCTCGTCCGTCACGCTTCCCGCCACCCCCGCTGATCCCGATCGTCCGCCCGAGTCGGGTCACTCTCTCAGAACCCGGGGAGGTGCCGCGGAACGGCTCCGGGTGCGGCGCCCCCCGTCCGACGACGGATCAGCAGGTGGGGCGGTTGCGTTGCGGGCGAGGGGTTAGGCTGGAATCACACGCCGGTGTAGCTCAGTGGTAGAGCAACTCTCTTGTAAAGAGTAGGTCGTCGGTTCGATCCCGACCTCCGGCTCCGTGCGGGAATCCTTCCGGGGATCCGCAACCACCTCCCGTTACCGCGGAGCCTGGGTAACGTCACCCTGATGACCGACGCCGCCCGGCTGCACGCCTTCGTCGACGAAGCAGGGGTCCGGGCGCGGACACCGAAGTCCAGCGCGCACTTCGTCATGTCGGCCGTCATCGTCCCGGACGAGGCACTGCCCCACGCCGCGGCTGTGCTCGCGGGTCTGCGTGCCGATCTGGGGCGGAAGCCCGGTGACACCCTGCACTGGCGGAACGTGAAGACGCACTCGCAGCGCCTGCGGATCGCTCAGGTGATCGGGCGTACCGACTGTATGACCCTGTCGTCGGTGGTCGTGTGCAAACCGCTGCTACCCGGGCCCGCGCTCGACGAGGACACCGCGTACCTGTACACGCTCCGCTATCTGCTCGAGCGGTTGTCGTGGTTCGCGCGCGACTTCCGCCGCCGCCTCGACTACACGCTGGCGCACATCGTGCGGTTCAAGCTGGCCACACTGCGGGCGTACGAGGCGGAACTCCGAGCCGATCCCGACTGCCGTGTGGCGTGGGACTGGCTGGACCCGCACGGCGGCCGGCTCGACCAGCCGGGGAATCTCGAATACCTGCAGCTGGCCGACGCGGTCGCATCGGCCACGTTCGCCGCGTTCGAGGAGGATGCGTTCGGCAACACCGAGCGGCGCTACCTGCAGGAGATGGCCGGCCGCCTCTACCGGCGCGGGCACGGCAACCTGACGTCGTACGGCCTGAAGATGCACCCGTGGTCGGAGACCGACTATCCGTGGGTGACCGAGCTGTAGGTCCGGCTGGCTGTGGGCCCGGTTGTAGGTGTGGCGCCCGCCTGTGCCGTTTCCGGGTGCTGCTGTTTCCACCAGCAGACGGGCGTCCACACCTGAAACAACGGTACGCGCTCCTCGCCGATGCGCAACGACACATTTCCACAGGTCATCGGCCCGCCGCCGCGCGGCGAGATCGCCAGGATCGGGACAGGACGATCGCCGGGCGAACGGCCGGTCACGGACGTGCCGATCATGCCGGTCGCGGCCCGCGCCCCACGTCGTCCATCGAACTTGACGGCGGTAAGTCCCTGTGCCCGAAGGTAGGGTTCCCGACCATGACGACCGACGAGCCGGGCCCCACGGTGCTCTGGCTGCGCGAGGCGAAGCCCCGGGCGGCGCGCCGCGCCGAGCCCCTCACCCCGGAGCGGATCGTCGCCGCGGCCGTCGCCGAGCTCGACGAGCACGGGGCGGACAGGCTGACGATGCGCCGGCTCGCGCAGCGGCTCGACGTGACCTCGACGGCGCTCTACTGGCACGTGGCCACGAAGGAGGACCTGCACGACCTGGTTCTCGACCACGTCCTCGGCGAGGTGCCGATCCCGCCCGGCGACGCCGACCCGCGGGCCGCGCTGCGCGTCCTGGTGCTCGGGTGGCGGTCGGCGATGCTCGCGCACCCGTGGTCGGCACGGATGGTCGGCCGGCCGATGCTCGGCCCGAACGTGCTGGCGCGCACCGAGTTCCTGCAGGCCACGTTGTCCCGCGCGGGGCTGTCCGGGATCGACCTGGCCTCGGCGGGGAGCCTGCTCGCCGAGTTCGTCATCGGCGCGGTGGTCACCGAGACCACCTGGCGGCAGCTCGACGACCCGGCCGTGCGCGCCGCGGCGCGGGACCACGTCGCCGGGCACGCGGACCGCTACCCGACGCTGAGCGCCACCGGTTTCGTGGCGCGGGACCAATGGTCGGACACCGAGCTGTTCGAGCACGGCCTGGACCGGCTGCTGGACGCCGTGCTGCCCTGACCGCGGGGCTCAGGCCGGCGGGTCCAGGCCTGCGCCACGGTGCGTTCCCGGTCGGCGAGCAGGTCCAGGCGCCGACGCGCTGCGCGGCCGCAGCGACCACCCGGTCGCGACACCGGTCGCCACGGTGACGCCGGCCAGGGTGAGCAGTGCCGCGGGCAGCGCCCACGCGGCCGCGACCGCCCCGACGAGCAGCGGCCCGCCTGCGTCGCCCAGCTCGCGGCCGATCTCGGCGTTGCCCATCGTGCGGCCGGTCCGCTCCACCGGTGTCGACGCGGCCAGGTGCGCGAACGCCAGCGGCGTCACCACCGCGACCATGACCCCGAACAGCGCCGCGGCGGCGAACAGGGTCACCGCGTGCGGCGCCGTCGCGAGCAGCACCAGACCCGCGGCCGCCGCCCCGAGCCCGGCGACGCTGCCGCCGCGGGTGCGGATCCGGCCGCGGTCGCGCAGCCGCCCGGCGACGGGCTGGGCGAGCGTCGACACCAGCGCCATCAGTGCGACGGCCGCGGCGCCGGAGAGCGGGTGCAGGTCCAGCCGCGCCGCGAGCAGCGGCAGGAACCCGACGGCGACGCCGAGTACGGCGGTGCTCGTCGCGAGCAGCAGGGTGGGGACGAGGAAGCCGCGTTCGGTGCTCCGGCGGACCAGGTCGAGCACGGTGTAGCGGGTCCGCGGCACCGGCTCCGGGGCGGGCACGACCGCCGCCACCCACACCGCGGCCACGGCACCGAGCAGCCCGAGCACCGTGTAGACCGCGCGGATCCCGAGCACGTGGTCCAGGCCCACCCCGATCAGCGGGCCGAGCAGGTACCCGAGACTCTTCCACGCGCCGTAGCGGCCGAAGAACCCGCCGAGCCGGTCCGGTCCGGCCAGCCGCGCGACCGCCGCCGACGACGACGGCGAGAACGCCGCGGCCGCCGCGCCCTGCCCGAGCCGGGCGAGCACCAGCACCACCGGCACCGGTGCGGCCACCGCGACCGCGGAGGCCACGGCGAACGCGACGAGGCCGCCGACGATCACCGGTTTCGGCCCGATCCGGTCCGACAGCGCGCCGAACAGCGGTTTGAGGACGACCTCGGCGACGTCGTAGAGCGCCAGCGCGACGCCGAGGCCGAGCAGCGACAGGCCGAGGTCGTCGGTCCCGGCGCCGAGCACGGTCGCCACCCCGTGTGCGCCGAACGCGGTGGTGAACCCGGCCAGGTAGAGCGGGACGAGCGCCCGCTGGGTGGTCACCCCGGGACTGTCCCAGAACCGGACCGGGGTGGACCCGGGTGGACGCCGGTGACCCGGGCGACCTCAGGGGCGCAGCCGCGAGCGCAGCGCGAGCAGCACCACCAGCGCGGCCACGGTGCCGCCCATCGGGACCCCGAACCCGCTGCCGGTGCCGAGCCGGTCCTCCAGCTGCCCGGCGACGGTGACCGCCACGGCCTGGCCCAGCGCCGTCGCCCCGGTCAGCCAGGCGAACGCCTCGGTGCGCGCCCCGGCCGGGACGAGCCGCCCGGCCAGGGTGAATCCGCTGACCACGGCCGGGGCGACGCACAGCCCGGCCGGCAGTCCGGCGGCGCCGACGAGCGGCGGCCAGGCCGCGAACCCGGGCAGGGACACGAACCAGGTCAGGGACGCGGTCGCGGCCAGTGCGGTGTAGCCGGCCAGCAGGCGTCGCCGGGGCGGGGACCGCCAGGTGACCGCGCCCATGATCAGGGCGGCGGTCATGTTGCCTGCGGCGAAGACGCCGTAGAACACGCCGTTGAGGCCGGGTGCCCCGATCGACTCCGAGTACGCGGCCAGCGCGACCTGCATCCCGCCGAACACCGAGCCGACCCCGAGGAACGCCACGACCAGCACCCGCACCCCGGGCACCGCCCACGCGGACCCGGCCGGGGTGGCCGCGGTGCGCTCGGCGCGCGGCGGCTCGGTGCCCCGCTGCGCGGCGAACAGCAGGCCGCCCACCAGCACCAGCAGCGCCTCGGCGACCAGCCCGGCCGCCGGGTCGAGCGAGGTGCACAGCAGCGTCGCCAGCAGCGGGCCGAGGACGAAGGACAGCTCGTCGGTGACCGACTCGAACGCGACCGCGGTCTGGCCCAGCGGGCCGTCGCCGAGCAACGCGCTCCACCGGGCCCGCACCATCGGCCCGATCTGGGGTGCCGTCGCCCCGGCCGGGACGGCGGCCGCCAGCAGGGCCCACAGTGGCGCGCCCGCCGTGGCCAGCGCGGTGAGACCGAGAGCGGCGACGACGTGCACCGCGACGTCGGGCAGCAGCACCGCCCGCTGACCGTGCCGGTCGGCCAGGCGGCCGATCCACGGCGAGAACAGTGCCACCGAGGTACCGGCGACGGCCGCGGTGGCACCTGCGGCGCCGTAGGACCCGGTGGTGTGCCGGACCAGCAGCACGATCGAGATGGTCAGCATCGCGAACGGCTGCCGGGCGAGGAAGCCGGGCAGGACGAAGCCGCGGGCGCCGGGCGTCCGGAGCAGCCGTCCGTAGCCGGCCGGGGCAGTGGGGGAGGTCGGGAGGGTCGGGGAACCTGTCGGGGTCACCGCGACGGGCCTTTCCGCCGCCCGGGGAGGGCACGGCGGCCCCCGAGAGCCGTCCACCTGCGCTCCGCGGTAGATACCGGAGCACCCGGCACGGGCTGCTCGGCCGCCATACTGATGCGCCGGCTCCGCACCGGGCAGAAGTGGTCGTTCTGAGTCGGATCCAGGCTACGTCCCGGTCAGGCCGGGACGTGCAGGGTGGGCCGGTAGACCAGCTCCTGGACGCCCCCGTCGAGCGTTCGGCAGGAGAGCAGCTCCAGGTCGAAGTCGTCGGCACCGCCGAACACCGGAGCCTCCCCGGTCCGCCCGGTGAGTACCGGGAAGATCGTCAGCTGCACCCGGTCGACCAGGCCCGCGGCCATCAGCGACCGGTTCAGCGCCAGGCTGCCGTGCGAGCGGATCGGGACGTCGGACCCGGCCTTCATCCGGGCGACGATCTCGGTGGCGTCCCCGTGCGCGACGGTCGCGTGCGGCCAGTCGAGGGGCCCCGACAGTGTCGAGGAGATCACCGTCGTGGGCATCGACCGCATCCGCGCGATCCACGGGTCGAAGCGCTCCGGGGGCTCCTCGGCCGGGCCGAGCAGCTCGACGAATTCCCGGTACGTCGCGGCGCCGAAGACCATTCGCTGCTCGGGCCCGAACGAGGCGAGCCTGCGGTCCAGGAACTCGGGGCCCTGCTTGCCCCAGTAGCCACCCCAGTCGCCGTCCCCGCCGTAGGAGCCGTAGCCGTCGAGGCTCGAGAAGACGTCGAAGGTGTACGTGGCGGTCATGGCTGCCTCCGGTGTGGACCGACCGGCCCGGCGCCGGTCTCCTGATCCTGCTGACCGGAGGCGCCGGCGGATCTCATCGCCGGAGCGCGGACCGCCCACCGGAGTGGCAGCTCCGGTGGGCGGTCCGAGGAGGTGCGGTCGCTCAGCTCTTCGCGCTGTAGGACTTCGCACCGGTGCCGGCGAGCTTGCCGCCGTCGACGATCAGGTACTCGTCCCGGATCGGGCGCCCGGCGAAGAAATCCTCCAGGATCTCCCGGGTGCCGGCTGCGTAGCGGGACTGCGCCGAGAGCGTGGTGCCGGAGATGTGCGGGGTCATGCCGTTGTGCGGCATGGTCCGCCACGGGTGGTCCTCCGGTGCGGGCTGCGGGTACCAGACGTCACCGGCGTAGCCGGCGAGCTGCCCGCTCTCCACCGCCCGCACGATCGCGTCCCGGTCGACGATCAGGCCGCGGGCCGTGTTGATCAGGTACGAGCCGCGCCGCATGGTGGCGAGCAGCTCGTCGTCGAACAGGTTGCGGGTCTCCGGGTGCAGCGGAGCGTTGATCGTCACGATGTCGCAGTGCGGCACCATGTCCTGCGCGCTCTCGTGGAACGTCAGGTTCAGCTCCTTCTCCACCTCCTCCGGCAGGCGGTGCCGGTCGGTGTAGTGCAGCCGGCAGTCGAACGGCGCCATCCGGCGCAGCACGGCCAGACCGATCCGGCCCGCGGCGACGGTGCCGACGTCCATGCCCTCGACGTCGTAGGAGTGCGCCGCGCAGTCGGCGATGTTCCAGCCGCCCTCACGCGCCCAGTCGTGGGACGGCAGGTAGTTGCGCACCAGCGACAGGATCATCATCACCACGTGCTCGGCGACGCTGACCGAGTTGCTGAACGTCTCCTCGGCGACGGTGATGCCGCGCTCGATCGCCGCGTCGATGTCGACGTGGTCGGAGCCGATGCCCGCGGTCAGCGCCAGCTTCAGGTTCGGCGCCTTCTCGATCCGCTCCCGGGTCAGGTAGGCGGGCCAGAACGGCTGGGAGATGACGACGTCGGCCTCGGGCAGGTAGCGGTCGAACTCGGAGTTCTCCCCCTCCTTGTCCGAGGTGACGATCAGCTTGTGCCCCTGGCTCTCCAGGAAGGTGCGCAGACCGAGTTCGCCGGAGACGCTGCCGAGCAGCTCACCCGGCTTGAAGTCGATCGCCTCCGGGGTCGGCAGCTTCTGCCCGTCGGGGTAGGCGTTGAGAGTCGGCAGGCTGTCACGGGCGTACGCCGGCGGGTACCCGTCGACGGGGTCCGGGTACAGGACGCACAGGACGGTGGCCATTTGCTCCTCCTCGAGCGATGGGGCTTCGGTCCGCATCTACGGTTCTATTGATCCGATCGATCCGCAATTGAGGGCACGCACAGGTTTGCGATGGCGCGATCGGAGTGGGCGATGGGCGCGACCACCTCGACTGCGGGCGACGTACACAGGTATGCCTCACCTCACTTTCTCGCGCAAGGGTGTGGGCTGCAACACTCGACGATCGCGCGATCGCCCCCGGCGATCCCGGCTGCTCCGCGACGCGTGCCGGTAGGGCTCCCGGCGGCGCGCCTCTACCGTCCGCGCGCCCGGGTTCGCTCGATCGGAGGACACGCATGACGCAGCCGGACGCCGACGAGCAGGTGGTCGCGAAGTACGTGGCCTACGCCTGCTGGACGTGGGTGGTCACGATGGTTCTCACCGTCGCGGCCTCCCTGCTGCTGGTGATCGTGAGTGCCGGAGAGCTCGGCGTGGGTGCGCTGCTGGTCAACGGCGCCCAGTCCGCGCTCGTGCTCGCAGCGGCAACGGCGCTGCGCCGCCGCAGGGAGAGCTGGGGGCGGGTCCTGCTCGTTCTGATGGCCTGGCTGGCGGTCCCGACGGCCGTTTTCGCGTTCGCGACCGGGAACTGGGTCGGCGTGCTGCTCAACCTGGCCGCCGCCTCCACGGTCGGCGTGCTGATGGACCGCCGCGTCAAGGAGGCATGCAAGCGGGCGTCGGCGCCGTCGTCCGCCCCGCCGTGGGGGCAGTCCTGAGCCGGCCCTCCCGCCCGCCGATACCCCGGAACGCGGTCAGCCCTGACGACGGTTTCGATCACTCCGAACCCCGGATCGTGGTGGCGGTGAGCGACCCTCCGTGCCGCCGATCGACCCCTTACCAGCGCGTACGGGTGTCGTGCGGTGACCGGTCTTGCCTCCGTGGTGACGCGCGTCGCACCATTAACGGTCATTGTTGACTGGAAAAGTGGGTAGGGATGCGCCGCTGGACCGCATCCGGGACGGGGTTCGTTCGTTGTTCCCGTCACATCCGGCGGACAGAGTCGTCCGCGCCGGACCCCCTCGAGGAGGAGGCGGAATGGGCGAGATCACGAGTCGCGTGGCCTACATGAAGCGCTGCGACACCGGTGACCGGTGGCCGGGCCGGGGGCGCAGGATGTCCCGCCAGCAGGTCGGCCGGGTCGTCGACGTGCTGCTGGCCGGCCGGCGTCTGCTGGACGACGCCCGCCTCCCGCATCCCGAGCACGTCACCGACCAGGCCTCGGCGCGTGCCGTCCTCAAGGTCGTCTGGGACGAGGCGGTGCGCGTCCTCGGCTCCGGCGAGGCCCCGACCGGCGAGCTCGTCGAGCTGATCCGCCAGGTCAAGGACCTCGATGAGGAGCTCCTGTCCGACTGCCTCGCGCAGTCCGACCGCAGCCTGCAGCGCGTCCGTGCGGCGCTCTCGGCGCTCGGCGAGGCAGGCTCCAGCACCGCCCTGCTCGACACCGCGGCCCAGACCGCGTGCAGCCTCGGCTTCGACCGCTCGATCGTCTCCCGCGTCGCCGACTCGCTGTGGATCCCCGAGCGGGTGCACGTGGAGAACGACGCAGCGTGGGCGGGGGAGATCCTCGACCTCGGCCGGACCCACCCCCAGACCCTCGACGGGCGCCTCGTCGAGACCGAGATGGTGCGGCGCCGGACCTCGCTGCTCATCGACCAGGTCCAGGAGCGCCCCGGCGTCAACAAGCCCATCGCCGACGCGTCGATGTCACGCAGCTACTGCGCCGCCCCGATCGTCGCGCACGGCGTCGTCATCGGGTTCGTGCACGCGGACTGCTACTACCAGCAGCGCAACGTCGACGCACTGGACCGTCAGGTCCTCACGATGTTCGCCCAGGGGCTCGGTCAGGCGCTGACCCGCACCATGGTGCTCGACGAGATGGAGCTGATCCGGGCCGACGTCGACCGGCTCTCCCGCCGTCTCGCCGACGCCCGCCAGGGCGACCTCGGCGACGGCTTCTGGGGCCGCGAGCTCGGCGCCGCCGGCGCCGGCGAGGCCACCGCGCCCTCGCTGCCCGCGCGGACCGGGACCGTCGACCACTTCCTGCGCAGCGCGCCGGTCGACCCGTCGCTCACCCGTCGCGAGGTCGACGTCCTGCGGCTCATGGCCGCCGGCGAGACCAACGCCCGCATCGCCACCCGCCTGGTGATCTCCGAGGGCACGGTGAAGTCGCACGTCAAGCACATCCTGCGCAAGCTCGGCGCCGCCAACCGCGCCGAGGCCGTCTCGCACTGGCTGCGCGGCCAGGAGCGTGCGGCGACCGGCCCGGTCGCCCACCACTGAGACCCGGGCCCGCGGCGGACCGGCACTTCCTCCGGCCGGACCCCGCGGGCCCGCACTCCTCGGTAACCGGGTCCGGCGCACCGCGCCCGCGGCCTGACCCGGAGGGGAGAGGGAACCACCTCGTACGAGCGATGCCCGGCAGGGTGGGTGCGGACACGATCGTCGGTGTCCGACGACTCTCGAAGGGGAGAGCAGCCGTGTTCCCTGGCACCCATGCGCGCACCCGGCCCGACCACCCGGCCGTGATCCAGCCCGAGACCGGGCGCACGACCACCTACGCCGAGCTCGACGACCGGTCGCGCCGGATCGCGCACGTGCTGCGCGACGCGGGCCTGCGCCGTGGTGACCACATCGCGTTCGTCTCGGACAACACCCCCGAGGTCTTCGAGGTCTACTGGGCCGCGCTGCGGTCCGGGCTCTACGTCACCGGTGTCAACCACCACCTGAGCCCGGACGAGGCCGCCTACGTCGTCGACGACTGCGGCGCGCGCGTCCTGTTCGCCTCGGCCGCGAAGGCCGAGCTCGCCGAGGCGCTGGTGGAGCGCACCCCGAAGGTCGAGCGGCGGCTGGCGTTCGGCGGGGCGATCCCCGGCTACGACGACCTCGCCGAGGCCACCGCGGCCGTCTCCGACGAACCGCTGCTCGAGCAGCCCCGCGGCGCGGACATGCTCTACTCCTCCGGCACCACCGGCCGCCCCAAGGGGATCAAGCCCGCACTGCCGGAGATCGCCGTCGACGAGCCGGGCGACCTCTACACCGCGGTGTTCGGGAAGATGTACGGCTTCGACACCGACACCGTCTACTACTCGCCTGCGCCGGTGTACCACGCGGCGCCGCTGCGCTTCGGCGGCATCGTGCACGCCCTCGGCGGCACCGTGGTCATGGCCGCGCGCTTCGACGCCGAGGCCTCGCTCTCCCACGTCCAGCAGTACCGGGTCACCCACTCCCAGTGGGTGCCGACGATGTTCGTCCGGATGCTCAAGCTGCCCGACGAGGTGCGGCTGGCCTACGACGTGTCCACCATCCGCGTCGCGGTGCACGCGGCCGCCCCGTGCCCGGTCGACGTCAAGCAGAAGATGATCGACTGGTGGGGCCCGGTGCTCTACGAGTACTACTCCTCGACCGAGGGCAACGGCGTCACCTTCATCGATCCGCAGTCCTGGGCGGAGAAGCCCGGCTCGGTCGGCAGGGCCGGTCTCGGCGTCATCCGGATCTGCGACGACGAGGGCCACGAGCTGCCCACCGGCGAGATCGGCACCGTCTACTTCGAGCGCGAGACCCCGCCGTTCGAGTACCACAACGACCCGGAGAAGACCCGGGAGTCGCGCCATCCGGAGCACGAGAACTGGTCGACCACCGGCGACGTCGGCTACGTCGACGCCGACGGCTTCCTGTACCTCACCGACCGCAAGGCATTCATGATCATCTCCGGCGGGGTGAACATCTATCCGCAGGAGGTCGAGGACGTCCTCACCCTGCACCCGAAGGTCTACGACGTGGCCGTTATCGGCGTCCCGGACCCGGAGATGGGAGAGCAGGTCAAGGCCGTCGTCCAGACCCCGGACGGCGTCGAGGGCACACCCGCGCTCGAGACCGAGCTGCTGGAGTTCGTGCGCGAGCGGATCGCGCACTACAAGGCCCCGCGCAGCGTCGACTTCCTCGGCGTCCTGCCGCGCAGCGCCACCGGCAAGCTCGTCAAGGGCGAGCTGCGCAGGCGCTACACCGCCCCCGCCGGGGTCTGACCCGGCCGCTTCCCGGCGATGCCCCGGACGGGGCATCCGTAGGGGAGACGAACCCACCCCCCGGGAGCGATGCCCGCCACGTCCCCCGGCGGACAGCATCACCCCGAGCACCCACCCCGAGCACCCACTCCGGCACCTGCAATCACCCCAGCAGCTGCACCACCGGCACCTTTCAACGAGGAGAGATCCAGATGGCCTTCTTCGCCGACAGCACCGAGGTCGACAAGTACATCGGCGGCGTGTTCCGCGCGGCCAACGACCACCCGGAGTCCGGCCCGAAGATGCGCGCCGCGGGCCTGAACCTGCGGGTGCTCTACACCGACCCCGACACCGAGATGTGGGTCAAGATGCACGAGCCGGCCATGGACGTGCACACCGGCGCCGACGACGACAAGGCCGACATCACGCTGATGATGCGCGCCGACACCGGCGACAAGTTCTGGCGCGGTGAGTACAACCTCGCCGTCGGTCTCGCCAAGGGCGAGGTCAAGGCCAAGGGCCCGGTCAACAAGATCCTCAAGCTCGTCCCGCTGACCAAGCCGCTGTTCCCGATGTACCGCGAGCTGGTGTCCGAGAAGGACGCCTCCGCGTCGGCCTGAGCCCGAGCCGGATCCCAGCGAGAGAGAGGCGCCGACGATGGCGACGATGAAGGCGGTCGTGCTCCGCAAGCCCTACGAGGTCGAGGTCATGGAGGTCCCCAAGCCGGAGATCACCGACCCGGGCTCGGTCCTCATGCGGGTCGACCTCACCGCGATCTGCGGAACCGACCTGCACCCCTTCGAGGGGCGCGTGGCGATCGAGGACGACGTGATCCTCGGCCACGAGTTCATCGGCACGATCGAGGCCGTCGGGTCCGCGGTCAGTCTCGTGTCCGAGGGCGACCGCGCGGTCGCGTCCTGCGTGGTGAGCTGCGGGCACTGCTACAACTGCCGCCGCAACCGGCCGGGCCAGTGCATGGGCACGATGATCTTCGGTCTGGGCGTGACCTTCGGCGGCCTCTCCGGCGGCCAGGCCGAGTACGTCATCGTCCCGAACGCGGACCGGACGCTGCGCAGGCTGCCGGAGGAGGGCCAGGGCAACGACGAGGACAAGCTCTTCGTCGGCGACATCATGGCCACCGGCTACGAGGCCGTCCGCAAGTTCATCCAGCCCGGTGACACCGTCGCCGTCGTGGGTGCCGGCCCGGTCGGCCTCTGCGCCGCGATGGCCGCAGGCGTCCTCGGCGCCTCGCAGACCATCGTCGTCGACAAGGTGGCGGCCCGGCTCAAGGAGGCGGAGTCGATCGGGGCGATCCCGGTCGACGCCGACGAGACCGACCCGGCCGACGCCGTGCAGGACCTCACCGACTGGCGCGGGGCCGACGTCGTGATCGACGCCGTCGGGCACCCGTCGGCGCTGCTCTCGGCCTGCTCGCTGGTCCGCTCCGGCGGCGCGATCTCCATCCCCGGCGTCTACACCGAGGACTCGATCGACCTGCCCTTCGGCGACCTGTACCTCAAGGGCGTCACGATCGGCCAGGGCGTCGCCAACATCACCAACTTCATGGACGAGACCCTCGCCCTGATCGCCGCGGGCAAGCTCGATCCGAGCCGGTTCGTCTCGCACCGCATGCCGATGAGCGAGGCGACGGAGGCCTACCGGATGTTCCACGACCACGAGGCCACCAAGATCGTTCTGGACCCGGCCCGATGACCGCCGGGACGACCGTCCGCCACTTCCCGATGCGGATCGGTGGCCGCGACGTCGACAGCGACACCCACCTCGAGATCACCGACCCGCAGAACGGCGAGCTCGTCGCCACCGCGGCCTCCGGCGGCGCATCGGCGATCGACGCCGCCGTGGACGCCGGACGGGCCGCCTTCGACGACGGCGGCTGGTCGCGCGCCACGCCCGCGCACCGCGCGTCGGTGCTGCGCGCCATCGCCGACCGCCTCGGCGAGCGGCTCGACGAGTTCGTCGAGCTGGAGATCATGGCCAACGGCGCCACCGTGCGCCAGGCCACCGGCTTCCACGTCGGCTACTGCGCCCCGCACCTGGAGTACTTCGCCGGCCTGGCGGAGCGCTACGAGTTCGAGACGCCGATGCCGCGGGCCACGTTCCCGGTGCTCGGCCAGTCGACGCTCCGCAAGGAGCCGATCGGCGTGGTCGGCGCGATCGCACCGTGGAACTTCCCGCTGCTGCTCAGCCTGTGGAAGTTCGCCCCGGCCCTGGCCGTCGGCAACTCGGTGGTGCTCAAGCCGGACGAGAAGACGCCGCTCACCGCGCTGGAGTTCGCCCGGGTCGCCGAGGAGTGCGGGCTGCCGCCGGGCGTGTTCAACGTCGTCCCGGGCCCCGGCCCGGACGCAGGCGCCCGCCTCGCCTCGCACCCCGGTGTCGGCAAGGTCGGGTTCACCGGGTCCACCGACGTCGGCCGCGAGATCATGCGGCTCGCGTCGGGCTCGGTGAAGCCGGTGACCCTGGAGCTGGGCGGCAAGTCCCCGGCCCTGGTCCTCGACGACGCCGACGTCGAGCTCGCCGTCGACGGCGTGCTCTACGGCTGCATGCTCTACTCCGGCCAGGTCTGCGAGTCCATGACCCGGCTGCTGCTGCCCGACTCGCTGCACGACGAGTTCGTCGACCGCCTGGTCGAGCGGGCCTTGACGATCCAGCTCGGGGACACCCGGGACTGGGAGACCGACATGGGCCCGGTCGTGTCGGCGCAGCAGAAGGAACGCATCCTCGGCTACATCGCCGCAGGCAAGGACGAGGGCGCGACCGTCGCCCTGGGCGGCGGCGAGGCCCACGTCGAGGGGCACGAGAACGGCCACTGGATCCAGCCCACGATCTTCACCGGCGTCGGCAACGACATGCGGATCGCCCGCGAGGAGATCTTCGGCCCGGTCCTGTCGGTGATCCGGTACGGCTCCGAGGCGGAGGGCGTCGCCCTGGCCAACGACACCGAGTACGGCCTCGCGTCGTCGGTGTGGAGCCGGGACAACTCCCGCGCCCTGGACGTCGCCGAGAAGATCCAGGCCGGCTCGGTGTGGATCAACGACGCACACCAGATCAACTGCGAGGTGCCGTTCGGCGGCTACAAGCAGTCCGGCCTCGGCCGGGAGCTGGGACCGCGGGCGCTGGACCCCTACGTCGAGGAGAAGAACGTCCACCTCGACCTGTCCGGCAGCCGGGACGCCCGGCCCTACGACGTGCTGCTCAGCCACGCCGACGACTGACTCGGCCGCGCCCCACTGGAGGGACCGATGACCACCACCTTCGACGCCACCGACTTCGAGTCGGAGATGTACGACCCGGACGCCGTGCACATGATCCCCGCGACCGGGGACCGGAAGCCGGAGCACTACCCGGTCGACATCTCGACCAAGGCGTTCTGGAACCAGACCTCCGAGCAGCGCGAGGAGACGTTCCGGGTGCTCCGGGAGGAGCAGCCCGTCTCCTGGCAGCGCCCGGTCGACGACGCCGTCACCCCGGACCCGGACGACCCGGGCTACTGGGCCGTCGTCAAGCACGCCGACATCGTGAAGGTCTCCCGCGACAACGAGACCTTCGTGTCCGGGCAGGGTGTGCTGTTCGACCTGCTCCCGCCGATCTTCCTCGAGCTCACCCAGTCCTTCCTGGCGATGGACAACCCGAAGCACGACCGGCTGCGCAAGCTGGTGGCCTCGGCGTTCACGCCGAAGCAGGTCAAGAGCATCGAGGACAAGGTCGAGCTGGCGGCGAAGGAGATCGTCGACGGGTTCGCCTCCGACCCGTCCGGCGAGATCGACTTCGTGGCCCGCTGCGCCAAGGTCCTCCCCACCCGGATCTTCTGCGACATCATGGGGATCCCGGAGCACCTGCGCGAGGACACCGAGCGCAACGCCGGTGACGTCGTCGCCTGGGCCGACGACGAGGTCCTCGCCGGCCGGGCGGCCGACGAGGTGCAGGTCCAGGCCGCCACCAACCTGCACGACATCGCCGCCGAGCTCATCGAGCTGAAGAAGAACGAGCCGGGCGACGACCTGGTCACCGCGCTGATCAACGCCGAGGTCGACGGCCGGCACCTCGACGAGTTCGAGATCGGCTCGTTCTTCGTGCTCATGGCCGTGGCCGGCACCGACACCACCCGGCACACCTCGGCGTTCACCGTCCGTGCCTTCACCCACTTCCCGGAGCAGAAGAAGTGGCTGATGGAGGACTACGACGGGCGGATCAACAACGCCATCGAGGAGTTCATCCGCTATGCCTGCCCGGTCATGACGTTCCGCCGCACGGCGGTCGCCGAGACCGAGCTCGGCGGGCACACGGTGATCCCCGGCGACAAGGTCGTGCTGTTCTACCCGTCCGGCTGCATGGACGCCGACGTGTTCGAGAACCCGGAGCAGTTCGACCTGTCCCGGCCCAACGCCAAGGAGCACGTCGGGTTCGGCGGCGGCGGCGTCCACTTCTGCCTGGGCAACCAGCTGGCGAAGTCGATGCTGCGGGCGCTGTTCCGCGAGCTGCTGTTCCGCATCCCCGAGTTCGAGGTCGGGGAGCCGGAGCTGCTGGGCACGAACTTCATGCGCGGCGTGAAGCGCATGCCGTTCCGATTCACCCCGGAGAAGTGATCACCATGGGTCTGCGCATCGAGCTCGACGAGAGCAAGTGCAGCGGGCTCGGCCTGTGCGAGGCCGAGGCGCCGGAGCTGTTCGAGGTCAACGACGACGGCTCGCTGAGCGTGCTCGACGCGACCCCGTCGGGGGACCGGCGCGCCGAGTGCGAGGCGGCCGTCGCGGCCTGCCCCACCGAGGCACTCCGCCTGGTCGAGTCCTGAGCTCCGGCCACCCCTCGGCCGCGGCTCGCCCGCCGGGTGTCCCGCTCCGCTCTCCTCAGCGGACCGGGAGATCCAGCATCCGGCGGGCGAGCCGCTTCCAGGAGGCCAGGTGCGGATCACCGGCCGGGTCGCGCGGGTTCAGCGCGTAGGTCATCGCGACCCCGCGCATGCTGGTGAACAGCAGCTCGCGGCACTCGTCGAAGTCGGGGTGGCTGGAGTGGACCGGGCCGAACATCGTCGCGACGACGTGCGCGAGCGCGGTCCCCAGCCTCCGCTCCTCGGGCAGCAGCCGCGCCCGGACGTCGTCGTGGGTGCGGGCCGCGGTCCACAGCTCCATCGACGCCCAGAAGTAGGGCTGCTGGAAGGTGTCCCACAACAGCTCGACGGCCAGGTCCACCCGTTCCGGGCCGGTGGTGCGGCCGTAGCCGGACTCGGCGACCCACTGCTCCATCTCGGCCACCTGCTCGACGGCCAGGTGCTGCGCCGCGGCGACGAGCAGGTGCTCCCGGGAGGGGAAGTGGTGCAGCAGACGGCCGCGCGAGACACCGGCGCGGCGCTGCACCGTCACCGTCGTGGCCTGGGCGTACCCGTTCTCGTGCAGCTCGTGCAGGGCCGCGTCGAGGATCAGCGCCCGGCTGCTCGCCGTCCGCTCCGTCTGGGTGCGCCGGGCGCGGGGATCGCCGGAAGCCGCCGTCATGCCGACACCCTAGACGCGGTGGCCGTCACACCTTTCCGGTCAGCCCGCTGACAGTCAGCGCTGACTGTTAAAGTCCGAAGCACTCGACGAGGAGGCACGAATGACCGATCTGCAGGGCCGCACCATCGTGATGTCGGGAGGCAGCCGCGGTATCGGGCTGGCCATCCTGCTGGCCGCCGCGAAGCGCGGGGCCAACGCGGTGATCCTGGCCAAGACCGACCAGCCGGACCCGCGCCTGCCCGGCACCGTGCACACCGCGGTGGCCGAGGTCGAGGAGGCCGGTGGCAAGGCCGTGGCCGTCGTCGGCGACGTCCGGGTCGAGGAGGACGTCGAGCGCGCCGTGCAGGCCGGTGTGGACACCTTCGGCGGCGTCGACGTCGTCGTCAACAACGCGTCCGCGCTGAACACCGGCGGCACCGAGGAGGTGTCGGCGAAGCGGTTCGACCTCATGCAGTCGATCAACTCCCGCGGCACCTACCTGCTCACCCGGGCCGCGCTGCCGTACCTGAAGAAGTCGCCGGACGCGCAGATCCTGACGCTGTCGCCCCCGATCAACCTCGACCCGCGCTGGCTGGGCGAGTTCCCGCCGTACATGATCTCCAAGTACGGCATGTCGCTGCTGACGCTGGGCTGGGCGCACGAGTTCGCCGACGCCGGCGTCCGGGCGAACTGCCTGTGGCCGCGCACCACGATCGCCACCGCCGCCGTGGTCAACCTGCTCGGCGGCGACGAGGCCGGGAACCGGGCGCGCAGCCCGGAGATCATGGCCGACGCCGCCGTCGCGATCCTCACCGACGACGCCCGGCCCAGCGGGCAGACCTACATCGACGACGAGGTTCTCGCCGCGCACGGCGTCACCGACCTCTCGCCCTACGGCGGCGCCGAGAACCCCGACCTGGACTTCTTCGTCGAGCGGGTCTGAGCCGGGCGGGGCGGGTCTGGGCCGACGGCCCGGAGGGCGTCGGCCAGACTGTGCGCATGAGCGCGCCCGAACACACCGCAGACACCGCTGCCGCCACCTGGTCCGGCCGGGCCTGGCTCCCGGAGCGGTGGCGGCTGGCGGTGTCGGCCGGTGCGGGCGTGGTCGCGTTCGTGTTCTGGCACCTGTTCGCCGAGCGCCCGGACGGCAGCACGGCCCGGGTCGCCGACGTCGTGATCGTCGTGCTGGTCGTGTACCTGCTGACCTACCTGGTCGTCACCTCGGTGACCTTCGCCAAGGCCCCGGCCGCGGCCATCCGGGACTGGGCGGACCGGCCGCGCCGCGGCACGTTCCTGCAGCGCTACCTGCTCGGCACCGCACCCGGCCCGGGTGTGTCGATCTTCGTGAGCACGGTGTCGCTGATCGTCGCGATCGGCTGGCTGCCGCAGGCGGGCAACCACGGCACGGTGCTGCCGCCGTGGGCGCGGATCACCCTGGGCGTGCTGATGGTGATCGCGGCCTGGTGGGTCGTGGTCGTGTCGTTCACCGTCGCCTACCAGGCCGACGACGTCGTCGACGACCGGAAGGGCCTGCAGTTCGCCGGTCCGCAGGAGCCCACCTGGAGCGACTACATCTACTTCGGCGTCGGCGTGCAGGCCACGTTCGGCGCCACCGACGTCACCGCCGCGACGCCGGAGATCCGGCGCACCGTGACCCTGCACGGGGTGCTGGCGTTCGTGTTCAACACCGTCACGCTCGGTGCAGTCGTCGGCGTGCTCGTTCCCTGAGCAGGGGCATTCCGGGGTTCAGGCGTCCTGGATGCGCGGCCACGGCCGGTCGGCCTCGATCGCGTAGCCGAGCTCCAGCAGCGTCCGCTCGTCGCCCGCGGCCGCGGACAGGTGCACCCCGACCGGCAGCCCGCCCGCGGTGAGCCCGGCGGGCAGCGAGATCGCCGGGGTCCCCGCGACGTTGTTCAGCGGGGTGAAGGCGACGTAGTCGAGCAGCCGGTCACGCAGCTCGGGGAACGGCACCGCCGGGCTCAGGTGCCCCAGCTCCGGGGTGACGTGCGAGAGCACCGGCGAGAGCAGCACGTCGTGCGTGGTGAACTGCGCGGCGTAGGTCAGCCGCGCGCGGCGCAGCCTGCGCAGCACCGCAGGGGTCCGCGGCGCGGCCCGGCGGTAGTGCTCGGCGAGGCCGTGGGTGAGCGGGTCGAGACGGCCGGCGTCGAACGACGGGCCGTGCAGCAGCGTGCCCCCGGTCACCACCGAGAACGCGAGCAGCCCCCAGTAGTCGAGGAAGTCGTCGACGAACCGCGCCCCGATCACCGACGTGGCCGGGGTGACCTCGTGACCCTGCTTCTCCAGCAGCGACGCGACCTCGGTGACCACGGCCCGGGTCTCGGCGTCGATCTGGGCGCCGGTCGGGGACTCGGTGAGCAGGCCGATCCGCAGCCGTCGCGGGGCGGGTCCCTCGACCAGCCCGACCGGCGGCAGCGTCGCGGTGCGCCGCGCCCGGTCGGCGGCGGCCAGGAACGTCGCGCTGTCGCGCACCGACCGGCTCACGACGCCGTCGACGACCAGGTCGACCGGCATCCGGCGGCCCAGCGCGTTCGGCGCCGTCCGGCCGCGGGTCGGCTTGAGCCCGACCAGCCCGCAGGCCGCGGACGGGATGCGGATCGAGCCGCCGCCGTCGTTGGCGTGCGCGATCGGCAGCGCACCCGCCGCGACCAGCGCGGCCGCCCCGCCCGACGACGCCCCGGCCGACCGGCCGGTGTCCCACGGGTTGCGGGTCGGCTCGGCCGTCGCGAACTCGGTGCTGGCGTTGAGCCCGTACTCGGGCATCCGGGACGACCCGACGAGGTCCAGCCCGGTCGCGAGCAGCTGCCCGGTGACCGCGGAGTGCGCCTTCGCCGGGCGCGGGAAGTGCGCGGCGCTGCCGTGCGTGGCAGGCCAGCCGCGGACCTCGACGTTGTCCTTGACCAGCGCGGGAACCCCGGCGAGCGGTCCGTCACCGGAGCCGTGGACGGGGTCGTCGAACCGGTCGAGGACCAGCCCGCGCAGCACCGGGTCGACGGCCGCGGAACGGGCCGCGGCCGCCGCACGCAGCTCGGCGGGGGAGACCTCACCGCGGCGCAGCCGCTCGGCCAGGGCGACGGCGTCGTCGTCGCCGAGTGCGTCGTCGGTGAAGGCGTGCACCCGGCGGGTCATCTGCTCCCGTCCCCCTGTCATGCGGTTGCCCCTGTCATGCGGCGAGATCCTCGGCGACCGGGCCGATCCGGCCGGCACCGCCCCGGACGTGCAGGGCGTCGACGGCGGCCAGCTCGTCGTCGTCCAGGTGCACCGACGCGGCGGCGCGATTCTCCGCGATCCGCACCGGGTCGTCGGACTTGGGGATCACGACGCGGCCCTGCTGCAGGTGCCAGGCCAGCACCACCTGCGCCGGGGTGGCGTCGTGTGCGGCGGCGATCGCGGCGAGCACCGGCTCGTCGAGCACCGCGCCCCGGCCCAGCGGGCTCCAGGCCTCGGTGACGATGCCGTGCCGCTCGTGCAGCGCCCGCAGCTCGTGCTGCTGCAGGTGCGGGTGCAGCTCGACCTGGTTCACCGCGGGCGCAGGCCCGCCCAGGGACAGCAGCCGGTGCAGGTGCGAGGGGCGGAAGTTGGAGACGCCGACGGCGCGGGCCCGGCCGTCGCCGAGCAGCTCGCCCATCGCCTCCCAGGTGCCCAGGCAGTGCTCGAACGCGTCGTTGGGCCAGTGCACGAGCAGCAGGTCGACGTGGTCGAGACCGAGCCGGTCGAGACCGCGGGCGGCGGCGTCGAGGGCCCGGGTGCGGCCGTGCCCGACGTTCCACACCTTGGTGGTCACGAACAGCTCGTCACGCGGGATGCCGGACCCGGCCAGCGCGGCGCCGACGGCGGCCTCGTTCTCGTAGACCGCGGCCGTGTCGATGCTGCGGTAGCCCAGCTCCAGCGCATGCCCGACGGCGGCGTGGGCGTCGCGGGACTCCGAGACGCCGAACCCGAGCCGGGGCATGGCGGCGCCGGTGGGCAGCGTGACGGTCGCGTCGGGGGCCATGCGGTCCTTCCGGGTGCGCAGCGCGCGGCTGCGGTGGGTCGTCGCCGGGGCGGCCTGCGCGGCCGCTCTCACCCGGTTCAGCGCACATGGACCGCCGGACTCATCCCGGAAGAGGCCGGATTCACATCACCGTCAGTGATCATTCATGCCCGAAGGGCTTGTGCCGCAATCGACTATGGGATTCGCTACCGCGGCGTGGCCCGATCGGGTCGCGTACCTCCGAGACCAGGAGAGACCGCTGCGATGACCCTCGCCCAGACCCTGACCGACGCCGAGAAGCTCGCAGGCCTCGACGCCGACCAGCTCCGGCGCCTGACGGGCCTCGTCGACCACGACCCTTCCCGTGACCCGTTCCCGGTGACCGGGTGGGACGCCGTCGTGTGGGTGGTCGGCAACGCCACCCAGGCCGCCCAGCTGTTCCGCGCCGTCTACGGCATGGAGCTCGTGGCCTACTCCGGGCCGGAGACCGGCAACCGGGACCACAAGGCGTACGTGCTGCGCTCCGGTGCGGTCTGCTTCGAGTTCCGCGGCGCCGTCGACCCGGCCAGCGAGCTCACCGAGCGGCACCGCCTGCACGGCGACGGCATCGCCGACATCGCCCTCGAGGTGCCCGACGTCGACCGCTGCGTGGCGCACGCCCGCGAGCAGGGCGCGACCGTGCTGACCGAGCCGCACGACGTCTCCGACGAGCACGGCACCGTGCGCACCGCCGCGATCGGCACCTACGGCAGCACGCGGCACACCCTGGTCGACCGGTCCCGCTACACCGGCGCCTACCTGCCCGGCTACGCCGCCCGCTCTGCACCCGGACGCCCCGGCCCGCGGCTGTTCGAGGCGCTCGACCACGTCGTCGGCAACGTCGAGCTCGGCCGGATGAACGACTGGGTCGAGTTCTACGGCCGCGTCATGGGCTTCACGAACATGGCCGAGTTCGTCGGCGACGACATCGCCACCGAGTACTCGGCGCTGATGAGCAAGGTCGTCGCGTCCGGCAACCACCGGGTGAAGTTCCCGCTCAACGAGCCGAGCCCCGGCCGGCGCAAGTCCCAGATCGACGAGTTCCTCGAGTTCCACGGCGGCCCCGGCCCGCAGCACCTCGCCCTGGCCACGAGCGACATCCTCGCCACCGTCGACGTGCTGCGCGAGCGCGGCGTCGAGTTCCTCGACACCCCGGCCAGCTACTACGAGGACCCGGACCTGCGGGCCCGGATCGGGGAGGTCCGGGTGCCGATCGACGACCTGCAGTCGCGCGGGGTCCTCGTCGACCGCGACGAGGACGGGTACCTGCTGCAGATCTTTACCAAGCCGGTCGGGGACCGGCCTACGGTGTTCTTCGAGCTCATCGAGCGGCACGGCTCGCTCGGCTTCGGCAAGGGCAACTTCAAGGCCCTGTTCGAGGCGATCGAGCGCGAGCAGGAGCGGCGCGGCAACATCTGAGGCCGTACCGGCCGGGGCGCCCCGGGGTGCCCCGGCCGCCGTGTCCGTTCAGTCGCGGGCCCGCTCAGCGGGCGTGCGCGCGCCACGCGGTCGCGGCGCGGGTGACGGCCATCCGGCCGAGGACCAGCGCGGCGCCGACGACGATGCCGCCGACCAGGAGCAGCCACGGCCGCCCGGCCAGGTCGGCGGCGATCCGGTCACCGGCCAGGTAGCCGATGCCGACGAGCACGGCGGCGCGCACCGCGGTCGCCGGGACGATCCAGAACAGGAACCGCCGCAGCCCGACGTTGGCCAGGCCTGCGGCGAGGTAGGCGGGCACCGCGCCGATGTCGACGAGCTTCGCGCCGATCACGATGCGGGGCAGCCGGGCGCGGATCTCGTGGACCATCGAGTTGCGGCGGCTGTCGCTCAGCCCGAGCCGGGCGAGCAGACGGGCGACGCGCGGCCGGTCGCCGTATCGCCCCAGCGCGTAGAGGATCGTGTCGCCGACGACGTCGGCGATCACCGCGGCGAGCCACACGCCCCACCACGGCAGCTGGCCGGCGCCGGCCAGCGCGGCCGCGGCGACGGTGACGATCGGACCCTCCAGGAACGCCCCGACGCAGACGAGCAGCAGCGAGCGCAGCGGAGCGGCGGGCACGGCGGCGAGCAGCGCCGCCAGCGTGTCCATCCCCGATCCCGTCATCCCGATCCCCCCGTCACGTCCCTCCATGGTGCCCGCATCGGTGCGGGAGGCGGCGGGCGCCCCCGGGCGTGCAGTACCCGGAACGGAGTAGCCGTACCCGATCTGCGTCGCATGTCACGCGGCGCAGAAAGTTGGCGGCTCCGGCGTGTCGCGGACACGGAAGGTCACGAAACGGCAACGAGAAGGCCCTGACCAGTGACTCAGGGTCGCGATCGGGTGCCGGACCGACCGGGAGGGATCGGTCCGGCACCGGGGTCAGGAGTCGAAGTCGACGGTCACCGCGTCGGAGACGGGGCGGGTCTGGCAGGTGAGCACGAAGCCGGCGTCGACCTCGTCGTCCTCGAGGGCGAAGTTGCGGCGCATGTCCACCTCGCCGTCGACGACGCGGGCCCGGCAGGTCCCGCACACCCCGCCCTTGCACGCGAACGGCACGTCGCCGCGGACCTCCTGCGCGGAGTCCAGCAGCGGCCGGTCGCGGGGCAGCGACAGCGTCGTCGTCCGCCCGTTGAGGACCAGCGTGACCTCGCTGCCGGTGCCGTCCCCGGCCGGCACGTCGTCCTCGCGGTGCAGCTCGGGTGGCGGCTCGTCGACGTAGAACAGCTCGCGGTGCACGCGGCGCTTCTCCACGCCGAGCCCGGCCAGCACCGACGACGCCGCGTCGGTCATGCCGAGCGGCCCGCACAGCCACCAGTCGTCGACGCCACCGACGTCGACCAGGCCGCCCAGCAGCGCCTGCAGCTTCCCCTCGTCGAGCCGGCCGTTGAAGATCTCCGCCTCGGTGGGCTCGCGGGACAGCACGTGCAGCAGGTGCAGCCGCGGCCCGTAGCGGTCCTTCAGGTCGGCGATCTCCTCGGTGAACATCACCGTGTCGGTGCGCCGGTTGCCGTAGACCAGGGTGACGCGGGTGTCGTCGTGTCCGGCGAGCAGCGACGACGCGATCGACAGCACCGGCGTGATCCCCGACCCGGCTGCGATCAGGCCGTGGTGGGTGCCCGCGGCCAGGTCCGGGGTGAACGACCCCGACGGCGGGCCGACCTCGACGACGTCGCCCGTGGTCACCTCGTCGACCAGCCAGGACGAGAACAGGCCGCCGTCGACCCGGCGCACCCCCACCCGCGGGGCGGCACCCGCCGGCGCGCAGATCGAGTACGAGCGGCGCTCCTCGGGCTGCGCGCCGCCGGGAGTGGTGCGGCGCAGCGTGAGGTACTGGCCGGGCCGGAACGCGTAGTGCTCGCGCAGGTCGTCCGGCACGTCGAAGGTGACGGCGACGGCGTCGTCGCACAGCCGATCGACGCCGGTCACGACGAGCCGGTGGAACCCCTCGGGCAGATCGGTCTCCGCCGTGGTGCCGGTCGCTGTGCCGGCCGCGGTGCCGGGATCGGTGGGCACCGGCTCCGTGGTGACGTCGGCGGCCAGCAGGGCGTCGATCTCGTCGTCAAGGGACAGGGTGGTGCGGCCGCCGGCCCGGTTGGCGCGGGCCTGCCAGGCGGCGTCGCGGCGCGTGCTCACGACTCAGATCTCCTTACCGGTCGGGTCGATCGCCGGGAGCGTTGCGCTCCTCGCTCGCCGGGGCTCGCTGCGATGCTCACGCACCCTCAGATCGCTGACGTGTCGGTCGATCGCCGGGAGCGTTGCGCTCCTCGCTCGCCGGGGCTCGCTGCGATGCTCACGCACCCTCAGATCTCCTTCATGTGCTCGAAGGGCTCGCGGCACTCGGTGCAGCGGCGCAGCGCCGTGCACGCGGTCGGCCCGAACCGGGAGAACTCCTCGGTGGCCGGGGACCCGCACTGCGGGCACCGCACGACCGACGACGGCGCCTCCAGCGTCAGCGGCACCGGCCCCGGCGTGTGCCGCTCGGCCCGCCCGGGGGGTGCGACACCGGCCTCGGCGAGGCGGGCCCGGCCGCGCTCGCTGATCCAGTCGGTGCTCCAGGCCGGGGAGAACACGGTGCGGACCCGGACCGGGCCGTAGCCGGCGGTGGTCAGCGACCGGCGGATGTCGGCCTTCATCTCCTCGATGGCCGGGCAGCCCGAGTAGGTCGGGGTGATCGTGACGGTGACGCCGTCGCCGTCCTCGTCGACCGACCGGATCACGCCCAGGTCGTCCAGGGTCAGCATCGGCATCTCCGGGTCCACGACCTCGGCGACCACGTCGCGGGCGCCGAGCCCGGTCGCGGTCACCACGTCGCCCCCGGGTGCGCGCGGGCGAGGCTCTGGAACTCGGCGAGCGCGTGGCCCAGCTTCTCGGTGTGCAGGCCCTGCCGGCCGCCGCGGCCGCCGACGGTGCCCGCCTCCGGCACGTCCGGGCGGGTCAGCGTGGCCCGCTCGATCACCATGTCCAGCACGCCCTCGACCTCCTCGCGCACCTCCGCCGGGTCGACGGCGACACCGGCGTCGGCCAGCCTGCGCTCGACCGGGTCGGTGCGGAACAGCTCCCCGAGGAAGGGCCACACCCACTCCAGAGCCGCCTGCATGCGCTCGTGCGACAGCGCGGTGCCGTCGCCGAGGCGCAGCACCCAGCGCGCCGAGTGGTCCCGGTGGTAGGCGACCTCCTTGACTCCCTTCGCCGCGACCGCGGCGACCACCGGGTCCGCGGAGTCCTGCAGCCGGTGCAGCAGCGCGAGCCGCCAGCTGGAGAACACCAGCAGCCGGGCCACGGCGCGGGCGAAGTCCCGGTCGTCGGAGGGCTCGGCGAGCGCGACGCAGCGGAACTCCGGCACGTCCCGGCCGTAGGCCAGCGCGTCCTCGTCGGTGCCGGTCAGGTGCCCGGCCCGCGACAGCAGCACCCGGGCCTGGCCGAGCAGGTCGAGCGCGGTGTTCGCGAGCGCGACCTCCTCCTCCAGCTCCGGGGCGTTGGTGACCCACTCGGTGAGCCGGTGGCTGTAGACCAGCGCGTCGTCGCCGAGCATCACGCAGTACGCGGCCAGATCCGCCGGGTCGACGCCGTCGGGCACCGGGGCGGTCAGGTCGGCCTCGACGTCGTCGAAGCCGGAGCCGAACGCCCAGCGCGGGTCGTCGGCCTCGACGAGCGCGTCGTAGACGGTGCCGTGCTCCTCGTTCCCGCCGGTGGGGTTCTCGTCGGTGGGGGCGGTGCTCACAGGTGCGGCACCTCCTCCGGGATCGCGTAGAACGTCGGGTGCCGGTAGACCTTGTCGCCGCTCGGGGCGAAGAACGGGTCCTTCTCGTCCGGGCTCGACGCGGTGACGGCGTCGGCGCGCACCACCCAGATGGAGACGCCCTCGTTGCGGCGGGTGTAGACGTCACGGGCGTTGCGCAGCGCCATCTCGTCGTCCGGGGCGTGCAGCGAGCCGACGTGCACGTGGTTGAGGCCGCGCTTGCCGCGCACGAACACCTCGTAGAGCGGCCAGGTGCGGCGCGAGGGCCGCTCGCCCCGCCCGGTCTCGACACCCGCGGTGGGGACGGCGCCGTGCCCGCCCTCGGCGGTCACGTCGTCCGGGGTCACGTTCTCGCTCATGCCGGGACCTCTCCGTCCTGCATCAGGTGGTCGTGGCGGACGCCGTCGGCGGCCTGCGCGCGCCGGGCGGCCTGCTTGTCGGCGTAGGCCTGCGCGGCCTCGCGCACCCAGGCGCCCTCCTCGTGGGCGCGGCGGCGGTGCGCCAGGCGCTGCCGGTTCGCCGGTCCTGCGCCGGAGACGACGGCCTTGAACTCCGACCAGTCGGGCTCGCCGAAGTCGTAGGCGCCGCGTTCGTCGTTCCAGCGCAGGTCCGGGTCGGGCAGCGTGACGCCGAGCGCCTCGGCCTGCGGGACGGTCATGTCGACGAACCGCTGACGCAGCTCGTCGTTGGTGTGGCGCTTGATGCCCCAGTCCATCGACTGCTGCGTGTTCGGCGAGTCGCCGTCGGCCGGGCCGAACATCATCAGCGACGGCCACCACCAGCGGTCCACCGACTCCTGCACCATCTGCTTCTGAGCATCGGTGCCGTTGACCAGCGCGAGCAGGGCCTCGAAGCCTTGGCGCTGGTGGAACGACTCCTCCTTGCAGATCCGGATCATCGCCCGGGCGTAGGGGCCGTAGGAGCAGCGGCAGAGCGGGACCTGGTTGCAGATCGCGGCGCCGTCGACCAGCCAGCCGATGACCCCCATGTCCGCCCAGGACAGCGTCGGGTAGTTGAAGATCGACGAGTACTTCTGCCGGGACGCGATCAGCTTCTCGGTCAGCTCCTCGCGGTCGACGCCGAGCGTCTCGGCCGCCGCATACAGGTACATGCCGTGCCCGGCCTCGTCCTGCACCTTCGCGAGCAGGATCGCCTTGCGCCGCAGCGACGGCGCGCGGAGCAGCCAGTTGCCCTCCGGCTGCATGCCGATGATCTCGGAGTGGGCGTGCTGGGCGATCTGGCGGATCAGCGTCTTCCGGTACGCCTCGGGCATCCAGTCCCGGGGCTCGATCCGCTGGTCGGCCTCGATCGTCGCGTCGAAACGCGCTTCCAGCTCCGCCGGGGAAGGAGCGGTGCTCGTCACTGGACACCTCCGTACCGAATGTTCGTTCGGGAAGTGAGTGTGGCTCATGACCAGGGGATGTCGCAACCCCTGCGGGCGGCTACGGGGCCGGGACGATCCCGGTGAAGGCGGCGCGGACGACGTCGTCGGGGAGGGTGTCGGTGCCGGCGCGGCCCGGGCGGTACCACTCGACGATCGAGTTCACGAGCCCGGACAGCAGGCGGGCGGCGAGAGCGGGGTCGACGTCGGAGCGGACCTCCCCGGCGTCGACGGCCTCGCGCACCAGGGTGGTGATCGCGGCGTCGTAGGCGCGGCGGCGTTCCAGGGCCCAGCGCTCGGTCTCGGTGTTGCCGCGTACCCGCAGCAGCAGCGTCACGTAGGGCAGCTCGGCCATCAGCACCCGGACCTGCTCGGCGACGATCGTCCGCAGGCGCTCGGTGGGGCTCCCGGACTGCGCGGCGGGCAGGTCGAGCACGCCGAACAGGCCGTGCACGGCACGCTCCAGTGCGGCCCGGAGCAGGGCCTCCTTGCCTGCGAAGTGGTGGTAGAACGACGACTTCGTGATCCCCGCGGCGCGCGAGAGGTCCTCCATCGAGGTCGCGTCGTAGCCGCGGTCGATGAACTCTCCGACGGCGGTCTCCAGCAGCTGGTCCTTGCCGCCGCTGGGGCGCCGCCCGCGCCGGGCCTGCGCGGCGGAGGGGGTCGTCGTCTCGCTCGTCATGCGCGTCAGCGTCCCTCGAAGGTCGGGGTCCTCTTGGCCAGGAAGTCGGCGACGGCGCCGTGGTGGTCCTTCGTCCCGGCGAGCCGGACCTGGGCGTCGGCCTCGTGCTCGAGCACCTCGGGCAGGTCGTGCACCGCGCCGAACTGCACCGCGGCCTTGACCTCGGCGTACGCCTTCGTCGGACCGGCCGCGAGCCTACGGGCCAGTTCCAGTGTCGTACTCAGCACCTCAGCGGCCGGGACGACGTCGCGGACCAGCCCCCAGTTGCGGGCGTCGTCGGCGGAGAAGGTGTCGCCGCAGAGCAGCAGCTCGGTCGCCCGCGCGACCCCGACGGCGTGCGCGAGGCTCGCGGACAGCCCGGTGTCCGCGGTCAGTCCGATCCCGGTGAACGCGGTGGCGAACTTCAGCCCCTCCGCGGCGATCCGCAGATCGGCGGCCAGTGCGAGCCCGAGCCCGGCGCCGACGCACGGCCCGTTCACGGCGGCGATCACCGGCTTCGCCATCCCGGACAGCGCCAGGACGAGCGGGTTGTAGTGCTCGCGGACGGTGTCGAACGCGCCGACGGCGTCGCGCTCGAGCGCCGCGGCGTGCTCGCCCAGGTCCTGCCCGACGCAGAACGCCCTGCCCGCGCCGGTCAGCACGACCGCGCGGACCGACTCGTCCCCGGCGACCTCGGTGACCGCGGGGAGCAGGGCCTCCTTGAGCTCCACGGTCAGCGCGTTGTACTTCCCGGGCCGGTTGAGCGTGACGATCGCGATCGAGTCGTCGGTGACGTCCCGTTCGACGAGGACGGCGGGCTCGGTGGCGGCTGCGTTGTCGCTCATCGGGACACCATAACCACTCCCTGCGTCGCCGACCGAACGATCGGTCCAGCTCGTCACGCCCGGGAATCCGGCTCTTCACCGACGGCCGGGATCGGTGCTAACTTTGCCGAACGAACGGTCGGTTCAATCAGTGGCCGGCGCGTTCACTCGGTTCGACGACGTACCGGAGGCGCATCCGCGATGACCCTGCTCCGCAGCCACCTCTCGGGTTCCTGGCAGACGGGATCCGGGGCGGGCCGCCCGCTCCACGACGCGGTGACCGGCGAGGAGATCGCCCGGATCTCCACCGACGGCCTCGACATGGCCGCGGCGCTCGACCACGGCCGCCGGGTCGGCGGCCCTGCCCTGCGCGCACTGACCTTCCACCAGCGCGCCGCCCTGCTCAAGGCACTGGGGCAGCACCTGCGCGAGCACCGCGAGGAGCTCTACGCGGTCTCGGCCCGCACCGGCGCGACGCCCGGCGACTCGGCCTTCGACGTCGACGGCGGCATCGGCGTCCTGCTCGCCTACGCCTCCAAGGCCAAGCGCGAGCTGCCCAACTCCACCGTCCTCGTCGAGGGCCCGCTGGAGCCGCTCGGCAAGGGCGGCACGTTCCTCGGCGAGCACGTCCTCACTCCGCTGCACGGCGTCGCGGTGCAGGTCAACGCGTTCAACTTCCCGGTGTGGGGGCCGCTGGAGAAGCTCGCCCCGGCCTTCCTCGCCGGCGTCCCGACGCTGATCAAGCCGGCGAGCCCGACGGCGTTCCTCACCGCGAAGCTCGTCGAGCTGATCGTCGACTCGGGCCTGCTACCGGAGGGCGCCGTGCAGTTCGTCGCGGGCTCGCTCGGGGACACCTTCGAGCACCTGACCGGCCAGGACCTGGTGTCGTTCACCGGCTCGGCCGCGACCGCGCAGACCCTGCGCTCGCACCCGGCGATCGTCCGCAACTCGGTGCGGTTCTCCGCCGAGGCCGACTCGCTCAACCTCGCCGCGCTCGGGCCGGACGCGACCCGGGGCACCGAGGAGTTCGACCTCTTCGTGAAGGCCCTGACCACGGAGATGACGGTCAAGGCGGGCCAGAAGTGCACCGCGATCCGGCGCGCCTTCGTCCCCCGCGCGCAGCTCGACGCCGTCGCCGAGGCCGCGTCGGCGCGGCTGGCGGAGGTCGTGGTCGGCGCCCCGGACGCCGACGGGGTGCGGATGGGGGCGCTCGCGAGCCTGGAGCAGCGCGAGGAGGTCCGGCGCAGCGTGAAGGCCCTGCGCGAGGCCGGCCGGATCGTCTTCGGTGACCCGGACACCGTCGAGGTGACCGGCGCCGACGCCGGCCGTGGCGCGTTCGTCTCGCCGCTGTTGTTCGTCGGCGATCCGGAGCGCAGCGAGCCGCACGAGGTCGAGGCGTTCGGCCCGGTCGCGACGCTGCTGCCCTACGACACCACCGACCAGCTGATCGACTACGCCGCGCGCGGGCAGGGCTCGCTGGCCGGCTCGGTCGTCTCGGCCGACCCGGAGTTCGTCCGGGAGGTCGTGCTGGGCATCGCGCCGTTCCACGGCCGCATCCACGTGCTCAACGCGCGCGACGCGAAGGAGTCCACCGGGCACGGCTCGCCGCTGCCGCAGCTGGTGCACGGCGGCCCCGGCCGCGCGGGTGGCGGCGAGGAGATGGGCGGCATGCGCGGCGTGCGGCACCACCTGCAACGCACCGCGATCCAGGCCGACCCGGAGTCGCTGGCCGCGATCACCGGGCAGTGGGTGCCGGGCGCGCCGCGCCGCGAGGACACCGTGCACCCGTTCCGCAAGCACCTCGAGGAGCTGCGGCCCGGCGACGCGCTGGTCGCGGGTCCGCGGAGGGTCTCCCGGGAGGACGTGGAGCACTTCGCGGAGTTCACCGGCGACACCTTCTACGCCCACATGGACGACGCCGCCGCGGCGGCGAACCCGCTGTTCGGCGAGCGCGTCGCGCACGGCTACCTGGTGGTCTCGCTGGCCGCGGGGCTGTTCGTCGACCCCGACCCCGGCCCGGTGCTGGCGAACTTCGGCGTCGACGGGCTGCGGTTCCTGACCCCGGTCCGCTTCGGCGACGAGCTCACCGTGACCCTGACCTGCAAGCAGATCACCCCGCGCGAGTCCGCGGACTACGGCGAGGTCCGCTGGGACGCCGACGTCACCCGGCAGGACGGCGAGTCCGTCGCCCGCTACGACGTGCTCACCCTCGTCGCCAAGCAGGGACACGAGCAGGGAGCGCAGGCGTGACCGCCGCGACGGAGCGCCGCCTCGGGGACGCGCCCCCGGCGGAGATGCTCGACCCGGCCGAGCGCATGTCGGTCGACGAGCTGCGGGCGCTGCAGCTCGAACGGCTGCAGTGGACGCTGCGCCACGCCTACGACAACGTGCCGCACTACCGGCAGAAGTTCGACGCGCACGGCGTCCATCCGGACGACTGCCGCGAGCTCGCCGACATCGCGAAGTTCCCGACGACGACCAAGGCCGACCTGCGTGAGACCTACCCGTTCGGCATGTTCGCGGTGCCGCGGGAGCGGGTGAACCGGATCCACGCGTCGTCGGGGACGACCGGCAGGCCCACCGTCGTCGGCTACACCGCCGGGGACATCGACCGCTGGTCGTCGCTGGTGGCGCGCTCGATCCGCGCGGCGGGCGGGCGGCCCGGGCACCGGATCCACGTCGCCTACGGCTACGGCCTGTTCACCGGCGGCCTCGGCGCGCACTACGGCGCGGAGAAGCTCGGGGCCACGGCGATCCCCATGTCCGGCGGCATGACCCCGCGCCAGGTGCAGCTGATCCGGGACTTCGAGCCCGAGGTCATCATGCTCACGCCCAGCTACATGCTGACCCTGCTCGACGAGTTCGACCGCCAGGGCGTCGACCCGCGGGAGTCCTCGCTGCGGATCGGGATCTTCGGCGCCGAGCCGTGGACCGAGCAGATGCGCCGCGAGATCGAGGAGCGGGCCGGCATCCACGCCGTGGACATCTACGGGCTCTCCGAGGTCATGGGCCCGGGCGTCTCGCAGGAGTGCGTGGAGTCCAAGGACGGCCTGCACATCTGGGAGGACCACTTCCTGCCCGAGATCGTCGACCCGCTCGACGGGGATGGGCGAGGCACCCCACTGCCCGACGGCGAGGAGGGCGAGCTGCTGTTCACCAGCCTCACCAAGGAGGCGCTGCCGATCATCCGGTACCGCACCCGGGACCTGACGACGCTGCTCCCGGGCACCGCGCGGCCGTCGATGCGCCGGATGGCCAAGATCACCGGCCGGTCCGACGACATGATCATCCTGCGCGGGGTGAACGTCTTCCCGACCCAGATCGAGGAGATCGTGCTGCGCACCCCGGGCCTGGCGCCGCACTTCCAGCTGGTGCTCACCACCGAGGGCCGGATGGACGCGCTCGCGGTGCGGGTCGAGGCCCGTCAGGGCGTCGGCACCCAGGAGCGGGCCGCCGCCGCGGCGGCGCTGCAGCGCGAGATCAAGGAGCGGGTCGGCGTCACCTGCGTCTGCGAGGTCGTCGACCCGGACACCCTGGAGCGGTCGGTCGGCAAGCTGCAGCGGCTGCAGGACCGCCGCGGGACGTGACGTCCGCCCCGGCGGCTCGCGCTCAGCGGGTGGCGAGCCGGTCCAGGACGGCGTCGGCGATGCGGGCCATCGCGTCGACGTCGTCCTCGCCGACGGCGTCGAACACCAGCTCGCGCACCGTCTCGACGTGCCCGGGCGCCGCGGCGACGATCGCGTCCCGGCCGGCGTCGGTGAGCACGACGTAGTTGCCGCGGCCGTCGTCGTCGCAGTCCTCGCGGGTGACCAGACCGCGCTTCTGCATCCGCGCCAGGTGGTGGGAGAGCCTGCTCTTCTCCCAGTCCAGCGTCGTCGCCAGCTCCATGACCCGGCAGCGCTCGTCGGGCCGGTCGGTCAGGGCGACGAGGACGTCGAAGTCGGAGATCGACAGCCCGGACTCGGCCTGCAGCCGCCGGTGCAGCTCGGCCTGCAGCCGCGACTGCATCCGCAGGAAGCTCCGCCACGCCGCCTGCTCGCGGCCGTCGAGCCAGCGGGTGGTGGTCCCTGCGCCGGTGTTCGTCACGCCCCCACCCTAGCGGAATAGTTGACGAGTCATCTATGTTGGTGGCAGTAGATGACGCGTCAACGACGGATGAGGCGTCGCGAGCACCCGGGAGGGGAGCCATGCAGTTCGGTGTCTTCACGGTCAGCGACATCACGCCGGACCCCACGACGGGCCGGACGGTGCCGGAGGCGCAGCGCATCAAGGACGTGCTGACGATCGCCCAGCACGCGGAGCAGGTCGGCCTCGACGTCTTCGCGCTCGGCGAGCACCACAACCCGCCGTTCTTCTCGTCCTCGCCGACGACGACGCTGGGCTACCTCGCCGGCGTCACGAGCACCCTGCAGCTGTCCACGTCGACCACGCTGATCACCACGAACGACCCGGTGAAGATCGCCGAGGACTTCGCGATGCTGCAGCACGTGGCCGGCGGGCGCGTCGACCTCATGCTGGGCCGCGGCAACACCGGCCCGGTCTACCCGTGGTTCGGCAAGGACATCCGCGAGGGCCTGAACCTGGCCGTCGAGAACTACGCGCTGCTGCGCAGGCTGTGGGACGAGGAGGTCGTCGACTGGGAGGGGAGGTTCCGCACGCCGCTGCAGGGCTTCACCTCGACCCCGCGCCCGCTCGACGACGTCCCGCCGTTCGTCTGGCACGGCTCGATCCGCAGCCCGGAGATCGCCGAGCAGGCCGCGTACTACGGCGACGGCTTCTTCCACAACCACATCTTCTGGCCCGCCGACCACACCCGCCGGATGGTCGAGTTCTACCGCAAGCGCTGGGAGCACTACGGCCACGGACCGGCGTCGAGCGCGATCGTCGGGCTCGGCGGCCAGGTGTTCATGCGGAAGAACAGCCAGGACGCGGTGAACGAGTTCCGGCCGTACTTCGACAACGCCCCGGTCTACGGGCACGGGCCGTCGCTGGAGGACTTCAGCCAGGCCACCCCGTTGACCGTCGGCAGCCCGCAGCAGGTCATCGAGCGGACCCTCGGGTTCCGCGACTACGTCGGTGACTACCAGCGCCAGCTGTTCCTCATCGACCACGCAGGCCTGCCGCTCAAGACCGTGCTCGAGCAGCTGGACCTGCTCGGCGAGGAGGTCGTCCCGGTGCTGCGCAAGGAGTTCGATGCGCTGCGCCCGGCCGGGGTGCCGGACGCGCCGACGCACGCGTCGCTCGTCGCCGCCCGCGAGGAGCGCGCGGGTGACACCCGGAACGACGTGCAGACGGTGGAGGTGGCGTCATGACCCGCAGGATCGTCGTGCTGAGCGCCGGGCTGTCGACGCCGTCGTCGACCCGGCTGCTGGCCGACCGGCTCGCCGCCGCGACGTCGGCGGCGCTGCTCGGGCGGGGTGAGCAGAGCGAGGTGCAGGTCGTGGAGCTGCGCGAGCACGCCCGCGACCTGGCCGACCACCTGGTCACCGGGTTCCCGAACGACGCGCTGCGCCCGGTGCTCGACGCCGTCGCGGCCGCCGACGCGGTGGTCGCGGTGACGCCGGTGTTCTCCGCGTCCTACAGCGGGCTGTTCAAGACCTTCGTCGACGTCCTCGACCGGGAGGCACTGACCGGCACCCCGGTGCTGGTCGCCGCCACCGGCGGGACCGGGCGGCACTCGCTGGTCACCGAGCACGCGATGCGCCCGCTGTTCACCTACCTGCACGCCGCCGTCGTCCCGACCGCCGTGTTCGCCGCGCCCGAGGACTGGGGCGCGACCGGGACGGGCGCCCCGCTGGAGGCCCGGATCGAGCGGGCCGCCGGGGAGCTGGCCGACGCGGTCGCCGCCCGTCCGGCGACGGTCCGCGCCGACGCGTTCGACGACGTGCCCGATTTCTCCGCACTGCTGAAGGGCTGATCGACATGACCGCCACCGACACCACCGAGACCGCGGCACTGGACGCCGAGCGCGCCCGCATCCGGGACACGCACCTGAAGCCGGTGGGGGAGCGGCCCGCGTCGACCGCACGCGGGCTGCACCACACCGCGCTGGTGAGCTCGGACGTCGAGCGGACCGTGCGCTTCTACCAGGACGTCCTCGGCTTCCCGCTCACCGAGCTGATCGAGAACCGGGACTACCCGGGGTCCTCGCACTTCTTCTTCGACATCGGCAACGGGAACCTGCTCGCGTTCTTCGACTTCCCGGGCCTCGACCTCGGGCCCTACGCCGAGGTGCTCGGCGGGCTGCACCACATCGCGATCAGCGTCGAGCCCTCGACCTGGGACGCGATCGTGGCCCGGCTCGACGACGCCGGTGTCGAGCACGAGGTGCACTCGGGCGTCTCGGTGTACTTCCGCGACCCCGACGGTGCCCGGGTCGAGCTCATCGCCGACCCGCTGGGGGAGATGTACGGCGAGCACGTGCTCTGAGCCCGCACGGGCACGCTCACCGGCGGACGCTCACGTGGATGTGGTCGAAGTGGCCGCCGGTGGCGTCGGTGGGGTCATAGACCCCGCCGCCGTTGTACGGGCTGCCCCAGTTCTCCCGGCCCGGGCCGTCGTCGGAGGAGCCGCGGTACCAGATCCGGCCCTGCCAGATGACGTACCGGACGCGCAGCTCGGCGGCGTTGTCGCGCAGCCAGTCCGCGACGGCCCAGCCGTGCTCGAGATCCTGGCCTGCGGGGAACCGGCCGTAGCGGGCCGGGAAGAAGTCGCACGCCCGGCCGGCGGGGTGGTCGCTGGAGGGGTTCCAGGCGTGTTCCGACCAGCAGGTGACCGAGCGGATCGGGGCGCCGGCGCCGGGCGTACCGAACCGGGCCACCGCCCCGTCGTGCAGGCGCAAGGTGGACGGGGTGAGGCACGCCCGTCGATCCGACGACGTCGGGTCGTCCTCGGTGCACCGCTCCGGCTCCGGCGGGTGCAGCAGCTCCCACGCGTCGCCGGTGGTGCCCTCGATGCTCGACGCGACCCACACGAGGCCGCCGGCGAGCAGTACGAGCGCGAGCAGGGCGCCCAGCACGGGGGCGGCGCGGGTTCTCACGGGCACTTCGTCCGTTCCGTCGGTTTCCCGCCACTCTAGGCGCGATTCCGCGGCACCATTCCGCGGCACCATGAGGACATGACCGTCCCTGTGACCACCGAGCTGTTCGACCGTCCCGGGGCGCGCATCGCGTTCGACGTGCGCGGGACCGGTCCGTTGCTCGCCCTCGTCGGTTCGCCGATGGGTGCCGACGGGTTCGCCGCGCTCGCCGACCGGCTGGCCGCCGACCACACCGTGCTGACGTTCGATCCGCGCGGCACCGGTCGCAGCCCGGCCGACGACCCGGACGCCGACTCGACCGTCCCGATCCGGGCCGCGGACCTCGCGGCGCTGATCGAGCACGTCGGGAGGGGGCCGGCGACGCTGCTCGGCTCCAGCGGCGGCGCGGTCGTCTCGCTCGCCCTGGCCCAGGAGCGTCCCGACCTGGTGCGTGCGGTGATCGCGCACGAGCCGCCGCTGGAGGAGCTGCTGCCCGACGCCGCCGAGCGCAGACTCGGCACCGAGCAGATCATCCAGGCGTACCGCGACGAGGGGTCGGCCGCGGCCTGGACCCTGTTCCTGGGCGGGACGGGCCTGCCGGCCGGACGCCCGGACGACGCGCCCGACGACGCTCCGGCCGGCCGCACCGGCCTGCCCGGCGCCGACGACTCCGCCCCCGACGACGCTGCCCCCGACGACCCAGCCCCCGACGCCGGGGCGCGGTGGCCGAACCCCGACGAGCGGCACTTCTTCCTGCACGAGATGCGCGAGACGGTCCGCTGGACGCCGGACCTCGACGTGCTGGCCGACCGGCGGGTCGTCGTCGGGATCGGCGACGACTCGGCCGGCCAGATGTGCGACGACACCTCCCGCGCGCTCGCGGCCCGCCTCGACGTGTCCCCGGAGCCCTTCCCCGGCGGACACGTCGGCTTCACGACGCACCCCGAGGCGTTCGAGGTGCGGCTGCGGGAGGTCGTGGCGGGCCTCTGAGCGCCGGTCAGTCGCCCAGACCCGGGATGCCTCCGCCGGGGCCGAACGGCATGCCGCCGCCGAGGCCGCCCATGTTCTGCCGCATCTCCATGACCGTCAGGACGCCGTAGACGCAGCTCGCCAGGAACACCAGGCAGCACAGGCACACCAGCAGGTAGGTGATCACCCGCAGCCAGGTGAGCGCCGGGTGGTCGACGCGGCGGTCCTTGCGCGAGCTGCCACGGCCCTTCCGGTCCTTACCGTTGCCGTTCCCGTTGTGGGACAGGCCCCGTTCCGCGGCGGCGTCGCCGACGGTCCACCCGCGGCCCCGGCCCTGCTGCTCCTCGCCGGCCTCGCGCTGGGCGGGGAGCGCGGTGGTCGCCTCGCCGGACCCTTCCGGGCCGGTCGGGGCCGGTGCGTCGCCGGAGCGGCGGCGCTCCCCGAAGCGCTGCGGCTGCTGCCGGGTGGGCTGCGCCTGGTCGGCCGGGACGGCCCGGGTGCGTTCGTCGCCGGCCGGGACCGCGGTGGTGGCCGCGTCCGCGCCGTGTTCCGGCCGGACGTCGGCGTAGCGGGCGGTCTCGTCGCCCGCGGGTCCGGAGCGGGCGCCCCCCTCGGGCGTCCGCTCCGGAGGCTCGCCGGCCGCGTCGGAGGCGGAGCCGGGCCCCGAGCCGGAGTCGGAGTCGTGCCCGGAGCCGGAGCCGCGGCGGGAGGCGTACGCGGCCGCGCCCGCACCCAGGGCACCGGCACCGACCGCCCCGGCGGCCGCGGTACCCGCCCCGGGGCCCGAGGACTGCTCGGTCCCGGGTTGCTGCGCGCCGCGGGGTGGCGTGCCGGTCGGGTCCGGCCGTTCGGCGGTGCCCGGCCGGGCCGATGCGTCGGGCTCCGGCGAGGAACCCTGCTGTCCCGCGTAGCCCTGCTGTCCCGCGTAGCCCTGCTGCCCGGCGTAGCTCTGCTGGTCCGCGAAACTCTGCTGGTCCGGGAAGCCCTGCTGTTCCGCGGAGCCCTGCCGGGCTGCGTAACCCTGGCCGCTGCCCGCGTCCGGCTGCGCGCCGTAGCCCGGAAGACCCGCGTAGCCCTGCTGCTGCGGGGGCGCTGCGCCGTGATCGGGGCCGTTCCCGGGGCCTCGCGTTCCGAGCCGCTGCTCGTCGACCTGGGGCACGCCCGCCGGCTCGGCGGCACCGCGCTCGTCGTAACGGGTGGGCGCCGCGAACGCCGACGGCTGCTGCGCGTCCCGCTCCTGGTCGTAGGGCCGGTCGGCGCCGGCGGGGCCGCCGTAGCGCGCCCACGAGGCGTACCCACCCGCGTCCGCGGGCGGCTGCTGCTGTTGCTGCGGCGCATCCTGGGGGAACGAGCCGCCCTGCTGCTCCCCGCCGTGCCCGCGCGCGGTGCCGTAGGCGCCGTAGAGCCCGTCCTCGGACCGCTGCGGGCGCTCCACCGGACCCGGCTGCCGCAGGTCGGGGTAGCCGCCCTCCTGGAGGGAGTCCTCCGCGACCCCGGCGCCGCCCTCCTCGTCGGGACGCCCGTGCCGCGGACGCGGTGAGGGCCGGCCCTCACCCGCATCACGCGGGGCAGGGCTGGGCCAGGACTGCTGCGGACCGGTCATCACGACCTCCGGACTCGATACGGCTGTGACGCGTGTGCCGACACACCTTCGCCGTCCGTACCCGTTCCGTCAGCGTTTTCGACCCCGAGTCACCTGACCCGGTGAGTCGGAATCACGTGGTGTACACGCCCGTGGGACGCGCGTGATAGCCCTTCGCGCCGACCGCGTCGGCCAGCGGGCTGCGCGGCGGCAGCCCCGATCGCACCCGTCCGGCGACGGCGTCGGCGGTCCAGACCGGTGCCCAGTCCAGCTCGGCGACGGCCCGGGAGGCGTCGTAGACACGGTCCACCGCCGGGGCCGCCCAGCCGCGCTCGTCGAGCACCGCGGCGACCTCGGGCGCCCGGCGGCGCAGCACGGCCGGGACGTCGTGGCCCAGCTCGGCGAGGTCGTCACGGCGCAGCGGGGTCGGAGCGCTGACGACGTAGCGGGCGAAGCCCAGCTCCGGAGCGCGGCGGGCGGCCGCGAGGTGCGCGGAGACGACGTCGGCGACGTCGACCCGGCGGTGGCAGAACTCGACGAGCTTGAGTGCGGTGTCGTCGAACCGGGCGCGGACGTCGTCGCGGTCGTCGGCCTCCGGGAAGAACCGTGAGGTCCGCAGCACCACGACCGGCAGCCCCGGATCGAGCGACGCCAGCTCGCACAGGTCCTCGGCGGCGGTCTTCGTGGCGCCGTAGACGTTGCGCACCCGCGGCACGACGGTCTCGTCGATCCAGGTCGCGGGCCCGCCCGGTGCCGGGGTGAGGGCCCGGCCGAACGCGCTGGTCGACGACGTGAACACCACCCCCCCGCACCCCGGCGGCCGCGGACTCCTCGAGCACCGCGAGCGTCCCGGAGACGTTGGTGTCGACGAAGTCCTGCCTGCTGTGCGACCCGACGTGCGGCTTGTGCAGCGTGGCCGTGTGCAGCACGTGCGTGGCCCCGGCGACGGCTGCGCGCAGCGCGTCCCGTTCGATCAGCGGCGCGACGACGTCGGTCCACGGCGACGGCCGCACGTCCAGCCCGACGACCGGCACGCCGTCGGCGCGCAGGGTCCGTACCAGCGCCTCACCCAGGTGCCCGGAGCTGCCGGTGACCAGGAAGCGTTCCACGCCACCCATGATGCGGGGTCAGGCCAGCAGGTTCCGCAGCTCGGTGACCGCGGCCCGCAGCTCCCGGGCGAACGCGTGCATGCCATCGGCCTGGTCGGCGGGGGTGGACAGGTGCACGTGGAAGCGGTCGGGCAGCAGCACGTAGGCGACGCCGATGCAGCGCGACGCGGTCGACCCGAAGCCGAACCAGTGCACGTTCGCCGACGGCGCCGAGCTGGTCGACAGCCAGTCGTCGCGCATGACGGTCCAGCCGGGCGAGTCGAAGACGCTCAGGGCGTCTGTCGCCCCCAGCTGCTCCCCCCGACGACGCTGGATCCACTCCAGCTCCCACAGGTGCTGCTCCGGCGCGTCCCCGGCCTGGCACTGCTTCGCCCGCGCACCGTGCGCGGCCGCGGCGGCCCGGAAGGCGTCGCGGCGCGCGTCGTCGGAGACGTCCGGGTCCTGCATCGCGTCCACGAACGCGACGATCTCCGGGGTCACCACGCGCATCGCCTCGGTGCGGCCGTGCCGGAACTGGCGGGTCGCGATCGACTCGTAGGTGGCGCCGGTGACGCCCTTCGCCCGCCGGTGCGCGAGCTGGTAGGCCAGCTGGACGAACGCGTCCGGCGAGCACTTCAGGGCCTTCGCGTCGTCGGCGCCGAAGTCCTCGATCGGGACCAGCTCGGTGGCGGTGGCGTCGAGGAACGCGGCGAACTCGTCGTGCGCGCGGACGATCGTGGCGCGCAGGTCGTCGTCGAGGAGGAAGCCCAGCTCGACCGGCTCCGGGACACCCTGCGCGCGGGCGCCGGCCCGCTCGGCGTGCTCGGCCGCGGAGTGCGCGAACATCGCGTCGACCAGGGTGAGGATCGTGGTGCCGTCGAGCTCGCAGTGCTCGATGTTCACCCCGGCCCGGGCGTCGGGCAGGACGACGATCGACAGCGCCTTGTCGAACCAGCGGTTCCCCGAGTCGCCGGCGAGCAGCGTCCGGCAGGCCGCCTGTTCCGGGTCGTCGGAGGTCTCCGGGTCGGCGTCGTCGAGGTCGATCGCGAACAGCGCCCGCTCGATCAGGTCCACGGCCTCGGCGTTGGCCGGGTCGAGCCCGGTCAGCCGGGCCCGCACCCCGGCCCACTCGGCGCGGGCCAGTGTGGTCAGCGACCCCACCGCATCGTCGACGGCGGCCCGGGACGGGTGCGCGCCGCGGACCAGCCGCAGCGCCTCGGCGATCTCGTCGACGGTGTGCGGGACGCCGTCCGGGCCGAGCACGTCGAGCCGGAAGACGCGGCCCCGGCAGAACACGACGACGTGCCGCTCGGTGCTCGGTCCGGGCCAGTCGTCCGACCAGGGGGTGCGCACGGTGTCCTGCTCCTCGCCCGGGATCCGGGTCGTGGAGAACAGGTGCTTGCTCTGCTCCATCGACTGCGGCACACCACGGTTGACCAGCGGTGGGAACCCGCCGGTGTCGAGGTCGTGCTTGTGCCCGAGCGCGGCGAGGGCGAGCTGCGCGGCCCGCTCGCACGGGTCGGTGGTGTCGCCGGGGCCGAACAGGAAGAAGAAGTTCGCGTTGAGCGCGATCCGGTCCCGGCGGCCGAGGTAGCGCGACGGCCAGAACTCGTCGAGCCAGCTGTACGTGGTGGGCTCGGTGTCGAACCGCAGCAGGTCGGCCTGCAGCGTCTCCGCGGTGCCGCCGGGGGTGAGCAGCTCGCGGGCGGCGGCCTCGGTGCGGGCGTACTCGTCGGCGGTGAGCAGCGGGGCGCACCACTCCAGGAAGCGGTCCACCGACGCGGCCAGGGTCGGGACGGGCACCTTCGGCAGCTCGTCCTCACCGGCGAACGTGGCCGGGACGTCGGTCATGGCGTGATCCTTCCGCGTACGGCGACGGTGCTCGTGGCCACGTCAGTCCAGCAGTCCGTCGGAGGGCGCGGAGCGCGACCCCCCGTGTTCGGGCAGTGTCCGGCCGAAGAGCTGACGGGTCCGGACGGCGGTGCCCACCACCCCCGGGCGGGTGCTGTAGGAGAAGATCGCGGTGTGCCGGGCGCGGCTGCCGCCGACCTCGGTGACCCGGTGCAGCGAGAACCGGCCGCGGAACAGCTGCAGGTCCCCGCACCGCAGGTCGAGGCGCCGGACCCGGTCGCGGTCCCGCCCGGCGAGCACCTCGGTGACACCGGCGGTGTTCTCCGCACCCGCCGAGCGGATGTCGGGGTGGTACTCGAACGTGCCGCCCGCGTCGGACGCGCGGGTCAGCAGGCTGATCGCGATCTCGTTGGTGTCGAAGTGCCACGGGTGCTCCCGCCCCGGCGGGACGACGTTGAGGCAGAGCCCGGCGAGCGGGTCGGCCAGCTCGTGCAGCTCCCCGGCCCCGACGCAGGCCGCGAGGAACGCCCGGAACGCGGGCTCGGTGTAGAGCCGGTGCACGAGCAGGTCGCCGGGGATCCGGTCGCGGGCGACGAAGGCGTTGCCGCGCTGCAGCGGTACCCGCGCGGGGTGGTCGTCGGGCACCTCGTCGTCGGGCTCGGTGTTGTAGACGTTCACGGTGCGGGTCTCGTAGTGCGCCCGCGGCGCGATCCGCTCGCCCTCGGCGCGCAGCCGATCCCGCCAGGAGGCGCGGACGAAGCCCGTCAGCACCGCGCAGCCGTCGTCGGCCAGGCCGGCGCGGGCAGTGGCGACGGCGTCGTCCCACTCGGGGGAGCCGGGCCGGTGCAGCGGGAACCTGCGCAGGTCGACGGGCTCGAGCGCCGCCGGGATCGTGGCCGCCGCGGTCGGGGGAACCATGAGAACCGCTCCTTCGCCGGGCGGCCTCGGTGCCGCCGTCCGTGGATCACTCAACAGGCCCCGCGCCGCGATGTCCATGACTCCCCGGTGGTATCCGCGGGGTATTCACGGGGGGTGGGTTGCGGCGGCGAACCCCCAGGGGGGATCGTCTCGTTGTGCCTGGAAGAGACAGGCATCGCCGCCGGATCTCCCCGGTGGTCCGACGTGAGGAGATTCCATGGGCGCGATGAGCCCCACGCACTGGCTGATCGTCCTGGTCGTGCTGGTCCTGCTGTTCGGTGCGAAGAAGCTGCCGGACATGGCGCGGTCGCTGGGCCGGTCGTCGCGGATCCTGCAGAGCGAGATGCGTGGCCTCAAGGACGACCGCAGCGGGGACCGTGCCGAGGAGACGACGCAGGCTCCCGCCGTCGAGCAGGCCCGTCCGGTGCAGGCGCAGACCGCCGAGCACAGCAGCGCGCCGCAGACCGAGACCCGCTCCTGACCTCGTTCTCCTCCGGGGCCGTCCTCGTCACCGGCGCCAGCCGGGGTGTCGGGGCGGCCACTGCACGGCTGCTCGCCGCCAGGGGCCGGGACGTCGTCGTCGGGCACCTGGCCTCGCCCGACGAGGCCGAGGCGGTCGCGGCGGACTGCCGTTCCTGCGGTGTGCAGGCCCTGCCGGTTGCCGCGGACGTCACCCGCTCCGAGGACGTCGCCCGCCTGTTCGACGCGGCAGGCACGCTGCCGTCGCCGCTGACCGGGGTGGTGGTCAATGCGGGTGGGGCGCCGTCGCGGCAGCGGCTGGAGGACATGACCGACGACCGGATCGACGAGGTCGTCGCGCTGAACCTGCGCTCGGCGCTGCTCTGCTCACGGGAGGCCGTGTGGCGGCTCGCGCCGCGGCACGGCGGTTCCGGCGGCGCGCTGGTGCACGTGACCTCGCGGGCCGCGGTGCTGGGCTCACCCGGCGAGTGGAACGACTACGCCGCCGCCAAGGCCGGCGTCGAGACCCTGGTCGTGGGCCTGGCCAAGGAGGTCGCCGACGACGGCATCCGCGTCGCCGCCGTCCGTCCGGGCCTGCTGGACACCGACTTCCACCGCCGCGCCGGTGAGCCCGGACGGGCCGAGCGGATGGCGCCGGCGATCCCGATGGGCCGCGCGGGGCGGGCCGACGAGGTGGCTCCGGCGATCGCCTGGCTGCTCTCGGACGAGGCGAGCTACGTGACCGGCGCGATCCTGGACGTCACCGGCGGACGGTGAGCGCTCAGCGCCACATACGGCGGCGCGGCTCCCGGCGCGGGGGCTCGACCGCCGCCGTGCACAGCGGGCAGTGGCTCCCCGGGGGCGAGGCGAGCGAGGCGGGCAGCACGAGGTGCCCGCAGACCGCCGACAGCTGCCCGGTCCCGGACGCGAGCGACTCGGCCAGTACCGCGTGCGGCACCGAGTGGCTGAGCCCGTCGCGGGCGCACGTCACGGTCGCGTGCTGTGCGGGCGCGCGGTCGCCGGACTGCTGGGCGGGGATCGAGCCGGACGCGACCCCGGCGGAACGCAGCCGTGAGCTGACGGACGGAACCGACACGGTCTCTCCTCCGGGCGGGCTGCGGCGAGACTCCATCGTGGCTCCCGATCCGTGCACATGCAAGTGCATCCGCACGAACGGCCGAGCGGGACACGGCCGGGTGTCCCGATCGGCGCGCCGTCGTCGCGCAGCGTGGCACACGCCACGTCGGCCGGTCGTTCCGCTGTCCGGCGGACCCCGCGTCGATCTCCGCCGGCGGCCGCGAACGGCCCGTCAGCAGGGCGGACACATGATCCGCGCGGAACGGCCCCCGGCATGACCCGGATCACGGGAATCCCAGCTCAGGGGGGTGGCCGGGCCGGTCAGGGGCTGCGATCGAGGGCGCGCGCCGTTAACCTCGTCGTTCATGATCGCACCCGAGCACGCCGAGCCTCGGGCGTCCGCACCCCCACCGTGCGACGCCGACGGAGACCATTCGTACGAGATCGGTGCTCCCGTGCCGGCCGACGGTGTGGACATGTGGCGACTCGCGGTCGAGTCGCAGACGCTGGACGCCAACGCCCGCTACGCCTACGTCCTGTGGTCCCGTGACTTCGCGGGTACCTCGGCCATCGCCCGCCGCGACGACGGCGAGGCCGTCGGCTTCGTCACCGGCTACCTGCGCCCGGACGCCCCGGACACCCTGATGATCTGGCAGGTGTGCGTGGACGGGCGTGCGCGCGGGGCCGGGCTGGCCGGGCGCCTGCTCGACGCCGCCTGGGACCAGGCCGTCGCCGGTGCCGGCGTCACCCGGATGGAAACGACGATCACGCCGGACAACGCGTCGTCCATCCGGCTCTTCACGAAGTTCGCCGAACGACACGCCACGACGATCGAGCGGGAGGACCTCTTCGGTCCGGACCTGCTCGGTGACGAGCACGAGCCGGAGCACCTGTACCGCATCGGCCCGATCGCCTCCGCCCCCGGAGCGCAGAAGACAGAGGGTGAGACCACGTGACCGTTTTCGAGGACCTCGAGTCCCAGGTTCGCAGCTACTGCCGCAACTGGCCGGTCGTCTTCGACACGGCCAAGGGCAGCCGCCTGACCGACGTCGACGGCAACAGCTACCTGGACTTCTTCGGTGGCGCCGGAGCCCTGAACTACGGGCACAACCCGGACGAGCTGAAGCCCGCGCTGATCGACTACCTGACCCGGGACGGAATCACCCACGGCCTGGACATGTACACCGTGGCCAAGGGTGAGTTCCTGACCGCGTTCGAGGACATCATCCTGCGGCCGCGGAACCTGGACTACAAGGTCCAGTTCCCCGGCCCGACCGGCGCGAACGCCGTCGAGGCCGCGCTGAAGCTCGCCCGGAAGATCACCGGCAACGAGGCGATGATCAACTTCACCAACGCGTTCCACGGTATGACGCTGGGCGCGCTGTCGGTGACCGGTAACTCGATGAAGCGCGGCGGCGCCGGCATCCCGCTGGTGCACTCGACGCCGATGCCCTTCGACAACTACTTCGAGGGCAAGTTCCCCGACTTCCTCTGGTTCGAGAAGGTGCTGGACGACAGCGGCTCCAGCCTGAACGACCCGGCGGCGGTCATCGTCGAGACCGTGCAGGGTGAGGGCGGGCTCAACCCGGCCCGCGTCGAGTGGCTGCAGGGCCTGCGCGAGCTGTGCACGCGCAAGGGCATCCTGATGATCGTCGACGACGTCCAGATGGGCTGCGGCCGGACCGGCCCGTTCTTCTCGTTCGAGGCCGCAGGCATCCAGCCCGACATCGTCACGATCTCCAAGTCGATCTCCGGCTACGGACTGCCGATGGCGCTGGTGCTCATCAAGCCGGAGCTGGACCAGTGGGGCGCCGGCGAGCACAACGGCACCTTCCGCGGCAACAACCCCGCGTTCGTCACGGCCACCAAGACGCTGCAGACCTGGTGGACCGACGACGCCTTCGAGAAGCAGACGATCCGCAAGGGCGAGAAGATCGAGGAGGCGTTCAACGCGATCGTCTCCGAGACCAGCCCGACCGTGGAGTGCTTCCAGAAGGGTCGCGGCATGGCCCGGGGCATCCAGTTCCAGCAGGACGGACTGGCCGAGGAGGTCGCCGCGAAGGCCTTCGAGCAGCACCGTCTGCTGCTCGAGACCGCAGGCCCGCAGGACCAGGTCCTCAAGCTGCTGCCGCCGCTGACGACCTCCGATGACGAGCTGGACGAAGGACTTGCGATCATCGCCGAGTCCGTACGTACTGTCACCGGGAGCTGATACCGCAATGATCGTCCGCACTCTCGACGAGATCACCGACACCGAGCGCGACGTCGAGTCCGACAACAAGCAGTGGCGCTCGAAGCGCATCGTCCTCGCCAAGGACGGTGTCGGGTTCTCCGTGCACGAGACGGTGCTCCAGCCGGGCACCATCAACGACTTCTGGTACGCGAACCACATCGAGGCCGTCTTCATCACCGAGGGCGAGGGCGAGCTCTACGACAAGGACAACGACGTCACCTACCAGCTGGCGCCGGGGTCCATCTACGTGCTGAGCGGCAACGAGAAGCACCAGCTCCGCCCGAAGACGCTGATGAAGACCGTCTGCGTGTTCAACCCGCCGGTGACCGGCCGTGAGGTCCACGACGAGAACGGCGTGTACCCGCTGATCACCGAGGACTGAGCGGCGCACCGGCGACGAGCCGGTACCGCGAATCACCACGAGGGGCGTTTCCGCCGTGTTACGGCGGGAACGCCCCTCGTGGTCTGAAGAAGCCAGACCTTCGTGGAAAGGAACCGCGACCACCGCATCCGCCGATACAGGAGGACATCGAATGACCGCTCTCGTCGGCCGTGGCGACCTGACTCGTCTCAGCAACGTCACCGACCGCTACCCGACCCGTGTCTCACAGGTCCCGGCCTTCATCGACCGGGCCGAGCCCACCGTCTGGGGTGATCGCGCAGGGGCCGGGATGTTCGGCGCCCAGGAGCTCGACGCGCACGCCCGTGACGGGTTCGTGCAGGTGCCGGGCCTGCTGAGTGCCGAGGAGGTCGCCGAGTACAGCGCCGAGCTGGACCGCCTGGCGTCCGACCCGCAGGTCCGCGCCGACGAGCGCTGCATCATCGAGAAGTCCTCCGAAGAGGTGCGCTCGATCTTCGAGGTGCACCGCATCTCCGACGCGATCGGCCGCCTCGTCCGCGACGAGCGCGTGCTGTCCCGCGCCCGCCAGATCCTCGGCTCCGACGTCTACGTCCACCAGAGCCGGATCAACTACAAGCCCGGCTTCGGCGGCGGGGGCTTCTACTGGCACTCCGACTTCGAGACCTGGCACGCCGAGGACGGCATGCCCGGCCCGCGCGCGGTGAGCTGCTCGATCTCGCTGACCGACAACCACGCGTTCAACGGCTGCCTGATGATCATGCCGGGCTCGCACCGGACGTTCGTGTCCTGCGTCGGCGAGACACCCGAGGACTACCACCTCGAGTCGCTCAAGGAGCAGAAGATCGGCACGCCGGACACGGACTCGATCTCCAAGCTGGCGCAGCGGCACGGCATCGCGATGATGACCGGTGACGCAGGCGGCGCGACGTTCTTCGACTCGAACTGCATGCACGGCTCGGGGGACAACATCACCCCGTTCCCGCGCTCGAACATCTTCCTCGTGTTCAACAGCGTCGAGAACACCTGCGTGCAGCCCTTCTCCGCACCGCGGCCCCGGCCGGCCCACATCGGCTCGCGGGACTTCACCCCGGTGCGCTGAGGCCCTGCCCGGGCGTGTGCGTGCGTCCTCCGCGGGTGCCGGTCACCGTTACGTCGACCGGCACCCGCGGGATAGGGCACCCTTAGGGGGTGAGCCCCGACCCCGCCCCGCGTGCCGCCCCGGTCCGACCGCCGGATCCCGGTCTCGGCGAGCTGCTGGGTGGACGGGCCGGCGCCGTCGACGCGTCGGTCCCGGTCGTGGCCTTCGTGCTCGCCTGGCTCGGTGCGGGCCTCGCCGGGTCGGCGGTGCCGATCCGCTGGGCGGCCGGTGCCGCGGTCGTCGCCGGGGCGCTGGTCGCGGTGTGGCGGTGGCGGCAGGGGCGCAGGCCGCGGGCGGTGCTGCTCGGGCTGGCCGGGGTCGTGGCCGCGTCGGCGGTGGCGCTCTACACCGGCCGGGCCGCGGACTTCTTCCTGCTGCAGATCATCTCCAACGTCGCGAGCGCGCTGGTGTGGGCGATCTCGATCGTCGTGCGGTGGCCGCTGCTGGGGCTCGTCGTCGGCGGGCTGCTGGGGCAGAAGACGCGGTGGCGCCGGGACCCGGACCTGCTGCGCGGCTACCAGCGGGCGTCGTGGGCGTGGGTGGCGCAGTACGTCGTACGGATCGGCGTGTTCGTGCCGCTGTGGGCCGCCGACCAGACGTTCCTGCTCGGGCTCGCGCGGACCGTGCTGAGCCCGGTGCTGGTGACGCTGAGCGTGGTCGTGTCCTGGCCGTTGCTGCGTACGGCGCTGCCCGCTGATCACCCGGGAGTGCGTCACCCCCGGTGACGAATCGCAACAGGGGGTGTCGCTATCATCGTGATCACTCCGTGACTTTCACCGGGACTTTCACCGGGATGTTCCCCGGATCGTGTGACGGTCGCGACAACCGTTGATCATCGGGTGCGTCCGAGGGGCCTCGGACGTTCCCCGTAGTAGCCGCCCGATCCCTCTCGCGCCCCCTGCAAGGAGCCATGGCACAGCAGAGCCGCCCGGAGTACGGCCGGAACGCCGCCCACGGCGACGACCCGGACCGCCCCGGCCCCGCCGCCCCCCGTCCCTCCCACGGTCGCACCGCCGAGGCCGACGCGTCGGTGCCGCAGCCGCGCCGGCAGGCGGCGAGCCGGCCGCCGAACCGCACCGCCCCGCCCGGCCCGCGGAACTCCTGGGCGCCGGAGGGCGAGCACGCGACACGGCGGGCCCGGCCCGCGGGTCCGCCCGAGCCCGGTGCTCCGCAGCCTGTTCCGCCGCAGCAGCCCGGTCCGCAGCAGCCTGTTCCGCCGCAGCAGCCCGGTCCGCAGCAGCCCGGTCCGCCGCAGCGCGGTGGGCCGATGCCGGGCGCCCCGATGCCCGGGACGCCCATGCCGGGGGCGCCCGCCGACGGGATCCGCCGAGACCCCGGCGTCCCACCGGGTACGCCGCCCGCCGCCGCGCCGCGCACCCCGGCGTCGGCGCCGGCATCGGCATCGGCATCGGCGGATCAGCCGAAGACGCTGAAGAACGAGATCAATCCGACGAAGATCGTCGCCGGTGCGGGCGCCGCCGTCGTCACCGCGATCCTGGGGTCGTTCCTCGGTGCGGTCGGCACGGTGCTCGGTGCCGCGCTCGGCTCGGTCATCACCACCCTCGCGACGACGTTCTTCACCCGCGGCATCGAGCAGAGCATGGAGCTCAAGGACAAGGCCAAGGCCGTCGGGCTGCGCGGCCGCCCCGGCCATGAACACCGCACCGGGGAGGGCCACCGGCGCGACGGCGCCGTCGGCGGCGTCGGCGCCGCGTCCGCGCCGCCCGGTGACGAGACCGTCATGCTCGGTGCCCCGCAGGCCGGGACCCGCGGCGGGTCGAAGGGGAGCGGCTTCCTCGGCCGGTTCCGGATGAGCCGCCGCAACGCGATCATCGCCGGGATCGGTGCGCTGATCGCGTTCGCCGTCGCGATGTTCCTGGTCACCGGCATAGAGTTCGTGAAGGGCTCGACGATCACCGGCGGCCACACCGGCACCTCGATCGGCAACGTCGTGCACGGCGGCGGCGAGAAGAAGAGCTCCGGCGACGAGGGGTCCACCTCGTCGAGCTCGGACTCGGGGGAGTCGGGTTCCTCGTCGACGTCGGAGTCGGACTCCGGCGGCTCGGGCAGCACCGGTGAGTCGAACTCGAACGGCGACTCCTCCGGGAGCAACCCGCTGCAGGACGGCCTGAACAAGGTCCTCCCGTCCGGCGAGCCGAAGCCGGGCCAGAGCGGATCGGGTGACTCCGGCTCGGGCTCTGGCTCCGGCGACTCGGGCTCCGGCTCGGGTTCCGGCGACTCGGGGTCCGGTTCCGGGCAGGGCGGTTCCGGTGGGCAGAACGGCTCGGGCTCGCAGGGCGGCTCGGGCTCGCAGGGCGGCTCCGGCTCGCAGGGTGGCTCGGGGTCCGGCCAGAACTGAGCCGCACGCCCGGCCGACCCGCACACCCGTCCACCGGCCCGCCGCGGTCCGCCGGCCGGTGTGTCAGCCGGTCAGCCGGGCCCGGAGCCGCTCCGCGGCGGCCCGCGGGTCGTCGGCCTCGGTGATCGCGCGGACGACGACGATCCGGCTCGCGCCTGCGTCGAGCACCTGGTCGAGGCGCTCCTCGTCGATCCCGCCGATCGCGAACCAGACCCGTTCCGGGCCGCGGGCGGCAACGGTGCGCACCAGGTCGAGGCCCGGTGCGGGGCGGCCGGGCTTGGTCGGCGTCGGCCAGCAGGGGCCGGCACAGAAGTAGTCGACGCCGTCCTCGTCGGCGGCGGCCAGGGTCTCCTCGGCACTGTGCGAGGAGCGGCCGAGCAGCACGTCGTCGCCGACGACGCGGCGCGCCCACGCCACCGGAAGGTCGTCCTGGCCGAGGTGCAGGACGTCGGCGCCGGCGGCCAGCGCGACGTCGGCCCGGTCGTTCACCGCGAGCAGCGCACCGTGCCGCGCACAGGCGTCGGCGAGGATCTCCAATGCGGCCAGCTCGGCCGTGGCCTCCAGCGGGCCGTCCGGGCCTCCCTTGTCCCGCAGCTGCACGATGTCGACGCCGCCGGCCAGCGCCGCGTCGGCGAACTCGGCGAGATCGCCGCGGTCGGTGCGGGCGTCGGTGCAGAGGTAGAGCCGGGAGTCGGCGAGCCGGCGGGCGCGCTCGTCCCGGGTGGTCGGGCGGGGTGTGCGATCGCTGCTGGGAACATCGGTGTGGGGCACGGCGCGCAGGGTACGGCGTACCGTGGACCCCGCAGGGACGAGAACTGTGTGAGAGCCACGGGAGCCCGCCGCAGCGGGCTGAGAGGGGACCTGGCCGGGTCCCGACCGTCGAACCTGATCCGGGTCATGCCGGCGCAGGGAGTGAGGTGTCATGAACGAACGGCTGGCCGTCGTCGGCGGCGGCGTCATCGGCCTGTCCGCCGCCCGCGAGGCGGCCCGGGCGGGCTGGACGGTCACGGTGTACGACCCCGCCCCGGGGTCCGGTGCGTCGCGGGTCGCCGGCGGGATGCTCGCACCGGTCACCGAGGCGTGGCCCGGCGAGGAGGACCTGCTCGCGCTCGGGCTCGACTCGGTCGCGCGCTGGCCGGAGTTCGCCGAGACGCTCTCCGCCGACGCCGGGACCGATGCGGGGCTGCAGCCCGACGGCACCGTCGTCGTCGCCACCGGGGCGGGAGACCGCGACGAGCTGACCGCGCTCGCCGCATACCTGAAGACCCTCGGCCGCCCGGTGGAGTCGCTGACCGGCCGCGAGCTGCGGCGACGTGAACCGGCGCTCGGCCCGGACGTCCGCGGCGGCATCGCGGTGCCCGGCGACCCGTCGGTGGACAACCGGCTGCTGCTCGCCGCACTGCGCCGCGCCTGCGAGCGGGCGGGCGTGCTGTTCGACGAGCGCGCCGTGACCGCCGTCCACGACGACGGCGCCCGGGTGACCGGCGTGTCCCTCGCCGGGGAGCCTGCCGCGGTGCCCGCCGACGCCGTGGTGATCGCGGCCGGGGCGTGGTCCTCGGCGCTGCACCCCGCGCTGGACGGCCTGATCCGCCCGGTCAAGGGCGAGATCCTGCGCCTGACCCGGCGGGCGGGAGCGCTGCCGCCGCCGTCGCGCACGGTGCGGGCGCTGGTCGACGGCCGCCCCGTCTACTGCGTTCCGCGGAACGCGCCCGGCCACGACCTCGTCGTCGGCGCGACGACCGCGGAGAACGGCTTCGACACCACCGTCACCGTCGGTGGGGTGCGGGACCTGCTCCGCGACGCGGAACGGATCCTGCCCGGGATCGCCGAGTACGAGCTGACCGAGACGGCGGCCGGGCTGCGTCCGGGCAGCCGCGACAACCTGCCGCTGATCGGACGCATCGGGCCGGAGGGCCTGATCGCCGCGACCGGGCACGGACGCAACGGGATGCTGCTGGTGCCGGTCACCGCCGCCACCGTCGGCGCGCTGCTGGGTGGCGGTGTCGTCCCCGAGGTGGCGCGCGCGGCCGACCCGCAGCGGTTCGTGGCCGCGGGGTCCGGGGCTGCGGTGTCCGGGGCCGGGGCTCCGGCGCCGGCGTTGCTCTCGCAGGAAGGGAACTGACATGCGGATCGTGTTCAACGGCGAGGCACGCGACGTCGACGGCGAGCCGACGCTGGCCGAGGTGCTCGCCGCGGCCGGCATGCCCGAGCGCGGCATCGCCGTCGCGCTCGACGGTCAGGTGGTACCGCGGACCGCGTGGGCGGACACCCGTCCGGCCGACGGCGCGCAGGTCGAGGTGCTCACCGCCGTGCAGGGAGGATGACGATGGACAAGCTCACCGTCGGGGACCACGTCTTCGACTCACGGCTGATCATGGGGACCGGCGGCGCCGCGAACCTGGAGATCCTGGAGCGGGCGCTCGTCGCGTCCGGGACCGAGCTGACGACCGTGGCGCTGCGCCGCGTCGACGTCGGTGGCGGGACCGGGCTGCTCGAGCTGCTGCGCCGCCTCGGCATCCGGGTACTGCCCAACACCGCCGGATGCCGTACCGCGGCCGAGGCCGTGCTGACCGCGCGGATGGCTCGCGAGGCCCTGGAGACCGAGCTGGTGAAGCTCGAGGTCGTCGCCGACGAGCGGACGCTCCTGCCCGACCCGATCGAGCTGCTCGACGCCGCGGAGCAGCTCGTCGACGACGGGTTCACCGTGCTGCCCTACACCAACGACGACCCCGTGCTCGCCCGCAAGCTCGAGCAGGCCGGGTGCGCCGCCGTCATGCCGCTCGGGTCGCCGATCGGCACCGGGCTGGGCATCCGCAACCCGCACAACATCGAGATGATCGTCGACGGCGCCGGGGTGCCCGTGGTGCTCGACGCCGGCATCGGCACCGCGTCCGAGGCGGCACTGGCCATGGAGCTCGGCTGCGACGCGGTGCTGCTCGCGACCGCCGTCACCCGCGCAGCGGACCCGGCCCGGATGGCCTCCGCGATGCGCGGCGCCGTCGAGGCCGGCTGGGACGCGCGGCACGCGGGCCGGATTCCGCGCCGGTACTGGGCGCACGCGAGCTCGCCCGACCGGGAGGAGTGAGCCCGTCGCCCGGCCGGACCCCGCCGCCCGGCTGCAGGTACGGCATCAGCTGCGGGTGCGGCGCAGGCCGAGGTCGGCGAGCTCCAGATCCGCCAGCCGGGCGACGACCTGCGGGTCACCGGAGCGCCACGCCGCGGCCGGGTCCGGGGCGACACGGGTCAGCGTCCGCACCGGGACGCGGGTCAGCGCCCGGACGGCGAGCAGGTCGGGCGCGGTGTCGCGGGCGGCGACGGCGGCACCGGCCCGGCGCGCGTAGCGCAGCCGCAGCGGCAACCAGCCCAGCAGCAGCGGGAGCACCAGGAGCAACGGCAGCACCACCGCGGACCAGTCCGCGATGGTCTCGACGGTCCCGGCGAAGTCCCGCCCGGCGCTCGCGAGCTGCGACCCGGTCGACGCGACCGGATCCAGGGCGCGGGCCAGGTCGCCGCCGACGAACGGGATCCCGGCGACCGCACCGGCCAGGCCGGACAGCGTCCCGACGGCCCGGTCACCGGCGCCGACCAGCGCCTCGCCGGGCTCGCGCAGGGCGTTGAGCCCGCTGCGTGCGGCCATCCCCGCGACGACGGCGAGCACCGCCCACACCAGGGCGGCCGCGTCGGCGACGACCTGCCGCACGAGCCGGTCGGGACGTTCGGCGTACCAGCGCATCGGCCCTGTCTACCGGGTGCCGTGCGCGCGGCTCGGCCGGGGCGGGCTGCGGCCGGTCGGCTGCAGGGCGAGATGTTCCGCGGAACGCGGTCGGGGTGGTCGGGATCGCCGGGGCGGGCCGTTCGCCGGGGCGGTCCGACAGCCGGGAGGGCCGTTCGCCGGGGCGGGCCGTTCGACGGTCGGCCGAGGTGGCCGACCCCGGTGGCGGGTCCGCCGCTCAGGCCGCGGTCGACCGTGGGATCGGAGGCAGCAGCGCATCGAGGATCGGCTCGGCGACGAGAGGCTCGCCGTACCAGTCGGGGGTGAGGGTCTCGTCGTCGATCCGCAGGCCCTCCCTGATGTTGATCTCGATGACGCCCTTGTCTGCGCCGGTCAGCGGAACGGGTACGGCAGGCACCGGGGTGCCGTCCGGTCGTTCGAACGCCCAGCGGCCGCCGGGGAGCGCCCGGATCCGGTACCCGTGGTCGTGCACCAGCCGGTGGTGATGGCTGCAGAGCAGGACGAGATTGTCGACGTCCGTCGGGCCGCCCCGCAGCCAGTGCACGACGTGGTGGGCGTGCAGGTACCGGACGTGGTCGCACCCCGGGAACCGGCAGCCACCGCCGTCCGCGGCGTCCCGGGCGGTGAGCGCGGCGATCTGGGCCGGGCTCGCGAGACGCCGTTGCCGACCGAGGTAGAGGCGGTTGCGGCTCCGGTCGTCGAGCAGGATCCGGGCGCGGGCGTCACACGCGAGGCGCTCCGCGGTCGTCGGCGCGAGCTCGGGGCCGCCCTGGATCCGTGCCGTCCCGGTGGCGACGTCGAGGTGGACGACGAACTGCGCGGCACCCCGTGCGACGGACGGCTCCGGGGCCGCCGAGTGCCGTGTGGCCAGCGTGACCAGGGCGTCGGCGCGCCGGGCGGCGAGCGAGTCGGTGGTGGGCCCGGGCTCCTGTTCACGGGCACGGTGCTCGAGGTCGGCAGGGTCCTCGTCGCCGGTGGTGGTGTTCTCGCCGTCGCCGGAGGCCGGGTTTTCGCTGTCGCCGGAGGCCGGGTTTCCGCTGTTGCCGTCGGCGGGGCCGGACGGGCCGATCGGCGGCGGCAGCGGCTCGGTGCACAGGGCCTCGAGCGCGGCGACGAGCGCGGCGCCGTCGTCGGGTGTGAAACGGCCGCGCAGGACCAGGGTGCCGTCGGCGTCGTAGTACCAGTTCAGGCTGCGCCGGGCGGCGGTGTCGACCGGGGACGCACAGCTGCGCCGCACCTGGCGGACCAGCTTCTCGACGTGGCTCGCCGTGCTCGACAGGGCGAGGTCGACCAGCGTCTGTTCGGAGACCTCCCGGGGCGCGACGGACGGGACGGACCACGGCGCGGGCTGTTCCTGTCCGGAAGCCGGTTCGGCCGGACCGGGTGCGTCGGCGGGACCGGGTGCGTCGGCGGGATCGGGCGTGCCGGTAGGAGCAGGCGCGTCGGTAGGCGCCGGTGTGTCCGTGTCCGTGGCCGCGGCGTGGGGGTCGTGGTGCGGGTCGTCGGCACCGGCCGCGGGGTCGTCGGTGTCGTCGGGATCGGCGGTTGCGCTCTCGTCGGTTGCGGTGGCGGGGTTGGTTCGGGTGGCCTCGATCTGTTCGGCGAGGCGTTCGAGGACGGCGTCGTCGGCCCCGACCAGCCGGGTGATGGCACGGACCTTCGAGTAGGAGATCCGTCCGGCGGCGAAGGCCTCGGTGACCTGCGGGAGTCTCGCCAGCGCATGCGCGACGCGCAGGTGCTCGGACGCGGTCCGCAGGCTCATCCCGGCGCGCCAGGACAGCCAGTGCGCACACGACCGCACCCCGACGCCGGCCCAGCCGTCGCGCCGGTCGAACTCGGCGAGCAGCCGCAGGAAACGGCACTCTGCCGCGGCGATGTGCCCGGCGAGCCCGAGCAGCTCCGACTCCAGCGCGTCGATGCTCAGCTCAGGAAGCGGCGGTACCCCGGCTGTGACGGGTGCGGGCTCGGTGTCCGGCACCTCGGCGCCCGGCACCTCGGTAGTCGGTGCCTCGGTAGTCGGTGCCTCGGTAGTCGGTGTCTGGGTGGCCGCTGCGCCGGCGGGCGGGCCGGGGGTGCGTGCGCCGGCGGGTAGCTCGGGCTGATCGGCGGTGGGCGTATCGGTGGCCATCGCGGTGCTCCTCGTGTCGAACTCATGTTCGGCGAGTGTGCGGCCGAGGTCCGACACTTTCGGTCCGTCCGAGAGCCGCGGGGTGCGGATCGCGTTCCGCGGAACGCGAATTTCGGCCGGACGCCGCAGCTCGGACGGCCGAACGGCGCAGCGAATCGCGTTCCGCGGAACGCGCCGCGCGGCCCCGGGGCAGCGACCGGGGGCCGTGCCCGGTGAAACCGGCGTCAGAGCAGGCCGAGCTTGGTCGCCGCGTAGACGGCCTCGGCGCGCCGCGAGACGGTCAGCTTGCGCATGAGGTTGCCGACGTGGAACTTCACCGTCGTCTCGGAGATGAACAGCTCCGCGCCGATCGCGCGGTTGGACAGCCCGCGGGCGAGCAGCCGCAGCACGTCGAGCTCGCGGTCGGTGAGCCGCTCCCGGTCCGGCATCCCGCCCGACAGTGACCGCACCATCGCCGACGCCGACCGCGCGTCGAAGGCGCTCTCCCCGCGGGACACCGCACGGATCGCGCGTACGAGCTCGGTGGTGTCGACGTCCTTGACCACGTAGCCCCGCGCGCCGGCCTGCACCGACTCGACGACCAGGCGGTCCTCGGCGAACGTCGTCAGCACCAGCACGCCGATGCCCGGATGCTCCGCGCAGAGTCGGCGGCACACGTCGAGCCCGTCGGTCTGCGGCCCGGACGCGAGCTTGAGGTCGAGCAGCACCACCTGCGGCCGGCCGGCGTCGACGGCCGCGTAGGCCTCCGGTCCGCTGCCCGCCTCGCCGACGACGCGCAGGTCGTCCTCGCGTTCCAGCACCGCCCGCAGGCCCTGTCGCATGATCGAGTGGTCGTCGACCAGCACGATCCGGATCTGCCGGACCGCGGGCCGGGCGGCCGCCGGGCCACGTGCCTCGGTGACGCTCACGTCGTCTCCCCTTCGATCGGGACGTCCACACGCACCTGCAACCCACCGATCCGGGACCGCCGGAACCGCAGGATTCCGCCCATCTCCCGAGCACGGGCGTCCATGTTGACCAGGCCGCGGTGCTCCCCGGCCGGTCCGCGCACGGCCGCCGCACGCAGGGTGCGGCGGATCTGGTCGGGGGCGGCGCCGCCGTCGTCGGACACCGACAGGCGGACGCGGTCGGGCTGGTAGGCCAGCCGCACCACCGCCCGCGACGCCGACGCGTGCATGGCCGTGTTGAACAGCGCCTCACCGGCGATCCGGAACAGCGACTGCTCGTACTCGTGCGGCAGCGGGACCGGGGTTCCGCCGATCGAGACCTCGACGCGCAGCTCGTCGGGCATGTGCACGGTGGACAGCTGGCGCAGCATCGACGGCAGGTCCTTCTCGGCCTGGTCGTCGTCGTTGAGCGCGTAGATCGCAGACCGCAGCTGCTCCACCGCGCGCCGGGTCAGGTCCTTCGCGGTGTCCAGGTGCTCGACGACCCGGTCGACCCGGTCGGCCCTGTCGGCCCGGTCGGCGCTGCCGATCCCGCCGCCGTCGGCCCCGTCGATCCCGCCGGCGAAGCCGGCGACCTCCGAGCGGCACAGCTCGATGTGCATGCCGGCCGACAGCGCGTACTGGGTGACGCTGTCGTGCAGCTCGCGGGCGATCCGGTGCCGCTCGTTGTCGAGCACCTCGCGCTGCCGGGCGGCACCGAGCGCCTGCTGGGCGGCGACCAGCTCGTCGTTGCGGATCCGCAGGTCCTCGGCCTGCGCGGCGGTGTGCGCGTGCAGCCGCTCCGCCCGTTCCAGCAGGGCGCAGTTCTGCAGCGCAGATGCCGTCTGACCGGCCAGGATGCGCAGTACCGAGTGGTCGGTGTCGTCGATGTCGCGGTCCGGCGGGGTCCAGGCGACGAACCCGCCGACGACGCGGCCGTTCAGCCGGATCGGGACGTGCAGATGGCGGCGCTCGTCGTCGGCGTCCTCGTGCCGGGAGCGTGGGGCGGGCTGCACGTGCGGGGCGTGCGCGCCGTGCGAGCTGTACATCGACCGCGGCCGGGACGCGCCCGGCCGCGGCTCCGGTGGCGGGTGCGCGTGGCCGGTGGCGCCGTCCTCGCCGGTGCCCGCGCGAACGTGTGCGACGTGCCGGCGCACCTTCTCCGGCACCAGCCGCAGGTCGCTCCACTCCGCCCCGTCCGGGCCGAGGACGACGTGGCGCGGGGTCGCGTCGGCCAGCTCGCCGTCGACGAGGGCGAGGATCACCCAGTCCGCGGTCAGGTGGTCGGCGGCGGCGTCGGCGACCGCGCGGACCAGCGCCTCGGACCCCTCCATGGTGCGCACCAGTGCCGCGGAGATCCGGTCCAGCGCGAGGATCACCCGGCGCAGCCGCTCGGCGTTGACCCGGTACTCCGGGTAGAACGAGGGCTTGCCCGACCGCAGCCCGGTCAGCTGGTCCAGGTCCGGGCGCGTGCGGGAGCCGGGCGGGAACCCCGCCGGCGGTGACGGGGTCCGGCGGCGGGGGAAGCGCGCTGCGGCGGTCACCCGGGCGACCCCTGCGTCGCAGTGGCTCCCGGGATCACAACGCTTCCCGGGATCACAGCGCTTTTCGGGATCACAGCGCTTCCCGGAACAGGCCCTCGATCTGCCCGACGCTCGCGCTGCGCGGGTTGGTGGCCAGGCAGGCGTCGCCGAGGGTGAGCCGGGCCAGCCGCGGCACGTCGGCCTCGCGGACCCCGATCGCGCCCAGCCCGGTCGGCACGCCCACCTCGTCGGCGAGCTTGCGCACCTCGGTCGCGACCATGTCGACGGCCTCGTCGCCGGGCATGCCGACCCGCGCAGGCAGCCCCATCGCCTGGGCGATCGGCACGAACCGGGTGGAGTCGTCGACGCCGTTGAACCGGATGACGTGCGGCAGCAGGATGCCGTTGATCAGCCCGTGCGGCAGGTCCAGCAGCCCGCCGACCTGGTGGCTCATCGCGTGCGTGGCGCCGAGGATCGCGTTGGTGAACGCCAGACCGGCCTCCAGCGCGGCCTGGGCCATCGCGGTACGCGGGCCCTCGTCGCGGCGGCGGATCATGGTGGTCGGCAGGTGCGAGTGGACCAGCGCGACGGCGTGCAGCGCGTGGGTGTCGGTCAGCGGGCCGTGCGCCAGCGACACGTAGGCCTCGATGCCGTGGGTCAGCGCGTCGAGCCCGGTCGCGGCATTGAGCCAGTCGGGCATCGTGACCAGCAGCCGCGGGTCGACGACCGACACGTCCGGGACCAGCGCCCGCCCCATGATCGTGATCTTGGTGAGCCGCTCGGTGTCGGTGATGATGCAGAACTGGGAGACGTCGGCGCCGGTGCCCGAGGTCGACGGAATCATCACCAGTGGCGGGATCGGGTTCTCGATGCGGTCGATGCCCTCGTAGTCGCCGATCGTGCCGCCGTTGGCCGCGAGCAGCGCGACGCCCTTCGCCGCGTCGATCACCGAGCCGCCGCCGATTCCGACGACGACGTCGCAGCCGGAGCTCTCGTACCGCTCGAACCCGGCCTGGATCTCGTGGTCCTTCGGGTTCGCGGTGATCTCGTTCCACAGCTGCGGCGACAGCCCGGCCGCGCGCAGGTGACGCAGCAGCTCGGCGGGCCAGCCCGCCTCGGTCACCCCGGGGTCGGTCACGACGAACGGGCGGTGCGCGCCCAGCCGGCACGCCGCGTGGGCGGCCTCGGGCAGCGACTCGACGCCGAACACGATCTCCGGCGCGTGGAACTTGGACAGCCGCGGCGTGGCCGCCTCCGGGCACTCCGGGGCGCGCACCGTCGCCCCGCCCGGGGAGTCCGGGTCGTCGTCGAGCACCAGCAGGGTGTCCGGGCCGGTGAGGACCACTCTGCCCTCCTCCCGAGTCGTGACCAGGAATGTGGTCCACGGTACAGAAGGAGCAGTCGCGGCGGCGCTTCCGATCGGCGGACGGCGTAGTGCGCCCTGACCGAAAGTACGGGCTGGTCAGGGGGTGTGGATCGGTCCCGCACGCCCGGTCAGGGGCAGGCCCTCACCGCCCCAGTGCTGGGCGATCATCTCTGCGGCGATGGACACCGCGGTCTCCTCCGGTGTCCGCGCGCCGAGGTCCAGCCCGATCGGCGACGACATCCGGGAGAGCTCGGCGTCGGTCACGCCGTTTCCCCGGAGCCGGGCGACCCGGTCGTCGTGGGTGCGCCGCGAGCCCATCGCGCCGATGTAGCCGACCGCGGGCAGCCGCAGCGCGACCTCCAGCAGCGGGACGTCGAACTTGGGGTCGTGGGTGAGCACGCACAGCGCGGTGCGGTTGTCGACGCGCCCGGCGTCGGACTCGGCCTGCAGGTAGCGGTGCGGCCACTCGACGACGACCTCGTTGGCGCCCGGGAACCGGCTGGCGGTCGCGAAGACCGGGCGTGCGTCGCAGACGGTCACCCGGAAGCCGAGGAACGAGCCGATCCGGGCGACGGCGGCGGCGAAGTCGATCGCGCCGAACACGATCATCCGGGGCGGCGGGGCGAACGACTCGACGAACACCTGCAGGCCCTCGCCGCGGCGCTCGCCGTTCGGGCCGTAGGTCAGGGTCGCGTTGCGACCGGCGTCGAGCAGGCCGCGGACGTCGTCGCGTACGGCGTCGTCGATCCGGTCCGAGCCGGTGCCGCCGGCCAGCGCGGGGTCCCGGGCGGCGTCGTGGTCGGCGTCGGCAGGCCAGACGACCAGCCGCGCGCCGAGGCGTTCGGACGGGCCTGCGACGACGGTGGCCACGGCGACCGGGTCCTCGTTGCGGATCGCGTCGGCGACGGCGCCGAGCTGGGCATAGGTCTGCTGCGACACCTTCTCCACGAAGATGTCGAGGATCCCGCCGCAGGTCAGGCCGACGGCGAACGCGTCGTCGTCGGAGACGCCGTAGCGCTGCAGGACGGGGCGTTCCTCGTCGAGGACCTGCCGGCCCAGCTCGTAGACCGCGCCCTCGACACAGCCACCGGAGACCGAGCCGACGGCCTCGCCGTCCGGCCCGACCAGCATCGACGCGCCGGGCTGTCGCGGCGCCGACCGGAAGGTCCCGACCACGGTCGCCAGCGCCGCGGGCTCCCCGTTCTTCCACCAGCCCTCGAGCCGGTCGATCACGTCACGCATCTCGCACCACTCTCAGCAGCTCCTCCAGCGTGGCCAGGCTGTGCCCGGCCAGCAGCCGGTCCAAGTGCGGCAGCGCCGCGACTATTCCCCCCTGCACCGGGGCGTACCCGGCCTTGCCCGCGTGCGGGTTGACCCAGACGACGCGGTGCGCGAGCCGGGACAGCTGCTCGACCTGCTCGCCCAGCAGCTCCGTGCCTCCACGCTCCCAGCCGTCGGAGAAGATGACGACGACGGCCCGGCGCGCGGCGCCGCGCCGGCCCCACCGGTCGACGAAGGCCCGCAGCACCTCACCGAGCCGGGTGCCACCGGACCAGTCCGGGATGGCCTTTCCGGCCGCGGCCAGTGCTCTTTCCGGGTCACGCTGACGCAATTCCCGGGTGATTCTCGTCAATCGCGTTCCGAGGGTGAACGCCTCCACCGAACGGGGGGATCGGCGCACGAACACGTGGGCGAACCGGAGCAGCGCGTCGGCGTAGGGCTCCATGGACCCGGAGACGTCGACGAGCAGCACGACCTTGCGCGGCCGGTCGGTGGCCGTGCGGCGGCGGATGTCGGCGAGCTCGCCCTGGTTGCGCAGTGCCGCCCGCAGCGTGCGCTGCGGGTCGGCCGCTCCGTGCCGGGACGGGCGCCTGCGTCGCGAGGGCCGCACCGGCGGGTCGGGGCGGAGCAGGACCATCAGCCTGCGCAGGTGCTCCCGCTCGACGGCGGACAGTTCTCCCAGGTCACGGTGCCGGAGCACCTCGTTGCCGGTGGCGGCCGCGCGCAGCTCCGGGCCCTCGGAGCCCTCCTCGTCCTCGCCGGTGCCCTCGCGCCCGGGAACCAGCGCGGCCAGCCGTGGCGGGGCCGGTGGGCGCTCGTCCCGGACCCGGGTACCTCCGCCCTGCGCCGGCTCGAACCAGGCGGGGAACGCCAGGTCGTAGCGGGCGATGTCGTCCGGATCGGCGCACAGCGTGAGCCGTCCGGCCCAGTAGGCCTGCGTCCGGTCGGTGACGTCCAGCCCGTCGAGGGCCTCGACGAATGCGGCGACGCGGTCCCCGGTGACCGGCAGCCCGGCGGCCCGCAGCACCTCGGTGAACCCGACGATCCCGGTGAGCAGCGTGCCGCTGTCGCCCGGGCCGGGCTCTGCCGTGGTGGTGGAGTCGGTGCGGGACAAAGGGATCAGTGAGTCAGGAGGCCAGCAGGGCGTCGAGCTGGGCGTAGGTCCGGTCGGCGTCCTCCCGGTACTTGAGGACGGCGCCGAGGGTGCGCGCGGCGGTCTCCGGGTCGAGGTGGCGGGCGCCGACGAGCTGCAGCGCCTCCGCCCAGTCCAGGGTCTCCGCGACGCCCGGCGGCTTGATCAGGTCGGCGTGGCGCAGCTTCTGCACCGCGCGCGCGACCTCGGCGGCCAGCCGCTCCGGGACGCCGGGCAGCCTGCTGTGCAGGATCTCGATCTCCCGCTCGACCGACGGGTGCTCGAGCCAGAGGTACAGACAGCGGCGCTTGAGCGCGTCGTGCACCTCGCGGGTCCGGTTCGAGGTCAGTACGACGACCGGCGGCTGCGCGGCGCGGATCTCCCCGAGCTCGGGGACGGTGACCGCGTACTCGGTCAGCACCTCCAGCAGGAAGGCCTCGAACTCGTCGTCGGCGCGGTCGATCTCGTCGATGAGCAGCACCGACGGGCTGGTGCGCAGGGCGCGCAGGATCGGGCGGTCGAGCAGGAAGCGCTCGGCGTAGAGGGAGGACTCGACGGCGTCGGTGTCGAACTCCGCCTGCCCGGCCTCCAGGGTGCGCAGGTGCAGCAGCTGGCGCGGGAAGTCCCAGTCGTAGAGGGCCTGGCCTGCGTCGATCCCGTCGTGGCACTGCAGCCGGATCAGCGGCGCGTCCAGGGTCTGCGCGAGGGCCTGGGCCAGCGCGGTCTTGCCGGTGCCGGGCTCGCCCTCGCAGAACAACGGCCGCCGCATCCGCAGTGCCAGGTAGGCGGCGGTGGCCAGGCCGTCGTCGGCGAGGTAGCCGGTCGACCGCAGCGCCGCGGCCAGCTCCTCGGGGCTCGCGGGCCCCGGCGCGGGCGTACCGGCGGAGGGGGAGTCGTTCACCCGCTCAGCATGCAGGACCGGAGGGGGTGCGGCCACATCGGCGGACGGCTGCGTACGGTGACCGACCAGGTGCGGAGCGGTGCAGGAACGGCGCCGGGTAGACCGCCGGAGTACCCGCGGGCCACTGTCGCCACGCGTAGATGCTTCCATTTCGGAGCAGTTCACAGCCGCGTGATACGGCCGTGATGTGACGTCGTTGACCAGCACGTTTAGGTTCCCATTGATAATAACAGCTGTGTCATCGTGAGCCCGCTCACGAACCGTCTCGTTGACGGAACCGACGCACCCATTCACTGTTTCGCTCCGGCCGGTCCGCCTGGATCGGCTGAACGAGCCATCATCCGGAACCGCCGCGCCGAACCCCCCGTCCCGCGGCAAGTCCGGTCCGTCGAGCAACACAGAGAACGGGACGGGGACGAGAGACCAACCTCCGCGGGCGTCGATCCGACGCCGCTCCCCGGTCCCGATCGGCTTGCGAGCCGAACCACGGTGGGCACCTTCGTGCCCAGGATCCCGGCGCGGAACGAAGCGGTCGACTCGGCGGCGCGGTGGGGAGCACAGAGCAATGTCTCAGGGAACCAAGGGCCGTAACCTGCTGCGTATCGCCGTGGCCGGTGCTGTCACCGTCGGCGCGTCGGCCGCGATCGTCGGCCCCGCCAGCGCCGCGTCCGACGACACGTGGGACCGCGTCGCGCAGTGCGAGAGCGGCGGCAACTGGTCCACCAGCACCGGTAACGGCTTCTCCGGTGGTCTGCAGTTCACCCCCTCCACCTGGAAGGCCTACGGCGGCCAGGGCTCGCCGCAGGGCGCCTCCCGCTCCGAGCAGATCCAGGTCGCCGAGAAGGTCCTGGCCGGCCAGGGCTGGGGCGCGTGGCCGGTCTGCTCCAAGAAGGCCGGTGCCTCCGGCTCCGCGGAGCCGAACAAGCGCGTGAAGGCCTCCGAGAAGTCCTCCTACGAGGCCCCGAAGCAGTCCTCCAAGTCGGAGTCGAAGTCCGAGTCGAAGTCGGAGTCGAAGTCCGAGACCAAGTCGGAGACCTCGAAGTCGGCGAAGTCGGAGAAGGCCACCTCGTCGCACAAGGCGACCAAGTCGGCCCCGAAGCACGCCAAGAAGTCCCAGAAGCGTGCCGCGGCCACCGCGGGTGCCTACACCGTCAAGTCCGGTGACACCCTGTCGGGCATCGCCGCGTCGAACGGCACCTCGGTGTCGGAGCTCGCGTCGGACAACGGCATCTCGAACCCCGACGTCATCGCCGTGGGTCAGAAGCTGAACCTGTCCTGATCCCCGCCTCCGCGGACCGCCATCCGCGGAGCGGCGACCCGGGGCGTGCGGTGTCCCCAGCACCCGCCCCGGCGGCTCACGGCCCGGGTTCCCTGCAGGGAGCCCGGGCCGTCGCCGTGTCCGGGGTTGGTCACGGCGAGGGATCAGGTCGAGTTGACCCACTCGTCGGACCCGTCGGCGAAGCGCTGGTGCTTCCACACCGGCAGCGCACGCTTGACCTCGTCGACGAGCTCGGCGCAGGCGGCGAACGCCTCGCGCCGGTGATCCGCGGCGACCGCGCAGGCCAGCGCGACGTCGCCGATGTCCAGGGTTCCGACGCGGTGGCTGACCGCCAGCGCACGCACGCCCTCGGACTGCGACGCGATCTTCTGCGCCACCTCCTCGACGATCCGGCCGGCGGTCGGGTGAGCGCTGTACTCCAGGCCCCGCACCGACTTCCCACCGTCGTGGTCGCGGACGACGCCGGCGAACGTCACGACCGCACCCGCGGCCGGATGGTCCACCAGCTGCGCATGCTCCTCGACGCTCAGCGGCTCCTCGCCGACAGCGGCCCGCAGCACCTCGGCACCCTCGGCCATCAGTGGTCCCCTCCTCGCAGCTGGTCGACGGCGTGGTCCAGGACGGCGTCGAGCACGCCCAGCCCGTCGCGCACCCCGCCCTTCGATCCCGGCAGGTTGACGATCAGGGTCCGGCCGGCGACCCCGGCCAGACCGCGGGACAGCACCGCGGTCGGCACCTTCTCCTCCCCGGCGCGGCGCACGGCGTCGGCCAGTCCGGGGATCTCGTGGTCCAGAACGGACCGGGTCACCTCGGGTGTCGCGTCAGTGGGGGAGATGCCGGTGCCGCCGGTGGTGACCACGACGTCCACGCGGTCCGCGACGGCGGTGCGCAGCGCCTGTCCGACCGGCTCGCCGTCCGGGACGACGGTGGGGTCGGGGGTCTCGTAGCCCTTGTCGCGCAGCCAGGTCGCGATCAGCGGGCCGCCCTCGTCGGCGTAGACACCGGCGGCGGCCCGGTTCGAGGCCGTCACGACGAGCGCCCGGCGGGCGGTGGTCACGACCGGTCCTCCGGGCGGGTCCAGCTGCCGGTCTTGCCGCCGTCCTTGCGCTCGACCTGCACGGCGTCGAGCACGGCGGCCGGGTCCACAGCCTTGATCATGTCGTGCAGGGTCAGCCCGGCGACGGCGACGGCGGTCAGCGCCTCCATCTCCACGCCGGTGCGGTCGGTGGTGCGTACCTCGGCCCGGATGTCGACGCGGTCCTCACCCGGCACCAGGTCCAGGGTGACGCCGCTGATCGCGATCGGGTGGCAGAGCGGCACCAGGTCCGGGGTCCGCTTCGCGCCCATGATCCCTGCGATGCGCGCGGTGGCCAGGGCGTCGCCCTTGGGCAGGCCGTCGGACTGGATGAGGCCGACGACCTCGGCGGTCGTGTGCAGGGTCCCGGTGGCCACCGCCGTCCGCTTCCCGGCCTGCTTCTCCGAGACGTCCACCATGCGGGCGGCACCGGCCTCGTCGACGTGGCTGAGCTCGGTCATGGGGACGACCCTATACACCGGCTCCCGGGGGCGCCGCGTGGCTTCCGACCTGCCGAAACAACCCCTGGATCGGAAGCAATCGAGTGATCTACATCACGTTTAATCAACCTCGCGCAGCATTCTCGCGAACGTATCCGGATCGTGATCGGGCATTCTGAGCAGCCAAAACGCGTTTATCCGATCTTGATGGGCCGGAGGGTGGCCCGATCGGGGGCGTGTCGCACCGACTTTCGTGGTGCGTCCGGGGCACGTACGGTCCCTCCCGGCTCGGCCGACTCCCCCTTCGTGGCCGTGCTCCGGATCCGCAGCGCTCCCCTGTCCGGTGGATCCGGTCCCCGAGGACATGCACGTGGGACAGGGCCGACTGGAATCGACCGTCCACTCCCCGGACGGTGTCGGACGGCGCCACGCGGGAGATCACCCATGGCTCGTTACCGCGGCAAGCACCGCAAGCCGAGTACCACCGGGCGCAACATCGCCCGTACCGCCGTCGCCGGCGCCGTCGCCGGCGCCCCGTTCCTCGCGATCGTCCCGGCCGCCAACGCGGCCTCGGACTCCACCTGGGACAAGCTCGCCCAGTGCGAGAGCACCGGCAACTGGTCCGCGAACACCGGCAACGGCTTCTCCGGCGGCCTGCAGTTCACCAAGCAGACCTGGAAGGGCTTCGGCGGCGGTCAGTACGCGTCCGAGGCGCACCAGGCCAGCCGGTCGCAGCAGATCGCCGTCGCCGAGAAGGTCCTCGCCGAGCAGGGCTGGGGCGCCTGGCCCGTCTGCTCGAAGAAGACCGGCGCGTCCGGCTCCTCGGAGCCGCGCGACGCCTCGTCGAGCGACGACAGCAGCAAGTCCGACAGCGGCAAGTCCTCGGACGACAGCAGCAAGTCGGACAGCAGCAAGTCCTCGGACGACAGCGACAAGTCCGACAGCAGCAGCTCCTCGAAGCGGACCAAGCTGAGCGCCCCGGCGTCGGCTCCGGCCGCCCCGAAGGCCGGCAACTACACGGTCAAGTCCGGCGACACGCTCGGGCAGATCGCGGCCGCGCACGGCATCTCCCACTGGAAGAGCCTGCTCGCCAAGAACCCGCACCTCGGTGCCGGTCAGATGATCTTCCCGGGGCAGAAGCTGAACGTCGGCTGACCGCCGCCCCGCCACTCCACGCCGAGCGCACGTCCGCCCACACGGACGTGCGCTCGACGTGTGTCCGGGGCCTTGTCAGGCGCGGGACAGGCGCCGGAGCTGCTCGGGGGTGTCGACGTCGTCGGGGACCGCGACGTCGCCCACCTCGACCAGCTCCAGGGCCGGATGGTCCGCGAGATAGCCGCGGGCGCCTGCGTCGCCGGTGGCCCGGGCGACGACCCCGGACCAGTGCTCCCGGCCCAGCAGGACGGGGTGGCCGGGCACGCCGCCGTAGGCGGCACGGCGCAGCGACGAGGGCCCCGCCCCCTCGGCGACCCGGCGGATCGCCTCGGGCGTGACGCCGGGCAGGTCGACCAGGTGCACCAGGGCCGCGCCGACGCCGGGCAGGTGCGCCAGGGCGTCGAGCCCACAGCGCAGCGAGGCGCCCATGCCGTCGGCCCAGTCCTCGGCGACGACGGTGGTGACGTCGGAGTCCGGGTCGGCACCGAGCCCCGCACGCAGCAGGACGTCGGTGACGGCCTCCGCGCGGGCGCCCAGCACCACCGTCACGGGCGAGCAGCCGCCGTCGCGCAGGGCGTGGACGGCGCGCACGGCCAGCGGGCGGCCGTGCAGCTGCACGAGGCCCTTCGGGGTGCCCATCCGGCGACCCGCGCCGCCGGCGAGCAGCAGCCCGGCGGCCACGCTCAGCGGTTGATCTCGGTGACCGGGTGCTCGTAGGGCACGCTCGGCAGCGGGAACGTCACCTCACCGAACGGCGACATGTTGCCCTGCACGGGCCCCAGGAGCTCGGTCAGCGGGTGCTCGCCGTCCTCGTGGCCGGGCCACGTCGGGTCGATGCGGTCGGTCCTGGCGGCGTTGTTCCTGCCGTCGGTACCCGGCTTGGCGGCCATCGTCGTTCCTCCAGCGGTGTGGCTCCGGTGCTCGACGACCAGTATCCCCGATCCGGGCCGCGTGTGGGGCGACTACCCTGGTAGCGGTGCAGACGTCCCTGGTCGACCGGCTGCGCGCGCAGGACGACGAGTTCCTCGCCGCGCTCCTGCGCCTGCGTCCGGACCTCGCCGTCCCCCCGCCGGGTGATCTCACCGTGCTCGCGACCCGGGCGGGGATCCGCGCGTCGGTGCAGCGGGCCTGCGAGGACCTCGACACCGTCGCGCTGACCCTGATCGAGGCACTGGTGATCGCCGGGGCATGGCGGGAGCCGGTCTCCTTCGCCGAGCTCGCCGCCCTGCTCGGCCCCGACGTCGACGACGCCACCGCCCGCGCCGGGCTGCGCCCGTTGCTGGACCGGGCGCTGGCCTGGGGCGACGAGGACGCACTGTCGGTGGTGCCTGCCGCGTCCGAGGTCGTCGGGCCGTTCCCGGGCGGGCTGGGCCGGGAGGCCGGTGGCGCGGCCGCGTCGGCCGAGCTGCCTGCGATGCTGGCCGAGCTCGGCGAGGAGGAGCGCAAGGTCCTCGACGTGCTCGCCGAGGGGCCGCCGGTGGGCCGCTCCCGCGCCGCGGGCGACGGCTCCGGCCCGGTCGGCACGCTGCTGGCCCGCGGGCTGCTGGTACGCCGGGACTCCGAGACCGTGGAGCTGCCGCGGCAGGTCGGGCTGGCGCTGCGCGGGGACCGTCCGATGGGCCGGCTCGACGTCGCCCGCCCCGAGATCCCGGTCCGCGAACGCGATCCCGAGGTCGTCGACGGCACCGGAGCCGGTGCGGCACTGGAGTTCCTGCGCCGCGCCGCGCTCGTCCTGGAGTGGTTCTCCGACCAGGCTCCTGGTGTGCTGCGCTCCGGTGGTCTGGGCGTGCGGGAGCTGCGCCGGGTCGCGAAGGAGGCCGACACCGACGAGCCGGGCGCCGCACTGCTCGTCGAGCTGCTGTACGCCGCGGACCTGATCGGCGAGTCCGACGCGTCGACACCGGAGTGGCTGCCCACCACCCAGGCCGACGTGTGGTCCGCGTTGCCCGAGGAGCTGCGCTGGGCGACGCTCGCGCGGGCCTGGCTGGAGCTGCCGCGGCTGCCCGGCCTGGTCGGCCGCCGTGACGACGCCGACAAGCCGATCACCGCGCTGTCCGACGGGCCGCGCCGTCCCCCCGCCGCCCGCGACCGGCGCCGGGTGCTGGAGGCGCTGGCGGACCTGCCCGCGGGCACCTCGGTGTCCTCCTCGGAGGACCTCGCCCGGGTGCTGGCCTGGCGGGCCCCGCGCCGCGGCGGGCGGCTGCGCGACGAGAACGTGTCCTGGACCGTCGCGGAGGCGACGGTGCTCGGCGTCGTCGCCCTGGACGCGCTCACCACGGCCGGGCGGGTGCTGCTCGACCCGGCCCAGCGTGAGGCCACCCGGCCCACCGAGCTCGCCTCCGCGTTGTACGCGGCGCTGCCCGCCCCGGTGGAGGAGGTGCTGCTGCAGGCGGACCTGACCGCCGTCGCACCCGGGCGTCTCGCACCGGACCTGGCGCAGGAGCTGGCGGTGCTCGCCGACGTCGAGTCCGCGGGCGGCGCGACCGTCTACCGGTTCACCGAGCACAGCATCCGCCGGGCGCTGGACACCGGACGCACCGCCGGTGACGTGCGCGAGGTCCTGCGCACGCGGTCGCGCACCCCGGTGCCGCAGACGCTGGAGTACCTGGTCGACGACGTCGCCCGACGGCACGGCAGGCTGCGCGGCGGCACCGCGTCGAGCTTCCTGCGCTCCGACGACGAGGTGCTGCTCTCCGAGGTCCTGGCCCACCCGTCGGCGGCCGAGCTGGAACTGCGCCGGATCGCCCCGTCGATCCTGGTCTCCGCGCTGCCGCTGGCCGAGGTGCTCGCCGGGCTGCGGGCCGCCGGGTTCAGCCCGGCCGCGGAGGACGAGGGCGGCGCCGTCGTCGACCTGCGCGGGCGGGGACGGCGGGCCGAGCCGCGCCGCCGGCACGGGCGGGCGGGGACGAGCCCGGCCGCAGGACAGGACGGCGGGCCACCGGCCCGGCGCGCCGAGGACGTCGTCGAGCGGCTGCGGGCCGGGGACGCGCTGGCCGGGGTGCGGCGCAGCGTTGCCGGTCGCACGTCGTCACTGAACGGGGCGGGGTCGACGGCCACGCTCGCGTCGCTGCAGGACGCCGCCCGCGAGCAGCGCACCGTGTGGATCGGCTACGTCGACGCGCACGGGGTCGCCGGGGACCGGGTACTGGCTCCGATCTCGATCGGTGGCGGCGTCGTCGAGGGCCGGGACGCCCTCGACGGCGAGCTGCGCCGCATCCAGCTGCACCGGATCACCTCGATCGCCCCCGTCGACGAGGACGCCACCGGAACCCGCTGAACAGCGGGAACGCGGTGCCGGTGGGGACTAGCGGGCGCCGGCGGTCATCCGCTGGTGCATCGCGTGCTGCACCAGCGCGATCAGCGTCTCCTTGGTGGACTGCCGCTGCCGCGCGTCACAGATGATCATCGGGACGGACGGGTCGATCGACATCGCCTCGCGGACGTCCTCGACGCCGTGCTGGACGTGCCCGTCGAAGGCGTTCACGCCCACGACGTAGGGCAGGCCCCGGTCCTCGAAGAAGTCGATCGCCGCGAACGAGTCCGCGAGCCGGCGGGTGTCGACCAGGACGACGGCGCCGATCGCGCCGCGCACCAGGTCGTCCCACATGAACCAGAACCGCTGCTGACCGGGCGTACCGAACAGGTACAGCACCAGGTCCGAGTCCAGCGACACGCGGCCGAAGTCCATCGCGACCGTGGTGGAGCGTTTGTTCGGGGTGGCCGACAGGTCGTCGTGCGACGAGCTCGCCTCGGTCATCACCGCCTCGGTGGTCAGCGGCATGATCTCCGAGACCGAACCGACGAACGTCGTCTTGCCGACGCCGAACCCACCCGCGACGACGATCTTGGCCGACATCGTCGCTCGGGCGGCGCCCGGCGCGGGCTGGGACTGCTGTGGCCTAGAGCCGACGGAGTCCACTCAACACCCTTTCCATCAGCGCGAGGTCCGGCACGTCGCCGGGGGTGCTCGCGGTCTGGTGAACGGTCACCGTGCCACCGGCCGCCATGTCACCGAGCAGGACCCGGGCCACCCCCAGCGGGAGCGAGAGGAGCGCAGCGACCTCGGCCACCGAACGGGTCTGCTCCAGGAGCAGGTCGGCGACGGCGCGGTGCTCCATGGGGAGCCGGTCCAGCTGGCCTGCGGCACGGCCGCCGACCGAGACCAGGGTCTCGACGGCGAGCTCGTAGCCGGATTTGGTGCGGCCACGGGTCCATGCGTAGGGACGCACGGACGACGCGCCGCTCGGCGCCGCGGCCGGGGAGGGCTGCGGCATCTGCGGGGCACGGGACGTCTGGTCGGAGCCCGCGGAGTCGAGCTCGTCGGGGGTGGGCGGCAGTCCGTACGCCGCCGACCCGGCCGCCGGGCCGTTCCACTCCGCGGGTGCCTGCGCCGGAGCCTGTTGCTCCGGCGCCTGCTGGGGCGCGTTCTCCTCGTCGGACGCGCCCCGGTTGCGGCCCCACCGCCGCTTCTTCGGCTTGCGCGCCGAGTCCAGGCTGAACCCGTTCATGACGTCGGCGAACGTCGGCTCGGGTCCGTGCCCGTCGTCCGGGTCCTGGTTCATCGGATCTCACCTACCCTGGCCGATCCTGCGGTGGCGGGGGACATGTCGGTTCCGGCCTCAGGACCCGAAGGAGCCCTGCAGCTCCGCGCGGAGCTCCGGGGTGAGCAGCTGGCCGACCCGGTCGACCAGCAGCGTCATCTCGTAGCCGACGAGGCCGATGTCGCAGCTCGGCGAGGCGAGCACGGCCAGGCAGGAACCGTCGCTGATGGACATCAGGAGCACGATGCCACGATCCATCTCCACGACGGTCTGCACCACGCCGCCTGCGTCGAAGCAGCGTGCCGCGCCCTGGGTCAGGCTGACCAGCCCGGATGCGACGGCGGCGAGCTGGTCGGCGCGGTCCCGGGGGAGCCGGTCCGACGACGTCAGCAGCAGCCCGTCGGCCGACACCACGATCGCGTGCGCGACGCCGGGGACGCGCTCGGCGAAGTTGGTGACCAGCCAGCCGAAACGGCTCTGGCTGGGCTGTGCCTGCGGTGCCCTCACTGGTTCTCCTCAGGGTCGGACTGGTTGGTGCGGTCACCGGACGGCTCGGGGGCGCCGTCGGTGCTGGTGGTGCTGGTGGTGCTGCGTGCGCCCTGCCGGCCCGCCGCGTTCTCGCGGCCCTGCCGGACGCCCTGCTGGTAGCTCGCCAGCCGGCCACGGACGCTCTCGGCGCTGCGCGCCTCGGCGGCCGGTGGCGGGCTGAGCACGGTGGATCCTGCCGCACTGCCCGGAAGCAGCCGCGCCCGCGGGCGCCGCTTGGGCAGACCGGCCCGGGTCGTCTCATCCGGACGGGTGGACTCCTCCTCGTTCCCGGCCACCTCGCGGGCCTGCTGCCAGGCCTCGTCGGCGGGGGAGGAGAAGTCCGCGGCGGGTGCCGCGCCGCTCTGCTCGGTCTCGGCGGCCTGCTGGCCCGCGGCCGGGTCCTCGCCGTCCTGCCAGCGCACCGGGACCGACCGGTTCGAGCGGAACCAGGCCGACGCGATGTCGTCGAAGATCGGCGTGGTCTGCTCGGTCGCGTCCGGGGCGGCCGGACCGCCCTGTCCCGACGACTGCCCGCGGACGGACTCCAGGGCGCCGGGCCGCCGGAGCTGGCCGGGGTTCTGCTGGTCGGCGGGCACGTTCGGGGCGAACAGCTCGTCCTGACCCTGACCCTGCTGGGCGCCGGGCCTGCCCTGCGGGCCGCCGGGGCCCGCGGGACCACGTCCGACCGGCGCCGCCGGGCCGCGCTGCGGCTGACGGCGGGGCAGCGGCGAACCACCGGTCTGCGGCCCGGGGCTCTGCGGTCCGGGGCGCTGCTCGGGGCGGCCGTCCGGGCGCGGGCCCGGCTGCTGCCGGCCCGGGGCGCCGTTCGGGTACCCCTGCGGGGTCGGTCGGCCCTGCTGAGGTGCGCCGTTCGGAGCACTGCCGGGCCCCCGTGCGGGGCCGCGGGCCGGCGGCATCACCGGACGCTGCGACGGGCCGGGCCGGGTACCGGTGGTGCCGTGGCCTTCCGCCGGGCCCCCCATCGGCTCGCGGCCCGTGGCGGGGCGCTCCTCGGTGGAACGCTTCCGCGCGGCGGCGGCCCCGAGTGCGGCGGCCCCGGCGACGCCCGCGGCGCCGGCCGCGGCGGCGCCGGTGCGGCCGTGGCCGTCCCGGTCGGTGCCGTCGTCGGTGCCGTCGGCGTCGTCCGTGCCGGACGCCTCGTCGGTGCTGCGGGCCCCGTGCTGCTCGGGCCCGTCACCGGTGGCCGCATCCATGACGACGGTGTCGTCCAGCTCCCGCCCGGGCGCGGTGCGCGCCCGACCGGCGTACTCCTGACCGGAGGGGCCGGTATCGGCGTCATCGGTGCCGGTCTCGGCGTCGTCGGCGTCGGCGTCGGTGGTGCCGGTGGGGGAGCCGTCGGCGCGGCCGGCCGAGTCCGATTCCGTGGCCGAGTCCTCGTCCGTACGGACGCCGGTGGCGCCCCGGAGCTCGTCGGAGTCGGCGCCGTCGTCGGCGGGCTCGGAGCCGTCGGCGGACTCGCTGCCGGTGTCGGTGCCGGAGTGGGTGTCGGAGTCGGTGTCGGTGTCGGCGCCGGTGTCGGCGCCGGTGGCGAACGCACTCCCGACCCCGACGGCACCCGCCGCGGTGCCGGTCGCCGCCATCGCCGCGGCACCGTGCCCGTCGGTCTCCTGGTCCTCGCCGTGCGCGGTGCGGCTCCCGGACTCGTCGGCTCCCTCGGCTCCGTCGAGCTCCGGTGCCGACGTGTCGCCCTCGGCCCGGTCCACGGTCGTGACCGCGTCCCGGGTCTCCTCGGGGTCTTCGTCGTCACCGGCGGAGTCGGCGGAGCTGTCGGAGTCCTGGACGTGCGCGGTGCCGGGGGTGCCGGGCTCCACGGTCTCGACGTCGTGGGCGTCGGCGTGCTCCGCCCCGTCGAACGCGGTCGCGTCGTCGTACGAGTCCTCGTGGGGGTCGTCGTGGGAGTCGGCGCGGCCGTTCTCGTGGGTGTCCGGCTCGTCGGCGTCGGGGCCGGAGGGCCTGCGGAACGCGGACGCACCGGCGAGCCCGGCGGCACCCAGTGCTGCGGCCCCACCCGCGACGGCGCCGCGGGAGACTCCGCCGCCGGAGCCGCTGTGGTCGTCGGAGCCCGGACCGGCCGGACCGGCAGGGCCCTGCTCCTCGGCGGGGGTGAAGACGTCACCGGCGCTGCGGCCGTCCTGCGACGGCCCGGTCGTGAACGCCTGCGGGCCGCCCGGAGCGGAGCCGTTGAGCGACGCTCCCTTGCCGTTCAGCGCATCGTCGTGCGCCGCGGCACCGTTCAGCCCGGCCTCGTTCCCGCTGTTGCGCAGGGACGATCCGGGACGACGGGTGGGCAGCGCAGCGGTCGAGCCGTTGCGGCCGCGTCCACCGGCGGCGCCGGTCTCGAAGGTGGGGGTCTGCGGTCCGTCGGAGCCCGCGACCATCGAGGGCAGCGCGCTGCGCCCGGTGCTCTCGGTCGCGGGGCGGGCCCCGGTCGCGGAGGCCGCACCGGCGGCCCCGGCGACGGCGGCGCCACCTGCGGCGACCGCGCCCGCACCGGCACCCGTGACCGCCTGCTGCGCGACCGGGTCACCCCCGCGGACCTGGGCGGCCTGACCGTCGCGGCGCTGCTCGGCGCCGGCGGCGGACGGGACCAGCTGCGAGGGGATCGTCACCGACGCGCTCAGGCCACCGGAACCGCCACCGACGGCGGCCGAGGCCAGCCGGACGTCGACGCGGTGCCGCGCGGCCAGCCGGCCGACCACGAACAGACCCATCCGCCGCGAGGCCGACACGTCGACCTCGGCGGGCCCGGACAGGCGCTGGTTGGCGTCGTTCAGCTCGCCGTCGCTCATCCCGACACCGCGGTCGGAGATCTCGACCAGCAGCGACTCGTCGGCGGTGCGGGTCGTCGACATGACGACCTGCGAGTCCGGCGGCGAGAAGTTCGTCGCGTTGTCCAGCAGCTCGGCGAGCAGGTGGACGAGGTCGTTCGCGGCGCGGCCGGCGATCGTGGCCTCGGGCGGGGTCTGGACGACGATCCGCTGGTACTGCTCGACCTCGGACACCGCCGCCCGCAGGACGTCGACGACCTGGACCGGCGCCACGTTCCGCTTCGCGAGGTCGGTACCGGCGAGCACCAGCAGGTTCTCGCTGTTCCGCCGCATACGGGTCGCGAGGTGGTCCAGCTGGAACAGGTTGGACAGCTGGTCCGGGTCCTGCTCGTTGCTCTCCAGCTGCTCGATCAGCTGCAGCTGGCGCTCGACCAGTGCCTGCGACCGGCGGGAGAGGTTGACGAACATGCTGTTGACGTTGGTCTGCAGGGCCGACTGGTCGGCCGCCAGGCGGATGGCCTGGCCGTGCACGGCGTCGAAGGCCCGCGCCACCTCGCCGATCTCGTCACGGCCCTCCAGCGGCACCGGCTCGACGACGGCGTTCGGGGCGCGGCCTTCACGCATCCCCTGGACCGCGGCCGGGAGCCGGCGCTCGGCGACGTCGAGCGCGGAGCTGCGCAGCAGCCGCAGCGAGCGAACCATCTGCCGCCCGAGCAGCAGGATGATCGCGCCGGTGAGCAGCAGGGTCAGCATCAGCAGGACCGAGCTCAGACCGGCCTGGTTACCGGCCTTCTCGGCGGCGTCTGCACGGCCGCCGACGAACGCCTGCTCGGCCTGGCCCGCGCTGTCCTCCACCGACTTCACCGAGGCGTCCACGGCGGAGTTCCACGCGTTCCGGTCGACTGCGGGAGGCGCGTCCGGCGGGGTCGCGAGGACCTGGTCGCGCAGCGCGTTGCGCTGGCTTGCGGCCCGGCCGGTCGCGAAGTCGCCGAAGCGGTCGTCCTGCTCCGGGCTCAGCGAGGCCTGGTAGTCGCCCGCGGCGGCCTGGAAGGACTGCTCGGCACCGTTGATCTGGGCACGCTCGGCCTCGTCGAGCCTGCCTCCGGCGATCGACTGGTTGACCACGGCGCGCTCGAGCTGCAGCGCCTCGACGGCGGTGTCACCGGCGGCGACCGCGGAGGTCAGGCCGGCCGTCTCGGTGGTCTGCAGGCGTCCGAGCAGGGCGCGGTCCAGCGCCAGTGCCCGCTGCACGACCGAGGTGTAGCGGCTGGTCACGTCGGTGGCTGCGGTCGGGCCGCCCGCCACCTGCGACCGGATGACCGGGAGCTGCCCCAGCGCCGTCTCGGCCTGCACCCGCGCGGTCGAGAGCTCCGGCGAGGCCTGCTGCTCGGCGTCGATGACCTCCGAGGTCTTCCGGACGGCGCCGTCGGTGGCCTTCTGCGCCTGCTCGACCGCCGCGCGGTCCCCGGACCGGTTGCCTGCCACGAAGCTGCCGGCCGCGTTCCGTTCGGCCTGCAGCGCCCCGGTCAGCCCGGTGACCTGGTCGTGCACCTTGACCAGGCCGGATCCGCGGCCGAGGTCCTCGGCGACGTTCGCCTGGTCGACGACCCGGATGGCGCCGATCGTCAGCGCCAGGACCGTCGGGACCAGGCCGACGACCGCCAGCTTGGCGACCAGGCTCCAGTTCCGCGGGTCCAGTCGCTCCGACCAGGTGCTTCGGCGGTCCGCACTCGTCACGGTGGTCACGTCGAGGTCTCCCTGTCGATCTCCGGTCCGCACGCGGTCAGGGCTGGGGGGAGCATCAGAGGGTCCGGTGCGCCTTTCGGGTCGTGACGGGTCCCGCGCGGATCGGCCCGGCGACACGGGACGCCGGTGGCGTGTCCCGCATGAGCGGCCGGATATGATCCGTTCGAGGTCTCGTCTGTGCGTGACGGACGGCTCAGGAGTCTAGCCCCCGGAACGGACCCGTCCCGAGTGGCGTAGCACCCGGTCGTGCCCCGATCACATGAGGTGACATACCCCGACCGTTCGCCGCTTCGCGTCGCCCGGCGGACCCTAGTCGAACCCGATGCCGGAAGCGAAGGGATGCGTTCTGTGACCAACGGCCCGCTGATCGTGCAATCGGACAAGACGCTGCTGCTCGAGGTGGACCATCCCGACGCCGAGCAGGCACGGGCCGGGATCGCGCCCTTCGCCGAGCTCGAACGTGCGCCCGAACACGTCCACACCTATCGGGTGACCCCGCTGGCGCTCTGGAACGCCCGCGCCGCGGGGCACGACGCCGAGCAGGTCGTCGACGCGCTCGTGAAGTGGTCCCGCTACCCGGTCCCGCAGCCGCTGCTGGTCGACGTCGTCGACACCATGGGCCGCTACGGGCGGCTGCAGCTGTCCAACCACCCCGCGCACGGGCTGGTGCTCACCGCGCTGGACCGCGCCGTCCTGGAGGAGATCCTCCGGCAGAAGAAGATCACACCGATGCTGGGCACCCGGATCGACGACGACACGGTGATCGTCCACCCGTCCGAGCGGGGCCGGCTCAAGCAGGCGCTGCTCAAGGTCGGCTGGCCCGCGGAGGACCTGGCCGGTTACGTCGACGGCGAGGCGCACCCGATCTCGCTGCGCGAGGACGGCTGGACGCTGCGGGACTACCAGCAGCAGGCCGTCGACGGCTTCTGGGACGGTGGCTCGGGCGTCGTCGTACTGCCGTGTGGTGCGGGCAAGACCCTGGTCGGCGCGGCCGCGATGGCCAAGGCCGGTGCGACGACGCTGATCCTGGTCACCAACACCGTCTCGGCACACCAGTGGAAGCGGGAGCTGATCGCGCGGACGTCGCTGACCGAGGAGGAGATCGGCGAGTACTCCGGTGAGCGCAAGGAGATCCGGCCGGTCACGATCGCGACGTACCAGGTCGTCACCCGCAAGACCAAGGGCGAGTACCGGCACCTGGAGCTGTTCGACTCGCGCGACTGGGGCCTGGTCGTCTACGACGAGGTGCACCTGCTGCCCGCGCCGGTGTTCCGGATGACCGCGGACCTGCAGTCGCGGCGCAGGCTCGGCCTGACCGCCACGCTGGTCCGGGAGGACGGGCGCGAGGGCGACGTGTTCTCCCTGATCGGCCCGAAGCGCTACGACGCCCCGTGGCGCGACATCGAGGCGCAGGGCTGGATCGCACCGGCCGAGTGCGTCGAGGTGCGGGTCACGCTGACCGAGGCGGAGCGGATGTCCTACGCGACCGCGGACTCCGAGGAGCGCTACCGCACAGCGGCGACCGCGCACACCAAGCTCAACGTCGTGCAGGCGATCCGCGAGCGGCACAAGGGCGAGCAGACGCTGATCATCGGCGCCTACCTGGAGCAGCTCGACGCGCTCGGGGAGAAGCTGGACGCACCGGTCATCCAGGGCTCGACCCGCAACAAGGAGCGGGAGAAACTGTTCGACGCGTTCCGCAACGGCGAGATCGACACCCTGGTCGTGTCCAAGGTCGCGAACTTCTCCATCGACCTGCCCGAGGCGACGGTCGCGGTGCAGGTCAGCGGCACGTTCGGATCCCGGCAGGAGGAGGCGCAGCGGCTCGGGCGGCTGCTGCGGCCCAAGGGCGACGGCCGGCAGGCGCACTTCTACTCGGTGGTCTCCCGCGACACCGTCGACACCGACTACGCCGCCCACCGGCAACGCTTCCTCGCCGAGCAGGGCTACGCTTACAAGATCGTCGACGCCGACGACCTGCTCGGGCCCGCGCTGCCCGACTCCGGCTGAGGCACCGGCCGGCCGGGCCGGAAGGCCCGGGTCGACCGGCTCGCCCCCGAGCGGGTGAGGGAACCGCGTCCGCGATCGAGGTGCGGGCACACTGTCCTCGTCCGAGCAGGAGGTGGCCCCGGTGTCGACCGTGTGGTGGGTCGTTCTCGGGCTGGTGGCGTGGTGCGTCGTCGCGGTCGGCGTCGCGCTGGTGATCGGCCGGGTGGTACGGCTGCGCGACCGGCAGGGGCCGGGCCCGGACCCCGCGGACTCCACCGGCTGTGCCGGCCCCGGCGACTCCGGCGGGTCCACCCGCCCCGGAGGGTCTGCCGACGGCCCCCCGCCGCCGTGGCCAAGGGTGGCTCCGGACGACCAGGGCCCCGCCGCACCGGACCGGCGGCGGCCGGACGACCGGATCTGACCCTGACACGTCGCCCAAATCTGACACGTCGCCCAAATCTGACACGTTGCCCGGATCTGGGGCCTCGTCCGGATCTGGGACCTCGCCGGGACCCGGGTGCCGGATCGGGGTGGCCGACCCCGGGATCGGGTGCCGGAGGTCCGGGGGTGTCCGGGGCCGATCTCCGGGGCGATCCGGAGCCGGTGCGCCGTCGGTGGCGACAGCCTGGGTACATGGACACCGCAGCGCAGAACACCTCGGACCACGACGCCGCCCAGGACTCGACCCAGGACCCGACCGCCCTCGACGCCACCGCCCACGACGCCACCGCCCACGGCTCGGCTGCCCATGACGCCGCGGCCCACGACTCGACCGCCCAGGACCCCGCGGGCCGGAGTACGCAGCAGGACGCCGGTGCGGCCGCAGCCGGGACCGCGGCGGGGGCCGCACCGGCGGGCCCGTCGTTCTCCGAGCGGCTGACGGCGTACCGGATGTACCGCAGCGCCGGTGACTCGATGCTCGGCGGCGTCTGCGGTGGGCTCGGCCGTGACCTGGGCGTCGACCCGGCGCTGCTGCGCCTGGCCGTGCTCGCCCTGACCGTGCTCACCGGCGGCGCGTTCGCGCTCCTGTATCTGGCGGTCTGGATCGTCGCGCCGGTCCGCTGACCGCGTTCCGCGGAACGCGGTGTCGCCGGGGCCTCTGCGGGACGGCCCGATGCGCCGCAACGGCTTCCCGCGTTCCGCGGAACGTGCCACTACGCCGGACGGAGCAGGCGACGACGTTCCGCGGAACGCGGCCCGGCGCAACCCGGCGCAACCCGGCGCAACCCGGCGCAACCCGGCGCAACCCGGCGCAACCCGGCGCGGCCAAGCCGGTCCACGAGGGCCGTTGCGGCCCCGGAACCGGGTCGCCGCACCGCGTGCGTTCCGCGGAACGCGGTCGGGCCGGTGCCGGGGTGGGCTGCGCTCAGCCGGCGGCGGGGCGCTCCCGCCCGGACCAGTTCGCCAGCCGCTCGGTCGGCCCGGCGCCAGGGGCCGGCTCGACCACCGGGCCGAACGGGATCGGCCCGCCGCGTCGCTCGGCGGGCAGGTATGCCCGGGCGGCCTCGAGTGCGGCCGCCGCCAGGTCGGGCTCGGCCTCGGGACCCTGCCCGGTGGCGACCGCGAGGTCCCAACCGTGGACCAGGGTCTCGTTCAGGAAGGCCCACAGCGCCGCCCGGCCGGGCACCTCGCCGAACGGCAGCTGCGCGACACGGTCGAGCAGGGCGTCGCCTGTGGGACCGGTGAACGCGTCGCGCAGGGCCGCGGCCTCGGCGACGTAGGCGGGCGCCGGGTCGTCGAGGACGTCGGCGCTCACTAGCTCGTGGGCCATCGGGTCGGTGCCCGCGGCGATCGAGGCCGGACGCCGGACGGTCGTGACGAGGTGGGCCAGCAGGGTGCGGACGTCGAACTCGTCGCACGGGGTCGGGTCGGCCAGGTGCTCGTCCGGCACCGCGGCGGCGAGCCCGGAGACCCAGGCCAGGGCCCGGAAGTAGAGCGGTCGCGGGTCGGTGGTGAGCAGGGCGGGCGGGGTCGGGACGTTCGTCGAAGCAGTCATGGACGGAAGCGTGACCGCTAAACCTGACACCCTCTGTCGTGATTTCCTGGCAGTCTCGGCGACGTGCGCGCGGACCGGCTCCTCTCCCTCGTCCTGCTGCTGCGCCATCGCGGCCGGACGACCGCCGCCGCCCTCGCCGCAGAGCTGGAGGTCTCCGCGCGCACCGTGCTCCGTGACGTCGATGCGCTCTCGGCCGCGGGTGTCCCCGTCTACGCCGAACGCGGCCGGCACGGCGGCATCGCGCTGCTGCCCGGGTTCTCGACCGACCTGACCGGGCTGACCACCGGGGAGGCCGTCGCGCTGCTGACCTCGGGGACCGCGGCCACGTCGGGTGCACTGGGCCTCGGCACCGAGTTCTCGTCGGCGATGCGGAAAGTCGTGGCGGCGATGCCGGAGGCCGCGCGGAGCACCGCGACCGGCGCCGCGGACCGGGTGCTGGTCCGGCGCGGCGGCCTGCTGCGCGACCCTTCGGACGACGACGGCCACGCCGTCCTCGCGGCCGTCCAGCAGGCCGTGTTCGGCGGCCGGCGGCTGCGGATGCGCTATCGCCCCGGCGGGCCGTCGGGCAGCGTCGTCGAGGCGGCGGAGCGGGTGGTCGACCCGATCGGGCTCGTCCAGGCGTCCGGGCGCTGGTACCTGCTCGCCCTGCGCGACGGCGCCGACCGCACCTACCGTGTCTCGCGGATCGAGGCCGCCGCGTCGCTGCCCGAGGCCGCCCGGCGTCCGGACGGCGTCGACCTGGAGGAGCTGTGGCTGCGCCGCAGGGAGGACTTCCGTGCCCGCAGCCCGGGAGTCCGTCTGTACCTGGAGCTGCCCGCAGGGCTGCGGGACCGGCTGGGCGCGCTGATCGTCGAGGACGTCCGCGAGCGTGACGGGCGGCTGCAGGTCACCGCCCTGTTCGGCGACGCGCACCACGCCGAACGAGCGCTCTGGCCGCTGCTGCCCGACGTGCACGTGGTCGGCACCGGCAGCACCGACGACCTCGCCGAGCGGGTCCGCGCCGCACTGCTCACCCGCGCCCGCGCGGCCGCCGCCGCGCTGCAGCCGGACCGCGGGACCGAGCGCTGACCGCGTTCCGCGGAACGCTCCGCTGGTCCGGACGGAGCTGGGTGTACCGCCGGACGGTGTAGCGAATCGCGTTCCGCGGAACGCGACGGCGTGCCCCGGCCACGGCCCGCACAGCCCCGGCCCACACACCCCTGGAAACGCCGCGAGGGCGGCACCGCCGAAGCGGTACCGCCCTCGCGGGACGTGCCGGGTGCGGAGACCCCGAGCCGGTCGGCTCAGAAGTCCATGCCGCCCATGCCGCCGGTCGGGTCGGCGGGGGCGCCGCCACCCTTCTCCGGCTTGTCGGCGATGACCGCCTCGGTGGTGAGGAACAGGGCCGCGATCGAGGCCGCGTTCTGCAGCGCCGAACGGGTCACCTTGGCCGGGTCGATGACGCCGGCCTTGATCAGGTCCGTGTACTCGCCGGTGGCGGCGTCGAGGCCCTCACCGGTCGGCAGGTTGCGGACCTTCTCCGCCACGACGCCGCCCTCGAGGCCTGCGTTCACGGCGATCTGCTTGAGCGGAGCCTCCAGCGCGACCTTGACGATGTTCGCGCCGGTGGCCTCGTCACCCTCGAGCCCGAGGCCCTCGAGCAGGTCGGCACCGGCCTGGATCAGGGCGACGCCACCGCCGGCGACGATGCCCTCCTCGACGGCCGCCTTCGCGTTGCGAACGGCGTCCTCGATGCGGTGCTTGCGCTCCTTGAGCTCGACCTCGGTGGCCGCGCCGGCCTTGATGACGGCGACGCCGCCGGCCAGCTTGGCGAGGCGCTCCTGGAGCTTCTCGCGGTCGTAGTCGGAGTCGGTGCGCTCGATCTCGGCGCGGATCTGGTTGACCCGGCCCTGGATCTGCTCGTTGTCACCGGCACCGTCGACGATGGTGGTCTCGTCCTTGGTGACGACGACCTTGCGGGCGGTGCCCAGCAGCGACAGGTCGGCGTTGTCGAGCTTGAGGCCGACCTTCTCCGAGATGACCTCGCCACCGGTCAGGATGGCCATGTCGGCGAGCATCGCCTCGCGGCGGTCACCGAAGCCCGGGGCCTTGACGGCGACGGACTTGAAGGTGCCACGGATCTTGTTGACCACCAGGGTCGCCAGGGCCTCGCCCTCGACGTCCTCGGCGATGATCGCCAGCGGCTTGCCCGACTGCATGATCTTCTCGAGCAGCGGCAGCAGGTCCTTGACCGTGGAGATCTTGGACGAGACCAGCAGGATGTACGGGTCCTCGAGCTCGACCTCCATCCGCTCCGCGTCGGTGACGAAGTACGGCGAGATGTAGCCCTTGTCGAAGCGCATGCCCTCGGTGAGCTCGAGCTCGAGCCCGAAGGTCTGCGACTCCTCGACCGTGATGACGCCTTCCTTGCCGACCTTGTCCATCGCCTCGGCGATGAGCTCGCCGATCTGCTTGTCGCCGGCGGAGATCGACGCGGTGGCGGCGATCTGCTCCTTGGTCTCGATCTCCTTGGCGCTCTTGAGGAGCTTCTGGGAGACGGCCTCGGTGGCCTTGTCGATGCCGCGCTTGAGCGACATCGGGTTCGCGCCGGCGGCCACGTTGCGCAGGCCCTCGCGGGCGAGCGCCTGCGCCAGCACGGTGGCGGTGGTCGTACCGTCACCGGCGATGTCGTCGGTCTTCTTGGCGACCTCCTTCACCAGCTCGGCGCCGATCTTCTCCCAGGAGTCCTCGAGCTCGATCTCCTTGGCGATCGACACGCCGTCGTTGGTGATGGTCGGCGCGCCCCACTTCTTCTCCAGGACGACGTTGCGGCCCTTGGGGCCCAGCGTCACCTTGACGGCGTCGGCGAGGATGTTCATGCCCCGCTCGAGGCCCCGGCGGGCCTCCTCGTCGAACGCGATCTGCTTCGCCATGGGGGTGTTGCCCTCCGATAGACAGAGTCGAGTGATCGGGATCCGGTGCCCGCGACGGACGCCCGGCAACCCTGCGCCGGACTCACCGCCCCGATCTGGCACTCCACGGACACGAGTGCCAGTGGATGCTGCGTCCGTTTCTAGCACTCGCCGTGGGGGAGTGCAAGGCGAACCGGCGAGGTTCGGCCGGGCGTCCGGGGGCCGTGCGCCGGCAGGTGGAGCGAGGGGCAGGATGGCCCCATGAGCACCTGGTCGGAGTCGGGTCCGCGCAGCGTCGACGAGCACCGTGCGGCGGTGGCCGCGCTCCTGCCCGCGACGGGCGTCGAGCGCGTCGGGCTGGAGGAGGCGGGCGGCCGGGTGCTGGCCGAGGACCTCGTCTCGGCGATCTCGTTGCCGCCCTTCGACAACTCCGCGATGGACGGCTACGCGGTGCGTGCTGCGGAGATCGACGGCGCCTCGGAGGAGAAGCCCGCGGAGCTGCCGGTCGAGGGCGTCATCCCGGCCGGGCCGACCGAGCTGACCCCGCTCGCCCCCGGCACCGCGACCCGGATCATGACCGGCGCACCCGTCCCCGGGGGCGCCGACGCCGTCGTCCCGGTGGAGTGGACCGACGGCGGCATCGAGCGTGTCGCGATCACTCGCCCGGCCGAGCCGGGTGCGCACATCCGGTGGGTCGGCGGCGACGTCGTGGCCGGATCGGTGCTGCTGCCCGCGGGCACCGTGCTGCGCGCCCCGCAGGTCGCGCTCGCCGCGGCGTGCGGGCACCCGGACCTGCCGGTGCACCGGCGCCCGCACGTGCTGGTGCTCTCCACCGGTTCCGAGCTCGTCGCGCCCGGCGACCCGCTGGCGCCTGGCCAGATCTACGAGTCCAACGGCACCATGCTCGCCGCCGCCGTCCGCGAGGCCGGTGCGACCGCGGAGAAGCTCGCGTTCGTCCCCGACGACGTCGAGCAGTTCCGCGCCGTGCTCGCGGACAAGGTGTCCGACGGCGTCGACCTGGTGATCACCAGCGGCGGGGTGTCCGCGGGGGCGTTCGAGGTCGTCAAGGACGCGATGACCGGGCACGGCGTCGAGTTCGGCAAGGTCGCGATGCAGCCGGGCGGCCCGCAGGGCTGCGGGCGTCTCGAGCTGGGCGACCGGTCGGTCGCGGTGGTGACGCTGCCGGGCAACCCGGTCAGCTCGATGGTGTCGTTCGAGGTGTTCGTGCGGCCCGCGCTGCGCGCCGCGGCGGGCTACCCGGACATCGACCTGCCGCGGGTGAGCGCCCGGCTCGACGGCGGGTTCACCTCCATCCCGGGCAAGCGGCAGTTCCGCCGTGGCGTCCTCGACGCCACCGCGGGCACCGTCTCGGAGATCGGGACGCCGGCGTCGCACCTGATCGGGGCGCTCGCGCAGGCCGACTGCCTGATCGACATCCCTGCCGACGACGTCGAGGTGGCCGACGGCAGCGCCGTCACCGTGTGGTTGCTCGACGCCTGATCCGGGCCGCCTCGTCACCCGCCGGGGCGTGCAGCGACACGCCCTTGCGCCACGAGTGTGACGGTATTCATAGTCCGTCGGGGCAACGATCTCACGCGCGGCGACGTCGTACAGGGTGTGCGTTCGGCCGAAAGAGGTAGATCGCTGCCGGGCAGCACTGTGATCTGGACTGCCGGTCGCCGGGGAGGAATACTCTTGCTCGTGACGGGGTAGTCCCCTCACAGCACAGGACCCACCGCCCGTCGCTGGGGAGCGGACGAGCGGTTCCAAGGCCGGGGTCGTCGTCTCGGGGGACGACGGCCCCGGCCCTTTTAATGCCACCGGTCGCATCGGCGAACGGACGGCTGGGACGGCGCATCCGCCGGGGCTGGCCATCCACGTCGATCACGCGATCGCATCCGGCGATCATGGTGCCAGGACCCGCGGAACGTGCCCGCACCGGCATCCGGCCGGCACGTCGTGCCGTTCCCGATCGGTCGAACCCGCGCCGTCCCGCCGGACGGGCCCCGGGGCACTCCGCGTAGCGTGACCGTGCCCTGACCGGAGTCCGAGGAGCCGACGACCAGCCATGCCCGAAGGAACCGGGACCTCGCCGAGCCACATGGTCCACCTCGTCCGGGACTCGATCCCGCCGATCCACCCGGGTGGCCGTCCGATCGTCGCAGGAGTCGGCCTCGCCGCCGCCGGGGTCCGCGCCCTCACCGGCCGCGGCACCCTGGCCGGCCTGCTCGTCACCGCCGCGACCGCCGCGTTCTTCCGCGAGCCGCACCGCACCCCGCCACCGCGACCCGGTGCCGTGCTCGCCGCCTGCGACGGCACCGTCGCGACCGTCTCCGAGGTCGTCCCGCCCGACGAGCTCGACCTGCCGCGCGTGCCGCACCCGCGGGTGTCGGTGTTCCTGTCGATCCTCGACGTGCACGTCCAGTGGGTGCCGGTGCACGGCCGCGTGCGCGCCGTCGAGTACCGGCCCGGCGCGTTCGTCTCCGCCGACCTGGACAAGGCCAGCGAGTCCAACGAGCGCAACGCGCTCACGTTCGAGGCCGCCGGTGGTGAGCGGGTCGGCGTCGTGCAGATCGCCGGTCTGGTCGCCCGCCGCATCGTCTGCGCCCTGTCCGGCGGCGAGGAGGTCGCGGCCGGGGAGCGGTTCGGGCTGATCCGGTTCGGCTCCCGCGTGGACCACTACCTCCCGCCGGGGTCGGTGCCGCTCGTCGTGCCCGGCCAGCGGACCGTCGGCGCCGAGACGGTGCTGGCCGAGCTGCCCGGCGAGCCGGCGGGGGCCTGACGCCGTGGGTGTCCCGCGCCCGGACGGCGGCTATCCCGCCGGGGTCCGGCTGCTGCCGAACGCGGTCACCGTCCTGAACCTGTGCGCGGGCATGTCCGCGGTCTACTTCGCGCTGCACGCCAACTTCGCCTCGGCGATCATCGCCGTCCTGGTCGCGGCCCTGTGCGACGCGCTCGACGGCGGCCTGGCCCGCCTGCTCGACGCGGCCAGCCGGATCGGCGCCGAGCTCGACTCGCTGGCCGACCTCGTGTCGTTCGGCGTCGGGCCCGCGCTGGTGATCTACATCTGGCACTTCCAGGACACCCGGGCCGGCTGGGTGATCAGCCTGGTCTTCGCCGTCTGCATGGCGCTGCGGCTGGCGCGGTTCAACACCCTGATCGACGACGACTCCGCCCCGCCGTTCGCGCGCGAGTTCTTCGTCGGGGTCCCGGCCCCGGCCGCCGCACTCACCGCGGGCATCCCGCTCTACCTGTCGCTGCACTTCGGCGAGGGCTGGTGGACCAACCAGTGGCTCGTCGCGGTCTGGGTGCTGCTCACCGCGGGGCTGATGGTCAGCCGGATCCCGACGCTGTCGCTCAAGGCGGTCAAGGTGCCGCAGCGGGCGATCGCGCCGCTGCTCGTCGGCGTCGTCGTGATCGTGGCGGTGCTGTTCGTGGCGCCGTTCCTCGGGATCGCGATCGCCGCGCTCGGCTACCTCGCGCTGATGCCGTGGACGATCTACCGCTACCGCTGGCTGTCCCGGCACCCCGAGGCGTGGGACGTCCCGGTGCGCCAGCGCCGCGCCGTCGCCCGGGCCGCCCGCTCGGCCCGCCGCCTGGGGCTGCGCCCGCCGCTGCGCCGCCGGGTCGCCGGACGGGCCGGTGCCGTCGCCCGCGGTGTCCGGCGCCGGCTCGACCCGGACGGAGCGGCCCGCCACGACGAGCACGCCCGCAACGGGCGCGCCGTGCGCGGCCCCGGTGCGGGGCACCCGCCGCGCGGCTCCGACCGTCGTCTGGGGATCCGCCGGGAGAACCGCGGCCGCCGCTAGGTTGGCGGTGTGGGAGAACCCTCGCTGACCCTGGTCGCCCGGCTCGCTCCGGCGGCCGCCGACGCCCGCCGCGGTGTCGTCCGCCTGCACCCCGAGGTGCTCACCGCGCTCGGCCTGCGCTCGTGGGACGCGGTGTCGCTCACGGGCTCCCGGGTGACGGCCGCACTCGCCGTCGCCGGGGACACCGCGACCCCGCCCGGCCAGGCCCGGCTCGACGACGTGACGCTGTCCAACGCCGGGCTGACCGACGGTGCGCAGGTCGTCGTCGCGCCCGCCGTGGTGCGCCCGGCCCGCGAGGTCCGGCTGGTCGGCTCCCGGCTGGCGACGGCGGCGGTCGCCCCGGAGACGCTGCGCCTGGCGCTGGTCGGCAAGGTCGTCGTCCGCGGCGACGCCGTGTCGCTGCTCCCGCAGGACATCGCGCCGCCGCCCGGTGCGGACGTGGCCTCGGCCCGCCGGGCGCTGGCCGCCGCGATCGGCGGGAGCTGGACGACCGAGCTGCTGACCGTCGCCGCCGCCGACCCGGACGGTGGTCCGGTCGTGGTGCGGCCGTCGACGGTCGTCGGCTGGGAGGGCGGGGCGAGCACGTCCGCGGTGGTCGGGGCGGCGGGGAGCGGCCCAGCGGTGCCCGGGGCCGGTCGGCGGACGCCGGTGCCTGCGCCGTCCGCCGGACCGCGCGCGGGCGCCTCCCCGGGCGGCGCGGGCACCGGCACTGCGGCCGGGACGGGCACCGGCGGGAACGACGCCGCGGCCGCGGACGGCACCACGACCGGGGCCGACGCCGTCCGCCCGATCGCGCTCGACGACCTCGGCGCCAACGAGGCGGTCGCGCGCCGCCTGCTCGACTGGCTCGAGCTGATGTTCCGCCGCCCCGAGCTGCTGACCCGGCTCGGCGGTGAGGCCCGGCTCGGCGTCCTGGTGGCCGGTCCCGAGGGTGTCGGGAAGGCGACGCTGGTGCGCAGTGCGACCGCCGCAGCGGGCGCCCGGTGCGTCGAGCTGGTCGCGCCCGCGGTGGCGGCGCTGGAGCCGGCGGCCGCCGCCGACCGGGTCCGCGACGCACTCGCCGACGCCCGCTCGAGCGGGCCCGCGGTGCTGCTGGTGCAGGACGCGCACGCGCTGTTCCCGGCGGTGAACCCGCCGCCGCTGGCCACCGTCGTGCTCGACGAGCTCCGGGCGGCGACCGCGCCGGGCGGGCCCGCCCTCGTCGTCACCAGCTCCGAGCCCGAGGGGCTCGACCCGCGGCTGCGTGCCCCGGACCTGGTGGACCGCGAGCTGACGGTGCCGCTGCCCGACGCCGCGACCCGCCGGAAGCTGCTGGAGAAGCTGCTCGCCGGGGTCCCGCGCGCCGACGACGTCGACCTCGGGGCGATCGCCGCGCGCACCCCTGGTTTCGTGGTCGCCGACCTGGCGGCGGTGCGCCGGGAGGCCGCGGTCGACGCCGCCCTGCGCACCGGCACCGGCACCGGCACCGGCGCCGAGCCGGTGATCACCCAGCAGGACCTGCTCGACGCCGTCGCCGCCGTCCGCCCCATCTCGCTGTCCGACGGCGGCACGCTCTCCGCCGGGGGTCTGACCCTCGACGACGTCGGCGACATGACCGAGGTCAAGCAGGCGCTGACCGAGGCGGTGCTCTGGCCGCTGCGCCACCCCGACTCGTTCGCCCGGCTCGGTGTCGACGCCCCGCGCGGGGTGCTGCTCTACGGCCCGCCCGGCGGCGGCAAGACGTTCCTGGTGCGGGCGCTGGCCGGCTCCGGGGACCTCAACGTCTTCGCGGTCAAGGGTGCCGAGCTGCTCGACAAGTACGTCGGGGAATCCGAGCGTGCGGTCCGCGAGCTGTTCCGCCGCGCCGAGGAGGCGGCCCCGTCGCTGATCTTCCTCGACGAGGTCGACGCGCTCGCCCCGCGCCGCGGCGGGTCCACCGACTCCGGTGTCGCGGACCGGGTGGTGGCGGCGCTGCTCACCGAGCTGGACGGGGCGACGCCGCTGCGGGAGGTCGTCGTCGTGGGGGCCACGAACCGTCCCGAGCTGGTCGACCCGGCGCTGCTGCGCCCCGGGCGTCTCGAGCGGCTGGTGTACGTGCCGCCGCCGGACGCCGAGGCCCGCGCGGACATCCTGCGCGCGTCCGGGCGGGACGTGCCGCTGGCCGGCGACGTCGACCTCGACGCCGTCGCCGCAGAGCTGGAGGGCTACTCGGCCGCGGACTGCGCGGCGCTGCTGCGGGAGGCCGCGCTGACCGCGATGCGGGAGTCCCTCGACGCCGGCGAGGTCACCGCCGCGCACGTCGCGACGGCCCGGGGCGCGGTGCGGCCGTCACTGGACCCGGCGCAGGTCGCGGAGCTGGCCGACTACGCCCGCCGCCGCTCCGGCTGAGCGGAGCGGCGGGCGGGACGTGCTGGGGAGCGGAGGACTCAGGCCGCGGAGAAGTCCTTGGTGAGGATCACGACGACGCCCGGGCCGTCGTTGGCGATCCCGGCGAAGCGCGGCGCGGTCTTCATGTGGAACTTCTTCGCGATCTCCTCGGCCGCCGCCTTCTCCGGGGTGTCCGGGCGGAAGTAGACCGTGGAGGCCGGGATGGTGCCGCGGGCGTAGTTCTGCACCTCGGCGACGGTCCAGCCGTCGGAGCGGAACTTGTCGGCCGCCTTCTCGGCGAGGCCCTTGATCGTGGAGTTGTTGTAGATCCGCACGTCCGGGCGGGACGCGGCGGCCGGCGCGCCCTCGGCGGCCGCGCCACCGGCGGCGGGTGCCTCGGCACCGGGAGCCGGAGCGGGGGCGCCCGGAGCACCGGGAGCCGGAGCGGGGGCGCCCGGAGCACCGGGAGCACCGGGAGCGCCCGGGGCGGCCGGAGCGGCGGCGACCGGAGCGGCACCCGGGGCGGGGGCATCGGCGGGCCCGCCGGGCGCGGCGGTCTCGCCCGCGGGGGACCCGGGCGTACCGGGGGCGCCCGGGGTCAGCGGGGAGCCGGGGGTTCCGGGGGCGCCGGGAGTCCCCGGAGCACCGGGGGTCCCGGGCGCACCCGGGGTGCCGGGCGCACCGGGAGTGCCGGGGGCGGCACCTCCGGGAGCGGCGGCGTCGGGAGAGCCCGGGGCGGGGGCGTCGGGCGCGGCCGGAGCACCGGCGTCACCGCCCTGGCCGCCCTGGTCACCGGCATCGCCGGGCTGGGCCGCGTCGCCGCCCTCGCCGGGCTGCGGCTCGGCCGGTGCCGACGACGAGGCCGGTGCGGCCTGGTTGCCGGCGTCGTCGCCGCCACCGAGGCCGGACAGACCGACCGCGCCGGCCACGACACCGGCGCCGATCAGCGCGACACCGGCGATCTTCAGCGGAGACTGTCCGCCGGAAGCGGGACTGGTCATGAGGACCTCCGGTTCAGGGCTCGAGGCCGAGACGGCGAGCGGCGCGGGTGCGCTGACGGCTGGTGCGCAGCCGTCGCAGGCGCTTCACCAGCAGCGGATCCACCGCGAGCGCCTCGGGCTTGTCGACCAGCGCGTTCAGCACCTGGTAGTAGCGGGTGGCGGACATGTCGAACAGCTCGCGGATCGCCTGTTCCTTGGCGCCCGCGTACTTCCACCACTGGGCCTCGAACGCGAGGATCTCGCGCTCGCGGCGGTCGAGCTCGCGGGAGGACGCGGCGGGGCGACGGTGCGCTCCTCGGCGTTCCGAGAGGGACCCGGCGGACTCCATCACGCTCCCTGCGCGGCCGGCGAGACCGGCACGCGCCGACCTCGCTGCGACACTCGCTGACACTCACTGCGACGTCTTCGGACGCGAATGACACGGCTGTCATTCGCGGAGCCAGTGAACCACAAGGGACCGACAACGACCGGCCACGACGCGCCCCGGAACGGTGAAACCGCCCGTGTGGGTCGAACCCGATGCGGGGCACGGGGAACCCCGGGGCGACGGGGCACCGGCCGGGCGACCGTACCCTGCACCGGTGACGGTTCTGCGCATCCGCATGGTCGGCGACCCCGTGCTCCACCATCCCACCCGCCCCGTGGAACGGGTCGACGACGCGCTGCGCACCCTCGTCGACGACATGTTCGAGACGATGGAGGCCGCGCACGGCGTCGGGCTCGCGGCCAACCAGGTCGGCGTCGACCTGCGGTTGTTCGTCTACGACTGCCCGGACGAGGAGTCCCGCACCATGCGCCGCGGGCTGGTGCTCAACCCGGTGCTGGAGACCAGCGGACGCCCCGAGACCATGCCCGACCCGGACGACGACCAGGAGGGCTGCCTGTCGGTCCCCGGCGAGCAGTACGCCACCGGGCGCGCCGACTGGGCCCGGGTCACCGGCACCGACCTCGACGGCAACCCGGTCGACGTCGAGGGCAAGGGGTTCTTCGCCCGCTGCCTGCAGCACGAGACCGACCACCTCGACGGCTACCTGTACCTGGACCGGCTGATGGGCCGGAACCAGCGGGCGGCGCGCAAGATGCTCAAGCGCAACCGGTGGGGTGCCGAGCCGGCGTCCTGGGACCCGGCGTCGCAGCTGGCCGAGGACGTCGCGCGGGGCTGAGCCCGGTGTGCCCGGCGGCGGTCACTTCACCAGCTGGTTCTCCCACGCCCACGCGGCGATCTCCACCCGGTTGCGGGCGTCGAGCTTGGTCTGGATGTTCGTCAGGTGCGACTTGACCGTCGACAGCGAGACGAACAGATCCCCGGCGATCTCGTGGTTGGTGCGCCCACGGGCCACCGCACGGACGACGTCGAGCTCGCGCGCGGACAGTCCGGGTAGCTCGGTCGCCGGACGCGGCTCGGGCTCGGACAGCCGTTCCAGCAGCCGCACCGTGATCGACGGCGAGACCAGCGCGTCCCCCGCTGCGGCGGCGCGGACCGCCTCGACCAGCAACCGCGGGCCGGCATCCTTGAGCAGGAAGCCGCAGGCGCCCGAGCGCAGCGCCCCGTAGACGTACTCGTCGAGGTCGAACGTGGTGACCACGACGATCCGCGGTGGTGCCGGGTCGGCGGCGAGGATCCGGGTGGCGGTCAGCCCGTCGAGGCCGGGCATCCGGATGTCCATGAGCACCACGTCCGGGCGCAGCTCGCGGGCCAGCCGCACGGCGTCGTCGCCGGTGCCGGCCTCGCCGAGCACCGACACGTCGTCCTCGGCGGAGAGGATCAGCCCGAATCCGGTGCGGACCATCTCCTGGTCGTCGGCGAGCAGGACCGAGATCGTCACCGGTCACCGCCGAGCGGCAGCTCCGCGAGCACCTGCCAGGTCCCCGGTCCGTCCGGGCCGACCCGCAACGTGCCGCCGAGGGCACCGACCCGTTCGGCCATCCCGGCCAGCCCGAATCCGCCGCTGTCCGCCGAGCGCAGGAGCCGGTCGGTGCCGCCGCCACCGGAGTTGCGGACGACGACGCGCAGGTGCCCGGGCAGGTGCCGCAGCTCGACGTGCACCGCGGTCGCGCCCGGGGCGTGCCGGTGCACGTTCGTCAGCGCCTCCTGCACCACCCGGTACGCCGTCTCACCCACCCCGGGTGGCAGTACGGCGGGCCCGGGGTCGCGCTCGAATGTCGTGCGGACCCCGTCCGGGTCGAACGCCTGGACCAGCGCGTCGACGTCGGTGGGGCCGTGCGCGACGGCGCGCCCGGCCTCCTCCCCGCCCCGCAGCACACTCACCATCCGGCGCATCCCGGCCAGCGCCTCGGCGCCGGCCTGCTCGATCGACGCGAGCGCGGGTTCGGCCTGCTCGGGGCGGGTGCGGGCGACGGTGACCCCGGCCTGGGCGGCGACCACGATCCCGGTGACGTGGTGGGCGACGACGTCGTGCAGCTCGCGCGCCAGCTCCAGGCGCTCGTCGTTGCGGGCCCGCGACAGGCCGGCCTCCCGGCGGGTGCGGACCTCGCTCAGCACGGCGCCGACCATGACGGTGCAGGCCCAGCCGGCCCCGCAGGCCGCGACGATCTCCGGCTGCTCGACCCCGATCCCGCCGGTGCGCAGCAGGGGCATGCCGAGGATCGCGACGAACGCCAGGCCGGCCGGCAGCAGCACGGCCCGGCCGCCTGCGAGGCGCAACGCGGCCACGGTGACCACGGCCAGCGCGAACAGCTCGGTGACCGAGAACGCACGCAGGTGCCCGAGCTGGGCGACGACCGACAGCAGCACCGAGGTCCCGAGGGCCACGACGGCGGCTCGTTCCGCCGCGACGTGGTACCGGGCGAGGACCACGATCGCCACCAGGGCACCGGTGACGGCCCCGGCGGCGTGATACCCCGGGCCGTTCAGATCCCTGCCGAGACCGACGTCGACCAGGAGCCAGAACGCGTAGGCGAGCAGCTCGAGCACGACCATCAGCGGTCGCGGGGATCCGGCGCGCCGCCCCGCGCGCGGGGCGCGCAGCACCTCGGTCCGGCCGGTCATGACCCCACCCTAGATCGGCGCCTGCCCCGGCACCCTCAGCCGGAAGTACGAGAGGGTCGTCCCGGGAACCATCCCGCGGTCCGATGTGGCGCAGGGGCTCCGGCGGGCACCGTCGTCGGCATGATGGATGTGTTGCTCAACGTCGTCGGAGTGATCGGCGCCGTTCTCCTGTTCCTGATGGTCCTCACCACGGCGACGCTGCCGCTGCTCATCGAATGGGGTGAGCAGCGATGAGCGCGCACTGGGCCGCCCCTGTCCCGCCCGGGGTGACGCAGCGCGGCGCGATGTCCGCCGTCGCCCCGCGCCCGCCGGAGGCCGCCGCGGCCACCGTCGGCCTGGTCCGTGCCTACGGCGACGGGCCCGGCGCCGTCCGCGCTCTCGACGGCGTGACGATGTGGCTCCCGAGCGGCCGGTTCACCGCCGTCATGGGGCCCTCGGGGTCCGGGAAGTCGACGCTGCTGCACTGCCTCGCGGGCCTCGACCGGCCGACCGGCGGACAGGTGCTGCTCGGCGACACCGACCTCGGCGGGCTGTCCGAGGCCGAGCTGACGGCGGTCCGCCGCGACCGGATCGGCTTCGTCTTCCAGGACGGCAACCTGCTCCCGCACCTGAGCGCGGGGGAGAACATCGACCTGGCCGCGTCGCTGGCCGGCCGCCGCCCGGACCGGGTGTGGCGGGCCGAGCTCGTCGAGCGGCTCGGGATCTCCGACCGGCTGACGCACCTGCCAGGGGAGCTGTCCGGCGGGCAGCGTCAGCGCGTCGCGGTGGCCCGTGCGCTGCTCGGGCGCCCGGAGCTCGTCGTCGCCGACGAGCCGACCGGGGCGCTCGACACCGCCTCCGGCCGGGAGCTGCTCGGCCTGCTGCGCGCCTGCGTCGACGACTACGGCCAGACCGTCGTCATGGTCACCCACGACCCGCAGGCCGCCGCGGTCTCCGACCAGGTCCTGCTGCTGCGCGACGGTGTCGCGGCCGGCCGGATCACCGCCCCGACCCCGGAGCGGGTGCTGGCCGCGCTCGGCGACCTGAGCGCGGGTGAGCAGCTGTGAACCCGGCGACGCGCGCGGCGGTGGCCGGTGTCCGCCGGCATCCGCGCCGGACCGTGCTGACCGGGCTCGCCGTACTCGTCGCGACGGTGTTCGCGGCCGGGGCGGTGCTGGCCTCGGCGACGACGGGGGCAGCGCTGGCCGGGGAGGACTCCGGCGCGGCGGACGCGCTGCTCGCCGGGCTGTCGGTGTTCGTCGGGATCGCGATGGTCGCCGCTGCGGTCGTGGTCGGGTCGACGTTCCGGATCGTGCTCGCCCGCCGCGGCCGGGAGCTGGCGCTGCTGCGCTGTGTCGGCGCGAGCCGCGCCCAGGTGACCCGCTCGGTGCTCGCCGAGGCCGCGGTGACCGGGCTGGTCGCGGGCGTGCTCGGCACGGCGCTGGCGATCGGGCTGGGCGAGGCCGGTCTGGCGTTGCTGCGTGTGTCGGGCACGGAGGCACCCCCGCTGCAGATCCCGCCGGGGAAGCTGGCCGTGTGCGTGGGGATCGCCGTGCTGGTCACCGTGGTGTCCGCCGTCGGCCCGGCCCGCTCGGCCGGGCGGGTTCCGCCGGTCGTCGCGCTGGGTGAGGCGGACGCGACCGAGGCCCGGGCACCGCGCCGGGGCCGCCGGGCCGCGCTCGCCGGGGCGCTCGCCGCCGTCGCTGCCGTGCTCGCCGGATTCGGGGTCGCGGCCGCGGGCAGCGTGTTCACGTCCGTGGGCCTGCTCGCGCTGAGCGGGCTGGTGCTGTTCGGTGCGCTCGTCGCGGTCGGGCCGATGCTCGTCGCCGGGGCGGCCCGGCTGGTCGCACCGCTGGTGGCCCGTTCCGGCGCGGCCCGGCTCGCGGTCGGGAACGCCCGCCGGGTCTCCCGCCGCACCGCCGCGACGACGACGGTGCTCGCACTGGGCACCGGGCTCACCGCCGCGTTGCTGGTCGGGATGCAGGGCCTCGGCGACGGGGCACGGGCGGGGATCGATCAGAGCTATCCCGCCGACGCCGTGGTGCTCTCCACGGGCAGCGAGCAGAGCCTGTCCGAGCAGCAGGGCACAGCCCGGAGCCTGGCCGCCCGGCTGGACCCGCTGCCCGAGCTGCGGGCCCGGGCCGGTGGGAGCAGCGGTACCGAGGTGCTGGTCGACACCGTCCCGGGCACGGACCCGCAGGCGGCGCACGACGCGCTCGCCCGCGCCGCGGGCCCCGACACCGTGGTCCTGTGGTCGGCCGAGCAACGGGCCGCGACCGAGCAGGCGTTCGCCGCGGTGCGCGCCATCGGGCTCGGGCTGGTCGGGATCACGCTGGTGGTGGCCGTCGTCGGCGTCGGGGTGACGCTGGCGCTGTCGGTGACCGAACGGACCCGGGAGATCGCGCTGCTGCGTGCGCTGGGCCTGACCCGCTCCGCCGCACGGCGGTCGGTGGCCTGGGAGGCCGGGCTGGCCGGGGCGGTCGGTGCCGTCGCCGGGGTCGTGCTCGGCACGGTCTACGGCGTGCTCACCCTGGTCGGGATGCAGATGGCGGGCCACGTCGCACCCCCGGCCGGGCAGCTGGCCGGGCTCGGTGCCGGAGTGGTGGCCGTGGCCGTCCTGGCGTCGGCGGCGTCGATGCGCAGTGCCGGACGGGTCGAGCCCGCCCAGGGACTCGTCGCGGCGTGAGCGGCGTGAGCGGCGTGCGTGGTGCGCGCCCGGCCCGAGGGAGCCGGGCGCGCACCGTCCCGTCGCCGGGGTGGTGCTACTTCTTCGGCTCCAGCACGAACACCGGGATCGTGCGGTCGGTCTTCTGCTGGTACTCGGCGTAGGGCGGGTAGGCCTCGACGGAGCGGTCCCACCACGCCTGGCGCTCGGCACCCTCCGGGATCTCCCGGGCGACGAACGTGCCGGTGGACGTCCCGTCCTGCACCCGGACCTCGGGGTGGGCCTTCACGTTGTGGTACCAGGCCGGGTTCTCGGGCGTGCCGCCCTTGGACGCGATCATCGCGTACGACCCGTCGTGCTCGACCCGCATGACCGGCACGTAGCGCTTCTTGCCGGACTTCGCACCGGTCGTCGTCACGAGGATGATCGGCCGGTCCATGACCGTGATCCCCTCGGTGGTGCCGTTCTCCAGGATCTTCTCGGTCTGCTCGCGGACCCAGTCGGTCGGCGAGAGCTCGGCGTTCTCCGTCATACCGGTGGTGAACCCCGTACGGCCCGTGATCATTCCGCGCGGGCGGGTGAGGGTCTGGCGCGCCCGGGCGGTACGTGGCTACGGTCGGTGAGTACATCTGAACAACGCGGGAGCTCCGTCGCGCGGGGCTGAGAGGGCGACACACCGATTCACGGTCGCCGACCGCAGAACCGGCCGGGTAATGCCGGCCAGGGAGGACTGTCGTTCATGACGGCTGCACCCGAACAGGCGCGTCCGCAGGTCACGACCGGCCCGATCCAGGGTTCGGCGAAGGCCTACGTCGAGGGACCGGGGGACCTGCGGGTCCCGGTCCGGCGGATCGCGCTCTCCAACGGCGAGCACCACGACGTCTACGACACCTCCGGCCCCTACACCGACGACCACGCGGTCACCGACGTGCACGCGGGGCTTCCCCCGCTGCGCGCGGCGTGGGTCGACGGGCGGGAGCCGGGGACCCAGCTGTCGTACGCACGGGCGGGGCTGGTCACCGAGGAGATGCGCTACATCGCGATCCGCGAGCAGTGCGACGTCGAGCTGGTCCGCTCCGAGGTCGCCCGCGGTCGCGCGGTGATCCCGGCGAACGTCAACCACCCCGAGTCCGAGCCGATGATCATCGGCAAGAAGTTCCTCACCAAGGTCAACGCCAACATCGGCAACTCCGCGGTGACCTCCTCGATCGAGGAGGAGGTGGAGAAGATGGTGTGGGCGACCCGGTGGGGCGCAGACACCGTGATGGACCTGTCCACCGGGCGCGACATCCACGCCACCCGCGAGTCGATCCTGCGGAACTCGCCGGTCCCGATCGGCACCGTGCCGATCTACCAGGCACTGGAGAAGACGAACGGCGACCCGGAGAAGCTCACCTGGGAGATCTACCGGGACACGGTGATCGAGCAGTGCGAGCAGGGCGTCGACTACATGACGGTGCACGCCGGAGTGCTGCTGCGCTACGTGCCGCTGACCGCCAAGCGGGTCACCGGCATCGTCTCCCGCGGAGGGTCGATCATGGCGGCGTGGTGCCTGGCGCACCACCGCGAGTCGTTCCTCTACACGCACTTCTCCGAGCTGTGCGAGATCCTGCGCCGCTACGACGTCACGTTCTCCCTCGGCGACGGCCTGCGTCCCGGCTCGATCGCCGACGCCAACGACGAGTCCCAGCTCGCCGAGCTCGCCACCCTCGGCGAGCTGACCAGGATCGCCAAGTCGCACGACGTGCAGGTGATGATCGAGGGCCCCGGCCACGTCCCGATGGACAAGATCGTGGAGAACGTGCGGCTGGAGGAGGAGTGGTGCGACGAGGCGCCGTTCTACACCCTCGGACCGCTGGCGACCGACATCGCACCCGGCTACGACCACATCACCTCCGCGATCGGCGCCGCCCGCATCGCCGAGGCGGGGACCGCGATGCTCTGCTACGTCACGCCCAAGGAGCACCTGGGCCTGCCGAACCGCGACGACGTCAAGGTCGGCGTGATCAGCTACAAGATCGCCGCGCACGCCGCCGACCTGGCCAAGGGGCATCCGCACGCGCAGTCCCGCGACGACGCGCTGTCCCAGGCCCGGTTCGAGTTCCGCTGGCGGGACCAGTTCGCGCTGTCGCTCGACCCGGACACCGCGCAGGGCTACCACGACGAGACCCTGCCCGCTGAGCCCGCGAAGAACGCGCACTTCTGCTCGATGTGCGGCCCGAAGTTCTGCTCGATGAAGATCACGCAGGACGTCCGGGACTACGCCGAGGCGCACGGCCTGACCAGCGTCGAGGCCATCGAGGCGGGCATGGAGGAGAAGTCCGAGGAGTTCCGCGAGGAGGGCGGCCGGGTCTACCTGCCGATCTCCTCGGCCGAGGAGTAGGCCCAGGAGAAGCCGGCTACCGGCGCCGGGCACCGCGTGGTGCCCGGCGCCGGGGCACGCTCGGATCAGCGCGTCGGGCCCGCCCGCGACCGGCCGGGATACGGTCGCCACAGCAAGCCAGGGAGGACCCATGCAACCCACCGTCGGCACCACCCCGCCCCGGGCGATGACGATCGCCGGAACCGACTCCGGCGGCGGCGCGGGCATCGCCGCGGACCTGCGGACGTTCGCCGCCTGCGGGGTGCACGGCTGCCTCGCGGTGTGCGCGGTGACCGTGCAGAACACCGTCGGCGTCACCGGCGTGCACACGGTCCCGGCGGACACGATCTCCGCGCAGGTCGCCACCGTCGCCTCCGACATCGGGCTGCAGGCCGCGAAGACCGGGATGCTCGCGAACGCCGAGATCATCGGCGTGGTCGCGCAGGCCTGCGACGCGAACGGCATCGGGGCAGGCCGGGCGACCCCGCTGGTCGTCGACCCGGTCGCGGCGTCGATGCACGGCGACCCGCTGCTGGCCGCGGAGGCGCTGGAGGCCTACCGCACCGAACTGTTCCCGCGGGCCACGCTGGTCACCCCGAACCTCGACGAGATCCGGCTGCTCGTCGAGCACGACGTGCACGACCGCGCAGGCCAGTACGCCGCGGCGAAGGCGCTGCACGCCCTCGGCGCGCGGAACGTGCTGGTCAAGGGCGGTCACCTGGCCGAGGACACCGACGGCTGCCTGGACCTGCTCCACGACGGCGAGACCTTCGTCGAGCTGCCCGGCCCGCGGTTCGACACCGGCAACACCCACGGCGGCGGTGACTCCCTCGCCGCGGCGATCGCCTCCGGGCTGGCCCGCGGGATGGACGTCGAGGCCGCGGTGCGGTTCGGCAAGCGCTACATCGTCGAGGCCGTCCGGCAGTCCTACCCGCTCGGTGCCGGGCACGGCCCGGTCTCGTCGCTGTGGGCGACCCGCCCCTGGTGGGACGACGACGCCACCGGCTGAGCCGTGATCGAACCACCCGACGCCGATGATCTCGGCCGGGAACCGGAGCCGTCTCCGCAGCTGCGGAACCACATCGGCGCGTCGCGCCGCGAAGGGTAGCCTGACCTGCGGTTCTGCTCCGCGCGTCGGTCGCCGGGCCCGTATAGGCTCGGACGCGATGAGCCTCCTGGGTACCCGCGTCGTCCGCACCGAGGATCCGGTCTTCCTCACGCGCGGCGCGACCTACACCGACGACCTGACCGACGAGCGGCTGACCGGCGCGCTGCACCTCACGCTCGTCCGGTCCCCGCTGGCGCACGCCGAGATCACCGCGATCGACACCTCCGCGGCGCGGGACGCGCCGGGCGTCGTCGCCGTGGTCACCGGTGCCGACCTCGACATCAGGGCCGCGCGGCTGTTCCCCGGCGCGAACAAGGCGATGCGCCGCGAGTTCCTGGCCACCGACCGGGTGCGTTTCGTCGGCGAGCCGGTCGCGGCCGTGCTCACCGAGGAGCTCTACCAGGGCGAGGACGCCGCGGAGCTCGTCGACGTCGAGTACGAGCCGCTGCCGGTCGTCGTCGACCCGGTGGAGGCCGCGCGCGACGAGACCCTGCTGTTCCCCGAGGCCGGCACGAACACCGCCACCTCCTACGGCTACGAGGAGGCGCTGGACCCGGCGTTCTTCGACGGCTGCGAGGTCGTCGTCTCCCAGGACCTGGTGAACCAGCGCCTGGCCGCGTCGCCGCTGGAGACCCGCGCCGCCAGCGCGGTCTGGGACGGCGACGACCTGCTGATGTTCATCTCCAACCAGAACGCCCAGGGCGGCCGCGACGAGATCGCCCGCTGGCTGGGGCTGGAGAAGGACTCCGTGCACGTCATCCTGCCCGACGTCGGCGGCGGGTTCGGCGCGAAGATCGGCTCCGACCCGGAGTTCGCGCTGGTCGCGTGGCTCGCACGCCGGGAGGGCCGCCCGGTCCGCTGGAACGAGTCCCGCTCGGAGAACATGACCGGGATGGTGCAGGGCCGCGCCCAGCGCCAGACCGTCACCATCGGCGGGACCCGCGACGGCCGCGTCACCCACTACCGGCTCGAGGTCCTGCAGGACGCCGGTGCCTACCCGCGGCTCGGGGCGGCGCTGCCGGCCTTCACCCGGATGATGGCGCCGGGCACCTACGACATCGCGAACGTCGAGTCCCGGGCGAGCGTGGTCGTCACCAACACCACCTCGGTCGCCGCCTACCGCGGCGCCGGGCGGCCGGAGGCGACGGCCGCGATCGAGCGCGCGATGGACCTGTTCGCCGCCGAGATCGGGATGGACCCGGCCGAGGTGCGCACGCGCAACGTCGTCGCCCCGGAGAAGTTCCCGTTCACCAGCAAGGGCGGCGCCGAGTACGACTCCGGCGAGTACGCGAAGGCGATCGAGCTGGCGCTGGAGAAGGCCGGCTACGACCGGCTGCGCGCCGAGCAGGCCGCCCGCCGCGAGCGCGGCGACGTCCGCCAGCTCGGCATCGGCGTCTCCTCCTACGTGGAGATCACCGGCGCCGGCGCGTTCGCCGAGGACGCCACCGTGCAGGTCCACCCGGACGGCGCGGTGACGGTGCTGACCGGCACGTCCTCGCACGGCCAGGGACACGCGACGGCGTGGGCGATGCTCGCCGCCGACGAGCTCGGCGTCCCGCTGGAGTCGATCACCGTCAAGCACGGCGACACCGCGCTGATCCCGGACGGCGGCGGCACGATGGGGTCGCGGTCGCTGCAGACCGGCGGCATCGCCGTGCAGAAGGCCTCCCGCGAGCTGGCCGACCTGGCCAAGCAGCGGGCCGCGGACCTGCTCGAGGCGAGCGTCGACGACCTGGAGATCGACCCCGAGGGCGCGGGCATCCGGGTGCGCGGCGTGCCCGGCGCGTCGTCGGTGACCCTCGCGGATCTGGCCGCCCGGGAGGAGCTGAAGCTGCAGACCACCTGGGACGGGGAGAAGGCCACGTTCCCGTTCGGCGCGCACGTCTGCGTCGTCGAGGTCGACACCGAGTCCGGGAAGGTCACCGTCGAGCGCATCGTCGCCGTCGACGACGCCGGTCCGATCCTCAACCCGCTGCTCTGCGACGGGCAGCGGCACGGCGGCATCGCTCAAGGCATCGCGCAGGCGCTGCTGGAGGAGGTGATGTTCGACGAGGAGGGCCAGCCGCTGACCGGCACCTTCGCCGACTACGGCATCCCCTCCGCCGCCGAGCTGCCCAGCTTCGACCTCGTCGAGATGTCCACCCCCACTCCGGTGAACCCGATGGGCTACAAGGGGATCGGCGAGGCCGGGACGATCGGCTCCACCCCGGCCACGCAGAGCGCGGTCATCGACGCCCTGTCCCATCTCGGCGTCCGCCACATCGACATGCCCCTGACCCCGATGCGGGTCTGGGAGGCCATCCACGCGGCTCAGGAGGCCGGTAAGTGAAGGTCCAGATCACCGTCAACGGCGAGAACACCAGCGCCGACGTCGAGCCGCGCCAGCTGCTCGCGCACTACCTGCGCGACACCCTCGGGCTGAAGGCCACCAACATCGGCTGCGACACGACGTCCTGCGGGGCGTGCACCGTGCTGCTCGACGGCGAGGCCGTGAAGTCCTGCACCGTCCTCTCGGTCCAGGCCGACGAGCAGTCGGTCACCACCCTGGAGGGGCTCGACGGCGCCGCGGACGGCCGCCCGGAGCACCCGGTCACCGCCGCGTTCCACGCCGAGCACGGCCTGCAGTGCGGCTTCTGCACCCCGGGCATGGTGATGTCCGCGGTGTCGCTGATCAGCCACGACGACGACCTCGACGAGCGCACGGTGCGCGAGGGACTGGAGGGCAACCTCTGCCGCTGCACCGGCTACCACAACATCGTCCGCGCGGTGCTGGTCGCGGCGGGCAAGGACCCCGACGCCGAGCAGCGCGCCGAGGCCGAGTCCGAGGCCCTGCGCACCGCTCCGGGCTTCTCGCGCGGGGAGGCGGGCGCATGATCCCCCTGGCCTTCGACTACACCCGCCCGGACACCCTCGACGACGCCATCGCGCTGCTCGCCGAGAAGGGCGAGGACGCCTCGGTGCTGGCCGGCGGCCACTCGCTGATCCCGGTCATGAAGGTGCGCCTCGGCGCCCCCGAGCTCGTGATCGACATCGGGCGGCTGCCGGAGCTGTCCTACATCCGCGTCGACGGTGACGACGTCGCGATCGGCGCCGGCACCAGGCACCGCGACGTGGTGGTCTCCGAGGTCCTGGCCGCCGAGGTGCCGCTGCTGCCCGCGGTGGCCCGCACCGTCGGGGACCCGCAGGTCCGTGCCCGCGGCACCCTCGGCGGGACCGTCGCGCACGCCGACCCGGCCGCCGACCTGCCCGCGGCGCTGCTCGCGCTGGACGCGACCGTCGTCCTGCAGGGGCCGCGCGGGCGGCGCTCGGTGCCGATCGGCGAGTTCTACGAGGGCGTGTTCACCACCGTCCGCGAGCCCGACGAGCTGGTCGTGGAGATCCGGGTGCCGCGCTGCGGTGACCTGGGCTGGGCGTACGAGAAGTTCACCCGGCGCAGCAACGACTGGGCGATCGTCGCCGTCGCGGTGTCCGGGGACCGGATCGGCCTGGTCAACATGGGGTCGACGTCGCTGCGCGCCACGAAGGCCGAGGAGGCGCTGGTCGAGGGGGCCCCGATCGCCGAGGCCGCCGCCCTGGCGGCAGAGGGGACCGAGCCGCCGTCGGACACCCACGGCACGCCGGAGTACCGCACGCACCTGGTGCAGGTGCTGACCCGCCGCGCACTGGAGACCGCGCACGGGCAGCGCTGAGCACGGCTACACGAGCCCGGCCTCCTGGGCGGCGATCGCCGCCTGGGTCCGGGACCGCAGGCCGAGCTTGGTGAGCACCCGGGAGACGTGCGTCTTCGTCGTTCCCTCGGAGATCACCAGCTCGGTGGACAGCTCGGCGTTGGACAGCCCGCGGCCGAGCCCGGCCAGCACGTCGGTCTCCCGCGCGGTGAGCAGGTCCAGCCCCGGTACCGACGACGGCCGGGGAGCCCCGGCGTAGCGGGTGATGACCCGGCGGGTGATCTCCGGGGCGAGCACGCCGTCCCCGCGGGCGACGGCGCGGACGCCACCGGCCAGGCTCGCCGCGTCGACCGACTTGAGCAGGAACCCGGCGGCTCCGGCGGCCAGGGCGCCGTCGACGAGCTCGTCGAGGTCGAACGTCGTCAGCACCAGGACCTGCGCCGACCCGGCATCGAGGATCCGGCGGGTCGCCTCGATCCCGTCGATCCCGGGCATCCGGATGTCCATCAGGACGACGTCCGGGCGGTGCTCGGCGGCGGCGCGGACCGCGGCGAGCCCGTCGGCGGCCTCGGCGACGACCTCGATCCCGGCCGCGGAGGTCAGGATCAGCACCAGTCCGGTGCGGACGGCCTCCTGGTCGTCGGCGACGACCACGCGCACGGTCATGACGCCTCCCCTGCCACGGGCAGGTCGGCGCGGACCCGCCAGCCGTCGTCGTCCGGCCCCGCGGTGACGGTGCCGCCGACCGCGCGGGCCCGTTCGGCCAGCCCGGCGAGCCCGGTGCCGCCGTGCAGGCCGGGACCGGCCGCGGGCCGGGCGCCGGGGCCGTTGCGGACCTCGATCCGCAGCTCCTCGTCCCGGGTCGCCAGGTGCACGGTGACCTGCGAGCCCGGAGCGTGCTTGGCCGCGTTGGTCAGCGACTCCTGCACGATCCGGTGCCCGGCCAGCTCGACCGCCGCGGGCAGCGCGGTGCCGGTCTCCCGGTCGTCGGACAGGGCCACGTCGAGACCACCCTCCCGGTAGGACTCGACGAGCCCGGGCAGCTCGGTGAGCCGGGCCGGGGCGCCCGGCGGGTCGGACGTGGTGTCGTCCGGGCCGCCGTCGCGCAGCAGCCCGATCATCGTGCGCATCTCGCCGAGTGCGGCCACCCCGGACTCGCGCACGTTCACCAGGACCCGGCGGGCCAGCTCCGGGTCGGTACCCGGCTGCAGCGCCGCCTCGGACTGCAGTGCGATCGCCGAGAGCCGCCCGGCGACGACGTCGTGCAGGTCGCGGGCCATCCGCGCCCGTTCCGCGGCGACGGCGGCGTCGCGCTCCCGGGCCGCGGCGCGGCGCGCCTCGGCGGCGCGGGCTCGTTCCAGGTCGGCGACGTCGACGTGCCTGCGCACCTCCGCACCCCACACCAGCGGGATCCCGACGATCAGCACCAGGTTCAGCAGCGAGTAGACCGCGGGCCGCGTCCCGGCCGTGACCAGGGTGAACAACACCAGCAGCGCGGTCGCCCCGGCGTAGCCGACGGCGACGGCCCGCGCGGTGCGCCGCGGCGGGAACAGCACCGCGCAGTAGAGCAGGTCGGTGAACACCAGCACGGTCCCGACCTCGGTGCGCCCGCCCCACAGCGGGCCGGAGATCAGCGCGGCCGTCGCGACGAGCAGCCCGGCCGGGACGTACCGGCGGCGCAGCAGCGACGCGGCGCAGCCGAGGGCCATCACGCCCAGCGACACCGCCGTCGGCCCGCCGCCCGGGCCCCACCAGCTGATCGCCGCGTCGGACAGCCCGAGCGCCAGCGCCAGCCCGACGGCGAACCAGGCCAGCCCCACCCCCGCGTCGCGGGCGAGCGACGGCGGACCGTCGGTGCGCGCGGCGAGGTAGGAGATCACCGGGCCATCCCACCACGGCGGAATCGACGGCGACGTCGGTCGAAAGTGGTACGCGTGCACCGGTCGTCCGCCGGACGCCGTACGGGCCGCCGGTCGGCACGATCGCCGGTCATGGGGGATCCGACGGTGTCACCGCTGCTCTGGCTGATCGGTGCGGCCGAGGTCGCGTTCTGGGGGTTCCTGCTCGCCGGTCTCGCCACGCGCTACCTGCTGCGCCGCCGCAGGCTCGGCGGGATCGTGCTGCTCGGCGTCCCGCTGGTGGACGTCGTGCTGGTCACCGCGGCTGCGGGCGACGTGCTCACCGGTGGCGAGCCGGCCTCGGTGCACGGGCTCGCCGCGCTCTACCTGGGTGTCACGGTCGCGTTCGGACACTCGCTGGTGCGCTGGGCCGACGTCCGGTTCGCGCACCGCTTCGCAGGCGGCCCGACCCCGGTGAAACCGCCGCGCGGCGGGCTCGCCCGCACCCGCCACGAATGGCGCGAGTTCGGCAAGGTCGTCGCGACGTGGGTGATCACCGCAGCGGTGCTGGTTCTGCTCACGGTGCTCGCCGGCCGCGGGATCCCGGCGCCGGGGGACTGGACCGGGGATCCGATGTGGTCGTGGCTGAGCCGGGCGAGCCTGGTGGCCGGGATCTGGTTCGTCGTCGGGCCGCTGTGGGCCACGGTGTTCCCCGGTACCGACGAGTTCCCCGGCACCGGCGACCGGGAGCGCTCCGGTGTCTGAGCGCCTCGCCGCCCCGGACGTGCTGCGCGGGATCGCGATCGCGGGGACGTTCGGCACCAACATCTGGGTCTTCGCGGATCCGCGCGGCCCGATCGGGATCATCGCCGGTGCCGACGACGGCTGGTGGGCCGACACCGCGCTGCGCGCCGCCGCGAACGGCAAGTTCCTCGCCCTGCTCACGCTGCTGTTCGGCGTCGGTGTGGAGCTGCAGTACCGGTCCGCCGTGCGCCGCGGGCTGCGCTGGCCCGGCCGCTACCTGCTCCGCACGGCGATCCTGTTCACCGAGGGGCTGCTGCACTACCTGCTGGTCTTCGAGTTCGACGTCCTCATGGGCTACGCGGTCGCCGCGCTCCCGGTGGCCTGGCTGATCGGGCGCAGCCCCCGGGTCCGGGCCGTCGCCGCCGCGGCGGCGGGCTCGGCCGTCGTACTGATCGTCGGGGCGGTCACCGTGCTCACGGCGGGCTCGACGGGTGCCGACGCGCCGCTGCCGCCGTACCCGGCGACCTGGGCCGGGCAGGTGCACGACCGGATCGTCGATGCCGGGCTGTGGCGGATCGAGCTGGTCGTCGTCGTGCCGTCGGCGGTCGCGCTGTTCCTGGCCGGGGCCGCGCTGCTGCGTGCCGGGGTGTTCGACGCCGCGGGCACCCGGCTGCGCCACCGGCTCGTGGTGCTCGGCGCGGCCGGGGCCGTGCTGAACGTGGCGACGACGGTCGCCGGACCCGGCTGGTTCGTCGTCGAGCGCTACCTGGTCGCGCCGCTGGTGGCGCTCGGCCTGCTCGGGCTGGTGCCCGAGCTGCTGTTCCGGCTCCGCGCACCGGCCGGTCCGGTGCGCCGCGGCCTGACGGCCCTCGGGCGGACCGCGATGAGCTGCTACGTCGGCCAGAACCTGGTCGCGGCGGTGCTGTTCCACGCCTGGGGGCTCGGGCTCGCGACGACGTTCGCCGCGCTGCCCGCCCCGGTCCGCACCGTCGCGGTGGCCGGGACGTGGGCGGCGGTGCTGGTCTGCTCGGCGGTGCTCGCGTCGGTGTGGCTGCGCCGGTTCGGGCGCGGGCCGCTGGAGCTGCTCACCCACCGGCTGCTCGGCGTGGGGGTCCCGGCGGACCCCACCGTCCGGACGGGGTGCCGGGGTGGGCCGGGCGCCTAGCGTGGAACCACCCACCACGTGCCCCGGGAGCGTCGATGATCGGAACCGACCACCTGTCCAACGACCTCGCAGGCTGGCTGGACCGCACGCTGGTCCGGCCGGGGCTGCTGGCGCCGGAGCGGTTCGAGGAGGCGTTCGTCGCCTGCGTCGCGAGCGCGGCGAAGGACCCCGAGTACCCGGACGACGCGTGGCTTGCGTTCTACCGCAACACCCTCGACGCGCTGGCCGGTGAGCCCGAGCCGGGCGGCACGAACGCCGAGATGGCGCCGGTGCACGCCCGGGCCCGGGAACTGGTCGTCGGCGACGACGTGCTGGAGCTGGGCTGCTGCTTCGGCTTCCTGTCCCTGCAGCTCGCCCGGGACGGGCACCGGGTCACCGCGACCGACCTGACCGCCGGGACGGTGGACCTGCTGACCCGGATGGCCCCGCAGCTGGGCGCCGACGTGGAGACCCACGTCGCCGACGCCCGCGCCGTCGCGCTGCCCGACGACTGCGCCGACACCGTGTTCGCCGTGCACCTGATCGAGCACCTCCCCGAGGCCGAGGGCGACGAGGTGGTCGCGGAGATGCTGCGGCTGGCCCGGCGGCGCATCGTCGTCGCCGCCCCGTTCGAGGACGCGCCGAACCCGGCCTGGGGGCACGTACGGGTCTTCGACACCGACGTCCTGCGCCGGATCGGGGAGCGCACCGGGAAGCCGTTCACCGTCGCCGAGCACCACGGCGGCTGGCTGGTGGCCGACCTCTGATCACCGTCCGATCAGCTCGCCCGCCATCTCGTTCGTCGTCGTCTCCAGGCCGGACAGGTCGCGCACCACGCGCACCCGGTCGCAGTGCTCGGCGTAGAGCGGCAGGTCGCAGCGGCCGAGGCCCCAGGAGTAGCGCGGCTCGGGGGTCAGCCAGATCGTCTCCCGGGCGCGGCGGGTGATCTCGACGAAGGCCTCCATGTTCGGGTCGTTGCCGTTGCCCCGGCCGTCGCCGAGCACCAGCACCGTCGTGCGGCGGGTGACCGCGGAGCCGAACTCCTCCAGGAACTCGCCGAACGCGGCGCCGTAGTCGGAGTTGGCGTCGACGTCGAGCTGGTCGCCGCCGAAGATCAGCCCCAGGGCGTGCTCGACGGGGTGGTCGGCGAACAGGTCGGTGACCTCGACCAGGTCGGAGACGAACGCGAACGACCGCACCTGCCCGAACAGGTCCTGCAGCCCGTGCACCAGGTGCAGGGTGAACCGGGCGGTCGCGCGCACCGACAGCGACACGTCGGCCAGCACCACCAGGCGCGGCTTGTCCTCCTGGCGCTGCACGGTGACCGGGTTGAACGGCACGCCGTCGTAGCGCATGTTCCTGCGCATCGTGCGGGCCGAGTCGATCCGGCCCCGCGGCGACACCCGCCGCCGGTGGGTCAGCGCGCCGTGCAGCGACTTCGCCAGACGGCGCAGCGAGTCCTCCAGCTGCATCCGCTCGGTCTCCGAGGCCCGGTCGACCTCGGCGACACGGTCGACGTCGTCGTGGCCCTCGACGATCCGCTGCTCGATCTCCATCAGCTTCTCGAGGTGGGCCTTGAGCAGCTCGGGCAGGTTCTCCAGGACGCCGGTGAGCCTGCGGCGCAGGGCCGCCGCGTCGTCCTCGGTGCCCTTCTCCGCGTCGGTGAGCGCGTCCTCCTCGGAGTTGAGCCAGCCCAGCAGCGCGTCCTGCTGGGCGACCGAGAGGTCCGCGTCGACCTGGGTGCCCTGCTGCTGGGAGATGTCGCCGGGCAGCCCGCCGCCGGAGAACCGGTCGGTCTCGATCTGCACCCGCTGGCCCTCGGTGGCGCCGTCGGCCTGCTCCTTGGACAGCACGATCTCGTCGGTCATCGACGCCATGTCGATCTTGTTGGCCTCCTGGTGGAGGTTGTACTGCTCCGCCAGGTCCTCCGGGTCGAAGTACTCCCGGATGTCGGCCGGGGAACCGTGGTCGTGGCCCTCCTGCGGGGTCTCCGACGGCTCCTCGGAGAGCGTGAAGTTCTCCAGCGCGGCGTCGTCGGTCATGTCGCCGTGCCCGTGCCCGTGGCCGTGCCCTGTGTCGGTCTCGCCCACCTTGACCAGGGAGAAGAACAGGTCGAAGACCTCGTCGAACGTCGCCTCGTCGCGCCGGTCCTTGATCAGCGCGACGCGCAGGGCCTCCTTCAGCACCGCCTTGTCCGACAGCACGCCGGGCTGGGCGGCGCAGGCCATCGCGTCGAGGGCCTCGGAGACCGAGATGCGCACCGAGCGGATCCGCAGGAGCCGGACGAAGCGGTGGATGCTCGCTTCCACTCCCGGCCCCCTCAGACCGGGCGCCTGCGGGAGCCGCCGAACGAGCGGGACCCCTGCCCGGAGCTCACGTTGCGCGGCTTGGTGCTGCCGCCGCCCGCGGTGACACCGCCGTAGATCGGGTGCCGGCCCGGTTCGTCCTTCCCTGCGCGCTTGGCCCGGCCGTCGACGTCGCCGTCGTCCGGGTCGTCGGACGCCGCCGGGCGCGCGGGGGCCGCCTTCGGGGCCGGGGCGGGCTCGTCGTCGTGGGTGTGGTCGCCGTCGTGGCCGTGCCCATGGCCGTGCCCGTGCCCATGCCCGTGGCCGTGCCCGTGCTCCTCGACCACCGCGTTCGGGTCGACGAGGTGCGGGATGGCGTCGAGCGCCTTCTTCACGTCCTTGTCGTACTTCACGACGACCGAGACGGTGTCGGACAGGATCTGCGAGTTCAGCTCGTCGACGCCGAGCACGGCCAGCGTGCGGGCCCAGTCGATCGTCTCCGAGATCGACGGCGACTTGCGCAGCTCCAGCTCGCGCAGCCCGCGCACCACGGTGACGAGCTCCTCGGCCAGCTGGTCGGACAGCCCGGTCTTCTTCGACCGCACGATCTCCAGCTCGCGCTGGGCGGAGGGGTAGTCGAGGAACAGGTGCAGGCAGCGGCGCTTCAGGGCGGCGGCCAGGTCACGGGTGTTGTTCGAGGTCAGCAGCACGTAGGGGCGGTGCTTGGCGGTGAACGTCCCGACCTCGGGCACCGAGATCTGGTACTCGCCGAGAGTCTCCAGCAGCACGGCCTCGAGGGCCTCGTCGGCGCGGTCGACCTCGTCGATCAGCAGCACGCACGGCTCGTCGGAACGGATCGCCTCGAGCAGCGGGCGCGGGGCGAGGAACCGCTCGGAGAAGAAGACGCTCTCCTGCGACCCGACGCGCTCGACGGCCGACGCGAGGTCGGGTGCGTCCTCGACGACCTGCCCGATCTTCTCGCGCAGGATCTGGGTGTACATGAGCTGCTTGCCGTAGTCCCACTCGTAGAGAGCCTTGGTCTCGTCCTGGCCCTCGTAGCACTGCAGGCGCAGCAGCCTGCGCCCCGTGGCAACGGCGAGCATCTTGGCCAGCTCGGTCTTGCCGACGCCGGCGGGTCCCTCCAGCAGCAGCGGCTTGTCGAGCCGGGTCAGCAGGAACACCGTCGTCGCCAGCCGGGTGTCGGCGATGTAGCCGTGCTCGCGCAGGGCCTCGACCACCTGGTCGACGGACTCGAACGGGCCGGACGTGGCGACCGCGTCGGCGACCTCGCCGGGGTCGGGGGAAGAGGAGGGAACGACAGCCTCGGACACGCGTGATTCTCCTTCGCAGCCGCACCGTCGGTGGTGCGGCGGGCCGTACCGCAACCGGCGGGCCCACCCGTGGCGCGAGTATGCGCCGGTTCGGGTGGGCCCGCCGGTGTGCGGACTCCGCGGACTCGCCGGACGATCAGGTCAGCAGGTCGTCCAGGTCACCGTTGATGGAGTGGTCGACGACCGGGCGGACGGTCTCGAAGGTGCACTCCTTGATGTTGCCGGGGGTGCACGCGTCGCCCAGGACGTGGTTGGTGATCTTGTCGACGTCGGCGGCGTCCCCGACGATCGTGCCGTGCTCCTCGTAGAACTTGGTCGGGCCCTCGCCCAGCCGGTTCTTCGAGTACGTGTCCTTCTTGACGTCGGTGAACTTCTCCGGGATGCCCACGTCGCGCAGCAGCCGGATCGACGCGGCCAGCGCGGCGTCCGCGGCCTGCGGCTTGGTCATGCCGCGGGTGTCGACGCCCATCGCCTCGGCGATGTCGGCGAAGCGCTCGTAGGCGACCGGCATGTTGAACGCCCACACGCGCGGCAGCGCGATGGCGTTGTTCAGGCCGTGGTGGGTGTCGTAGAACGCCGACACCGCGTGGCTGATCGAGTGGATGATGCCCAGGCCACCGGAGTTGAACGCCTGCGCGGCGATGTACTGCGCGTACATCATGCCCTCGCGGCCGGGGAGGTCCTGGCCGTTCCAGACGGCCTGACGCAGGTGGGCCGCGGTCAGCTTGATCGCGTGCAGCGCGTTGCCCAGCGACGGCTGGAAGTTCAGCCGCGAGGTGTAGGGCTCCGAGGCGTGTGCGAGCACGTCGAACCCGCACTGGGCGGTGTAGTCGACCGGGCAGTCGTAGTAGAGGACCGGGTCGTCGATCGCGAGGCTGGTGACCGAGGCGTCGTCGAACGCGACGTACTTGTGCGGGTTGTCCGGGTCGGTCGTGGTGTCGGTGATCACGTACGCCCACGAGGTCTCCGAACCGGTGCCCGCCGTGGTGGAGACCGCGATGTGCGGCGGGTTCGCCGGGTTCTCGGACTTGTTGAAGCCCTCGAACTCGTTGACGTTGCGGCCGTCGTGGGCCACCGAGATCCGCGCGCCCTTGCAGGCGTCGTGCGAGGAACCGCCGCCGATCGAGACGAACGAGTCGCACTTGTTCTGCTGGTAGAGGCCCACAGCGTCCATGACGTTGTAGTCCTTGGGGTTCGACTCGACCTGGTCGTACAGCACGACCTCGAGGCCGTGGTACTTCATCGACTCGACGATCTTGTGGACGATGTCGGTGCCGCGCAGGCCCGACGTCATCACCAGGGTCTTCTTGAAGCCCAGGTTGAGCGCCTCCGGGCCGATCATCTCGTGCGCACCGGGACCCATGAGTGCCCGGGGGAACGGATGGAACTCCTTGATGGGGAACGGCTTGAGCAGCTCGTCTACCTGCATGTCAGCCCTTTCTGAGGCAGGCGGATGGGTCGGTTCCGGACGGTAGAACCGGTGTGGCCACGAGCACAGGGGTGATCGGGATTACCCGTCGGCTGCCCAGGCAGGAAACCCCTCCGAACAGAGGGGGACAGGGTGAGGTCGCCCTCGGACCGCGGAGCGGCAGGGCGTTGTGTTGCAAGTCTATGGCAACAAACAACGAACAGCAATACTTCACATGGACCCGGGCGCGCGGCGTCGTCTACTGTCGGTTCCGCCGACGGTTCGCGGCGCACCCCTCGGGGCGCGCCGCGAGGCAAGAGGGAACCCGGTGTGAGTCCGGGACTGCCCCGCAGCGGTGAGTGGGAACGACCGCCGTCATACGAGCACTGGGAGCACGAGCTCCTGGGAAGCGACGGCCAGTAGGTCGGGTGCGACGCACCCGGTGCCCACGAGTCCGAATACCTGCCGTCGGTGCGCACGCCGGCCGGCGTGCGCGGATCCGCGGCCTCGCGGGAGGGCGGACGGACGAGCGGGCGCGACCCGGCACCGGTGTGTCTCCGGTGCGGTCGCGGGCTCGCGCGTGCTGTCACGCCCTCTGCACGGTGCCGCGGTCCACCACCGGACTCGCGAGGAGAGAGGGCCGTGACCACTGTGAACGCACAGACCGCCCCCGGCACCGTGCTGGGGTACCCGAGGATCGGGCCGTTCCGTGAGCTCAAGCGCGCCACCGAGGCGTTCTGGGCCGGACGCAGCGACGCCACGGCGCTGCGGGAGACCGCGGCTCGCCTGCGCCGGGACACCTGGACCGGGCTGCGCGACGCGGGCCTCGGGCAGGTGCCGGGTAACACGTTCTCGTTCTACGACCACGTGCTCGACACCGCGCTCGCCGTCGGTGCCGTGCCGAAGCGCTTCGCCGGCATCACCGACCCGCTGGAGCGGCTGTTCGCGATGGCCCGCGGGCGCGAGGGCGCCCCGGCCTGCGAGATGACCAAGTGGTTCGACACGAACTACCACTACCTGGTGCCCGAGCTGGGCCCGGACACCCGGCTCGCGCCGACCGACCGCAAGGCGCTGGAGGAGTTCAAGGAGGCGCTGCGCGTCGGCGTCACCACCCGTCCGGTGCTGGTCGGCCCGGTGACGTTCCTGCTGCTGTCCAAGCCTGCCGAGGACGCGCCGGAGGGCTTCACCCCGCTCGACCTGCTCGGCCCGCTGGTCGAGGTCTACCGCGACCTGCTCGCCGAGCTGGCCGAGGCCGGCGTCGACTGGGTGCAGCTCGACGAGCCCGCGTTCGCCGCCGACCGGACGCCGGAGGAGATCGCCGCGCTGCGCAAGGCCTACGACCGGCTCGCCTCCGCGCAGAGCCGCCCGAAGATCCTGGTCGCGAACTACTTCGGCGAGCTGGGCCCGGCGCTGCCGGTGCTGGCGCGGACCGGTGTCGAGGGCATCGCGCTCGACCTGGTCGCGGGCCGCTCGGACCTCGACGGCATCGAGGGCGTCGAGGGGCTGGACCGCAAGCTGCTGCTGGCCGGCGTCGTCGACGGGCGCAACGTCTGGCGCACCGACCTCGACGCCGCGCTGGAGACCGCGCAGCGGCTGCAGGGCGTCGCCGGGCGGGTGGAGGTCTCGACCTCCTGCTCGCTGCTGCACGTGCCCTACGACCTGTCGGTCGAGACGAACCTGCCCGCCGACGTCGTCGACATGCTGGCGTTCGCACGCCAGAAGGTCGACGAGGTCGTACTCCTGGGCCGCGCGCTGGCCGAGGGCCGCGACGCCGTCGCCGAGGAGCTCGACGCCGCCCGGGCGACCCGCGAGCGGGTCGCGGCGGCCAGCCGTCGCAAGGAGGAGGTGCGGTCCAGGCTCGCCGAGCTGGGCCCGGACCACTACCACCGCAGCGCGGGCGACATCCGGGCCAAGGTCCAGCGCGAGGCGCTCGGCCTGCCGGAGGTCCCGACGACGACCATCGGCTCGTTCCCGCAGACCGGCGCCATCCGCAAGGACCGGGCCGCGCACCGCAAGGGCGAGATCACCGAGGCCGAGTACGACGAGCGCATGCGCCAGGAGATCGTCCGGGTCCTGAAGCTGCAGGAGGACATCGGCCTGGACGTGCTGGTGCACGGCGAGCCCGAGCGCAACGACATGGTCCAGTACTTCGCGGAGAACCTCGACGGGTTCGCGACGACCGAGCTGGGCTGGGTGCAGTCCTACGGCTCGCGCTGCGTGCGCCCGCCGATCCTGCACTCCGACGTCACGCGGCCGAGCCCGATCACCGTGGACTGGGCGACGTTCGCGCAGTCGCAGTCGGGCAAGCACGTCAAGGGCATGCTGACCGGCCCGGTGACCATCCTGGCCTGGTCGTTCGTGCGCGACGACCAGCCGCTGGCCGACACCGCGCGGCAGGTCGGCCTGGCCCTGCGCGGCGAGGTCGAGGACCTGGAGGCCGCCGGGATCACGATCATCCAGATCGACGAGCCCGCCCTGCGCGAGCTGCTGCCGCTGCACGAGCGCGATCGTGCCGCCTACATCGACTGGGCGGTCGACTCGTTCCGGATGTGCGCCGGTGACGTCGCGGACTCCACCCAGATCCACACCCACCTCTGCTACTCCGAGTTCGGCGAGGTCGTCGGCGCGATCGACGGGCTGGACGCCGACGTGACCACCGTCGAGGCGGCGCGGTCGAGGATGGAGGTGCTCGGCGAGCTGGGCCCGGGGGTTCCGCGGGGTCTCGGCCCGGGGATCTACGACGTCCACTCGCCCGAGGTGCCCGGGGAGGGCGAGCTCGAGGACCAGCTGCGCGCAGCGCTGGCCTTCATCGGCCCGGACCGGCTGTGGGCCAACCCCGACTGCGGGCTGAAGACGCGTGGTGAGCCGGAGACGGTCGCCGCGCTGGAGAACCTGGTCGCCGCGGCCCGCACGGTGCGGGACGAGGTGTCCGCCACGACCACCGGCTGAGCCGGTGTGCTTCCGCGGCGCCGGTCTCTTCCGGCCGTCGAGGCCGGTGCCGCGGGGGCTTGGTCACGGGCTGTTGTCTGTTCATGTGGGCAGATGTCACCGTAAGGCGTGATCGCACGGTTCGGAGTCGTCCTGGTGGCGGCCGTTCTCCTGCTGGCCGGATGTGGATCGAGCGGTGCGGGCGGTGGGGCGCCGGACCCCGCGGCGCCGCTGACGGTGGCGCTGCAGTTCCCGCCCCGCGCCGACTACGCCTTCGACGCCGACGACGGCGCCCGCCTGGCGACCCTCGGCGTCGCCGAGACCCTCACCACCGTCGACGACGCCGCCCGGCCGGCGCCGATGCTCGCCACGTCCTGGCAGCAGCAGGGCAACACCTGGCGGTTCACGCTGCGCCCCGGTGTGACCTTCCACGACGGCACCCCGCTCACCCCACAGGCCGTGGTCACCGCGCTGAGCTACGTCGCGGGTGTCTCCGCGCCGCCGCGGTCGGTGCGCGGCATCGGTTTCCGGGTCGCCGCCGACGGGCCGGACGCCGTGAAGATCACGACCAGGGCCCCGGACCCGGTCATGCCGCTGCGGATGTCGAGCGGGAACCTCGGCATCCTCGCCCCGTCCGCCTATGCAGGCGGGGGCGCGCCGAAGGTGCTCCGCACCGCGACCGGCCCGTACGTGCTCGACTCCACGCAGGGCACGGCGTCGGCCGAGCTCGTCCGGAACGAGAGCTACTGGGGGCCGAAGGCGGGCGCGGCCCGGGTCACCGTCCGCTACGTCGAGGACCCGCAGGCCCGCGCACTCGCGATCCAGTCCGGTGACGTGCAGTTCGCCGAGGGTGTCCCGCAGGCCCAGCTCGACCAGGTCCGCTCGGCCGGGGCCCAGGTCGTCGAGTACCCGAACGCGCGGACGGTCCCGTTGCAGCTCAACGAGTCCGCGAAACCGTTCGACGACATCCGGGTCCGGCAGGCGGTCACCGCCGCGATCGACCGCCCGGTGCTGGCGAACCAGGTGCTCGCCGGTGGCGCCGCACCGGCGTCGGACCTGTTCGGGTCCGCCGTGCCGTGGGGCGCGACGACCCCGCCGCCAGGTGCCGACGTCGAGCGCGCGAAGCAGCTGCTCGCCGAGGCCGGCTACGGCCCGCAGAACCCGCTGACCGTGCGGCTGTGGACGTTCCCGAACCGCCCGGAGCTGCCGACGCTGGCCAACGCGGTCCAGGCGATGCTCGGCGCCGCCGGAGTGAAGGTCGAGGTCACCGTCGGCAACTACGAGGCGCAGGAGCCCGAGGTCCTGGCCGGGCGTTACGACATGTTCCTCAACTCGCGCAGCTACCTGTCCGACTTCCCGGACGCGGCCAGCACGCTGAGCTCGGACTACACCTGCGGCGGCAGCTACGCGATCGACCAGTACTGCAGCCGGGAGTACGACGCGTTGATCAAGAAGCTGGACGGCACGGTCGACCCGGCGCAGCGGCAGCGGATGTTCACCGAGGCGGCGGACCTGCTCACCCGAGACGCCGTCGGCGTGATGCTGGTGCACCCGCGCAACACCGCGGTGCTGCGCGGTGCCACCGGGTTCGTCCCGGACCCGCTGCAGGTCAAGCCGATCCTGCCGCAGCTGACCCCGGTGCGCTGAGCCGGTGGCGGGCCTCGTGGCGCGCCGGCTGCTGCCGGTGCCGCTGGTGCTGCTGCTCGCCTCCGTGCCGGTGTTCGCGCTGCCCCGCCTCGTCGGCGTCGACCCGGCGCGGGCGGTGCTGCGCGCCCGGATCGCCGAGGCGGTGCCGGACCCGGTGACCGAGGCCCGCATCCGCGCCGACTACGGCCTGGACCGGCCGTGGGCCGAGCAGTACCTGCGCTGGCTGGGCGCGCTGCTGCGCGGCGACCTCGGCTACGGCTACCTCTCCCGCACCCCGGTCGCCGAACAGGTCGGCGACGCCGCGGCGGTGTCCGGGCTGCTCACGGTGCTCGCGCTGGCGCTCGCCGCGGCCGTCGGCGTCCCGGCCGGGGTGTACGCGGCGCGGCGACCGGACGGTCCGCTGGACCGGGTGCTGACGGCAGGAACCGTCGGCGGGGTCGCGGTGCCGGAGTTCGTGCTGGCCCCGTGCCTGGTGCTGCTGTTCGCCGTCGAGCTCGGGGTGCTGCCTGCGATCGGCTGGGGCGACGCCCGGCACGTCGTGCTGCCGGTGCTGACCCTGGCCGCGTACCCGTCGGCGCTGGCCGCGCAGCTGGTGCGGGCGGAGACCGCCGCGGTGCTCGGGCGCCCGCACGTCGCCGTCGCCCGGTCGAAGGGGATCGGCGCGCACGCCGTGCTGTGGCGGCACGGCGCTCGGCTCGCGACGACGTCGGTGACCGCGCTGGCCGGGCTCTTCGTGGCCGGGCTGCTGGGTGGCTCGGTCGTGGTCGAGGTGGTGTTCGGGATCCCCGGGCTGGGGCGGCTGCTGCACGCCTCGGTGCTGGCCCAGGACCTGCCGGTGCTGCAGGCCGGGACGATGCTCGTCGTCGCCGTGGCGGTGACGGCCGGGGTGCTCGTCGAGCTGGCGGCGCTGGCCGCCGATCCGGTGCTGCGGTCCGGGCCGGGTGTCCGGTGAGTGCGACGAGTCCGGTGAACGCGACGGCGACGGCGCGGCGCCCCCGCCGGCGGGTTCCGGTCGCCGTCACCGCGGTGGTGTTGCCGGTGCTGCTGCTCGGGCCGCTCCTGCTGCCCGACCCGGACGCCGTCGACTTCGGCGCGCTGCTCGCCGGGCCGTCGGCGGCGCACCCGCTGGGCACCGACCAGCTCGGCCGGGACCTGCTCGCCCGGCTGGTCGACGGCGGGCGGCTGACGATCGGGCTGAGCGCGGTGACCGTGCTGCTCACCGGGCTGTTCGGCGTGCTGGTCGGGCTGGTGGCGGCCGCCGCGGGCGCTGCCGGACGGGTGGTGATGCGGTTCGTCGACGTCCTCGCCGCGCTGCCGGTGGTGCTGTTCGGGCTGCTCACCGCGGTCGCGCTCGGCCCGGGGGTGCTGTCGCTGGTACTGGCGGTCGGGTTGATCGGGTGGACGCCGTTCGCCCGGCAGGCCTACGCGCTGGCGGTCACCGAGTCGGTCCGTGACTACGTCGGCGCGGCCGTCGCGCTCGGTGCGGGGCCGGTGCGGGTGCTGGCGCTGCACGTGGGGCGCAACGTGGTCCCGCCGCTGCTCGCGCACGCCGCGGTGCGTTTCGCCGGGACGCTGCTGACGGTGTCCGGGCTGTCGTTCCTCGGGCTGGGGGTGCAGCCGCCGACGCCGGAGTGGGGCGCGATGGTGGCCGAGGGCCGCGAGTACCTGTTCGCGGCGCCCCGGGTGGTGCTGGTGCCCTCGATCGCCGTCGTCCTGACGGCCGGTGCGGTGCTGTGGTGGGGGCGGCGTGCGGACCAGCGATGATCGCCGCCGACCGGAGCGTGCGAGAGGTCGTGGAGGGTGTCGGCCGTCCGGCCGGAGAGGCAGGGTGGGGACCGTGGAGACCGACGTGACCGAGACACCGGCGGGGTACCTGGCCGACCCCGACGCCGGCTGGAGCATGGGCGCGCCCGGCGCGATCGCGGAATTCGTCCGGCTGCCCGGCGAGCCGGTCCAGGCGACTGCGGACACGGTGGTGACCGCGCGCGGCGGCATCCGGTTCGACCCGCCACCGGGCACCCGGCCGGTCGCCTACCGCACCCCGGTCGGCCCGGGCGACCACTGGAACCACGCCGTCGCGTTCTGCCTGCCCGGCGCCGAGGCCCGGCGCGCGGGCCGCACCGTCGTCACCGTGCTGGGCCCGGACCACGACGCGCTGCGTGCGGCCGACCGCGACGCCGTCCTGGTCGACCTGGGGCTCGGCACCCCGACCGTCGACGCCTGCGTGCGCACCGCCGACCCGGACCTGCTGGCCGCGCTGCGGGCCGCCGAGGGCGCCCCGATGGACGGCGCACTCGCCGGGACGCTGGTCGCCGCCGGACCGCACCGGGTGTTCACCACCGCCGTCGGCCGGGTCGAGGTCTACGCCGCCATCCCACCGCCGGAGGGCCGTTCGCCGGACGGGCCGCACACCCACCTGCTGCCCGCGATCCTCAAGTCCGGCCGGACGCACGCGGCCACCGTGCCCGTCCCGGACGGGGTCCTGCCGTGCGCGCACCTGTACCCGCCGCATCCGCTCACCGACACGACCGGCCGGCGGATCCCGTTCGACGCCGGACGCCTCGCCGCGTTCGACCGGCTTCTGGAGCAGTGGGGCGACGCGGACCAGCAGGCGGTCACCGAGGCGGTCACCGCGGCCGTCCGCGCAGGTCGGGGGCCCGACGGGGCACCGGTCGGCGACGGACAGCCGCGTTCCGCGGAACGCGGCCGGGGCGCCGGGGACGTCGCGGCGGGATCGCCGGAGCGTTCCGCGGAACGCGGTGCCGGTGGTCCGGGTCGTCCCGCGGAACGCCCGCCGCGCCCGTCGGACCCGCCCGGCCGCGCCGCGCAGGCCGTCGCGCTGCGGGTGCTCGCCCACCTCGGTGCCGACCCGGCCGTGCTCGCCGCCTGGCGCGGCCGCGCCGCCCCGGAACCCGAGCTGCTCGACCCCGACGGCGACCGCAACGCCGGGTAGATCACCGGTTGTGGAGCGATCCGGCCGCTGAGCGTGCGATCCGCTCCACAACCGGTGATCACCCCGGCGTTCACCCGATGCCGGCGTAGCCCTCGGCGCCCCGGTCCCGCCGGAGCTCGACGCCGTCGAGCAGCAGGGCGACCTTGTCCAGCACGTGCCCGCGCGGGTCGGCCATCAGGGCGTGCAGCTCCCCGCGCACCGGCTCGGCGACGGTGTCCAGGTAGGACCGTGCGCTGTCGGACAGGTCGCCGGGCCCGCCGCCCGGGCCGCACACCCAGCGGGTCTGCACCGCCCCGTCGGCGACGACGTCGAGCACTGCGTCGGCGACCCGCACCGACGCCGTCGGGCCGAAACCGGCCGCGCGCAGTGTCGTGACGACCTGCCGCAGCCGGTCCCCGGCGACCGCGGCGAGGTCCGCGCCGACGTCGGTGAGCAGGCTGCCGTAGCGCAGCAGCAGGTCGTAGGCCAGCTCCGCCTCGGCCTCCAGGAATGGCCGCCAGCCGCGGGCCGCGCCGGGCAGCGGGACGTCGGCGAACACCCGGGCGGCCGCTGCGGAGGCGATCTCCTCCAGCCCGCCGACGTAGCGGTAGAGCGTGCCAGGGGCGACGCCGAGCCGGGCCGCCACCGCGCCCACCGACAGCCGTTCGACGCCGATCTCGACCGCCGCGTCGACGATCTCGTCGCGCGTCAGGCGGGGCTTGGGGCCCGGCCGGTTCCCCGGCCGCGTCCCGGACGGGCCGGTCATCCGGCGAAGCGTACGGAACAATGATTGCAAATGATGTTCAGAGATCGGTAAGGTCACCCTCAGTGCCGGCGCCGCCCGAGGAGGTCCCGTGACCCAGCCCCTGCCTCCGTACGTGCTCGGCCGGGTGACCGGCGCCGAGCCCGTCACGCCGCTGATGCGGCGCATCACCCTCGAGGCCGACGACTGGTGCGGCGCCGTCCCGGTCGCCCCGGACCAGCAGGTCAAGCTGTTCTTCGCCCGCGACGGCGGCGTCCCCGAGGTCCCCGGCGCGCCGGAGGACGGCAGCGGGGTGGCCGGCTGGTACGCCCGCTACCTGGCCGTTCCCGAGGACGTCCGGCCGTGGATGCGCTCGTACACGGTGCGTCATCTCGACCCGGACGAGGGCGTCATGGTGATCGACTTCGTGCTGCACGGCGGTGGCCACGGCGCCGCGGGCGACCCCGGCGGAGGCCACGGTCCGGCGAGTCACTGGGCCGAGTCGGCCGGGCTGGGCGACGTGGTCGGCGTGCTCGGACCCGCGATCGCCACGTACCGCACCCCGTCCGGTGAGCCGGTACGGCTGCTGGTCGGCGACGAGACCGCGTTGCCCGCGATCGGCGCCATCGTCGAGCAGCTGCCGGCGGGGACCCGCGCGGTCGTCGTCGCCGAGGTGGCCGGGCCCGCGGAGGAGCAGGTCTGGGGGTCGGAGGCGGAGCAGGAGCTGCACTGGGTGCACCGCGGCACCGGCCTCTCGCTGCCGGAGGCCGTCCGTACCCTCGCGCTGCCCGACGAGCCGGTCTTCGCCTGGGTCGCGGGCGAGGCGTCCGACGTGCGCGCGGTGCGCCGCCACCTCGTCGGCGAGCGCGGGCTGGCGAAGCAGTCGGTGTCGTTCACCGGGTACTGGCGCCGGGACATGACCCAGGACGACGCTCCGACCGAGCAGGACATGGCCGACGCCGCCGAGCAGATGGCGGCCGCGGGTCAGGGCTGACGAGCACGGTATTGCTCGGGTAGGCCTCGCCTCATAGATTCGCCCTGGTGCGTGAGATGCGAGGATCGGTCTCGTTCGGCCGGTTCGAGAAGATTTTCGGCAAGGGGAACTGATGACCGCTCGCACCTCCCGGGGCGACCGGTGGGACGTCGCCTCGAAGCTGGCCGCGGCCGCGGCCCGGGACACCGGCCATACCCGGATCCCGTACCCGATCCTCCTCCGGGAGCTGGAGGTGCTGCGCAGCGAGCAGCTCAACCGTTCGTTGCTGCGCCTGACCCTCGGCGGCCCCGGGCTGGCCGGTTTCCGGAGCCACTGCGCCGACGAGCACGTGAAGCTGATCTTCCCCGATGACGACGGTGTCCTGCGCCTGCCCGAGCAGGACGACGACATGCTGCGCTGGCCGCGCCCGTTCCCGGTGACCCGGGAGTACACCGTCCGCCGCTTCGACCCGGACGCCGGTGAGCTGGACCTGGACTTCGTCCTGCACGACGGCGGTCTGGCGTCGGAATGGGTCCGCACCGTGGAGCCGGGAACGCGGATACACGCCGCCGGGCCGCCCGGCGCGATATTCGTCCCGGACGGCTACGACTTCCGGCTGCTCGCGGGGGACCTGACGGCGCTCCCGGCGATCGCCCGGATCCTGGAGCGCCTGCCCGCCGACGCCCGAGGCGTCGCGGTCGTCGAGGTCGCCGACGACGGCGAGCAGCTCGAGCTCACCGCGCCCGCGGGTGTCGAGGTCCGCTGGGTGCACCGCGGCCCCGGCGTCGCCCCGGGTGCGTCGGACGCCCTCGCGAACGCGGTCGCGCAGGTGCGCCCGCCGTCCGGCGCCCGGGTGTACGCCTGGGTGGGCGGCGAGGCGACGTCGATCAAGCCGATCCGCCGCTTCCTGCGCGACGAGCTGGGGCTGGGCGCCGACGACCAGGACGTGACCGGTTACTGGAAGCGGGGGATCGCCAACTTCGACGAGGACCACGGCGCGCGGTGACCGGCCCCGAGCCGGACGGTCCCGGGGCCCCGCCGGAACGGATCGACGCGCCCCTGGTTCGGGCGGCTTTCGTGCTCGTCCTGGGCACCTTCATGGCGATCCTGGACACGACGATCGTGTCGGTCGGTGTGCCCGCGCTGTCCGCCGAGTTCGGGGCGACGCCGGTCGAGATCCAGTGGGTCGGCACGGCCTACCTGCTCGCGGTGGTGACCGCGGTGCCGGCGTCGGGCTGGCTCGTCGACCGGTTCGGCGGGCGCCGGACCTGGATCGGTGCGGTGCTCGCGTTCGTCGCGGCGTCGGCGCTGTGCGGGCTGGCCTGGTCGCTCCCGTCGCTGGTGGCGTTCCGGGTGCTGCAGGGTCTCGCCGGTGGGCTGCTGCCGCCGACCGGGCAGGCGGTGCTCGCCCGGCTCGCCGGGCCCCGGCGGATCGGCCGGGTGATCAGCATCGTCGGGGTGGTCCCGATGCTCTCGCCGGTGCTCGGGCCGATCGCGGGCGGCGCGATCCTCGGCGTCGCGGCCTGGCCGTGGCTGTTCTACGTCAACCTGCCGATCGGGATCGCCGCCGCGCTGCTGGCGCTGAGCCTGGTGCCCCGCGGGGACGCTCCGGCGCGCGGGGCGTCGTTCGACGTCCGGGGCGCGTTGCTGCTCTCGCCGGGGCTGGCCGTGCTGGTCTACGGGCTGACCATGGTCGAACGCGGCGGCGTCCTGCCCGGCGTGCCGATCGCGCTGGTGGGGGTGCTGCTGCTCGTGGCGTTCGTCCGGCACGGGCTGCGCACCACCGGGACCCCGCTGATCGATCCGCGGCTGGTGACGCGGCCACCGTTCGGCCCGGCCGCGCTGACCCTGGCCGCGCTCGGCGTCGCGCTGTTCGGGGCGGTGTTCCTGCTGCCGCTCTACCTGCAGACCGCCGGCGGGCTCGACCCGTGGGAGACCGGGCTGCTGCTCGCGCCGCAGGGTGCCGGGGCGCTGGCCGGGGCACTGCTGGTCAACCGGCTGGTCGACCGGCTCTCGCCGCGGTTGCTCGTGATGACCGGGATCGGGCTGGTTGCGCTCGGGACGGTCGCGTTCACCCGGCTCGGCCAGGACCCGTCCGACTTCGTCGTGGCCGGGTCACTGCTGGTCCGGGGCGTGGGCGGTGCGCTGATCGGGGCGCCGGTGATGGCGCTGGTCTACAGCACGCTCGCGCGCGAGGTGATCCCGCGGGCGGCCGGGGCGCTGAACATGCTCAGCACCGTGGGCGGGTCGGTGGGGACCGCTCTGGTCGCCGTCGTGCTGCAGGCGCGGCTGGCCGCGCTCGGCCCCGCCGGTGTCGCGGCCGCGTTCGGGCAGGCGTTCTGGGTGGTGCTCGCAGCCTGCCTCGTGGCGCTGGTCGCCGCGGTCCGGCTGCCCCCCGTCCGCCCGGGGCGGTGATCACTGTCCGCCCGGGGCGGTGATCGCCGTCCGCCCGGGGCGGTAGTCGCCGTCCGCCCGGGGCGGAAAGTCACCGGCCGAGGAGCCGGTCCAGCTCGTCGAGCACGGCGAGGCCCTGGCCGTAGTGCGAGACGTAGTAGTTCGGCAGCGGGTACACCCGCTTCGCCTTGGCCGCGGGCAGCGCCCGGAACGGCGGCGACTGGATCAGCGCCTGGGTGTTGGCGTCGACCTGTCCGCGGGTGTCGGCCAGGTGCAGGATGACGCCGCAGTCGGACAGGACGTCGAGCTGCTCGTAGGAGACCTGCTCCGACGCGCCGGGCTTCCCCGCGGCGAACTCCGGCGGCCGCGCCCCGATGGCGGTGAGCACGACGCCGCTCCAGGACTCCGGCAGGTCGACGAACCCGATGCCCTTCCCGCCGTGCACCAGGCCGACCCGGTTGCGGGACAGGAAATCCTTGTGCTTCGCGCCGACCTCGTCGGCGCGCTTCGTGTAGCGGTCCCGCAGCGCCTCGGCCTGTGGTGCCCGCCCGACGGCGTCGGCGGCCTTGACCGCGCGCTCCTGCCAGGTGCCCGGTGACGTCCCGGCGGGGAACAGCAGGGTCGGGGCGATCTTGCCGAGCCGCTCCGGGACGTCGGGCGGCAGGGTCGGCACGACCGTGCCGAGGATCAGGTCCGGGTTCTGCGCGACGATGCCCTCGAAGGACAGGGTGCCGGGCCTGCCGACCTTGGGGATGGCGTCGTAGGCGGCCTGCAGGCTCGGCAGCACCCCGCCGACGCTGGCCTCGGCCGTCGCGACCGGGGTGACGCCGACGTCGAGCAGTGCGTAGGTCGTGTAGAAGTCCGTGCACACCACCCGCTTCGGGTCGACGGGGATGCTCACCGTCCCGAACGCGCCCTCGACGGTCCGGCTGGGCCCGTCGGGCTCGACCTGCCCGCTGCCCGAGCCGCACCCGGCCAGGACGGCCAGCGCGGCGGCCCCGGCGCCGAGCCCCAGCATGTTCCGGCGGGTCAGGGGTCCGGTGACGGCATCGGCATCGGGCGTGAGCAGCATCGGCATGCCTTGAGTAAAGCGACCCTTACCTCAGCTGGCAAGGGTTGCGCCGGTCGCGCGGACCGTCCAGCGGTCCGGGCCGCCACGCAGGTCGGTCACGGTCAGCGGGGCCGCGTCGATCCGCCAGAACGCCGACGCCGGTGCCCCCGTCGCGACGACGACCGCGGCCCGCGCCACCGCCGCCCCGGTCACCGCGAACGTGTGCCCCGGCTCCGCGCCGGCGAGCAGCGCGGCGACCCGGTCGAGCAGCGCGACCAGGGACTCGCCGCCGTGCGGGGCGGCCGCCGGGTCGGACATCCAGGTCGCGACGGCGTCGGGTTCGGCGGCCAGCACGTCGTCGAGGGTGCGGCCGGCCCAGCGCCCGGGATCCCAGCCGCGCAGCCTCTCGTCGGGAGCGGCGTCGATTCCGAAAGCGGCGTCGATTCCGAAAGCGGCATCGATCCCGAGGGCGGCGGCGGTCCCGGCACACGCGGCGTCCGGGGCGCGCAGGGCCCGGGTGGCGCGGGGGAGGGCGCCGCGCAGGGCGGCGGCGTCGGCGGTGCCGTGGGCGTCCGGTGGCTCGTCGATGCGGGGGAACGCCGCGGCCCGCACCGACGGCGTCGCGGCGTGCACGAGCAGGGTGAGGCGGGCGCTCACGCCGAACCGAGCCCGGCCGGGTAGGGCACGAAGGTGCTGCGCTCCTCGACGATCGCCGGCGCGTGGTCGAGCCGCGGGAACGCGCGCTGCGGGCACTGCTCCCGGGAGCACACCCGGCAGCCGGCCCCGATCGGCGTCGCCGCGGCGGGGTCGTCGAGGTCGAGACCGGCGGAGTAGACGAGCCGGTGCGCGTGCCGCAGCTCGCAGCCCAGCGCGATCGCGAACGTCTTGCCTGGTGCCCCCCAGCGGCGCCGCGAGCCGTGCACGGTGCGCGCCACCCACAGGTAGCGGGCGCCGTCGGGCATCGTCGCGACCTGCACGTGGATCTCCCCGGGGGAGGCGAACGCCTGGTAGACGTTCCACAGCGGGCAGGTCCCGCCGCCGCGGGAGAAGTGGAACCCGCTCGCCGACTGCCGCTTGGACATGTTCCCCGCCCGGTCGACACGCACGAAGGAGAACGGCACCCCGGGCTCGGACGGGCGCTGCAGCGTGGAGAGCCGGTGGCACACCGTCTCGAAGCCCTGCCCGAAGTGGTCGGCGAGGCGCTGCAGGTCGTAGCGGAACTCCTCGGCGGTGGCGCGGAACTCGCCGTAGGGCAGGACGAGGGCGGCCGCGAAGTAGCGGGCCAGCCCGATCCGGGTGAGCCGGTGGGTCTGCACGTCGTCGGGGTCGGCCTGCTCGCCGGCGAGGGCCTCGATGACGTCGTCGAACTCCAGGAAGGCGAGCTGGGTCGCCATCCGGAACGCCTGCTGGCCGGGCCGCAGCGCAGGTGACAGCCGCAGCACCCGGTGCGTCGCGTCGTAGCGGTGCAGCTCGCCGGAGCCGCCCTCGTCGTCGAGCCCGGCGATGGTCACCCCGTGCACGGCCCGCAGCCGCTCGGCCAGCGCGCGGCGCACCTCGCCGCGCCGGACACCGATCCGGTGCGCCAGGTCCTCGGCCGCGTCGTCGAGCTCGGCGACGTGGTTGCGGCGCCGGTAGAAGAAGTCCCGCACCTGCTCGTGCGGGGACGCGCTGCGCGGCGGGGCGGCGACCCCGTCCCGGGACCCCGACGACAGGTGCGCCAGCCGCTCCTCCGAACGCCGCCAGTGCCGGTAGAGCTCCAGCACCGCGTCCGCGGCCGCAGGCAGCTCCGCGGCCAGCCGCTCCACCTCCGAGGGCGGCACCGGCCCGTCGGCGGTGGAGGTCTCGGAGAACACCTCGTGCAGCTCCGCCACCAGGCGCTCCGGCTGCCGGGCGGCGAAGAACGCCGCGTCGACACCGAACACCTCGGTGATCCGCAGCAGCACCGGCACCGTCAGCGGGCGGGAGCCGTGCTCGATCTGGTTCAGGTAGCTGGGCGAGATCCCGAGGGTGCGCGCGAGCGCGGCCTGGCTCATCGACCGGGTCTCGCGCAGCGCGCGCAGCCGGGTGCCGGGGACCTTCGACGTCGCCATGCCGGGACCTTAGCGAACACCACCCTTCGCAGAATTCGCAGAACGGCGGCCGAAGATGCGCAGAAGTTGGCACGAGGCCACCGTCGCCGATCACTCCTGTCGGCTCCGATGCTGGTCGCACCCCGTTCGAGCGGCGGCACGGCGCTCCGGTCACCCCCGGCGCGACGTGACGCGAACAACGGACGAGAACTTCGCAGAAGGAGCACGACATGAGCGGGACCACCCGGCAGGAGCGGATCGACGCGCTGGAGAAGGAGTGGGCGGAGGACCCGCGCTGGGCGGGCATCACCCGCGGCCACACCGCCGCCGACGTCGTGGCGCTCTCGGGCAGCGTCGTCGAGGACCACACGCTGGCCCGGCTCGGCGCCGAGCGGCTGTGGGAGCTGCTGCACGACCGCGACTACGTCCACGCGCTCGGCGCGCTCACCGGCAACCAGGCGGTGCAGAGCGTCCGCGCCGGACTCGAGGCGATCTACCTGTCCGGCTGGCAGGTGGCCGCCGACGCCAACCTCGCAGGCCAGACCTACCCGGACCAGAGCCTCTACCCGGCGAACTCGGTGCCCGCCGTCGTGCGGCGGATCAACAACGCGCTCGGCCGCGCCGACCAGATCACCACCCTCGAGGGACGCGAGGCGGAGGACCCGTACTGGTACGCGCCGATCGTCGCCGACGCCGAGGCCGGGTTCGGCGGCCCGCTCAACGCGTTCGAGCTGATGAAGGCCATGATCGCCGCCGGTGCGGCGGGCGTGCACTGGGAGGACCAGCTCGCGTCGGAGAAGAAGTGCGGCCATCTCGGCGGCAAGGTGCTGATCCCGACCTCGCAGCACGTGCGCACGCTCAACGCGGCCCGGCTCGCGGCCGACATCGCCCGGGTGCCCTCGGTCGTCGTCGCCCGGACCGACGCGCAGGCCGCCAACCTGATCACCTCCGACGTCGACGAGCGCGACCGGCCGTACCTGACCGGGGAGCGGACGGCGGAGGGCTTCTTCCGCACCCGCGGCGGCATCGAGCCCTGCATCACCCGCGGCCTGGCCTACGCGCCCTACGCCGACCTGCTCTGGATGGAGACCTCGGTCCCGGACCTGGAGCTGGCCCGCAAGTACGCCGAGGCGATCAAGGGCGAGTTCCCGGACCAGATGCTGGCCTACAACTGCTCGCCGTCGTTCAACTGGCGCAAGCACCTCGACGACGACACCATCGCCCGCTTCCAGCGCGAGCTCGGCGCGATGGGCTACAAGTTCCAGTTCATCACCCTGGCGGGCTTCCACGCGCTCAACCACTCGATGTTCGACCTGGCCAAGGGTTACGCCGCCGACGGCATGCCGTCGTACGTGGCCCTGCAGGAGCGCGAGTTCGCGGCCGAGGCCGACGGCTACACCGCCGTCAAGCACCAGCGCGAGGTCGGCACCGGCTGGTTCGACGCGGTGTCCACCGCGGTCAACCCCGAGTCGTCGACGACGGCGCTGGCCGGCTCGACCGAGTCCGAGCAGTTCACGCACTGAGCCGGGCCGAGGAGCACCGATGAGCGAGAACGTCCACCGCGGACTCGTCGGCGTCGTCGCCGACACCACCGAGATCTCCGACGTCGACCCCGACCACAACCTGCTGCTCTACCGCGGCTACCCGGCCCCGGAGCTCGCCGAGCACCGCTCGTTCCTGGAGACGGCGTTCCTGCTCTGGACCGGGGAGCTGCCCGACGCCGACGAGCTCGCCGCGTTCACCGCGCGGGAGCGGGCGCTGCGCCATATCGACCCGGCGCTGGAGTCGATGCTGCTGTCGCTGCCGCACACGTCGCATCCGATGGATGTGCTGCGCACCGCGGTCAGCCGGCTGGGCGCCACCGACCCGGCCACCGGTGACGCGTCGCCGGAGTCGAGCCGGGAGAAGGGCCTGCGGCTGCTCGCGGTGCTGCCGACGATCGTCGCGCTGGACCAGCGGCGCCGCCGGGGCCTGGACCCGATCCCCCCGCGCGACGACCTCGGCCGGTCGGAGAACTTCTTCCACATGGCCTTCGGCGCCGTCCCCGAGGACGACGTCGTGCGGGCCTTCGAGATCTCGATGGTGCTGTTCGCCGAGCACAGCTTCAACGCCTCCACGTTCGCCGCCCGGGTCGCGACCTCGACCCGGTCGGACCTCTACAGCGCCGTGGTCGCCGGGACGAGCGCGCTCAAGGGGGCACTGCACGGCGGTGCGAACCAGGCCGTGATGGAGCAGTTCGCCGAGATCGGCGATCCGGACGCCGTCGACGACTGGCTCACCGCCCGGCTCGAGGCCGGCGACAAGGTCATGGGCTTCGGCCACCGCGTCTACAAGCGCGGCGACTCCCGGGTGCCGCTGCTGCACGCGCAGCTGCGCCGGGTCGCCGAGCTGCGCGGCGGACGGGACCTCATGGCGTTCTACGAGGTGCTCGCGGGTGCGATGCTGCGCGACAAGGGCCTGCGGCCGAACCTCGACTACGCGGCGGGCCCGCTCTACCACCTCATGGGTTTCGACACCCCGATGTTCACACCGTTGTTCGTGCTGGCCCGGATCGCGGGCTGGACCGCGCACGTCGTCGAGCAGGCCTCGGAGAACGTCCTCATCCGGCCGATCGCCCGGTACGAGGGCAAGGCCCGGCGGGAGGTGAGCGCCGTTCACTGATCCCGGGCGCCCGGTCCGATGCGCCGGGCCCGCCCTTCTCCTGCCCCGAGGGGCACCCTCGTCACCTCCGGTGGTGACCGGGGTGCCCCTCGGGGCAACCGGGCGTTCGGGCGGGTGATCGGGGCCGGGTCAGGGGGACAGCACGACCAGGGGGCACGCCGCCGTCGGATGCTCGAGCACGGTCGCGGTGACGCCGTAGACCGCGCCGATCCGCTCCGGGGTGAGGACCTCGGCCGGTGTCCCGGTCGCGACCGCCCGGCCGCCGTCGAGCAGACACAGGCGGTCGCAGTAGCGGGCCGCGAGGTTGAGGTCGTGCAGTGCGACCAGCGCCGGCAGCCCGAGCTCGCGGACGAGCTCCAGCAGGTCCAGCTGGTGACGGACGTCGAGGTGGTTGGTCGGCTCGTCCATCACCAGTAGCGCAGGCCGCCCGACCAGGGCCCTGGCCACCAGCACCCGCTGGCGCTCGCCACCGGACAGCGTCCCGAACCGGCGCCGCGCGAGCCGTTCCAGGTCGAGCAGCTCCAGCGCGGCGTCCACCAGGGCGTCGTCGAGGGGGTCGTCGGCAGCCAGCGGACGCTTGTGCGGGGACCGTCCCATCGCGACGACCTCGCGCACGGTCAGCGGGAAGTCCACCGGCACGTCCTGCAGGACGACGCCGACGCGTTGCGCGACCCAGCGGGCGGGCCGGTCGCGGACGTCCGCGCCGTCGACCCGGACGGTGCCGGTGACCGGCCGGTTCACCCGGTACACCGTGCGCAGCAGCGAGGACTTGCCGCTGCCGTTCGGCCCCAGCAGCCCGACGACCTCACCGGGCCCGACGCGCAGCGACACCCCGTCGACCAGGGTCGCGGCGCCGGCGACGACGCGGACGTCGTCGATCTCCAGCGGGGTCACCGGGACTCCTCCCTCCGGCCGTCGCGGCGCAGCAGCCAGACGAAGAACGGGCCGCCGACCAGCGCGGTGACGATCCCGACCGGCAGCTCCTGGGGGCTGATGACCGTGCGGGCCATGAGGTCGGCGAGCACGGTGAACAACGCCCCGACCAGCACGGCGACCGGGAGCGCCCGGCGGTGCCCGGAACCGACCACGAACCGCACCACGTGCGGCAGCATCAGGCCGACGAAACCGATCACCCCGCTCACCGCCACCGACACCCCGACCAGCACCGCGACGACGACGAACATCGACTGCCGGAACCGGTGGACGTCGAGCCCCAGAGCGCCTGCGCTCTCGTCCCCGGCCAGCAGCAGGTCCAGGTCCCGGGCCCGCGCGAGGAGCACCACCATGCCGCTGACGAGCACGAGCGCAGGGATCCCGAGCATGCCCCAGCGGGCACCGCCGAACCCGCCGAGGGTCCAGAACAGCACCTGGGCCGCGAGCGTCGGGCTGGGCGCGGTGAGCACCAGCAGGCTGGTCAGTGCGGACAGCACCGCGCCGACCGCGACACCCCCGAGGATCAGCCGCAGCACCGTGATCCGCCCGGCCGAGCGGGCAATCGCCAGCACGACGGCGAGGGTCGCGAGCGCCCCGCCGAACGCGGCCAGGTTCAGCGTCAGCGCCCCCGCGCCGAGCAGCCCGAACCGCATGACGACGACCGCGCCGGTCGCCGCCCCGGAGGAGACCCCGATGACGCTCGGACCGGCCAGCGGGTTGCGCACCACCGCCTGCAGGACCATTCCGGCGACGGTCAGCGTGGCCCCGACGAGCCCGGCGAGCAGCACCCGCGGCAGCCGGGTGTCGGCGACGATCAGGTCCTGGGCCCGGGTCCAGTCCGGCGCCGGGACGAGCGTGGCGCCGCCGAGACGGTGGGCCAGGATCCGCCAGGTCTGCGACCAGGGCACCGCCACCGATCCGATGGCCAGCGCCAGCCCGGCCGCGACGACCAGCAGGGCCACCGAGACCGCCACGACGACCGGGAGCGGCAGCCGTCCGGTGGTGGCCGACGGGCGGCGCCGTGGGGCGGCGGGGACCTCGCCGTCCGGGCGCAGGACGGCGATCAGCGCGGAGCGGCGGCTCACCGGAACCGGTCGGGGTGCAGGACCTTCGCCAGCCGCTCGACGGCGTCGACCGAGCGGGGCCCGGGCTGGGCCTCGGACAGCTCGACGGTCGGGAACGCGTTCGCGGCGAGCGCCGGGATCCCGGCGATCGTCGGCGTCGCGCGCAGCGTCGCGATCTTCGACGCCACGCTGGGCTCCAGGTAGTCGTAGATCAGGACGACCGCCGGCCTGCGCTGCGCGACCTGCTCCCAGGAAACCTGCCCCCAGCGCTGGTCCAGGTCGTCGAACACGTTGCGGCCCCCGGCGCGCTCGATCATGTCGGTGAGCAGCGCCTTCCCGCCCGCCGTGCGCGGGGCGTCGGCGCCGCTGTTGTAGACGAACACCGGCACCGGTGCGGCGTTCCCGAGCGACGAGCGGACCTCGTCCAGCCGCTGCCGGAACCCCGCGACACTCGCCGCGGCACGGTCGGGGACGCCGAAGATCGCCCCGATCCGCTCGGTCTCGCCGAAGAGGTCGTCGAACCCCGAGCGGCCCGGCCGGCACGACTCCGGGTTCAGGTGGGTGCGGATCCCCAGCTCGGCGAGCCGCGGGCGGGTGTGGCCGTTCGACTCGGAGAACCCGTCCGGGTAGCCGGAGTAGACGAAGTCCGGCTGCGCGGCGAGCAGCTGCTCCAGCGAGGGCTGGCCGGGCGCGAGTACCGGAACCGACCGGTAGGCCTGGGCGTACCGCGCCCCGATCGGCCGGTTCTTCAGGTAGGCGGTCCCGACCATGTGGTCCTGCAGCCCCAGCTCGAGCATCAGCTCGGTGGCGTTCGAGGTGAGGGTGACGGCCCGGCGCGGCGGTGCGTCGTAGGTGGTGGTGACGCCGCAGTCGTCGTCGGTGACGGGGAAGCCGGGCGCGGTGCCCGGGGCGGCGGGAGCGTCCTGCACGGCGGAGCCGCAGCCGGTGAGCAGGACGGTGGCGAGGACGAGGGCCGCGGCGAGCGGCGGCCGGAAGCGGGTCACCCGAACAACCTATGAAAGATTGATCAGATGTCCAGAGAGCAGTGGGGCGTGCTCACTCACGCCGCCGGTGACCGCGACTCCGCGACCGAGCTGGCCGACACCGTCCGGCTGGCGGTGCTGGCCGAGGAGCTGGGGTTCGGCGCGTTCTGGATCGCGCAGCACCACCTGGGGGCGCAGCAGGGACACGCGTCGTCGCCGCTGGTGGTGCTGGCCGCCGTCGCGGCGCGGACGACGCGGATCCGGCTGGGCACCGCGGTCGTCGTCGCGCCGCTGGAGGAACCGATCCGCCTGGCCGAGGACGCCGCGACCGTCGACGCGCTGAGCGGCGGCCGCCTGGAACTCGGCCTCGGTGCGGGATCCGACGCCGGGGCGGCCGAGGCGTTCGGCGTCGCACCCGAGGCGCGGCGGGAGCGGCTCGACGCCGTGCTCGACGTGCTGACGAAGGACGCGGGCGTGGTGCCCGACCCGGCGGGGCTGCGGGACCGGCTGTGGCTGGCGACGTCGTCGGAGGCGGGGGTGGAGACGGCGCTCGGCCGCGGCCTCGGGCTGCTGTCGGGCCGCCGGTCGGGCCCCGACGGCCCGGACGACGAGCGCTCGGCGGGCCTGCTGCGCCGGTTCCGCGACGGCGGCGGACGGCGCGTCGGGCTGTCCCGGCCGGTGGTGCCCGGGCCGTCGCGGCGGTGGGCACACGACCTGCTCACCCCGCACATCGCCCGCTGGGGGCGGGATCCGGAGCAGCACCTCGCGGCGGGCAACGCCTACGCCAGCACCCCGTCCGAGGTGGCCGCCGGGCTCGCCGCGGATCCGTGCCTGCCGTACGCGACGTCGCTGCTGTGCCACGTGCAGCCCGCCCGCCTCGGCCACGACGAGCTGGAGCCGGTCGTCCGCCGCGTCGCCGCCCTGGCGGGCAGGGTCCGCGTCGGCACCTGACCACCGCGCCGGCGCGGAACCTCAGCCGGTGGCGGCCAGCTCGTCGCGCTGCGCCGCCGACGACGACCCCAGCACCCGCTCCGCGAGCGGGCCGAACACCGCGACCAGCACGCCCCAGAGCAGCACCTGCGCGGTGACCGAGTAGAGCCGGAACCAGTAGAGCAGGTCGGCGTCGAAGCCCGGGTAGACGATCTTCCCGGCGGGGTCGAGCAGCGGCTGCGGCGTCTCGGACAGCTCCGGGCCGGTGGCACCGGCGTTGGCCGCGAGCGACCCCAGCGGCGGCAGCAGCGCCATGACGATCCCGATCACGACGACGAACGCGATCGCCGCGTACCAGGTCGCCGCCGTCGTCCCGACCCGCGGCTGCAGCGCCCGGCCGAGCCGGACCGCGAGCAGCCCGAACACCACCGAGGCGACGACCATGCCCAGGTAGAGGCTGCCGCGCTGGGCGATCGTGTCGCCGTTGCCGATCGCGGGCGGGTTCGCCGGGTACTTGACGAACGGGACCAGGTAGATCGCCAGGAACCCGGCGACGCCGAGCCGGACCGCGAGCTTCCGGGCGGTGACGGCGCCGTAGCGGCCGTAGGCGAGGCAGAAGGCGACGCCGAACAGGCAGCCCAGTGCCACGCCGAACAGGACGATGCCCGCCCCGATGCCGACATTGCCCTGGACGGCCCGGCTGAACAGCTCCGGTCCCTCGGCCTCGGCCGCCTGACCGGCGGCGGCGTCGAGCGCCGCCTGCGCCTCGTCACGGCCGCTCTCGTAGTCGATGGCCTGCTGGATCAGCGGCTCGGCGAAGATCCGGGCGAAGACGAACGCGACCAGGCCACCGATCGCGCCCGCGAGCATCGCCCGCAGGATGAGTGCGCGCGCCATCTCAGTGGCAGGGGAAGCCGAGGAAGTGGCGGGCGTCGTGGACGAACTCGTGGACGACCATCGAGTTGCCGAACACCGACGTCGCGCCCTCGTCGATGCCGATGAAGTAGTACAGCAGCAGACCGAGCGCGAGCGCGCCGATCAGCCACGGCATGGTCTCGGAGACCGGGATGACGGCCGGGCGTGCACCGGCGTGGCCGGGGGTGGACATCGTTCCTCCACGGGGTCGGAACCGGCGAAAACGGACAGGTTTCCGCTGGTGAGAAGCTCACCGACGGTAGATCCGGGTGCCGAGCACGTCAATGTGCATGTGACGACATGTTCAGCCCTCGACGTCCTCAGGCCGCCGGTGGCACCTCGCGGCGACCGGCGCCCTCGTACGCGGCCAGCGGCCTGATCAGCGCGTTCGCCGCCAGCTGTTCGGTGATGTGCGCCGTCCATCCGGTGATGCGGGCCATCACGAACAGCGGGGTGAACATCGGCACGTCGAAGCCCATCAGGTGGTAGAGCGGCCCGGCCGGGTAGTCGAGGTTCGGGAACAGGTTCTTCTCCCGCAGCATCCCCGCGGCCAGCGCGGAGGACGTCGCCAGCAGCTCGTCGGCCCCCTTCAGCCGGACGACCTCCTCCAGTGCGGCCTGCAGCGTCGGCACCCGGGAGTCGCCGTTCTTGTAGACGCGGTGCCCGAAGCCCATGATCGTCTTCTTGTTCGCCAGGGCGTCGGCCAGCCAGGGCTCGGCGTCGGCGGGGGAGTCGATCTCGCCGAGCATGTGCATGACGGCCTCGTTCGCCCCGCCGTGCAGCGGGCCCTTCAGCGCGCCGATGCCGGCGACGACCGCGCTGTAGAGGTCCGACAGCGTCGAGGTCACGACCCGGGCGGTGAAGGTCGAGGCGTTGAAGCTGTGCTCGGCGTAGAGGATCATCGAGACCTCGAACGCCCGCAGCACCTCCGGCTCCGGGACCTCGCCGAAGGTCATGTGGAAGAAGTTCGCGGCGTAGCCCAGCGACGGGTCCGGCGGGATCGGCTCCAGCCCGCGGCGGCGCCGCTGGTCGATCGCGACGACCGTCGGCAGCGCCGCGAGCAGCCGCAGCGACTTCGCCGCGTTCGCCCCGGCCTCGTCCTCCTGCACGTCCTCGGAGCCGAGCCAGCTCACCGCCGTGCGCAGGGTGTCCATCGGATGGCACGTCGTGGGGGTCTGCAGCAGCAGCCCCTGCAGGCTCCGGTCGATCGGGCGCAGTGCCCGCTCGCGCTCGGTGAGCGATGCCAGCTCGGCGGGCGTGGGCAGCTCGCCGTTCCACAGCAGGTGGGCGACCTCGAGGAAGTTCCCGCGGGCGCACAGGTCCTGCACCGGATAGCCCCGGTAGAGCAGCGAGTTGGTGTCCGAGTCGACCTTCGAGATCGCCGTGGTGTCGGCGACGACCCCGGCCAGGCCCTTGAAGATCTGCGGCGGTGCATCGGTGACGGTCATGCGGGGTCCTCCTCCTGGTAGCCGGCGAGCCGGGCGTCGAACGCCGCGTACTCGTCGTAGCCGAGCAGCTCGTAGAGCCGGCTGCGGGTCTGCATCCGGTCGACGACGCCGGACTGGGTGCCGGTGCGGCGGATCTCGGCGAGCCCGGCCTCGGCGGCGCCCATGGCCAGCCGGAGCAGGGCCACCGGGTAGATGACGACGTCGACGCCGAGCTTCTCGAGCGTCGCCGCGGGCAGCAGCGGGCTCCGCCCGAACTCGGTCATGTTCGCCAGCAGCGGGACGGTGACCGCGTCCCGGAACGCGCCGTACTCGTCCTCGCCGGTCAGGGCCTCGGCGAACACCATGTCGGCGCCCGCGTCGACATAGGCGCGGGCCCGGGTGATCGCGGCGTCGAGCCCCTCGACGGCGCGGGCGTCGGTGCGGGCGCACAGCACGAACGCGTCGTCGGTGCGGCCGCGGACCGCGGCGCGGATCCGGGTGCACATGTCCTCGGTGGACACCAGCGCCTTCCCGGACAGGTGCCCGCAGCGCTTGGGGTCGACCTGGTCCTCCAGGTGACAGCCGGACACGCCGGCGTCCTCGAGGGAGCGGACCGTGCGGGCCACGTTCGCCGGACCGCCCCAGCCGGTGTCGGCGTCGACCAGCGTCGGCAGGTCCGTGGCGCGGGCGATCGTCGCCGAGCGGGCGGCCACCTCGGTCGCCGAGGTCAGGCCGACGTCGGGCAGGCCCAGTTCCGCGGACAGCACGGCCCCGGAGACGTAGACGCCGTCGAAGCCCTGCTCGGCGACCAGCATCGCCGAGAGCGCGTTGAACGCCCCGGGCAGCTGCAGGATCCGGTCCCCGGCCATGGCGTCCCGGAACGCGACCCGCCGCTGGTGCGCGGTCGTCGTCGTGCCGAGCATCAGAAGATCCCCCGGTCCGGAGCGGCGTCGAGGCGCGGCGCCACCACGGTCAGCTCCGCCAGGTCCTCGGGGGCGAGCTCCGGCAGGCGCAGCGCGTACTCGAGGAACCGGTCCTGCTCCACCCGGTCGACGACGTCGCGGGCCAGCGAGCGGAACTTGCCGACGTACTCCTCGCGGCCGAACGGGCGCGCGCCGAGCGGGTGCGCGTCGGCGACGGCGATCTCGTCGGTGATCGTCGAACCGTCGGTGAGGGTGACCTCGACGCGACCGCCGAACGCCTTCTCGTCCGGGTCGGCGGAGTGGTAGCGGCGCGTCCACTCCGGGTCCTCGACGGTCGACACGGCGTGCCAGAGCTGCACCAGCTCGTCGTCGGCCGCCCGGTGCGGCGGGTAGGACCGCTCGTGGTGGAAACCGCCGTCGAGCAGGGCCACCGCGACGATGTAGGGGATCGAGTGGTCGAGGGTCTCGCGGGAGGCGTTCGGGTCGTACTTCTGCGGGTCGCCCGAGCCGGAGCCGATCACGTGGTGCGTGTGGTGGCTGGTGTGGATCACGATGCTGCGCACCGCGGCCGGCCCGCCCGCGTCGCGGATGCGCGGGCCGAGCCTGCGGGCCAGGTCGATCAGCGCCTGGCTCTGGTACTCCGCCGAGTGCTCCTTGGTGTAGGTCTGCAGGATCGCGCGCGGCGCCTCGCCGGGGGCGGGCAGCGGGACGGTGTAGGCGGCGTCCGGGCCGTCGAGCATCCAGGCGACGACGCCGTCCTCGCCCTCGTAGATCGGCGACGGCGCGCCCTCGCCGAGCATCGCGCGGTCGGCGGCCTCGATCGCGGCCTTGCCCGCGAACGCCGGTGCGAAGGCCTTCCACGACGAGATCTCGCCCTTGCGCGACTGGCGGGTCGCGGTCGTCGTGTGCAGGGCCTGGCCGATCGCCTGGTAGGTGACCGCGGTCGGCAGGTCGAGCAGCGCGCCGATCCCGGCGGCGACCGACGGGCCGAGGTGCGCCACGTGGTCGATCTTGTGGGCGTGCAGGCAGATGCCGGTGACCAGGGCGACCTGCACCTCGTAGGCGACGGCGATCGCGCGGGTGAGCGCGGCCCCGTCGGCGCCGACGTGCTGGGCGACGGCGAGCAGCGGCGGGATGTTGTCACCGGGGTGCGAGTAGTCCGCGGCCAGGAAGGTGTCGTGGTAGTCCAGCTCGCGGACGGCGACGCCGTTGGCCCATGCGGCCCACTCCGGGGAGACCCGGTCGCGGGTCCCGAACACCACCGCACCCGCGCGGCCGGCGGCCGGGGCGTGCCGCAGCGCCTGGGCGCGCGCGGTGACGGCCGGACGGCGGTTCAGCGACGCCGTCGCGACCCCGGCGTTGTCGACGAGCCGGTTGACGACCATGTCGGCCACGTCGGCCTCCGGGGCGATCCCGCCCGCGGCGACCTCGGCGATCTTCCAGGCCAGCTGGTCCGGCCGGGCGAGGTTCTCCTCGCTGCGGTGCACCCGGACCTTGTGGTCGACGGTCATCCGTTCCTCCATCACGACGCCTGCGTCCTGCTGTCCGGGCAGAGCGTGGCGGGATGGAGGCGGCCCGCGCGAGGGGCCGAAGATCGCGAATGTGTGCGTGTCTTTCCGGGGGATCCTGCGAACGTTGCGAAGAGCTGGGTTCGCGGGGGTGCGACCCGAAGGGGGTGTGGCTCAGTCGGCGGCCGGGGCCGCGCCCCAGCGCTCCTCGACCCGCCCGAGGCGCCACACCGCCACCGCCACCAGCCAGGCGAGCACGAACAGCGCGACGATGGCGTAGCCGGCGTAGTCCAGCGGGACGTCGGCGATCGCGGCGAGCGGGCCGTCCTCGATCCCGAGCTGGTCGCACAGCACCCCGACCAGCTCGATCGTGCCGATGACCAGCGCGACGACGACGGACAGCGCCGTGATGGTGATGTTGTAGTAGACCTTGCGCACCGGGCGGGCGAAGGCCCAGCCGTAGGCGAAGTTCATGACGACGCCGTCGATCGTGTCGAGCAGGCTCATCCCGGCCGCGAAGAGGACCGGCAGCACGAGGATCGCGTAGAACGGCAGCGAGAACGCCGCGGCGCCCCCGGCCAGCACCAGCAGGCTGACCTCGGTGGCGGTGTCGAAGCCGAGCCCGAACAGGAAGCCGATCGGGTAGATGTGCCAGGGCCTGCGCACCGCGCGGGTCAGGCCGCCGAGGAAGCGGTTCATGAACCCCCGCTTCTCCAGGTGCTCCTCCAGCTCGGCCTCGCTGTAGGTGCCGCGCCGCATCCGGCGGAACACCCCGACGATCCCGACCAGCACCACCAGGTTCAGGATCCCGATGATCCACAGGAACACCCCGGACACCGACGCGCCGACGATCCCGGTGACCGCGTGCAGCGTCGAGTTGTCGTCGCTGACCTCACCGGCCAGCGCGCGGACGCCCAGTGCGAGCAGCACGGTCAGCGCGAACACCACCGAGGAGTGGCCGAGGGAGAACCAGAAGCCCACCGAGAGCGGCTTGCGACCGCCGTCGGCCATGAGCTTGCGGGTGGTGTTGTCGATCGCGGCGATGTGGTCGGCGTCGAAGGCGTGCCGCATCCCGAGCGTGTAGGCGAGCACTCCGAGCCCGACGCCGAAGATGCCGCTCGGGCCCAGGTCGTAGTGCGCGGGGACGACGAGCACGAGCAGCACGCCGAACCCGGCGACGTGCAGCAGCAGGATGAACGCGGCCATGCCGAGCAGCGACCGCCGGTCGTGCGCGTCGAGGGCGGCGGCCATCCGGGACCAGCGGCCGGGGGTGTGTGCGGGGGCGGACAACGGCGTTCTCCTGCGGTGCGGTGGGACGTCGTCCGGCGTCCGGGCGGCGTTCGGTGCCCGCCGAGGTGTAGCCGGTCGTCTCACCACATGGCAGTAGTTGCATGCTGTTGGCGGCAACTCGTCCGGTGTGGGTGGTTCGTCCCCCGGCTTTCGGTCAGGTCCGTACGGCGCAGCGGCCGTGCCCCTGACACGAGTTGCCCCGCCACGAGTTGCCCCGCCACGAGTTGCCCCGAGGGGCACCCTCGTTCCCACCGGTGGTGGCGAGGGTGCCCCTCGGGGCAGGTGGCGCGGTGACGGAGTGGCCCAGTGGCGCGGTGACGGAGTGGCCCAGTGACGCAGTGACGGAGTGGCGCAGCGGCCCCGTGGGGCGGGGCTCAGCGACGCCGGCGGGGCGTCAGTCCCACTCGAGCGAGCCGCCGGTGCGGTACTCGGTCACCCGCGTCTCGAAGAAGTTCTTCTCCTTGCGCAGGTCCATGGCCTCGCTCATCCACGGGAACGGGTTCTCCGCCTGCCCGAACAGCGGCGCGAGGCCGATCTGCTCGGCGCGCCGGTCGGTGATGAACCGCAGGTACTGCTCGCAGGACTCCGCGGTCAGCCCGAGCATGCCGCGCGGCATGGTGTCGCGGGCGTAGGCGACCTCGAGCTCGCAGGCCTCGTGCAGCATCTGCCGGATCTCGGCGACGAAGTCCGCCGTCCACAGGTGCGGGTTCTCGATCTTGATCTGGTTGATGCAGTCGATGCCGAAGTTCAGGTGGATCGACTCGTCGCGCAGGATGTACTGGTACTGCTCGGCGACGCCGACCATCTTGTTCCGCCGGCCGAGCGAGAGGATCTGCGCGAAGCCGGTGTAGAACCACATGCCCTCGAAGATCACGTAGAACGCGACGAGGTCCCGCAGGAACGCCCGGTCCGCCTCGGGGGTGCCGGTGCGGAAGTCCGGGTCGGACAGCGCCTGGGTGTAGCGCAGCGCCCAGGAGTCCTTCTCGGTGATCGAGGGGACCTCGCGGTAGGCGTTGAACAGCTCGCCCTCGTCGAGGCCGAGGGACTCGCAGACGTACTGGAAGGTGTGCGTGTGCACGGCCTCCTCGAACGACTGCCGCAGCAGGTACTGCCGGCACTCGGGGTTGGTGAGGTGCCGGTAGACCGCGAGCACGATGTTGTTCGCGACCAGCGACTCCGCCGTGGCGAAGAAGCCGAGGTTGCGGATCAGCATGAGCCGCTCGTCCTCGGTCAGGCCGTTCGCCGAGCGCCACAGCGCGATGTCGGCCTGCATGGCGACCTCGGTCGGCATCCAGTGGTTCGAGCAGCCGGCCAGGTACTTCTCCCACGCCCAGTGGTACTTCAGCGGCAGGAGCTGGTTGACGTCGGCCCGCGCGTTGATCATGCGCTTGTCGTCGGCGTCGATCGGGGCGGCACCGCGCTCGATCTCGCCGAGCCCGGTGGTGTCGGCCGCGTCGGGGGAGACGGCGGGCTCGGCGTCGAAGCCGAGATGCCCGATGCCGTGGTTCCCGGTGTCGCGGTTCTCGGTGGTCGTCACTGGCAGGCCTCGCAGTCGGGGTCGTCGATCGAGCAGGCGGCGGCGGGGTTCAGGTCGAGGTCCATGCCGTTGCCGGTGTCCGGGGTCCCGGCGACCGGCACGGACGCGGACGGCCGCGCCGCCGGCTCCGGGGCCTCGGCCGGGGGAGTCGCGGCCGGGGGAGTCGCCGACGGGGTCACGGCGGGCCCGGCGGAGGCCGGCGGGACGGCGGACGCGGACGGCCCGGCCGGGGTGGTCGGCACGGCGGTCCCGGCCGGCCCGTCGGCCGGTGCGGACGCCGGAGCGCCGCCCGACGGCACCCCGGTCAGACGCCCGTCGGTGCCCTTGAGCGTGGACTTCTCCACCGACGTCGCCGCGCGGGTACGCAGGTAGTAGGTGGTCTTCAGGCCGCTGCGCCACGCCAGCCGGTACAGCTCGTCGAGCTTGCGACCGCTCGGACCGGCCAGGTAGAGGTTCAGCGACTGCGCCTGGTCCAGCCACTTCTGGCGGCGCGCGGCCGCCGTGACCAGCCAGTACGGGTCGATCTCGAACGCCGTCGCGTACAGCTCCTTGAGGTCGTCGGGCACCCGGTCGATCTCGGCGAGCGAGCCGTCGAAGTACTTCAGGTCCGAGACCATGACCTCGTCCCAGAGCCCGCGCTCCTTGAGGTCGCGGACCAGGTGCGGGTTCACCACGGTGAAGTCGCCGGACATGTTCGACTTCACGTACAGGTTCAGGTGGATCGGCTCGATCGACTGCCCGACCCCGCAGATGTTGGAGATCGTCGCCGTCGGGGCGATGGCCAGCACGTTGGAGTTGCGCATGCCCTGGCTGCGGACCTTGTCGCGCAGCCCGTCCCAGTCCAGCGTCGACGACGTGTCCTGGGTCAGCTCGCCCTCGCCGCGGGCGTCGGCCAGCAGCTGCAGCGAGTCGATCGGCAGGATCCCCCGGCTCCACAGCGAGCCGTCGAAGCTGGCGTAGCGGCCGCGCTCGGTCGCGAGGTCCGACGACGCCGAGATCGCGTGGTAGCTCAGCGCCTCGGCGCTGGTGTCGGCGAACGCGACGGCCGCCTCGCTGCCCGGGGCGATGCGCTGCAGGAACAGCGCGTCGGAGAAGCCCATCAGCCCGAGCCCGACGGGGCGGTGGCGCAGGTTGGACCGGCGCGCCTCGGGGATCGTGTAGAAGTTGATGTCCACGACGTTGTCGAGCATCCGCACCGCGGTGGTCACCGTGCTGCGCAGCTTGTCGGTGTCCAGGCCGTCCGGGCCGACGTGCGCGGCCAGGTTCACCGAGCCGAGGTTGCAGACCGCGACCTCACCGGCGTCGGCGTCGGCCTTGGTGTTCAGCGTGATCTCGGTGCACAGGTTCGACGAGTGCACGACACCGGCGTGCTGCTGCGGGCTGCGCAGGTTGCACGGGTCCTTGAACGTGATCCACGGGTGCCCGGTCTCGAACAGCATGGTGAGCATCCGGCGCCACAGGTCCACCGCGCGCACGGTGCGGTGCACGGTCAGCTCGCCGCGGGCGGCGGCCGCCTCGTACTCCCGGTAGCGCTGCGCGAACGCGTTGCCGTAGAGGTCGTGCAGGTCGGGGACCTCGTCCGGGGAGAACAGCGTCCACTCGCCGTCGGCCTCGACGCGGCGCAGGAACTCGTCCGGCACCCAGTTCGCGGTGTTCATGTCGTGCGTACGCCGGCGGTCGTCGCCGGTGTTCTTGCGCAGGTCGAGGAACTCCTCGATGTCCACGTGCCAGGTCTCGAGGTACGCGCACGCCGCGCCCTTGCGCTTGCCGCCCTGGTTGACCGCGACGGCGGTGTCACCGGCGATCTTGAGGAACGGCACGACGCCCTGCGAGACGCCGTTGGTGCCGCGGATGTGCGCGCCGAGGCCGCGGACCGGGGTCCAGTCGTTGCCCAGGCCGCCGGAGTACTTCGCGAGCAGGGCGTTGTTCTTGTAGCCCTGGAAGATCGAGTCCAGGTCGTCGTCGACGGTGGTCAGGAAGCACGACGACAGCTGCGGGCGGGTGGTGCCGGAGTTGAACAGCGTCGGCGTCGAGGCCATGAAGTCGAAGCTCGACAGCAGCTCGTAGAACTCGATCGCGCGCGCCTCGCGGTCGACCTCGCGGACCGCCAGGCCCATCGCCACCCGCAGGAAGAACGCCTGCGGCAGCTCGAAGCGCACGCCGCGCTCGTGCAGGAAGTAGCGGTCGTAGAGGGTCTGCAGGCCCAGGAAGCCGATCTGCAGGTCGCGCTCGGGGCGCAGCGCGGCGGTAACCCGGTCGAGGTCGAACGTGGCCAGCTCGGGGTCGACCAGCCCGATCTCGATCGCGTGCCGCAGGTAGCCCTTGGTGTAGGAGGCGTACGACGCGGCCATCTCGGCCTGGTCCGGCGTCTCCCGGGTGCCCGACAGGTGCGAGACGGCCTCGGCGCGCAGCCGGTCCATCAGCAGCCGGGACGCGACGAGCGAGTAGTCCGGCTCGCGCTCCACCAGCGTCCGCGCCGCCATGACCAGGGCCTGGGCCAGCTCGTCGGCGGTGATGCCGTCGTAGACGGTCCGCTCGAACTCGGCGAGCACCGGGCCGGCCTCGACGTCGTCGATGCCGTCGAGGGCCTCGGCGAGCACCGTCTCGACGCGGTCGCGGTCCAGCGGCACCGTGCTGCCGTCGGGCTGGGTGACGTGGACGACCGGCCCGGCCTCGGTGACCGCAGCGGCTTCCCCACCGCTGCCGCCACGGGCCTGGGCGTGCTCCTCGCGGTAGAGCACGTAGGAGCGGGCGACCTTGTGGTGCTCGCCGCGCATCAGCGCCAGCTCCACCTGGTCCTGGATCTGCTCGACGTTCACCGCAGGCGTCGGGTGGCGCAGCAGCGCGGCGACGACCTGGTCGGTCAGCCCCTTGACGACGTGGTGCAGCCGGGACGACGACGCCCCGGCGTCGCCCTCGACGGCGAGGAACGCCTTGGTCATCGCCACCGAGATCTTGGAGGCGTCGAACGCGGTCTCGGACCCGTCGCGCCGGATCACGCGCAGGGTCGGGGCGGTGGCAGCGTCCGTGGTGGACGCGGGGGGAGCGGTGGAAGCCGTCACAGGGCTGGTCTCCTCGCGGGTCGCCGTCGCTTCTCGGCCGCGCAGGGGAGTACCGGGGAACGGGACGCGACGCAGGCGCCCCCGCACCCTGGTGCCCTCCCGCGGGGCTCCGGAGCAGCGCACACCGGCGGTGTGCGCGCCGGTGGCAGGTCTTCGGACTCACGGGCCGACGAGCGGTCGTGCTGCTCGCTCCTACTGGCCGTCGCTTCCCGGGAGCGCGCGCTCCCAGTGCCATGACGGCGGTCGTTCCCGCTCACCGCTGCGGGGCAGTCCCGGAGTCGCACCGGGTTCCCTCTCGCCTCACCGGGCCCGTGCGGGACCGGTGAACCACCAGCGAGCGCGACACTACATCTTGGGCCCGACAACGGAAGGGACCCCTAGGTGTCCGGGTGTGTTGCTGTGACCTGGTCACGCGCGGTGAACGCCGCAGGTCCGGACCGGCGTGTCTCCGGCACGGGCCCCGCGGGCGCCGGTCGGCGGGCTCGAGGTCCACACCGGTGGGTGATCACACCCCACCCGTCGGTGCCGACGAGCGGTACCGCGGCCGCGTCGGGTGACCACCGCCGCCCGGGATCAGCCGAGCCGGGCCTTCGCGAAGTTCGCCCACGCGAACGTGTTCGGCCGGGCCGGGGTGAGACCGGTCAGTCCGCTCGCGACGCCGACGTTCCAGTCCCGCACACCCCACACCAGTGCACCGGAGTCGGCCCGCAGCAGCTCCATGATCTTTGCGAAGCCCGCGGCGCGCCGGCCGTCGTCGTTCGTCGCGGTGGCCGCGTAGTACAGCTCGTCGATCTTCGGGCTGCGGTAGCCGGTGAAGTCGTAGGTCGGGGTGGAGGTGAGCATCCGGCGTCCGATGTAGTCCGGGATCGGCAGCGTGCCGGTGCTGTTCTGGGAGAACACGCCCTGCTTGCGGATGGTCTTGAAGTAGCCGTCTTCGGGCAGCTGGCGGGCGGAGACCTTCAGCCCGATCTCGCCGAGCTGGCGGACGACGAGCGCGGTCGCGGCGTCGAACACCGGGTCGGCGCCGCTGGTCTGCAGCTCGACGGTCGCGTTCTGCGCGCCCGCCTGTGCGACCAGCGCCTTGGCCTTCTCGACGTCGCGCGTCACCTGCGGCACCGTGCCCGGGTAGTACTGCAGGCCCTGGCCGAACATGTCGTTGCCGACGCGGCCACGCCCCAGCAGGGCGACCCGCACCAGCTCCTCGCGGTCGATGCCGAGCCGGACGGCCTCCCGCAGCCGCGGGTCGGCGAACGGCGGCTTGTCCACCCGCATCACCAGGAACTGGTTCGCCGCGGCCGGGGCGGCGAGCGCAGTGGCGCGGCCGCTGCCGTCGAGCCGGGCGGCACCGGCCGGGGTGAGGTCGTGGGCGTAGGCGACCTGCCCGGACAGCAGCGCCCCGATCCGGGCCTCCTCCTCGTTCACCGGCAGGAACTCCAGCTCCTTGATCGCCGGGGCGCCGTCCCAGTGCCCGTCGAAGGCGCGGTAGAGCGCCGGGCCGCCGGGGGTGAAGGAGTCGAACCGGAACGGCCCGGTGCCGACGGGGCGCTCGAAGCCCGTCGCGCCCTGCTGCACGATCTCGGTGCCGGGCGCGCCCAGGGCCAGCGGGAACAGCGTGTTCGGCCGGCGCAGCACGAGCTCGACCTCGGTCGGAGACATCGCACGCGACGCGGTGAGGTCCAGGTCGCGGAACAGCGTCGCGGCGATGCCCGTCGTGGCCGGGTCGACGATCCGCTTCAGGGTGTAGAGGACGTCGTCGGCGGTGAGGTCGCGGCCGTCGTGGAACTTCGCGGCGCGCAGCGTGAGCCGCCACCGGGTGCCCTTCGGGTCGCTCTCCCAGGACTGCGCCAGCCGCGGCTCCGGGGTCATGTCCTGCGACCAGCCGGTCAGGGTGTCGAAGCAGGCCTTCGCGCGGGCCTGGTCGACGTAGAGCGGCAGGACGTGCGGGTCGAGCGACTCCCGCGAGCCACCCGCGGCGAACGCCACCCGCAGCCGGTCGGTCGACGACGAGGACCCGCCGCCGCAGCCTGCGAGCACGAGTGCGGCGGCACCGAGACCACCGGCGAGGACGGCGCGTCGGCCGATCCGGGGCGACGTGCGGGGCGGGATCGCGGGGAGCATGTGCGGACAGTACGACACACCTGATCAGGTGTTCATCAATCAGTGGCGGTGACCACCAGGTACGCGGCGTCGAGCCGGACCGGCTCGCCCGGCGGGCCGGTCATGGCCTCGATGTCGGCGAACATCGCGGCCGCCCGTTCCTCGCCCAGCCCGGCGGCGGCCGCGGCGTGCGCCGGCGAGTGGGCGCGGAAGAACGCCGTCATGTCCGCGGGGGAGTCGAAGTGCCACGGCAGCGCGCGCTCGGTGAGCGTGACCTCGCCGAACCCGGCCGCGGTCAGGCGGTCCCGCACGACGTCCGGGCGGGCCCAGTCCATCTGGTCGGGCAGGCCGGGCGGGGCGCCGGTGTGCGGCAGCATGGCCGCGGTCATCCGCCCCATGAACCCGTCCGGGGTCCAGGCGGTGAACCCGAGCCTGCCGCCGGGCACGAGCACCCGCCGGGCCTCGGCGAGCGCCACCTCGGGGCGCGGGGCGAAGATCAGGCCGAAGCTCGACTGCACGACCTCGGCGGCGCCGTCGGGCAGCGGAAGGGCCTCGGCGTCGGCCTCCAGCCACACGACGCCGGTCCCGGCCGTCGCGGCCCGGCCCAGCTCGACCATCCGGGGCGCCAGGTCCGTCGCGACCACCGCGGCGCCCCGCTCGCGGGCGAGCGCCGCGGCGCTGCCGGTCCCGGCCGCGACGTCGAGCACCCGGTCGGCCGGGCCGGGTGCGAGCGCGTCGACGAGGTCGTGGGCGGCTGGCGCGAGCCGCTCGGCCAGTGCCGGGTAGTCGGCACCGCCCCACACGCGGCGCATCCGGTCCCGGAACTCCGCCGGCTCGGTCATGAGGGCGAGACTATCGACAACTGTTGCCGTCTGCGAGGGGCCGGCGCTGCTCGGTCGTGCTCAGCGTCGCTCGGCCGGTTCCGGCGCGGGCTCCGCGGCGATCCGGCCGTCGACGACGCCGACGGTCCGGTCCGCGGCCGCCACCGCGACCGGGTCGTGGCTGATCAGCACCACCGCGGTGCCGTCGTCGCGGCAGGTTCGGCGCAGCTCGTCGAGCAGCCGGGCGCGGTGCTCGCCGTCCAGCGCGGAGGTGGCCTCGTCGGCGACCAGCACCGCGGGCCGGGCGAGCAGGGCGCGGGCCACCGAGGCCCGCTGCAGCTGCCCGCCCGACAGACCGCCCGGGCGACGACCGGCCGTGGCCTCGTCCAGCCCGAGCCGTTCCAGCAGTGCAACGGCCTCGGCCCGGGCGTCGGCCCGGGGGAGGCCGCGCAGCAGTACCGCGGGCCGGGCGACCTGCTCCAGCACCGGTCGGTGGTCCAGGAACGCCGACCGGCAGTCCTGGTGGACGTACTGCACGGCGCGCCGGTTCCCGGCCGGGTCGGCTCCGTCGACCCGCACGGTCCCGGTGTGCCCGACCAGCCCGGCGAGCGCGCGGCCGAGGGTGGTCTTGCCCGCCCCGGACGGCCCGGCGACCGCGACGAACCCGCCCCGGTCCACGGTGAGATCGGCACCCGACAGCAGCGTGACGCCGTCGCCCACCCGCACGGTCAGGTCCTGCACCTCCAGCACCGCCTCGGCACCGGACGCGGCCGGGGCGCCGTCGGGTTCGGACGCCGGACCGAGCAGCGCGGCGGCGGGGCCGGTGCGCACGACCCGCCCGTCGGCCAGCTCGAGCAGCTCGACCGGCAGTGCCGCGGCGAGCCTGCGGACCGCGTCGAGGTCGTGGGTGAGCAGCACCAGCGCGGTCCCGCCCGCCGCGAGCGCGGTCAGCCGGTCGATCACCGCGCGGGTGGTGACCGGGTCCAGGCCGGTGGTCGGCTCGTCCAGCACGACGACGTCCGGTCCGGTCACCAGCGTCTGCGCCAGCGCCATCCGCTGCTGCTGGCCGCCCGACAGCTCGTGCGGGTGCCGGCGGGCGAGCTGCGGTTCGGCGCCGAGCCCGGCCCGGTCGAGTGCCTCGGCGACGGCGCGGTCGCGAGCCGCCCGGTGTGCGCGGCCGCGGCCGTGCACGGTGGCGGCGAGCTCGTCGAGCACCGGGCCGGTGCGGCGCACCGGGTCCAGCACGACGCCCGGGTGCTGCGGCAGGTGCCCGACCCGCCCGGCGCGGCGCGCACGCAGCGTCCGGCGGTCCACCCCGAGCAGCTCGGTGTCGCCGACCCGGACCGAGCCGCCGAGCGTCACGCCGGTGGCGCACTCGCCGAGCAGCGCCAGGCCCAGCGTCGACTTGCCCGCCCCGGACGGACCGGCCACGGCCAGCACCGCGCCGGGTGCGAGATCGAGGTCGACGCCGTCGAGCACCGTGGTGCCCCCGGCGGCCGCCGTCAGCCCGCGCACGGTGAGGACGGAGTTCACACCACCGCTCCCGTCCGGTCGGCGACCCGGTCGACCAGCAGGTTCGCCCCCGCGGCGAGCGCGACGAGCAGCCCGGCCGGGACCAGCAGCGCGTACGGGGCCAGGAACAGCGACGCCGAGTTCTGCTCGATCACCACCGCCCAGTCCACGGTGTCCGGCGGCAGCCCGACGCCGAGGAAGCTCGCGCTGGTCAGCAGGGTCAGCACCAGCACGGCGCGGGTGCCTGCGTCGACCAGCAGCGTCCCGGCCACGAATCGCCCGGTCTCGACGAGGTGGATCCGCCACCACGGCTCCCCGTTCTGGGTCATCGTCTCCAGCGCCACCCGCCGGGCCGGGGCGCCTGCCGCGCCGCGCACGATCCGCACGATCGCGGGCAGCTGCAGCAGCGCGGTCACCACGAGCAGCCAGCCGACACCGCGACGCCCGGTGCCGGCCAGGATCAGCAGCACCAGCAGCGACGGCAGGACCAGCACGACGTCCAGCGTGCGCTGGGTGAGCAGGGCCGCCCAGCGGCGCCGCGTCGCGGAGAGCAGCAGCCCCAGCGGGATCCCGACGAGGTAGGCCAGAGCGAGGGTGCCCAGCGTCAGCAGGACCACGGTGGTGCCGCCGGTCAGGGCGAGCACGAGCACGTCGCGGCCGAGCGCGTCGGTGCCCAGTGGCAGGCCCGGGCCCGGTGGCATCAGCGCCCCGGCGCCGGAGGTGACCGGCAGCAGCGGGGCCACCAGCGGCCCGGCGAACGCGCACAGCAGCGGGACCCCGGTGAGCAGCAGCGCCACCGCGGTCGCCGGGCGCAGCGCCCTCACGCGAGGTCCTCGCGGACCGGGGTGAGCCGGGCGGTGACCACGTCGGCGAGCAGGTTGACCCCGATCGTGACGACGGCGGCGAGCAGCGCGTAGCCCTGGATCAGCGGGATGTCGCGGTTGCGCACCGCGTCGACGACGCCGGACCCGACCCCCGGCAGCGCGAACAGCGACTCGACGACGACCACGCCGCCCAGCGTGCCCTCGACGATCCGGGCGAGCTGCTGCACCGACGGCGCGAGCCCGCCGGGCAGCACGTGGCGCAGCACGACGTCGCGCTCGGGCAGGCCGAGCCGGCGCAGGTGTGTGACGTGCGGGGACCGATCGGTCTGCAGCACGCCCTGGCGGACCTGGCGGGACAGCCAGCCCAGCTGGGCGAACACGAGCACGACGACCGGCAGGATCAGCACCTCCGGGGTCAGCAGCGAACCGCCGCCGGCCGTGGCGGGCAGCCAGCCGAGCTGCAGCGAGAACAGCCCGACCAGCAGCAGCCCGGTCGCGAACTGCGGTGCGGCCTGCAGTGCCGACACCGTCGCCGTCGAGATGCGGTCGAACGCGCTGCCCGGCCGCAGGCCCGCCGCGGTCGCGATGACGACGGCCAGCGGCACCAGCACGGCGAGCCCTGTGCCGGCGAGCAGCAGGGTGCTGCCGAGCCGGCGCGTGACCTCGTCGAGCACCGGCTGCCCGGTGATCAGCGAGTTCCCGAGGTCACCGGTGAGCAGCCCGCCCAGCCAGTCCGCGAGGCGCTCGCCCGCGGGCAGGCTGGTGCCGAGCTCGGTGCGCAGCTGCTGGACCTGGTCGTCGGTGGCGTCCGGGCCGAGGACGATCTCGGCGGCGTCGCCGGGCAGGAACGTGGTCAGCGCGAACACCAGCAGCACCGCGGCGAGCAGCTGGGCGAGCGCGACCGCGGCCCGCACGGCCGCGGTGCGGCCCACCCCGCGCCGCCGGACGGCGACCGGCGCGGGGCCGGTGTCTGCGGTGTCGGTGGTGTCAGTGTTGTCGGTGGAGCCGGCGGCGACCATCAGCTCACCCGGGCCTTGTCGAACCGGCCCCACAGGTGGCTGTTTGGCTTGGCCGCCTCGATCCCGCTCAGCCCGGCGGCTACTCCGACGTTCCAGTCCGACAGTGCCCACACCAGTGCGCCGGAGTCGTTGCGCAGCAGGGTCTGCACGCGTTCGAGGTCGGCGGCGCGGGCGCTCTCGTCGCGGCGGGAGACCGCGGCGGCGTAGAGCTTGTCGATCTCGGTGCTGCGGTATCCCGTGTAGTTGGAGTTGTCGGCCTTGGACAGCCGCCGCCGCCCGATGAAGTCCGGGATCGGGAACGTGCCGGAGCGGGTGAACGACGCGACCCCCGACGTCCGGACGGCGGTGAAGTAGGTGGGGGCGTCGAGGACCCGCGGGGTGGCGCGCAGCCCGATCTCGGCCAGCTGCTCGGCGGCCAGCGTGGCGGCGGGACCGAAGTTGGCGTCGCTGCCCGAGGTCTGCAGCTCGAACGCGAGGTTCTCCGCCCGGGCCTCGCGCAGCAGTGCCCTTGCGCGGCCGACGTCCCGGGTGACCTGGGGGATGTCCGGGTAGTACTGCAGCTCCGGGCCGCCGAAGACGTCGTTGCCGACCTGGCCGGTACCGAGCAGCACCACCCGCACCAGCGCCTCGCGGTCGATCCCGACCCGCACCGCCTCGCGTACCCGCGGGTCGGCGAACGGCGGTCGGTCGACACGCAGGTTGAGGTACTGCGACGTCGACTGCGGTGCGGTGAGCAGAGCCGCGCGGCCCGGCTGTCCCTGGACCTGGCGGGCGCTCGCCGGACGCAGGTCGTGGGCGTAGGCGACCTGCCCGGACAGCAGCGCGCCGAGCCGGGCCTGCTCGTCCTCGATCGGGACGAACTCCAGCTCCGCCGACGGCGGCGCGCCGTCCCAGTAGGCGTCGTTGCGGGTGTAGACCGTGGCGCCGCCCGGGGTGAACGACTGCACCCGGAACGGGCCGGTGCCGACCGGCTTCGTGAAGTCGGTGGTCCCGGCCCTGACGATCTCCGCGCCCGGGGCGCCGAGCCACAGCGGGAAGGTGAAGTCCGGCGCGGCGAGCACGACCTCGACCTCGCGGGGCCCGGTCGAGCGGCTCGCGGTGAAGTCGACGCCCTTGAACAGCGACGCCGCCGATCCCTTGGTCGCGGGGTCGGCGATCCGGCGGAACGTGTACAGCACGTCGTCGCCGGTGAGCGGGCTCCCGTCGTGCCAGGTGGCCTGGCGCAGCCGGATCCGCCAGCGCCGGCCGGTGGCGTCGGGTTCGACGGTCTCGGCGAGCCGCATCTGCGCGGTCATCTCCTGGGTCCACCCGGTGAGCGTGTCGAAGCAGGCCTTGGCGCGGGCCTGGTCGACGAACTGGGTGGCCAGGTGCGGGTCCAGCGACTCCCGCGAGCCGCCGCCGGGGAAGGCCACCCGCAGCCGGTCGCTCGCGCCCGGCCCACCGCCGCAGGCGGCCAGTGCGGGGATCGCGGCGAGGGCGGCGGTGGTGCCGAGGAAACGGCGGCGGCTCAGCGTCACGGGTGCGGGTTCCTTCACGTCGAGGTGGGGGCGGGGCGTGCGGCGAGACGTCCGGTGCGCTGCATCCAGGCGATCACGGCGCCGCCGGTCAGGCCGATCCCGAGCAGCACCGCGAACGGCACCCAGCGACCCGTGCCGTCGGGGAAGCGGTCGAACAGACCGCCGATCGCCGGGGTGGTGATCGCGACGACGGCGGCCGCGACCAGGTAGAACCAGCCGTAGTAGGTGCCGGCCAGCGCCCTGCTCCCGACCGTGGGCAGCAGCGCCATGGTGAACGGGTTGGTCATCGCCTGGCCGACCGCGAACACGACCGTCCCGAGCAGCACCGGGGTGACGGCGAGCGAGCCGGCGGTCGTCCAGCCCCCGGCCGCGGCCGTGCCGACGAACGGTGCGGCGAGCCCGATCGGCACGAAGCCCACGCCCATCAGCACCAGCCCGACGGCCATCGAGCGGCCGTCGGTCCAGTGCGCCTTGCACCAGGCGGTGATCCGCACCTGGCCGGTGATGCCGACGACGGTGGACACCACGAACACCGCGCTGACCGCGCCCGCGACCCCGGACACGCGCTGCGCCTCGACCGGGAAGGCCAGGTAGAGCTGGTTGAACAACGAGAAGTAGCCGGCGCCGCCGAGCGCGAACACCAGGAACCGGCGGTTGGTGACGACCTCGCCCCAGCTGCCCAGCAGCCCGCGCTCCTGCGGCTCGACGGCCCGGGCGGGCAGCGCGAACAGCTGCGCCACGGTGAGCAGGGTGAACAGCGCGCAGGCGACCCCGGCGACGAGGCGGAAGTCCACGCTCAGCAGGGCGGCACCCAGCAGCGGGCCGAGCAGGGCGCCGACGTTGCCGAACACGTTGAACACCGAGAAGACCTCGGCGCGCCGGTCCCCGGCCTCCTGCATCAGGTACGCCCGCACCGCGGGGTTGAAGAACGCCCCGGCCAGCCCGGTGAGCACGGCCGCGGCGACCAGCCCCGGCAGCGAGTCGAACAGCACGAACAGTCCGAACGCGACGATCCGCATCGCGCAGCCGAGGATGATCACCGGCCGGGCGCCGATCCGGTCCGCGGCCGAGCCGCCGATCAGGAACAGCCCCTGCTGGGAGAGGTTCCGCAGGGCCAGGACCAGCCCGATCGTCGCCGCCGCGTAGCCGAGACCTGCCATGTGGGTCGCCAGGAACGGCAGCACCAGGTAGAAGCCGAGGTTGATGCCGAGCTGGTTCACCACGAGCAGCCGGGCGGGCAGCGTCAGCTCGCGGAACGCGCGCAGCACCGGGCTCCCTCCAGGTCATCTGATCGGCTGAACACGAACACAGATGACACTCGTGTGCAAGAGCCTCAGGACAGCGCGTGACCCAGCTCCCCGGCGCCGTCGAGCAGCTCGTCGGCGTCCCGGGCGACGAGCACGTGGTCGACGACGTGCGAGTACTCCTCCATCGCGCACGACGCCTGGTTCCAGTACCGGCGCTGCTCCGGGGTGATCCACCCGACCCGGTACGCGCGCCGGGCGAGCCGCTCCAGCTCCTCGGTACCCGGCGGCAGACCGTTGGAGCGGCCGTCGCCGACGAACAGCACCGCGGTCCGGTGGTCGACGGCGTCGGCGAACTGCTCGTTGATCTCGTGCAGGACGCGGCCGTAGTCGCTGGTGGCGTCGAGGTCGATACCCGGCTCGGCGAGCACGGCGGCCAGCGCGTGGTCGTCGTGTGCGCGCAGCAGTAGCTCGGTGACCTCCACCGGCGAGTCCACGAACGCGAGCACCCGGCACCGGAACGCCTGCCGATGCAGCGTGCGGGCCAGTTGCAGCACGAACGCGGTGATCGACCGGACCGACAGCGACACGTCCGCGACGACGAGCAGCCGGACCCGGTCCGGGACCTTCGCGCGGTGGTAGAGGTGGAACGGCACCCCGTCGCTGCGCATGCTGCGCCGCACCGTGTGCCGGACGTCGAGCGGACCGTGCGCGTGCTCGCGCGGCACGCGCCGCGGTGCGCCGCGCATCCGGTGCAGCAGCTCGTGGCAGGCCTGCTGCATGTCCGCCGAGCTCAGCCGGTCGGTGCCTCCGCCCTCGGGCTCCGGGCGGTCGGCCTCGCCTGCCTCGACCCGGTCGGCGAGCTGGGAGACGAACGCGGTGATCGCCTCCACCAGCTTGCCGAGCCGGGCGTCGGAGAGCTCCTCGCCCTCGGGACCGTCGGCGTAGACGGCGTGCGGGTCGTACTCGCCGAGCCAGGCCAGGATCGACTCCGGGTCGTCGAAGGCGATCTCGCCGGACACCGGCGTGCTCTCGCCGGAGGTCAGCTCCGTGCCGACGGCGGCTCCGGCCCGCTCCAGGTCGACGGTGTAGGTCATGCCGCGGCGGCCCTTGTCGTCGCCGGAGGACACCGACAGGTCCTTCTCCGAGCCGCCGAGCGAGACGTCGTCGTCGTCGCGGTGCGGGTTGAAGCCCTTCTCCTGCTCCTCGGCGTCGAGCAGGTCGCCGACCTCCGCCGTGGACGGGTCGTAGTCGGCATAGCGGCCGAGCGGGTCGTCGTCCTCGGTCAGCTCCAGGTCACCGGGCAGCCCCTCGGAACCGGGTCCGCGCAGGCCGGGGCCGGTGCCGTCGTCGTCGGTCCCGCTGTCGACGGGGGTGAAGAACGCGTCGAAGGCGCGCTCGAACCCGGGGCGCTCGTGGGCGTACTTCACCGTCACCGCGCGCAGCCCCGACCGCAGGCGATCGAGGTCGGCGGCGCCGAGCATCGCCAGCACCCGCCGGACCTCGATCGCCTCCGCCGGGGAGACGGCCACGCGCTGCGCCCGCAGCACCCGGGTGAACGCGGCGGCCAGCACGGCCAGCAGCCGGGACGCCGGGTCGCGCGGGCCGGCGCCGGTGTCCGTGGAGTCGCCGGTGCCAGGGGAGGCGCCGGTCATCGGCGGTTCCGGCGCGCCCGGTCCGCGGCCGCGCGGCCCCCGCTCGACGCGGCGCGCCCCTTCCCGAACGCTCCGGACGTCGTGTCCGCCGGCCGCGACGCCGCGCTCACCCAGCCGGCGTCCTCGGCGACCTCGACCTCGGGGGCGGGCTCGTCGCCGTCGAGCCTGCGCAGGGCCAGCTCGCGGTCCGAGCCGTACTTGAGCAGTGCCGCGAGCAGCGAGGACCGCACCTTCTCCAGCTCGCCGCCGCTCTCCAGCCCGAGCACCGCCGCGGCCCGCGAGGCGTCGATGACCTCGGAGATCGACGGCGCCTTGCGCAGCGGGAACTCCCGCAGCGTCCGGGCGAGATCGACGACGTCGGCGACGACCTCGGAGGCCACCTCCGGCGCGCGCCGGGACACGATCTCGGTCTCGCGCTCCGGAGTGGGGAAGTCGACCTGGAAGTGCAGGCAGCGCCGCTTGAGCGCCGGGGACAGCTCACGGGTGTCGTTCGAGGTCAGCACCACCCATGGCGCCGAGCGCGCGGTGAACGTACCGATCTCGGGAACCGTCACCTGCCGTTCGGCGAGCACCTCCAGCAGCAGCGCCTCCATCGACTCCTCGGTGCGGTCGACCTCGTCGACGAGCAGCACCACCGGCTCGGTGGAGAGCACCGCCTCCAGCAGCGGGCGGGCGGAGAGGAACTGCTCGGTGTAGAGGCCGGTGTCCTCGGCCTGCAGCCGCGCCGACGCCTCGGCCATGCTCGCCGTGCCCGCCAGCAGCTCGCCGATCCGGTCGCGCAGCATCTGGACGTGCATGAGCTGCTTGCCGTAGTCCCACTCGTAGAGGGCGCGGCCGTCGTCGAGACCCTCGTAGCACTGCAGCCGGACCAGCGCCCGGCCCGACGCCGCGGCGAGTGCCTTGGCCAGCTCCGTCTTCCCGACGCCGGCCGGTCCCTCCAGCAGCAGCGGCCGGTCCAGCGCCGTGGCCAGGTGCACCACGACCGCGAACTCGGGGTCGATCACGTAGTTCTCGGCGGCCAGCGCCTCGGTCAGCGCGTCGGCGTCGTCGAACGCGGCCCCGTCGAATGCGGCCCCGCCGGGCGTGGGCTGGTCTGTCGTTGCACTGCTCTCGGACACCGTTCTCCTCGCGCGTACGGGCATGGCCGGGACGGACGCGACCGCCGTGCCCGGGGGCTGATCCGGGCACGGCGGTCGCGGCCGACGGGGTGGAGCTGGTGGATCAGTAGGTGCCCTTGAAGGCGTGGTCCACCATCGGCACCAGCGCCTCGACCGTGCACTCGCGGGGATTACCGGGGGTGCAGTAGTCGCCCATCATGTGCTCGGCGATCGAGCGGATGGTCTTGTCGTCGGTCGGGATGGCGTTGCCCCGGCCGTCGTACTTGCCGGTGTTCATCCGGTTCTTCTCGTAGGTGTCGGTGGTGACCGACCCGAAGTTGTCCGGGATGCCGACGTCCTTGGACAGCCGGATGGCCTCCTCGACCGCGGCGTCGGCGGCCTGCACCGTGGTGAGGTTACGGGTGTCGACGCCGAGCGCGGACGCGATCTTGGCGTAGCGGTCGTAGCGCGAGGGCAGGTTGTACTCCCACACCCGCGGCAGGGCGATGGCGTTGTTCAGGCCGTGGTGGCTGTCGAAGAACGCCGAGACCGCGTGCGAGGTGGAGTGCACCAGCCCGAGGCCGCCGGAGTTGAACGCCTGCGCCGCGATGTACTGCGCGTGCATCATCTTCGAGCGGGCCTCGAGGTTGCGGGGCTCGTAGGTCGCCTCGCGCAGGTACTGCGCGACCAGCTCGATCGAGAACAGCGCGTTGCCCAGCGACGGCTCGAAGTCCAGCCGGGACACGTACGGCTCGGAGCCGTGGGCCAGCACGTCGAAGCCGCAGTAGGCGGTGAAGTGCTGCGGGCAGCTGTAGTAGAGCAGCGGGTCGTCGAGCGCGAGGGTGGTGACGACGGCGTCGTCGAACCCGACCCACTTCTTCGGGTCGTCCATGTCCGAGGTGTTGGTGATGACGTAGGCCCACGACGTCTCGGACCCGGTGCCCGCGGTGGTGGACACCGCGATGTGCGGCGGGTTCTCGGTGTTCGTGGACTTGGAGAAGCCCTCGAACTCGTTGATGTTGCGGCCGTCGTGGGCGATGACGACGCGGGCGCCCTTGGCGGCGTCGTGCGACGAGCCGCCGCCGATGGAGATGATGCCGTCGCACTTCTCGCTCTTGTAGAGCGCGGCGGCGTCCATGCAGTTGTAGTCCTTGGGGTTGGACTCGACCTGGTCGTAGACGACGACGTCGACGCCCTGGTACTCGACCTTGCCCTTGAGCTCCTCGATGATCCCCGAGCCGCGCAGGCCGGTGGTCACGAACAGCACGCGGGTCATCCCGAGGTTCTTGGCCTCCACGCCCAGGATGTCGTGTGCGCCCACCCCCAGGAGCGCCCGGGGGAACGGGTGGAACTCCTTGATCGGGAAGTCCCAGATCTGGTTGAGCTCGATGGCCATTGGCTCTCCTCGACGACCTCGTCGGCGTAGCGGACGAGCACAACCTTGGCTATTGCGAGTGATATGCAACAGCTACGGATGGGCACCTGACCACCTCGACGGTCGCCGGGGCAGGTTCCCCCTCCGGCCGGAGGGGGAACCGGGTGGCCGGGGTCAGGGGGTGACCGGCTCGGGGACCGGCACCGCACCGGTCACCCTGCGGCGGAACGCCGGGTCCTCGGCGAGGGTGACGGTGAGGTCGTACCAACCGTGGTCGGTGCCGCGGTCGACGTCGCGCGCGGTGTGCGGGGCGAGCGCGACGTCCGGGCCGCCGGTGATCCGGACGGTCAGGGCGGCGTCGCCGTCGTTGCGCAGGGTGACGGTGATCCGGTCGCCGGGGCCGGAGCGGGTGCCGACGGCCAGCCCGGCGCCGGGCCCGCCGACGGTGCCGGAGAGCTCGTGCCAGAACCGGTTCGGCCCCTGCACGCTCAGGTCGTAGCGGTCCGCGGGCGGGGTGACCGGCACGACGGTCTCGCCGCGCACGTCGTGGTGGGTGGGTAGCGGGAGCTCGCCGGCGTAGGGGTAGACCACGAAGTGCGCCGAGGACGCCCCGGCGTTGCGCAGCGTGATCGCCACCCGGCCGTCCCGGACGGCGGCCGACACGTCCGGCGCGTAGGGCAGCGGACGGGCCGGGCGCCTGCCGGGCTCCTGGGCGGGCAACCGCTGGTCGGCGGGCGGGACGGGCTTCCAGCGCTCCCGCTTCGACGGCGTCGGCGCGGGTCGCGACGGGTGGCTCACCGAGCGCGCGGTGCCGAAGTCGAACGCCGAGGTCAGGTCGCCGCACGCGGTGCGCCGCCAGCGGGAGATGTTCGGCTCGGCCACCCCGGTCCAGCGTTCGAGGAACCGCAGCACCGAGGTGTGGTCGAAGACCTCGGAGTCGACGTAGCCACCCACCGTCCACGGCGACACGATCGTCATCGGGACGCGCGGGCCGAGGCCGATCGGCTGCCCGTCGAACCAGTCGTCACCGTTGCCGCTCGCGGGGCGCGGCGCCACCGGCGGCGGGACGTGGTCGAAGAAGCCGTCGTTCTCGTCGAAGTTCAGCAGGAACACGGTGCGTGACCACATGCCGGGCGCCGAGGCGATGGCGTCGAGCAGCTCGTAGACCAGGGCGGCGCTGCCGAGCGGGGTGCCGGAGCTCGGGTGCTCCGAGGCGGCGGCCGGCGGTACGACCCAGCTGATTCGGGGCAGCGTGCCGCCGTCGATGTCGGCCCGGATCCGGTCCATCAGCGATCCGGGGCGGCCGCGGAACACCGCGCGGTCGAACAGGTCCCGGTCCGCCGCCGACAGCGACGCCCGGCCCTTCTCGACCCCGGCGAGGAGCCGCTCGCGCTCGTCGGCGGGCGCCTTCAGCAGGTGCTCGTAGAGCTCCTCGGTGGTGCGGTACGGGCCGCCGACCGCGCGGAGCACGGCGCTGCCGATCGCCTTGAACCGCCGGAAGTACTCCAGCGGGTTGTCGGTGAAGTTGTCCCACTCCTGGTAGACGCGCCAGTCGACGCCGGCGTCGGTCAGCCGCTCCGGGTAGGTGGTCCACTCGTAGCCGCGGTGGTCCTTCTCGTAGCCGTCGTTGGTGACGGCCCGGGCGCTGCTGCCCGGCTCGGTGCCGATCTTCCCGGACCAGTGCACCATCCGGTTCGGGTTCGTGGAGCCGTTGACCGAGCAGTGGTAGGCGTCGCAGACGGTGAAGGTCTCGGCGAGCTCGCGCTGCAGGGCGATGTCGGCGCGCTCGTAGTAGGTCATCGTGGCGGCGCCCTTGGCACGGACCCAGTCGTTCGTCCAGCCGCCTGCCCAGGCCTGGGTGGCGTCGCGGAAGCCGTGCGGGAGCGCGTCGAGGTACTGGGAGTCCGCGGCCGGGCGCCCGGCCGCCTTCGTGGCCTCGGCCAGCGAGAACGGCAGGACGGTGCCCGCGCCGTCGGGCTGGGAGAAGACCGAGCGGCCGTCCGGGAGGCGCAGCGGCGTCGTGTCGCCGAAGCCGCGCACCCCCGGCAGCGTCCCGAAGTAGTGGTCGAACGAGCGGTTCTCCTGCATCAGGACGACGACGTGCTCGATCGCGGGCAGCCCGCCCGGGCGCATCGGCTCGGCCATCGCCGCGCGCACCGACGGCGGCAGCAGCGAGCCGCCTGCCGCGAGCCCGCCGGCGGCGGCGAGCATGCCGAGGAACCGGCGTCGGGAGGGGTGTTCGGGCATGGCGGGGTGCTCCTGGGGCTGGTTCCGAAGTGCTGCGGAGGCCACGACGCCGGGACCGTTCGGCGCACAGGGAACCATTGCCACGCAGCCCGTCCGGTGACAGGCCCGCGCTCCCCGCGGGCGGTCTGACCAGCCGGGACACGGCGATGGACCGGTGCATGACGCCCCGCTGAACGAGACGTTGCCGCAGGGCCGCGCAGGCGCCGCGCTCAGCCCGCGAGGCCCTCCAGGTCCGGTGTGGTGAAGCCCTCCGGGCCCGGGCGGTAGGCCACCGAGCCGACGACGGCGGAGAACGGGACCGGGCCGTAGGCGTGCGGGAAGCGCATCGACTCCGGGTCGCCGGGCACGCCGGGCTCCCAGCGCACCTCGACGCCGGCGTGCCCCAGCGCGGCCGGGTCGACGACGAGCAGCTCGAGGTCCTCGCGGCCGGCGAACAGCCGGTTCGCGGGCAGCGCGACCTGCTCCGGCGTGGAGAGGTGCACGAAGCCGACCTCGTCCAGCGAGGCGGGGGCGATGGCGCCCTCGCGGGCGTAGCCGGCCCGCTCGTCGGGGGTGCAGAGGTGCAGCAGGACCTGCTCGTCGGCCGTCATGGCCGACAGCATGCCCGCCCGTCCGAACGGAGGGGCGTACCGGCCGATCCTTGCTTTCCGGCACCGGGTGCCAATAGCTTCGTGACCGCTGCCACCGCCGGCCGGCGGGGTGGCTCGTCACCTCTCTCGCCGAGAGCCGTAACCAGCGGAGGTTGCCCATGGACGAGCAGCGCAACGAGGACGCCCTGACCGAGGAGACCCTGGTCGAAGAGGTCTCCATCGACGGAATGTGCGGTGTCTACTGAGGCCTCGGTCGACACCACGGTGCTGAACACCGGCGGAGCCGCGGGGTCGTCGTTCGACCCCGCGGCCCCGTACCGGATCAGCGAGAGCGTCTCGGTCCGCCCCGAGCCGTTCGGAGCCCTGGTGTACGACTTCGTGACCCGCAAGCTGTCCTTCCTCAAGACCCCGCAGCTGGTCGAGGTCGTGACGACCCTCGAGCAGCACCCGGACGCCCGTAGCGCGGTCGAGGCCGCCGGCGTCCCCGAGGCCCAGCACGAGGCCTATCTGACGGCCCTGGCCGGACTGCTGAAGTCCGGCACGATCGTCGCTCGCTGATCCACCACCGCGGCACAGATCCACCACTGCGACTCACAACGAGGTGCGCCCGTGAAGCTGGTCGACCACTTCCAGTACGGCCTGAACTCGCCCATCTGCCTCACCTGGGAACTCACCTACGCGTGCAACCTCGCGTGCGTGCACTGCCTCTCCAGCTCGGGGCGGCGCGACCCGCGCGAGCTGACCACCGACGAGGCGAAGGCGGTGATCGACGAGCTCCAGCGGATGCAGGTCTTCTACATCAACATCGGTGGTGGGGAGCCGACCGTCCGCCCGGACTTCTGGGAGCTGCTGGACTACGCCATCGCCCACGACGTCGGCGTCAAGTTCTCCACCAACGGCGTCAAGCTGGACAAGGCGCGCGCCGCGCAGCTGGCCGCGACCGACTACGTCGACATCCAGATCTCGATGGACGGCGCGACCGCCGAGGTCAACGACTACGTCCGCGGGCCCGGCTCGTTCGACACCGCGATCACCGCGCTGGAGAACCTGGCCGAGGCCGGGTTCGTCGCGCCGAAGATCTCGGTCGTGATGACCCGGGAGAACGTCGACCAGCTCGACGAGTTCAAGGCCATCGCCGACAAGTACGGCGCCCAGCTGCGGATCACCCGGCTGCGCCCGTCCGGGCGTGGCGCCGACGTCTGGGACGAGCTGCACCCGACCCAGGCCCAGCAGAAGCAGCTCTACGACTGGCTGGTCGCGCACGGCGACCAGGTGCTGACCGGTGACTCGTTCTTCCACCTCTCGGCCTACGGCGAGGCGCTGCCCGGGCTGAACCTGTGCGGCGCGGGCCGGGTGGTCTGCCTGATCGACCCGGTCGGCGACGTCTACGCCTGCCCGTTCGCGATCCACGAGAACTTCCTGGCCGGCAACGTCCGCGACACCGGGGGCTTCAAGGAGGTCTGGGAGAGCTCGGAGCTGTTCACCGAGCTGCGCCAGCCGCAGACCGGTGGCGCCTGCTCGAAGTGCCAGCACTTCGACGCCTGCCAGGGCGGCTGCATGGCGGCGAAGTTCTTCACCGGGCTCCCGCTCGACGGCCCGGACCCGGAGTGCGTGCAGGGCTACGGCGAGCAGATGCTCGCCGCGCGCGACGGCGGGACGGTGATCCCGAAGTCCGACGTCGACCACTCGCGGTCCGCGCCGCGGAACTCCCGGGCGCCGAAGCAGCCGACGATGCTGTCGCTGGCGCCGCCGCCGCGGAGGCCCGACCGGGCGTGCGACGAGAACCCGCTGTCCGGGTTCACGCCGTCGGAGCAGGCTGCCGCCGCCGCGCCGGTCGCGGGGAGCTGACCACGGACCTGCTGACGGGGCCCGTCGACCTGCGTGGTCGGCGGGCCCCGTCGCGTGTGGTGTTCGGGCCGCACGAGACCAACCTCGGCGACCTCCGGCGCGGGATCACCGACGACCACGTGGCGTACTACGCGGCGCGCGCCGCCGGTGGGGCCGGGATCGTGGTGACCGAGCCGGCGTCGGTGCACGCCTCGGACCATCCGTACGCCTACGCGCCGTGCGCCGACGCCGCGGCGCCCGGCTGGGCCGCGGTGGTCACGGCGTGCCGCCCGTCCGGGGCACTCGTGCTCGCCGGGCTCGCGCACGCCGGTGGGCAGGGCAGCTCGGCGCACTCCGGGCACCCGCTGTGGGCGCCGTCGGCGGTGCCCGACGTCGTGTCCCGCGAGACGCCTGTCGCGATGGGCACCGCGGAGATCGACGCCGTGGTGCGCGGGTTCGCCGACGCCGCGCGCGCCGCCGTCGCGGCCGGCGCCGACGGCGTCGAGATCGGGGCCGGGCAGCATTCGCTGCTGCGCCAGTTCTGCTCCGGGCTGACCAACCGGCGCGACGACGGCTACGGCACCGATCGCGCCCGGTTCCTGGTCGAGGTCCTGGACGCCGTGCGCGACGCGATGGGGCCCGCGCCGTTGCTGGGCCTGCGGCTGTGCGTCGACGAGCTGGCGCCGTGGGCGGGGATCACGCCCGACGACGGTGCCGCCCTCGCCGCCCGGGTGGCGGGCCGGGTGGACCTGCTGGTGCCGGTCGTCGGGAGCGCGTTGTCGGTGGCGGCGACGCGACCGGACCTGCACACGCCGGAGGGGTTCCTGCGGGAGCGGTGCGGGCAGGTGCGCGTGGCCGTGCGGTCCGCGGTGGGTGTCACGGTGCCCGGCGGCGCGGTGCCCGGCGGTGCCGCGGGGGCTGGCGGCGCCGGCGCTGCAGGTCGCGCGGTGCCGGCGGTCGTGCTGGCGGGGAGCGTGGCGTCGCCGTGGCTCGCGCAGGCTGCGCTGAGCAGCGGCGATGCAGATCTCGTCGAGATGACGAGAGCGCAGATCGCGGACCCGCGGCTCGTGGTGCTGGCCCGCGCCGGGACGCCGGAGCGGATCCGGCCGTGCCTGCTGACCAACGCGCTCGCGGCGGCGCGGGACCCGCGGAACCCGGTCGTCGGGGACGAGCTGGAGTCGCGCGCGGGGCACGAGCGGCGCGACCCGGATCCGGAGACGGTCGTGCCGCGGGTGCGTTCCGCGGAACGCGCAGACGGCGGTGCTCGGTTACCCGGAACGGAGTACGACCTGCGTTCCGCGGAACGCGATGGCCGGCTGTCGGGGGTCGGGGAGCGTTCCGCGGAACGCACTGCGGGCACTGCGGGCACTGCGGGCACTGCGGGCGCTGCGGATGCGCCGGGGGCGGCGGAGCGGGACGCGCTCGTCGTCGGCGGCGGGCCTGCGGGGCTGGAGGCGGCTCGGACGCTCGCGTTGCGCGGGTACGCGGTCGCGCTGCACGAACGCGCGCACCGGCTCGGCGGGATGCTGCACGCGGCCGCGGCGATCCCGGGCCGCGACCGGCTGGCGCTGCCGATCACGTGGTGGGCGGCGGAGCTGGAACGGCTCGGCGTCCGGGTGCAGCTCGGGTCCGTGGTGGACGACGCGACGGTCGACGTCGCCCGGGCACGCGGTGACGTGGTGGTCCTGGCGACCGGGTCGCGAGCGGCACCATCGGACGTGGCCGCCGACGTCCCGGTGTGGCCGGCCGCGGAGCTGCTGGACGCGATGGCGCGGGACGACGAGTTCCGCGCAGGTCCAGGGTGTGGCGCGGCCGACCCCGGGGCGGCGAGTGTCGTGACCGGCACGGTCCGGGCAGTGGCGATGCGGGGCGAGGCGCCGTCCACCGGGCTCGCGCCGTTGCGGGACGCCGGTGTCCCGGACGGCGCGTCCGTGCTGGTCCGCGACCCGCTCGGCGACTGGACCGGCCCGGGCGTCGCTGAGCTGCTGGCCGCGTCGGGCTACGCGGTCACCCTCGCGACCCCCGACGCCGTCGCCGGGCACCAGCTCGGACGTTGCGGCGACATGGCCCCGGCCAACGCGCGGCTGGAGCGGGCCGGCGTGACCCGGGCGCTGTTCACCCGGCTCGTCGGTGTCACCGGCGGGCAGGCGGAGCTGGTCGACGTGCACACCGGCGCGACGACGACGGTGCCGTGCGCGGCCGTCGTCGACTGCGGTGCGCGGCTGCCGGACCGGTCACTGCCCGAGCGGCCCGGGGCGGTACCGGTGGGGGACCGGGTGGCGCCGCGGACGCTGGCCGAGGCGGTCCGGGAGGGGCGACGAGCCGGGATGCGGGCCGGGCGCGCCGTCACTTCGGAGCCTGTCGCTCCGGGGACCGCCACCCCGGGGCCCGGCATCTCGGAGCCCGGCCTCCCGGAGTGGCGTACTCCACGAACCGGCATCCTGCTGCTCAGTGCCCCGCATCTCGGCGCCGCACCGCAGCGCGACACCGCGCAGCCGGACACCGCGAGACCCGGCGCCCCGCACCTCGGCACCCCGCTGCGCCTCGGCCGCCTGGAGCTCCGCAACCGGGTCGTGTTCACCGCGCACCTCACCGGCTTCGCCGAGGCGGGCCTGCCGACCGAACGGCACACCGCGTACTACGCCGCCCGCGCGGCGGGCGGTGCCGGACTGGTGATCACCGAGGAGCACGCCGTCCACCCGGACGACCGGCCCTACGAACGCCTGATCCGCGGGCACGACCCTGCCGTGCTGCCCGGCTACCGCGCGCTCACCGACGCGGTGCACGCTCACGGCGCCGTCGTCCTCGCCCAGCTCAACCACAACGGCGCGCAGGGCACCGGGCTGTACTCGCGCGAGCCCGTCGTCGGGCCGTCGCCGTTGCCGGACCCGATGTTCCGCGAGGTTCCCGCCGAGCTCGACGCCGACGGCATCGCCGGGATCGTCACCGCGTTCGCCGACGTCGCCGCGCGCTGCGTCGCCGGCGGGTTCGACGGCGTCGAGCTGCAGTGCTCGCACGCCTCGCTGCTGCGGCTGTTCCTGTCCCCGGCGACCAACCGCCGCACCGACGCGTGGGGGCGGGACCGGGCGAAACTCGTGCTCGACGTCGTCGCCGCCGTCCGTGCGGCCATCGGCCCGACACCGGTGCTGGGCCTGCGGATCGGCGTCGACGAGCGCATCCCCGGCGGCATCACCCCCGACGAGGGCGCCGCGCTGGCCGCCCGCCTCGCCGCGACCGGACAGGTCGACCACCTCAACACCTCGATCGGTGTCGCGACCTCGACGCTGCACCTGATCGAGCCGTCGATGCACACACCGGCCGGCTACGCGGGGCACCTCGCCGCCACCGTGCGCCGCGCCGTGCGGGACGCCGGCTCGGCGATCCCGGTGATCGGTGTCGGCCGGTTCACCACGCCGGCGCAGGCGCAGGCGGCGCTGCAGCGCGGCGAGTGCGATCTGGTCGGCGTCGCGCGCGGGCAGATCGCCGACCCCGACTTCACGACGAAGGCCCTGGCCGGGCGGCCGGTGCGGCGCTGCGTCGGCTGCAACCAGGACTGCATCGGACGCGTCGGGCTGAACCTGCCGCTGACCTGCGCGGTCAACCCACGCGCCGGTCACGAGGCAGGCGACGGCCGGGCTCACGACACCGGCTCCGCCCGGGGACGCAGCTCGGCAGACGAACCAGGCGCGACCCGGGAGCCGGCGGAGGCGACGGCCCGGGCCCCGAGGCGGGTGCTCGTCGCCGGCGCCGGACCCGCGGGCCTCGCCGCGGCCGCCGTGCTCGCCCGGGCCGGGCACGAGGTGCTCGTCGCCGAACGCGCCGCCCACCCGGGCGGCCGGCTCGCGCTCGCCGCGACCGCACCCGGCCGCGCGGAGCTGGGGCACGCCGTCACCGACCTGCTGCGCGAGGCGCGGGAGGCGGGCGCGCAGATCCGGTACGGCGTCGTCGTCGACCGGGAGGTCGTGGCCGGGTACGGGCCGGACGACGTCGTCGTCGCCACCGGGTCGGTGCCCGCCCGGCCCGGCTGGGACCCGGACGGCCTGAGCGTTCCCGTGCACGACGTCCTCGCCGGGGCCGAGCTGCCGGAGGGGCCGGTCCTCGTCGTCGACGAGCTCGGCTTCCACCAGGCCACCTCGGCCGCGGAGCTGCTCGCCGCATGGGGACACGCCGTCGAGGTCGTGACGCCTGCGCTCGTCGTCGGGCAGGACCTGGGGCTCACCCTCGACCGCGAGGGGTTCCGCCGCCGCGCGTACGCCGCGGGCATCCGGTGCCGCACCGACCGGGCGGTTCTGGGGGTGCTGCGTATCGGTGAGCAGAGCAGTTCCGGTGAGCTGTGCGGTGCCGGTGAGCAGGGCAGTACCGCGGGACTGCGGGTCGAGCTGCTGCATCACCCGACCGGGCGGGTCGAGGAACGGCGGGTCGCGGCCGTCGTGCACGCCTGCTCGACCGTCCCCGACGACCGGCTGTGGACCGCGTTGGAGCACGGGCCGTGGACCCGGCACCGCATCGGCGACGCGCTCGCCCCGCGCCGGATGGACGCGGCGATCCGCGAGGGCGCCAGGATCGCGGAGACCCTGCGGCACGGTGCGGACGAACACCCCGTCGTGGTGACCGGTGCACGCTGACCGGGCGGCGCGGTCAGCTGCGTTCGTCGGCCGGGGTCGGGTCGGGGTCGGCCCCGACCGGGCCGGGCCGCCGGATCTCCGCCGGGCGGGTCTCCGCCGTCGTGTCGCCGTGCTGCGGGTCGCCGCCGAACAGGCTCTCGTGGTTGGTCCGCACGACGACGACCATGAACAGGACCGCGACCGCGACGAGCACGATCGGCGCGATGTAGGAGTACCCCGGCGCCCACTCCTGGACGAGGCCGTTGCCCGCCGCGCCGACCACCATCGCGAGGATCCGCAGCGGGGCGTTCCAGCTCAGGACGGTCGGGGTGCGGCCGTCGGCGAAGTCGGCGACCCAGTTCGTGACCGTCCCCGACAGGAAGCTCGTCGGCGTCCCGGCCGGCCCGATGTAGCGCGCCGCGGCGGCCTGGATGCCCATCGCGATCCCGGACCCGACCACCAGCAGCACCAGGTTCGCCAGGACGAATCCGTCCCCGCCGTCGTGGACGTCACGGGAATGCAGATAGGTGCCGCCGACGACGAGCACGAGGAGTTCGAAGGTGAGCGTGGCGCCGACGGCGTTCCGCCACGGGAAACGCCGCATCATCCGGACGCACAGCAGCGTTCCGAGGATCAGCCCGAGGCAGTAACCCCCGATGGCCGACACGTTGTCGAGGGCCTGCCACGGGTCGCGCTGGGCGATCGCGAGCCCGATCAGCACGAGGTTGCCGCTCATCGTCGACGCGAACACCTGGTTGAAGCTGAAGAAGGTGACCACGTTGAGGGCGCCCGCGGCGGCGGTGAGGAGCACCGTCACCGCGCCGAGAACGCGAGGGGCGGGTTCGTGCTCGTCGTATCCGGACACGTGCCGAACGTAGCAATCAGGCACGTCGTCGCATTGCGGACAGGATTTCTGGAATGCTCCTCACACTCGCTTGGCGTCGACCGGTCGCCGGCAATGCATGGGACGCCGTCGTGAATTCATCTGTTCGTATTCCGGTTCACTTCTGCGAAACAGATCGTGCCCGAGGAGGGTGCCTGCCGGAGGACGCGACCGGCGGGCGCGGCAGGATCGCGAGGACCCTGCGGAGCGGTACGAGCGAGGTGGGCACCGGTGCTCCTGGCTGAGGCGACCTGGGCCGAGGTGTCCGGTGGCACGCTCGTCGTCCCGATCGGCTCCACCGAGCAGCACGGCCCGCATCTGCCGCTGGGCACCGACACCCTGGTCGCGACGGCCGTCGGCGCCGCCCTGCACGACGCCGTCCCCTCGCTGGTGCTCGCCCCCGCCCTGCCCTACGGCGCCGCAGGCGAGCACGAGGGCTTCCCCGGCACCATCTCGATCGGCGAGGACGCGCTGCGCACCGTGCTCGTCGAGTACGGCCGCTCGGCCTGCCGCTGGGCGTCGCGGCTGATGTTCCTCAACGGGCACGGCGGCAACGTCGCCGCGCTGCGGGCGGCGACCACGCTGCTGCGGTACGAGGGCCGTGACGCCGCCTGGCTGCCGTGCGCGGCACCCGTCGACGGGGTGCCGCTCGACGCGCACGCCGGCCGTTACGAGACGTCGCTGCTGCACCACCTCGGTCCCGGCCTGGTGCGTGGCGACCGCGCCGAGTCGGGGGAGACCCGGCCGCTGCGCGAGGTCATGGAACAGCTGCGGGCTGGTGGTGTCGCCGCGGTCAGCCCGAACGGCGTACTCGGTGATCCCACGGCGGCCGGTGCAGGCGAGGGGCGTGCAGTGTTCGACGCGGTCGTCGCGGCCGCCGCGGGTGCTCTGACCGCGTGGGATCCCGACCCGGACACCGGCCGCCTCCACCCGCGCTGACCCGGCATCGCCGGTGAACCGGGCCCACCGATGCCGTGACTTATCACCGGTAAGTTGGTTATCGTCGGTATATGACCGAGACGACGACCTTCATCAACGTGTTCGAGATCCCGCGCGACGACGTGCCCGCGTTCAAGGAGAGCTGGGCCGAGCTCTCCCGGATCATGGCGGCCGCGCCCGGCTTCCGAGGGGCCCAGCTGCACGAGGCGGTGTCCGGGGAGACGCGGTTCCAGCTGGTCAACGTCGCGCACTGGGACAGCGAGCAGGCATGGCGCGACGCCGCCGCCAACCCCGAGATGCAGGCCGCGGCCCGCCGTCCGGGGGCGGAGCCACTCATGCGCGCGGTACACAACACCGGTCTCTACCGGCCCGCGCTCACCCTCGAAGGGCAGGAATGACCGCCGTGCCCGCCGGAGGGGACATCCCGCACCGCACCCGTGCCGTCCTGCTCGACTCCCGGCCGGACGGCCCGCCGACCGCCGCGAACTTCCGGGTCACCGAGGTCCCGGTGGCGGTGCCGGAGCCCGGGCACGTGCTCGTCCGGACCGGCCACCTCGGCGTCGCCGCGGTCATGCGGGAACGCATGGACGCCGGAGGCAACCTGCCGCTGCCACCGTTCGCGCTCGGCGAGCCGCCGGTCGGGCCCGCCGTCGGCACCGTCGTCGCGAGCGGTGACGACGCCGTGCCGGTCGGCGCCCAGGTCTCCTACTGGGGCCCGTGGGCCGGCTACGCCGACCTCGCGGCCGATGACGTGCAGGTGCTCGACCCGGCGCTGCTGCCCGCCCCGGAGTACCACCTGGCGACGCCGAACGGGTCCACCGCGCTCTACGGCGTCCGCGACATCGCCCGGGTCGGGCCGGGCGACGTCGTGCTCGTCTCCGGCGCCGCGGGTGGTGTCGGCTCGCTGGCCGGGCAGATCGCGCGCCGGCTCGGCGCGGACCGGGTGATCGGGACGGCCGGATCGGCGGACAAGTGCCGGCTGCTGACCACCGATCTCGGCTTCGACGCGGCCGTGAACCACCGCGACGACGACCTGGCCGGGAACCTGCGCGCCGCGGCCCCGGACGGCATCTCCGTGTACCTGGACCTCGTCGGCGGGGTCCAGTTCGAGGCGGCCGTCGCCGTCGCCGCGCCGTTCGCCCGGGTCGCGGTGGGCGGCGCGCTGGCCACCCAGCAGTCCGGGGCGGCGTGGCCGCGGCTCGACACCGGGTCCGCGATCATGAAGGGGCTCACGATCCGCGGTTTCGCGCTGGCCCACGCCCTGCACGTGACCGCGGAGTGGCCCGCGCTGTTCGCGGGCTGGCTCGGCGAGGGCATGGTCTTCCCGCACACCGTCGTCGAGGGCGACGTCGACGACGTCCCGCAGGCGCTGGCCGACCTGCTGGCCGGCAGGCACCACGGGCACGTCTCGGTCGCGCTGCGCGAGTAGCTGCGCGAGTAGAGGACGCGCGGGGTGTGCAGGGCGGCCGTCAGGCCGGCGGTGCCACCAGCAGCGGCACCAGCTGCTCGGCGGAGGTGAACGAGCCGTGCTGTCCCGGGAACGACGACAGATGCGGCTCGGCCTCGGACCGGATCACCGCGGCCGTGCCCCGCATCGCCGCGACGACGTCGCCGATCCGGTCGAGCACCCGGTCCTCGGTCGGGCCGAACCAGCCCTGCGCGACCGCCTCGTCCCGGGTCACGACGGCGGCGTCGTCGCCGAGCGCGGCCCGCCACGCGGCCAGTACGTCACCGGTGGCGCCGGGGCGGGTGTAGACGTGCCGGGCCCGCGGGTCCCCGCCGAGCAGTGCGACGCCGTCGGTCAGCTCGGGGCGGGTGTCGGCGTCGACGGGCTCGTCGACGGTGATCATCCCGTGGTCGCCGGTGACCGCGAGCAGGGTGCCGGGCGGCAGCGCGTCGAGCAGCATCCCGGCCAGCGCGTCGATCTGGCGGAGCTGCCAGCGCCAGGCCGGCGTCCCCGGCCCGTAGACGTGGCCGACCTTGTCCAGGTCGGCGAGGTAGGCGTAGACCAGCGCCGGGCCGGGGGTGGCGCCCACCCCGGCAGTGTTCACGCGGCCGGCGTTCATGCGGCCGGCGTTCATGCGGCCGGCGCCCACCCCGGCCAGGACCTCCGCGACGACGTCGCCGAGCGCGACCGTGCCCCGGTACTCGCCGCCGCGCAGCCCGGAGCGGGTGAGCCCGGACGTCGCGAACTCCCGTGGCGACACCGACCGCACCGCGACCCCGGCGGCCTCCGCCCGCTCCAGCGCCGTCGGCTCCGGCTGCACCCGCTCCGGGACGAGCTTCTCCCGCAGGTCCCGGCGGCCCGACGACCAGCCGAGCGCGTCGAGCAGCTCGCCGTCGACCCGGAACTTCAGGCCCAGCGTGCCGTGCGCGCCCGGTGGCAGCCCGGTGCCGAGCGAGGTGAGGCTGATCGGCGTCGTCGACGGGAAGCCCACGGTCAGCGGGCCCGCGTCGGCCAGCCCGGCCAGCACCGGAGCGTCGGCGGCGTGGGCGCGCAGCAGCTCGGACCCGAGCCCGTCGACGAGCAGCACCACCGCCGCCCGCGCCGGTGGCAGGCCGAACGCGGGTGCGGCCTCCGACAGCGGTGCCCCCAGCGCCGCCAGCACCGAGGGCAGGACGTCGGCCAGGGTCGCGGAGCCGTAGCGGGGCAGGACGTCGGCCATGCCCGTCAGCCTCCCCTCGCCCGCCGGGGAGCAGCAATCGACGTGCGCGGCCCGGCAGTGCGAGGCTGCCCCGGTGACCGCCGCCGCGCCCCGCAGAGACGCGACCCGCAGAGACACCGAGCCTGCGGGCCCGGCGGACCGGCGGCTCCCGGACGGCTTCCGCGTCGTGCTCGACCGCCGCACCCGCCGGATCGACGGCGGCGCGGTCCTGGTCGGCGGCGCACCGCCCCGGCTGGTGCACCTGTCCGCGACCGCCCGCGCGCTGCTGCCCACCCCGGGTGCGGAGCTGGTGGTCACCTCGCCGACGCACCGTGCGCTGGCCCGCACCCTGCTCGACGCCGGCCTGGCGAACCCGGTCCCGGCCGGCCTGCCCGGGGGCGTGACCCCGGCGCAGGTCACCGTCGTCGTCCCGGTGAAGGACCGGCCGCTCGACCGGCTGCTGGCCGCGCTCGGAGTCGCCTGCCTCGGCGGCCTGGTCGTCGTCGACGACGGCTCGGCCGACCCGGAACCGCTGCGGCGCAGCGTCGGCGCCGCCGGTGGCCGGGTGCTGCGGCACGAGCGGTCGCGCGGCCCCGCGGCCGCCCGCAACACCGGTCTGGCCGCCGCCACCACGCCGTACGTGGTGTTCCTCGACTCCGACGTCGTCCCCGAGCCGGGCTGGCTGGAGCCGCTGCTCGACCACCTCGCCGACCCGGCCGTCGCGCTCGTCGCGCCGCGGATCGTGGCCCTGGACCCGCAGAGGCTGCGCACCACGGTCGGGCGCTACGAGGCGCTGCGTTCCTCGCTCGACCTCGGCACCGACCCCGCCCTGATCGTGCCGCGATCCCGGGTCGCCTACGTGCCGAGCGCGGCGATGCTCGTGCGCACCGCCGCGGTCGGGGACACCGCGTTCGACCCGGGCATGCACGTGGCCGAGGACGTCGACCTCGTCCTGCGCCTGCACGACGCCGGCTGGGCGATGCGCTTCGAGCCCGCGTCCCGGGTCGCGCACGACCACCGCACCGCCCCCACCCAGTGGCTGCGCCGCAAGGCCTTCTACGGCACCGGCGCGGCCCCGCTCGCCCGCCGGCACCCGGGGGCGGTGCCGCCGATGGTGCTCTCGCCGTGGAGCGCCGCGGTCTGCCTGCTGCTGCTCGCCCAGCGCCGCAGCACGACGCTCGCCGCCGTCGCGGTGTCGGTGTCCGCCGCAGAACGCCTGTCCCGCAAGCTCACCCGGCTCGAGCGCCCGCGCCGGACGGCCGCGCACCTCACCCTGCTCGGGCTGCAGGGCGCGCTCTGGCAGACCGCGTCCGCGCTCACCCGGCACTTCTGGCCGGTCGCGATGCTCGCGCTGCCGTTCTCGGCGCGGGCCCGGCGGGCGGTCGCGGTGGCCGCGCTCGCCGAGGGCCTCGCCGACCGGTGGGTCCACCGCGCCGCCGACCCGCGCGTCCGGCTCGGCCTGCTGCGCTACGTGCTCGCCCACCGCGCCGACGACCTCGGCTACGGCGCCGGGCTCTGGTGGGGCGCGGCGCGGCACCGGACCCTCGCGCCGCTGCGCCCGTCCGGACCGGCTCGTCGGCACCGGCCCGGCGGCGCCCGGAAACCCGCCTGACCAGCAGAAACATAGGTGAGCCTCACCTCAGATGAGGCCCGCTCAACGCTCCGACCGGCGTGCTCCGACCGGGTGATTCCCGTTGCGTTCCGGATCCGATTCTGCGGGATGGCTCTACGAGTGTTTCCGCGGCTGCGGAGAACCCGCCGGAATCGCCGAGGAGCGGCGTGCGGACCGGCGTGACGGGGCTCCGTGCTGGGTCGCCGAGTGCCTTGCCTCACACGAAGATCGGGCGTGTGATGTGGGCGCCGCCACAGCTCTGACGGCGCTCCCAGGCGCGTCGCCTCGACGAGGAGTGAGAGTCCATGACAGAGGTCCGGGTCACCGTCGACGGCGTGAACTACGCCGACGACGTCGAACCCCGCTTGTTGCTCGCCCAGTACCTGCGGGAGACGTTGGGCAAGACGGGGACGCTGATCGGCTGCGATACCAGCAACTGCGGTGCCTGCACCGTCCACCTGAACGGGCAGAGTGTGAAGTCCTGCTCCGTGCTCGCCGTCCAGGCCGACGGCGGTGAGGTCACCACCATCGAGGGCCTGGCCCGTGACGGGCAGCTGCACCCCGTCCAGGAGGCCTTCCGCGAGTGCCACGGCCTGCAGTGCGGCTACTGCACCCCCGGAATGATCATGGCCGCGGTGGATCTGCTCGGGGACAACCCCGACCCCGACGAGCAGGAGGTCCGCGAGGGCATCGAGGGCAACCTCTGCCGCTGTACCGGCTACCAGAACATCGTCCGCGCGGTGCAGTCCGCGGCGCAGAACATGAAGCCCGGTGCGGCCGCGCGGACCGAGTCCGCCGCCGACACGGCGCTGCCCGTGAGCGCGGGAGGGAACTGAGTTGACCACGACCGCCGAACCCACCACGCCGAACCCGGAGATCGGTCGCGCCCGCGTCCGCAAGGAGGACGAGCGCCTCATCACCGGGCGGTCCCGCTACACCGACTCGATCACCCCGCAGGGCACCCTGCACATCGCGGTCGTCCGCTCGACGATCGCCCGCGCCACGATCACCTCGATCGACAAGTCCGAGGCGGAGTCCGCGCCCGGTGTGCACGGCGTGTTCACCGCCGCCGACCTCGACGCCGAGGGCGTCGGCATGCCGTGCGCCTGGCCGATCACCCCGGACCAGAAGGCCCCGCAGCGCCCGGTGCTCGCGCTGGGCCGGGTCAACTTCTCCGGCGAGGGCGTCGCCGTCGTCGTCGCCCGGTCCGCGGCCGCGGCGCGCGACGCCGCCGAGCTCGTCGAGGTCGACTACGAGCCGCTCGACCCGGTGCTCGACATGGAGGCCGCCGCCCAGGACGGCGCCGATCTCGTCCACCCCGACCTCGGCTCGAACGTGTCCGCGACCTGGGTCTTCGACTCCGCGGCCGCCGGCACCGGCGAGAACGTCGACGACGCGATCGCCGCGGCCGAGTCCGACCCGGACCAGGTCGTCGTCCGGCGGCGGTTCCGGCAGCAGCGCCTGATCCCCGGCTTCATGGAGCCCCGCTCCTGCGTCGTCGACCCGACCGGCGAGCAGATCACCATCTGGTCGGCCACCCAGGTGCCGCACATCCTGCGCACGATGACCACGGTGACCCTCGGCGTGCCGGAGTCCAAGCTGCGGGTGATCGCCCCGGACGTCGGCGGCGGTTTCGGCGGCAAGATCGGCGTGCTGCCCGAGGAGATGCTCTGCGTCCTGCTGGCGCAGAAGCTGAACCGGCCGATCAAGTGGACCGAGACCCGCAGCGAGTGCATGCTCACCGCGCACCACTCCCGGGACCAGATCCAGGACCTGGTGATGTCGGTCCGCAAGGACGGCACGATCACCGGCTTCGACATCCACCTCTACGCCGACATGGGCGCCTACCTGGGGCTGGTCGGCCCGGGTGTGCCGATCCTGGGCGCGTTCATGTTCAACGCGATCTACAAGATCCCGGCGCTGAAGTTCACCTGCTCCAACGTCTTCACCAACAAGACGCTGACCGACGCCTACCGCGGCGCCGGGCGGCCCGAGGCGACGTTCGCGATCGAGCGGATGATGGACGAGGTCGCCGCCGAGCTGGGCCGCGACCCGATGGAGCTGCGCGAGCAGAACTGGATCAACCACGACGAGTTCCCGTTCACCACCGTCGTCGGGCTGACCTACGACACCGGGAACTACGAGCAGGCCACCGACCGGGCCATGGAGCTCTTCGACTACGCCGGTCTGCGCCGCGAGCAGGAGGAGCGCCGCCGCAACGGCGACCCGGTCCAGCTCGGCATCGGCATCTCGACGTTCACCGAGATGTGCGGCCTCGCGCCGTCCCGGGTGCTGGGCTCGCTGGACTACGGCGCAGGCGGCTGGGAGGCGGCGAGCATCCGGATGCTCGCCACCGGCCAGGTCGAGGTCACCACCGGCACCTCGGCGCACGGCCAGGGCCACGAGACCGCGTTCTCCCAGATCGTCGCGGACAAGCTGGGCGTCGGGTTCGACGACGTCGAGATCCTGCACGGCGACACCCAGGTCTCGCCGAAGGGCCTCGACACCTATGGCTCGCGCTCGCTGGCCGTCGGCGGCATCGCGATCGTCAACGCTGCGGACAAGGTCATCGAGAAGGCGAAGAGGATCGCCGCACACCTGCTGGAGGCCTCCGAGGACGACCTCGAGTTCGAGGCGGGCCGGTTCTCGGTCAAGGGCACCGACCAGGGAAAGACGATCCAGGAGATCGCCTTCGCCACGTTCATGGCGCACGACTACCCGGAGGGCATGGAGCCCTCGCTGGACTCGGAGTCGGTGTTCGACCCGGAGAACTTCTCCTACCCGCACGGCACGCACCTGTGTGCGATGGAGGTCGACACCGAGACCGGCCGGGTGACCCTGCGCCGCTACGTCTGCGTCGACGACATCGGCACGGTGATCAACCCGCTGATCGTCGAGGGGCAGGTGCACGGCGGCCTGGCGCAGGGCATCGCGCAGGCACTGTTCGAGGAGGCGAACTACGACGACCAGGGCACCCTGGTCAACGCCACGTTCGTCGACTACACGCTGCCCTCGGCGGCGGACCTGCCGAGCTTCACCACCGAGACGGTCTCGACGCCGTCGACCACCAACCCGCTGGGCGTCAAGGGCGTCGGGGAGGCGGGCACCATCGCCTCCACCCCGGCGATCGTCAACGGCGTGCTCGACGCGGTCCGCCACCTCGGCGTCGACGACATCGAGATGCCGACGACCTCGCAGCGGGTCTGGCGGGCTCTGCAGCTCGCGAAGGGGAAGAACCCCGAGCAGACCCCGTCGGACACGCACTCGCCCGGCGCCGGCCTGGGTTCGATCGACCCGAACAACCCGAAGGGTGAGGTCCAGTGATCCCCGCGAAGTTCGACTACGTGCGGCCCGCGTCGCTGACCGAGGCCGTGTCGGCGCTGGCCGAGGCCGGGGAGGACGCCAAGATCCTCGCCGGCGGGCAGAGCCTGCTGCCGGTGCTGCGGCTGCGGATGGCGGCACCGTCCACGGTGATCGACCTGGGCGGGATCCCGGAGCTGCGCCGGATCGGAGCCGACGACGACTACGTCATGATCGGCTCGATGGCCACCCACCACGACGTCGTGCGCGACGACCTGGTGAACGAGCAGGTGGAGCTGCTCGCGAAGGCCACCGCGACCGTCGCCGACCCGCAGGTCCGTCACCGCGGCACGCTCGGCGGTGCACTCGCGCACGCCGACCCGGCCGGTGACCTCGGTGCGGTCGCGCTGGCGCTGGACGCCGAGTTCGTCGTCCTCGGTCCGAAGGGGACCCGGCTGATCCGCGCCGCGGACTTCTTCCAGGACTACTTCACCACCGCGATCGGCGAGGACGAGATCCTCACGATGGTGCGCTTCCCGAAGTTCGGCGGCTGGAAGTCGCACTACGAGAAGTTCAACCGGACCGCGCAGGCCTGGTCGATGGTGGCGATCGCCGTCGCACTGAAGGTCGACGGCGGCACGATCACCGAGGCCCGCGTCGGGCTCACCAACATGGGCAACACACCGATCCGCGCGTCCGGTGTGGAGCAGGCGCTGGTGGGGAAGTCGGCGGACATCGACGTCGCGAAGGCGGCGGCCGAACACGCCCTGGAGGGCACGGCCGCTCCGAGTGACGCCGACGCCGCGTCCGACTACCGTGAGCACCTGGCGAAGGTGCTGACCGGACGTGCGGTGCTGGCCGCCGCCGGCTGAGTACCGACGACGCACTTCGGACGGGGCGCCTGTTCTCCCGGGACGGGCGCCCCGCTCGTTTCACGGCCCTTCGAGGAGGCTCGACACCCCATGCAGCTGGAGAACAAGTTCACGATCGCGGCGCCGATCGAGGACGCCTGGAAGGCCCTCAACGACCCGGAGACCGTCGCCCCGTGCTTCCCCGGCGCGACGCTCACCGAGTACGAGGGTGACTCCTTCCAGGGCACCGTCAAGGTCAAGCTCGGCCCGATCTCCCTGACCTACAAGGGCAAGGGCACCTACGTCGAGCGCGACGAGGCCAACCACAAGGTCGTCATCGAGGCCTCCGGCCGCGACGCCCGCGGCAACGGAACGGCCAAGGCCACGGTCACCGGCACGATGGTCGCCGACGGCCCGGACAAGACCTCGGTCACGATGGCCACCGACATGACGGTGACCGGGCGCCCGGCGCAGTTCGGCCGCGGCGTGATCTCCGACGTCGCCGACAAGATCATCAGCCAGTTCTCGTCCTGCGTGGCGGAGAAGCTGACCGGCCCCGGCTCGTCCGGCTCGGGCTCCGGCCCGAAGCACGCGCTCGACGACGAGACCGCGCCGATCCCGGTCGTCCCGCCGGGCCCGGGTGAGAAGACCGCCCCGACCGCTCCGGCGGCCGCGGCGCACGCGTCGGACCCGGCGGCCCCGACGACGCCGAAGGCACCGGCCCAGCCCCAGGCCGGCCGCGTCGAGGCCATCGACCTGCTCGACTCCGCGGGCGCACCGGTGCTCAAGCGGGTCGCGCCGGCGCTGGGCGGCCTGGTCGCGCTGCTGCTGGTGTTCCTCGTGGTCAAGCGGCTGCGCGGCGGTGGCGACGACGACGAGTACGACGAGATCATCCTCGTCGAGGAGTAGGCCGGACAGAGTCCCTCGGTGACCCGGTGCGCCGCCCGCGCACCGGGTCACCGGCCGCCTGCGTCGGCCTCCAGCACCCGGATGGCGAGCTGCACCCGGTTGGTGACCTGCAGCTTCGCGAACAGGCTGCCCAGGTGGGTCTTCACCGTCGGCATGCCGAGGAAGAGCGTCTCGGCGATCTCGGCGTTGGTCAGGCCCTCCGCGACGAGCCGGCCCACGTCCCACTCCCGGGCGGTCACGCCCTCCGGCGGCCCGGTCTCCGCCGGGCTCTCCGGCACGGCGGCCGCCGGGCGGTCCTGCGCGGCCAGCCCGACGAGCCGGGACAGCACCGACGGCGAGAACGACGGCCGCCCGTGCGCGGCGTCGAGCACCGCCCCGACCACGGCCTCCGGCGGCGAGTCCTTCAGCAGGAACGACACCGCGCCCGCGCGCAGCGCCTCCAGCAGGTAGCCGTCGGTGTCGAACGCGGTCAGCACCACGACCCGCGCTCGGCTGCCCTGCAGCTCCCGGGTCGCGGCGATCCCGTCGGTGCCGGGCATCCGGATGTCCATCAGCACGACGTCCGGGTCGAGCGCGGCGACCTGCCGCACCGCCACCGCGCCGTCCGCGGCCTCCCCGACGACGACGATGCCCTCGGCCCCGTCGACCATCAGCCGCAGCCCGGTGCGCATCAGCGCCTCGTCGTCGACGACGAGCACCCGCACCGGCCCGTCCGGCCGTGTTCCCGGTTCCTGCTCGCTCACGTCCGCCTCGGTCATGTCCGCCACGGAATCCGTACCTCCACCTCGAACCGGCTCCCGGTCCGTTCGTGCCGTGCGGTCCCGCCGAGCAGCTGGGCCCGCTCCTGGACCCCGACCAGGCCGAGCCCACCGCCGGGGGCCGGGGGGACATCGTCGGGGACCGGGTTGACCGCATGGATGACCAGCTCGTCACCGCAGCGGTCGAACCGCAGTGTGACCACGGTGCCGGGGGCGTGCCGGACCGCGTTGGCCAGCAGCTCCCCGACGATGCGGTGCACCGCCGCCGCCGTCGCGGCCGTGACCGGCAGGTCCTCCGGCGCGATCCCGTCCGGGTCGACGACGACGCGGCCGTCGGCCCGGGCGCGGGCCAGCAGCGTCGTGGTCGTCTCCGTGGTCGGGTGCGGGGCGGTGTCCGGGCCGAGCGCCCCGTCGGCGGGGGCGGTGCGCAGCGCGGACAGCACGTGGCGCAGGACGCCGTTGGCGTCCTCGGCCGCGTCGCGGACGGTGCGGGCGGTGTCGCGCACCTGCTCCGGCGGCAGGTCCGTGCGGTAGGCCAGCGCGCCCGCGTGCATCGCGATGATCGACAGCTGGTGGGACAGGTCGTCGTGCATCTCGCGGGCGATCGCGGTGCGCTCCTCGGCGCGGGTGCGGGCGAGGTCGGCCTCCCGGCCCCGGACGGCGGCGACCCGGGCCGCCTCGGCCTGCTCGGCGCGGGTGCGCAGGGACTCGATCAACGCGGCGCGGGAGCTGCGGAACGCGCCCCAGAGCAGGGCCAGCGCGGTGGACCCGGCGGCCATCAGGATCGCCACCAGCGTCGCGACATCCAGGCCGACACCTCCCGGGTCGACTCCGACGGCCGACCGCACCCACGCCCGCGCGAGGGTGACCAGCACGGTGTAGGCGACGAGGACGGCGGCCAGCCGCCACGACCGCAGCCGCCCGAGCCGGACCAGGCCGACCAGGACGGCGCCGCCCCCGCCGTTGCTGAGGGACCCGACGGCGACCAGGGCCAGGTTCGGGGTGCGGCGGGACCGGACCGGACCCGCGGCGACCGCGGCGGCGAGCCCGATGATCCCGTCCACGGTGAAGAAGACGGGGTGGCTGCCGCGCCCGGTCCTGTCGTTCAGCCAGACGTCGAAGTACACCGACACGGCCCAGACCAGCGTGCACACCGTCGAGATGAGCACCGCCCGCCGGAACGCCCGGCGCCGCGCGTGCTCCGCGGCCGTGTCTCCCGTGTCTCCCGTGTCGGCCTCGCCGGAGGTGTCGGTCCCGGTCACGGGCGGGAGCCTAGGGCTACGACCCGTCGCCCGGATCGTCCTTATGGTCGAGACGGGTCGACCGTCCGGTGTGGTGAGAACGAGCCGGAGAGCCGATCCGCCACGGTGCCCGTCCGGCGCAGTGTCGTAGCCATGCCGAACACCGAGAACCTCCCTGACACCGAGAACCTCCCTGACACCGAGAACCTCCCTGACACCGAGAACCTCCGGAACACCGAGAAGATCCACAGCACCGGGAACCGCCGGCCCCCGGCCGCGGCCCCGCTCGCCTACCACCGCCTCGCGCACCGCGAACCGGAGACGGCGCACTGGTGGCGCCCGCTCGCCACGGTCGCCGCGACGGTGCTGGTGTACGTGGGCCTGCTCGTCCTCGTCGGCGGGGTCGCCGTGACCGCGGCGCTGCTCGCCGGGCCCGACTGGCTGCGGCTGTCGGAGTCGGGGATCCCCGACCCGCGCAACGCCGCCGACCTGGCGGTGGTGTTCGGGCCGCTCGCGCTGCTGGCCCCGGCCGTCGTGCTCGGCGTCCGCTGGGGCGGTGGCCGGGCCGGGACCGTCCACTCCGTCACCGGCCGGTTCCGCTGGGGCCTCGCCGCCCGGGCCGCGGCCGTGCTGGTCCCGCTCTACGCCGTGGGCACCGCGGCCGTCCTGCTGGTCTTCGGGCCGCCGGACCTGACCGCGCCGGTGCTCACCACCCCGCTGGTGACCGCGATCGTCGTCGCACTGGTGCTGGTCCCGGCGGCGTGCGCCGGGGAGGAGTACGCGCTGCGGGCACTGCCGCAGCAGGCGCTGGGCACCTGGCTGCGGGCGCCGTTCTGGGCGATCATGCTGCCGCTGCCGCTGGTCGTCTCCGGGCACCTGACCGACTGGTCGGCCGCGGTCGACGTCGCCGTCTGTGCGGTCGCGCTCGGCTTCCTGGTCTGGAAGACCGGTGGCGTGGAGCTCGCGGTCGTCGCGCACACCGCGACCAGCCTGGCCGCCGTCGGGGCGGGCATGTTCGTCCCGGCCGTCCTCGGCGGTGGCACGCTCGACCCGCTGTCGCTGGTCGCGTCGGTGCCGGCGACCGTCGTCGCCACGCTGGGGCTGACCTGGTGGGTGAGCCGCACGCACGGCCTGCGGTTCCTCGAGCCGGTGCGCGGCGATGTGCCCTGCCCCACGTCCTGACCGGCGGGGTCCGGGTGCACGATGGAACCCATGCAACCGGGACCGACGAACGGACTGACCGACGTGGCCGGCCTGCGGGTCGGCCACGCCGGCGTGTCCGGACCGGGCGCGCGCAGCGGGACGACCGTCGTGCTCGCCCCGCCCGGAGGCGCCCCGGCCGGCGTCGACGTGCGCGGCGCCGCCCCCGGCACGCGGGAGACCGACCTGCTCGACCCGCAGGCCACGGTGGCGCGGATCCACGCGATCACGCTGTCCGGCGGCAGCGCCTACGGCCTCGACGCCGCGTCCGGGGTGATGGCCCGCCTCGAACGTGACGGCGAGGGCTTCGCGGTGCCCGGCGCGGTCGTCCCGATCGTCCCGGCAGCGGTGGTGTTCGACCTCGGCCGCGGCGGGAACCCGCAGGCCAGGCCCACCGCGGACACCGGAACCGCCGCCTACGACGACGCCTCGCCCGGCCCGGTGCGCCAGGGATCGGTGGGTGCGGGCACCGGTGCCGTCGCGGGCGGGCTGCGCGGCGGGGTCGGCACCGCATCGGCCGTGCTGCCCGCCGGGGTCACCGTCGCCGCGCTCGTCGTCCTCAACGCCGCCGGGTCCGCCGTGGACCCGCGCACCGGCGAGGTGCTCGGCGCCCGCTACGGGTTCCCCGGCGAGTTCGACGCGCCCGCCCCGGGCGCCCCCGCTCTGGACAGTGCCGCCCGGGACCGCCTCGCCGAGGCCTACGCCGCGCACGTCCGCTCGTTCGGGACGGCGACGACGCTGGTCGTCGTCGGCACCGACGCCACACTGGACAAGGTCGGCTGCAGCCGGCTCGCCACCCTGGCCCACGACGGCCTGGCCCGCGCGATCTCCCCGGTGCACACGATCACCGACGGCGACACCGCGTTCGCACTGGCCACCGGCACCGGCCCGGCCCCGGACGACGCGAGACTGGTCGCCCTGCAGGCCGCGGTCGCCGACGTGACCGCCCGCGCCGTCGCGCACGCCCTGCTCGCCGCCGAGCCGGCGCCGGACCGGCCGTCGTACCGCTCCCTGGTGGAGGTCACGTGAGCGCACCGAACCCCTGGCACGGCCTGCCCCGCCCGCCGCGCCCCGAGCCGGCCCCGGACCCGGACGAGGTCCGGCTGGTCGGGCTGCGCCGCAAGGAGGCCGCCGCCCGCGCGATCTCGAACGCCACCCGCGGGATCGCGGTCCGCGCCTACGACCACGGCTGGACGGTCTCGTTCCTGTCCGGGCACTACACGCACTGCACGACGCTGGAGGGGCTGCTCGACGCCGTCTCCACCGCCGACGACCGCCGGATGCTGCGGATGACCGCGCTGATCGCCGCCGACCGCTCCGCGGGCAGCTCCGAGGGCCGCTCCGCGGACTGAGGGCGCCGAACTACAGTCGTCCGGGTGTCGACCACCAGCCCGGACGAGGGAGTGGCGCGCCGGCTGAAGGCCCTGGCCTGCACGGCGCCGCTGCACGACCTCGACGCCCGCAAGGGCCGCCTCGAGTGGGACGCCACCGGTTACCAGATGGGCGAGATCGGGCTGCAGGCGATCGACCAGGTCACCCTGGCCATGGACTTCGACCACGGCGCCGGGCACGCCGAGGTCGTGCGGCGGCTGCTGCCCTTCGTCGGGGCGCAGGTCCCGCACGCCCCGCGCGAGGAGCACGAGCGCGTCGCCCGCTGGGTGATCGACAACCTGATCAACGTCGGCAGCATCGACCGCGGCTTCGCCGTCGAGTACGGCACCACCGACGAGCAGGGGCGCTACGTCCGCCGCCGGTTCGACTTCAAGCTGCTCGTCGAGGTCGCCGCCGCCGACGGCTCGGTGTACCTGCGCGCGTCGGACGAGGCGATCAACGTGCTGGTCGGGGCACTCGACACCGACGTCGAGTCCGCCCAGGAGGCCGCGGAGACCAAGCTGGAGACGCTGATCGTCCGTGGCCGCCTCGGCGACGCGCGGCTGGCCGCCGAGCAGGCCCGCTACCGCACCGTGCAGTACGCCGAGCTGTTGCGCCGCAAGCTCGAGGCCACCCGGCGCGACGTCCGGTCTGTGGACTGGCTCGACGCCGTCCCGGAGTTGCTGAACGAGGCGCTGACCCACATCGAGGGCCGCTACCGCGCCGAGACGATGATCAAGGCCAACATCGCCGACGCCCGCGACGAGGCCACCGAGCCCGGCAGGCGGCGGCAGGCCGCGGAGCTGGTCGCCGTCGTCGACGACTGCATCCAGCGGCACACCCAGCTGCAGACCCGGCTGCAGGAGGCGGGCACCGCGTTCCGCGCCGAGCAGGATCGCCAGCAGTTCTCCGGCCGTCCGGTGCGGCCGTCGGTGGACGTGTTCGGGCAGCTGCTCAAGCCGTCGCTGGGGCTGACCGTCGAGGCGGCCCTGGACCCGGTGACCGCGTACTTCGCCGCCGGGACCGGGCTGCGGCACCCGTCGGTGGCGAGTCTCGGCGGGCTGGTGGAGACGCTGCTGACCCCGCCGACCGACCGCGACCCGTTCGGCGCCGAGGTGCCCGACCCGGAGCTCGCCCCGCAGCCGCGCGAGCGCTTCGGGGAGGACGTGTGGCGCCTCGCCGGGGCGGTGTTCCCGCAGGACACGGCGTCGCCGGTGCGGCTGTCCGAGGCGCTGCGCCGGGCCCGTGAGTCCGGGACCGACGTGGCCCAGCTGGTCGCGCTGCGCGCGGTGCACGCCGTCGGGACCGGGATCGGGACCGCCCGAACCCAGCACGACCCGTCGGTGCTGCTGGCGGTCGACGACGGCACGGTGCTCGACGACCCCGAGTTCGGCGGCGCCGACCTGTTGCTGGCCCTCGCCGATGTCGAGGTGGAACGGAACAGCACCGAGCGAGAGGTGAGCGGCGCGTGAGCGACACCGAGACCGCGGCCCGGCTGGTGGCGTTCGGGATGCGGCCCAAGGCGCTGCCCGGCCGCGACCCCGACTACGCCGACCTGGTCCGCCGCTACGGCGAGGACGACGACTTCCGCACGACCGTGCAGCGGGTCGCGTCCGGGCTCGGCCTGGTCGTGCTGCACGCCGGCGCCGCCGCGGGGCTGGTACTCGCCGCGACCGAGGGCTCGGTGTTCGAGATCCGGATGGACGAGTACGCGCGCCGCACGGCGCTGGCGAACCGGCAGGCGGACCGGGTGCTGCACGGGATCGCGCACCTCGCCGTCGCCGCGCTGGCGTTCCCGCGCCCGGACGACCTCGGCGACGACTCCTACGTCGGCCGCGTCTCGGTCGAGCTGGTCGACGGCGCCGTCCGCGAGGCCTGCCGGGTGCTCGGCGAGCGCGCCGAGGGTCCCGAGGACCCCGAGTCCGACGCGCCGCAGCTGGAGGAGGTCTGGCGGGTGTGGCAGCGCCGCCCAGAGGCCACCGCCACCAAGGACGGCCGGGTCGGGGAGTCCACGACCCGCGGCATCGTCGCGAAGGCCCTGCGGTTCCTGTCCGACCAGGGGTTCCTCGTGCCGGTCGGCACCGAGGGCGCGTACCGGACGACGCCGCGCTACCAGGTGCAGGTCCGCGAGCTGGCCGCGCAGCGGGCGTTCGACGAGCTGCTCTCGCTGGGGGTGCTCCCCGCCGCCGGTGCGGAGCCGTCGCTGGTGGGCGAGCCGGTGGTGGAGGAGAGCGATGTATGAGCTGACCCGGGTCCGGCTGTTCTCGGTCGGGCCCACCGCCGCCCGCTACCAGGACGTCGACCTGGACCTGCGCGGCGTAGGGAAGCCGGTCCGGGTGGCGGTGCAGGAGGACCTGTTCGCCGACGACGCCCTGGACCGCGACACCGTGCGCCGCCCGTCGCCGGCCTCGGTGCTGTTCCTGGAGAACGGCGGTGGCAAGTCCGTCCTGCTCAAACTGATCTTCTCGGTGCTGCTGCCCGGGCGGCGTCAGGTCGTCGGGACGACCAGCACGACGGTGCTGGAGAACTTCGTGCTCGCCGAGGACGTCGCGCACGTCGTCTGCGAGTGGATGCACGTGCGGACCGGTGCGCTGCTGGTCACCGGCAAGACCTCGGAGTGGCGCGGGCACGTCGCGTCGTCGGACCCGGAGAAGCTCGCCGACGCCTGGTACTCGTTCAAGCCGGTGCCCGGCTTCGGGATGGACGACCTGCCGTTCACCCACGACCGCAAGCGGATCACCCTGTCCGCGTTCCGCGAGCGGCTGCACACCGCGCACCGCGAGCACCCCGACACCGAGCTGGTGTGGGAGACCGGGCACCGCGACTGGACCCGCCACCTCGTCGAGGCCGGGCTGGACCCGGAGCTGTTCCGCTACCAGCGCGCGATGAACGCGGGGGAGGGCGAGGCCGCGGAGGCGTTCTCGTTCGCCTCCGACGAGGCGTTCGTCGACTTCCTGCTGCGTGCGGTGCTCGACCCGGCCGAGCCGCAGAACGTCGCCGAGCTCGTCGCGGGCTACGCCGACCGGCTCGCCCAGCGCGGCGAGCTGGAGACCGAGCGCGAGTTCGTCGAGGGCACGCTGTCGCGGCTCGAGCCGATGGTCGCCGCCGAGGAGGCCGCCGCGACCGCCCGCGGCGCCGAGACGAGCGCGCGGGACGCGTGGCGGGGCACCGCCGAGCGGATCGCGGCACGGCGGGTCGCCGAGTCCGCGCGGGAGGCGACGACGGCGTCGCAGGTCAGCGAGGCCGCCGAGACCGAACGCGCGGCCGCCCGCGCCGGGGACACGTTGCGCACCACGGTCGAGGAGCTGCGGCGCCGTACCGCGGTGCTCGCCGTCGAGGCCGCCGACGAGGTGGCGCGGACCGCGACCCGCGAGCGTGACGAGGCGTCGGCGACGTCGACGGCGTGGGAGGCCACCGAGCCCGTGCTGGCCTACCGGTCGGCGTCGGCGGAGGCCGGGCGGCTGCGCGAACGGGTCGACTCCGAGGAGCAGAAGGCCCGCCCAGCGCTGGCGGCCCGCCAGGACGCCGCCCGCGACCTCGCCGCCGCGCTGCTGCGGACCGCCGCGGAGGCCGACGAGGCCGCGGCCGCCGCCGAGGAGACCCGGGTCGTCGCCGAGGAGCGCGCCGCGGCCGGGCACGCCGAGCAGGTCGCCCGCGCCGAGGACGCCGTGCGCGCGGAGAGCCGTGCGGCGCAGGCGAGCTCCGCGCTGGAGGACCTGGACCGCCGGGTCGCCGAGGCGGTCACCGCCGGGCACCTGAAGGCCGGCTCCGACGCCGGCGACGTCGAGCACGAGGCCCCGGCCGCCGAGGCCGCCGCCGAGGCCGCGGAGCGTGCGCTGGCCGACGCCGACACCGCCGCCACCGGGATCCGGGAGGCCCGCCGGGACGCCGAGAAGCGACGCACCGCCGCCCAGGACGAGGCCGCCGCCGCCCGCGCCGCCGCGGCCGCCGCCGACGCCGCCCGGGACACCGCGGCCGAGCGCAGCGCGGAGCTGGGCGCCGAGCCGCGTCCCGCGGAGCTGCTCGGGGTCGCGACGATCCGGCCGGACGCCGACGCCGGGCTCGTCGTCGAGCGGCTGGGTGCGGCGATCACGGCGGCCGAGCGGGAGCGCACCGGGCTGCTCGGTGACCAGCGCCGTGACGAACGCGCGCTGGCCGCCCTCGGCGACGGCGGGCTGCTGCCGGACCCGCCGGAGATCGAAGCCGTGCTGGCGGTGCTGGAGAATGCCGGGATCACCGCATGGTCCGGGCGCCGCTACGTCGCCGTCCTGCCCGCCGAGCAGCGCGGCCCGCTGCTGGACCGGCTTCCGCACCTGGCAGGCGGGGTCCTGCTCAACGACGCAGACGACGCCCCGCGCGCCCGCGCCGCCCTCGACGAGGCCCGGCTGCTGCCGCCGTGCCTGGTCGCGGTGGGCACGACGGCCGCGTTCACCGGCGCCGATCCGGCCGCACCGGGCATCGAGCTCGTCGTCCCGCCGAACCCGGCGCTGTACGACGAGGACGCCGCCGAGCAGGTCCGCGTCCGGCTCGCCGCCGAGACCGCGGACCGCGCCGAGCGGATCGCCGCGCTGGAGGCGTCCGCCGAGGCCGACCGGTCGCTGCGGGAACGGTTCGCCGCGCTGCGCGACCGCCGCCCCACCCTGGACGAGCTGACCGACGCGGCCACCGAGGCCGAGCAGACCCGGGCGGCCGCGCAGCGGCGCTACGACGAGGTCCGCGCCGAGGTCGACGAGCTCGACGAGCGCGCGGACCGGCTCACCACCGACCGTCCGGAGACCGAGCGGACCGCGGCCGCCGCCCGCCGCCGGGCCGACGCGCTGGTGGCGCTGCGCCGCGAGCTGGGCCGCCGCGACGACCTCGCCGAGCAGTCCAGCACCGGGACCGCGGACGCGCAGCGGTACCGCACCGAGGCCGACGCGGCGGGGGAGACCGCCACGGCCGCCGCCCGCGAGGCCGCGGAGGCCCAGCGCACCCGCGACCGGCGCACCGGGGTCGCCGCCGGGGCCCGCGACGAGGTGGCGACGTTGCCGCTGGAGGAGACGCCACCGGTCCCCGAGCCGGACCCCGCCGGGCCGGGCGCCGGGGCGTCGTTGCCGGAGCTGCGCGACGCCTACCAGCGGGCCCGTGACGCGTACGCCTCCGCCGCCGTCGACACCGACCTACGGGCCGCGCTGGAGCGCGCCGAGGCCGACGCCGCGGACAAGCGGGTCTTCGTCGACGGGCTCGGCGCCGCGATCGTCGAGGCCGCGACGGCGTTCCTGCACAGCCCCGACGGTGCCGACGCGTCCAGCCGCCGGGCCGCGACCGAGCAGGCCCGCGCCGCCTACGACGCCGCCGAGGAACGGCGGCAGAAGGCGAGCACCGAGCTGGAGGTGCAGCGCCGGGAGCTGGCGAAGCTCCCCGGCGAGGAACGCCCGGTCGAGCCCTACGACGCCCCGCGCGACGCCGAGCACGGCCGCGAGCTGGTGAGCACGGCGTCGTCGGACCTGGCCGCGGCCGAGAAGGAGATCGAGCGGACCCGCCGGGCCCGGGAGACGGCTGAGGAGACCCACCGGTCGGCGGCTGAGCTGGCCCAGGGTTTCGCGCACGTCCTGGAGACGCTCGACGAGGCCCCGGAGCAGGGCGGGCCGCCGTTCGAGGGTGACGTCGACGCCGCGTTCGCCGCGCTGCGCAGGCACCGGTCGGAGGTCAACCAGGCCGTCGCCGAGCGGGGCCGGGCCGAGCGGCGGGTGCGTGAGGGCGTCGACGACGTGGCCCGCTTCGCCCAGGACCCGCGGTTCGCGACGCTGACCTCACCGGTGCACCGGCACATCGGCGGCGTCGACCGCTCCGAGATGCCCGGGCTGGCCGCGGAGTGGATCGAGGCGCTGCGGCCGCGGCTGCGTTCGCTCGACGACGATCTCGGCAACATCGAGCGGCACCGGTCGGGGATCGTCACCCGGCTGTCGGGGATGGTCGGCGAGGCGCTGCGCACGGTGCGGCTGGCGCAGAAGCTCTCGCAGCTGCCGGAGGGGCTCGGTGACTGGTCCGGTCAGCAGTTCCTGCGGATCCGGTTCGAGGAGCTGCCCGACGCGGCGCTGCGCCACGAGCTCGGTGAGGTCGTCGACCGGACTGCTTCCGGGATCGTCGGCGGGACGCGGTCCAAGGAGCGGCGCGACGGCATGTCGATGCTGCTGCGCGGGGTGCGGGCGGCGATGCCGAAGGGCGTGCGGGTGGAGATGCTCAAGCCCGACGCCGTGCTGCGCACCGAGCGGCTGCGGGTGTCGGCGATCTCCGACGTCTTCTCCGGCGGGCAGCAGCTGACCGCGGCGATCGTCCTGTACTGCACGATGGCCGCGCTGCGGGCGCACCAGCGCGGGTACGGCAGCCGCGGGCACGCGGGCGTGCTGTTCCTGGACAACCCGATCGGACGCGCGTCGGCCGGGTACCTGCTGGAGCTGCAGTTCGGTGTGGCACAGGCGCTCGGGGTGCAGCTGGTCTACACCACGGGCCTGTTCGACGCCGGTGCGCTCTCGGCGTTCCCGCTGGTCGTGCGGCTGCGCAACGACGCCGATCTGCGCGCGGGGCGCAAGTACCTCTCGGTCGACGAGCGGGTCGCCCGCACGCTGCCCGACGGCGGTGAGGGCGGCCGGATGAGCGCGGCGCGGGTGTACCGGCGACCGGGTGCTCCCGCCGGGGACGTGGTGTCCGCGGGGCAGGAGTGAGCGGGCCGGGCCCGGTCGCGCAGCGGCTGGCGGCGCTGCTGCGGGCGACCGGCCGCACCCGGATCCCGCGGGCGGCGGTGCAACGCGCGTTCCTCGAGGCCGACCCGACGCAGGTCGGCGCGGCGACCGCCCGTCGCGACCTGGCCGCTGCGATCGCCGAGCTGGCCGAGGCAGGCGTCGTCGTACCGACCCGGGACACCGACGACGGCGCTCCGCCCCTGCCGAAGTCGATCAAGCTGGTGCGTCCGGCCGCGGCGCCGGAGCCTGCACACCGCGACACCGCGCCCTGGCACCCGGAGCTGCGTGCGGCGGCCGGGTTGCGGTCGCCGCACGCGCTGCTCCGCCAGGTCGACGCGTGGTTGTTCCGCGGTGGGGACCGCGCCGAGCCTGCCCCGCTGCGTGAGCGGGCGTACGAGATCACCGGCGACGAGAAGGCCTTCGACGGACACCTGCCCGCCCCGCTGACCCTCGACGTCCTGCGGGCGTGGCGGGTGACGCTGCCGCTGCACCGCGAGCGGGTCGGCGACGGCACGGTGCTGCTGGTCGTCGAGAACGCGGACACCTTCGACTCGCTGCGCGCGGCGCTGCAGGCCGATCCCGGCCCGGTCGGCGAGGTCGCGTGGGGTGCGGGGAACGCGTTCCTGTCCTCGGTCGCGTCGCTCGCCGGGTCACTCGCCGGGCCGGCGGTCGGATCGCTCGCCGGGCCGGCGGACGCCCGGCCCGCGGAGATCCGCTACTTCGGTGATCTCGACGTGGCGGGCCTGCGGATCCCGGCGCGGGCGTCGGTGATCGCCGAGGCGGCGGGACTGCCGCCGGTGCTCCCGGCCACCGGGCTCTACCGGACGCTGCTCGACCAGGGCCGCCCCGCGCCCGCCCGCGGCGCCGACCCGGCCGAGCAGGCCGACGTCACCGACGTGACCTGGCTCGACCCGCCGCTGCGCGGCCCCGTGCGGGAGCTGTTCGCGGCCGGCTTCCGGCTGGCCCAGGAGGCCGTCGGACGGTCGGTGCTCGCCGCCGGCGACGGCTGGCGCGCCGGGCTCGGGGCGCTCGGCGGAGGCACCGGGGTGCCGTCCCCGGAATAGCTCAGCCACTGAGGCATTGCCCGTGTCCCGGGCCCGTCGCCACGAGCGTGTCTCTCCCCGGGCCCGGTTTCCGGTCGTCCAGCAGGTGCCGTACCTGCGAGATACGTCAGCAGGTGAAGCATCTCCCGAGGATGTCTCAGTCGGTGAGGTATCCCCGGAGCGGGACGCTCAGCCCCCGGCGAAGGGCGGCAGCACGTCCAGCGTCGCGGCCTCCCCGACGGGCGTGGTGCGGTCGCGCACCGCCACCTCGTCGAGCAGGAAGCTGCAGCGAGCCAGCACGGTCGCGAGCTGCGGGCCGTGCGCGGCGGCGAGCGCGGCGACGGCGCCGTCGACGGAGACGCCCTCAGGGAGCTCCAGCTTCTCCTCGGGCGTACCGGCGGCGGCCTTGGCGGCGGCGAAGTAACGCACCAGCAGCGGGCGCGTGGGCGCGCCGAGGTCGCCGGTGACGGGCGTGGTGGTGTCGAGCGTGGCGGTCATCGGGATCGTCATCCTCCGATCGAGCTCATGGGGCGGGCGGGCTGCAGGAACCCGGGGTCGTTGATGCCGTGCCCGGCCTTCTTGCCCCACATGGCGTTCCGCCAGGTGTCGGCGATCTCCGCGTCGGTGGCGCCGCCGCGGAGCATGGCCCGCAGATCGGTCTCACCGGTGGCGAACAGGCAGGTGCGGACCTGGCCGTCGGCGGTCAGCCGGGTGCGGTCGCAGGCGCCGCAGAACGGGCGGGTCACCGAGGCGATGACGCCGACGGTCGCGGGCCCGCCGTCGACCAGGAACTTCTCGGCGGGGGCGCCGCCACGGTCCTCGTCGGACTCGGTCAGCACGAAGCGCTGCTCGAGCTTCTCGATGATCTCGTTCGCGGTGATCATCTCGGTGCGCTCCCAGCCGTGCTGGGCGTCGAGCGGCATCTGCTCGATGAAGCGCAGCTGGTAGCCGTGCTCCAGGGCGAAGGCGAGCAGGTCGGGGGCCTCGTCGTCGTTCACCCCGCGCAGCAGCACCGAGTTGATCTTCACCGGGCTCAGGCCGGCGGCCTGGGCGGCGGCCATCCCGTCGAGGACGTCCTGGAGCCGGTCGCGGCGCGTGATGGTCGCGAACCGCTCGGGGCGCAGGGTGTCCATCGAGACGTTCAGCCGGTTCACCCCCGCGGCCGCGAGTGCCTCGGCACGGCGGGCGAGGCCGATGCCGTTGGTGGTGAGGGACATGTCGGGGCGTGGCTCCATGGCCGACGCCGCGGACAGCACGTGTTCGAGGCCCTTGCGCAGCATGGGCTCGCCGCCGGTGAACCGGAGCTCTTCGATGCCCAGTTCGTGGACGGCGACGCCGATCAGGCGGATCAGCTCGTCGTCGGTCAGCTGCTCCGAGCGCGGCATCCAGTCCAGCCCTTCGGCCGGCATGCAGTAGGTGCAGCGCAGGTTGCAGCGATCGGTCAGTGAGATCCGGAGGTCCGTCGCGACCCGCCCGAAGGTGTCGATCAGGCGGGGGTCCTGCGGTCGCTCAGGGTCTCGGGACGTGCCGCCCCGGAGGGTCGGCAGGCCGAGATCTGTGCTCATGTCTTCGAGGTTAGACCCCTCCCCGGGGGATCTTCCACCGGGGATTTCCGCAGCTCAGAGGCGGTTTCCGCAGCTGCGACACCGTCGCCCCGAAAGCGTCGCGGCTGCGGAATTAGTCACGCTGTAACTAGTGGCGGGGGCGACACTGCGTGAGCAGCCTCTCGTCCCGACGGGTGAGCCGGGCCTGTGAACGCCGCGCGCTACCGCGCCGCGTGCCGCCCCAGCTCCTGGCGGGCGACGGACCGGATGTGCACCTCGTCCGGGCCGTCGGCGAAACGCAGCGCGCGGGCCCAGGCGTAGAAGTAGGCCAGCGGGGTGTCGTCGCTCAGCGCGGCGCCGCCGTGCACCTGCATCGCCCGGTCGATCACCGCGCACGCCATTCGCGGCACGACGACCTTGATCGCGGCGATCTCGGTCGCGGCCCCCTTCGCGCCGAACGAGTCGATCAGCCACGCGGTCTTGAGCGTCAGCAGCCGCGCCTGCTCGATCTCCATCCGGGACAGCGCGATCTGGTCCCGGACGACGCCCTGCTCGGCCAGCGGGCGCCCGAACGCCACCCGCGCCTGTGCGCGCTCGACCATCAGGCTCAACGCCCGCTCGGCCATCCCGATCAGCCGCATGCAGTGGTGGATCCGGCCCGGGCCGAGCCGGGCCTGGGCGATCGCGAAGCCGCCCCCCTCCTCGCCCAGCAGGTTCGGCACCGGGATCCGGACGCTGTCGAGGCGCAGCTCGGAGTGCCCGTGCTGGTCCTGGTAGCCGAACGTCGGCAGGTGCCGGACGATCTCCAGGCCGGGGGTGTCCCGCGGGACGAGCACCATCGACTGCTGCCGGTGGGTGGAGGCCTCGGGGTCGGTCTTGCCCATCACGATGAACACCGCGCACCGCTCGTCGGCGGCACCGGAGATCCACCACTTGCGGCCGTCGAGCACGTACTCGTCGCCGTCGCGGCGGATCCGGGTCTCGATGTTCGTGGCGTCCGACGACGCGACGTCCGGCTCGGTCATCGCGAACGCCGACCGGATCTCCCCGGCCAGCAGCGGCTCCAGCCACTCCTGCTTCTGCTCCGGGGTGCCGAACAGATGCAGCGTCTCCATGTTGCCGGTGTCCGGGGCCTGGCAGTTGATCGCCTCCGGCGCGATCACCGGCGACCAGCCGGACACCTCGGCGACCGGCGCGTACTCCAGGTTGGACAGCCCGGAGACGTCGGGCAGGAACAGGTTCCACAGGCCCCGCTCGCGGGCCTCGGCCTTGAGTTCCTCGACGACCGGCGGCAGCTCCCACTCCTGCGGGGTGCCGCGGCGCTCCGCCCGGAACGCCTCGTACGCCGGCTCCGCGGGGAGGATCTTCTCGTCGAGGAAGGCGCGCATGCGCGCGGTGTAGTCGGCCGCCACGTCGTCGGGTGCGAAGTCCACGGCGCCGATCAGACCACAGCACCGATCCGGTGGCCCGGGAGAACCTGCGGGTGGTGACCTGATCACGCTGCGGGACCAGGCAGAATCCGCGATAACCAGAATCGATGATCTGATACGGAGTTGCGGCGTCTCTGACGTAGCTGCTCCGCAACCGCGAACATAGGATTCCCGCCGTGCCGCACTTCAGGATCTCCGAGGCCGCCCGCCTGCTCGGCGTCAGCGACGACACCGTCCGGCGCTGGGTCGACGGGGGCACCCTCCCGGTGCAGGCCGACGCCTCGAACCGCAAGGTCATCGACGGGGCCGCGCTCGCCGAGTTCGCTCGCGACCACGCCAGCGCCCCGCCGGACCCCTCGGTCGTGCAGCGCTCGGCCCGCAACCGGCTGGTCGGCCTCGTCACCTCGGTCATCTCCGACAAGGTCATGTCCCAGGTGGAGCTCCAGTGCGGCCCGCACCGTGTCGTCTCGCTGATGAGCAGCGAGGCGGTGCGCGACCTCGGGCTGGAGCCCGGCGCGCTCGCGGTGGCCGTCATCAAGTCGACGAACGTCGTCGTCGAGACGCCTGGAGGGCACCTGTGAAGACCCGATCCATCCGCCGGACCGCCGTAGCCATCACGGCCGCGGCCGCGCTCAGCGCGCTGGCCGGCTGCGGCGGCAGCGACGCCGGTGGCCAGGCCCAGGGCGGGAGCCAGAAGCTGACCGTGTTCGCGGCGGCGTCGCTGACCGGCACGTTCGGCGACCTGGAGAAGCAGTTCGAGGAGGCCAACCCGGGCACCGACGTGACGCTGAACTTCGCCGGCTCCTCGGCGCTGGCCCAGCAGATCGACCAGGGCGCCCCCGCCGACGTGTTCGCCTCGGCCGACGAGAAGAACATGAAGAAGGTGACCGACAAGGGCCAGGCCCAGGGCGAGCCGACCGTCTTCGCGACCAACACCCTGCAGATCGCCACCGCTCCCGGTGACCCGAAGGGCGTCAAGACCCTGAACGACCTCGCCCGCCCTGACCTGAAGACCGTCGTCTGCGCGGCGCAGGTGCCGTGCGGCTCGGCCTCGGAGAAGGTCGAGAAGGCGGCAGGAGTCACCATCAAGCCGGTGTCCGAGGAGCAGAACGTCAAGGCCGTGCTGCAGAAGGTCTCCAGCGGCAACGCCGACGCCGGGCTGGTCTACAAGACCGACGTGATCTCCTCGAAGGGCAAGGTCCAGGGCGTCGACTTCCCGCAGGCCGCCCAGGCGGTCAACAACTACCCGATCGCCGTGCTGAAGAACGCGCCGAACGCCGAGCTGGCGCAGAAGTGGGTGCAGTTCGTGACCGGTGAGCAGGGCAGGAAGGTCCTGTCCGAGGCGGGCTTCGGCAGCAAGTGACCGCGGCGACCGACCCCGGGACCACGAACGCCGCACCGGCGCGGCGCCGCGACCGCGGAGCCGACCGGCACGGGACCGGGGTCGGTCTGCCCGTGTGGATGTGGATACCGGCCGCGATCGGCTTCCTGCTGATCGCGCTGCCGGTGCTCGGCCTGCTGTGGGAGGCCGACTGGTCGGAGATGCCGACGCTGCTCACCAGCGACGCGGCGACCGACGCCCTGACCCTCTCCCTGGCCACCGCGGCCACCTCGACGCTGCTGTGCCTGCTGTTCGGCGGCCCGCTGGCCGTCGTGCTGGCCCGCGGATCGCTGAACCGGGCGCCGCGGCTGCTGCGCGCGCTGCGCTCGGTGGTGCTGCTGCCGCTGGTGCTGCCCCCGGTCGTCGGCGGGCTCGCGCTGCTGTTCCTGCTGGGCCGCAACGGCCTGGTCGGCAGCGTGCTCGACGCCGGCTTCGGGATCACCGTCCCGTTCAGCACGGCCGCGGTGATCCTGGCGCAGACCTTCGTCGCGATGCCGTTCCTGATCGTCTCGCTGGAGGGCGCGCTGCGCACCGCAGGCGAGCGCTACGAGGCCACCGCCGCCACCCTCGGCGCCTCGCCCGGGCTCGCGTTCCGCCGGGTGACGGTGCCGCTGGTGCTGCCCGGCCTCGCCTCCGGGCTGGTGCTGGCCTTCGCCCGCTGCATGGGCGAGTTCGGCGCCACGATCGCCTTCGCAGGCAGCCTGCAGGGCGTCACCCGCACCCTGCCGCTGCTGGTCTACCTGCAGGGGGAGAACGACACCGACGGCGCGATCGCGCTGTCGCTGCTGCTGGTCGTGGTCTCCCTGGTCGTGATCATCGTGGGCCGGCCGCGCGGTGTGGACGGCCGCGGATGAGCGCACGCGCCGACACCCCGGAAGCCGGTACCCCGGAAACGCCGGCCGACGGCGTCTCGCTCGCCGTGCGCCTGGACCGCGACGAGTTCTCCCTCGACGTCGAGCTCGAGGTCGCACCCGGCGAGGTGCTCGCCGTCCTCGGCCCGAACGGCGCGGGCAAGTCCACCCTGCTCGGCGTGCTGTCCGGGCTGCTGCGCCCGGACGCCGGACGGCTGCGCGTCGGCGGGCGCACCCTGTTCGACACCGCGTCCGGGGCGTTCGTGCCGCCGTACCGGCGGGGCGTGGGGATCCTCGCCCAGGAGGCGCTGCTGTTCCCGCACCTGTCCGCGCTGGCCAACGTGGCGTTCGGGCCGCGCGCCCAGGGCGTCGGGAAGGCCGAGGCCGAACAGCGCGCCCGCGGCCTGCTCGACGACGTCGGCGTCGGCGCGCTCGCCGCTCGCCGCCCGGCGCAGCTCTCCGGCGGCCAGCAGCAACGGGTCGCCCTGGCCCGGGCGATCGCCCCGCACCCCGGCCTGCTGCTGCTCGACGAGCCGCTGGCCGCACTCGACGTCGACGTCACCCCGGCCATGCGCTCGCTGCTGCGCCGGGTGATCGCCGACGGCAAGCAGACCGCGTTGCTCGTCACGCACGACGCTCTCGACGCGCTGGTGCTCGCCGACCGCGTCGTCGTGCTGGAGGCCGGGCGGATCGTGGAGCAGGGCGCCGCCCGCGACGTCCTGGCCCGTCCGCGCAGTGCGTTCGCCGCCCGGATCGCCGGGCTCGACCTGGTCCCCGGTACCGCCGAGGACGACGGCGTGCGGACCGGCGACGGCGTCGTCGTCGCCGGTCGGGGCGTCGAGGTGACGACCGGTGAGCCCGCGGTCGCGGTGTTCCCGCCGTCGGCGGTGTCGGTGCACCGGGACCGGCCGGAGGGCAGCCCGCGCAACGCCTTCCGGGTGACGGTCGCGGCGCTGGAACCGCGCGGGGACACCGTCCGGGTGCGGGCCGGTGCCGTCGACGGGGGCCCCGGCTGGGTGGACGGGCTCGCCGCCGACGTCACCCCGGCCGCCGTCGCCGACCTGGCGCTGGAACCGGGGCAGGGCGCCTGGTTCGCGGTGAAGGCGACCGAGGTCGCGGTGCACGGCCGCCAGGGCTGACGGGACCACCGTCCGTCACCCGTCCGATCCCATGCGTCACCCCAGCCACCATCGTGTCTCTCGCACCATGCGTCACAACCACATACCGTCGCTCCCCGTGAACGTCCTGTGCTCGCGCGTCGTCCGCATGGTCACTGTCAGTGCCGCTGTCCTCACTCTCGGTGTCGTCCCGGCGGTCGTCGCCCTGCCGTCGGCCCCGCCCGCCGCCGAGGCGGCCGAGGCGGCGCCCACCGGCGGCGGCTACCTGGTGCAGACCGAGTCGGCCGAGGGCACCCGGGACGCCGTGGCGTCGGTGGGCGTGCGGCCGAGCGCCACGTTCGACTCCGCGGTGCACGGGTTCGCCGCGAAGCTGGCCCCGGCCCAGGCCGCCGCGCTACGGGCCCGGCCGGGCGTCGTCGGCGTCGAGGACGACCGGACGATCAGCCCGCTGGTGGCCCAGGCGACCCGGCAGGACGCCCCGGCGGCCGGCGGGCTGACCGAGGCCACCCAGGACCCCGGCAACTGGGGCCTGGACCGCATCGACCAGCCGTCGCTGCCGCTGAACGGCAAGTACACCCACACCGCCGACGGCCGCGGCGTGGACGTGTTCGTCCTGGACACCGGCGTCGACGCGACCCACCCCGAGTTCGGCGGCCGCGCGAAGCTCGAGACCGACACCATCGACGACCGCATGGAGGACTGCGACGGGCACGGCACCGTCGTCTCCGGGATCGCCGCGTCGAAGACCTACGGCGTCGCGCCGGCCGCCCGGGTCCGCGGCGTGAAGGTGCTGGACTGCAACGGCACCGGCACCCTGTCCTCGCTGCTCGAGGGCATCGACTACGTGGTGAAGCACAAGAAGGCGCCGTCGGTGGCGGTCATGTCGTGGAGCTACGGCGACTCCCCGATCCTGCGCAAGGCCGTCCAGCGGATGCTCGACGCGGGGGTGTTCGCGTCGTCGTCGGCGGGCAACACCGGCGGCGACGACTGCGCGGCCCTGCCCCGGGCCATCCCGGGTGTCACGGTCGTCGCGAACTCGACGATCGAGGACGCCCGCGCTGCCAACTCCTCGACCGGGAAGTGCGTCTCGCTCTACGCGCCGGGCTCGCGGATCGTCGCGCCGGTCCCGGGCGGCGGCGTCGCCTCCTACAGCGGGACGTCGATGGCCGCCCCGTTCGCGGCCGGCGTCGCGGCGCTCTACAAGCAGGCCCGCGGAGACGCCCCGGCCCCTGCGGTCAAGAAATGGATCGTCGACCACGCGGTGCCGGGCAAGGTCTCCGGTGGCGGGACCGGCGGCACGGCGAACCGGCTGCTGCAGACCGGCGGGCTCTGACCGGACCGGCGCCGGGTTTCCGGTCGCCGGTGACTGTTCGTCGGGCCGGAGGTGTTGGCAGGGCGGTGGCTGCGCGACAGGATGTGAGGACGCGCACGCGAGTGCCGCGCCGTACCGCGAAGGAGACAGTGCCGTGACCTCCGCTCCCGCCGTCCCGTCCTACGCCTCGGGCGTCTCGGACACCCCGCTGCTCGGGGACACGATCGGCGACGACTTCGACCGCACCGCCGCCCGCGTCCCGGACGGCGACGCGCTCGTCGAGGTCGCCACCGGCCGCCGCTGGACCTACGCCGAGCTGCGCGAGGCCGTGGACGACCTGGCCTGCGGGCTGCTGGGCGCGGGCGTGGTGCCGGGGGACCGGCTGGGGATCTGGTCGCCGAACACGGCCGAGTGGACGCTCACCCAGTACGCGACGGCCAAGATCGGCGTCGTCCTGGTCAACATCAACCCGTCCTACCGGACGCACGAGCTGGAGTTCGTGCTGCGCCAGGCCGGGATCTCGACGCTGGTGTCGGCCGCGGCGTTCAAGACCTCGGACTACGTGTCGATGATCGACGACGTCCGCGGGAACTGCCCGGACCTGCAGCGGGTGCTCATCACCGGCTCGCCGGAGTGGGACGCCGTCGCCGCGGGCGGGGACGCCCCGGACCGGGAGCGGCTCGCCGGGATCCAGGCGTCGCTGTCCGCGGACGACCCGATCAACATCCAGTACACGTCCGGGACGACCGGGTTCCCGAAGGGCGCGACGCTCTCGCACCACAACATCCTCAACAACGGGTTCAACGTCGGGCGGATCTGCGGCTACACCGAGGCCGACCGGGTCTGCATCCCGGTGCCCTTCTACCACTGCTTCGGCATGGTCATGGGCAACCTGGCGTGCACCAGCAGCGGCGCGACGATGGTCATCCCGGCGCCGGGGTTCGACCCGAAGCTGACCCTGGCCGCCGTCGAGCAGGAGCGCTGCACCTCGCTCTACGGCGTCCCGACGATGTTCATCGCCGAGCTCAACGACCCCGAGTTCGAGAACTACGACGTCGCCACCCTGCGCACCGGGATCATGGCCGGCTCGCCGTGCCCGGTGGAGGTGATGAAGCAGGTCGTCGAGCGGATGGGCATGACCGAGGTGACGATCTGCTACGGCATGACCGAGACCAGCCCGGTGTCCACCCAGACCCGGGCCGACGACTCGCTGGACCGCCGGGTCTCCACGGTCGGGCGGGTGCACCCGCACCTGGAGGTGAAGGTCGTCGACCCGGACACCGGCGCGATCCTGCCCCGTGGCGAGCCCGGTGAGCTGTGCACCCGCGGCTACTCGGTGATGCTCGGCTACTGGGAGCAGCCGGACAAGACCGCCGAGGTGATCGACCGGGCGCGCTGGATGCACACCGGCGACCTCGCCGTCATGGACGACGACGGCTACGTCAACATCACCGGCCGGATCAAGGACATGGTGATCCGGGGCGGGGAGAACGTGTACCCGCGCGAGATCGAGGAGTTCCTCTACACCCACCCCGACGTCGTCGACGCCCAGGTCGTCGGGGTGCCGGACGCCAAGTACGGCGAGGAGCTCTGCGCGTGGGTGCAGCTGCGCGAGGACGCGCCGGAGCTCACCGCCGAGAGCCTGCGCGAGTACGCGACCGGGAAGCTGGCGCACTACAAGATCCCGCGCTACGTCCTGGTCGTCGACGAGTTCCCGATGACGGTCACCGGCAAGGTCCGCAAGGTCGAGATGCGCGAGCGCTCGGCGGACATGCTGGACCTGGGGGCCGGGGCGCGAAACTCCTGACCGGCCTCGTCGTCAGGAGTTACCATGGTGACCGGCGCGTCCGGATGACTCCGTGAGGGTCTTTCGGACGCGTTTGTCATGTACACAGCAGGAATCGAGGAACACGGTGCCCACCGGCAGGGTGAAGTGGTACGACGCGGAGAAGGGCTTCGGCTTCCTCTCCCAGGACGGCGGCGCGGACGTCTACGTCCGCAAGGACGCACTGCCGTCGGGCGTGGAGGCGCTCAAGTCCGGTCAGCGCGTGGAGTTCGGGATGGCCGAGGGCCGCCGCGGCCCGCAAGCGCTGTCCGTCCGCCTGGTCGAGAAGCAGGTGTCGGCGGTCGAGAACACCCGGCGCCCCGCCGAGGAGCTGCACGGTCTGATCGAGGACATGATGCGGCTGCTGGACACCAAGGTGCAGCCGTCCCTGCGGCACGGGCGCTACCCGGACCGCAAGACCTGCAAGCTCGCCGCGGACGTCGTGCGCGCGGTGGCACGCGACCTCGACGGCTGAGCCCGGACCCGCGGGCTCAGGCCGGGGCACCCTCGCCGACCAGCACCCAGGTGGCGCGGATCGGGAACTGGATCTGCCGGCTCTGCGGGTCGATCGACGGTGCCGGGCCGTAGAGCTGCACCTGGGCGGTGACCAGGGTGTCGCCCGGCTCGGGCAGGCGCAGGGTGTACTCGTTCCTGCCGCTCAGCTCGGTCAGCGGGACGCGCTGCTGGACGGCGGCCTTCTGCCCGGGGCGGGTGAAGGCGTAGACGATCTGCCAGGGCGCGGAGGAGACCTCGTCCGGCACGGAGATCTTCACCTCGGTGCCCGGCGGGACGGGTGCGGCGACCCGGGCGTTCGGCTCGTCGGCGCAGTTCTGCATCTTCGTGTCGCAGAACTGCGTCGGGGCCGCGACGAGGGCGTTGCCGCCTACGTCGAAGGTGACCGTGGGCTTGTCGGCGCCGCAGCCCGCGAGCAGCAGCGCCGCCGCGGCCAGCACCGCCGCCTGCCCGGTACGACGCTGCCCGGTGCGACGGCTGCCTGCGATCACCCGGCCAGCCTACGGACCCCCGGTTCCCGGCCCGAACGCCCGGGTCGGCGCCTCGTCCGGGCGGGCGAGCACCACCGTCGCGTCCGGGTCCGCGGCGCGGGGCCCGCCGGCTCCGCCGGTCGGGGCCTTCGCCGAGGACGGCCGCACCCCGAGTCCCGGCACCAGCGTCACGCCCTGGCGCAGCGCCGTCGCCTGCGCCGCGAACAGCCCCACCACCACGGCGACGATCACGAACCCGGTCCGGAACGAGTCGTGCGGGGCCAGCACCCCGATCGCGCCGCCGAGCACCCAGGCCAGCTGCAGCACCGTCTCCGACCGTCCGAACGCCGACGCCCGCGCGTGCTCGGGCAGGTCGCGCTGCACCACGGCGTCGAGGCACACCTTCGCCAGTGCGCTCGCCGACGACGCCACCAGCGCCGCGACCACCGCCGCCGGCACGACCGGGAACACGGCCACCCCGGCCGCGGCGAGCAGCGTCGCCGCCGCCGACCCCAGCACCACCGGCTCGGCCGCACCGAACCGCGTCCGCGCGCCGACGGCGTTGCCGAGGAACAGGCCCGCACCGGCGGCCGCGCCGACCAGGCCGATCACGAACAGCTGCGCCGACGGGTCCCCACCCGGCGCATGCTCGGTGCCGGCCTTGACCACGAACGCGACGAACAGCGTCAGGAACCCGGTCAGCACCCGGACCGCGCTGGTGCCCCACAGCGCGACCAGCACCGGCCGCCCGGCCGGGACCTTCGGCCGCTTCGGACGGCGCCGCCCGGCGGGGACCGCCGCGGTCTGCTCCCCGGCCGTCGACTCCACCCAGCGCGGGATCCGCAGGCACAGCACCGCCCCGGCGACGCCGACGACGGCCACCCACCACAGCGCACCCGGTGAGCCGAACCCCCAGGCCGCCGCGGCCGCGACCCCGCCGGCCACGCCACCGGCGGCCATGCCGAACGTGGTCAGCCGGGAGTTCGTCGTCGCCAGCGTGATCGTCGACGGCAGCACCCGCGGCGTCACCGCCGCCTTGAGCACCAGGAACGACTTGCTCAGCACCATGATCCCGAGCGCGGCCGGGTACAGCACCCAGGTGTCGAGCTGGAACACCAGCAGCACCGCCAGCGCCGACCGGCCCGCGCAGGAGGCGGCCATCGCGATCCGCCTGCCCCGCTGCATCCGGTCCAGCAGCGGCCCGATGACCGGCGCGACCAGCGCGAACGGGGCGACGGTGATCGCCAGGTAGAGCGCGACGTTGGCCTTCGACTCCGCGGTCGCGGCCGCGAAGAACAGCGTGTTGGCCAGCGCGACGGCGACCGCGGCGTCGAGCGCGTAGGTCGTCATCGTCGCGTAGGTCAGCGCGGTGAGTCCCGACCGGTCCGCGCCGTCGGCGGTCACCGCGCGGCGGAACTGCGCGACCGCGCGGCCGCTGAGCTCCCGGCTGCGGTGCGCGGCGACCCGGGTGACGGTCAGCTTCTTCGGGCCGCGCGGCCGCCCGCCCGGCCCGTCGGAGGGCGGTGGCCCGGGCACGCCGGTGCCGGGCGCCTGCTGGTTCGGGTCGCCGGATGCGTGCACCCGTCCATCGTGCAGTACGTCACCGACAGAAACCGGGGTACGTACCCCGAGCGTCACCCGGGCGGCGCAACCAGGCGCACCCGGAACAGCGACGGCCACAGCTTGCCGGTGAGCAGGTACTCGTCCCCGGCGACGTGTGCGATGCCGTTGAGCACGTCGGCGCCGGCGGCGCGGTCGTCGTCGAGCAGCCCGGCGGCGTCGACGACGAGGTCCACCACCCCCGTGGCCGGGTCGATCCGGACGATCCGGTCGGTCTGCCACACGTTCGCCCACACCCGGTCGCCGACGCACTCCAGCTCGTTCAGCTCCGGGACCGGGGCGCCGTTCAGCGTCACCGGTACCGGCGGGGCGGTCTCGGCGAGGTCTGTCGCGTCGTGGAACCGCAGCCGGTCCGAGCCGTCCGAGCGGATCATGCGGACCGCGCCACCGGGCAGCTCCTGGCGGCACAGGCCCCAGCCCTGGCCGTCGAGCGGCACGGTGCGGCGCAGGGTCAGCGACGCCCGATCCCACTCCAGCGCGACGCCGTCCTTCCAGGTCAGCTGCCAGATCGAGCCGCCGGAGACGGTGAGCCCCTCGCCGAACAGCTCGCCCGGCAGCGGCCGTGCGTCCCGCAGCGCACCGGTCGCCGGGTCCAGCGTGCGCAGCTGGGACAGGCCCTCGCGGCCGGTGCCCTCGTAGAGGGTGCCGCCGCGCAGCTCGAGCCCCTGGGTGAACGCCGTGGTGTCGTGCGGGAGCTCGGCGAGGACCTGCGGGCGGATCACCGGGACGCGGCCGGGGTCGGGCAGGCCGGGGCCGGAGCCGGTGGTGCAGGCCGCCGCGGCGAGGGCGACCGGGAGCAGCAGTGCGGTACGGCGGGGGAGCCGCGGGCGTTCGGGGGCGGGCACCGGGCCAGCATGCCCGGGCCCGGTGGCACACTGGGGAGGTGACTGGCGAGACGACCACCCGCGACCCGGAGCACGGCGCCGACCCCGCTGCGGAGATCGAGTTCGTCGTCGCGGAGCCCGCGCCTGTCCCGTCGCAGCTGCGCGACGCCGTCGACGTCGCCCGGGCCGCCGCGATCGACGAGGCCGCCGACGAGCTGGGCGAGGCCGCCGCGGCCACCGCCGTCGGCATGCACCTCGGCACGCACGACGAGGACGACGGCGCGCTGACCCACTCCTTCGCCGCCGAGCTGCCCGGCTACCGCGGCTGGCGCTGGGCCGTGACGCTGGCCAGCGCCGGCGAGGGCGAGCCGGTCACCGTCTCCGAGACCGTGCTGCTGCCCGGCGCGACCGCGCTCGTCGCCCCGGCCTGGGTGCCGTGGGACCAGCGCGTCCGCCCGGACGACCTCAAGCCCGGTGACCTGCTGCCCGTCGAGGCCGACGACCCGCGGCTGGTGCCCGGCTACGTCGACACCGGCGACCCGGCCGTCGACGACGTGGCCCGGGAGGTCGGCCTCGGCCGCGAGCGCGTGCTCTCCCCGGAGGGCCGCGACGCCGCCGCCGACCGCTGGGAGTCCGGCGAGCGCGGCCCGTCCGCGGACCTGGCCCGCTCGGCCCCCGCGCAGTGCGGGACCTGCGGCTTCCTGGTGCCACTGGCCGGTGCGCTGAGCGGCGCGTTCGGCGTGTGCGCCAACGGGTCCGCCCCGGCCGACGGCGAGGTCGTCGCGTTCGGCTTCGGCTGCGGCGCGCACTCCTCGGTCACTGGGGTCGGCGGGTCGCCGGTCCACGTCTCCGCCCTGGTCTACGACGACGGGGTGGACCTCGAGCCGGCCGGTTCGCGCTGAGCGGTGTCGCCGACCCGTTCGGCACGGCGGCGCTGCGGGACGGGGTCCTGGCCGCGTGGTCGTCGTCGCCGACCCGGTTCCGTGAGGACGTCAACGCCGAGGACGACCTGCGTCACGGCGGTTACGCCGACACCTGGGTCGCCGAGCTGCTGCAGAACGCCGCCGACGCCGCCACGGCCGCCGGAGTGCCCGGCCGGATCGTCGCCCGCGTCGTCGACGGCGAGCTGCGGGTCGCCAACACCGGCACGCCGCTGACCGCCGACGGCGTCGCCGCGCTCGCCGCGCTGCGGGCCTCGGCCAAGCGGGACGCCGACGGCCTGACCGGCCGGTTCGGCGTCGGGTTCTCCGCGGTGCTCGCCGTCTGCACCGCGCCCCGCCTGGTCACCGCGGCCGGCGGCGTCGCGTTCTCCGCTGCCCGCACCGCCACCACCGTCACCGGTCTCGGGGGCGCCGCGGCCGGGGAGCTGGCCCGCGACGGCCGCGTCCCCGCGCTGCGGCTGCCCTGGCCCAGCGACGAGGAGCCGCCACCGGAGGACTGCGCCACCGACGTCCGGCTGCCCGCCGCCGAGCCCGCCGCGCTGCTCGACGAGCTCGTCGCCACCGCAGGGGACCTGCTGCTCGCCCTGCCCGCGCTGCACCGCATCGAGGCCGGCGACGCGGTGCTCACCCGTACCGGCGACGGCGACCACGTCCGCATCGACGGCCCGGCCGGGGTACGGGAGTTCCGGGTCGCCGGGACCGGCGGGATCCGCTGGGCCCTGCCGCTGCACCCGGACGGCACCCCGGCCCCCTACGACGCCGACGCCGGCGAGGTCCTGCACGCCCCGACCGCGTCCGCCGAGCAGCTGTCGCTGCCCGCCCGGCTGCTCGCGCCGTTCCCGATGGAGCCCGACCGGCGCCGCGTCCGCACCGACGACCCGGCGACGTCCGCGCTGGTCACCGCGGCTGCGGCGGCCTACGCCGACCTGGTGCGGGCGGTCGCCCCGGCACACCGGACCGCGCTCGTGCCGGTCCCGGGGTTCCCGCGCTCCCCGCTGGACGGGCGGCTGCGCGACGCGGTCGCCGCCGAACTGGCCCGCACCCCGTGGCTGCCGGGCGCCGGGGGCACCGACCTCACCCCCGACCGCGCCGAGGTGCTCGACCTCGGCGCCCCCGATGCGGCCCCCGGTGTCGCCGAGCTCCTCGCCGCGGCCGACCCGGCGTTCGCCCGGCTGGTCGCCTCCGGGGTCGTCGCACCGGCGGCACTCGACGTCGACCGGGTCGGGGCGGCGGAGCTGGCGCGGCGGCTGACCGGGGCCGAGGCGACCCCGTCGTGGTGGCGGGAGCTGTACGCGCTGCTCGCCCCGGCCGTCGACGCCGTCCCCGGGCTCGCGTCCGAGCTCGGGACCCTGCCCGTCCCGCTCGCCGACGGCCGCCTCGCCGCCGGACCGGCCGGCGTCCTGCTGCCGGAGCCGGGCACCCCGGAGATCCCCGGCCTGCGCATCGCCGACCCGGACGCGGTGCACCCGCTGCTGCGCCGCCTCGGCGCCACCGACGCCGACCGGGACGCCCTGCTCGACGCGCCCGCGCTGCACGAGCTCGTCACCCGCTCCGTCGACGACGCCGAGGCCGGCCTGGATACCGAACCGCTGGCCCGCGCCGTGCTCACCCTGCTCGACACCCCGTCCGCCGAGCGCGACGACCGCTTCGGCGCCCTCGCGCTGACCGACGACGACGGCCGCCCCGCCCGCGCCGACGAGCTCGTCCTCCCGGCCGCGCGGGTCCGTGACCTGCTCGACCCGGACGCCCCGGTCGGCGTCCTCGACGACGCCTGGCTGGACGCGGGCCGCGACGCCCTGGGCGCCGCCGGGGTACTGGACGGCTTCGCGGTCGTCGCGTTCGACCCGGACGTCCTGCACGACGGCGACACCTACCTCGACGAACACCCGGACGCAGGCGAGGAACGGGCCGTGCGCGACCTCGACCTCGTCGCCGACGACCGCTGGCCCGCCGCGCTGGCGCTGCTCGCCGCCGAGCGGGACACCCGCGCCGCGCTGCTCACCGGCTACACCGCCTGGTGGCTGGCCCGCAACGCGCTGCTCGGCGGCCGCAGGCCGGACGCGTGGCGGCTGGCGTCGGCGTCGTCGCTGGCCGGGCTGTACGACCCGGTGCCCGCCCCGGACCTCGACGACACGGTGCTGGCGGCGATCGGCGTCCGCACCCGCGCCGGTGCCGCGAGCACCGGTGAGGCGGCCGCGCTGCTGGACCGGCTCGGCGACCAGGACCGCACGGTGACCGGCGAGGTCGCCGCCGCCGCGTACGGCGCGCTCGCCACGGCCCTCGCCGACGGCGTCGTGGATCTCGACGACCTCGACCCGCCCGGGCACGTCCGCACCGTCACCGGGGCGGTCGCGCGGGCCGGGGACGCCGTCGTCCTCGACGCGCCGTGGGTGCTGCCGGCGCTCGGCGGCACCGCGGCCGTCCCCGGCGGCGACGACCCGGCGGCGCTCGCCGACCTGCTCGACCTGCCGCTCGCGTCCGAGCAGGTCACCGGCACCGTCCGCGGCACCGGGGAGGCCGTGGCGTGGACCGCCGACGCGGAGGTCGTCCTGGCCTGTGCCGCGCTCGGCGCCACCCCGCCGGACGGGGTGCTGCGGCGGCACGACGAGCTGGTCGTGGACCTCGACGGCGGCGGATCGGTGACCGTCCCGGCCTGGCCGGGCACCGGCGGTGACTGGCACGCGTCCGACCCGGTCCGGGCGCTGGTGGCCGCGCTCGCCGGCGGGCGCCGTGTCAGGATGCAAGCGTGACTGAAGGACTGCCGAGACGGGTCGCCGTGGTCTCGGTCCACACCTCCCCGACCGAGCAGCCGGGCACCGGTGACGCCGGTGGGATGAACGTCTACGTCGCCCAGACCGCGATCCGGATGGCCCGCCGCGGCGTCGAGGTGGAGATCTTCACCCGGGCCACGTCGTCGGAGCAGCCGCCGGCGGTGGAGCTGGCGCCGGGCGCGACCGTCCGCTTCGTCGCCGCAGGCCCGTTCGAGGGCCTCGGCAAGGACGACCTGCCCAGCCAGCTGTGCGCGTTCACCGCGGGTGTGCTGCGGGCCGAGGCCCGCCACGACCCCGGCTGGTACGACGTCGTGCACTCGCACTACTGGCTGTCCGGGCAGGTCGGCTGGCTGGCCCGGGACCGCTGGGGCGTGCCGCTGGTGCACTCCGCGCACACCCTGGCCAAGGTCAAGAACGCCGCGCTGGCCGCCGGGGACACCCCGGAGCCGCGGGTGCGGGTGATCGGCGAGGACCAGGTCGTCGCCGAGGCCGACCGGCTCGTCGCGAACACCGAGATCGAGTCCAAGCAGCTCATCGACCTCTACGACGCCGACCCGCGCCGCACCGTCACGATCCCGCCGGGGGTGGACACCGACCGGTTCCGGCCGGGGGACACCGCCGCGGCCCGTGCCGCCCTGGACCTGCCGGGCGACGCCGTCGTGCTCGCCTTCGTCGGCCGGATCCAGCCGCTCAAGGCCCCCGACGTGCTGCTGCGCGCGGCCGCGGAGCTGCTGGCGCGCACCCCGTCGCTGCGCGAGCGGCTCGTCGTCCTGATCGCCGGCGGGCCGTCCGGGTCCGGGCTGGCCGAGCCGACGTCGCTGCACGAGCTGGCCGCCGAGCTGGGGATCACCGACGTCGTCCGGTTCCTCCCGCCGCGCGGCGGCGACGAGCTGGTGCACGTCTACCGGGCCGCCGACGTCGTCGCAGTCCCGAGCTACAACGAGTCGTTCGGCCTGGTCGCGCTGGAGGCGCAGGCCTGCGGCACGCCGGTCGTCGCCGCCCGGGTGGGCGGGCTGCCGGTCGCCGTCGCCGAGGGCCGCTCCGGGCTGCTGGTGACCGGGCACGACATCTCCGACTGGGCCGACGCACTCGGTGAGCTGGCGCTGGACCCGGCGCGCCGCGCGCGGATGTCCGGGGTCGCGGCCGAGCACGCCCGGCGGTTCTCCTGGGACCGCACCACCGACGCCCTGCTGGGCGCCTACGACGAGGCCCGCGCGGAGTTCCGCGCCCGGGCCCGGGGGGACGCATGAGCGAGCCGCTGGACACCGTGGTCGGCGACGCGCTGGCCGAGGCCGAGGTCGAGCACGTCCACCGCGGCGATGGCCAGTGGCTGGTCACGCTGCCCGGCGAGGCCCGGCTGCAGACCCAGACCTGGCTGATCGTGCGCGAGCAGACCCTCGCCGTGCAGGCGTTCGTGTGCAGGCGTCCCGACGAGAACTTCGAGGGCGTCTACCGGTTCATGCTGCTGCGCAACGCCAAGCTCTACGGCGTGCACTACTGCCTGGACCGGGTCGGCGACATCCACCTGGTCGGCCGGATCCCGCGGCACGCCGTCACCGCCGCGGAGATCGACCGGGTCCTCGGCTCCGTGCTGGCCGCCGCCGACGGCGACTTCAACACCTTCCTCGAGCTCGGCTTCGCCTCCTCGATCCGCCGCGAGTACGCGTGGCGCACCGACAACGGCGAGTCGACGGCCAACCTGAAGGCCTTCGAGCACCTGCTCGACTGACCGGCGTCAGCCGGGCAGCACCAGTGCGGGCACCGGCGAACTCCGCAGCAGCTTCGCCGCGCGCGAACCGAGGAACACCCGGGCCAGCGGCCCCGACCCGGACGACCCGACGGCGAGCAGGTCCCCGGGCTCCCAGCCGACGGCGGCCACCGCGGCGTCCCAGCCGGTGCCGGTGCCGGTCACGCACGGCACGTCCGGGCCGATGACGCCGTCGTCGACGAGCCGGCGCTGCGCGGCGTCGGCCTGGTCGGCCCACGAGTCCAGCACCGAGTCCTCGACGTCGAGGCCCACCTCGGGCGGGTACATCGTCGCGTTGCGCACGCCGAAGCTCGCCACCCGCAGCGTCAGCCCGAGCCCGGCGGCCAGCGGGACCGCGGCGGCGACGGTGCGCACCGAGGAGCTGCTGTCGGAGAACGCCACGGTCAGCCGGTCGAACCCGGCGGGCGCCTGCCGTCCGCGCGGGGCCAGCGCGACCGGCACCGGCGAGGCGTGCAGCAGCTTCTCCGCCGTCGACCCGGCCCGGATCCGGCCGTCCGGGGCGTCGTCGGCCGAGCCGAGGACCAGCGTGCTCGCGCCCAGCTCGGTGACGGCGTCGGCGAGCGCCGAGGTCACCGAGCGGCGCTGCACGATCCGGTGCTCGACGGGCACGGTGGCCCCGGCCAGGGCATCGCGGGCCAGGGCGAGCGCCTGCGCGCGGATCCGGCCGGCGGGTGTCCCGTCCTCGGCGTCGGCGAGCCGCGACGACCACTGCCGCGGCACCACCGTCACCAGCTCCAGGGGCTCGTCGCGGGTCCGGGCGAGCGCCGCGCCGAGCCCGAGGGCCTCCCGCCCGCCGTCGTGCGGCAGGTATCCGACGACGACGGTCACGACGCCTCCTCGTTGCGGGTGCGGGCGAGCACCGAGTGCTTCCGGCCGTAGAACACGTAGACCAGCAGGAACACCGCCACCCAGGCGGCGAAGACCAGCCACGTCGTCGCGCTGAGCCCGATCAGGATGTAGCCGCACACCAGGATCGACAGGATCGGGATCACCGGATGGCCGGGGACGACGAACCCGCGCGGCAGATCCGGCTCGCGGTGCCGCAGCACCAGCACCCCCAGCGACACGACGACGAAGGCGGTGAGCGTGCCGATCGAGACGACGTCGACGAGGTCGTCGAGCGGGACCAGCGCGGCCAGCACCGCGACGAACAGGCAGACGAGCACGGTGTTCTGCACCGGCGTCCGGGTCCGGTCGCTGACCCGCGCGAACAGCGGCGGGATCATGCCGTCGCGGCCCATCGCGAACAGCACGCGGGTCTGGCCGTAGAGCACGACCAGGGTCACCGAGAAGATCGACACGACGGCGCCGAGCGCCAGCACCGTTCCCCACACCGGGGCGCCGGTGACGTGGTCGAGGATCGTCGACAGACCCGCCTCGGACTGGCCCTCGAAGTCCTGCCAGGGCTGGGTGCCCAGCGCCGCGACCGTCACCAGCACGTAGAACACGATCACCACGACCAGCGCCAGCAGCAGGGCGCGCGGCATCGTGCGCTGCGGGTCGCGGACCTCGTCACCGGCGGTGGAGACGGCGTCGAGGCCGATGAAGGAGAAGAAGATGACCCCGGCCGCCGAGGTGACGCCGGTGGCGCCGAACGGGGCGAAGTCGGCGAAGCGGTCGATGTCGAACGCGGTGAAGCAGACGACCGCGAACATCGCCAGCACGACCAGCTTGATCACGACCATGATCATGTTGAGCCGGGCGGACTCGCTGGCTCCGCGGATCAGCAGCGTCATGCACAGCAGCACCAGGACGACCGCGGGCAGGTTGATCACCCCGGGGTCGGCGTCCCACGGGGCGGCGAGGATCGCGTGCGGCAGCTCGACGCCGGTCAGCGCCCGGATCGCCGCGGCCAGGTACCCGCTCCACCCGACGGCGACGGCGGCCGCGGAGACCGCGTACTCCAGCAGTAGGCAGGCGGCGACGCCCATCGCGACGACCTCGCCGAGCGTGGCGTAGGCATAGGAGTAGGTGCTGCCCGACAGCGGGACCGCCGACGCCATCTCCGCGTAGCAGAGCGCCGACAGCCCGGCCGCGACGCCGGCGAGCACGAACGACAGCACGACGGCGGGCCCGGCGTCGGGGACGGCGGAGGACAGCACGAAGAAGATGCCGGTGCCGATCGTCGCGCCGATTCCGAACGCGGCCAGCTGCCAGGTGCCGATCGTGCGGGCCAGCCCGCCGCTGCCGGTCGTGCTCGTCTCCGACGGCGGCCGGATGGGCTTGCGCCGGAACAGCTCCGTGCGCAGCGGGGATCGCCCGTGCGAGGTCGTCATCATCCTCCGTCCCGTCGCGCCCGTGGCGGGCTCGCGCCACCGTGGCTCTCGACGGCCGACAACGATCCCACGTGACGGGACGCGGCCGGCGCCCCACCGGGCCGCCCGTTCGGCCTAGCATGAGACCGGACACACCGGGCGGGCCCGCGGGCCCTGCCCGGCCCGCTGGACTCGCGAAGGAGCGAACCCTTGTCGATGCGTAGCCCGTACCCCGACGTCGAGATCCCGGACGTCTCGCTGACCGAGTACCTGTTCGCCGACGGGCTCCGCGGTGAGGGGTTCGGGGAGCAGGCCGACTCGGTGGCGCTGCTCGACGGCACCACCGGTGACCAGCTGACCTACACCCAGCTCTGGGACCTGGTCGAGAAGATCGCGGCCGGGCTGGCCGCCCGCGGCATCGGCAAGGGCGACGTCGTCGCGCTGTTCGCGCCGAACCTGCCGCAGTGGGCGGCGCTGTTCCACGGCATCCTGCGCGCCAACGGCATCGTGACCAGTGCGAACTCGATGTACACGTCCGGTGAGCTCGCGCACCAGCTGCGCGACTCCGGGGCGAAGCTGGTGATCACCGTGTCGCCGTTCCTGGAGACCGCGGTGGCCGCGGCCAAGGAGGTGGGTCTGTCCGCCGACGCGGTCCTCACCATCGACCCGGTCGATGGCCACGACTCGCTGGCCGACCTGGCGTCGTCGGGCGGGCCGGTGCCCGAGCTCGCGACGACCGCCGACGACACCGCGGTGCTGCCCTACTCGTCGGGGACCACCGGGCTCGCCAAGGGCGTCGTGCTCTCGCACCGCAACCTGATCGCGAACCTCGCGCAGATCGAGGTGATGGGCGACGTCACCGACCAGACCAAGATCATGGCGTTCCTGCCGTTCTTCCACATCTACGGCATGACGGTGATGATGAACCAGGGCCTCAAGGCCCGGGCCACGGTCGTCACGATGCCGAAGTTCGACCTCGAGCAGTTCCTCCGGATCGTGCAGGACTACGAGGTCGACCGGCTCTACATCGCCCCGCCGGTGGCGGTCGCGCTGGCCAAGCACCCGGTCGTCGACACCTACGACCTGTCCAGCGTCGACGTCATCTTCTCCGGCGCGGCGCCGCTCGACGGCGAGCTCGGCCGCACCGTGGCGAACAAGCTGAACTGCACCGTGCTGCAGGGATACGGCATGACCGAGACGTCCCCGGTCAGCCACTGCATGCCCGACGACCGCGGGGACCTCAGCCTCGACTCGTCCGGCTTCGCGCTGCCCAACATCGAGTGCAAGCTGGTCGACCCGGGCACCGGCGAGGAGGTCGGCGTCGGCGAGCGCGGCGAGCTGTGGATCAAGGGCCCGAACGTGATGGTGGGGTACCTGAACAACCCCGACGCCACCGCCGCGACCAAGGACGAGGACGGCTTCCTGCACACCGGCGACATCGCCGTGGTCGACGACGAGGGTGTCTTCTCGATCGTCGACCGGGTCAAGGAGCTGATCAAGTACAAGGGCTACCAGGTCCCGCCTGCCGAGCTGGAGGCCCTGCTGCTGACTCACGAGGCCATCGCCGACGCCGCCGTGATCGGCATCAAGGACGCCGACGGCGAGGAGATCCCGAAGGCGTTCGTGGTCAAGCAGGGGGGCACCGAGCTCTCCGAGGACGACGTCACGGCCTTCGTCGCCGAGCGCGTGGCGCCGCACAAGAAGGTGCGGGCCGTGGAGTTCATCGAGCAGATCCCGAAGTCGGCCGCGGGGAAGATTCTGCGCAAGGACCTGCGGGCGCGGGAGACCGAGAACGCCTGACCTGTCGTTCGCGGACCGGCCGGAACAGCGCTCTGACCAGCGGTGAAGCGGTAGGGGTGCTGTCCGGTCGTCCGTGAGCCTCAGCGACGCTCGGGCGTGCCGGTGAGAATCCGAGCGATCACGTCCGGGCGCTCGTGCCACGGCTGATGGCCCGCGCCGGGCACCTCGTAGAACCTTCCGTCCGGCAGGATCGAGGCGAGCAGCTCCGGACCGTCGGCAGGTCGGGGATCCTCCGCCCGTGGATGATCCACACCGGGCAGGTCACGTCGCTCCAGCGGCGACGCTCGTCATCCTCGGACCAGGCGGCGGCCTCGCGGCTGAAGGCGCGATTGCACTCCATGTTGAGCGCGAGTGGCGTCCGGGCGTCAGCCGCAGCGCGGTCGCGGGCGTCCTGCCCCACGAAGTCGGGGAGCCACGACAGCGTGCGCCATTCGATCTCTTCCGCCCACGTCCGGTCCCGCCGGCTCAGGTGCTCCAGCCGTTCGCTCTCGGCATCGGTGAGGCGCAGGCGCTGCCGGGCCTTGTAGGCGTCGAGGAGCGTCCGCATCCCCGCTGGTCGTAGCGGTGCGTCCGGTACGAGTCGCGGGCGAGCCCGGCCACGGGTTCGAGGTAGTCCCACATCCCGGCCCCGCCGTGCAGGAACACCAACCCGGACAGATCGTGCCGGTGCTCGTTGTCGGTGACCACCCACAAGGCTGCGCCGTCGCTCAGGCGGACCATCTCGCCGTCCGCGGAAACGTCGGCCACGACCTCACCGTACGACCGTGGGGCACGGATGCCAGCTTCCCGACCGGGAAACGTCGTGTGGGGTCACGACTGGAGTAGACAGGCAAGCAGTGACTTGCCTATCGTTCCGGACGTGGGTGACATCTACCGGGCCCTCGCCGATCCGACTCGGCGCGCGCTCCTCGATGCACTCGCAGCAGTCAACGGTCAGACGTTGTACGCACTCTGTGGCGCGTTACTCGAACGGGGAATCTCTCCGACCCGGCAGGCCGTCTCTCAGCATCTCGCGGTTCTGGAAGACGCCGGACTGGTCATCGTCAGGCGGCAAGGGCGTTACAAGTTCCACGACCTCGACACTCGCCCGCTGCGCGAGATAGCGCAGCGTTGGCCGGATACTCCGGGAGCAACGTGATGGTGAAGGTGTCCTACTGCAATGTCTACGTCGACGATCAAGACCAGGCGATGCGGTTCTATTGCGGTGTACTGGGTTTCGAGATCAAACACGACATCCCGCTCGGTGAGTATCGCTGGCTCACGGTCACGGCCCCCGGTGATACGGACGGCCCGGAACTGCTTCTCGAGCCCGATGTCCACCCGGCCGTGAAGGCTTTCAAGTCGGCGCTGGTCGAGGACGGCATCCCGCTGGCCGCCTTCGAGGTCGACGATGTGTGGGCAGAGGTGGAACGGCTCGATACGGATCAGGCGACCACCGTCGTCCAGCGCCCCACTCCTGCCGGCGAGGTGACGATCGCGGTTGTCGACGACACCTGCGGGAACCTGATCCAGCTGTTCTCCAGCTGAAAGCAGGTCCCGACAAGAAGGCGCGGGCCGTGGAACTCGTCGGACGACGCGCTGAGGCGCCGCCCGGCTCAGTCCGGTTCTCGTTCCGGTTCGGAAGCGGGTGGATCGGGCCCGAGGTACTGGTGACCCGTGGGTGTGGTGGTGCGGAATCCGTCCGGTGTCCGCTCCACGGTCCATCCGGGTTGCTCGCGGACGTGGTTGTGGAACTCGCAGACCCCGCGTCCGTTGTCGAACTCGGTGCGGCCGTCGTCGGCGGCCCGTAGTACGTGGTCGATGTGGCGGACGGGTGCGTCGCAGTAGGGCTCGGTGCAGCGGTTGCGGCTGCGGGCGCGGATGAACTCGGCGAGCGGGCCGGTGAAGGTGCGTCGGCGGGAGTCGCCGCCGATCACGGTCCCGTCGCGGGTCAGTAGGCGGCGCAACGTCTTCCGTCCGGTGGTCGACGCCAGAATGTCCGCGGGGATCGGCCCGTAGCCCGGGATCTCGGCCGGTAGCGGGCTGTCCTGGTCGAGCAGCGCCGCGAGCGGGACCATGACGTCGACGTCGACGTCGACGTCGGTCGCTGTCGTCTTGCCGGTGAGTCGTTCGACGAGGGTGTCGGCCATGACCTGAGCGCGGGTACGCGTGAGCGGTGCCGGGTTGCAGGAGAGGTTCGTGAACGCCTTCTGCAGTGCGGCCAGGCAGGCCGCACCTTGGGCGACCGGAAGGTACGCGGTCAGATATGCCATCCCGTCGGTCGCGGGCCGCAGCGTCACCCGTCGCTCGGCTTTCGCCTGTTCGGCGCGGTCGCGGAACTTCTCCGGCGCGATCTCGGCGACCAGCCGCCGGACGAGATCGCGCAGCCGCCCGATGCCACGGCCGGTGAGGTCGTGCTCGGCCAGACGCGAATCGAGCAGGGCCCGGTCCCGCGCCGACAGATCACCGGCCGCCGTCACGATCGCCGCGACGGTGTCCTCGGAGAGCTCCCCGGCGACGAACAGTGCCCGTAGGTGGGTGAATCCGTCGTGGAGATCGCGGGCGATCCGCATCCGGGACCGTGCGGTGAACGGCGAGATCTTGCAGGCCATCCCGATCTGCGAGGCGACGGAGCGTTCGAGCTTCTCGGGCTCGTCGGCGCCGGCCGCGATCTGGTTCGCCACGTGGGTGCGGGCGAAGTGCCGCATCCGGGTCGCGCGGAGGGCGGCGAGGGAGTTGGTCAACGCCTCCAGCTGCTGGAGCTCGTCGATCAGCTCGGCCTCGGAGACATCGGAGTCGCTGAGCGCCGCTTGTTCGATGGCGACCTGCATCAGGGCGTAGTCGACCCGCGCGGAACCATGGTCACCGGTGTCGGTGACGGGTGGTTCCTGGACCGCGGTCATGCTGCCAGTGTACCAGAAATCGAACGAGCGTGCGAATTGCGTTCGCAATCGCAAACGCTGCGACCGGCGATGATGCTTCGACGCACGGACCGGGCACCCCGGCCGCAGGATCAGCGCCGCGTACGCCGCGGCGGCGCGCCACCCTCCCGCGGACGCGGCGGGTTCCGCGGCGGGCTCGCCGAACGGTCCGACGTGCGCATCGCGGTCACGAACCTCTGCAGCGCACGGGCGTTCCGCGCCATGGTCGTACTCCTCTCGGACGAGCGGACGAGCGGACGAGCGGACGAGCGGACGAGCGGACAAGTGGACGAGCGGGCGGGTCAGACGAGCTCGGGTTCACGGACGGCGGCGGCGCGACGGACCCGGCGCCGGGCGAGCAGCCCGTGTCGCGGCCCGAACAGGTACGCCAGGAGGAACTGGGCGGTCAGGCAGAGCACGACGGAACCGCCGGTCGAGACGTTGCCGTGGTAGCTGACGTAGGTTCCGCCGACGGCCGCGAGCACCGCGACACCGACCGCGGCGAGCAGCATCCGGTCCATCCGGTCGGTCAGCAGGTACGCCGTCGCCCCCGGCACGATCAGCACCGCGACGACCAGCACGATCCCCACCGCCTGCAACGCGACGACGACGGCCAGCGCGAGCAGCCCCAGCAGCAGCGCCTCGACGCGACGCGGATCGATCCCGATCGCGTGCGCGTGCGTCCGGTCGAACGCGACGAGGGTGAAGTCGCGCCGCTTCACCGCGACCACCGCGGCGGTGAACAGCCCGAGGGCCACGACCTGGACGACGTCGGAGAAGGACAGGCCCAGCAGGTTCCCGAACAGGATGTGCATGAGATCGGTGTTGCTCGGCGTCCGCGAGATCAGCACCAGCCCGAGCGCGAACAGTCCGGTGAACACGACGCCGATCGCGGCGTCCTCCTTCACCCGCGACGTCCGCCGGACCACCCCGATCAGCCCGACGGCGCCGGCGCCGAACACGAACGCGCCCACCCCGAACGGGATGCCGATGATGTAGGACAGCACCACCCCGGGCAGCACGGCGTGCGACACGGCGTCGCCCATCAGCGACCAGCCGACCAGCGTCAGCCAGCAGGACAGCAGGCCGCCGGTGGCGCCGGCGACGATCGCGGCGATCAGCGCGCGCTGCATGAAGCCGTGCTGCAGCGGTTCGATCAGCCAGGCGATCACGGCGCCGCCACCTCCTCGGCGTCGGTGAACCCGAACACCCGCCCCAGGACGTCCGGGGTGAGCACCTGCGCGGGCGTCCCGTCGGCGAGCAGCCGGGTCGCGAGCAGCACCGCCCGGTCGCAGAGCCGCTCCACACCGGTGATGTCGTGGGTGGAGACGAGCACGGTGCGGCCGTCGTCGCGCAGTTCGTGCAGCACCCGGGTCATCTCCTCCTGCGTACCGCGGTCGACCCCGGCGAACGGCTCGTCGAGCAGCAGCAGCGGCGCGTCCTGCGCGATCGCCCGGGCCAGGAACACGCGTTTGCGCTGGCCCCCGGACAGTCGCCCGATCTGCCGGTCGGCGAGCCCGGTCATCCCGACGCGCTCCAGGGCGGTGTCGACGGCGTCGCGGTCGGCGCGCCGCGGGCGCCGGGTGATCCCCATGTGCGCGTAGCGGCCGGTCAGGACGACGTCGCGGGCGCCGACCGGGAAGTCGCGGTCGATCGCCTCGGTCTGCGGCATGTACGCCACGGCCGCACGGCGCCGGGCCTCGGCGACACCGCCGCCGAGCAGCCGGACCGTGCCCGACGACGGCCGGACCAGCCCGATCGTCGTCCCGAACAGGGTGGACTTGCCCGAGCCGTTGGTGCCGAGCAGCCCGCAGACGGTGCCGGTGCCGAGCCGCAGGCTCACCCCGGACAGCGCGGTGACCTCGCCGTAGTGCACCGAGACGTCCTCGATGTCGAGCACGGGGTCGTCGAGTACCGGATCGGGCGTCACGAGCGCTTCCCGGTGAGCCCGTCGCTGATCGTCTTCGCGTCGTGGCGCAGCAGCTCCAGGTAGCTGGGCACCGGGCCGTCGGCGGCGGACAGCGAGTCGACGTAGAGCGGCCCGGAGAACCGGGCGCCGGTCTCGTTGGCGACCTGGCGCTGCGCGGAGTCGTTGACGGTGCTCTCGCAGAACACCGCGGGCACCTTGTCCTTGCGGACGGTGCCGATCACCGACGCGATCTGCTGCGGGGTGCCCTCGGCCTCGCTGTTGACCGGCCACAGGTACGCCTCGCGCATGCCGGTGTCGCGGGCGAGGTAGGAGAAGGCGCCCTCGCAGCTCACCAGGGTGCGCTGGGCCGGGGGCAGCGCGCCGAGCTCCTTGCGCAGGGTGTCGCCGACCTGCCGGATCTCACCGGAGTAGCGCGCGGCGTTGGCGGCGTAGACGTCGCGGCCCGCCGGGTCGAGCCGGGTGAGCGCGTCGCGGATGTTCTCGACGTAGCGGACCCCGGCCACCGGCGACATCCAGGCGTGCGGGTTCGGCTTGTCGCGGTACTCGCCGGTCGCGATCGGCATCGGGGCGACGCCGTCGCTGAGCGTCGCGGTCTGCGCGCCGGTGCGGTCGACGAACCGCTCGAACCAACGCTCCAGGCCGAGTCCGTTGTCCAGCACCAGGTCCGCGTCCTCGCCGCGGACGAGGTCGTCGGGCACCGGCTCGTAGTCGTGGATCTCCGCGCCCGGGCGGGTGATCGAGTCGACCTGCACCCGGTCGCCGCCGACCTGGCGGGCCATGTCGGCGATGACGGTGAACGTCGCGAGCACCTTCGGCCGCCGCTCGCCCTCCTGCGCCCCGCCCGCGCCTCCGTCCGGGGCCGCCCCGCAGCCGGCCAGCACGGCTGCGGCCAGCGCGATCCCCAGCAGAGTTCGGAGCCAGCGGAGACGAGAGTTAGGCATGGCGAACACTATGCTTCGCCGTGCCGACCACGGCAAGGGCTCACCGTGTCTCGCCGACCACCCACTCCAGGTAGTCCGTGCCCCCGCCGCCGATCGGCGTCACGATCACCTCGGGGACGTCGTAGGAGTGCTGTTCGGTCAGGTGTGCGGTCAGCGCGTCGGCCCGGTCCGCGGCCGTCTTGATCTCGACCCGCCACTCGGGCTCGGTCTGCACCGCGCCCTCCCAACGGAAGACGCTCGTGACCGGTCCGACGATCTGGGCGCAGGCCCCGAGCCGGTTCTCGACGGCGCTGACGGCGAGGTCGCGCGCGGCCTCCGCGCTGTCGGTGGTGGTCGTGACGACGACGTGCTCGTTCATGCCCGGCACGCTAACCCGGCGCACCGGCCCGGCGCGGTTGTCCACAGGGTTGTGCACATGTGGGTCACCCTGTGGAGAAGTGCCGTCCACATGGCGGGCGCACACTCTCCCGATGACCACCGACCCGGCACCGCTCGCCGGAACCGCCCTCACCGACCGTGTCGCCGTCGTGCTGGCCGTACCGCTGCAGGCGGCGTTCGGTGCCCGGCTGATCGACCCGGCCGACCCGGCCGCCGGCGTCGAGTTCGAGGTCGGCGACCTGGCCGGGAACGGTGCGGGCGGCGCACACGCGGGCGCCCTGGCGGTCGGGCTGGAGGTCGCGGCGCTGCTGGCGGCGCTCCCGGCACTCAGCACGGCGGAGCACGCGGTCACCGTCTCGACCGCGTCGACCCTGATCGCCCCGGCGACGCACGGCGGGACGGTCGCGTTCCGCGGAACGCTCGACAGACGCACCGGGCGGTCGGTGTTCGCCGGTGCCGTCGCGACGTCCGCGGGGGTCACCGTCGCGCGGGCTCAGATCGTGAAGGCCGTGGTCCGCTACACCGGCGCGTAGGCGGCGTCGAAGAACGCGAGCTCCAGGTTCACGGCGCGGACGAACATCGCCGCGACCCGGGCCCGGCGCTCCTCGTCGAGACCGGCAGCGACCCGGTCCAGCTCGGCGCGCAGGAACTCCACCCACGCGGTGAACTCCGGCCCGCGGTGCAGGTCGATCCACTCCCGGCAGACCGGGTCGGCGGGCGCGTCGGCGTCCCGGGCGGCCCAGTCGGCGTAGAGCCACTCCGCGACGACGAGCACGGCCAGCGCCTCGGCGTACCCGTCGTCGCGCGCCTCGGCCATCAGGTCCAGGAACCCGGTCGTCGGCGCGGCCCTGGCCCGCAGCCCGGTGCTGCCGAGCGCGGCCAGCGACCGGGTGAAGAAGTCGTTCTCCGGGCCCGCGACCAGGCCGAGCTGCTGCGCGAGCCGCACCCGCGCGGCCGGGTCGTCGGCGTGCGCGACGGCGGCGCCGAGCAGCGCCAGGAACGCGTCGACGAACTCGTGATCCTGCTCCAGGTAGTGCCGCAGCACGCCACGGTCGACGGCCCCGGCCCACAGCTCGTCGACGAAGCGGTGGGTGACCGCGCTACGCCAGACGGAGTCGCACGCGCCTCGCCAATCGGCGCTGAATCCACTCCCGGATGCCGTCACGAGGGTCACGTTAACTCGACCGTCATGCACGGCGACGAACTCGTGATCGTCAGGGTCTTCCCGCGGACGTCCGGACGGGTGAACATTGCGCGGCGCACCGGCGACCGCCGGGCCACGCAGCACAGGGGGACTCACATGACCCAGACCGCCCCCGCGCAGGAGACCGGCGAACTCAGCGCCGGCCTGCGCCAGCGGCACGTGACGATGATCAGCATCGCAGGCGTCATCGGCGCCGGCCTGTTCATCGGTTCCGGCAGCGCGATCGCGAAGGCCGGACCGGCCGTCCTGCTCGCGTACCTGCTGGCGGGGACGCTGGTCGTCCTCGTGATGCGGATGCTCGGCGAGATGGCCGCGGCCCACCCGGACTCCGGCTCGTTCTCCACCTACGCCGACCGGGCGATCGGGCCGTGGGCCGGGTTCACCGTCGGCTGGCTCTACTGGTGGTTCTGGGTCCTGGTCATCCCGGTCGAGGCCACCGCCGCGGCGACGATCCTCAACTCCTGGGTCCCCGGCGTCCCGCAGTGGGGCTGGGCGCTGGTCGTGACCCTGCTGCTCACCGTCACCAACCTGTTCTCGGTCGCCAACTACGGCGAGTTCGAGTTCTGGTTCGCGCTGCTCAAGGTGGCCGCGATCATCGCGTTCATCGTCGTCGCGGCCCTGGCCGTGCTGGGGATCCTGCCCGGCGCGAGCGGGAACGTCAGCGGGTTCTCCCACCTCGTCGACCAAGGCGGGTTCATGCCGAACGGCCCCGGAGCGGTGATCGCGGCGGTCCTGGTGACGATGTTCAGCTTCATGGGCACCGAGATCGTGACGATCGCGGCGGCCGAGTCCGGTAACCCCGCGTACCAGATCGGCAAGGCGACCCGCTCGGTCATCTGGCGGATCGGGATCTTCTACCTGGCCTCGATCCTGCTGGTCGTCGCGATCGTGCCGTGGACCGACCCGCGACTGCCCGAGTCCGGCTCGTACCAGACCGCGCTCGAGGTGCTGGGTATCCCGGGCGCCAAGCTCATCGTCGACGTCGTGGTCCTGGTCGCCGTCGCGAGCTGCCTGAACTCCGCGCTCTACACCGCGTCGCGGATGCTGTTCTCGCTCGGCCGCCGCAACCAGGCCCCGGCGATCGTCAACCGGACCACCTCGCAAGGCGTCCCGCGCTACGCGGTGCTCGGCTCGACGATCATCGGGTTCCTCGCGGTGATCGCCAACTACGTCTTTCCCGACGACGTGTTCAAGACCCTGCTCGCCACCTCCGGTGCGGTCGCGCTGCTGGTCTACCTGGTCATCGCGGTCTCCCAGCTGCGGATGCGCCGCACGCTGGAGCGCGAGGGCGTCGCGATGCCGGTGAAGATGTGGGCGTTCCCGGTGCTCACCTGGGCCGTCATCGTCGTCATCCCGGTGGTGCTGATCTACATGGCCTCCCGCGAGGACTCGCGCCTCGACCTGGGCATGACGGCGCTGATCGCGGTGGGCGTGGTCGCGGTCGGCGTGTGGCTGACCCGACGCCGGACGATCGGCGCCGACACCTGAGCCCTACGGTGTGTCCATGAGTGGGCGCGTACTGGAGCGCGGCGGGGGGACGCCGCTGTGGCAGCAGCTGCTCGCCGATCTCCGCCGCCGGCTCGACGAGGGCGAGTTCGCGACGGCGCTGCCGGGTGAGTTCGCCCTCGCCTCGGAGTACTCGGTCAGCAGGCACACCGTGCGTGAGGCGTTGCGCCGCATGCGCGAGGACGGCGTCGTGGTCGCCGGGCGGGGCCGGGTCGCCCGGCCCGCCGGGCCGCTGCCGATCGAGCAGTCGCTCGACGAGCCCTACTCGCTCTACGTGGCCGTCGAGGCGGCCGGGCGGACCCAGCGCAGCGTGGTGCGGACCTTCGAGGTCCGGGCCGACGGCGTGATCGCCGCCCGGCTCGGTCTCGAGGAGTCCACCCCGCTGGTGCACCTGGAGCGGCTGCGGCTCGCGGACTCCGAGCCGCTGGCCGTCGACCGGGTGTGGTTGCCGGAGGACCTCGCCGCACCGCTGCTCGACATCGACTTCTCGCACACCGGTCTCTACCCGGAGTACCGCCGCCGCTGCGGCATCCGGGTCGACGGCGGCGACGAGAACATCCGCGCCGTGCTCCCGGCGCGCGGCGAGCAGGAGCTGCTCGGGATCGACGAGGGCGTCGCGGCGCTGTCGATCGAGCGGCTCGGGCTCGCCGGTGACCGGCCGGTGGAATGGCGGCACACGCTGGTGCGCGGCGACCGCTTCTCGGTCACCGCGCGGTTCTCCGCTCGCACCGGCTACCGGGTGGACCTCTCCGAGCCGTCCTGAGGGGCGGCCGTCCTGAGTTCTCAGGCGCTGACCGAGACGCCGATCCCGCCGGGGGTGTCCGCGCCGTAGCGGGCGATCTCGGCGTCGAGGTCCAGCGGTGCGGTGCGCATCGCGGTGTCCTCGCCCAGCAGGTCGGCGGGCAGCAGCCAGCACACCTCGAACTCCAGCCCGTCCGGGTCCTGGGCGTAGAGCGCCTTGGTGGAGCCGTGGTCGGAGGCGCCGACCAGCGCACCGGCGGCCTGCAGCTTCTGCCCGACGGCGGCCAGCTCGCCGAGGGTGTCGACCTCCCACGCCAGGTGGTAGAGCCCGACCGTGCTGCGGCCGGCCGGGGAGTCGCCCGCGCCGGCGCCGATCGCGAACACCGCGAGGTCGTGGTCGTTCGACGAGCCCGGGGCCTGCAGGAACGCGCCCGCGCCGTTCGGCAGCTCGACGACCGTGCGGAAGCCGAGGACGTCGGCGTAGAACGCGACGCTGCGGGCGGTGTCGCGGACGTAGAGGACGGCGTGGTTCAGGCGCTGGACGGGCATGACTCTCTCCATGAGGTTGAGCGTTCAACTCCAACCGTACGGCAAAGAAGGTGAGAGTTCAACGATTCACCAGGCGGGTGAGGACGACGGCCGAGCGCGTGTGGTCGACGTTGGCCGCCATCCGCAGCCGTTCCAGGGCGTCCTCCAGGGAGCGGACGTCGCGCGAGCGCAGGTGCACCAGGGCGTCGGCCTCGCCGGTGATCGTCCCGGCGGTGACGACCTCGGGCACCGCGGAGAGCATCCGCTGCAGCTCGGCGGGGGCGACGGTGCCGCGGCAGAACAGCTCGACGTAGGCCTCGACGCCGGGCCCGTCGTGCGCGTCGGGATCGACGAGCACGGTGAACCCGGTGATGACGCCGCGTGCGGTCAGCCGGTCGATCCGCCGGCGCACCGCCGAGGCGGACAGTCCGACCCGCGCGCCGAGGTCGGCCCAGGGTGCGCGCCCGTCGATGCGCAGCAGGTCCAGCAGCTTCCGGTCGGTCGCGTCGATCCCGTCCACGGCGCCACATGCTAGCTCCGTGCGTGAGATCGGCACACTACGCACGGATCGTGCGTCGAAAGCGGGGATACGCACGCGGGCGGCGCGCAAGGATGGGCCCATGACGACGCCGCAGGTGCTGATGTGCCGGCCCACGTACTTCACCGTGAGCTACCGGATCAACCCGTGGATGCGCCCCGAGGAACACACCGACACCGACCTGGCCCTGCGCCAGTGGGACACGCTGTACGCGACCTACCGCGACCTCGGGTTCGGCGTCGAGCTCGTCGACCCGCTGCCCGGCTACCCGGACATGGTCTTCGCCGCCAACGGCGGCACCGTGATCGACGGGATCGCGTGGACCGCGCGGTTCCGGCACACCGAGCGGGCCGCCGAGGGCCCCGCCTACGGCGCCTGGTTCGCCCGGCACGGGCTCACCGTGCGTGAGGCGTCCGCGGTCAACGAGGGCGAGGGCGACGTCCTGCTCGTCGGCGACACGATCTACGCCGGCACCGGCTTCCGCACCGACCCGGTCGCGCACGCCGAGGCCGCCGAGGTCTTCGGCCGCGAGGTCGTGAGCCTGCAGCTGGTCGACCCGCGCTTCTACCACCTCGACACCGCGTTCGCGGTGCTCGACCCGGCAGGCGGGCCCGGCTCGGTGGCCTACCTGCCCTCGGCGTTCGACGACGCCTCGCAGGAGGTCCTGCGCTTCCGCTTCCCCGACGCGGTGATCGCCTCCGAGGACGACGCGTCCGTGCTGGGGCTGAACTGCTTCTCCGACGGCCGCACCGTCGTCCACGCGCCGCAGGCCGAGAAGTTCGCCGCGGACCTGGCCGAGCGCGGGTTCGGCACCGTCGCCGTCGACACCTCCGAGCTCCGCCGCGGTGGCGGCGGGATCAAGTGCTGCACCCTCGAGCTCCGTCCCGACCGGGAGGCGTGATGACCGCAGTCACATCCGGGAACATGTCCACTGCCCGCACCGCGAGCCGGGAGCAGATCCTCCTGGCCGAGGCGCACGGCGCCACCAACTACGCCCCGCTGCCGGTGGTGCTCGCCTCCGGCGAGGGCGCCTGGGTCACCGACGTCGACGGCAACCGCTACCTCGACGCCCTCGCCGGCTACTCCGCGCTGAACTTCGGGCACCGGCACCCGGTGCTCACCGAGGTCGCGCACCGGCAGCTCGACACACTGACCCTCACCGCGCGGGCCTTCCACAACGACCGGCTGCCCGCGTTCCAGCGCGACCTCGCCGAGCTCACCGGCACCGAGACCGTGCTGCCGATGAACACCGGCGCCGAGGCCGTCGAGACCGCGGTGAAGGTGTCGCGGGCCTGGGGCTACCGGGTCAAGGGCGTCGCGCCGGGGCGGGCCCGGATCGTCGTCGCCGGCGGGAACTTCCACGGCCGCACCACCACCGTCGTCTCCTTCTCCGACGACGACTCCGCCCGCGACGGGTTCGGCCCGTTCACCCCCGGCTTCGACCGCGTGCCCTACGGCGACATCGGCGCCCTCGCCGCGGCGATCACCGACGACACCGTCGCGGTGCTGCTGGAGCCGGTGCAGGGCGAGGCCGGCGTGATCATCCCGCCGGAGGGCTACCTGCGGGCGGTCCGCGAGGTCACCGCGTCGCGCGGGGTGCTGTTCGTCTGCGACGAGATCCAGGCCGGGCTCGGCCGGTGCGGCGCGACCCGCTGCAGCGAGCTCGACGACGTCACCGCCGACCTCTACACGTTCGGCAAGGCGCTCGGCGGCGGCATCGTGCCGGTCAGCGCCGTCGCCGGCCGCCGGGACGTGCTGGGCGTGCTGCGCCCCGGCGAGCACGGCTCGACCTTCGGGGGCAACCCGTTCGCCGCCGCCGTGGGGTCGGCGGTGTGCGGGCTGCTCGCGACCGGTGAGTACCAGGGCGCGGCCCGGGAGCTGGGCGCCCACCTGGGGGCGGGTCTGCGGTCGCTGCCCGGGGTCACCGCGGTGCGCGGGATCGGGCTGTGGTTCGGCGTGGACGTCGACCCGGCCATCGGCGGCGACGACGTGGAGGCCGGTCGTGCGGTCTGCGTCGAGCTGGCGCGGCGCGGGGTGCTGGCGAAGGAGACCCACGGAGTGACCGTGCGGCTGTCGCCGCCGCTGGTCGTGACGCGGTCCGACCTGGACGTGCTGGTGGACACCCTGGGTGAGGTTCTGCGGGACCTGACGCGGGGATAGGTGGCAGGCTGTCCGCCATGCCGACCCTCGTACTGCTGCGCCACGGCCAGAGCGACTGGAACGCCAAGAACCTGTTCACCGGCTGGGTGGACGTCCCGCTGTCCGAGCAGGGGGAGGCGGAGGCCCGGCGCGGCGGCGAGCTGCTGGCCGAGTCGGGGGTCGACCCCGATGTCGTCCACACCTCGCTGCTGCGCCGCGCGATCTCCACGGCGAACATCGCCCTCGACGCCGCCGACCGGCACTGGATCCCGGTCAAGCGCGACTGGCGGCTCAACGAGCGGCACTACGGCGCGCTGCAGGGCAAGGACAAGAAGCAGACCCTCGACGAGTACGGCGAGGAGCAGTTCATGCTCTGGCGTCGCTCCTACGACACCCCGCCGCCGCCGATCGAGCCCGGCAGCGAGTTCTCCCAGGACGCCGACCCGCGCTACGCCGACATCGACGCGCCGCTGACCGAGTGCCTCGCCGACGTCGTCGAGCGGTTCCTGCCGTACTGGGAGGAGGCCGTCGTCCCGGACCTGCGCGACGGCAAGGTCGTGCTGCTCGCCGCGCACGGCAACTCGCTGCGGGCCCTGGTGAAGTACCTCGACGGCATCTCCGACGACGACATCGCCGGCCTCAACATCCCCACCGGCATCCCGCTGGTCTACGAGCTCGACGACGACCTGAAGCCCACCACCCCGGGCGGGCGATACCTCGACCCCGCCGCGGCCGAGGAGGCCATCGCCGGGGTCGCGAACCAGGGCCGCTGAGCCGGTCCCGGTGGCTCCCGGTGCGCTGTTCGGCCCGCCCCGTGAATCGGGGGTGAACGCGGGCCGAACAGTCCCACGGGAGGGGGTCGTGGACGTCACCATCCGGGGTCCGGCGCTGGTCACGCACCCGCCCCGACTGCCTAGGATGCGCTCGTGACCGCGCTCGCGTGGCTGATCGTGGCCGTCGCTCTGGGCCTCGGCCTGCTGGCCGGGGCGGCCTTCGCGCGCCGTCCTCCGAAGGAGGACCCGCGCCGCGTCCGCAGCTCCGACGACGAGCGTGTCGACGCCTCCGACGCCGACTCCCCGACGCTCGGCGACATGCTGCACCGGACGTTCCGGCAGTCGTCGTCGGGACTGGTGGTGATCTCCCCGGGCGGCGGCGTGCTGCTGCACAACCCGCGTGCCGCCTCGCTCGGCGCCGTCACGGAGGGGCGGCTCGACCCGCGTGCCTGGGCCGCCTGCCAGCGGGTGATGTCCGGTGCAGGCCGGCTCGAGGTCGACCTCTCGCCGCTGGAGCGCTCGCCGCGCGGCCCGGTCGCGGTCGAGGCCAGGGTGCGTCCGCTCGGCAACGGGTTCGCGCTGGTCGAGGCCGTCGACACCTCCGAGGTGGCGCGGCTGGAGGCCACCCGCCGCGACTTCGTCGCCAACGTCTCCCACGAGCTGAAGACCCCGGTCGGCGCGGTCGCGCTGCTGGCCGAGGCCCTGCTCGACACCCTCGACGGCCTCGAGCCCGCCGAGGGCAGTGAGCCCGACGCCGTCGAGGTGCGCCGGTTCGGCGACAAGATCCTCCGCGAGGCGACCCGGATGGGGAACCTCGTGTCCGAGCTGATCGCGCTGTCCCGGCTCACCGGCGCCGAGCGGCTGCCGGAGCTGGCCGCCGTCGAGATCGACGACATCGTCGCCGAGGCACTGGCGCGCAGCCGGACCTCCGCCGAGTCGGGCGCGGTCGAGATCGCCGCCGACCCGCCGTCGGGGCTGGTCGTCGACGGCGACCGCAGCCTGCTGGTCACCGCGCTCACCAACCTCGTCGAGAACGCGATCGCCTACTCGCCCGCCGACTCGTCGGTGTCGGTGAGCCGGCGCGAGGTCGACGGCTCGGTGGAGATCGCGGTGACCGACCGCGGCATCGGCATCGCCGCGGAGCACCAGCAGCGGGTCTTCGAGCGGTTCTTCCGCGTCGACCCGGCGCGTTCGCGGGCGACCGGCGGCACCGGGCTGGGCCTGGCGATCGTCAAGCACGTGTGCGCCAACCACGGCGGCGAGGTGCGCCTGTGGAGCCGGCCCGGAACCGGGTCGACGTTCACGATGCGCATCCCCGCCCGGCTCGCCCTCGACCCGGGCGCCGACGCCGCCGCCGACGACGAGGACGGCGCCACCGAGCACGCGGCCGAGCGACGCGACGGCCGCGACACCACCGACGCCGGTGGAACAACCAGCGGGCCCGCTGCGACCGGCCGACGCACCGACCCCGGTGCGGGGCACGGCGACGGCCACCCCGAGACCGCCGCCAGAACCGGAGGGACGACATGACCAGGGTGTTGATCGTGGAGGACGAGGAGTCCTTCGCCGACCCGCTCGCCTTCATGCTGCGCAAGGAGGGGTTCACGACCGCCGTCGCCGCCAACGGCAACGACGCGCTGTCGGAGTTCGACCGCAACGGCGCCGACATCGTGCTGCTCGACCTCATGCTCCCCGGCATGAGCGGCACCGACGTCTGCAAGGCACTGCGCTCCCGCTCCGCCGTCCCGGTGATCATGGTGACCGCGCGGGACAGCGAGATCGACAAGGTCGTCGGGCTGGAGCTCGGCGCCGACGACTACGTCACCAAGCCGTACTCGGCGCGCGAGCTGATCGCCCGCGTCCGCGCCGTGCTGCGCCGCGGCGGCGAGCCCGTCCCGGAGGCCGAGGGCGGCCCGGGGATCCTCGAGGCCGGTCCGGTTCGGATGGACGTCGAGCGGCACGTCGTGTCGGTCAACGGCGACGACGTCGCGCTCCCGCTCAAGGAGTTCGACCTCCTGGAGTACCTGCTGCGCAACGTCGGACGGGTGCTCACCCGCGCCCAGCTGATCGACCGGGTGTGGGGCGCGGACTACGTCGGCGACACCAAGACCCTCGACGTCCACGTGAAGCGGCTCCGCTCCAAGGTCGAGGACGACCCGTCGACGCCGAAGCACCTGGTCACCGTGCGCGGTCTGGGCTACAAGTTCGACGTGTGATCTCCGTGTGAGGCGGGGGCCGCCCCGGGAGTGGATAACGGCTCGGTAACCTGACCGGGTGCGTCTCGCCGTCCTCGATGTGGGGTCCAACACCGTCCACCTGCTCGTCGTGGATGCGCACCGTGGTGCGCACCCGACCCCGATGTCCTCGGACAAGGACCGGCTCCGGCTGGCCGAGCACCTCGACGACTCCGGAGCGCTGAGCAAGGACGGGGTCAAGGCCCTGCTCGAGAGCGTCCACCGGGCCCGGGACACCGCGAAGGCGTCCGGGTGCGACGACCTCATGGCGTTCGCGACGTCCGCGCTGCGCGACGCGACCAACTCCGCCGAGGTCCTGGCGAAGGTCGCCGACGAGACCGGGGTGACCCTGGAGGTCCTGCCCGGCGACGACGAGGCCCGGCTCACCTTCCTCGCCGTCCGCCGCTGGTTCGGCTGGTCGGCCGGGCGGCTGCTGGTCCTCGACATCGGCGGCGGCTCGCTGGAGCTGGCCGTCGGGCGCGACGAGATCCCCGACGAGGCCGCGTCGGTGCCGCTCGGTGCCGGCCGGCTGACCCGCGAGTGGTTCACCGCCGACCCGCCGCCGCGCTCGGAGATCGAGCGGCTCACCGAGAAGGTCCGCAAGGACCTCAAGCCGGTCGCCGAGCGGCTGAAGGCCGACGGGAAACCCGACCACGCCGTCGGGACCTCGAAGACGTTCCGGACGCTGGCCCGCCTGGCCGGTGCCGCGCCGTCGAGTGCGGGGCCGCGGGCGCACCGCACGCTGACCGCGCAGGGCCTGCGGCAGCTGTCGGCGTTCATCACCCGGATGTCCGGTCCGGACCTCGCCGAGTTCGACGGCGTCAGCGCGGGCCGCGCGCACCAGCTCGTCGCCGGGTCGATCGTCGCGCAGGCCGCGATGGACGCCCTCGGCGTGGAGGAACTGGACATCTGCCCGTGGGCGCTGCGGGAGGGAGTCATCCTCCGACGGTTCGACATGCTCGACGGAACGACGGTGGACGACCGCTCGGCGCACGACGCGGACTCCGGACTTGGACCCTTGACGACGCGCAGGGCACGGTGATCGGGATGAGTGTGGACAGCGGAGAGCCCCGCCAGCGGACGGTCGCCGAGCTGCTCGCGGCCAACGGCGGCTCCCAGAGCGGGCGTCGCCGCCGGCGGCGCGCGGCCGAGGAGGACGGCACACCCGTCACCGGTGCGCCCGAGGGCGGCGCGCCCGCGGGACAGGCGCCCGAGCTCCCGTCCGCACGTCGCCCGGAGCAGTCCGGGTACACCGAGTTCCCCGGCGCCGGGAGCGTGCCGCAGGGCCGTGCCCCGCAGGGCTACGGCGTCCCGCAGGGTGCTGCCCCGCAGGGGGTAGGCCCGCAGGGGGCGCCCCAGAACGGCGCCGCTCCCAACGCTGCCGCTCCCAACGGTGCCCCCCAGAACGGTGCTGCTCCGAACGGTGCGGCGCCCTACGGCGCGGCCCCCGGCGGTGCGCAGAGCTGGGGTGCGGCCCCGAACGGTGGGCCGGCGTGGAACCCCGCGGGCAACGGCGTGGCCCGTAACGGCGCCGCCCCCGACGACGCCGCCCAGGCCCGCGGCCGCTGGCAGGACGAGCGCGCCCCCGAGGGGTGGGACGCGTTCGCTCCCCGGAACCGGGCCGCGCAGAACCCCGGGCAGCAGAACCCCGGGCAGCAGAACCCCGGGCAGCAGAACCCGGCCGGGCAGAACGGCGGTGCCGGCTACGGCCGTCCGGACGCCTACGGCCGCAACCCGTACGGCCCGGGGCAGCAGGGGCCGCAGGGTGCGGACGGCTACGCCCGCAACCCGTACGCCCCGGACGCCGCGCCCCGCAACGGTGCCACCACCGACGGCCCGCCCGCCCCCGGCGCCGCAGCGACCGCCGCGTTCGCCGGAGCCGGTGCGGCCGGCCTCGCGAGCAGCCCCGGCACGGCCCGGCCGGACACGGCGCAGCCCGGCGCAGCCCAGCCCGGCACGGCGCAGCCCGGCGCAGCCCAGCCCGGCGCAGCCCAGACCGGCACGGCGCAGCAGCCCGAGTCCCCGGCCGACGAGGCCGCCACCGGCCGCTTCGACGCCCGTCCGGCAGCCCGCCCCGCCGACGCCGACGGTGGCCCGCCGACCATGCTCGGCGCCCCGCCGCTCGACGACGAGGACGACGACCTCGACGGTGCCGGCGACCCGCACGGCGTCCCGGACGCGCACCGCGCACCCGGCCCGCACGGTGCGGACCTCTCCGCGGCCCGCACCGGCGTCCTCCCGGCCCGGCCCGACGTCGCCGGTGACGAGCCCGGACACCCCGGCGTCCACGAGCAGCCCGGGGACGACCACGACCTCGCGGACCCCGACGAGACCGTTCACGGGCTCCACGAGCACGACGCGGACCACGCCCACGCCGCCGAGTACGTCCCCGAGGGCACCCAGCGCATCGCGCACGGCCACGAGGCCGCGCCCGAGGGCGTCGCGCCGGCCGGCCTGGAGCAGGGCGCGGAGGGCGCGGCCGGGACCGGGCAGGGCTGGGCCGTCGTCATCGCGCAGTGGATCGGCGGCGCGGTCGTCGGTGCCGCGGTGTGGGTCGGCTTCCGCTACCTGTGGTTCTCGCTGCCGTTCGTCGCGCTGGTCCTGGCCGTCGTCGTCACCGTGGGCCTGGTGCTCGGCGTCCGCGCGCTGCTGCGCAACGACGACCTCAAGACCACGCTGCTCGCCGTGCTGGTGGGTCTGCTGCTCACCGTGTCACCAGCACTTCTGGTACTCCTGGACCGGTGACGACGCGCGACGGCGGGGCCTTCCGCACGGCCCCGTCGTCCGTGCCCGTCGCCCTGTCGACCGCCTCGGTCTACCCCGAGGGCGTCGCCGCCGGGTTCGAGATCGCCGCCGAGCTCGGCTACGACGGCGTCGAGCTGATGATCTGGACGGACCCGGTCAGCCGGGACCCGCGCGCCGTCGAGCGCTTGGCCCACCGCTACGGCGTCCCGGTGCTCGCCGTCCACGCGCCCTGCCTGGCCGTCACCCAGCGGGTCTGGGGCTCCGACCCGGTGCACCGGCTGCGCCGCACCGTCGAGACCGCCGGGCGGCTCGGTGCGCGCACCGTCGTCGTCCACCCGCCGTTCCGCTGGCAGCACCGCTACGCCCGGGTGTTCGCCGACGAGGTCGCCCGCGCCCACGACGAGCACGGCGTCACCCTGCCGGTCGAGAACATGTTCCCGGTGCGCCGCGCCGGTATCGAGGCCGTCCCGTACGCGCTCGGCCACGATCCCACCGCGATCGGGTTCGACGCCTACACCCTCGACCTCTCGCACACCGCCGCCGCCGGCGTCGACGCGCTGGACCTGCTGCGGCGCATGGGCGGCAACCTCACCCACCTGCACCTGACCGACGGCTCCGGTGGCCCGCACGACGAGCACCTCGTGCCCGGCCGCGGCGGGCAGCCCTGCGCCGAGGTGTGCCGGGCGCTGGCCGGCGGCGGGTTCGCCGCGGGCGGCGGCACCGTCGTCCTCGAGGTGTCGACGCGACGCTGCCGGACCCGCCTGGAACGCACCGGCCTGCTCGCCGAGTCCCTGCTCTACGCCCGCCTGCACCTGGCCGCCGATCGCGACGTCCCGATCGGTGCCGCCTGAGGCTACCCGTGGGTAACATGCGGGTCATGAGCAACGCAGGCGTGCGCACCGGGCGGCCGTTCTCCGACGCCCACGTCCTCCAGGACCTGGGGGAGGGCCGGTTCCGCGCCGACCTCGACGACGTCTGGGCGATCGGCCCGAAGGCGTTCGGCGGCCTGCTCATGGTCCTGATGACCGACGCCGCCCTGGCCCGCCTGGCCGCCGGTGGCGCGCCCGGCCTCGATCCGCTGGCCGTCTCCGCGGACTTCCTGCGCGCACCCGACCTGGCACCGGTCGACATCGAGGCCGAGCCGCTCAAGCTCGGCCGGACCATCTCCTCGGTCGTCGTCCGGCTCTCCCAGGGCGGCAGGCTCATGCTGCACGCCACGGTCACCGCCGGGGTACTGGCCGACCCGGCCGCCGACGGCGCCGTCCGCTGGCAGGGCGCGCCGAGCCCGCTGGAGCCCGCCCCGCCCGCCGACGCGATCGACCCCGCCGACGCTCCCGGCGGCCCGCAGGGCATCGCCGCGGCCTGCGAGATGCGCTACCGCCGCGGGTCGCTGCCCTTCCTGACCGGGGACACCGGCGCCCCGGAGATGGCCGGCTGGGTACGCCCGCGCGGCGAGGAACCCGACCTGCTCTTCGCGCTGATGGCCGGGGACATCCTGCCGCCCACCGTGTTCAACCTCGGCGGCTCGACCGGCTGGGCGCCGACGGTGCAGCTCACGGCGCTGTTGCGGGCCCGTCCCGCGCCGGGCTGGCTGCGGGTGAGCTCGCACGCCTCGGCCGTGGTCGGGACGCAGTTCGACGAGGACGTGACCGTCGTCGACTCGGCGGGCCGGGTCGTCTGTCAGGCCCGCCAGCTCGCGCTCGCCCCGCTGCAGGGCTGAGACCCCTCAGGACCGAGACCCCGCAGAGCTGAGACCCCGCAGAGCTGAGGCCCGGAGCCGTCCGGCCCGCCGTCCGGCGGCTCCTTAGGCTCGGGGCATGACACGCATCGCGGTACTGGGTGGCGGACGGATCGGCGAGGCCCTGCTCGGCGGGCTGGTCGCCGCGGGATACGACACCGGCGACCTCGTCGTCGCCGAGCGCAGTGAGAGCCGGGCGGCGGAGCTGGCCGACAGGCTCGGGATCGTCTCCGCACCGGTCGAGGAGGCCGTGCGCGGGGCCGGGACGGTCGTCGTCGCGGTCAAGCCGCAGGACGCCGTCGCGCTGATCTCCCAGGTCGCGCCGGTGATCGGGAAGGACGCCACGGTGATCTCGCTGTGCGCGGGGCTGCCGACGTCGCTGTTCGAGGGCGCCCTGCCCGAGGGCACGCCGGTCGTGCGGGTCATGCCGAACACCCCGATGCTGCTCGGCGAGGCCATGTGCGCGCTGTCGGCGGGCACCCACGCGAGCGACGACGACCTGGCCCGCGCCCGGGAGCTGCTGTCCACCGTCGGGTCCACGCTGGTGCTCCCCGAGACCAAGCAGGACGTGGCGACGGCGCTGTCCGGCTCCGGGCCCGCGTACTTCTTCCTGGTCGTCGAGTCGATGATCGAGGCGGGGGTCGCGCAGGGGCTCGCGCGCCCGGACGCCACCGAGCTCGTCGTGCAGACCGCGCTCGGTGCGGCCCGGATGCTGCGCGAGACGGGCGAGCACCCGGCCGTGCTGCGGGAGAACGTGACCTCGCCCGGCGGCACCACCGCCGCCGCACTGGCGCAGCTGGAGCGGCACGGGATCCGCACCGCCTTCGCCGACGCCGTCACCGCCGCGCACGACCGCTCGGTGGAGCTCGGACAGGGCTGACGCCGGGGTGCTGCCGACCCCACCGGGTGTGACGGCGGGCCACCGGATCGGCGGTTGCTGCACGCGGTCGCCACTCGTTCAGCGCATCGGATGACCCCTCGTCACCCTGGCGCGCCGGACGGTCACTGGATCGGGCCACCACAGCGACTGCCGGCCGTCACATCCGCCCCGGTAGACTCCATCCGCACATCCCCCACCACCGGGGCGTCCGGAGCCGGGGAGAGGAAGGCGGTGCCTGATGGCGGAGCGAGCCGAACCCCTGCGCCCCAACCAGGTCCAGTTCCTGACGGTGGCCGAGGTGGCCTCGATGATGCGGGTCTCGAAGATGACCGTGTACCGGCTCGTGCACTCGGGCGAGCTGCCCGCGGCACGGGTGGGCCGGTCGTTCCGGGTGCCGCAGCGCGCGGTCGAGGACTACCTGCGCAACGCCTACTTCGACGCAGGCTGAGCCTCCCTCCCGGCGCCGCCGGGCGCACGTGCTCCCACCAGGCGTGACGAGGGCCCTCGTCGGGGGCGGTACGAGGCCGCCCGGTAGAGTGGTCCACCGGCTGTCGACCCCCACCGGTCACACCTCCGCGCCGCCGTTCGCCGTGTGTGCGCGGTCGGCCTCCTCGTTGGCCTCCCGGTGGTGCGGTCGCCGGACGATCTGCGTCGACACAGGAGGAGCACCCCATGGGCTCGGTCATCAAGAAGCGCCGCAAGCGGATGTCGAAGAAGAAGCACCGCAAGCTGCTGCGCAAGACCCGGGTGCAGCGCCGCAAGCTCGGCAAGTGACCCCTCCGGCCGCGCGCCCGTCTGCACGGGCTGCGCGGCCGGACGTGTCTGCGGCCGGACGCGTGCCGGGGGTCGGGCGTGTCACGCCCGCCTTCTCCTGCGTTCCGTGACCGGCGAGGACTAGCATCGGCGGTACCACCGTGGCCCCGCGATCCGGTGGTCCCGGCTCCAGTCGCAACCCAGCCGCAGTGAGGTGAGGTCGCTCCATGCCCCAGCCGACCCCGTCCGTCGTGCTGGTCACCGGCGTGAGCGGTTTCCTCGGCGGCCACCTGGCCGCCCGGCTGGCGGCGAACCCGGACATCGACCGGGTGCTCGGCGTCGACACCGTCCCGCCCCCGCGGGACCTGCTGCGGCGGATGGGCCGCGCGGAGTTCGTCCGCGCCGACATCCGCAACCCGCTCATCGCGAAGGTCATCTCCTCGGCCGGGGTCGACACCGTCGTCCACGCGTCGCTCTCGGCGAGCCCCGGCTCGTCCGGCGGCCGGGCGACGATGAAGGAGATGAACGTCATCGGCACGATGCAGCTGCTCGCGGCGTGCCAGAAGGCACCCAGCGTGCGGCGGGTCGTGCTGAAGTCGACCACCGCGGTCTACGGCTCCAGTCCCCGTGACCCCGCGGTGTTCGACGAGGCCACACCCCCGAAGAACCTGCCGTCGGGCGGCTACGCCAAGGACGCCGTCGAGATCGAGGGCTACCTGCGCGGTTTCAGCCGCCGCCGCCCGGACGTGACCACCACCGTCCTGCGGTTCGCGAACTTCATCGGGCCCCGCATGGACACCGTGCTGAGCCGCTACTTCTCGCTGCCCGTCGTCCCGACCGTGTTCGGCTACGACGCCCGGATGCAGCTGCTGCACGAGGAGGACGGCCTGGCCGTCCTCGAGCGGGCCGCCACCCACGAGCTGCCCGGCGTGTACAACGTCGCCGCGCACGGCGTCCTGATGCTCTCCCAGGCCATCCGCCGCGCCGGCAAGGTCGCGGTCCCGGTGCCCAGTACGGCCGTCGGCCCGGTGAGCCGGGTGCTGCGCGGCGCCCGGGTGGTCGACTTCTCCCCGGAGCAGATGCGCTTCCTGAACTTCGGCCGGGTGGTCGACCTGAGCCGGCTGATCGGCGAGTTCGGCTTCGAGCCGCGCTGGACGACCACCCAGGCCTTCGACGACTTCGTCCGCGGCAAGGCGCTCAGCCCCGTCCTCGGCGCGGACCGCATCGCCGCCGTCGAGCGCGGGGTGCTGAGCGCGGCCCGGGCCCTGCGGTGATCCGGCCCGGCGCATGACGGCACACGACGACAGGCGACCGCAGGTGCGGTCCGGCGAGACGAGAGGCGACCGAATGGCCGAGGCCCGGGTGATCCCGATCCGTGGCAACCGTGGCCCCGCACGTCCGCCGACGGCCACGGAGCCGGCCACGCGCGCGGTCGAGGACGCCCGGATCGCGGCGGCCGAGGCCGCCCTGGAACTCGAGGGCATCGACCCCGCGGACCAGCCGGCCTGGGAAGCCGCCCTGGAGCGGGTGCTGGAGTTCCTGCGCCGCAGGCTCACCGGCGAGTACCAGGTCGACGACTTCGGGTTCGACCCCGAGCTCACCGAGGCCATGGTGCTGCCCACGCTGCGCCCGCTCTACAAGCGCTGGTTCCGGGTGGAGACGATCGGGATGCACAACATCCCGTCCGAGGGCGGTGCGCTGATCGTCGCCAACCACTCCGGCACCCTCCCGCTCGACGCGGCCATGGTCACCGTCGGCACGCACGACGACCACCCCGCCCGGCGCCACCTGCGCCTGCTCGGCGCGGACCTGATGTTCAAGCTGCCGGTGTCCGGGTCGATCGCCCGCAAGTCCGGCGCGACGCTGGCCTGCAACCCCGACGCCGAGCGCCTGATGAGCTCCGGCGAGCTCGTCGGGGTGTTCCCCGAGGGCTTCAAGGGCGTCGGCAAGCCCTTCCGGGACCGCTACAAGCTGCAGCGCTTCGGCCGCGGCGGCTTCGTGTCCGCGGCGCTGCGCACCGGCGTGCCGATCATCCCGTGCTCGATCGTCGGCGCCGAGGAGATCTACCCGAAGATCGGCGACATCCCGGCGCTGGCCCGGCTGTTCGGGGCGCCGTACTTCCCGATCACGCCGACGTTCCCGCTGCTCGGCCCGGCGGGGCTGATCCCGCTGCCGTCGAAGTGGTACATCGAGTTCGGCGAGCCGATCCGCACCGACGACCACACCCCGGCCGACGCCGAGGACCCGATGCTGGTCTTCAACCTCACCGACCAGGTGCGGGAGACCATCCAGCACACGCTGTACCGGCTGCTGTCCCAGCGGCGCAACGTCTTCCTGGGGTAGGTCCCGGCCGTCCCTGGCAGGGCCGCTCAGCGCTTGCGGTAGGCCAGCCCGGCCGCGACCGCACCGGCGACCGCGCCCGCACCCAGCACCGACGGCACCCCGATCCGGGCCGCCTTGCGCCCGGTGCGGAAGTCACGGATCTGCCAGTTCCGGGCCTTCGCCACGTCGCGCAGCTCCGAGTCCGGGTTCACCGCGACCGCGGTGCCGACCGCGGAGAGCATCGGGACGTCGTTGACCGAGTCCGAGTACGCCGTGCAGCGGCGCAGGTCCAGCCCCTCCGACGCGGCCAGCGCCCGCACCGCGTGCGCCTTGGCCGGGCCGTGCAGGATCTCGCCGACCAGCCGCCCGGTGAACAGCCCGTCGGTGGACTCCGCGACCGTGCCGAGCGCCCCGGTGAGGCCGAGACGGCGGGCGATGATCCGGGCCAGCTCCACCGGCGTCGCGGTGACCAGCCAGACCCGCTGGCCCGCGTCGAGGTGCATCTGGGCGAGGGCCCGGGTGCCTGCCCAGATCCGGTCGGCCATGAGCTCGTCGTAGATCTCCTCGCCGAGCGAGACGACCTCGTCGACCGGGCGCCCGGCGACGAAGGACAGCGCGGTGTCGCGGTGGCCGGACACGTCGCTCTCCCGGCCGCCGACCCGGAACTTGATCTGCTCCCAGGCGAACCCGGCCAGGTCGGAGGTGGTGAAGAACTTCCGCGCGGCCAGCCCGCGGGCGAAGTGGAAGATCGAGGCGCCGACCATCATCGTGTTGTCGACGTCGAAGAACGCGGCTGCGGTCAGGTCCGGCGGCGGGCCGCCGTCCCCGTCCAGGGCGTCCTCGGCCTCCGCGGCGACCGCGGCCGCCGCCGACGCCTGCCCGGCGCGCTGGGCGGGATCCACGGCCTCGCCGGGCTCGCGGGGGAGGGGCTCGCGCGGGAACGCCGGGACGGCACCGTATGAGGTCCCGGCGGGCGGCTCCCCGGACGTACCGGTCCCGGTGCCGGGCTCCCCGGACACGTCGACCTCGTCGGAGGGGGACCCCGGATCGCTCACCACGGCGGCCTTCCTGCTGCGAACTGCGCTGCTGACGTCCCCACCCTACTGGGGCCGACGCCGCGGCGGCCCGGCGCGGAACGTGACGCTCCGCGGACCGGGCCGCGCGGACTCCGGGATCACCCCGGCGCGGGTGTCAGCCGCCGAGTTTGACGGGCCCCAGGCCCGGCAGCAGCGGCGGGACCTGGACCGGGGGCAGCGGACCGGTCTGCTTCTGCGTGCTCGGCGCGGGCGTGCCGGCACCGCCGGCCGGGACGCCGCCGCCACCCAGCAGCGGCAGCTTCGGCGCGGACCCGGTGGTCTTCTCCGGCTCCCGCTCCGAGTCCTGGGCGCTGTCCCGGCCGCTGTCCGTGGTGCCGGTCGACGGCGCCTCGGTCGTCGACGACGGCGCGGAGGACGAGGTGGACGGCGAGGGCGACGTGGACGACGACGAGGACGACGCGGCGGACTGCTCCGGCGTGTTGCTCGGCGACGGCGTCGCCGACTCCGCCGAGGACTGCCCGGTGGCGGACTCCGACGAGGGCGTCGTGGAACCGGCGGCCGACGTGCCGGTCGCCTGCTCCGAGCTCTCCGCGGCGGGGGAGCCGGTCGAGGACGCCTTCGCGCGCTGGTCGGTGCCCGAGGACCCGCAGCGGCCGGGGATCGGGCCGAGGTCGTCGACCGCGCCACCGTCGGTGCTGCAGCTCGTCGCCCGCATCGCCTCGGCCCGGGCGAGCACCCGGTCGAGCAGCTGCGCGGACTCCGCGGCCTCCGGACGGTCCGCCGCGGGCATCCGGCCCTGGAGCGCACCGAGCCGCTGGGACTGGGTCTGTGCCCAGGTCCGCAGGTCGGCGAGGCGGGCCGGGTCGGCGCCGTCGGAGTCGTTGCCGCTGAGCATCATCCGCGAGCCGTTGCCGGTCGCGCGGTCGAAGTCGTCGAGGCTGCCGGCGATCGCGTCCGGCGACGGCGACGAGTTGCGCGCCATCAGGTTCTCGATCTCGTCCACCCGGGAGCGGGCGATGTCGAGCTGGCGTGCGGCCTCGGCCTGGTCACCCATGGTGAACAGGCCGCCCGCGCTCTCGTTGGCCCGCTTGACCCCGTACATCGTGTCGCCGGGCAGCGCGTCGCGGCTCATCGTCGAGGTCACCCCGGCGACGACGGCCAGCGCGGCGAACCCGCCGACGACGATCCCGAAACGCTTGCGGACGCTCGGCCGGCGGCGGTCCAGCATCCGCGGCGCCGGGCGCTCGTCGCCGTCCCGGCCGGGACCGTTGCGGTCACCGGCGGCACCGGCTGCGGCGGTCGTCCGTTCCGGGTGGTCCGGGTGGTCGGCCGGCAGCACGTGCCGCGGCCTGCGCCGCGGGCGCGACCCCGGGTCGTCGGTCTCGGGGAGGTGCTCCCCGGCCGTACGACGGGTGGTCGCCGCCTCGTGCGGCAGGTCGTCGGAGATCGGCGGGCCGATCGGCGCGGTCGGGTCCGGCGGCTCGACGTGGCGGCGCCCGAACGGCGACTCCACCGGCCGGGTGCTGCCGGGCTGCTCCGCAGCGGTGTTGCCGACGCCCTCCCGGGCGAGTGTCTCGAACAGCCGGGCCCGCATCCGTGCGGATGCGTGCGGGTCCGGGGAGAGGTCACGCCGGCTGCGGTCGAGCGACGCGGCGAGGGCGGTCTCGTGCTCCAGCTCCTCGGACGCGGGCGCATCGGCGGGACCGGCGGCCCACGCGTCGTGGTCCCCGATCCGCTGCTCGTCATCCCATCGCCTGGACATGCCGTCCGTCCTCACTGCAGTTTCGCGCTGCTCGTCGGCGCGGTCGTGCCGCGCTCGCCTGCACAACGACGCGGCGTGCGAGAGGTTACGGCCATTCGACCGTTCACCGCTTCGAGTCGTGCGCTCGGCGCAGTGACGCGCCCGTGCGCGGCGGCAGCGGCTATGTGGGCCGCTCCGTCGGTCACCGCAGGCCGTCCGGCAGGAGCTGGGCCAGCCGTCGGACGGCGCGGTGCTGCAGCGCCTTGACCGCCCCTTCGTTGCGGTCCATGAGCTCGGCCGTCTCCGCCACCGACAGCCCGCGCAGGAAGCGGTACTGGATGCACTCCCGCTGGTCGGAGTTGAGCTTCTCGACCGAGGCGAGGAGCTCGGCGTTGGTCGCCATGTCGAGGACCTGCTGCTCCGGGCCACCGGTGGCCGGCGAGATCTCGACCATCTCCGACGTCGCCTGCTCCAGCCGGTACCGGCTGGACTTGACGTGGTCGAAGATCAGGTTCCGGGCGATGGTCACGAACCAGGCGCCGATGTCACGGCCCTGGTAGCTGACCGAGGTGATCCGGCGCAGCGCGCGGACGAAGGTCTCCTGCGTGACGTCCTCGGCGAAGGCGCGGTCGCCCATCCGGAACAGCACGTACCGGAACACGACCTCGTGGTAGCGCTCGTAGAGCTCGCCGAACGCGGCGGCGTCCCCGGCCTGGCAGCGCTCGACGAGCGCCCACGACTCGTTGTGCTCGGCGGCCTTCGGCTCGGCGGGGGCCACCGGAGCGGCCGGCGCGGCCTGCGGGGGAGCGGTTCGGGTGACGGGCTCGGGGCGCGCCACGCTCTGCGACGCCCGGGGGGCGCGTCGCGGGGCGGGCATCCCCTGCTGGGGAGCGGGGGCCTCACCCGATCGGGTGGGCTGTGCCTGCGAGGGGTGAGACGCGCCGCGGGTGGGGTACCCGGGGTTCACGACGCGATCGTCGAAGCGGGGCATCGGCCCGGTGGGGGCCGGGCTCGCTGAGGTCGCTGATGTCACGGACACCTCCCCGTCCGGCTGGGGTCGGACGGCGTCGGGTCGGTCCGGTCCGGGGTCGGGGACCCGGCCGGGACGAACGGCGGACACTGCGGGGTCGTGCTGTCTTGCTGGGTCTTTCTGCCGTGCGGGGTGGTTCTGCGGTGCGGGGTCGTGCAGGGGGTGCATGACGGGGGTCATCGATCCCGCGGTCGCGGTCGCCGATGGTCCATGCCACTCCCTCGGGTGAGTCCGCGCGACGAACCGGAGGCTCACGCGTTGATCTCCTGTAGCGGCGGAGCATAAACGGCGATCCGGGCGTTGTGATCCCGCGTCGCCATTCGTCGCGCCTCGGGTCCGACAAGCGGCCCCGTGTGCGCGGTCAGTGCACACCCGCGGCCCTTCTCGCCCGCTGTGCCGGGGCGGACACGGTTCGTGTGCGGCGACGAGCGGTCCCCCGTGCCGCCTGGCGTTTGCCAGACTGGGGCCGCCCCGCCGCCGAGGAGACGAGGAGACGTCCCGTGCCGCACCCCCCGGTCCACCTCGACGAGCTGATCACCCGCGCGGCCGCCGACCGTCCCGCGCACGAGGCGATCCGTGATCTCTCCGGCGCCGATCCGATCAGCCTGACCTGGGCGGACGTCGACGCGGCCGTCTCGGCCGAGGCGGCCAGGCTGCGGACGGCGGGGGTGTCGCCCGGCGACCGGGTCGCGGTCTCGCTGCCCGACGGCGCGGCCTTCTGCGTGGCGCTGCTCGGCGCGGTCCGTGCCGACGCCGCGGTGGTGCCCGTCGGGCCCCGTTCGGTGCCGCGCGAGCTGGACGCCGTGCTCGGCCAGGCGTCACCGTCCGTGGTGGTCGCCGACGCCGACGACCGGGCCGCCGCCGACGCCGCGGCCGCCGTCGGGGCCACCCTGCTGGCGCCGCCCGACCCGTCCGCAGTACCTCCGGCAGCACCGGCCGGCGCCGCAGCGGCCGATCCGGAATCCGCGGATCCCGAGGCGATCGCGCTGATCGTCTTCACCTCCGGGACCACCGGCCGTCCGCGCGGGGTGTGCCTGTCGCACCGGGCGCTGCTGGCGAACCGGGACCAGGCCGCGGCGCTGCGCCCTGCGCCGGTCACCGCCGTCGACCGGGTGCTGCTGGCGCTGCCGCTGTTCCACGTCTACGGCCTCGCGGCCGGGCTGCTGCAGGTCTGCCGGGCCGCCGCGACGGTCGTGCTGACCGGGCGGTTCGACCCCGGGCGCACGCTCGACGCCGTCGCCCGGGAGCGGGTCAGCGTGATCGCCGGGGTGCCGTCGATGTTCCGGATGCTGCTCGACACCGGGGACGGGGACGACCTGCGGGCCGCGCTCGCCGGCGTCCGGCTCTGTACCTCCGGCGGCGCGCCGCTGCCGTCGGGCTGGCTGGCCGCGTTCCGCTCCGCGACCGGCCTCGAGCTGCACGAGGGCTACGGCCTGAGCGAGGCCGGACCCGTCGTGACCACCAACGACCTGGGGCGGCCTGCCAAGCCGGGCTCCGTCGGGCGCCCGCTGCCCGGCGTCGAGCTGCGGCTGGTCGACGCCGACGGCCGTCCGCTGGCGACGGCGGACGACGCCGCACCCGAGCCGGAGGGAGCCGGGGACGACCTCTTCGACGGCTCCGACCCCTCCGGCGACACCGGCCTGATCGCGCTGCGCGGGCCGAACCTGTTCTCCGGCTACTGGCCGGACCTCGACGGCGGCCCGGACGCCGACGGCTGGTTCCGCACTGCCGACGTCGGCTACCTCGACGCCGACGGTGACCTGCACCTGGTGGACCGGTCGTCGGACCTGGTGATCGTGAACGGGTTCAACGTCTACCCGCGCGAGGTCGAGCAGGTCATCGCCGAGCTCGACGGCGTGGCCGAGGTCGCCGTCGTCGGGATCCCGGACGACCGGACCGGCGCCGCGGTGAAGGCCGTGGTCGTGGCGGGGGACGGCGACGGCTCCACCGAGGAGCAGGTGCGCGAGCACTGCGCGGCCCGGCTGGCCCGGTTCAAGCGGCCCACGGTCGTCTCATTCGCCGACGAGCTGCCACGCACCCCCACCGGCAAGATCGCCCGTCGTGCGCTGGCGAGGGCCTGACGTGCGGGTCCAACTGCTCACCCGGGCCGGCTGCCACCTCTGCGACGACGCCGCCGCCGTCGTCGCGCAGGTGTGCGCGGCCACCGGCACCGGCTGGGAGCCGGTCGACGTCGACGCCGACGACGAGCTGCGCGCCGAGTACGGCGACCAGGTGCCCGTCGTGCTGGTCGACGGCGCCGAGCACGCGTCGTTCCGGGTCGACCCGCAACGCCTGCGCGCCGCCCTGGCCTGCTGAGACCGGAGGCCGGGCCCGGGGTGCGCCCGCGCACGCGAGAGCTGTGTCACGCGTGGTCGCGGCACGGCGGCCACGGTGGTGTCCTGGAAGCCGGTACCGACGGCACTGAGCACGGTGAACGGTCCGTGGTGGTCGATCACCGGTAGGTCCGGGTGATGGTCCGGTCACAGCCCGCACGGAGCACGTCACGGTTCAAGATCGCAACTTTGTGCAGGCGTTCACAAGCGGCTACCGTGGTTTCCCGTCGCCGGTCCCGGCGGTGTGGTTCCCGAGGGATTCCCGCGGGTGCGGCACGGTGCCGGGGCTCGCCCGTGCACGTACCGCTCGGCCATCCGGCCATGGCGCGTGCGGGCACCGGCGACCGCGCGTCCCGGAGCGTTCGGTACCGACCAGGCACCGGACGGTGCCGCGGAGGCGTGGCACGACGCCCCCGAACGGAGCGCGACCAGTCTCGACGACCGGCGGCCCGCGGACAACCCCCCGCGAGCAGGTCGTGTCGTCGTCCGGCCGCGCCGCCCACCACCAGCCCGCGACCGACGCCGGAGGAGGAAGGCCCGTGAGCCTGCCACCCGAACCCGGTGTCCCGGCCGTCCCCGACGCGACCGGGACCGGTGCCGTCGACGGCGACCGCCCGGCCGCCCGTCCGGTGCCCGAGGCCACCGTGTCCCGGCTGGCCGTCTACCTGCGCGTGCTCGGCGACCTGTGCGAGTCCGGCGTCGAGACCGTCTCCTCCGAGGAGCTGGCCGGTGCGTCCGGGGTGAACTCGGCGAAGCTGCGCAAGGACCTGTCCTACCTCGGCTCCTACGGCGTCCGCGGTGTCGGCTACGACGTCGCCTCGCTGCAGGAGCGCCTCGAGGGCGAGCTCGGCATGGACCACCGCCAGTCGGTGGCCCTGGTCGGCGTCGGCAACCTCGGCCACGCCCTCGCCGGGTACGCCGGGTTCTCCGGCCGCGGCTTCCCGGTCAGCGCGCTGTTCGACGTCGACCCGGACCTCGTCGGGGCCGAGATCGGCGGCATCACGGTGCGTCACGTGTCCGACATCCCCGCGGTGTGCGCCGAGCTCGGTGTGACCATCGGGATGCTCGCGACGCCCGGGCCCGCCGCCCAGCAGGCCTGCGACCTGCTCGTCCGGGCCGGGGTGCAGTCCATCCTCAACTTCGCGCCGGTGCTGCTGCAGGTGCCGGACGACGTCGAGGTCCGCAAGGTCGACCTGTCGGTCGAGCTGCAGGTCCTCGCGTTCCACGTGGCCCGCCGGCACGGCGGAGCCCAGGCCCCGGTCGACCACCGGGACCGCAGCGAGACGAACGGATCGGTGGTGTCCCCGCGATGAGCGTCCTCGTGGTCGGGCTGTCGCATCGGAGCGCTCCGGTCGAGGTGCTGGAGCGCCTGGCCGTCGCCCCCGGCGACCTGCCCAAGCTGCTCGAGGAGATGCTCGACCGCACGCACGTGGAAGAGGCGCTGATCCTCTCGACGTGCAACCGGATCGAGGTCTGTGCGGTCGTGGACGCGTTCCACGGCGGCCTGGGCGACGTCACCGACGTCCTCGGCGGGTACGCCGGGTTCCCGATCGGGGAGCTGTCGGACCACCTCTTCGTCCACTACGCCGGCTCGGCCGTGCAGCACCTGTTCTCCCTGGCCGCGGGCCTGGACTCGATGGTCGTCGGGGAGTCGCAGATCCTCGGCCAGCTCCGCTCCGCCTACGCCGCGGCGGACGAGGCGGGCTCGGTCGGCAAGGTGCTCCACGAGCTGGTGCAGCAGTCGCTGCGCGTCGGCAAGCGGGTGCACGCCGGCACCGGGATCGACGAGGCCGGTGCCTCGGTGGTCTCCGAGGCGCTGCGCGACGCCGACCGCGAGCTGGGCGGCCCGGCCGGTGCCGGCCTGGACGGCGCCCGCGCCGTGATCGTCGGCGCCGGGGCGATGGGCGCGCTGGCCGCGGCCCACCTGCGCCGCGCCGGGGCCGGCGAGATCGTCGTCGTGAACCGGTCGGCCGAGCGCGGCGAGCGCCTGGTCGAGAAGGTGCTCGAGCACGGCACCCCGGCCCGCTCCGCCGGGTTCGACGACCTGCCCGCCGAGCTGCGCGCCGCGGACCTGCTGCTGGCCTGTACCGGGGCGATCGGGCACGTCGTGGGCGTGGACCCCGTCGCCGAGGCACTGGCCGACGGTCGCGAGCACCCGCTGGTCGTCTGCGACCTGGGCCTGCCGCGCGATGTCGACCCGGCCGTGGGCGAGCTGCCCGGCATCCGGATGGTCGACCTCGTGACCCTGCAGCGCAGGCTGCTCGACTCCGCCGACGGCGGGGCGATCGCCGCGGCGCAGCAGATGGTCGAGGCCGAGGCCCAGCAGTACCTCGCCGGGCAGCGCTCCGCCGAGGTCACCCCGACCGTGACGGCCCTGCGCCGCCGCGCGTCCGAGGTCGTCGACGCCGAGCTGCTGCGGCTGGACTCCCGGCTCCCCGAGCTGGACGGGCAGGTCCGCGAGGAGCTCTCGCGCACCGTCCGCCGGGTCGTCGACAAGCTGCTGCACACCCCGACGGTGCAGGTCAAGCGCCTGGCCGAGGGCCCGGACGGGGACAGCTACGCGGCCGCGCTGCGCACGCTGTTCGAGCTGGACCCGCAGGCCGCCGCCGCGGTGGCCGCCCCGGTGCGCGGCGCCGACGCCACGGTCGACGGCTCCGACGTCACCGCCGCCCTGCAGGCCCAGCTCGACGGCACGCCGTCGATCGGGTCCCGTCCCCCGGAGCAGCTGTCGTGACCGTTCTCAAGATCGGCACGCGCCCGTCGAAGCTGGCGGTCGCGCAGTCCATGCAGATCGCCGACCGGCTCACCGAGGCCGGGTACCCGTGCGAGCTGGTCAGCATCTCGACGAGCGGTGACCGCTCCTCGAAGCCGGTGACCCAGCTCGGCGTCGGCGTGTTCGTCTCGGCACTGCGCGACGCACTCGCCGCCGGCGAGATCGACGTGGCCGTGCACTCGTTCAAGGACCTTCCCACCGCCCAGCCGGACGACCTGCGGATCGCCGCGGTCCCCGGCCGGGAGGACCCCCGCGACGCGCTCGTCTCGAACGGGCGCGTGCTGGGGGAGCTGGGCCGCGGGGCCCGCGTCGGGACCGGATCGCCGCGCCGCGCCGCGCAGCTCTACGCCCTCGGGCAGGGGCTCGAGGTGCAGCCGATCCGCGGCAACGTCGACACCCGGATCGGGAAGGTCCGTTCCGGCGAGCTGGACGCGGTGGTCGTCGCCGCGGCCGGGCTCCGCCGGCTGGGCCGCATCGAGGAGGCGGACGAGCTCGTCGATCCGCTGCAGATGCTGCCCGCACCCGCCCAGGGGGCGCTCGCGATCGAGTGCCGCACCTCGGACACCGCGCTGGTTGACTCGCTGCGCTCGGTGCTCGACGACCCGGGCGTGCGCGCCGCCGTCGCCGCCGAGCGCGCCGTCCTGGCCACCCTGGAGGCCGGCTGCACCGCCCCGGTCGGTGCACTGGCCGACGTCGTCTCCGACCTGGACGACGACGGACGCGCGATCGACAGGCTGTCGCTGCGCGCCGTCCTCGGGGTCGGGGACATCCCGGAGGGCCACGTCGTGCGCGCCTCCGTCACCGGAGAGATGGACACCGCCGAGAAGCTCGGCGCCGCACTGGCGCACGAGCTGCTCGACCTGGGAGGAGAGGACCTGCGCCCCGCGGGCCTCGGCTCCGTGAACCGCTGGATCGGGAGTACCGAATGACTGACCCTGCCAACACCTCGGGGCGGATCGCCTTCGTGGGCAGCGGACCGGGGGACCCGGCTCTGCTCACCGTCCGCGCCCGGGACGTGCTCGCCGGCTCGCCGCTGGTGATCACCGACCCGGACGTGCCGGAGGGCATCCTCGCCCTGGCCGCCGACGGCGCCGAGGTGCGCCCGGCCGTCGGGCAGCCCTCCGACATCGCCGGCGACCTGCTCGGCGAGGCCGGGCAGGGCCGCTCCGTCGCCCGCCTGGTGACCGGTGACCCGCTGACCAACGACGCCGTCGTGGCCGAGGCCATGGCCGTCTCGGCCTCCGGCACGCCGTTCGACGTCGTGCCCGGGGTGCCCGCCTCCACCGCGGTCCCGGCCTACGCCGGTGTCGCGCTGGGGTCGGCGCACGTCGAGGCCGACGTGCGCGCCGGCGTCGACTGGGCCGCGCTGGCCGCGTCGCCCGGGCCGGTCGTGCTGCACGCCACCGGCGCGCTGCTCGCCGACGTCGCCGCCGGGCTGACCGCCCAGGGCGTCCCCGGCGAGACCGCCGTCGCGATCACCTCCGGGGGCACCACCTCCACCCAGAAGACGATCTCCTCGACGGTCGCGAAGCTCGCCGCCGACGGCGGGGACCTCGACGGCGCGCTCGTGCTGACCGTCGGCGACGCGGCCGGCCGCCGCGGCGAGCTGTCCTGGTGGGAGTCCCGCGCGCTCTACGGCTGGCGTGTCCTGGTCCCGCGGACCAAGGACCAGGCCGGCGTGATGAGCGAGCGGCTGCGCATGCACGGCGCCATCCCGGAGGAGGTGCCGACGATCGCCGTCGAGCCGCCCCGGTCGCCCGCGCAGATGGAGCGCTCGGTCAAGGGCCTTGTCGACGGCCGCTACCAGTGGGTCGTGTTCACCTCGACCAACGCGGTGAAGGCCGTCTGGGAGAAGTTCGCCGAGTTCGGCCTGGACGCCCGCGCGTTCTCCGGCGTGAAGATCGCCTGCGTCGGCCGGTCGACCGCGGAGAAGGTCCGCGAGTTCGGCGTGCAGCCCGAGCTGGTCCCGGACGTCGACGAGGCCCAGTCCTCGACGTCGGAGGGCCTGCTGGAGATCTTCCCGCCCTACGACGACGTCCTCGACCCGGTCGACCGCGTGCTGCTGCCGCGCGCCGACATCGCCACCGAGACGCTGTCTGCCGGCCTGCAGGAGCGTGGCTGGGAGGTCGACGACGTGACGGCCTACCGGACCGTGCGCGCCGCGCCGCCGCCCGCGCCGATCCGCGAGGCGATCAAGACCGGCGGGTTCGACGCGGTGTGCTTCACCTCGTCGTCGACGGTGCGGAACCTGGTCGGCATCGCAGGCAAGCCGCACGCCCGCACCCTGGTCGCCTGCATCGGCCCGGCCACCGCGGAGACCGCGCGGGAGTTCGGCCTGCGGGTGGACGTGCAGCCCGAGGAGTCCCGGGTCCCGACCCTGGTCGACGCGCTGGCCACGCACACCGCGAAGCTGCGCGCCGAGGGCAACCTGCCGCCGCCGAAGAAGGTCAAGGCCCGCCGCCGATAGTGCGCGCGTAAGGGCAGCGGGTGGGGTGCTGCGGAGAGATCCGCATCGCCCCACCCGCTTTCTCATGTCCACCCGTTCTCAACACTGTCGATGGAAAGTATCTTCTGGATCGATCCGCCGCCGTTCCTCCGACCTCGGCGGCGTCCCAGGAGGTAACCCGTGCCCCCACCCACGAACGCCGAGCGGTTCGAGCTCGGTGACGTCGTCCTGCAGCACGGCGCGACGCTGCGCGACGCGTGGCTCGGCTACACGACCTACGGCGAGCTGAACGCCGACCGGAGCAACGCCGTCGTCTACCCGACGTGGTTCTCCGGCTGGCACACCGACAACGAGTGGCTGATCGGGCCGGGGCACACCCTGGACCCGGAGCAGTACTTCGTGATCGTGCCGAACATGCTCGGCAATGGGATCTCCAGCTCGCCGTCGAACACCCCGCCGCCCTACGACCGGGCGCGCTTCCCGGGGGTGACGTTCCTGGACCAGGTCGACGCGCAGTACCGGCTGGTGACCGAGCGCTTCGGCATCGAGTCGCTCGCACTGGTCACCGGCTGGTCGATGGGTGCGGCGCAGACCTACCAGTGGGCGGTGCGCTACCCGGAGATGGTGCAGCGCGCCGCGCCGTTCTGCGGGTCCGCGGTCACCGCCGACCACAACAAGGTGTTCCTGTACTCCCTGGCCGAGGCGATGCGCGCCGACGCGACGTTCGACGGCGGCTGGTACGACGCCGACGACCTCCCGGTCCGTGGGCTGCGCGCGTTCGCCCGGATCTACGCCGGCTGGGGCTTCTCGCAGGCGTTCTACTGGCAGGAACGCTGGCGGGACATGGGCTACAGCTCGCTGCAGGACTTCCTCGTCGGGTTCTGGGAGGGCTTCTTCCTCGACGGCCGCGACCCGAACGACCTGCTGGCGATGCTGTGGACGTGGGAGCACGGCGATGTCGGCAACACCCCCGGCTTCGACGGCGACACCGCGGCCGCGCTGCGCTCGATCCGTTGCCCGCTGCTGTCGATGCCGGCGGAGAAGGACCTGTACTTCCCGCCGGAGGACGAGGCCTGGTCGTCGCAGTTCATCGAGCACGGCGAGGTCCGCGTGATCCCCGGTGTCTACGGTCACTTCGCCGGGAACGGGGAGAACGCGCAGGACACGGCATTCGTCGACGCCGGCCTCGCCGACCTGCTCGCCCGGCCGGGGTACACCGGCTGACCTGCGGCGAGCGGCCTGCCGGGACGGGCCTACCCTGGGACGCATGGGTTTCCCGGCGCAGCGTCCCCGTCGGTTGCGGACCACCCCCGCGATGCGACGCCTGGTCTCCGAGACCGAGGTCCGGCCCCGGCAGCTGGTGCTGCCGGTGTTCGTCCGGGAGGGGGCGACCGAGCCCACGCCGATCGCCTCGATGCCCGGTGTGGTGCAGCACAGCCGTGACTCGCTGCGCAAGGCGGCGGCGGACGCGGCGTCGGCCGGCGTCGGCGGGATCATGCTGTTCGGCGTGCCCGAGCACCACGACGCCATCGGCTCCGGCGCGACCGACCCGGACGGGATCCTCAACGTCGGCCTGCGCGACGTGCGCGCCGAGGTCGGGGACGACCTCGTCGTCATGGCGGACCTGTGCCTGGACGAGTTCACCGACCACGGCCACTGCGGCGTGCTCGACGAGCAGGGGGTCGTCGACAACGACGCGACCCTGGAGGTCTACGCGCGGATGGGTGTCGAGCAGGCCCGCGCCGGGGCGCACGTGGTCGGCCCGAGCGGGATGATGGACGGCCAGGTCGGTGTCATCCGGGCCGCGCTCGACGACGAGGGCTTCCACGACACCGGCATCCTCGCCTACACCGCGAAGTACGCCTCGGCGTTCTACGGGCCGTTCCGCGAGGCGGTGAACTCCCAGCTCAAGGGCGACCGGCGGACCTACCAGCAGGACGGCGCGAACGGCCGCGAGGGCCTGCGCGAGCTCGCGCTCGACCTGGAGGAGGGCGCGGACATGGTGATGGTGAAGCCCGGCATGCCCTACCTGGACGTGCTGGCGCGGATCGCCGAGGTGTCCGACGTGCCCGTCGCGACGTACCAGATCTCCGGGGAGTACGCGATGATCGAGGCCGCGGCCGCCCAGGGCTGGCTGGACCGCGACCGCACGATCCTCGAGGCGCTGACGTCGTTCCGCCGCGCCGGCGCCGACGTGATCCTGACCTACTGGGCCACCGAGGCCGCCGGCTGGCTGGACTGAGCGCGCCGGGCGCCGGGTTGCCGAGTTCGCCGGGCTGCCGAGTTCGCCGGGCTCGCCGAGTTCGACAGGTTCGCTGAGTTCGACAGGTTCGCGGGGCACCGGGACACCGCACCCGTACCTCAGGAATGCCTCACCAGGTGAGACGTTCCCGGAGATGTTTCAGCAGCTGAGGTATTCCGGAGGTGGGTACCCCGGACCTCGGCCGGTGTGCGGCGCAGCGACCTGCTGGTCGACCCGCCGCACCGGTGATCGGATTCCGCTCCGCACGGGTACCGCCGATCGTGGCAAACCGGACAGGGGCCCGGCTACCGTGGCGGTGTGAGCACCGAGCCCGGGCAGGACGAGCAACCGTCCACCCCGCAGTACTACCGGCCCGGCCCGTCGTCCGGGACGTATCCGCAGTACCCGCAGAACCCGTACCCCAACGGCTGGGCCCCGGGCACGTCCCCGGCGCCGTATCCGCAGCAGCCGTCCCCGGCGCCGCAGGCACCCGCCCCGGAGCAGGCCCCGCACCAGCAGCCGTCGGGCCCGTACCCGGCGTGGCCCGGTGGCACCGGGTCGTCGCCGCAGCCTGCCACCCGGCCCACCCAGGTCCGTCTCGCGCTGGTCCTGCTGCTGCTGTCGGCGCTGCCGTTCGTGCTGATGGGCGTCGTCGCGATGAGGACGACGATCGACCAGGCCACCCTCGACGGCTCCGGCATCCCGCGGGCCCTGGCGGAGCAGGCGCTCACCAATTCCGGGTTCACGTTCGAGGCGCTCACCACGGCGGTGCGGGTGATGGGCGGCGTCTTCGTGGTGCTCGCGCTGGTCTACGCGGTGGTCGCGTTCGTCGCCTTCCGCGGAAGCTCGGGGGCTCGCTTCGTGCTCGTCGTGCTGACCGTCGTCTACGGCATCCCGCTGTTGCTGATGATGGCGCCGACGCTGCCGTCGTTCGCCGTCGCGATCCTCGCCCTGGCCGCCGTCGGCATCTGGCTGCTGTTCACCCCCGCCGCCCGGACCTGGTACGACGCCCGCAGCTCGCGTCCGTCGCAGCCCGGGGCCCCGGGCGCGCGGTGACTCCGGCTGGGAGACTGGCAGCGTGAGCGCCGCGAATCCTGCAGGGAACCCCGAACCGACGGAGTCGGCCCGCCTCTTCGACCGGGCCTCCGAGCTGATCCCGGGCGGGGTGAACTCACCCGTCCGCGCGTTCAACTCCGTCGGCGGCACGCCCCGGTTCATGGTCTCCGGCGAGGGCTGCCGGCTGACCGACGCCGACGGCGGCACCTACGTCGACCTCGTCTCCTCGTGGGGCCCGATGATCCTGGGCCATGCGCATCCGGCCGTCGTCGAGGCGGCCCGGACCGCGGCGTCGCACGGGCTGTCGTTCGGCACCCCGACCCCGGGCGAGATCGACCTGGCCGAGCAGATCATCGGCCGCACCCCGGTCGAGCAGGTCCGCCTGGTCAACTCCGGCACCGAGGCCACGATGAGCGCGATCCGGCTGGCCCGCGGGATCACCGGGCGCACCGTCGTCGTCAAGTTCTCCGGCTGCTACCACGGCCACGTCGACGCGCTGCTCGCCGACGCCGGCTCCGGCCTTGCGACGCTGGGCCTGCCGACCAGCCCCGGCGTCACCGGGGCGTCGGCCGCCGACACCGTCGTCATCCCCTACAACGACCTCGACGCCGTCCGGCAGGTCTTCGCCGAGCGCGGCCCCGAGATCGCCTGCGTGATCACCGAGGCGGCGGCCGGGAACATGGGCGTCGTCCCGCCGGTCGAGGGCTTCAACGCCGCGCTGCGCGACCTCTGCCACGAGAACGGCGCCCTGTTCGTCGTCGACGAGGTCATGACGGGCTTCCGCGCGTCGCGCGAGGGCTGGTACGGCGTCGACGGCGTCGCCGGGGACCTCTACACCTTCGGCAAGGTCATGTCCGGCGGGCTCCCGGCCGCGGCGTTCGGCGGCTCGCGCGAGCACATGTCGTACCTGGCCCCGGCCGGGCCCGTCTACCAGGCGGGGACGCTGTCCGGGAACCCCGTGGCCGTCGCCGCGGGCGCCACCACGCTGCGCCTCGCCGACGACGAGGTCTACGCGACCCTGCAGCGCAACGCCGACCGGATCGGTCAGATGGCCTCGGCCGCGCTGTCGAAGGAGGGTGTCCCGCACACCCTGCAGTACGCGGGCACGATGTTCTCCCCGTTCTTCACCGACACCGCGGTCACCGACTACGCGAGCGCGAAGGCCGCCGAGACCTGGCGCTACCCGGCGTTCTTCCACGCCGCGCTGGACCACGGCGTCTACCTGCCGCCGTCGGCGTTCGAGGGCTGGTTCGTCAACACCGCCTTCGACGACGACGCGTTCGCGCAGATCGAGACCGCGCTCGGTGCCGCCGCGCAGGCCGCCGCGGCCGCGACCCGCCCGGACGGTGCCTGAGCCGTGGGAGACCGTTCGACCCCGGAGCCGACAGGCCCCGTCACCGTCGTGCACCTGCTGCGCCACGGCGAGGTGCACAACCCGGAGAAGATCCTCTACGGCCGTCGTCCCGGTTTCCGGCTCTCCGACCACGGCGCGGCGCAGGCCAAGACCGTCGCCGAGTACCTGGCAGACAACGACGTCGCCGCCGTCGTCGCGTCCCCGCTGCTGCGGGCCCAGCTGACCGCGGAGCCGATCGCGGCCGAGCACGGTGTCGACATCGGCACCGACGACGGCCTGATCGAGTCCGGGAACCTGTTCGAGGGCAAGCGGTTCGCCGTCGGCGACGGCGCCCTCAAACGGCCCGAGGCCTGGCGGCTGCTGCGCGACCCGTTCACCCCGTCCTGGGGCGAGCCGTACCTGCGGATCGCGCACCGCATGCTCGGTGCGGTGCACGCCGCCCGTGCGCTCGCCCCCGGCCGCGAGGTCGTCTGCGTGTCCCATCAGCTGCCGATCTGGACGCTGCGCCGCTACCTGCTCGGGCAGCGTCTCTGGCACGACCCGCGCCGCAGGCAGTGCGCGCTGGCCTCGCTGACCAGCGTCGAGTTCACCGGCACCCGGATGACGGGCCTGCGCTACGCCGAGCCGGCCGGCCCCAGCGGCGCACTGGTGACCGGGGCATGAGACGGCTCCTGCTCCCGCTGCTGGCGGCGTTCCTGCTGGTCGCCGGGTGCGGCGTCGGCAAGGACGCCGTCGACGGCTCCGGCGGGCAGGAGTTCCGCTTCGTCGCCCCCGGCGGCCAGACCCGGATCCTCTACGACCCGCCGTCGAGCCGGCAGCCGATCTCCGACCTGCGCGGGGAGAGCCTGCTGCGGCCCGGGCAGCAGATCGGCCTGGCCGACTACCCCGGGAAGATCGTCGTGCTGAACATCTGGGGTTCCTGGTGCGGGCCGTGCCGCACCGAGGCCCCGGAGCTGCAGGCCGTGGCGAAGGCGGCCGCGAAGGACGCTGCGGTGCTGGGCATCGACGTCCGTGACGACCGCCAGGCCGCCACCGACTTCGTCACCGACCGCAACCTCGGCTACGACTCCATCTACGACGCCCCGGGCCGCACCCTGGCGCGCCTCGACGGCTATCCGCGCAACATCGTCCCGTCGACGATCGTGCTCGACCGCAGCCACCGGGTGGCGGCGGTGTTCCTGCTCCCGGTGGGCAGCTCGGACCTGCTCCCGCTGGTCCAGCGCCTGGCCCACGAGGCCCCGGCCCCCGATCAGGGCTGACGGCCCTTCTACCCTGGGAAACGATGGACGCCACGACCACCCTCGCGATGAGCGGCCCGCTGCTGCTCGCGGTGGCCGTGTCGGTGCTGGCGGGGCTGGTCAGCTTCGCCTCGCCGTGCGTCGTCCCGCTGGTGCCCGGCTACCTGGCCTATCTCGCCGGGCTGGTCGGGGCGCAGTCCCCGCCGGTCACGCCGATCGAGGCCCGCGAACGCGCCGCCGCGCGCCGCGCCCCGGCCGCCGCCGGCGCCGCGGCCTCCGACGTCCCGGCCCCCAACTCTCAGGTCCCGGACGCCCCCGCCCCGGACGTCCCCGCCCCGGCCGCTCCGGCACGGCGGGACGGTCGCTGGCGGGTCGCCGGGGCCGCGCTGCTGTTCGTCGCGGGCTTCACCGTCGTCTTCGGCGCGATCATGATCGGCGTCGTCCGGCTCTCCGACCTCCTGATCGACAACGAGACGCTGCTGCAGCGCATCGGCGGCGTCGTCATGATCGTCATGGGGCTGGCGTTCGCCGGTCTCGTCCCCGCCCTGCAGCGCGAGTACCGGCTGCACTGGACGCCGCGGGCCGGGCTGGCCGGTGCGCCGCTGCTCGGCGCGGTGTTCGGTCTGGGCTGGGTGCCCTGCATCGGCCCGACGCTGGCCGGGGTCGTCGCCGTCGCCGCCGGGACCGGGGGCGGCTCGCTGCGCGGCATCGTGCTGATCGTCGCCTACTGCGCCGGCCTGGGGATCCCGTTCGTCGTGATCGCCCTCGGTGCCGCCCGCGTCGTCGCGGCCCTGGGGTTCCTGCGCCGCCACACCCGCGCCGTCCAGCTCACCGGCGGGCTGCTGCTCGTCGTCGTCGGCGTCCTGCTCGTGTCCGGGCTGTGGAGCGAGATGCTGGTGAAGCTGCAGGTCGCCGCCGCCGGATTCACCCCGCCGATCTGATGTCCCGCCGATGAGCACCTCCCCACCCACCGCGCCGCCGCTGCCGCCCGAGACCGCCCCCGGCGGCGAGCCGCCCGCGGGCAGGCCCGGCCCCGTCCGGTCCGCGACGGCCTTCCTGCGTAACACCTGGCGCGGCCTCACGAGCATGCGCACCGCCCTGGTGCTCCTGTTCCTGCTGGCCCTGGCCGCGCTGCCCGGCGCGCTGATCCCGCAGCGCTCGCTCAACCAGCGCCTGGTCGACCAGTACTTCACCGACCACCCGTGGGCGGCCCCGGTCGTCGACGCGCTCGGTGGGTTCGAGGTGTTCGCGAGCCCCTGGTTCGCCGCGATCTACCTGCTGCTGATGATCTCGCTGGTCGGGTGCGTGCTGCCCCGCTCCGCGGAGTACTGGCGCGGGATGCGGGCGGCCCCGGTGCGCACGCCGCGCAACCTGGCCCGACTGCCGCACCACGCGTCGGGCACGCTCGCCGCACCACCCGAGCAGGTGCTGGACCGGGCCCGTGGCCTGCTGAAGGGCTGGCGGAAGGCCGAACGCGGTGGCGGCGAGGACGGCCCCGGCGACACGATCTCCGCCGAGCGCGGCTACCTGCGCGAGACCGGCAACCTGGTCTTCCACCTCAGCCTGATCGCGATCCTGGTCGGGCTGGCCGCCGGGAAGCTCTACGGCTACCAGGGCGACGTCATCGTCCGCGCCGACGGCGAGCAGTTCTGCAACAGCTCCATCCTCGGCTACGACTCGTTCCGCCCCGGGCTGCGCGTCGACGGCACCGACCTCGCCGAGTTCTGCGTGAAGGTCGACCGCTTCGACGGGACGTGGCTGCCGAACGGGCAGCCGTCGTCGTTCGCCTCGCAGATCGGCTTCCAGACCGCCGCCGACGTGCACGACGGCGCCACCGCATGGCGGCCCTACGAGCTGTCGGTGAACCATCCGCTGCGCACCGACGGCGACCGCGTCTACCTCACCGGCTACGGCTACGCGCCGCAGTTCACCGTGACCTGGCCGGACGGGCAGAAGCGCACCGGTGACATCCAGTGGCGCCCGGTGGACCAGAGCGGCACCCAGCTCGCCGAGGGCGCCACCAAGTTCGAACGGCCCGGCGTCGCGGACCCGGACGCCCGCCGGACCAGCCAGATCGCGGTCACCGGCACGTTCGCCCCGACCGGCGCGATCGACCCGCAGGGCACCCTGGTGTCGGTGCACCCCGACCTGCGCGCGCCGACCGCCGACGTGAACGTCATGCTGGGTGACCTGGGCATCGACGACGGCCGCGGACAGTCGATCTACTCGGTGGACCAGCGCAAGATCGACGACGGCGAGCTCCGCTCGGTCGCGAAGGCACGCCTGGGCATCGGGGACACCACGAGGCTCCCGGACGGCACGACCGTCCGGTTCGACGGCGTCACCCCCTGGGTGAACCTGCTGGTCGGCCACGACCCGGCCCAGGGCTGGGTGCTCGCCTCGGCGATCGTCATGCTGGCGGGGCTCACCCTGTCGCTGACGGTCAAGCGCCGCCGGTTCTGGGTCCGGGTCCGCCCGGACGGGACCGGGGGCAGCCATGTCGAGGTGGGAGGCCTGGCCCGGACCGACCGGGCCGGCTACGGCGAGGAGTTCGACCGGCTCTCCGGCGAGCTGCTCGAGACGACGAAGAAGGACGGTTGAGGGCGATGCTCGTCGATCCGGTGATGGCGCTGTGGAGCGACCGGCTCTTCCAGGCCGCGCTCGTGGTGCTGCTGATCGCGCTGGTGTTCGGTGCGCTGGAGTACGCGGCGGCCCGGGTCGCACGCGTCATGCCGGCCGCCGCGCCGGAACCGGCCGCGGTCGGCGCTTCCGGCGGCGCGGTCCCGGACGGGCCCGACACCGTGGAGGAGCCGCCGGAGACCGGCGACCGGCCGAAGCGCGCCCGCCCGGACCGCTACGGCCGGATCGGCGTCTCGCTGATGGTCCTGGCCGCGCTGCTGCACCTCGGCTCGATCGTGTTCCGCGGCCTCGCCGCGTACCGGTGGCCGCTGGGCAACATGTACGAGTTCTGCTCGGCGCTGTCGCTGATGGCCGTCGTCGGCTGGCTGGTGCTGGTGCGCAAGCACCCGTCGCTGCGCCCGGCCGGGGTGTTCGTGCTGACCCCGGTCGTGCTGCTGATGTTCCTCACCGGGACCGTGCTGTACCTGCAGGCCGCGCCGGTGCTGCCCGCGCTGCAGTCCTACTGGATCACCATTCACGTGACCACGATCACCATCGGGTCCGGTCTGCTGCTCATCCCGGGGGTCGCGAGCGTGCTGTTCATGCTCGCCCGCAACGGGAAGCCGGCCTCGTTCGCGGCGAAGCTGCCCTCGGCGGAGTCGCTCGACCGGTTGGCGTACCGGGTGACGGTGTTCGCGTTCCCGCTCTACACGTTCGGGATCATCACCGGTGCCGTGTGGGCCGAGGCGGCCTGGAACTCGTTCTGGAGCTGGGACCCCAAGGAGACGGTCGCGTTCGTCGCGTGGGTGCTCTACGCCGCCTACCTGCACGCACGCGCCACCTCGGGCTGGCGGACCTCGCGCGCGGCGTGGATCAACATCGCCGCGTTCGTCACGATCGTGTTCAACCTGTTCTTCATCAACATGGTCGTCTCGGGGATGCACTCCTACGCGGGTCTGTGACTCGTCTCGACCAGTGCGACGAGCCCGGCTAACGTCGTAGCACGTGAGCGACAACGGGACCGGCGAGCAGCCCGACGGATCGGTCGGCCGCTACGTGCGTGAGCGCTGGGGTGCGGCGGACGCGTCCGGACGGTCCTCAGGGCGCCGCCGCAGGGGCCAGGACACCGACGGACCGGCCGCGTCCACCGCGTCCACCGGCTCCGGGGCGACGCCGGAGGGCAGCGGCACCCGGCCGCCGTCCGCGGCGGAGCGGGCGGCCGCGGCCCCCGCACCCGGGCGGGCCGGGATCGGCACCGCCACCCCGCCGTCGGGATCGGCGTGGGGTGACGAGTGGGGCAGCGAGGTCCCCGAGGTCGACGACGAGCTGGTCGACGAGATCGACCCCTGCACGCCGCCGCGCGGCATCGACCTCTCGGCGGTGCAGCAGTCCCCGGACGCGGCAGCCACGGACCCCGCCGGTTCCGGGCAGAGCCACGATCAGGGTCGTGAGCAGAGCCGTGAGCACGGCCCCGGCCACGAGAACGGCTCCCGCCGCGAGAACGGTGCCGGCCGTGAGAACAGTGCCGGCCGTGAGAACGGTGCCGGCCACGAGAACGGCCCGGGTGCCCGGGTCGCCGAGCCGCCGGCGCCGCGCGCTGCGGGCCCGGGTGAGAAGCCGTCCCGCGCCGGCACGGGGGACGTCGGGCCGGACGACACCGGCCTCTACCACCCCGGCGGCTCCGCGGAGCCGTGGTGGAACACCTCCGTCCCCGACGACGACACCGGCGTCCTCTGGCGGCGCCCCGAGGCCGGTCCGGCCCCGGAGGACGCCCCGGCCTGGGCCGGTCCGCCCCGCAACGGGCGCCCGCGCGCACAGAACGGCGCCCCGCAGCAGGACACCCCGTCGGACTCGCACACTCCGGCGGACGGGCACACCCCGGAGCAGGGCGGACCGGTGAACGGCGCCGTGCCGCAGGACACCTCCGGGCACGGTCCCGCCCCGTACGACCCCGCCCCGTACGACCCGGCCCGGGACGACTCGTCGAGGCAGGATTCCGCCGGGCACGACCAGGCCCTGGGCGCCGGCGGCGTGTCCGCGGGTGCGGCGACGACCCTGGGCGCCGCAGCCGGTGGTGGCGCGGTCGCCGCGGGAGCGGCAGCACGCGGGACCGGTGACCCCGCGGGGCCCGACGCCCCTGCCCCGGAGGCCGCGGACCAGGCACCGGAGCAGTCTCCGCGCACCCGTCGTTCCGGCTGGAACACCGACGGCACCCCGCGTACACCTCCGGCGCCGCGCCCGCGCCGCACGACGCCGCCGGAGGCCCCGGAACCCCGATCCGCCCAGCACCGCCGCGGCGACGACCCGCACGCCCACGGCCTGGACCTCGCACGGTCCCGGCACCCGCACAACGCCCGCCGCGTCCCGCAGAGCGGCTGGCGCCGGTTCGTCTACGTGCTCACCCGCGGTCTGTGGAACCCGGGCGAGAGTCCCGCCGAGCTGCACCTGCGGGAGCTGGAGACGCGGGTCAAGCGGCCGCTGCCGACGTCGTACAAGATCGCGATGCTGAGCCTCAAGGGTGGCGTCGGGAAGACGACCGTCACCGCCACCCTGGGCGCGACGTTCGCCGCGCACCGGGGTGACCGGGTCGTCGCGGTCGACGCGAACCCCGACCGTGGCACGCTGAGCCAGAAGATCCCGCTGGAGACCACGGCGACCGTGCGTCACCTGCTGCGCGACGCTCCGCAGGTCCGCCGCTACACCGACGTCCGCGCCTACACCTCGCAGGGCGCGTCCAGGCTCGAGGTGCTGGCCAGCGAGCAGGACCCGGCCGTGTCAGAGGCGTTCAGCGAGGAGGACTACCGGCAGGCCCTCGACCTGCTCGAACACTTCTACAGCCTGGTGCTCACCGACTGCGGCACCGGCCTGATGCACTCCGCGATGTACGGGGTGCTGGGGCTGGCCGACCAGATCGTGATCGTCTCGTCGGGCTCGATCGACGGGGCGCGCAGCGCGTCGGCGACGCTGGACTGGCTGGACGCGCACGGCTACACGGCGCTGGTGCGCAACGCCGTCGTCGTCATCAACTCGGTGTTCCGGCGAGCCGGCGGCGGGGTCGACCTGGACCGCGTCGCGGAGCACTTCGCCGGGCGCTGCCGGGCGGTCGTGCGGGTGCCGTTCGACCCGCACCTGGAGGAGGGGGCGGAGATCGACCTCGACAGCCTCGAAGAGCCGACCCGTGCCGCGCTGCTGGAGCTGGCCGCGTCGGTGGCGGACGGGTTCCCGGTCTGAGGAGACCCGCCGGGCCGGGTGTCAGCCGCGCGGCTCCGGCGGCTCGTCCTGGTTGCGGACCCGCTCGCCGAGCTCGCGCAGGAACTCCGGGTCGTCGTCCGGGCCGGTGGCGCGGGGGCGCTCGGCGCGCTGACCCGAGGTGGGCCACGGGAGGTCCGGGCGGTACGAGGAGGCCTCCGAGGACATCTGCTCGGTCCGCAGCGTGCGAACCAGCAGTACGGCGACGACGGCGGCACCCACCAGCAAGATCAAGAACAACATCAGGCCACCTCCGCGGCCCAGACTAGCGAAGGTCACCCGTCGGGCGGGTGACGAACGGCCCGTCCCGCACGATCGTGGCGGTGACGGGCCGTCGGTGCGGCGCCGTACGACGACGCCGCGAGAGCGGTACCGAGGGTGGGCTCAGCGCATCTCGGGGGAGGCCTCGCTGGTCAGGTCGGCGAGCAGGCCGCGGACCTCGGACTCGCGGAACCGGCGGTGCCCGCCCGGGGTGCGGATGGAGCCGATCCGGCCGGCCGACGCCCAGCGGGTGACGGTCTTCGGGTCGACCCGGAACAGCGTGGCCACCTCGCCCGGGGTCAGCAGTCGCTCGGGGGCCTGCGTCGGAGCTGCCATTGGTGGTCCTCCAGGAAGTGCAGCGCGGTGGTGCCGGTGCCGCGCGGAGCGGTTGTCGCGCGGGGCGGTGCATCGCTCCGCGTTCCGGGCCATCGTGACACCACAGACCCCAGGTACTCGAACGGTTGTCCGGAGGTAAAGGGTTCTTAAAGGGCAAAACCGGCGAGCTGGCCGAACCGGACAACCGGGGAGGCATCGGGGCGATCTCGCGGCGCCGACCTGCAGATCTTCGACCGTACGCCGGGTGGCCTGCTCCGACCGTAGCAACGTCGCAGTGCTCCGGGGTGCGGCCCGCGGCCGCGTGTCCCGTCCGAAGGTAAAGGCTCCTGGGTGACGGGCCGCCGGTCCGGACGGCCCGCGCGCACCGGTCCGTACCCTGGTGGCATGTCCGCTCCGACCCCGCCGCAGGCTGCGGCCCGTGCCCGCTCGCGTGAGCCCGGGCTCGCCGCAGCGGTCGCGCTCTACACCCTGGCCCGGGTCGCGCTGGTCGCGGTCATCGCGCTCGTCCTGGTGCTCGCCGGGGTGCCGGCGCTGGTCGCGCTGCTCGTCGCGCTCGTCGTCGCGTTGCCGCTGTCGATGGTGCTCTTCCGCGGCCTGCGGGCGCGGATGGAGACGGCCGTCGCACAGGCCACGGCCCGGCGCTCGGCCGAGCGGGCGTCGCTGCGGGCCCAGCTGCGTGGCGACGCCGAGCCATCGGCCGGCACGTCGCCCGATGGTGCGGCCGGCTCCTCGGGTGAAGGTTCCGCGCCCGCCTCAGCCGAGGGCGAGACCGACGCCGGTGAGCACCGACCAGGCCAGTAGCAGCAGGCCGGTGTCGCGCAGGACCGGGATCAGTGCCGGGCCCTCCGCGCCGCCGAGCACGGTCCGCACCGGACGGACTGCCACCGGGATCGCGAGCAGGGCCAGCAGCGCCCCGATCCGGTCGAACGAGGCCCCCACCGCCAGCACGAACGGCACCGCCGCGAGCAGCAGGTAGAGCGTGCGGGTGCCGCGCTCGCCCAGCCGTACGGCCAGGGTCCGCTTCCCGACGACGCGGTCGCCGGGGATGTCGCGCAGGTTGTTCGCGACGAGCACGGCGCAGCACAGGAGCCCGACGCCGACCGCGCCGGCGACCGCCTCGGCATCGACCGTCCCGGCCTGGGTGAGCATCGTGCCGAGTACGGCGACGGGGCCGAAGAACACGAACACCGCGACCTCGCCGAGGCCGGCGTAGCCGTAGGGGCGTGCGCCGCCGGTGTAGTACCAGGCACCGACGATGCAGACCGCGCCGACGGCGATCAGCCACCACTGCCCGGACAGTGCCGTCAGTACGAGCCCGGCGACGGCGGCGACCCCGAAGCAGCCGAACGCGGCGTACTTCACCAGCGACGGCGACGCGGCGCGGGAGCCGACCAGTCGCTGCGGCCCGACGCGGTCGTCGTCGGTGCCGCGGATGCCGTCGGAGTAGTCGTTCGCGAAGTTGACGCCGATCACCAGCGCGACCGCGACGACGAGCGCGAGCAGTGCGGCTCCGGGGGCGACGACGCCGGCGCCGATCGCGGCGCCGGTTCCGACGAGTACGGGTGAGATCGCGGTGGGGAGGGTGCGCGGACGCGCCCCCTCGACCCACTCCGCCAGGGTGGCCACGCCCTCGAATCTAGCTCGCGGGGCGGTGTGTCCGGGCACACGCCGCCGCACCAGGTGCGACGACGTGTGCCCGGCTCGGGGGCGAAATGGGTGGTCAGGAGGCGCTGGACTGGGCGCGCTGCGCCGAACCCGGCTGGATCCGCGGGGCCGCCTGCTGCTCGCCGGCGGGGGTGTTCGCGGGGGACTGCGCGGGGCTCGTCGCGGGTGCCGGAGCAGCCGTCGCCGGAGCCGGTGCCGGAGCCGGAGTGGCGGAAGCCGCCGGGGCCGGAGTGGCGGAAGTCGCCGGGGCCGGGGCGGCCGCACCGCAGGCCGGCAGGTCGGCGGGCAGCTCGCGGACCGCGGAGGCCCGGACGTACTGCTTGTCGCCGATCTGTACGTAGCGCTGCGCCCCGGTGCCCTGCACGCACTCCAGCGGCACGTCCGCGGAGTCCGCCGCCATCCCGACGACCGATGCCCCGGTCCTCGGTGCGGACAGGATCGGCACGTCCGGCGAGCCCTCGGCGCGAATCGCCGACAGCCGCCGGCTCCCCGTCCAGAGGTAGTCGACCTGGACCTGGGAGTTGTTCTTCAGCCCCAGCGCGTCCCAGAAGATCCCGTCACCGAGGTCGATGCCGGCCGGGTTGGCGGGCTTGCGGCCGAACTGGTCGCGGCCGCCGTTGTGCCCGTCGCGGTAGGCGGCGGAGGCCTGCGGCATGCCCTGCGGCAGGTCGGCGAAGCGCTCGCGCGTGCGGCCCGCGTTCCAGTAGTCGTCCTGGGTGTTCCACGGCCCGATGTCCCAGACCGGGGCGAACGCGCAGCGTCCGTTCGGGGCGCAGATCTTGACCGAGTAGTCGCTCTTGCCGTCGGCGGAGAGCGCGCGGCGCGAGGGCAGCGCGACGAAGCGGTCCCGATCGGTGATCCGGTGTCCGTTGGCGGTGGTGCCGCCGACGAGGCCCTCGCGGGTGGCGAAGACCGAGAAGCTTCGTGACGCCGACTCGGTGTCGGGCACCGCCTCGGCCAGCGAGGCGGGGGCGGCGCTCAGCGTCACCGAGTGCACCGTCGGCGCGGGGCCGCCGGTCGAGGTCAGCACCAGCCGGCCCTGCACCTCGCGCGACGCGACGGGCAGCTCGGCCCGCGCCGGGCTCGCCGGGCCGGTGGAGGCCGCGGGGATCCACTCGGTCCAGGCACCGTCGGCGCGGCGGCCGCGGACGTCGACCGTGGCGGTGGAGCCGGGCGGCAGGTCGGCGTCGAGCGTGGAGTCGATCTCGCGGGTCGGTGCGTCGAGGTCGCGGGCGGGCAGCGTCAGCAGGCCGGTCGGCACGACGTTGGACGGGTCGGCCGAGCTCTCGGTGTCCCCGTTGGCGTCCGAGGCCGGCGCGCCGTGCGCGGTGCCCCGGTCGAACCGGGCGGAGCCGTCACCGACGACGATCCCGGTCCCCTCGCCCTTCGCCAGGTCCGGCTGCCAGGTGGTGTCCGGCTCGGCGGCACCCGCCACCGGAACCACCGCGGCCGCACAGAGTGCACCGGTCGCGGCCAGCAGGCCGATGCCCCGCAGACCGGCCCGCGTCATCCTGCGCATCTCCACAACCCCCGCGCTCGCTGTGACTCGTGTGACGACTGCGATTCAGGAGAACCGTGTGTCGGCAGTGGCAGAAGCACACTCGATGTACGGGCGGGGCGCAACGCACGCAGCGTGAACCGACCCCATGGTGTGTACGTCCGGTTCACCGCTCCGAGTGGTGACGGGTGAGGTCAGGTGACGTAGTCGTCGCGCAGAGCGACGAACCGCAGCTCAGGACGACGCTCGGTGACCGTTCGCGGCGGGCTCGCGGACCTTTGCGAGCAGCTCCGTGACCGCGGTCCGGTCCGGCTTCCCGATACCCCGCTCGGGCACCGCGTCGGCCCGGTGCAGCAGCCGCGGGACGGCGGCGCGGCCGCACGCGGAGCGGACGGCGTCGCGCAGGGTCTCCTCGGGGGCATCCCCGACGACCAGCGCGGCGACGATCTGGCCCCACTCGTCGTCGGGCAGGCCGACGGCGCAGGCCCCGCGCACGCCGGGCACGGCCAGCAGGGCCCGCTCCACCGCGGCCGGGGCGACCTTCTCCCCGCCGGTGTTGACGACGTCGTCGGCCCGGCCGAGCACGGTCAGCGTCCCGTCCGCGGAGACCGCGCCCAGGTCGCTGGTGCGGAAGCCGTCGGCGGTGAACGCTTCGGCCGTCGCCGCCGGGTCGCCCAGGTAGCCGGCTGCGACGACAGGGCCGCCGAGCACGATCCGGCCCGCTGCGGGGTCGTCGCCGTCGAGGGTGACGGTGACGCCGTCGAGCGGGACGCCGTCGTAGACGCAGCCGCCGCAGGTCTCGCTCATGCCGTAGGTGGTGACGATCCGGATCCCGGCGTCGAGGGCGCGGGCGTGCAGGCCGGGGTCGAGCGCGGCGCCGCCGACCAGGACGCCGTCGTAGCCGGCCAGCGCGTACAGCGGTGCGCTGCCGTGGTCGAGGATCCGGGCGAGCTGGGTCGGGACGAGGCTGGTGTAGCGGCGCTCGCCGTGCGCGAGCCGTCCGGTGGCGCGGGCGAAGCCCTCGGGCCGGAAGCCCTCGCGGACGTCCTGCACGACCGGTGGGCGTCCGGCCAGCAGCGAGCGCAGGATCACCTGGACGCCCGCGACGTGCTCGGCCGGCAGCGGCAGCACCCACGTCCCCGGCCCGCCGAGCCGGTCCTCGGTCGCCCGGGCCGACGCCCGCAGCGCGTCCGCGGTCAGCCCGACGTGCTTGGGCTCCCCGGTCGACCCCGAGGTGGCGACGACGACGGCCAGACCCTCCGGCAACCCGTCTGCCGCGGCTCGGACGACCGGCTCGGGCAGCGGCGGTTCGGCGTCGGGGTCGGGGCCGGTGATCCCGTCCGGGGCGGCGGTGCCGTCGGCGACCCGCACCGGGACGACGGCGGGGCCCCCGTCCAGAGCGGCCTCCAGGGCCGTGACCAGCTTCGCCACCGACTCGAGTGAGCCGTCCACCCCGACCGTCCGCACGCCGTCCTGCATGGGGATCAGCCTGCCACCCGCGCGGTGACCACTCACGCCGCGCCTGCCCGCACGAGCCCGGCCGTGCGTCGCGTGATCACGAATCGGGTGGGATCCCGGCCAACGGTGGCCGCATCCCTTCCAGAATCGTGATCACCCGCGTTCCGCGGAACGCGCTGCGGGGACGAGGCCCGGCGATGCCTCAGCGGGTGAGACGTTCCCGCCGCTCCGGGCTGCTCGCAGGTGGTGGCCGTGACCGCAAGTCGACACGGCGCATTCATCAGATGTGTCGAATGCGGGACGGGATCGGCAACGGCGTCGCCGCGCTGAGCGACAGTCCTCGTGAGAGCGGCGGCGCACGGCCGGCGTTCCACGGCGACGTGAGGAGTTCCCCATGACTGCGCCGACCACCGCGTCCACCGGGACCGCCGACGACACCACCCCCGCCCTGCGGGCCGTCCCCGAGATCACCGACGCGCCCGAGGTGCCGGCCCAGCGCACCCACCGCGGCGCCGTCCGGGGCCACCGCGCCGCCGCCGGTGAGCTGGCCGCGCTCGCATTCCAGCCGGTCGTGGCGCTGGTCCCGGTCTCGCGCCGGGTCGGCGCGGCGCCGGTCCCGCAGCCGCGTCCCGCACAGGACTGAGCCCGCCGCCGCGCGGCGAACCCTCGCCGCGCGGCGACCGCTCAGTGCTGGCGGGCGGCTCAGTAGTGCCAGGGAAAGGGCGACCAGTCCGGCTCGCGCTTCTCCAGGAACGAGTCCTTGCCCTCGATGGCCTCGTCGGTCATGTACGCCAGCCGTGTCGCCTCACCGGCGAACAGCTGCTGGCCGACCAGGCCGTCGTCGATCAGGTTGAACGCGTACTTCAGCATCCGCTGCGCCTGCGGCGACTTGCCGTTGATCTCCCGCGCCCACTGCAGCGCGACGTTCTCCAGCTCCGCGTGCGGCACGACCTCGTTCACCGCGCCCATGTGGTGCATCTGCTCGGCCGTGTAGGTCCGGCCCAGGAAGAAGATCTCCCGGGCGAACTTCTGCCCGACCTGGCGCGCCAGGTAGGCCGAGCCGAAACCGCCGTCGAACGAGCCCACGTCGGCGTCGGTCTGCTTGAACCGCGCGTGCTCGGCCGAGGCAAGCGTCAGGTCCGCGACGGCGTGCAGCGAGTGCCCGCCCCCGGCCGCCCACCCGTTCACCACGGCGATCACGACCTTCGGCATGAAGCGGATCAGCCGCTGGCACTCCAGGATGTGCAGCCGACCCGCGCGGCCCTTCTCCACGGTCTCGGCGGTCTCCCCGGACGCGTACTGGTAGCCCGTGCGCCCGCGGATCCGCTGGTCACCGCCGGAGCAGAACGAGCGCTTGCCGTCCTTCGGCGACGGCCCGTTGCCGGTCAGCAGGACGGCGCCCACGTCGGCGGTGGTCCGGGCGTGCTCCAGTGCGGTGAACAGCTCGTCGACGGTGCCGGGGCGGAACGCGTTGAGCACCTCGGGGCGGTCGAACGCGATCCGCACGGCGCCGGTGTCGACGGCGCGGTGGTAGGTGATGTCGGTGAAGTCGAACCCCTCCACCGGCTTCCACGCGTCGGGGTCGAAGATCTCGGAGACGGCCATGTGCCGACCCTAGAGTCCGGGCTCACCGACGCTCACCGCGTGGTGTCCCGGTCACACATCCATCCTGGTACGGACCGCGACCGTGGGGGGCGCCGGTATCCCGGGGTAGCGTCGAGCCCGCCCCGAGCTGCCGATAAGGAGTACGTGTGAGCACGGACAGCGCTGCGCGCCCCACCACCTCGAGCGCCACCGCGTACCGGGCCCTGGAGAACGACCTGCGTGCCGCGATCGGCGGCGAGGTCCGGTTCGACGCGGGCAGCCGCGCGATGTGGTCCGCGGACGCGTCGAACTACCGGGGGATCCCGATCGGTGTGATCGCCCCGCGCGACGCCGGCGACGTCGAGGCCGCCGTGGCGGTCTGCCGTGCCCACGACGTGCCGGTGCTCCCGCTCGGCTCGCGGACCTCGATCGCGGGGCAGTCGGTGAACACTGCCGTCGCGTTCGACCTCAAGACCCACATGGACGGGATCCTCGAGATCGACCCGGACGCGCGCACCGCGACCGTCCAGCCCGGCGCGGTCTGCGACGCCGTCCGCAACGCAGGCAAGCCGCACGGCCTCACGTTCGGCCCGGACCCGTCGACGCACAACCGCTGCACGATCGGCGGGATGATCGGCAACAACGCCTGCGGCTCGCACTCGGTGGCCTGGGGCAAGACCGTCGACAACGTCCGCTCGCTCGACGTCCTCACCTACCGCGGCGAGCGGCTCACCCTCGGCGGCGACGGCACCGAGACCGGCACCATCCCGGACGCGCTGCGCGCACTCGGCACCCGGCTCGCGCCGGACGTCGAGCGCGGCTTCCCGGACCTGACCCGCCGCGTCTCCGGCTACAACCTCGACCAGCTGCTCCCCGGGAACGTGAACCTGGCGAAGGCGCTGGTCGGCACCGAGGGCACCTGCGCCACGATCCTCTCGGCGACGGTCGACCTGGTCGAGTCCCCGCCGGCCCGCGCGCTGGCCGTGCTCGGCTTCCCGGACGCCTACCACGCCGCGGACAACGTGATGATCGTCCGCGAGCACTCGCCGCTGACCATCGAGGGCATGGACGCCGGCCTGATCGCGTCGCTGAGGGCGTTGCGCCCCAACGAGACCGCCAGCCGGATGCTGCCCGAGGGCAAGGGCTGGCTCTACATCGAGACCGGCGGCGCCGACCGCGGCGAGGCCGAGGCCGCCGCGCAGGCCGTCGCCGACGCGATGAAGGCCTACACCACCGGCGCCGTCGTCGTCTCCGAGCCGAAGGAGATGGCCGCGCTCTGGAAGATCCGCGAGGAGGGTGCAGGCCTGCTCACCCGGTCCCCGGAGGGCGGCGAGGCCTGGCCGGGCTGGGAGGACGCCGCCGTCCCGCCGGAGCGCTTCGGCGCCTACCTGCGCGAGTTCGACAAGGTGCTGGAGCGCCACGGCCGCAAGGGCATCTACTACGGCCACTTCGGCGACGGCTGCCTGCACGTCCGGATCGACTTCGACCTGCTCAGCAAGGCCGGGGTGCAGAACTTCCGGGACTTCATGACCGACGCCGCCGACGTCGTCGTCGAGCACGGCGGGTCGCTGTCCGGTGAGCACGGCGACGGCCAGGCCCGCGCCGAGCTGCTCCCGCGGATGTACCCGCCGGAGATCATCGCCGGGTTCGAGCGGTTCAAGGAGATCTGGGACCCGGACGACCGGATGAACCCCGGCCGCGTCGTCAACCCGGCGACGATGGACGAGAACCTGCGCGTCCAGCTGGGCATGCCCACCATGCCCGACGAGCCGATCCTCGCCTTCGGCCACGACCGTGGCTCCTTCCACCGCGCCACCCGCCGCTGCCTCGGCGTCGGCAAGTGCGCGGTCGACACCGGCTCGGGCGTCATGTGCCCCAGCTGGAACGTCACCCAGGAGGAGAAGTACTCCACCCGCGGCCGCGCCCGGCTGCTGTTCGAGATGGCCAACGGCGAGGTCATCACCGACGGCTGGCAGTCCGACGAGGTCGCCGAGTCGCTGGATCTGTGCCTGTCCTGCAAGGGATGCAAGTCCGACTGCCCGGTCGGCGTGGACATGGCGGCGTACAAGACCGAGTTTCTGGCGCACCGGTTCAAGAACAAGCTGCGCCCGCGCAACCACTACTCGATGGGTGCGCTGCCGCGCTGGATGCGGATCGTCGGGGCGCTGCCCGCCGTCGCCGTCGACGGGATCAACAAGCTCTCGCAGGTGCCGCTGCTGGCGAAGGTCGCCAAGAAGGCCGGCGGCATCGACCCGCAGCGCGCCATCCCGCCGATCGCGCGGGAGACCTACACGTCCCGGGCCAAGCGCGGCGAGATGACCTCCGCGGTGCCGGACCTGGGCATCGCGCCCGGCAGCCGCGGCAGGCTGATGCTGTGGACCGACACGTTCACCGACCACTTCGACCCGGACATCGCCGCCGACGCCGTCGCCGTGCTCACCGCGCTCGGCTACCGCGTCGAGCTGCCGCCCGGCAACGTCTGCTGCGGCCTGACCTGGGTCTCGACCGGTCAGGTCACCGCGGCCCGGCGGGTGCTGGCGCGCAGCCTCAACCGGATCGGCCCCGCGCTCGACGCCGGCGTCCCCGTCGTCGGGCTGGAACCGTCCTGCACCGCCGCACTGCGTTCCGACGCCGCCGAGCTGCTGCCCGACGACCCACGGGTGAAGCTGCTGTCCCAGCAGGTGTCGACGTTCGCCGAGCTGCTCGCCCGGCACACCGACGAGCTGGCCGTCGCCGCCGGTTCGGGCAACGGCGAGGTGCTCGTCCAGGTGCACTGCCACCAGCACGCCGAGCTGGGCAGCGAGCCCGACCGGGCGGTGCTCTCGGCGCTGGGCGTCGACGCGACCGTGCTCGATTCGGGCTGCTGCGGCCTGGCCGGCAACTTCGGCTTCGAGGACGGGCACTACGACGTCTCGATGGCGTGCGCCGAGCGGGCCCTGCTGCCCGCGCTGCGTTCCGCGGAACCGGCCGTCGACCTGCTGGCCGACGGCTACTCCTGCCGCACCCAGGTGCGTCAGGCGGGGGAGCGGGAGCCGGTGCACCTGGCGCAGATCGCGGTCAGGGCGTTGCGCGGAACACCGGCACGCATGCCGGGCCGCACGGCCGGGTAGACGATCGGCATGGCTGTTCCGACTATCAAGCTGAACGACGGCCGCGAGATCCCGCAGCTCGGGTTCGGCGTCTTCCAGATCGACAACGCGACCACCGCCGAGAAGGTGAAGGCCGCGCTGGACATCGGCTACCGGCACATCGACACCGCGCAGATGTACGGCAACGAGGAGGGCGTCGGCCAGGCGATCGCCGACTCGGGCATCCCGCGTGACGAGCTCTGGATCACCACGAAGCTGAACAACGACAGCCACGGCCGGAAGTCGGCTGTCGAGAAGCTCGACGAGAGCCTCCAGAAGCTCGGCCTCGACCACGTGGACCTCTACCTGATCCACTGGCCGAAGCCGCAGGACGACCGCTACGTCGAGACCTGGCAGGGCTTCGAGGACGCGCGGTCCGCGGGCAAGACGCTGTCCATCGGCGTCTCGAACTTCCAGGTCCCGCACCTCGAGCGGCTGGCGAAGGAGACCGACACGGTCCCCGTCGTCAACCAGGTCGAGTTCCACCCGCAGCTGGTGCAGCGCGAGCTGCGCGACTACCTGCGGCAGCACGACATCGCCGTCGAGGCCTGGAGCCCGATCGGCCAGGGCAAGGGGCTGTTGGAGAACTCCCAGCTCACCGAGCTGGCCGAGAAGGTCGGCCGCTCCCCGGCCCAGGTCGTGCTGCGCTGGCACATCCAGCTCGGGAACATCGTCTTCCCGAAGTCGAACAACCCGGAGCGGATGAAGGAGAACTTCGAGCTGTTCGACTTCACCCTCTCCGACGACGACATGGCCGCCGTCGAGAAGCTGCACACCGGCGAGCGGATCGGGCCGGACCCGGACACCTTCGGCTGAGGTCACCCGCACCGGCTCGACGGCCCGGCACCCACGCGGTGCCGGGCCGTCGTCGTGCAGCGCGGTCGCCGCAGGCAACTGCTCGCAGGCAGGAGTCGTCCGCCCGAGCTGTCACGCCGGGTAGGGAGCCTCCGTGCGTCCCCGGGCCAGCGCCACCGCCCACCAGTGCAGCAGGTCGAGGACGTTCTTCGCCGCGATCTGCGCAGCGGCCTCCGTGGGGCGCCCGTCGTCCCAGTGCAGCGGATAGTCGGCGAACGCCAGTCGGTCCCGAATCGGCACCGCATGCAGCTCGACCAGCACGTTCTCCAGGTGCAGCACGGCGTGCCTGCCACCGCTGCCACCGCCGTAGGACGCGAACGTGACCGGTTTCGCCGCCCACTGGGTGTAGTGCCAGTCGATCGCGGCCTTCAGGGACGCCGGGTAGCTGTGGTTGTACTCCGGCGTGACGAGCAGGACGGCGTCGGCCGCATCGAGCGCGCGGGTCAATGAAGTCATCCCGGGTGGACGCGGGTAGCTCGCGGCGTCCTTCGGTGAAGCCGCGGGCAGGACGAGTGGGACGTCGACGTCGGCCAGGTCGACCAGCTCGACGTCGAAACCGCCGTGCTCGCGGGCCCGCTCGGCGACCCACGACCCGGCGACATGGCCGAACCGGCCGTCTCGGACGCTGCCGACGAGGACGAGCAGAGTGGGAGCGCGGTCGGCCCCGGCTCCGGTGCTCACGATCTCGGTGTTCACCGATTCTGTGGTCATGGGATCGACGCTGGCGCGTACGGACGCGCCGGGGGAGACCATGCGCAGGATGGCCCCGGCGGGGCCACCCTCCGGGCGCCGCACCCTCGTACGCTCGGGGCGTGTCCGGTTCGCCGCTCGGTGACTTCCTGCGGTCGCGGCGCGACGGCGCCCGGCCGGAGAACTTCGGGCTGCCGGTCGGACCGCGCCGCCGGGCACCTGGCCTGCGACGCAGCGAGCTCGCCGTGCTGGCCGGGATGAGCGTCGAGTACCTGGTGCGCATCGAGCAGGGCCGCGATCGGAACCCGTCCGTGCCGGTGATCAACGCTCTGGCCGACGCCCTACGTCTCGACGACGCCGACCGTGACTACCTACGACGGCTCGCGAAGATCACCGAGGGCAGCGAGTGCATTGGGTTGCCGCCGCGCCGCGACGACGTTCGCGCCGGGGTGTGGAGCATGCTCGCGCTGCTCGAACCCGGCCTCGCTCTTGTGCTCGATCCGCTCGGTGCGGTCCTGGCGCACACGTCGTCGTTCGCGACGCTGGCGGCTCCATCCGGACTGCTCGACAGTGACCGCCCCGATCTCACCCGATACGTGCTGGCCGACCCGCGCGCCCGCGACGTGTTCCCGGATCGGGATCGCGTTGCTGACGAGCGCGTGGCGGAACTCTGGCTCGGGGCCACGTCCGCGCAGCTCGACCTGCTGCGCACCGACCTGCCGCCCGCGGCGCGCACGGACCTCGCGGGACGGCTGGGCCGCCACCCCCGCCGGGCCGGCGGGATGCTGCGCTGGCGACGCCCGGAGGGCGTCCTGCATCTGGACCGGGAGACCCTGGAGATCCGCGCCGATGCGGGGCAGCAGCTCCTCGTCCTCCTGCCCGCCGACGACGCGACCGCGGAGCTGCTTCGGCAGATCCTGGGCGGACGGCCGCTGCGTGCCGTGCCAGGGTCGCTGTGATGCAGGACACTCAGCGGATTCCGGGAGGGTACGGCGGTCATCCGCCCCCGTGCCGTCCCACGACCCGGGGAGCCGGGTCGACGAATCACCGCAGGTCCGTACGGTGGGAACCGATGTTGGCCATCACCGAGAACGCCGCCGAGGCGATCAAGTCCCTGACCACCGACGCCGAGCTGCCCGAGCAGGGCGGCCTGCGCATCACCGCGCCCGACCCGGAGCAGGGCCTGGAGCTGGCGCTCGCGCAGAGCGCCGACGGCCAGGACACCGTGCTGCGTGGCGAGGGCGTCGCCGTCTTCCTGGAGCCGTCCGCGGCCCAGATGCTCGACGACAAGGTGCTCGACGTGCAGCCCGTCCAGACCGAGGAGGGCGAGCAGGAGCTGCGCTTCGCCATCGTCGCCCAGGACGACGCGGTCGAGCCCGAGCAGGCCTGACACAGCCCGCACCACGAGTTCCGCGGCCCCGGTACGGATCCCGTACCGGGGCCGACGCACGTTCAGGCCTCGTGCACCGCGCCGTCGCGGACCTCCCAGCGTCGCGTCGCGCGCACCGTGTCGAGCATCCGGCGGTCGTGGGTCACGAGCAGCACGGTCCCGCCGAACGCGTCGACGGCCTGCTCCAGCTGCTCGATCGCGGGCAGGTCCAGGTGGTTGGTCGGCTCGTCGAGCACGAGCAGGTTCACGCCGCGGGCCTGCAGCAGCGCCAGCGCCGCCCGGGTTCGTTCACCCGGGGACAGCGACGCCGCCGTCCGCAGCACCTGGTCCGCGCCGAGCGAGAACTTCGCGAGCAGCGTGCGGACCTCGGACTCCGGCCAGTCGGGCACCTGCTCACCGAACGCGCGCAGCAGCGTCGCCTCGCCGAGGAACGCCCCGCGGGCCTGGTCGATCTCCCCGACCAGCACCCCGGACCCGAGCCCACCGGCCCCGGACTCCGGGTCGAGCCGGCCGAGCAGTCCGGCGAGCAGCGTGGACTTCCCGGCCCCGTTCGCCCCGGTGACCACGACGCGGTCTGCCCACTGCACCTGCACCGTCACCGGGCCGAGCACGAAGTCCCCGCGGCGCAGCACGGCCGCGTCGAGCCCGGCGACCACGGTCCCGGAGCGAGGCGCGGCGGCGATCTCCATCCGCAGCTCCCACTCCTTGCGGGGCTCCTCCACGACGTCGAGCCGCTCGATCGCCCGCTCGGTCTGCCGGGCCTTCGCCGCCTGCTTCTCGCTGGACTCCGCGCGCTGGGCGCGCACGTTCTTGTCCGGGTCCTTCGTCTTCCGCCGCGCGTTCCGGACGCCCTGGGCCATCCAGTTCCGCTGCATCACCGCGCGGTCCTTGAGCGAGCCGAGCTTGTCGGCGTACTCCTCGTAGGCCTCGCGGGCGTGCCGCCGGGCCGTGGCGCGCTCGGTCAGGTAGGCGTCGTAGCCGCCGTCGTAGACGCCGATGCACTGCTGCACCAGGTCCAGCTCGACGACCCGGTTCACCGTGCGCGCCAGGAACTCCCGGTCGTGGCTGACCAGCACCACCGGGGTGCCCGCGCGCCCGGCACCGGTGACGAAGCGCTCCAGGCGGGCGAGCCCGTCGAGGTCCAGGTCGTTGGTCGGCTCGTCGAGCAGCAGCAGGTCGTAGCGCGACAGCAGCAGCGCGGCCAGGTTCGCCCGGGCCGCCTGCCCGCCGGAGAGCCCGGTCATCGCCGCGTCCGGGCCCGCGCCGAGGCCGACCTCGTGCAGCACCTCGCCGGAGCGCTCGTCGAGGTCGGCGCCGCCGAGGGCGAGCCAGCGGTCCAGGGCGGCGGCGTAGCGGTCGTCGGCGCCGGGCCCGCCGGTCGCCAGGGCCTCGGCGGCGTCGTCCATCGCGGTCTGCGCGGCGGCGACGCCGGTGCGCCGGGCCAGGAACCCGGCGACGGTCTCGCCGGGCCGGCGGTCGGGCTCCTGCGGCAGGTACCCGACGGTCGCGTCCGGCGGGGCCAGGGTCAGCCTGCCCTGCTCGGGCGTGCGCCCACCGGCCAGCAGCGCGAGCAGGGTGGACTTGCCGGCGCCGTTGGCGCCGACCAGCCCGATGACGTCCCCGGGCGCGACGACGAGGTCGAGGCCGGAGAACAGCGGGCGGTCACCGTGGCCCGCGGCCAGGTCCGTGACGTGCAGGGTCGCGCTCATCTCGCGCGTCACGCTACCCGGGCGCGGCCACCGGTTTCCGTCCGCTCAGCCCCGTACGGCCGGGTCGGCGTCGAGGCGCCGGGTGCGGGTCTCGGAGTAGGTGGCGACGGCGATGATCGTCAGCACCGAGGACGCGGCGATGTAGGCCGCGATCGCGTACCCGGTACCGGTCGCGACCAGCAGCGACGCCGCGATCAGCGGTGCGAGGCCGCCCGCGAACACCGACGCCAGCTGGTAGCCGATCGAGATGCCGGAGTAGCGGACCTTGGTGCCGAACAGCTCGGACAGGAACGCGGCCTGCGGCCCGTACATCGCGCCGTGCAGCACCAGCCCGATCGTCACCGCGATCGCCGACAGCGCGAAGCTGCGGGTGTCGAGCAGGAAGAAGAACGCGAACGCCCAGATCCCGACGCCGGCGGCGCCGAACAGGTACACCGGCTTGCGCCCGACGCGGTCGGAGATCGCGCCCCACAGCGGCGTCGTCACCAGGTGGACCGCGGCGCCGATCAGCACCGCACCCAGCACGAACGACGTCGGCAGCCCCAGCTGCGTCTTCACGTACGTCGAGACGACGATCGTGAAGATGTAGTACGAGACGTTCTCGGCGAACCGGGCGCCCATCGCGGTGAGGACCTCACGCGGGTAGGAGCGCAGCACCTCCAGGATCGGGGCGCTCTCGCGTTCCCCGGCCGCGGCGCGGGCGGCCGCCTTCGCCTGCGCGTCGCGGAACACCGGGGACTCCTCGACGGCGAGCCGCACGTAGAGCCCGATCAGTACCAGCACCGCCGAGAGCAGGAACGGGATCCGCCAGCCCCAGCTCTGGAACGCGTCCTCCGGCTGGACCAGCGCCATGACCGCCAGCAGGCCGTTCGCCAGCAGCTGCCCGGCCGGGGCGCCTGCCTGCGGCCAGCTCGCCCAGAAGCCGCGGTGCTCGGGGCTGCCGTGCTCGGACACGATCAGCACCGCGCCGCCCCACTCGCCGCCGAGCGCGAAGCCCTGGATCACCCGCAGCAGCACCAGCAGCAGCGGGGCGAGCACCCCGATCGAGGCGTAGGACGGCAGCAGTCCGATCGCGAACGTGGACAGGCCCATCATCAGCAGCGACGCGACCAGCAGCTTCTTGCGGCCGATCAGGTCGCCGTAGTGACCGAAGAACAACCCGCCCAACGGCCGGGCGACGAACCCGACGGCGAACGTGCCCAGCGACAGCAGGGTGCCCGCGGCCGGGTCGGAGCCGGGGAAGAACGTCACCGGGAACACCAGGGTCGCGGCGACGCCGTAGAGGAAGTAGTCGTACCACTCCACGGTCGTGCCGAGCATGCTCCCGGCGACGACCTTCGCGATCGGTGTGTGCGGGCGTTCGGACGCCGACGACGCCGGCCGGGTGTCGCCCGGGCCGGTGTGGATCTCGGACACGCTGTCTCCCCCGGGACGGTGCTCGCGCGGCGGTGCGCGGCGCGAGCACCGTACGACGGGAGATGCCCGGTTTCACCCGTCTGTGACGGGATTTCGGGATCGGCCTCAGGCGTCCGGCGCGGTGTCCAGTGCCGGGTAGTCGGTGTAGCCCTCGGCGCCCCCGCCGTAGAACAGCTCCTGGCGCGGGTCGTTCAGCTCCGCGCCCTGCTCCCAGCGGGCGACCAGGTCCGGGTTGGCCAGGAACGGGCGGCCGACGGCCACCGCGTCGGCGACACCGTCGGCGACCAGGCGCTCCAGGGCGTCCCGGTCGGACTCGAGCCCGAACCCGGTGTTGAGCACGAAGGTGTTGGGCCACAGCGCCCGCAGCTTCCCGACGATCGGGTCGGTCGGCTCGGCGATGACGTGCAGGTAGGCCAGGTCCAGCTCCGCGAGCTGCGCGACCAGCGACTCGTAGACCGAGAGGTCGTCCTCGCTGATGTCGTTGAACGGGTGCCCGGGGGAGATCCGGATGCCGGTGCGGCCCGCGCCGATCGCCGCCGCGGTGGCCTGCGCGACCTCGACGACCAGCCGCGCCCGGTTCTCCGGGGAGCCGCCGTAGCCGTCGGTGCGGTGGTTGACGCCGTCGGCGAGGAACTGGTGCAGCAGGTAGCCGTTGGCGGCGTGCAGCTCGACGCCGTCGAGGCCGGCGTCGACGGCCAGGCGGGCGGCGTCGGCGTACTCGGTGACGATCCCGGGCAGCTCGCCGGTCTCCAGGGCGCGCGGCTCGGAGTGGTCCTGCAGCCCGGCCGCGGTGAAGATCTGGCCCGCGGCGCGCACCGCGGACGGCGCGACCGGGGCGACGCCGCCGTTGTTGTCGGTGTGCGAGATCCGGCCGGCGTGCATCAGCTGCACGACGATCTTCCCGTCGTTGCCGTGCACGGCGTCGGCGATCCGCGCCCAGCCGGCACGGTGGGAGTCGGCGTACACGCCGGGGGTGTTCGGGTAGGCCTGGCCGGCCGCGGAGGGCTGGCTGCCCTCGGCGACGATCATCCCGGCGCCGGTGCGCTGGGCGTAGTAGGTGGCCTGCAGCTCGTTCGGGGTGCCGTCGGCGTCGGCGCGGTTGCGGGTCAGCGGCGCCATCCAGACGCGGTTGCGCAGCGACCAGTCACCGACGGTCTCCGGCTCGAGGAGCGGGCTGTCGGCGGAGAGCGGAGTGGACACGGGACGGCCTTTCCCTCGGGTACGGGTACGTCACCTTTCAACGATCATGGCCGCGGGCCTCATCCCGGCCGCGGGTTGACGCGCGTCACGCCCGCCGGGTCCGTGGGCGGATCCCGTCCGGCGCGCCATATCGTCGGCGGGATGAACGGCTCCACCGCCCAGGCCCGCGTGATCGTCGACGAGCTCGTCCGCTCCGGCGTGACCGACGCCGTGCTGTGCCCGGGCTCGCGCAACGCGCCGCTGGCGTTCGCCCTGGCCCGGGCGGAGTCGCTCGGGCTGCTGCGCCTGCACGTCCGGATCGACGAGCGCACCGGCGCCTTCCTCGCGCTCGGTCTCGCGCTGGCCTCCGGGCGCCCGGTGCCGGTCGCGGTCACCTCGGGGACCGCGGTGGCGAATCTGCACCCGGCGGTGCTGGAGGCCTCGCATGCCGGGGTCGCGCTGCTTGCGCTCACCGCGGACCGGCCGCCGGAGCTCGTCGGGACCGGGGCCAGCCAGACGATCGCGCAGGCCGGGCTGTTCGGCGGCGCGGTGCGCGCCGCGGCGACCGCCGCGGTGCCGACCGACACCTCCGCGGCGTCGGTCGCGCGCTGGCGCTCCACGGTGGCCCGGGTGCTGGCCGCCGCGACCGGCACCGGGGGCGGCGCGCCGGGCCCGGTGCAGCTGGACCTGCCCTACGCCGACCCGCTGGTCCCCGACGACGCCCCGGCCGGCCCGCAGGTCACCGACGAGCAGGCGGGTCCCGGCCTGCTCGGCGACCTGCCCGCCGGGCGCGACGGCGGCGGTGCCTGGACCGCGGTGCCCCGCCCGGTCCGCGCGCTGCCGCCGCTGCCGCTGGACCCGGCCGCGCCCACCCTGGTGGTCGCCGGGTCGGGTGGTCCGGAGCCGGACCCCGGGCTGCTCGGCGGGGCGCCGCTGGCGGCCGAGCCGTCGTCGGCGTGGTGGCCGTACGCGACCCGCACCGCGCCGTGGCTGCTCGACCGGCCGGAGCTGCGGCCCACCCAGGTCGTGGTGCTGGGCAGGCCCACGCTGCACCGCGCGGTGAGCAGGCTGCTGGCCGACCCGGCCGTCGCCGTGTACGCCGACCCTGGCCCGGACGGCGCCCCGTGGACCGACGTCGCCGGCACCGTCCGCGCCGTCGGGGCGCTGCCCGCGCTCAGCCCGCCGGAGGCGTGGAGCCGGGCCTGGGCGGACGCCGACCGCACCCTCGGCGCGGCCCTGGACACCGCGCTGGACACCCCGGACGGTCCCGCGGCCGGGGCGCCGGGGCTGCGGCTGGCCCGCGAGGTCGTGGCCGCCCAGCCCGACGGCGCGCAGCTGGTGCTCGGCTCGTCGAACCCGGTCCGCGACGTCGCCCTCGCCGCGGCCCCGCGGGCCGGGCTGACCGTGCGGTCCAACCGCGGCGTCGCCGGGATCGACGGGACGGTGTCCACCGCCACCGGCGCCGCGCTCGCCCACTCCGGCGGCCCGACGGTGCTGCTGCTCGGCGACCTGACCCTGCTGCACGACACGACGGGCCTGGTCACCGGTCCGGCCGAGGCGCGGCCGGACCTCACCGTCGTCGTGCTCGACGACGACGGCGGCGGCATCTTCAGCCTGCTCGAACAGGGTGGCCCGGCGCACGCGCACGCCTTCGAGCGGATCTTCGGCACGCCCACCGGTGTCGACCTCGCGGGCCTGGCCCGGGCCGCGGGCTGGACCGTCACCGACTGGTCCGGCGACCCCGCCGAGCTGGCCGCCCGCCCCGGCTCCGGACGACGCCTGGTGCGCGTCGCGGCCACCCGCTCCGGCCTGCGCGACGCGCACGCGGCCCTGCGGGACGCCCTGCGGGACGCCTGAGCAGCAGGCGGGGAGGCGCGCTACCCGGCGAGGGCGTCGCGGACCGCGCGCATCTTGGCGGCGGCCTCGCACACCTCGGCGTCCGGATCGGAGTCGGCGACGATCCCGCCGCCGGCGAACAGCCGGGCGGTGTGCCCGGTCAGCTCCGCGCAGCGCAGCGCGATGCCCATCTCGCCGCCACCCTCGGCGTCGACCCAGCCGACCGGGCCTGCGTAGCGGCCGCGGTCCATGCCCTCGATCTCGGCGATCATCGCCATCGCGTCCGGGGTCGGGGTCCCGCCGACGGCGGCCGTCGGGTGCACCGCCTCCAGCAGCGTGAGCAGCGACACCGGGCGCTGCGGGTCGAGGCGGGCGCGGACGTCGCTCGCCAGGTGCGACACGTTCGGCAGGGTGAGCACCTGCGGGGCCTCGGGCACCTGCAGCTCCGCGACCAGCGGGCGCAGCGACGCGGCCAGGGAGTCCACGGCGTAGGCGTGCTCGCGGCGGTCCTTGGCCGAGGCGATCAGCGCCCCGCCGACGTCGTCGCCGGTGGTGGCGGGCCACATCGTCCCGGCCAGCACCCGGGACTCGAGGGTGCGCCCGTGCAGCCGCAGCAACAGCTCCGGGGTGGCGCCCACCAGCCCGTCGACGGCGAAGCTCCAGCACGTGGGGTAGCGCGTGGACAGACCGCGCAGCAGGAAGCGGGCGTCGAGCGGGGTGTCGGCGTGCGCGAGCAGGTCGTGCGCCAGCACCACCTTGTCCAGCTCGCCGGCCTGCATCCGCTCGACGGCCTCGGCGACGACCCCGCGGTAGCGGGTCGCGGACACCTCGTTGTCGGAGTAGCGCAGCCGCCCGCCCGGCCGGACCGGTGACGGGGCGGGCAGCGGGGCGTCGTCGAACTCGGTTCCCGGCGGCACGATCTCGGTGACCCAGGCCCGGTCCCCGCGGCGGCCCACGACCACCCGCGGGACGACGAGCGCGGACCCCGGCGAACCGGGGTCGAAGGTGAAGGAGCCGAACGCGACAGCGCCGGTGCCGGGCAGCCGGACGTCGTCGGTGACCGCGGAACCGGCGACCACCGCCCGCCACCAGGTGTCGGCGTCGGCGAACCGGGACCGGCCCGACCCGGTGAACCGGGCCGCGCATCCCCAGCCGACCAGACCGTCGCCCTCACGGACCCAGCTGAGCTCGCCGGCTCCGCCGGGCAGCACGTCCAGCAGGGGACCGTCGAGCTGCAGCGGCCGGGTGCGCACGCGTAAAGCGGTTGTGGGTGGAGCGAGGGTCACGTATCGAGGGTAGGCAACGCTTCCACGACGGTGTGCAGCGCCGGGGGAGGCACCGGCCACACCGGGTGTGGCCCATCGCTCCTACACTTCCGGCGTGACCACTCCGACCGGCGACGTGCTGACCGAGTCCCGGGCCGCGGCCGGGCGGGTGTTCGCCACGTTGCGCCGCCGGGTCCCCGAGATCGTGATCGGGATCGGCGTGGTCTGGACGCTGCTCTGCCTCATCGCCCTCGGTGCCGCCGCGCTGGACGACAACTCGATCTCCTCGCACCGGGTGACCACCTCGGCGACGGTGCTGGAGGGGTCCGACTACTGGCGCTCGGTGGTCCGTTTCGTCGACTCCGAGGGCCGCATGCAGACCCCCGGCAACGGCGTGTTCTACCCCAGCGGACTCACCCCGGGACAGAACATCTACGTCGACTACGACGAGACGAACCCGTCCAAGGTGCGCGTCTCCGGCCGGTCCGCGCTGGGCGGGATCCTGCCGACGGCCGGGGCGATCGTCGCAGGCTGGGTCGTGCTCGCGCCGCTCGCGGTGTACCTGCGCCGCCGCCGCGCCCGCCGCGGCTGAGCAACGTCCCCGGCGCCCGAGCAACGCCCGCGGCGCCCGGGAGCCGTCAGCCGCGCCAGAGCGCGCACACCTCCGCGGCCACCTCCGGTGCCGCGACGACCAGCCCGCCGGCGGGCATCGGCTCGCTGCGGCCGTCGCGGCCGAACACCAGCGCCCCGGCCTCGGCGGCCAGGCAGAGCGCCCCTGCGACGTCCCACTCGTGGTAGTGCTCCAGCACGGCCGCGACCGCGTGCCCCAGCGCGACCTGGGTGATCGCCAGCGCCGCCGAGCCCAGCACCCGGACCCCGGCGTGCGCCTCGCGGCAGCGCGCCACCACGCCGTCGCCGGGGTCCTCGGCGCACACCAGCGACCCGGCCAGCCGCGGGGCGGTGCGGGCCGGGACCGACAGGCCGTTGGCCCGGAAGCCGCGCCCGCGGGCGGCGGCGTAGATCTGGCCCCGGCCCGGGTCGGCGACGACGCCGACGGCGGGCCCGTAGGCGTCGACCAGCGCCAGGCTGTAGGCGCACCAGGGCAGGCCCGCCACGTAGTTCGCGGTCCCGTCGACCGGGTCGACGACCCAGCGCATCGGGGCCTCGCCCGCACCGGTGTCCGCGCCGAACTCCTCGCCGACGACCGGGAAGCCGGGGAACTCCGTGGCCAGCACCCGGCGGGTGTGCCGCTCCAGGGTCCGGTCGGTGTCGGTGACCCAGTCGAACGGGTTCGCCTTGACCGAGCGCCCGGCGGCGTCCCCGAGCTCGCGCCCGAGCGTCGCGGTGATCACCTCGGCGGCGTCGTTGGCGAGCCGGCCGGCCGTCTCGAGAGCACGGGAGAGCAGTGCCGAATCCACTGGGGCGGAATCCACCGGGGACCCCTGTCGGGAGGTGTGCGGGACGGCCGTCATGCACACCGAGTCTCGTGACCCCGGGTGTCCCGTCCGCGACCGCGAGATGACCACCGCGTACCGCCGCGGACAACTCGGACGACCAGGTGGGACGGGGTACCCGATGTTCGCCCACGGTTCTGCGTCCGATCATGCCGCGGACCCGGACCGGCGTTGCGCCGCAGCCACGGTGCAGCAGTGCGCGTCGCAATCGTCTCGGAATGTTTCCTGCCGGTGGTCAACGGAGTCACCAACTCGGTCCTGCGGGTGTGCGAGCACCTGCGGGCCGCCGGGCACGACGTGTGCGTCGTGGCCCCGGGAACGGGCGAGTCGACCGAGTACGAGGGCATCCCGGTGATCCGGATCCCGGCCGTCGAGCTCCCCGTCGTCAACTCGATGCCCGTCGGCGTGCCCAGCCGCCGGATCCTGCGCGCGCTGCGCGCCTTCCGCCCGGACGTCGTCCATCTCGCGGCGCCGTTCGTGGTCGGGGCGCGCGGGCTCGCCGCGGCCCGGAGGCTCGGCATCCCGACGGTCGCGATCTACCAGACCGACGTCGCCGGGTTCGCCTCCTCCTACGGCCTCGGCCTGACCGCGCGGGCGGCCTGGCGCTGGACCTGCCGGCTGCACGGTCTCGCCGACCGCACGCTCGCGCCGTCGAGCTGGGCGACCGGCGCGCTGCGCAGCCGGGGCGTGCCGCGGGTGCACCAGTGGGCCCGCGGCGTCGACACCCGGCGGTTCACCCCCTCCAAGCGCGACGAGGCCCTGCGCGCCGAGCTCGCCCCCGGCGGCGAGCGGCTGATCGGCTTCGTCGGCCGGCTCGCCCCGGAGAAGCAGGTCGACCGGCTCGCGACGCTGGCCGGGCTGCCCGGCACCCGCCTGGTGGTCGTCGGCGACGGCCCGAGCGCGGAGAGCCTGCGCGCCAGGGTGCCCTCGGCGGCGTTCCTCGGGCACCGCGGCGGCGAGGAGCTGTCCCGGATCTACGCCTCGCTGGACGTGTTCGTGCACACCGGCCAGGCCGAGACGTTCTGCCAGGCGGTGCAGGAGGCGCTGGCCTCCGGGGTCCCGGTCGTCGCACCGGACGCCGGCGGCCCGCGGGACCTGGTCCTGCCCGGGCGCACCGGCTACCTGGTCGCGCCGCGTCCCGACGGCGGCCTGCCCGGCGACCCGGCCACCGACGCCGCCGACGCCGACCTGGTGGAGGCCGTGCGCGCGCTGTGCGAGCCGGTGCGCAACCGCGCCTTCGGCCTCGCCGCCCGCCAGTCGGTGCTGCGCCGTACCTGGACCGCGGTCGGCGACGAGCTGCTGGCCCACTACAACGACGTCGTCCGCACCGGGCCCGCGGACCGGACCGCCGCCTGAGGTCCGGCCCGGCTAACCTCGACGGGTGTCCCGCGCCGAGCTCGACAAGGATCCGCACGACGTCGCCCGCATGTTCGACGGCGTCGCCCGGCGCTACGACCTGACGAACACGGCGCTGTCCGGCGGGCAGGACCGCTACTGGCGGATCCAGACCCGCAAGGCGCTCGCGCTGCAGCCGGGGGAGAAGGTCCTCGACCTCGCCGCCGGGACCGCGGTCTCCACCGTCGAGCTGGCCAAGGACGGCGCCTGGTGCGTCGCCGGGGACTTCTCGCTGGGCATGCTGCGTGCCGGTGCCCGCCGCGGCGTCCCCAAGGTCGCCTCGGACGCCTTGGCCCTGCCCTTCGCCGACGGCGTGTTCGACGCCGTGACGATCTCCTTCGGCCTGCGCAACGTGGCTGACACCGTCGCCGGCCTGCGCGAGATGGCGCGGGTGACCCGCCCGGGAGGCCGTCTGGTCGTCTGCGAGTTCTCCACGCCCACCTGGGCGCCGTTCCGGGCGCTGTACCAGGACGTCGTGCTGGCCCACGCGCTGCCGGCGATCGCGCGGACGGTCTCGTCGAACCCCGAGGCCTACCTGTACCTGGCGGAGTCCATCCGGGACTGGCCGGACCAGGCCGCGCTGTCGCAGAAGATCGCCGACGCCGGCTGGGAGCGCGTTGCCTGGCGCAACCTCACCTTCGGCGCCGTCGCGCTGCACCGGGCCTACAAGCCCTTCTGATCCCACACCCGTTGCGCCGCAGCGGATCCGGCGGCATCGCCCGATCCGCCGACGCGAAACGGTGACCTGCGTCCTACACTCGTGGGGCGTTCGTGAAGTTTTTCACAAGCGTGACCCACGACATGCACGGGCGAGGTTCGCGACCAGCGACGATGCCGTCCGGGTGTGACCTGGGCCCTCGCCGAGGTAAGGCTCGCCTGGGTCGTTCGTCACACCCCGGGCGACATAGGGTCGGTTGCGACAGCCTGTCGATCACCACCAACGACGGTGGCCGCGCGATCACAGAGGTGACGGATGCTCGACTCCTACCTTCCGCTCGTCCTGCTGTTCGCCCTGGCTGCGCTGTTCGCGGTGGGCTCCGTCGCCGCGGCCCCGCTGGTGGGCCCGCGGCGGTTCAACCGGGCGAAGCTGGACTCCTACGAGTGCGGCATCGAGCCGTCGCCGCAGCCGATCGTCGGCGGCGGGCGCGTCCCGGTCGCGTACTACCTCACGGCGATGTTGTTCATCCTGTTCGACATCGAGCTGGTGTTCATGTACCCGTACGCCGTCGTCGCCGACGCCGTCGGTGTCTTCGGGTTCGTGGCCATCACGCTCTACATCGCCACGATCGCCTTCGCGTACGCCTACGAATGGCGTCGCGGCGGGCTCGAGTGGAGCTGAGGCTTTCATGGGACTCGAGGAGAACCTGCCCAGCGGTGTGCTGCTGACCAGCGTGGAGAAGCTGGTCAACTGGACCCGGAAGTCGTCGCTCTGGCCGGCCACCTTCGGGCTGGCCTGCTGCGCCATCGAGATGATGACCACCGGCGCCCCGCGCTACGACCTCGCCCGGTTCGGCATGGAGGTCTTCCGGGCCTCGCCGCGCCAGGCCGACCTGATGATCGTCGCGGGCCGGGTGAGCAACAAGATGGCCCCGGTCCTGCGCCAGATCTACGACCAGATGCCCGAGCCGCGCTGGGTGCTCGCCATGGGCGTGTGCGCCAGCTCCGGCGGGATGTTCAACAACTACGCGATCGTCCAGGGCGTCGACCACGTCGTTCCGGTCGACATGTACCTGCCCGGCTGCCCGCCGCGGCCGGAGATGCTGATCGACGCGATCCTCAAGATCCACGCCAAGATCTCCGACGAGCCGCTCGGCCCGAAGCGGGCCGCGGAGCTGGCCGAGTCCGGGCACCGGACGCCGATGGTGCCGTCGTCGGTCAAGTTCGCGCCGAAGCACAAGCAGCTCGACGCGCTGAAGAACACCCCGACCGCGGACGTCCCGAACTACCTGGAGCCCGGTGCACAGCCCAAGCCGGCGATGAACGCGCTGGTCGCCGCCGAGGACGTCCACTCCGCCGCCGAGGACGAGACCGGAGCCCGCCGCGCGTCGGACGACCTGCCCTCACTGGCCGACGCCGCCAGGGGAGGTGATTCCCGATGACCCCGCCGAGCAAGTCCACCGGCCCCACGGAGCCGACCGGTACCTCCAAGGACGACGCCGAGCCCACCGGCGGCGCGCACTCGTCGTCGCAGGAGAGCGGAGCCGCGCTGGAGCAGCAGGAGGCCGGGGGCGGCGGCGACGCGCTGTCCGGCACCCGCCCGGCCGCGAAGATCACCGAGACCCGCAGCCGGTCCGGCATGTTCGGCGTGCGCGGCACCGGCGACACCTCCGGCTACGGCGGCCTGCGGCTGCCCGGGCACGCCCCGGCCCCGGCCGAGCGCCCGTTCGGCGGCTGGTTCGACGAGCTCGCCGACGAGCTCGGCGACGCCATGGACGAGCGCGGCATCCCGCGCGCGGCGATCGAGCAGGTCACGATCGACCGCGACGAGATGACCCTCTACGTCGTCCCGGACCAGGTGCTCGCGATCGCCCGCACGCTGCGCGACGATCCGGGCCTGCGGTTCGAGTTCTGCTCGTCGGTCTCGGCGGTGGACTACTCCGCGCCCGACGGCGAGCCGGTCGACCGGCCGCTGCACGTCGTGCTGCACCTGCTGTCGATGACCTACCGGCGCCGGATCCGCGTCGAGGCGGCGCTGGACCTGGAGAACCCGCACGTCGACAGCGTCGTCGAGGTCTACCCGACCGCCGACTGGCACGAGCGCGAGACCTGGGACATGTTCGGGATCGTCTTCGACGGCCACCCCGCGCTCACCCGGATCCTCATGCCCGACGACTGGGACGGCCACCCCCAGCGCAAGAGCTACCCGCTGGGCGGCGTCCCCGTGGAGTACAAGGGCGCGGAGATCCCGCCGCCCGACGAGCGGAGGGCCTACTCGTGACCGACACCCGAGCCGACGAGCCCACCACCACGACAGGCGGCCCCCTCCGCCAGGACCCCTACGCCGCCCCGGAGCGCGAGACCACCGAGGGCACCGTCTACACCGTCACCGGCGGGGACTGGGACACCCTGCTCGAGGCCGAGCACGACGACCGCATCGTGATCAACATGGGGCCGCAGCACCCGTCGACGCACGGGGTGCTGCGCCTGGTGCTGGAGCTGGAGGGCGAGACCGTCACCCAGGGCCGCGCGGTCATCGGCTACCTGCACACCGGCATCGAGAAGAACTGCGAGTACCGCACCTGGACCCAGGGGGTCACGTTCGTGACCCGCGCGGACTACCTGGCGCCGCTGTTCAACGAGGGCGCCTACTGCATGGCCACCGAGAAGCTGCTCGGGATCGAGGTCCCCGAACGGGCCGAGCACATCCGGGTCCTGCTCTGGGAGCTCAACCGGATCGGCTCGCACCTGGTCGCGCTGGCCACCGGCGGCATGGAACTGGGCGCGCTGACCGGCATGACCTCGGGTTTCCGCGAGCGCGAGGAGGTCCTGCACCTGCTGGAGTTCCTCACCGGGCTGCGGATGAACCACGCGTTCTTCCGGCCCGGCGGTCTCGCCCAGGACCTGCCGGAGGGCTGGCAGGAACGCGTCCGCGAGTTCCTCGGCGTCATGAACACCCGGCTGCCCGACTACGACCGCCTGCTCACCGGGCAGCCGATCTGGAAGCAGCGGCTGCAGGGCATCGGCTACCTGCCCGTCGACGGCTGCCTGGCGCTCGGCGCGTCCGGGCCGATCCTGCGCTCGGCCGGGCTGGCCTGGGACCTGCGCAAGCACATGCCGTACTCGGTCTACGACCAGTACGACTTCGAGGTCCCGACCGCGACCGAGGGCGACTGCTACGCCCGCTACCAGCTGCGCGTCGCGGAGATCCACGAGTCGCTGAAGCTCATGACCCAGGCCATGGCGAAGCTCGACGAGATCGGGCCGGGCCGGGTCATGGTCGACGACCCGAAGGTCGCCTGGCCGGCGCAGCTGTCCATCGGCAGCGACGGCATGGGCAACTCCCTCGAGCACGTCCGCAAGATCATGGGTCAGTCGATGGAGTCGCTGATCCACCACTTCAAGCTGGTCACCGAGGGCTTCCACGTCCCGCCGGGGCAGGCCTACGCGGCCGTCGAGTCCCCGCGCGGGGAGCTGTCGGTGCACGCGGTCTCCGACGGCGGCACCCGCCCGGTGCGCGTCCACCTGCGCGACCCCAGCTTCGTGAACCTGCAGTCCATGCCGGCGATGAGCGAGGGCGGCCAGGTCGCGGACGTCATCGCGGCCGTCGCCTCCATCGACCCCGTGATGGGAGGGTGCGACCGATGACGCTCCCGGGTGGCAATCCCGAGACGAACTCCCGCGTCCCCGCGGTGCCTGCCGAGCCGGACTTCTCCGCCGGGGTCCCCGCGCAGCCCTCGCCCGTGCCCGTCGAGTTCGACGAGCTCACCCGGCAGCGGTCGAAGGAGATCATCGCGCTGTACCCGGAGCCGCGGTCGGCGCTGCTGCCGCTGCTGCACCTGGTGCAGTCGGTGGAGGGCCACGTCAGCGAGGACGGGATCCGCTACTGCGCGGAGGTCCTGGAGCTGACCACGGCCGAGGTCTCCGCGGTGGCGACGTTCTACACGATGTACAAGCGCCGCCCGTGCGGTGAGCACCTGGTCAGCGTGTGCACGAACACGCTGTGTGCGGCGCTCGGCGGCGACGCCATCTACGAGCGGGTGGGCAGGCTGCTCGGCTCCGAGGGCCGTCCGCTGGGGCACGAGGAGACCGTCGGCGAGCCCGGCACACCCGGCTCGCTCACCCTCGAGCACGCCGAGTGCCTGGCCGCGTGCGACCTCGGCCCGGTGCTGCAGGTCGACTACGAGTACTTCGACAACCAGACCGTCGACTCCGCGGTGGAGCTGGTCGAGGCGCTGCGCCGCGGCGAGCGCCCGCAGCCCACCCGCGGCGCCCCGCTCACCGACTTCCGCAGCGCGGAGCTGGAACTGGCCGGGTTCACCGACGACGCGTCCGAGGTCGATACCACCGCCCGCGTCGAGGGCCCGTCGAGCGCGGTCGAGACCGTCCGCGGTGCCCGGATGGCCGAGGAGAACGGGTGGACCGCACCCGAGCTGCCTGCCACGCCGCCGCCGATGCCCGCGCCACCGGAGAAGAAGTGATCACATGACCTCTCCCGAGAACGCGAACCCCGAGGCCGGCGAGCCGGTGCGCAAACCGGACCCGGTCACGCCGGTGCTCACCCGGCGCTGGCTCGCGCCGCGCTCCTGGTCGATCGACGCCTACGAGCGCGACGGCGGCTACGCCTCGCTGCGCACCGCGTTCGCCGCACAGCCCGACCAGCTCATCCAGCTGGTCAAGGACTCCGGCCTGCGCGGCCGCGGCGGCGCGGGGTTCCCGACCGGCATGAAGTGGGGTTTCATCCCGCAGGACGACGGCAGCGGGTCCGGCCCCGGCGCCAAGCCGAAGTACCTGGTCGTCAACGCCGACGAGGGCGAGCCCGGTACCTGCAAGGACATCCCGACGATGATGGCCGACCCGCACAGCCTCATCGAGGGCTGCATCGTCACCAGCTACGCGATCCGCGCGCACTTCTGCGCGATCTACGTCCGCGGCGAGGCGCTGCACTGCATCCGCCGGCTGCGGGCCGCGGTCCGCGAGGCCAAGGAGCGCGGCTACCTCGGCCGCGACATCCTCGGCTCCGGCTTCGACCTGGAGATCGTCGTGCACGCCGGGGCGGGCGCCTACATCTGCGGCGAGGAGACGGCTCTGCTGGACTCGCTGGAGGGCCGGCGCGGCCAGCCGCGGCTCAAGCCGCCGTTCCCGGCCACGGCCGGGCTCTACGCCTGCCCGACCGTGGTCAACAACGTCGAGACCATCGCGTCGGTGCCGTTCATCGTGCAGGGCGGCTCGGACTGGTTCCGCACGATGGGCCGGGAGAAGTCGCCCGGGCCGAAGATCTACTCGATCTCCGGGCACGTCGAGCGGCCGGGCCAGTACGAGGCCCCGCTGGGCACCACGCTGCGCGAGCTCCTGGAGCTGGCCGGCGGGATGAAGGACGGCGGCACCCTCAAGTTCTGGACCCCCGGCGGCTCGTCGACGCCGTTGTTCACCGCCGAGCACCTCGACGTCCCGCTGGACTTCGAGGGCGCCGCCGAGGCCGGCTCGATGCTGGGGACGACCGCGGTGCAGGTCTTCGACGACACCGTGTCGGTGCCGTGGGCGGTCATGAAGTGGACCGAGTTCTACGAGCACGAGAGCTGCGGCAAGTGCACCCCCTGCCGGGAGGGCACGTACTGGCTGGCCCAGGTGCTGCAGCGGATGGTGCGCGGCGAGGGGACCTCGCAGGACGTCGACACCCTCGTCGACGTCTGCGACAACATCCTCGGCCGCTCGTTCTGCGCACTCGGTGACGGCGCCACCAGCCCGATCACCAGCGGCATCAAGTACTTCCGCCAGGAGTTCCTGGACCTCGTCGCGGCCCAGCCCGACGTGGCCCACCCGGACCAGCTGGCCGACGCCGAGCTCACGGGAGCCTCCGCATGACGCTCACCCCCGAGAAGAACACGACCGACGAGACCCCGGTCCCCGAGGGCCACGTCCGCCTCACGATCGACGGCCAGGTCGTCGACGCGCCCAAGGGCGAGCTGCTCATCCGTACCTGCGAGCGGCTCGGGATCGTCATCCCGCGGTTCTGCGACCACCCGCTGCTCGACCCGGCCGGTGCCTGCCGGCAGTGCCTGGTCGAGGTCGAGATGGGCGGGCGGCCGATGCCGAAGCCGCAGGCCAGCTGCACGATGACCGTCGCAGACGGCATGGTCGTGAAGACCCAGCACACCTCCGCGCGCGCCGACAAGGCGCAGCAGGGCGTGATGGAGCTGCTGCTGGTCAACCACCCGCTGGACTGTCCGGTCTGCGACAAGGGCGGTGAGTGCCCGCTGCAGAACCAGGCGATGGCGCACGGCCGCCCGGACTCGCGGTTCCTGGAGGAGAAGCGGACCTTCCCGAAGCCGCTGCCGATCTCCACCCAGGTCCTGCTGGACCGGGAGCGCTGTGTGCTCTGCCAGCGCTGCACCCGGTTCTCCGACGAGATCGCAGGCGACCGGTTCATCGACCTGCTCGAGCGCGGCGCGCACCAGCAGATCGGGATCGCCGAGGACCAGCCGTTCCAGTCCTACTTCTCGGGCAACACCATCCAGATCTGCCCGGTGGGTGCGCTGACCAGTGCGGCGTACCGGTTCCGGTCGCGCCCGTTCGACCTGCGCTCGACGCCCGGGACGTGTGAGCACTGCAGCTCCGGCTGCGACCTGCGCACCGACTCCCGCCGCGGCACCGTGCTGCGCCGTCTCGCGGGCAACGACCCCGAGGTCAACGAGGAGTGGCTGTGCGACAAGGGCCGCTTCGCGTTCCGCTATCTCGCCAGCCGCGGCCGGATCACCCGCCCGATGGTCCGCGGCGCCGACGGGGTGCTGGCCGAGGCGTCCTGGACCGACGCGTTGCGGATCGCCGCCGAGGGCCTGCTCGCCGCCCGGGACGCCCGCGGGATCGGGGTACTGCCCGGCGGCCGGCTGACCGTCGAGGACGCCTACGCCTACGCCAAGTTCGCCCGCGTCGTCGCCCGCACCAACGACGTCGACTTCCGGGCCCGCCCGCACGACGACGAGGAGCTGGACTTCCTCGCCGCGCACGTCGTCGGCACCACGCCCGAGGACGGCGTCACCTTCACCGGCCTCGAGGACGCCCCGGCGGTGCTCACCGTCGGCACCGAGCCCGAGGAGGAGGCCGGGATCGTGTTCCTGCGGCTGCGCAAGGCGTGGCGCAAGAAGGGCATGCGGCACTTCCAGGTCGGGCCGTTCACCACGGTCGGCGCGCAGAAGACCGGCGCGACGCTGTTGCACGCGGTGCCCGGGGCCGAGGCCGCCGTCGTCGCCGACCCGGGCGACGAGGTGCTCGACGCGCTGGCGCAGCCGGGCGCGGTGATCCTGGTCGGCGACCACGCGGCGCAGTCACCGGGGCTGTACTCGGCGGCGTCGGCGCTGGCGCAGCGGACCGGGGCGACGCTCGGCTGGCTGCCGCGCCGCGCCGGTGACCGCGGCGCGGTCGAGGCCGGTGCGTTGCCCACACTGCTGCCCGGCGGCCGCCCGGTCACCGACGCCGCGGCCCGCGCCGAGGTCGAGCGCGTCTGGGGCCTGGAGGAGGGCGCGCTGCCCGGCCGCCCCGGCCGCGCCGGCGACGCGATCCTCGCCGCCGCCGCGCGCGGAGAGCTGTCCGCGCTGGTCGTCGGCGGCGTGGACCCGCAGGACATGGCCGACCCGCGGTCCGCGCTGACCGCGCTGCGCGACGTCGGCTTCCTGGTCAGCCTGGAGATCCACGAGAGCGCGGTGACCGAGCTCGCCGACGTCGTCCTCCCGGTCGCGCCGGACGCCCAGCGGGCAGGCAGCTACCTCAACTGGGAGGGCCGCCGCCGGAGCTTCGGCATCGCGCTGGACGCGACCGGGGTGCTGCCGGACTGCCGGGTGCTCGACACGCTCGGCGTCGAGATGGACGCGGACCTGTTCACCCAGACCCCGGCGGCCGCCGCGGGGGAGCTGGAGCGGCTCGGCACCCGCCGCCCGGACGCCGCAGCGCCGGCCGTCCCGGCGGGCACGGCCCGGCGTCCCGGCTACGGCCAGGCGGTGCTCGCGACGTCGCGCAGACTGATCGACGACGCCAGCCTGATGATCGACGAGCCGGCGCTGGAGGGCACCGCGCGCCGCCCGTACGTCACGGTCAACGCGGCCACCGCGGAGCGGCTCGGCCTGGTCGAGGGCGACGACGCGACGGTCCGCACCGACCTCGGGGCGATCACCCTGCAGGTCGCGCTGGCCGACCTGCCCGACGGCGTCGTCTGGCTGCCGGCGCGCTCGCCCGGCTCGCACGTCCGGCCCACGCTCGGGGCGGGCCACGGTGACCTGGTCGGCGTCACGCCGGCCGGAAACGGAAGTGCCCGGTGATGTTCCCGCTGCAGGACCCCCCGGTGCCGGTCGAGGGGCTCACCCACACCCAGCAGCTGCTGGCCGACGACCCGATCTGGCTGGTCCTGATCAAGGTCGTCGGGCTGTTCGGCCTGGGCGTCGTGCTGACCCTGTTCATGATCAACTGGGAGCGCAAGGTCGTCGGCCGGATGCAGCACCGCCCGGGCCCGAACCGGACCGGCCCCGGCGGCTGGCTGCAGAGCCTCGCCGACGGCCTCAAGCTGGCGTTCAAGGAAGACATCATGCCGGCGATGGCCGACAAGAAGGTCTACTTCATCGCCCCGGTGATCTCGACGATCCCGGCGTTCGTGGCCTTCTCGGTGATCCCGTTCGGCGGCGAGGTGACGATCTTCGGTGAGCGCACCGTGCTGCAGCTCGTGGACCTGCCGGTCGGTGTGCTCGTGGTGCTGGCCTGCTCCTCGATCGGGGTCTACGGCATCGTGCTCGGCGGCTGGGCGTCCGGCTCGCCGTACTCGCTGATCGGAGCGCTGCGCTCGGCGGCGCAGGTCATCTCCTACGAGATCGCGCTCGGCCTGTCCGTGGTCGGCGTCGTGCTCTACGCGCGCTCGATGTCCACCCGCGACATCGTCGAGTCCCAGGCGGCCGGCTGGTACTTCTGGTTGCTGATCCCCAGCTTCGTGGTCTTCGTGATCTCGATGGTCGGGGAGACCAACCGGGCGCCGTTCGACCTGCCCGAGGCCGAGTCCGAGCTGGTCGGCGGCTTCCACACCGAGTACTCGTCGCTGAAGTTCGCGCTGTTCTTCCTGGCCGAGTACGTGAACATGGTGACCGTCTCGGCGATGGCGGTGACGCTGTTCCTGGGCGGCGGCATGTGGCCGTGGCCGCTGAGCTTCCTCAACGCCTACGGCTGGCTGCAGTTCCTCGCCTTCGTCGTCAAGATCCTGCTGTTCCTGTTCGTCTTCATCTGGCTGCGCGGCACGCTGCCGCGCTTCCGCTACGACCAGTTCATGAAGCTCGGCTGGAAGGTCCTGGTCCCGGTCATGCTGGCCTGGATCGTCGCGATCTTCGGTATCCGGGCGTTCGTCTCCACCGGCGGCAGCAACGTCACGCTGCTGCTGGCACTGATCGGGTTCGCCGTCGCCGTGGTGCTCGCGGTGGCGTTCCTGCTGCCCGACCGGCCGACCGAACCGGCGCCGGTCGAGCCGGCGTCGGACTACCCGGTGCCCCCGCTGGACCTCAAGGTCCCGGACTCGCCCCCGAAGCGTCGGAAGGCCGTGACGGCCGGAAAGGACGCGCAGTAGATGTTCGACTTCTTCAAGGGTTTCGGCGTCACCTTCTCGACGATGTTCAAGAAGGTCGTCACCGAGGAGTACCCGGAGGACTTCCCGCCCGCCGCGCCCCGCTACCACGGCCGCCACCAGCTCAACCGGCATCCCGACGGCCTGGAGAAGTGCGTGGGCTGCGAGCTGTGCGCGTGGGCCTGCCCGGCCGACGCGATCTACGTCGAGGGCGGTGACAACACCGACGAGGCCCGCTACTCGCCGGGTGAGCGCTACGGCGCGATCTACCAGATCAACTACCTGCGGTGCATCGGCTGCGGGCTCTGCATCGAGGCGTGCCCGACCCGGTCGCTGACGATGACGAACTTCTACGAGCTCGCCGACGACAACCGCCAGGACCTGATCTACACCAAGGAGCAGCTGATGGCCCCGCTGCTCCCGGGCATGGAGCAGCCGCCGCACCCGATGCGGCTCGGCGAGAACGAGCAGGACTACTACGTGTCCGGCCCGACCCTGGCGAAGGTCTCGAAGCAGGACGCCACCGGGGAGCAGGTCCGATGAGCGTGCTCGCCCAGGCCGCCGGGGAGGTGGGGGTCGGGGAGGCCGTCGCGTTCTGGATCCTCGGCCCGGTCGCGCTGGCCGGTGCGCTCGGCCTGGTCTTCGCCCGGCACGCGGTGCACGCCGCGCTGCTGCTGGTCCTGACGATGTTCTCGATCGCCGTGCTCTACATGATGCAGACGGCGCCGTTCCTCGGGTTCGTGCAGATCATCGTCTACACCGGCGCGGTGATGATGCTGTTCCTGTTCGTGCTGATGCTGGTCGGGCGGGACTCCAAGGACTCGGTCATCGAGGTGCTGCGCGGCCAGCGGGTCGCGGCGCTGCTGTTCGGCGTCGGGCTGGCGGTGCTGCTCGTCGGGGGTCTCGGCAACGGGCTGTCCCAGGTCGCCCCGGCCGGGCTGGCGAGCGGCGGCCAGGGCGCCAACGGCAACGTCCCCGGCCTCGGCCGGCTGATCTTCACGAACTACCTGCTGGCATTCGAGCTGACCGCGGCGCTGCTGATGGTGGCCGCGCTCGGCGCGATGGTGCTGACCTCGGCGCAGTCGCCGCAGCACGCGAAGCTGAGCCAGCGCGAGACCGTGCTGCGCCGGCTGCGCGGCGAGCACGCCCGCGTCTCGCCGCTGCCCGGCCCCGGCGTCTACGCCACGGCCAACTCGGTCGCCGTCCCGGCGCTGCTGCCGGACGGCTCGGTGGCCCCGGAGTCCCTGGCCGAGATCATCGAGTCGGTGGCGGTCGACGTCCCCGACACCACCACTCCCGACGCGCACTCGCTGACCGGCCGCCCGGCCCCCGACCGGACGATCGACGCAGGCGAGCCGAGCGCCACCGGCGGCCACGGGTCGCCCGGTGACGACGCGGGGGAGCGGCGATGAGCCCCGACTACTACCTGCTGCTGTCGGCGCTGCTGTTCAGCATCGGCGCGGTCGGCGTCCTCGTGCGGCGCAACGCCGTCGTGGTGTTCATGTGCATCGAGCTGATGCTGAACGCGGTGAACCTGTCGCTGGTGACGTTCTCCCGCATCCACGGCGAGCTCAACGGCCAGGTCATGGCGCTGTTCGTGATGGTCGTCGCCGCCTGCGAGGTGGTCGTCGGGCTCGCGATCATCACCGCGATCTTCCGCACCCGGCAGTCGTCCTCCGTGGACGACGCGAACCTGCTGAAGTACTAGGAGCGCACAACGGTGTCCCAGCTCCCCCTCACCCTCGCCCCGGCCGCACTCGCCCAGGGCCCTGCGCCGGCCTCCGGTGCCGCGTCGCTGGCCTGGCTGCTGGTCGCGCTGCCCGCGGCAGGCGCGCTCGTGCTGTTCGTCGCCGGCCGGAGGGCCGACCGGTGGGGCCACTGGCTCGGCGTCGCGACCGTGCTCGCCGCGTTCGTGGTCGGGCTGACGGTCTTCGTCGAGACCCTCGGGCTCGCCCCCGGTGCCCGGACCCGTGAGCTGAAGCTCTGGGAGTGGATCTCCTCGGGCCCGCTGTCGGTCGACTTCGGTCTGCGGCTCGACCCGCTGTCGCTGACGTTCGTCCTGCTCATCACCGGCGTCGGCGCACTGATCCACATCTACTCCGTGGGCTACATGAGCCACGACCCGCACCGGCGCCGGTTCTTCGCGGAGCTGAACCTGTTCGTCGCGGCGATGCTGGTGCTGGTCCTCGGCGACAACTTCGTGATGCTCTACCTCGGTTGGGAGGGCGTCGGCCTGGCGTCCTACCTGCTGATCGGGTTCTTCCAGGACCGGCCGGCTGCGGCGACCGCGGCGAAGAAGGCGTTCCTGATGAACCGGGTCGGCGACGTCGGCCTGGCGATCGCGATCTTCCTGATCTGGCTGAACCTGGGGACGCTGAGCTACTCCGAGGTGTTCGCCCGGATCGGCGAGGTCCCCTCCGGCACCGTCCTGGCGATCACCCTGCTGCTCCTGCTCGGTGCCTGCGGCAAGTCCGGCCAGTTCCCGCTGCAGGCCTGGCTCCCGGACGCGATGGAGGGCCCGACCCCGGTGTCGGCGCTGATCCACGCGGCCACGATGGTCACCGCGGGGGTCTACCTGATCGCCCGGTCCTCCCCGGTCTACGACCTGTCCGAGACCGGGCGCCTGGTCGTCGCGCTGATCGGGACGGTGACGCTGCTGCTCGGTGCGGTCATCGGCTGCGCCTACGACGACATCAAGAAGGTGCTCGCCTACTCCACGGTGAGCCAGATCGGTTACATGATCCTCGCCGTCGGGCTCGGTCCGGCCGGCTACGCGATCGCGATCCTGCACCTGCTCACGCACGGCTTCTTCAAGGCAGGCCTGTTCCTCGGCGCCGGCTCGGTCATGCACGCCATGAACGACGACGTCGACATGCGCCGCTTCGGCGGCCTGTGGCGGAAGATGCCGATCACCTTCGTGACGTTCGGCCTGGGCTACCTGGCGCTGATCGGCTTCCCGTTCCTGTCCGGGTACTTCTCCAAGGACGCGATCATCGAGGCCGCGTTCGGCCAGGAGGGCTGGCGCGGCTGGCTCTTCGGCGGGGCGGCGGCGGTCGCGGCCGGGCTCACCGCGTTCTACATGACCCGTCTGATGATCATGACGTTCTTCGGCGAGGCCCGGTGGAAGAACGTCCCGTCCACCGACGGCCGCGAGTACCACCCGCACGAGTCCCCGGTCACCATGACCGCCCCGATGATCGTGCTGGCGTTCGGCTCGGTGTTCGCAGGCGGGCTGCTGGCCGGGGTGCTGCCCGGCTGGCTGGCGCCGTCGCTCGGCGAGCGGCTCGAGCCCGAGGGCGGGGTGCTGCCGCACGCGCTGGTGCCCTGGCTGGTGGTCGCGCTGTCCGCGCTCGGCGTCGTGCTCGCGGTGCTGCTGGTCGGGCGGAAATCGGTGCCGGTCGAGCGCCCGCAGCGGGTGTCGCCGGTGGTCGCCGCGGCCCGGGCGGACCTGGGCGCCAACCGGTTCAACGAGGCGTTCATCGAGCGGCCCGGCCTGGTGCTCACCCGCTTCCTGACCTTCTTCGACGACCGCGGGGTCGACGGCGTCGTCAACGGCGTCGCCACCGGTTTCGGCGGCTCGTCGGGCCGGTTGCGCCGGCTGCAGACCGGGTTCGTCCGGTCCTACGCACTCTCCATGCTGGGCGGCGCGGTCGTCGTCGTCGCCGCGATGCTGGCCGTGAGGTTCGCCTGATGTCCCCTGCGTTCGTCCCCGACTCGGGCGGCAACCCGTTGCTGCTCTTCCTGGTGCTGCTGCCCGCCCTCGGCGCGGGCGCGCTGTACCCGCTGCGGCACAACGCGTCGCTGGCCAAGGTCGTCGGCATGGCCGTCGCGCTGGCCGAGCTGGTGCTCGTCGTCGTCGCCTGGGCGCTGTACTCCACGCCCGCGGCGCAGGGCGGCACCCGCTTCCAGCTCGAGTTCTCGGTGCCGTGGATCCCCGCGTTCGGCACGCACCTGGCGTTCGGCGTGGACGGGATCGCGCTGGTGCTGATCGGGCTCACCGCGTTCCTGGTGCCGATCCTGATGCTCGCCGCGTGGGGCGAGCGGCTGCCCGAGGGCCGCTCGGTCGCCGGGTTCCTGGGCCTGCTGCTGGCCGCCGAGGCGACGCTGATGGGCGTCTTCGGCGCCACCGACGTCTTCCTGTTCTACGTCTTCTTCGAGGCGATGCTCATCCCGATGTACTTCCTGATCGGTCGCTTCGGCGGGCCGCGACGGCAGTACGCGGCGGTGAAGTTCTTCCTGTACTCGCTGCTCGGCGGGCTGATCATGCTGGCGTCGCTGATCGGGCTGTACGTGAGCAGCGCCGCGCAGCTGGGGTACGGCACGTTCACCTGGGCCGAGCTGCAGTCGATCGCGGCGGGGACGCCGTCGTCGACCCAGATCTGGCTGTTCCTCGGGTTCTTCGTCGCATTCGCGATCAAGGCGCCGCTGGTGCCGTTCCACACCTGGCTGCCCGACGCAGGCTCCGAGGCGCCCGTGGTGGCCGCGGTGCTGCTCGTCGGTGTGCTGGACAAGGTCGGTACCTACGGCTTCCTGCGCTACTGCCTGCCGCTGTTCCCGGAGGCGTCGCGGACGCTGGCGCCGCTGGTGCTGGTCCTGGCCGTCGCCGGGGTGCTCTACGCGGCGCTGCTGGCCGTCGGTCAGACCGACATGGGCCGCTTCGTGGCCTACACCTCGGTGGCGCACTTCGGCTTCATCGGGCTGGGAATCTTCGCGTTCTCCACCCAGTCGCTGGCCGGTGCCGCGCTGTACATGGTCAACCACGGCCTCTCGACCGGGATGCTGTTCCTGCTGGTCGGGATGCTGATCGCGCGGGGCGGGTCGCGCCGGATCGCCGACTACGGCGGCGTCGCCGCGCTCGCGCCGGTGCTGGCGGGCTGCCTGCTCGTCGCCGGGATGAGCTCGCTGGCGCTGCCCGGCACGAACTCGTTCGTCTCGGAGTTCCTGGTGCTGGTCGGGTCGTTCCCCAACCGGCCGGTGTTCACGATCGTCGCGACCGTCGGGATCATCCTCGCCGCGCTCTACGTGCTCTGGTTCTACCAGCGCACGATGCAGGGCCCGGTCCGCGGCGACGCCGTGCTGGGCGCGCTGGAGCGCGGCGGTGCAGGCGGCCCGGGCGCGATGGCCGACCCCGGTGTCGTCGCGGCGAAACCCGCGGCCCGCACCGGGTTCCCGGACCTCTCCGCCCGCGAGATCGGCGTCCTCGCGCCGCTGATCGTCGCGATCCTGGTGCTGGGCTTCTACCCGGCGCCGCTGCTCGACCTGATCGACCCGTCGGTGACGGCGACGATGCACGAGGTCGGCCTGGCCGACCCGGTGCCCGCTGGAGGGATCGTCCGATGAGCACTCCGGTGCAGGTGCCGCCGATCGACATGCCCCCGATCGACTGGGGGGCGACCGCCCCGCTGTGGATCGTGTTCGCCGGGGCGTGCGTGTCGGTGCTGATCGAGGCGTTCCTGCCGCGCCACCAGCGCTGGCCGGTCCAGGTGGTGTGGACGCTGTTCACCATGGTCGTCGCGCTGCTCGCCCTGGCCGGCCGGGCGCTGGCCGGTCCGGCCGCGGTGACCACGTTCGGCGGGGCGCTCGTCGTCGACGTCCCGGCGCTGTTCCTGTGGGGCACGCTGCTGGTGCTGGCGATCCCGTCGATGCTGATGCTGGCCGACCGCTCGGTGGAGCCGGGCGGGGTGTTCGTCGCCTCGGCCGTCGAGCGGGCCGCGGCCCGCACCGGCGGCGGGGGCTCCGGCGCGGTGCCCGAGCACGTCGACCGGTCCTACGGCCTGCCCGGCCAGGCGCCGACGATGCAGACCGAGCCGTTCCCGTTCGTGCTGTTCGCGCTCGGCGGGATGATGGCGTTCGTCGCCTCCGGCGACCTGCTGACGATGTTCATCGCGCTCGAGGTCCTGTCGCTGCCGCTGTACCTGATGTGCGGGCTCGCCCGGCGCCGGCGGCTGCTGTCCCAGGAGGCGGCGGTCAAGTACTTCCTGCTGGGCGCGTTCGCCTCGGCGTTCTTCCTCTACGGCATCGCCCTGCTCTACGGCTACGCCGGCTCGATCCGGCTGGCGGACATCGCCTCGGCCACGGCCGGGACGCCGGTGTCGGACACGCTGCTGTTCGCCGGGCTGGCGCTGCTGCTCGTCGGGCTGCTGTTCAAGGGGTCGGTCGGCCCGTTCCACACCTGGACCCCGGACGTCTACCAGGGTGCCCCCACGCCGGTGACGGCGTTCATGGCGGCCTGTACGAAGGTCGCGGCGTTCGGCGCGATCGGCCGCGTGCTCTACGTGGCGTTCGGCAGCACGCACTGGGAATGGCGCGGCGTGCTGTGGGTGGTCGCGATCGCGTCGATGGTCATCGGCGCGGTGCTGGGGCTGACCCAGACCGACGTGAAGCGGATGATCGCGTACTCCTCGATCGCGCACGCCGGCTTCCTGCTTCTCGGTGCGATGTCGATCACACCGCAGGGCACCGCAGGGATGATCTTCTACCTGCTGGCCTACGGCTTCACGACGATCGCGGTGTTCGGCATCGTCTCGCTGGTGCGCGGCGCCGACGGCGAGGTGTCGGACATGGCGGCCTGGGCCGGTCTGGCGAAGCGCTCGCCGGTGGTCGCCGGGGTGATGACGTTCCTGCTGCTCGCGCTGGCCGGTATCCCGCTGACCAGCGGTTTCACCGCGAAGTTCGCGGTGTTCTCGGCCGCGTCGGCGGACGGGATGGCCCCGCTGGTGGTGATCGCGCTGGTGGCCTCGGCGGTGGCCGCGTTCTTCTACCTGCGGCTGGTCGTGCTCATGTACTTCCGGGAGCCCGAGGAGGGCGGACCGACCGTCGCGGTGCCCGGCGCGTTCACCACGGTGGCCATCACGCTGGGCACCGTGGCGACCCTTCTGCTGGGGATTCTTCCCACACCCGTCCTCGAATGGGCCGCCAGCGGCGCGTTCGCCGGCTGACGTTCGTAGGCTGTGGGGGTGGAGACACAGAGTGTGGCCGGGGTGCGGATGGCCGATCCGGGGCTGGCCGAGGCCACGGCGGACGGACTGAAGCGGGTCGAGGACCTTCTGCACCGCGAGGTGCACAGCGACTACGAGTTCGTCACCGAGACCTCGATGCACCTGATCGACGCGGGCGGGAAGCGGTTCCGTCCGCTGTTCACGCTGCTCGCGGCACAGGTCGGGCCGCATCCCGAGCGGGACGACGTGATCACCGCGGCCGCCGTGGTGGAGCTGATCCACCTGGCGACGCTGTACCACGACGACGTCATGGACGAGGCCGCGATGCGCCGCGGCGCGGAGTCGGCGAACTCCCGCTGGGACAACTCGGTCGCGATCCTCACCGGGGACTTCCTGTTCGCGCACGCGTCGCGGCTGGTGGCCGACCTGGGGCCGGACGCCGTCCGGATCGTCGCCGAGACCTTCGCGGCGCTGGTGACCGGTCAGATGCGTGAGACCCGCGGGCCGAAGCCGGGTGACGACGCGGTGGAGCACTACCTGCGGGTGGTGGGGGAGAAGACGGGTTCGCTGATCGCGACGTCCGGCCGCTACGGCGGCATGTTCTCCGGCGCCACCGACGAGCAGGTCGAGGCGCTGCGGCGGTTCGGTGACCTGATCGGGACCGCGTTCCAGATCTCCGACGACATCATCGACATCGCCTCGCCCGCGGACGACTCGGGCAAGACCCCGGGCACCGACCTGCGCGAGGGCGTGCACACGCTGCCGATGCTCTATGCGCTGCGCGACGCCGACGACTCCGCCGAGGCCCGCCGGCTGCGGGACCTGCTCGCCGCACCGATCACCGACGACGCCGAGGTCGCCGAGGCCCTGGACCTGCTGCGTTCCGGCAACGGGCTGGTTCAGGCCCGCGAGACCGTCGCCGGGTACGCCGACCGGGCCCGCGCCGAGCTCGACGTGCTGCCGGCCTGCCCGGCGATCGACGCGCTGCGGACGCTGACGGACTACACCGTCGAACGGGTGGGCTGAGCCCCGCGTCGCGGTTCCCGGAGGTGTACGCCTCCGATCCGTGATATCACCCACGGCGACGGGAGTGACCGTCGCCGACGGTCGCCGGGGGTGGCGTCCGGGTCCCGACCCGGGCGGACGGAGGTCCGGACATGAGCTGGGTATGGCTGCTGGCGATCATCCTGGTGCTGGTCGTACTGGTGCTGGTGGTGCTGCTCGTCCTGCGGTCGCGCCGGAAGCGCGCGGCGCAGGAGGCCCCCGCGCAGGACGGCGTGGCTCAGGGCGGAGCGGCACAGGCCGGCCCGGCGCAGGGTGGTGCCGCACAGGACAGTGCTGTGCAGGGCAGTGCGGCACAGGGCGGGGCGGTGCAGGACCGGGCCGGTCGGAACGACGGCGCGTGGCCGCGGTCGGTGGACCGCCCCGACGCCGGTGGCCGGGGTACCGAGGGTGCCTCGGACGACCCGCGGGTCGCCGGGACCGGGACGCACGTGCCTGCATCGCCCGGGGACACCACGACGGGGTCCGGCCGGTCCGGCGCCGCGACCGCGGGTGGGGTCGCCGCGGGCGGCGTCGCTGCCGCGGGAGTCGCCGGAGCCGCGTACGCGGCCGGGGACCGGGCCACTGATCGGGACTCCTCCGGTCAGGGAGCACCCGGAACCGGTGTCTCCGGTCCGGGGGAGCGCGATGTGCCCGCCGACCGTGGTGAGGCGCCCTACGGCACGGCACCCGGGGACCAGGGGAGCGGTGGCCGCTACGGCACCGCGCACGGTCTGCCCGACGCGGCCGGCACCCGTACCGATCGCGGACCGGCCGGCACGACGCCGACCGGAACCGGCACCGCCGTCCCGGGATCGCCCGGCGTCGGGGCGACCGGCGCCCGGTCGACCGACACCAGCGGCACCGTGTCCACGGGGAGCGGGCCCACCGGTACCGGATCCGTCGGAACCGCGGGAACCGGAACCGCGGGAACCGGGCCCACCGCCGGCACGACCGCAGGCACCGGCGCACCGGCCGGCGGCGGCGAGCAGGGCAGGACCGCGGACCGGGCCGCGGACCGCGGCTCGTCCACCGGCACGGCGGCGGTGGCGGGCGCAGCGGGCGCGGCGGGTCTCGCCGCCGGGCGCTCCGGCACCGCGAGACCCGACTCCACCGGCACGCGGGACACCACCGGTTCGCGCGACGAGACCGGTTCGCGTGACGTGCCCGGTCCGCGCGACGCGGCCGGTTCGCGCGACGCGGCCGGGCCGCGCGACACGGCCGGAACGTCGGACCCCTCCGGTGGGAGCGGCCGGCACGCGCTGCGCGGCGACGAGCCCGGCGCAGCGCCCGGAACCACGCAGTCCGGAACCACGCAGTCCGGCGCCACGCAGACCGATGACCCCGGGATCGTCCCGGCACGTCCGGCGGGCCCGTCCGACGACGTCAAGACCCCGCCGAGCGGCCTCCCGGTCCGCAAGCCCGGTGAGTTCCGGAGGGGACCGGCAGGCGCCACGACCCCCGGCGGCGGCGCGGTCGGCCCCGACGACGCCACCCCGCCCGGCGGGATCCCGCTGTTCGAGAAGCCCGGGACCGCCGGGTCCGGCACGTCCGGTGAGTCCCGGAGCGGGACCGGCACACCCGGTGAGTCCGGAGCGGGTACGGCCGCGGCGGCCGCCGGTGGAGCCGCCGCTGGCGGTTCGGCTCTCGCCGCGCTGGACTCCGGCCTCGTCGGCCCGGCCGGTCCGGCGGATCGCCAGGCGCCGTCGTCGACGACCGGTGGTCGGCGCAGCCCCACGACGTCCGGTCCCGACGAGCGTCCGACCACGGCTCCGGGCACCCCGTACGGGGCCGGCGCATCCGGTCCCGGGACCGCGGCCCAGCCGGGTTCCGCGACCGCGCCCGGCACCCCCTACGGCGAAGGAGCGACCGCGCCCGGCACCCCCTACGGCGAAGGAGCAGCCGGAGCCGGGACCACCCCGCCGCGAGACACCGGAACCGGGACGGCGAGCGGCCCCGGAACCGCCAGCGGTGCCGTGTCCGGAACGGGTGCCGACACGACCGCGACTCAGTCCCCGTCGGCCCAGTCCTCGTCGGCCCGGTCCTCGTCGGCCCGGTCCTCGTCGACTCAGCCCTCGTCGGCCCAGCCCTCGTCGGCTCAGTCCTCGTCGACTGGAGCCCCGTCGACGGCCGACGACACGCGTTCCGGCGCCACGTCGTCCTCCGGAACGGCTGCAGCACTCGGTACCGCAGCCGTCGGCGGTGCCGCGGTCGCCGGGGCCGCTGCGGCCGGTCGGACGTCCGGCGAGACGAGCACTGCCGGCACGGCCGGAACCGGGGCCACCGGCACCGGCACCGGTGACAAGAAGACCGGCGAGACGAGCGCAGGCGAGAAGAACACCGGCGAGAAGAGCGCCGGCGAGAAGAGCGCCGGCGAGAAGAGCGCTGCTGAGAAGAGCGCTGCTGAGAGGAGCGCAGGCGGGACGGACGCCGCACCGCAGGACACGGGCGTCACGCCCGGCGGAACGACCCCGGTCTCGACCGGGCAGGCCCCGGGGCCGATCCTGGCGGCCGGCACCACCCCGGCCGGGCAGGGCACCCCGGCCAGCACCGGCCCGTACCCCGGGTCCGTGGTCGCGCTGGAGGCGACCCCGCCGGCGTCGCACCCGGTGAAGGTCAACAGCGACTCGGGGCGCTTCCACACCGCGGACTCGCCGTACTACGTCCGTACCCGCGCCGACCTCTACTTCACCGACGCCGACGCGGCCACGAAGGCCGGGTTCACGTCCTGGAAGGAACGGCCGGGCGCCCGCACCCGCTGATCGCGTCTCCGAGGGGCACGTGGGAGCTGCCGGCGTACGCCCGGACAGCTCGCATGTGCCCCTCGACGCGTGCAGGGGCGCCGGAGACGCTTCAGCTGCTGAGGTAGTTCCGGGGCAGGGGTGCCCCGCGAACCCGCCCGAGCCGCCGCCGGACGTCACGCGGCGCCGCCGGCCCGTGGCTCGAGCGCTAGACGATGGTCCAGGTGTCCGGGCCGTTGAGCAGCGCCTGCAGGTCGGCGTCCGGACGCGCGTCCTTCGCCTCCTGCACCTGGGCGCGCACCGCGTCGTCGTAGGTCGTGCGCGGCACGTCCCGGAACACCCCGGTGACGGTGTGCTGCAGGTCCTGGTCCGAGAGCCGCGACAGCGCGAACGACAGCTCCAGGTCCTTCGCGTCGTGCACGACGATCTCCGACGGGTCCACCGACGCGGTGTCGACGACCTTCAGCCCGAACCCGTCCCGGACGACGGCGTGCGAGCCCCGGCCGTCGGAGTCCTCGGCGCCGAAGGTGATGGGCTCGCCGTCGACGACCGGGATGAGGCGGTTCTCGTTCTCGCCCTTGCGGAGCACGTCGAAGCTGCCGTCGTTGAAGATCGGGCAGTCCTGGAAGATCTCGACCAGCGCCGACCCGCGGTGCTCGGCCGCGGCCTGCAGCACCGACTGCAGGCTCTTGCGGTCCGAGTCCAGCGCCCGCCCGACGAAGCTCGCCTCGGCGCCCAGTGCCAGCGAGATCGGGTTGAACGGGTGGTCCAGCGACCCCATCGGCGTCGACTTGGTGACCTTCCCGACCTCCGACGTCGGCGAGTACTGGCCCTTCGTCAGCCCGTAGATCCGGTTGTTGAACAGCAGGATCGTCATATTGACGTTGCGGCGCAGCGCGTGGATCAGGTGGTTGCCGCCGATGGAGAGCGCGTCGCCGTCACCGGTCACGACCCAGACCGAGAGGTCCGGACGCGTGGTCGCCAGCCCGGTCGCGATCGTCGGCGCACGCCCGTGGATGGAGTGCATGCCGTAGGTGTCGAGGTAGTACGGGAACCGCGAGCTGCAGCCGATCCCGGAGACGAAGACGGTGTTCTCCCGCTTGATCCCCAGGGTCGGCAGGAACTGGCGCACGGCGGCCAGCACCGCGTAGTCACCGCAGCCCGGGCACCAGCGGACCTCCTGGTCGGAGGTGAAGTCCTTGGCGGTCTGCTTGGCGTCGGTGGTGGGGACGCCCTCCAGACCGCCGATCGACGGCAGCCCCAGCTCGGTCGCGCTCATGCCTGCGCTCCAGTCGTCTCCGTGGTGGCTCCGAGCCCGGCGCGGGACTCGGGATGGTTGCCCGACAGGTAGTCGAGGAACACGTCCTGCAGCTCCTCGGCCCCGAACGGCAGTCCGGCCACCTTGGTGTAGCTCTTCACGTCCACGAGGTGCTCGCCGCGCAGCAGCAGCGCCAGCTGCCCGAGGTTCATCTCCGGGCACAGCACGGTGGGATAGCCGCGCAGCACCTCGCCGAGGTTCGCCGGCATCGGCTTGAGGTTGCGCAGGTGCACGGTCGCCACCGAGTGCCCCAGCGCGCGGACGCGGCGGGCCGCGGCGTTGATCGGTCCGTACGTCGACCCCCACCCGACGACGAGCAGCTCGGCGTCGCCGTCCGGGTCGTCGACGACGACGTCCGGCACCTCGATCCCGTCGATCTTCGCCTCGCGCAGCCGGACCATCCGGTCGTGGTTGTCCGGGTCGTAGGAGATCGCGCCGCGCCCGTCGGCCTTCTCCAGCCCGCCGACCCGGTGCTCCAGCCCCGGCGTGCCGGGCAGCGCCCACGGCCGCGCCAGGGTCTCGGGGTCGCGCAGATAGGGCCAGAAGTCGCCGGAGCCATCGGGGGCGTTGGGCTCGGTCGCGAAACCGGGGTCGACGGTCGGCAGCGTGTCGACGTCGGGGATCTTCCACGGCTCGGAGCCGTTCGCCAGCGCGCCGTCGGAGAGCAGCATGACCGGCGTCCGGTAGCGCACCGCCATCGCCGCGGCCTCGACGGCGGCGATGAAGCAGTCCCCTGGCGTGCACGGCGCGATCACCGGCAGCGGGGCCTCGCCGTTGCGCCCGTGCAGCGCCTGCAGCAGGTCGGCCTGCTCGGTCTTGGTCGGCAGCCCGGTGGACGGGCCGCCGCGCTGCACGTCGATGACCAGCAACGGGAGCTCGAGGGCGACCGCCAGCCCGATGGTCTCGGTCTTGAGCGAGATGCCGGGCCCGGACGTCGTCGTCACACCGAGGGCACCGCCGAACGCGGCACCCAGCGCGGCGCCGACGCCGGAGATCTCGTCCTCGGCCTGGAACGTCGTCACACCGAACGCCTTGTGCTTGGACAGCTCGTGCAGGATGTCCGACGCCGGGGTGATCGGGTAGCTGCCCAGGAACACCGGCAGCCCGGTGCTGCGGCCCGCGGCGACGATGCCGTACGCGAGCGCGGTGTTGCCGGTGATCTGCCGGTAGGTGCCCGGGTCGAGCCGGGCCGGCGCGACCTCGTAGGTGACGGCGAAGGCCTCGGTCGTCTCGCCGTAGGCGTGCCCGGCGCGGAACGCCAGGATGTTGGCCTCGGCGATGTCGGGCTTCTTCGCGAACTTCTCGCGCAGGAACCGCTCCGTCGACTCCGACGGCCGGTGGTACATCCAGGACAGCAGCCCGAGCGCGAACATGTTCTTCGCCCGCTCCGCGTCCTTCTTCGACAGCCCCGTCTCCTCCAGCGCCCCGCGGGTCAGCGTCGACATCGCCACGCCGTGCAGCGCGTAGGCGTCGAGCGAGTCGTCCTCCAGCGGGTTCGACTCGTAGCCGACCTTGGCCAGGTTCCGCTTGGTGAACTCGTCGGTGTTGACGATCAGGACGCCGCCGTGCGGCAGGTCGGCGATGTTGGCCTTGAGCGCGGCCGGGTTCATCGCGACCAGCACGTCCGGCCGGTCGCCGGGGGTCAGGATGTCGTAGTTCGCGAAGTGCAGCTGGAACGAGCTGACCCCGGGCAGCGTCCCGGCGGGGGCCCGGATCTCGGCGGGGAAGTTCGGCAGCGTCGACAGGTCGTTGCCGAAGTTCGCGGTCTCGGAGGTGAAGCGGTCGCCGGTGAGCTGCATGCCGTCGCCGGAGTCCCCGGCGAACCGGATGACCACCCGGTCCCGCTGGACGACCTCGGAGTCGCGTGCCTCGACGGGGGTGTCACTGGTCGTCATCGGCAGGTCTGTCCCCACGTTCGTCGACTTCTCGGGTGATACCCGAGGCTAACCCTCGGTGGACGGCCGTGCCGGGGAGCGACCGCAGATCGCATGACCTGCGTCACACCTCATTTCCGGCTGATCTTCTTCTGCAGCGCCTCGACCCGCTCCGCGAACGCCTGCGAGTGCACCGACTCCGCCTGCGCCCGCACCTCGACGTCGGTGGCGTCGGCATGCGCGTCGAGCCGGGAGGTGATCCGCATCGTCGCCTTGGTGCCGACGATCAGGTCGCGCGGCGCCGAAGCGGCCCGCCCGGCGAGCTCGCGGGCACCGGCCAGCAGCTCCTCGTCGCTGTCGTAGGCGCGCCAGGCCAGCCCGGTCCGCTCGGCCTCCCGGGCGTCGAGCACGTCGCCGAACAGCGTCATCGCCGCGGTGCCCTGCGCCCCGAGCGCGCGCTGCGCCATCCAGGTGAAGCCGCCGCCGGGGTGCAGGCCGAGCTGCATGAACCGGACGTCGAAGCGCGCCGTCGGTCCGGCCAGCCGGACGTCGCAGGCCAGTGCCAGGTTGATCCCCGCGCCGACGGCGGCGCCGTTGACCGCGGCGAGCGTCGGCAGCGGGCAGGACGCGATCGCGAGGAACCCGGCGTAGACCTTCCGCAGCGTCGCGGTGTCGGCCTCGCGCAGCTCACCGAGGTCGCCGCCCGCGCAGAACGCCGGCGGCTCACCGGTCACCACGATCGCGCCGACGGTGGAGTCCGCGGCGGCGGTGTCGACGGCGTCGACGAGCTTCTGCGACAGCTCCAGGTTCAGCGCGTTGCGCCGTGCCGGGTTCGACACGGTGAGCACCGCGACGCCGTCGGTGATCTCGGTCCGGACCTCGATGTCGCTCATGCCCGCGATCATCCACGCCGGGTTAACCTGCCGCACGTGACGGGTGCACAGGGGTCGGTTCCGCGACCGGACGGTGCCGCCCCGCTCCCACGGCACCACCCCGACTGCTTCGCCTGCGGGGATCTGCCCGGCGGGCTGCGGCTGCGGTTCGCCGACCCCGGCCCGGACGACGCCGGCCGCTCGGCCGTGACCGGCACGTTCACCGTCGGCGAGGCCCACCAGGGCGCCCCCGGACTGGCGCACGGCGGGACGCTCGCCGCGACGATGGACGAGCTGTTCGGGGCGCTGCAGCACCACCTCGACGAGGTCTACGTGACCGCCGAGCTCACCACCCGCTACCGCGCCCCGGTGCCGCTGCACGCGACGCTGCAGCTGCGGGCGTGGATCGAGTCCCGCGAGGGCCGCAAGCTGTGGGTCGCCGGGGAGGGCCGGCTCGGGGAACCCGGTGGCCCGGTCGCGGTGACGGCGACGGCGCTGTTCCTCGCCGTGCCGCTGAGCCACTTCGCGAGCCACGCGGCGCAGGGCACCGACTTCTCCGTCGTCGGGCGCGGTTCCGCACGTCACGCCGGGGAACGCGGCGGCGATCCCGTCCGTTCTCCCGGCGACGACCCCCAGCCCCGCACGGGAAGGTGAACACGGCGTGCACGGCCATCTGAACGGACTCAAGACCGCCGTCCTGCTCGGCGTGATGAGCGCGCTGATCCTGGCCGTCGGCGGCCTCGTGGCCGGCCGCACGGGTCTGGTCGTCGCGCTGCTCGTCGCGTTCGGCATGAACGGCTGGGCCTACTTCAACTCCGCCAAGCTGGCGCTGCGCTCGATGCATGCGCAGCCGATCACCGAGGCCGAGTACCCGCAGCTGTTCGGCATGGTCCGGGAGCTGAGCGGGCGGGCGCGCCAGCCGATGCCGTCGCTGTTCATCAGCCCGACCGAGGCGCCGAACGCGTTCGCGACCGGCCGCAGCCCGCGGCACGCCGCGGTGTGTGTGACGACCGGGCTCATGCAGCTGCTCGACGAGCGCGAGCTGCGCGCGGTGATCGGGCACGAGCTCAGCCACGTCTACAACCGCGACATCCTGATCTCCTCGGTGGCCGGCGCGCTCGCCTCCGCGGTGAGCTTCCTGGCCAACATGGCGATGTTCGCCAACATCTTCGGCGGCGGTGACGAGGACCGGCCCAACCCGATCGCCATGATCCTGGTGGCGATGCTGGGGCCGCTCGCGGCCGGCGTCGTGCAGATGGCGGTGAGCCGGTCGCGGGAGTACCAGGCCGACGTGTCCGGGGCCGAGCTGTCCGGCGACCCGCTCGCGCTGGCGTCGGCGCTGCACAAGCTGCAGTACGGGACGGCGGCGGCGCCGCTGCCGCCCGAGCCACGGATCGCCGCCCAGTCGCACCTGATGATCGCGAACCCGTTCCGGCCGGGGGAGCGGATGGCGAAGCTGTTCTCCACGCACCCGCCGATCGACGACCGCATCGCGCGCCTGCAGGAGATGGCGCGCCGGTGACCCTCACCCCGGCCGAGTACCGGTCCTACGACGCCGTCGGGCTGGCCGGGCTGGTCGCCGCCGGTGAGGTGAGCGCGTCCGAGCTGGTGGAGGCGGCGCTGGAACGCGCCGCCGAGACCGACCCGCAGATCAACGCGATCCGGCTGCCGCTGCCCGACTCCGCCCGGGCGCGGGGCCGCGGCCCGCTGACCGGCCCGTTCGCCGGGGTGCCGTTCCTCGTGAAGGACCTCGGCCAGCACATCGCCGGGGTACCGACGGCGAGCGGGTCGCGCGCGCTGGTGTCCTACCCGCGGCCCGAGCACTCCACGGTCGTGCGGCGCTGGCTCGACGCCGGCCTGGTCGTCGTCGGCCGGACGACGACACCCGAGTTCGGCGCCCGCGCGGTCACCGAACCGGTGCTCGGCGGCCCGACCCGCAACCCGTGGGACCTGGCCCGGACGCCCGGTGGCAGCTCCGGCGGGTCCGCCGCGGCCGTGGCGGCGGGGATCGTCCCGGCCGCCGGGGCGAGCGACGGCGGCGGCTCGATCCGCATCCCGGCCGCGGCGTGCGGGCTGTTCGGCCTGAAGCCGGGACGCGGAGTGGTGCCGTCCGGGCCGGAGGCCGACGAGGGGTTCCACGGCGCGTCGGTGCACGGCGTGCTGTCGCGGACGGTGCGCGACACCGCCGCCCTGCTCGACGTCATGGCCGGCCCGTCGCCGGAGAGCCCGTACCGGGTGCAGCCGCCGTCGCGACCGTTCGCCGACGCTGTCCGCACCGACCCGGCACCGCTGCGGATCGGGCTGTCGACGGCCTCACCGCTCGGCGGACACGTGGATCCGGAGGCGGTCGCCGCCGTGCACGAGGCCGCGGAGCTGCTCACCTCGCTCGGGCACGTCGTCGAGGAGGCGGCCCCGGCCGTCGACGGGCGCGCACTGGCGACGGAGTTCCTGACCTGCTGGTTCGGCATGATCGCGACGCAGCTCGACGCCGCCCGCGTGCTCACCGGCTGCGACGAGGACCAGTTCGAGACCGAGACCCGGGTGATGGCCGCGATCGGCCGCGCGACCCCGGCGCCGGTGTACCTGGCCGCGCGGGCCGGGTGGCAGCGCCACACCCGCGCGCTGGCCGAGTTCCACGACCGCTACGACCTGCTCCTCACCCCGACGCTCGCCCGCCCGCCGGTCCCGATCGGCGCCCTCGACATCGCCGCGCCGCTCAAGATCGCCGCCCGCGCCGTGCTCGGCGTCGGCGCGGGATCGCTGCTGGGGAAGCTGAACCTGGTCGAGGGCCTGGTCGACGCGAACTTCGCGCCGGTGCCGTTCACCCAGCTGGCGAACGTGACCGGCCGCCCCGCCATGTCGGTGCCGCTGTACCTGACGCCGGGCGGGCTGCCGCTGGGTGTGCAGTTCGTCGGGCGTCCGGGGGCGGAGCCGGAGCTGCTGGCCCTCGCGGGGCAGCTGGAGCGGGTGCAGCCGTGGGGCGGGGTGGAGCCTGCGGCGGGGCTTGCCGCGGTCGGCTGAGCGACGTGCTTCCGCTGAGCGGCGACGCGGAGGACCAGCCGACTCCGCCGGACGGGACGACGGGCACGACCGTGTCCTTCCTGCCGTGCGAGGCCGTCCGCCGGATCGCCGACATCGACCTGGTGCGTCTGCGCCAGGAGCTCTTCGGAGTCCCGGAGCCGCCGGCTGTCCGGGTCTCGGACGCTCACGAGCGGTAGTAGCGAACCAGCACCGGATCACCGTCCGGTGTCCTCCAACCGGCGACGCCGGTGCCGACGCAGGTCCAGCCACGCTGCTCGTACAACGCGACGGCCGGGCGGGCCCCCAGCTCGGCGACCTCCAGCCCGAGCGTGCGCCCGGTGCGGCGGGCGTGGTCCCGGACGTGTGCGAGCAGCAGCGACCCGACACTGTCCCGCCGCCGGTCAGGGGCGACGAACAGGCGGCTGACCAGCGCGTCGGGTGCCCAGCCGTCGATGACGAGGTCGGAGCCGGTGAGCGCGACGTGCCCGGCGATCCCGTCGTCCACGCTCGCGACCCAGGCGTCGACGAGGTCATCGGGTGAGAGCCAGGAGGCGGGTTCGGACGGCCAGAAGGCGGGATAGCGGTCGGTGGCGTGGACGTCGGCCAGGACGTCGACGCAGGCGGGCAGATCGGTCGGGATGCGTCGTCGGATCCGGGGCGGCACGGCTCCTATGGTGGCCGACGTGCGCGCTCGGTTCGTCCGCTACGAGAGCCCCGTCGAGGACGCGAAGGGGCGCCACGTCGGTGTCTTCGGTCTCGTCAACGTGCTGGGGCGAGCGGACCGCCTCTCCCCGGAGGACCATCGGTTCTGGCGGTCCCACAACGAGTGGTACGACGCGACGCTCGACTGCCCGGCGCCCGAGGCGTACGACGAGCTGGTGAACCCGCTGGCGGCGGCGTGGTTCAAGGCGACCGCCACGCAGTTCCTGGAACCGGTGCCGGGGTGCCTGGCGATCCTGCGGCGCCACGGCGTGGAGTGCGTCGAACGCTGGTCGGACGATCCGGGCCGGACGGTCTACGAAGATCGTCATCAGGTCGTGGTGGTGCCGCGTGCGGACCGCGAGACGTGAGGGGCGACCCCGGTCGACGCCGTACAACGAAGAAGACCCCCGGCACCAGCGTTGTCGCTGGCCGGGGGTCTTCTTCACCTGCTGTGGCTGGTCAAGGATTCGAACCTTGGAACACTGGGTTTTGGACGAACTTGCCGCGCAGGTGCACTAGTCGGCAATCGTTGTGGTGGGCGGCGCGTACATCCGCAGGAAGGCGTCGACGCCGTCTGTCACGTAGTCCTCGATGTCCTGTTCCGGGATCGGGCCGAGTCCGAACAGGACGCGGTTGTTGACTCGGTAGAGCAGGAGTGCTGCGAGGTGATCGACTGCCCGCGCGGTGTCGGGAATGTTCAGCAGTCCTCGGTCGTGCAGGCGACTCAACTGGTCGCGCACGACGGCGTTGACCGGGTCGGGACCGGCGCGTCGCCATGCCTCGATCAGGCTGGGGAAGTGCGCCCCTTCGGCGACCAGGAGTCGTCGGAGAGCGATCAGATCAGGGGCGAGCAGGAAGGTGCGGATCCAGGCAAGGCCGAAGGCGATGAGTCCGGCCCTAATGTCCTTGCTGTGGCGCAGGTGTAGATCGCTTGTCTGTGTAAATCGCTGCTGCAACGAGGTCACAACGTCTTCGACCACGGCGCGGAACAGCTGCTCCTTGTCGCCGTAGTGCTTGTAGAGGGTTCTCTTGGACACCCCGGCCTCGGCGGCAATGGCCGTGACGTTGGCTCGGGCGAACCCGTCGCGCGCGAAAGCGCCGATCGCCGCTGTGGCGATCGCGCGGCGCTTCTCTGGCCAGCCGTGGATGTGGCGGGCCGCCTCTGGGGTCGCCTCTGGCAACGTCGGTCTCCTTCACTCACTGTGCTCTCCGGTGCGAGACTACCTGTGTAAACGTGAGCGTTTACAAGGGTAGTCTCGTGGGTGTACCTTGTGGGCTATGGCCCAACACTCGGCTACTCCGGTCTCGTCGTCCGCCCCGGCTGCCCTGGATCGCAGACTGATCCTGCTTGCGGTCACCACGCTCATCGGCGGATTCGCCTCGATGCTCGATGCGACCATCGTCAGCGTCGCGGTCCCGGCGCTGAGTCACAGCCTGTATGCGCCGCTGTCCACCCTGCAGTGGGTGGTCACCGGCTACCTGTTGGCGATGATGGCCGTCATACCGGTCACCGGGTGGGCGGTTGAACGATATGGGGCGCGCCGCGTGTGGCTGTTCGCGCTGGTGATCTTCCTTGGCGGGTCGGTGCTGAGCGGCGCTGCCTGGTCCGTGGGCAGCCTCATCGGGTTCCGCCTGTTGCAAGGGGTCGGCGGTGGCATGATTCTTCCGGTCGCACAGACGATCGTGGTGCAGGCCGCCGGTCCAGAGCGGATCGGGCGGATCATGAGCCTGATCGCGGTGCCGGCGCAACTGGCACCGATCTGCGGTCCGGTAATCGGCGGCCTGCTCGTAGACGGGCTGTCCTGGCGGTGGATGTTCTATGTGAACGTCCCGATCTGCCTGGCGGCAATCGTGATGTCGCTCGTCCTCATACCTGCAGGCGGACCAGCCCCGCACCACAAGCTCGACCTGCTGGGCCTGATGCTGCTCTCTCCCGGGCTCGCTGCCCTCGTCTATGGACTATCGCTCAGCGCAGACCACGGGTTCACTCACCCTCTCGTCATCTCCTGGCTCGCGGCCGGCCTCGCCTTGCTGTGCGGCTACGCCGTGCACGCCCTCCGACCGAAGGTCACCGCCATAATCGACCTGCGATTATTCCGGTCCCGTGCCTTCAGTACTGCCTCCACCGTGATGTTCCTCTACGGTGTCTCCATCTTCGCCGCGATGTTCCTGCTCCCGCTCTACTACGTCCAGGCACGCGGCGCGAGTGCTCTGTACGCCGGGCTCCTGCTAGCACCCCAGGGACTAGGCACGCTTCTGGCTCTGACCATCGTCGGGAAATTCACCGACCGGGTGGGTCCTCGACCGATCATCCTGATCGGGCTTGCGATCGCCACGGTCGGGACCTTGCCGTTCGTGTTCTTCGCCCACGACGGCAACATGATCCTCCTGGGTGCGGCATTGCTGGTGCGCGGGATGGGTTTGGGAGCAGCGATCGTTCCGGCCAACGCTGCCGCTTACCAGGGATTGCCCGACCGATCCGTACCCCGCGCCACAAGCGCCGTCAACATCGTCCAACGAATCGGACAGGCCTTCGGCACTGCCGTCTTGGCGCTTGTCCTTGAAAGCCAGCTCGTGGCCCACAACTCCACCGCGACCGGGATGGCTAGCGCGTTCAGTAACACCTTCCTGTGGACCCTCATTCTCACCGGCGCCGCCCTCGTCCCGGCGCTCCTGATTCCCGGTCACCGAGCTACAAATCGAACACCCGCATAGGCCGGTTCGCGACCGGCGGTGACTACGCGACTCTCGGCCCGACCGCGGTACCCCGAGCCAACGCGATCGCCGGAGCTGACTGCGATCCTGCGCGAGCACGTGGCCGAGCACGGCACCACGTCAGGCGGCCGTCTGTTTCGGGGTGCCTGTGGCGGCGCACTATCCGAGAGCCACTACAGGCGTCTGTGGGGTGCGGCCCGGCTGGCAGCGCTATCGCCCGGGGAGGGGGCCACCTCGCCGCTCGCGCGCCGTCCCTATGACCTCCAGCACGCGGCGGTGTCGACGTGGCTCAACGGGGGTGTTCCGCAACCCAGGTTGCTCACAGGGCCGGGCACGGAGTCAACGTCCTGCTGCGGGTCTACGCGAAGTGCATCGCCGGGCAAGACGATGCGCTGCGGCGCCGAGTCGAGCCCGCGATCCGCGACGGCCGTTCATGATCGCGTCCGCGAACACCCGTAGAAGCCCGACCACAGCTGGAGACACCCGGACAACGAAGAAGACCCCCGGCACCAGCGTTGTCGCTGGTCGGGGGTCTTCTTCACCTGCTGTGGCTGGTCAAGGATTCGAACCTTGGAAGGCTATGCCGACGGATTTACAGTCCGCTCCCTTTGGCCGCTCGGGCAACCAGCCGGGGTGCACATCGCTCGCGCTCCGTGCATGAACGAGGATACGACACGACATCCCGGACCCCGACGAGGGGGCCCACCGTAGGAGGAAGGCATCCATGGCTGACCCGTCGTTCGACGTCGTGAGCAAGGTCGACCGCCAGGAGGTCGACAACGCCCTGAACCAGGCCGCGAAGGAGCTGTCGCAGCGGTTCGACTTCCGCGGCACGAACACCACGGTCTCGTGGGCCGGCGAGGAGGCGATCACCTTCGAGTCGGAGACCGAGGAGCGGCTGCTTGCCGGTGTCGAGGTCTTCAAGGAGAAGCTGATCAAGCGAGGGATCTCGCTCAAGGCCCTCGAGGTCGACGAGCCGGAGCTGTCGGGCAAGGCGTACAAGGCCGGCGGCAAGATCCTGCAGGGCATCGCGCAGGACAAGGCCAAGGAGATCAGCAAGACGATCCGCGACGAGAAGCTCAAGGGCGTCCAGGCACAGATCCAGGGCGACCAGCTCCGCGTCACCGGCAAGAAGAAGGACGACCTGCAGGCCGTCATCGCCCTGCTCAAGGAGAAGGACTTCGGGATCGCCCTGCAGTTCACGAACTACCGCTAGTCCGATCCCTCTGACCTGCTGTCATGTCGATTCTCGGTGAGCCGGGGTGGTGACGTGGCCTGCGGAGGTTCTACTGCGTCGGCCGACTGACCTGGTGGGTCATGAGGTCCCCGGGTTGGCACTGGAGTACCTCGCAGATCGCGGACAGTGTCGAGAATCGGATCGCGCGGGCGTGGCCGTTCTTCAGCACGGACAGGTTGGCGTGTGTGACCCCGACCTGCCGGGCGAGCTCGGTCAACGTCATTCCCCGGTCGAGCAGGAGGTCGTCGAGATGGATGGCGATCGCTGACGGCGACTCCGCGGGCACCGCTACACCGTGCCGTCAAGGTCGCGGCGCATCCCGATGCCTTCGATGATGATCGAGCGCAGGACCAGGATCCCGACGCCTGCGCCCACCGCCGGCATCGCGAGGGAACCGGTGAACGCGACGTCCACCTCATCGCCGAAGGTCGTGCCGGTCAGGACCTGGACGCGCAGGTAAGCGACGCACACGGCGGTGAACAGTGCCCACGCCGGCTGGGCGATCAGTGCCCAGCCCAGCCAGCTCAGCCGGCGCGGCAGATCGTCACTGAACAGGCCTGCGGCGCGCGCTTTGTCGAGCGCCCGCAGCGCCAGGCCGATGATCACCGTCGGGTACAGGGCGGGGAGGATCCGTTGCAGCTCCGCCAGCACCGAGCCCAGTCGTGGTGAGTCGTGGCCGACCACCAGCGGCGAGTTCTCGATCATCCGGGCGGAGCCGGTCAGTGGCGGGTGGTCCCAGCCCAGTGTGAACACGTACGACGACGGGTCGCCGAACAGGGCGATGCCGACCTTCACGATCGCGAGCGGCACGAAGATCCCCATGGAGATCAGGAGAAGCCAGAAGTAGACCTTGGCGACCAGCCGGGTCGCGCTCACCACCCATGAATGCACTGTCATGACATCCCCCGATGTATGTCGTTTTACGATATACCGATAAACGGGGTAGCGCAAAGTCGGACCCACGTTCCCGGGGGCGCTCTCGGTGCAGGGGCCCGGCTGAGAACCTCACCGCGGTTCGACAGCGCCGGCCGCGGGAACGTACTGCTCGACGGTGAATGCGCTGGTCAGGCGTAGTTCGCGAGCTACCGCTGATCGGGCGGCTCGTCCTGGTCCTCCTCGAGTCCGGAGAAGTTCGCGACCCGCACGGTGCGGCGGGGTGCGCCCTCGCGGCAGGCCTGCTCGACGCGGTCGAAGTCGAAGACCCGGTAGGTCGGGGCAGGGTCAGGTGGGGTGATCTCCTCGAAGGGGATCACCCTGCGTAGCTCGCGCTCGGCCACCGGTGGCGCTTCGGTCTCACGCGCTGGGGTCTCGGTGTCGGCGGGTGGCCTCGGCGCGGGGACGGTGATCGGGGCCTGGTTGAGGTTGGGTCGCCGTCGCGGTTGCTGTCGTGGGTCGATCCAGGCGGGTGGGAGGAACTCGGGGATGCCGTCGGTGAGGCGCACGGTCCAGCCGGCGTGGTGAACCTGGCCATGGTGGACACGGCACAGCATGACCAGGTTGGTCACGGCGGTGGGGCCGCCGATCTCCCAGGCGATGATGTGGTGGATTTCGCACCATGACGGTGGGCGGTCGCAGCCGGGGTGGGCACATCCGCGGTCGCGGGCGGCGACGGCGCGCCGGATCGCCCGCGGGATGGTGCGCCGCGCCCGGCCCACGTCGAGGGGCTGTCCGGCGCCGTCGAGGACGACGGGGATCACGGCGGCGTCGCAGCACAGCATCCGCAGCGCCGACGCCGAGAGTCCGCCGGTGTGGTCGAGCAGCGCAGCCCGGGCGCGGTTCTGCAGGTCCTCGAGCCGGACGGTGACCGTGACCTGGGGCCGTTGCCCACCGGTGTCGGGCAGCAGCTCGCCGCCGGCGTGTTCCAACCCGTATCCGCAGATCTCGGCGAGGGCTTCGGCCTGGCGTTCCGGATGGGATCGGGGGTCGTCGGGGTGTCCGGGGCCGGTGAGGGCGTCGACGGCGGTGCGGATGCGTTCGAACATCTCGGCGTCGTCGAAGCGGCCGCGCAGGATCCCGCCGGGGCGTCCGCCGCGGTGGGTGGTGAGGCGGAGTTCGTTGATCCGGGGTTCGGGGCGGTCGTCGGGTTCGGGGCCGTCCTGGTCGAGGTCGGCGAGCAGTTGCCGTCCCCAGGTCTGCAGCTCGGCCGGGGTGCACAGGACCGCCTGGGCGGCGAGCTGTATCTCGGCGCCGGCCCACACAGCGGGGTCGAGGCGCCCGGCCTCGGCGGAGTCGAGCAGGGTGGCCACGACCTCGGCGTGACGCAGCGAGATCTCCCCACCGGCGAACACCTGCGCGGTCGCCGGGAGGGTGGGGTCGAGGGGTTGTCCGTCGAGGGTGGTGCGGGGTGCGAGCTGCTGCGCTGCGGTGGTGAAGCGGCGGGAGTGGCGGGGGTCCCAGCGCAGCAGGTCGGCCAGGGCACCGGCGGTGGAGCGGTAGCCGCGGGCGGCGTAGAGGTCCTCGCGTTCGGCCTTGGCGACCGCGCGGACGGCGACCTGGTCGAGGCGGCGTTGCAGGGATTCCACGGCGAGCTGGACCGCGCAGATCTCGGTGCCGGTGGCGGTGGTGAGGGTGTCGGCGAGCGCGTCGACGGCCGCGGCGATGCGGTCGCAGGCGGTGGTGACGCGCTCGGTCATGAACCCATGATACTCGAACTGGCGTTCGATGTGTGGTCCGTCGTCGCAGGTCAGCGACCACTCGGCGCAGGGGTGGGATCAGTCGAACGGAGTGGCGGCGAATCCGTCGAAGGAAGGACGACCTCCCTGTGTCCGCAGGGCACGCTCCACTGCGTGTGTCCCGTCCTCGACCGTCGACATCGGACACGACGGCTCGGTCTCGTTCTGCTCGTCGGGCAGGTGCTGACCATCCCGGCGGAGCTGCTCGTCGCGTCGCGGATGCCGCATCCGTACAGCTTCACCGGCAGCTGGATCAGCGAGCTCGGTGCCGTGACCTGCGCGCGACACGAGAGCGCGGCAGGTGTTCTGACGCTCTGCTCACCGTGGCACGCCGTCATGAACACCGTGTTCGTCGCCGCCGGGATCCTTCTGGTCGCCGGCGCCGTCCTCGCCCGGCCGTCGCGGGCGTCGGCCCTGCTGTGGGGGATCGCCGGGCTCGGCTCGATCGGGACCGGCCTCGTTCCGCTCGACGTCGCCCTCGACCTGCACATGCTTGTCTCGGCACCGATCGCGCCGGCCCAGTCGGTCGCCGTCGTCCTGACCGCGCTCGCCATGCCGGCACATCGCAGGACGCTCCGGAGGATAGGACTCGTCGTCGGCGGGGCCACGCTCGTCGTCGGCTTCGTGTCGGTCCCGGAGCTATCGGGGCTGCTGCAACGCGCAGCCCTGTGGCCGACGACCCTCTGGCTCGCCCTCACCGCGCTCGTCCTGCTCCGCGACAGCAGTGGACGCACCCCGCGGAGTCCGTGACCATCCCGCACCGTGGACCTGCACATCGGCTCCGTCGTGGTCGGCGCGGACGACGTCGCCCGCGCCGTCCGCTTCTGGTGCGCCGCCCTCGGCTACCGCCCGCGCGACGAACCGCAGCACGACTGGGCGGTCCTGACCTGCGACGAGGCCGGCCGGCCGAACGTGTCGATCATGCTGACCGAGGCGCGGCCGCAGCCACTGCCGCGCCTCCACCTGGACCTCTACGCCACCGACCAGGCGGCCGAGGTGGAGCGGCTGCTCGGGCTCGGCGCCGTCCGGGTGGACTGGCCGCGCTACCCGGAGAACCCCGACTTCGTCGTGCTCGCCGACACCGAGGGCAACCTGTTCTGCGTCATCGACACGACGTTCTGAGAACCCGAGCTACCAGCAGCCCCCGGACTACCCGCAGCAGCACTCCTCCGTCGCGCAGCACGAACCGGCGGCGGAGACGGGCGCGCAGCATCCCTCGCCGCGCCACGCGTTCACGCCCTCCCGCACGGCCAGGGCCGCCAGCACCAGCCCGGCGACCGGATCGGCCCACCACCAGCCCAATGCCGCGTTCAACACCAGCCCCACCAGTACTGCCGCGGACAGGTAGGTGCAGAGCAGCGTCTGCTTGGAGTCGGCGACGGCGCTCGCGGAGCCGAGCTCGCGCCCGGCCCGGCGCTGCGCCCAGGACAGGAACGGCATCACGACGACGCTGAGTGCGACCAGCACGATCCCGGTCGTCGTGCGCTCGGCCTCGCCGTCGCCGAACAGCCCGCGCAGCGACTCGACGGTCACGTACGCGGCCAGCGCCAGGAAGGATCCGGTGATCACCTGCAGAGCGACCCGCTCGCGTCGCTGCGGGTCGCGCCCGGCGAACTGCCACGCGACGGCCGCCGCGGAGCTCACCTCGATCACCGAGTCCAGCCCGAATCCGACCAGGGCGATCGACGACGCCGCGTGCCCGGCGGCCAGGGCGACGACGGCCTCGACGACGTTCCAGGTGATCGTCACCGCGACGAACAGCCGGATCCGCCGGGTGAGGACGGCTCGCCGGTCCGCGGGCGGGGCGGCGGTCACGACGCCGCCGTCGAGGATCCGTAGTTCGGGCACAGCGCGACCGCCTCGCCGGTCTCGGCGAGCACCGTCTCCGCGCTGCGCAGCAGGTCGATCAGCTCCGGCCGGACCAGCCGGTAGTACGACTGCCGCCCCTCGGTGCGGAAGTCGACCAACCGGCAGTCGCGCAGGCAGGCGAGATGCTTCGACACCGTCGACTGCGCCAGCCCGAGCGTGCGGGTGAGGTCGACGACCCGGGCCTCGCCCTCGGCCAGCCGCGCGACCACCGCGAGCCGCGTCGGGTCGGCCAGCGACCGGAACAGCGCCACGGCGGGGGAGACGTCACCACAGCAATCCATCGCCATTTGGCGATGATAGCCGATGAAAGCGATCAATCAATCGCTCGGCAGGGCCGGGTCCGCCTTCAGCGATACCCCGGACAGCTTGAGCCGCTTCGCCTCGCTCATCAGCAGCGCGAGCGTCGTCGCGGCCTCGGCGTACCCGACGCCGTGCGGCGGCCGGACGTTGGAGACGCAGTTGCGCTCGGAGTCCCGTCGGCCGCGCCGGGGGTCGTAGGTGAAGTAGATGCCCAGCGAGTCGACCGAGCTCATACCCGGCCGTTCCCCGACGAGGACGACGACGCTGCGCGCCCCGACCGCCGCCGCGATCTCGTCGCCCAACGCCACCCGCGCCTGCGTCGCGACGACGACCGGCGCCACCCGCCACCCGTCGAGCCGGTCGAGGATCGCGGCCAGCATTCCCGGCGCGTGCTCCTGCACGGCGCGCGGCGACAGCCCGTCGGCGACGACGAGCACGACGTCGTACTCACCCTCCGGCACGGACTGCCCGGCGGCGAGGCGACGGCCCAGGTCCGGGCGGGTCAGGTACTCGGCACGGTCGGCCGGAGCCCCCGTGACCGGCAGCGTCTCCACCCCGAGGTCACCGATCGCGGAACGGAGCGCGTCCACGTCGAGCGGGGTGTGCACGGCGTCGCGGGCGGCGGCGTGCGCGGCCCGCAGCTCCAGCAGCCGCGCGGTCGGCAGCGCGTCCCCGGCCCGGCCCAGCGCGACCCGGGCGCGGGTCGAGGCCCGCAGCACGTCCAGCGGGTCGGTGCTCACCGCACACCCGCCGTGAGCGCCCGGACCGCGGACGGCGGGAGCTCACGCAGCCGGCCGCCGTCGTCGAGCATGTCCATCCGGGTCAGCCAGTCCGCGAACTCCGGCGCGGGCGCGAGCCCGAGTGCCTGACGGGCGTAGAGCGCGTCGTGGAACGACAGCGACTGGTAGTGCAGCATCACGTCGTCGCCGCCGGGCACGCAGATGACGAACGAGCAGCCGGCCGCGCCGAGCAGGGTGAGCAGCGCGTCGGTGTCGTCCGCGTCGGCCTCGGCGTGGTTGGTGTAGCAGACGTCGACCCCCATCGGGACGCCGAGCAGCTTGCCGCAGACGTGGTCCTCCAGCCCGGCCCGGGTGATCTGCTTGCCGTCGTACAGGTACTCCGGCCCGATGAAGCCGACGACGGTGTTGACCAGCAACGGGTCGAACGCCCGCGCCACGGCGTAGGCACGGGTCTCCAGGGTCTGCTGGTCCACGCCGTGGTGGGCGTCGGCGGACAGTGCGCTGCCCTGCCCGGTCTCGAAGTACATGCAGTTCGTGCCGACGGTGCCGCGGTCCAGCGAGCGCACGGCGTCGTGCGCCTCGCGCAGCAGCTCCAGCGTCACGCCGAAGCCGGTGTTCGCCGCCTCGGTCCCGGCGATCGACTGGAACACCAGGTCCACCGGAGCGCCGCGGCCGATGATCTCGATCGAGGTCGTGACGTGGGCCAGCACGCAGGACTGGGTCGGGATCTCGTAGCGGGTGCGGACGTCGTCGATGAGGTGCAGCAGCTCGGTGGTGCGCTGCGGGGAGTCCGTCGCAGGATTGATGCCGATCACCGCGTCGCCGCAGCCGAGCAGCAGGCCGTCCACGATGGACGCCGTCACCCCGGCCGGGTCGTCGGTGGGGTGGTTGGGCTGCAGCCGGGTCGCCATCGTCCCGGGCAGCCCGACCGTCGAGCGGAACGCCGTCACCACCGGGGTGCGCCGCCCGACCGCGATCAGGTCCTGCAGCCGCATCAGTTTCGCGGTCGCGGCGACCATCTCCGGGGTCAGGCCCGCGGCGAGCGCGGTGGTGTCGGTGGCCGGGCGCAGCAGGTGCTCGCGCAGCTCGCCGACGGTCATCGATGCGACCGGGGCGAACGCCGTGGTGTCGTGCGAGTCGAGGATCAGCCGGGTGACCTCGTCGTCCTCGTAGGGGACGACCTGCTCGTCGAGGAACGTGCTGAGCGGCAGGTCCGCGAGCACCGACTGTGCGGCGACTCGTTCCTGCTCGCAGGAGGCGGCGACGCCGGCGAGGACGTCACCCGAGCGCAGCGGGGTGGCCGCGGCGAGCAGCGCCTTCAGGTCGGCGAACTCCCAGGTGTGGCCACCGAGCGTGGAACGACGCCGGGTCATGTCAGCTCCGCCTCCGCCGACTGCAACGCGGCGAACTCCTCGTCCGGGGCGCCGGCCACGAGATGGTGCCGCGAGTAGAGGCCGAAGTACAGCAGGAACAGCGCGAACACCCCCAGCGCCGTCCCGGCCGCGACCGGGTCCACCAGGAATGTCGCGACCACGGCCAGTGCCGCCACGACCAGTGCGAACCCGGTCGTCGCGACGCCGCCAGGGGTGCGGTACGGCCGCGGCATCCCCGGCTCGCGGCGGCGCAGCACGATGTGACTGACCATCATCAGTACGTACGACACCGCCGCTCCGAACACCGCGGTGTTCAGCAGGACGTCGCCCTCGCCGGTCAGCGAGAGCAGGAAGCCGATCGCCCCCGGGACGAGCAGCGCGAGCGTCGGGGCCTTGCGGCCGTTGGTCACCGACAGCACGCGGGGGAGGTACCCGGCCCGCGACAGCGCGAAGGTCTGCCGCGAGTAGGCGTAGATGATCGAGAAGAAGCTCGCGACCAGCCCGGCCAGCCCGATGTAGTTGACGACGACACCCGCCCCGGAGCTCGCGAGGGCCTCGACCAGCGGGTTGCCCGACTCCGCGAGCGCGTTCGCGCCGAGCGCGCCGGTCGCCAGCACGAGCACCGCCGCCCCGGTGAGCAGCAGGACCAGCATCGCGGCCACGATCCCGCGCGGGACGTTGCGTTCCGGGTCGCTGGCCTCCTCCGCGGCGAGCGGCACACCCTCGACGGCGAGGAAGAACCAGATCGCGAACGGCACCGCCGACCAGATGCCCAGCAGCCCGAACGGCAGGAACGGCGACGCGCCCGCGGCCCCGGTGGGCGGGATGTCGGCCAGGTGCGCCGAGTCGAACAGCGGCACCGCGGCGACCGCGAACACCACCAGCCCGACCAGTGCCACCGCGGTGATCGCGAACATGACCTTGAGCGCCTCACCCGCGCCGGTGAGGTGGATGCCGATGAACAGCGCGTACGCGACGAGGTAGACCCACCAGCCGTCGGTGATCCCGAACAGGCCGAGCGACTCGACGTAGGCGCCGATGAAGGTGGCGACCGCCGCCGGGGCCATCGTGTACTCGATGAGGATCGCGGTGCCGGTGGCGAAACCGCCCCACGGTCCCAGCGCCCGGCGGGCGAAGGTGTAGCCCCCGCCTGCCGCGGGAAGCGCCGAGGACATCTCGGCCATGCCCAGCACCATCGCGAGGTACATCCCGGCGATGACGACGCCGGCGACGAGCAGGCCGCCGAAACCACCCTGGGCCAGGCCGTAGTTCCAGCCGGAGAAGTCTCCGGAGATCACGTAGCCGACACCGAGGCCGGCGAGCAGCAGCCAGCCTGCGGTGCCGGTGCGGAGCTGCCGCCGGGCGAGGTAGTCGTCGTTCGGGCCGTCGCTCATCGGGTGTCTCCGTGCTCGTTCCGGTGCTCGTGCGTGCCCGTCGACGTCGCCGCGGGGCGCACGGAGCCTAGGAACGGATCGGGGCGGCGGCGCTACGCCGGCGTGACCGTCGTGTGTCCACGATCGGAGCCACGGCAACCCGACAGGGTGTCGCACCGAACCGGCCATGATCACAATCCGTGTCCGGCGGCAGGGTTGCTCGTCCGTTCGGGGGTGAGTTGGTCACTCGTGGTCACGGTTGCGCCGCAATAGAGTTGATCTTGCGGAGAGAACATTGCCGTAATGGCGCAGTAACCTCGCTCAAAGTGATTGGTGTAGTCCATTGGTGGTAGATCGTTCGTCGAAACGGTGACGACCCCAGTAGCGTTCTGTGCATCGGCAGGGCTCCCCCACCGCATGCCGAATCGCGTCGGCCCGATGTCCGGGCCCCGTACTGCAAACGGAGAAGTAGCTGTGCTGAAGAAGGCTGGAATCATCACCGCCGGTGCCACCGCTGGTCTGCTCGCGCTGTCGCCGCTGGCCTTCGCCGGTGACTACGGCCACAAGGGCCACGACGGTCACGACCACGGCAAGGGTGGCTCGGTGTCGGGTGACCAGGTCAACGTGAACGACAACGACAAGACCCAGAACGGTCTCGTCAACGTCGGCAACATCGACGCCCTGAACAACCCGAACGTCGCGCCGGCCGTGAACGTCAACGCCCTCACCGGTGCCCTGGGCCTCGTGGGCGACGCCAACGCGAAGGACACCGGCGGCGACGCGACCGCCAACTCGAACTCCGGCAACACCCAGAGCAACACCAAGTGAGCTGAGTTCGCGCGCTGCTGAGCGCACCGAGAAGGGCGCCGTTCCCGGATTCGAAAACGGGAACCGCGCCCGTCTCGCGTTCCGGTGAGAACCGCTGCTCAGGGGTGGTGCGGCAGCACCACGTGCGACGGGTGGTCGGGCCCGTGCAGGATCTCGTAGCGGATCGGGCGGGTCGCCGTCGCCGTGGCGGGCCGCTCGCCGGTGCCGTGGTTGCGGGCGAAGCGGGGGAACGCCGCGCCGGCGATCTGCACCCGCAGCCGGTGCCCCTGGCGCACCCGGTAGCCGGTGGGGCTCAGCGCGAGCCGCACGACCGTCGTGCCGTCCGGGGCGGTGGCCTCCTGCTCGGGCAGCAGCCGGTGCATCCCGTCGGTGATGTTGAGCGAGGTGCCGTCCGGCGCCACGTCGCAGAGCCGGACGAAGACGTCGCCGATGCCGGGCTCGGTGCGGACGTAGACCACGGCCCCGACCTCGCCGAGCAGGTCCAGGTCGGCGTCGAGCTGCGGCCCGGTGTGGACCAGGACGTCGTCGCGGGCCTCGGTCTCGCGGTTGTCGTGCTGCTTCGACGGCGGCTGCAGCATCGGCCCGCCCACCGACGGCGTCGGGTCGGCCGGGTCGTAGACGAAGCTGTCGCGCCCGGTGCCGTCGGGCATCTCGCTGCGCAGCGTTCCGTGCGGGCCCAGATACCACTCGGTCGGTGCCGCCTCGGGCGGCGGCCAGCACGGCAGGTCGGTCCACCGGTCGGCGTGCTGCATGTACGCGCGGACCGGGGCCCGGCCGTCGCCGGCACGGCCGAGCAGGTGCCTGCCCAGCCAGTGGATCATCTCGTGCGCGATCGTCGCGAGCGAGTGCCGGTCACCGTGCGTCCACGGTCCGATGGTGATCCGGGCGGTGGCGTGCCCGTTCTGCAGCGCGGTGAAGTCGGTCAGCTGCCGGTCCAGGAACAGGTCCCACCAGCCGGTCACCATGCAGACGGGCGGCATGGCGGCCGCGTCGAAACCGTCGTGCTCGGCGGGGGCCCAGAACTCGCGAGGTGACTCCGCGTGCTCGATGAAGTCCCGCCAGAACACCACGGGCGCGCCGGTCAGCGCGACGTCGGCGGCCTGCAGCGGCAGCGACTCCACCGCGCGGCGCTTGCGGCGGCTGAACACCGGCGTCGCGAGGAACCCGGTGACCGCGCCGATCCGCTCCTGGCGGCCGATCTGGTTCACCCAGCCCGCCAGGTTGAGCAGCCCGGGCGCCCCGCCCGGGTAGAACGTGCTGGTGAACTCCGACGCGGTGATGTCGGCGTTCATCGAGCACAGCCCGGGGTCGGCGTAGGGCGCGATCGCCCACTGGGTGTGGCCGACGTAGCTGGGCCCGACCGTCGAGACGCGGCCGTCGCACCACTCCTGCGCGCGCACCCAGGCCAGGGTGTCGAGGCCGTCCGGGCTCTCGTGCAGGAACGGGCGGAACTGCCCGCCGGAGCCGAACGTGCCGCGGGTGGACTGCACGAGCACCTGGAACCCGCGGCGCGCGAGCAGGCCGGCGATCAGCTTCCCGAGCCCGCCCCGGCCGTAGGGGGTGCGCATGAGGACGGTCGGCCGCGGCTCGGCGGCCCCCGGGCGCCGGTAGAGATCGGCGAGCAGCTCGACGCCGTCCGACATCGGGACCGGCAGGTCCCGCTCCCGGACGTACGGCTCCGCCGGATCGGTGAGGCCGAGCCTCCGGTCGATCAGGCGTTCCGTGAGCGCCGCCATCGCCACCTCCCCGTCGCACCCCGCCCGTTGCGGGTGCAGCGATGATCGTAGAGAAACCCGGTTGACCCGAACGGTCGTATCCCATAAACCACATGGCCGTGACCGAACCGTCATCCGTGCCCGTGCTCACCGACGGCGTCGTCACGCTCCGGGCCTACCGTTACGACGATGTGCCCGGAATGCTCGATGTCTACGCCGACCCGGTGATGCATCGGTGGACCTCGCTCGCGCCGACCTTCGGCGAGACCGAGGCGCGGGCCTGGATCGAGGAGTCGTTGCGGCACTGGGCCGCGGGCACCCAGGTGAACTGGGCGGTCGAGGCCGAGGACGACACCGGCGTTCCCCGCTACGCCGGCCAGGTGGACCTCCGGCTGGGCCCCGTCCCGGCGATCGGCTACTTCCTGGCCCCCTGGGCCCGGGGCGGCGGCCGGGCCACCCGCGCGGTGCGCCTGGCCGCGGACTGGGCCTTCGACGTCGCGAAAGCCGCTGTCCTGCAGTGGGACTGCCGCGCCGGGCACCTCGAGTCGTGGCGGGTGGCGCACCGCTGCGGGTTCCGCTTCGAGGGGGTCCGCACCCGGGCGCTGCCCGGCGCGGACGGCCCGGTCGACGCCTGGACCGCGGTACTGCTGCCCGACCCCGACGACCCCGTCGCGACGCGCGCCCCGCTCACCACCTGGTGGCCGGTCCGGACACTCGACGGCGCCGGTGTCCGGCTCCGGGCACCGGCCGAGCACGACCTCGACCGGCACGTCGAGGCCTGCTCGGACCCGGCGAGCCGCTGGTGGAGCGCGACACTGCCGCACTCCTGCACCCGTGACGACGCCGAGGCCTGGCTGCAGCGCGCCGGTCTCGACGCAGCCCTCGGCCGGGCCGTGGTGTGGACGATCGCCGACCCTGCCGACGACCGCTACCGCGGCACGGTCTCGGTGCACGCCATGGACCGGCCCTACACCCCGACCGGCGGCGAGATCGGCTTCCGGCTCCACCCGGACGCCCGCGGTCGCGGTGTCGCCTCCGCGGCGGTCGAGGCGGTGATCACCCACGCCTTCACCCCCGCCGACGACGGCGGGCTCGGCAGGCACCGCCTCGGCCTCGGCGCGTCCGCGGAGAACACGGCCAGCCGCCGCGTCGCCGAGCGGGCCGGGTTCCGGCTGGTGGGGGAGTTCCGCGGCGACGGCGTGCACGGCTTCGACAACGAGATCGTCGACGACGGCGTCTGGTACGACCTGCTGGCCACCGACCCCCGCTAACCGGGCCGGGGCGGCGGGCCCCGGGTGACCGCGCGGAACACCGCGTCGACGTCACCGGGATTGCGCACCATGGCCAGGTTCAGCCCGGTGAACCACAGCACCGCGCCCGCGCCGAACCGGCGGCTCCCGCCCGCCCGGCAGCACAGCTCCAGCTCACCGGCGTCGACGACGATCAGCGCGCCCTGCCACTCGTCCTCGTCGTGCGGGCGCACCGCGCCGGGCGCCAGGGTGACGGTGCGTGTCGAGAACGCCGGTGGTGCGGGCACGGGGCACCCCTCTCACGTCCGGTTCACCAAGGGGGACCGGGCGCGTGCCCGGAACTCATCGGTGCGGACCGGGACCGGCGGGCGGGCCGGGGACTCAGACCGCGATCTCGCCGACCGGGTCGGGCAGTGCCCCGAACACCGTCTCCCGCCCGATCCGGACGGCCTCGCGGACCCGCGGCCGGTCCGTCGTCAGGCCCCGGACCCCGGCGGAGGTGTGCGGGGACAGCGTCAGCAGGTGCCGGTCCGCGCGGTCCGGGTGCGCGGCGTCGCTCAGCAGCTCCAGCGTCTCGCCGTGCCGGGTCGCGTCCTGCGCCATCCGGCCCAGTCCCGGGGCGAGCCGATCCAGCGACCGCGCCCACACCGGGGCTCGGGTGCCGGGGGTGCGGGCGGTGAGCTCGTCGACGGTGCGGGTCATCAGGGCGAGCACGTGCGTCGCCCCGGAGCGCAGCGCCCGCGCCACCGGCAGCGGATCGCTCACCGAGCCGTCGATCCAGGTCTCGCCGAACAGCTCGACCGGCGGCCCGGCGAGCAGCGGGATCGTCGCCGTCGCCCGCATCGCCGTCCGCCATGCGTCGCCGTCGGGCAGGTCGGTGAGCACGTGCGCCCGCAGGTCCCCGGCCCGGGTCACCACGACGCGCAGCGGGACCGGGGAGGCCGCGAGCGCATCCCAGTCGGTCGGCCGGGTGTCGGTGAGGATCGAGTCGAACAGGTGGTCCAGCGAGACCATCGGCCTGCGCGCCCCCAGCCGGCGCGGGTCGATGAAGTCCCGGCACGCCATGTCCTCCGGGAAGATCGACGCGGCGTCGGCGGCGTGCCCGAGGGTCAGCGCCGTCCCGATGAACGCCCCGGCCGAGCTGCCCCACACCTCGTCGACGCAGCCGGCGAACCCGGCCAGCTCCAGCGCGTGACCCATCCCGCCTGCGTAGGCGCCGCGCATGCCGCCACCCCCGACGACCAGCGCGAGCCGGCAGCCGTCGTCGTGCCGGCCGGGGGCGCTGCCCGCCGCGCGGCGTCGCTCCAGCAGGCGCAACACCTCGGCGTCGCCGTGGGCTCCGGGGGCGACGATGCCTGTCCGCATGATCCCCATCATCCCGGCCCGCCCGGAGCCGCCTCATCCGGCACCGGTAGGTTCCGGCGCCCAGGGGGTAACGATGGTCACGGGTCGACGGCAGATCGAGCTCGGAGCGATGGAGCGCACGTCGCTCCCGCCGCTGCACGCCCGCGCCCGGGACGCCCGCCGGCGCCGACCCGTCGTCGGGGACCCGCACGCCGCCGGCCTGGCCGACGACCTGGAGCTGGGCGACGGCCCCGGCCGCGCCGACGCGCTCTGCACCCTGCTCCGCGGCGCGATCCTCGACGAGTGGGTCCGCGCGTTCGTCGCCGAGCACCCGACCTGCACCGTCGTCGAGCTCGGGCCGGGGCTGGACCGCCGCGCCGACCGGCTCGGCGGTGAGGGCCCCGCGCACTGGGTAGACGTCGAGCTGCCCGAGGTGGCCGAGCTGCGCCGCGAGCTGCTGCCGGGGCCGGGAGGGCCGGAGCCGGACCCGGCCGCGGGCCCGGTGTCGAGTCCGGCCGCGGGCCCGGTGTCGAGTCCGGTCGCAGGCCCGGTGTCGAGTCCGGTCGCAGGCCCTGTGTCGAGTCTGGTCGCAGGCTCCGCGCTGGACGAGGACTGGCTCGACACCGCCCGCGCGCTGCCCGGCCCGTACCTCGTGGTCGCCGACTCGGTGCTGACCCTGCTGCCCGAGCAGGGCGTGCAACGACTGGTGTTCACCGCCGCCCGGATGCTGCCCGGCGCGGTCCTGGCCACCGACGTGCTCTCCCGCGCCGCGGCCGCACGGATCTCCGGCGGCGCGCTGTGCGGCGTCGAGGTCGACTGGACCTGCGAGGACCCGCGCGAGCTGGAGCCGTGGGGCCTGCGCCTGCTCGAGGCGTGCGGTGCCGGTGAGCCGCCCGCCGCCGTCGCGGCGCGGATCCCGTACACCACGCGGGCGTTCGCCACGGCGCTGCGCGCGGTCCCCGCACTGCGCGGGCACCGGCTGGCGCGCTACGAGATCCTGCCCGGCTGAGCGGCGTACGGGCCCGGTTCGGATGATCTTCGCCGGTGCTCCGACGCGGGTAGGGTCGAGGTCGTGAGCGCCCCGACGATCGAGGCCGAGCCGTCCGAGGTCGGCATGGACCCGGACCGCCTCGCCCGGATCGACAAGCACTTCCGCCGCTACGTCGACGACGGCCGCCTGCCCGGCTGGTCCATCCTCGTCGCCCGCGACGACAAGGTCGTCCACTCCTCGACCTACGGCCTGCGCGACGTCGAGCAGGGCCTGCCGGTCACCGACGACACGATCTGGCGCATCTACTCGATGACCAAGCCGATCACCACGGTCGCGGCCCTGATGCTGTGGGAGCGCGGGCTGCTGGAGCTGACCGACCCGGTCGGGCGCTACGTGCCCTCGTTCGCCGAGCAGCGCGTCTACCGCGGCGGCTCCGCGCAGAACCCCGGCACCGACGCCGCGGTCGGCCCCGTCCGGCTGCACCACCTGCTCACCCACACCGCCGGGCTCACCTACGGCTTCCACCACGCCCACCCGGTCGACGAGATGTACCGCTCCAAGGGCTACGAGTTCGGGCCGCCCGCCGGCGTCGACCTGGCGACGGCGGCGCAGACCTGGGGCGAGTTCCCGCTGCTGTTCCAGCCGGGCACCGAATGGAACTACTCGGTGGCCACCGACGTGCTCGGCCGGGTGATCGAGGTCGTCTCCGGGCAGACCCTCGACGAGTTCTTCCGCACCGAGATCTTCGAGCCGCTCGGCATGCGCGACACCACCTTCCGCATCGACCCGGACTCCGACGCCGGGGCGCGGCTGGCCACGCTCTACAGCGCCCGCGCCGGTGGGCTGATCGAGAACAAGGCGCTGGGCCGCAGCATCACCGGCGATCCGGTGTTCCTCTCCGGCGGCGGCGGGCTCGCCTCGACCGCGGGAGACTTCCTGCGGTTCGCCCGGATGCTGGCCCGCGGCGGCGAGCTCGACGGCGTCCGGCTGCTGTCCCCGCGCACGGTCGCGTTCGCCCGGCTCAACCACCTTCCCGGCGGTGCCGACCTCGACACCGTGGGCCGGCCGATCTTCTCCGAGTCCGCGTTCGGCGGCGTCGGGTTCGGCCTCGGTTTCTCCGTCGTGCTCGACCAGGCGCGGACCGGGCAGCTCGCCAACCCCGGGACGTACGCGTGGGGCGGGCTCGCCTCGACGGCGTTCTGGATCGACCCGGTGGACGACGTGATCGCCACCTTCTACACCCAGCTCGTGCCCTCCAGTACCTACCCGATCCGGTCCCAGCTGCAGACGCTGGTCGGACAGGCGGTGATCTCCTGATGCAGGCCTCGCCCGGAATGGCGTTCGTCGTCCGGACGCTCGTGATCGCACTCTCGCTGTGGGTGGCGACGGTGCTGGTCAGCGGCATCGACCTCGGGGGTGGCACGACCGCCACCCGGGCCGGGACGCTGATCGTCGTCGCGCTGATCTTCGGCGTGGTGAACGCGGTGGTGAAACCGGTCGTCGCGACGATCGGCTGCCCGCTCTACGTCCTCACCCTGGGCCTGTTCGGCCTGGTCGTGAACGCACTGCTGTTCATGCTGACCGGCTGGCTGTCCGGGCTGCTGAACCTGCCGTTCCACGTCGACGGCTTCTGGGCCGGGTTCTGGGGCGCGATCATCGTCGCGATCGTGTCGTTCTTCCTGCACGTGGTGATCCCGGACCGGATCGACGCCCGCTGACCGCGGACGCCGGCCCGGCGGGATGGACCGGCCTGCGACCGGCCCGGTGCAGGGTCAGACCGGCCAGGTCTCCAGCCGGTGCGCGCCGTCCCAGAACATCCACTCGTAGCGCGACGTCGTCGTGAAGTGTTCGCGCATCCGGGCCAGCTCGCTCGCCGAGACGGTCGCGCCGATCCGGTCGGTCGCGTCCAGGACGGCGTCGACGACGGCGCGGTACTCGTCCCCGGCATACATGTCGATCCACCGCTGGTAGAGCGGATCGGCCGAGCCGGTACCGACCAGGTGCTCGCCGACCTCGGCGTAGATCCAGTAGCAGGGCAGGACCGCGGCGACGCCCTCGGCGTAGGACCCGCCGTGCGCGGTCGCGAGCAGGTAGCTGACGTAGGCGCGGGTCGCCGGGGCGACCGGCAGCGTGCGGGCCTGCTCGGAGGTGAGCCCGAGCGCGCCCAGCAGGTCGTCGTGCAGCTCGCGCTCCGCCGCGATCGCGCCGCCCGCGTGCTCGGCGAACATCAGCGTCTCGTCCTCGCCCGGCGCCTTCGCCGCGCACACCGCCAGCGCACGCGCGTAGCCGCGCAGGTAGTGGGCGTCCTGGACGATGTAGTGCCGGAAGACCTCGTGCGGCAGCGTTCCGTCGGCCAGCCCGGTGACGAACGGGTGCGCCAGGATGGCCTCGTGGATGCCTTCGACATCGGACCAGAGCAGGTCACGTGTGCGTTCCGCCATGGCCGCCACCGTAGTTGCCGGCCGGGGTCGTTGCGGCCCTACCGGATCCGGTGATCGGCGCCGAAACACCGGGTCGACACGACGGCAACCGGCCGATGACGGGGCGGTGAGATGCTGCGCACTTCCGGCGGCGAACCCGAGAGGGTCCGTCACCATGGGGAACGGCGGGCGGCTCAGCGCCGAGAGCGCGTCGAGGAGAACTCCCACCGATGCGGAGGTCACGGCCATGTCAGATCCCGTGCCCATGGAACACCACGAGAAGATGCGGATCCGGGCGGCCGCGTTCCGCGCGACGCGCGTCTACCCCGGCCCGGTCGGGGAGCTGGTCTCCCGCGAGCTGCTGTCCTGGGAGGACTTCGGCTACCGCCTCGGCGGGAACCGGCTGGTCATGGAGCTGGTCGACCAGGTCATGAAGACGCCGCAGCCGGAGGCGGCAGGGACGAAGCGCCCCGACGCGGCCTGAGCTGCCGCTCGTCCGGTCGGTCCGCGGTCAGGGCAGAGCGGTCAGGGCAGAGTGGCGATCGACAGCTGAGCGGCCTCGCCGGTGGGCGGGTGCCCGTCGGTGAGCCCGGCGACGGCCGTGGCCAGCACGAGCATCGCGGCCAGCGTGGTCACGCTGCCGACCCGGGCGACGACCTGGAACGCACGGTCCACGGGAACGGCACCGGCGCGCAGCTGCGCGCCGGTGACCGGGGTGCGGCGGTGCCGCCCGCGCTCGGTGGGGCCGGCGTGCCTGCCCCCGGCCCGTCGCCCCTGCGTGCGCGGCTCCCCGGTGCACGGGATCTGGTCGAGAGACTCCCCGGTACGCGACTCCTCGGGGCGCGAGGGCGTGCGCGGCGCCGGGACATCCGCCGGACGCGCCGGCTCCCGGACGGGATCCGGCACCGGGGTACGCGGCGCGGGGATCTGCAGTGCCGACGGCGCGACCTCCTCGACGCCTGCGTCACAGGGGCCGGCAGGGGCGACGCATGCCTCCTCGGCAACCGCATCGGTACGGACGGTCTCCGGAGCGGTGGTCGCGGCGCGCGAGGGCTCGACGGAGTCGACCGGTCCGCGCGGACCGGGGACTGCGACGGCGGGCTGGGGCGCGGGCATGGCGATCACCACGGTCTCGGGGAGTCGGTACGGGGCCGGTGGGACCGGTGCGCGCCGCCGGTTCCTGCCCGTGTTGTCGTGTGGGGTCATCAGGGTGTTATCCCGGCAGCCCATCCTCCAACCGTCGGAGTGACGACTCCACCCGTCAGGCGTACGGAACCACTCGTCCGACGCTGTCCTGGTCACATTGTGTGCCAGGCCAGTCACCCACGTGCGGTCGAACGGGGCGCCGGGACCGGACGGCGGTCGGCCGACCGGGTGCCGGCGGGCTGCCGTGTCACCCGTGTGGCGGCAGCAGACCGCGGGAGTGGGCGACGGAGACGGCCTCGGCCCGTCCGGAGGCGCCCAGCTTCGCCATCGCCCGGGACAGGTGGACGCTGACGGTCTTCTCGCTGATGAACAGCGTCTCGCCGATCGCCCGGTTGGTCAGGCCGTGTGCGACCTGCTCCAGGACGGCGCGTTCGCGCCGGGTGAGTGGGGACGCGCCGTCCGGCGCCGCGGGGCCGGGAGTGGTGCCGTCACCACCGGAACGGGCGGCGAGGGCCGCCACCGCAGTGGCCAGCGGGATCGCGCCGAGCTGCTCCGCGGTCGCGGCGGCGCAGCGCAGGGCGGCCTCGGCGGCCCGGCGGTCGTCGGCGGGAGACGGAGCGCGCTCGTCCTCCGCGGCCGCGACATCCGGGGCGTGGGTGTGTTGCACGCCGTGCGCGCGGGCCAGCAGTGCCTCCGCCCGCCGGAGGTGCGCCTCGGCGGCCCGGTAGTGGTCACCGTGCCCGGCGAAGGCCTCGGCGACCGCGGCCCAGGTCTCCGGGGCGTGGGTCCCCCCGGCGCGGTGGGCCTCCGCGCGGGCCCGTGCCAGCCAGGCCCGGCCCTCCGGCCCGACCTCGGTACCGCGCGGCAGCCCGCGCTGCGCGGTCAGCTCGGCCTCGGCGACCCGGGACTGCGCGGCGGCGACGTGGGCGTCGTCCGGGAGACCGGAGGCGCGCGCGGCCCGGGCGGCCTCGGCGTGCGCCTGCGCCCCGAGCGCGCACAGCACCAGCGCGCCCAGGTGGTACGGGTACTCGGCGCGGATCCGGGCCAGCGCGTCGGCGACCCGGTCCGCGGCGACGTCCGGCGCGGCGCGCCACAGTGCCGCCTCCGCCCCGACGACCCCCTGCAGCAGCGCGGCCTGGTCGTGCGGGGGCGGCTCGGCGGACAGCTCGGCGAGGACACGTTCGGCGGTGTCGAGCTCGCCGCGGGCGACCCGGACGAGCAGCCCGGCGGTGACCAGCACCCCGGTGACCCGCACGGACACGGCCGGGTCCACCTCGTCGGCGACGCGCAGCGCCTCGTCCCAGGCGCCCCGCTGGAAGTCCACCCGCACCCGGGCGACGCGGAACTCGAAGCCGTAGCCACCCCAGCTGAGCCCGTAGCCCTCGGCACGGCGGGACCCGGCGGTGAGCTCGCGGGCGGCGTCGTCGAGCAGGCCGTCCTCGACGAAGGACACGGCCCGGTTCCACACCGTCCGCAGCTCGACGACCCGGTTGCCCGACTCCGCGGCCAGCTCGGTGGCCCGGGCCAGCCGCTCCCGCGCCCCGCCCGGGTCGCCCTCGATCCGGGCGCAGAACGCCAGCGTGATCAGCGCGTCGGCCCGGGCGCCGCAGCGGGCACGGTGCTCCGGGTCGCCGGGGTCTGCGGCCGCCGCCGACCGGTCCGCGACGTCGAGTGCGGCGCGGGCGTGCCGCCACGCCTGCTCACCCCGGTCCCCGCTGAGCAGCGACCGGGCCAGCACGGCGTGCGACCAGGCCTGCTCGACGTCCGGGGGCGCGTCCGCGCGCAGCGCCACCGCCGCCGCGGCCACCTCGATCGCCTCCTCCGGCGGGGCACCCCTGTCCAGCAGCCGCATCGCGTACCGCCGCCGCGCCACCGCCTGCGCGAGCGGGCCCTCGCGCAGGTCGGCGACCTCGACCGCACGGGCGCCCAGTGCCGCGCCCCGCTCCGGTGCCCCGGACGCACTGGCTGCCCAGGCAGCCTCCCGGTGCAGCGTGCTCTCCGCGATGCAGGCGACCCGTTCCGGCCCGGGCACGGCGCTCCACAGCTCCAGCGCCCGTTCGGCGTGCACGAGCATCTCCGCCGGACCGTGCCTGCGGTCGGCCTCGCGCATCGCCGCCACCGACGCGGCCAGCGCCCGCGGCAGGTCGTGCGCGGCCAGCGCGTGCCGGGCCAGGTCCGCGGCGACGCCCGGCTCGTCGGTGCGACCGGAGAGCAGCTCCGCCAGGCGGGCGTGCAGCCGCACCCGTTCGTCGGGCAGCAGGTCGTCGTGCACGGCCTCGCGCAGCAGGGCGTGCCGGAACGCATAGGCCTCCGACCGGACGCCACCGGCGACGGCCGGGACCAGCACGTGGTGCGAGACGGCCTCGCGCAGCCCGGCGGCCAGGTCGGCGGGGGACAGGCCCGCGGCCTCGGCCAGCAGGTCGTGCGGGATCCGCCGCTCGGCGACCGAGACGACCTGCAGCACCGTCCGGGCCGGCTCGGAGAGCTGGTCGAGCCGGGTCAGCAGGACGTCGGCGAGCGCGTCGGTCAGGCCCGCGCGCCCGGCCGCGACCATCTCCTCGGCGTAGAAGGCGTTCCCGCCGCTGCGGTCGGCGATGCGGTGCAGCACGTCCTCGGCGGGGGAGCCGCCGGGGGAGCGGCCCGAGGTGAGGGCGGCCCGGTCCCGCACGAGGGCGAGCACATCGGACGCGGCGAGCGGGCCCAGCTCCGCGCGGCGGACGGCGGGCAGCCGGACGAGCTCGGCCAGCGCCGAGCGCAGCGGGTGCCTGCGGTGCAGGTCGTCGGTGCGGTAGGTCGCGAGTACCAGCAGGCGCTGCGAACCCAGCCGGGACAGCAGGTACGCGACGAGCTCACGGGTGGACCGGTCGGACCAGTGCAGGTCCTCCAGCACGACGAGCAGCGGCGCCGTGGCGGCGACCTCGCGCAGCGCCCCGGCGACGGCGTCGAAGACCTGCAGGCGGTCGGAGTCCCGGTCGGTCGGTGCGGGCACGTTCCCGCCGGGCGCGGCCGGGCCGCCGTCGGGCAGCAGACCACGCAGCGCCGGACGGTGCGCGACGAGTTCGGGGTCCGTGGCCACCAGCTCCCCGACGACCTCGGAGATCGGCAGGTAGGGCAGTGGTGCCGACCCGGTGTCCAGGCACCGCCCGACGACGACGCGGAACCCGCTCGCCTCGGCCACTCCGGCCAGCTCGGCGGCCAGGCGGGACTTGCCGATCCCGGCGTCCCCGGCGAGCAGTACCGCCCCGGCACGGCCGGAGCGGGCCGCCTCGAGGTCCGCGCGCAGCGCGGCGAGCTCGGTGCTCCGCCCCACCAGCGCGCCGACCGACGCTCCCGGGATCATGCCGACGATCGTGGCACGGACCCCCGACGGTTCCGACCGGTTTGCCGTCCGCCCGCAGCTGACAGAACCTGCGCGGACAGAATCTGCGCGGACAGAGCCTGCGCGGCCGGGGTCAGCCGGCGAGATCGTGCTCGCCCCGCCCGGGCCGGTGCGGGCCCGGCCCGCGCAGCAGGCGGGTGACCAGGCCGGTGAGCGTCCGGCGGGGGAGGCGGCGGGCGAGACGGTGGTTCTCGGCCTCGGCAAGCAGCCGGTACCGGCGTTGCTCGGCGAGGGCGACCAGGTGGTCCATCGGGATGCTGTTCATCAACATGCCGACCACGCTGGCCCTGAGGGGCCGCCCCGGGCATCGGACGATCACGTCGTCCGCGCCGGGCACGGCGGCCCCCGGTGGTGCAGGACGGGGTAAGGGCCTCAGGCCGGCGGCGGCAGCAGGCCGCGCCGGTAGGCCGGGACCAGGTTCTTCGGCACGCGGTGCTGCTGCCCCTCGAGCGTGATCGTCACCAGGTCCGGCGACTCCGCCTTCCACTGGGAACGGCGGTGGTGGGTGTTCGCGCGCGACTTGCGGCGCTTGGGAACGGCCATCAGTTCTCTCCTTCTCGGTCGTCCCGGCCCTGCTCCGGGCGGGACGTGGGGTCGGGGAGCCCGGCGGGGGCCGGGTCCTCACAGGGCTCGTCGTGTGCCCAGCCGAACGGATCCGGCAGCGCCGACCATGCGTCCTCACCTGCGGTGATCTCGGCGTCGGTCAGCAGTGCGCCGCGCAGGGCGGCGTCGATCTCGTCGGGGTCGGCGTGGTGGCACAGCACCACGACGTCCTGGGCCCGGTCACCCCAACGAGGGTGCCAGGCCAGCGACGCGAGTGCGCGGCGCTCGTCGCCCGCCTCGGCCCAGGCCTGCTCGTCGGCGCCGGCCAGCCACTCACCGGCGTGCCCGATCCGCATCCCGCCGCCCGCGCTCTCCAGCCACAGCACTGCGTCCGGGCGGGTGGCGAGCCAGATCCGCCCGCGCGCCCGCACGACACCGTCGAGCAACGAGTCGATCGCGTCGTGCAGCCGGTCCGGGTGGAACGGGCGGCGCGCGGAGAACAGCAGGGTGCGGACGCCGTTCTCGGCCTCCAGCGGCGGCGCACCCCGCAGCAGCGGGTCGTGCACCCCGCTCGGGACGCCCTGGCGGGCCTCGGCAGGCAGGCCGTCGCCGAAGACCCGGTGGTCGGCCGAGGACGGCAGCAGCCGCGGAGCCGTCGGGCACAGCCGGTCCAGGACGGCGGAGGTGCGGTCGACGTCCGCCGGCCCGAGCGAACGGGTGGTCACCAGCACGTCGGCGAACTCGGCCTGGCCGACGGCGAGCTGGGCGACCGTGCGCTCGTCGTCGGGCAGCGTGGACAGCCCGCGCTCGGGCAGTGTCGCCTCGCCCGTCGCGTCCTCCAGCCAGACGTCCGGGTCCAGCACCGCGACGACGGCGGTGAGGTCCACCAGGTCCGCGGCGGTCACCTGCTCACCGTCGCCGGCGTCGAACAGCACCGAGCCCAGCGCCCAGCACACCGGCTCCGGCTCCAGCCGGGGGTCCAGGTGCAGCACGATCCGGTCCACCTCGCCTGCCAGCCCGGCCAGCGTCGGGAGCACGTCCTCGCGGATCGTGCAGCTCACGCAGCCGTGCGCCAGCTCGAGCACCGAGTGCTCGTCGGCCGGCCCGCGGCGCAGCCGCCGGTGCACCCGGCCCCGGCCCAGGTCGTGCAGGTCGTGGTGCAGCACGACGAGGCCCGGGTCGAGGTCGCGCATCCGGCCGATCGTGCGCTCGATGCCCTCACGGGGCATGCCGCAGAGCACCACCAGCTCGGTCCGCCGCGGCGCTCCGGCGTCCGGGGCGTCCAGGTCCCGCTGCTCGGTCATGCGTTGCCGCCTCCCGCGTCCGACGTCGTACTCATCCGGTGTAGCCTAAACGAAAACGAGTATCATGTTGAGAGGAGGGTCGAGTGGCGAAGACGACCGATGTCCGGCCGATCATCAAGCTGCGCTCGACGGCGGGGACCGGCACCACGTACGTGACCCGCAAGAACCGGCGCAACGACCCCGATCGGCTGGTCCTGCGCAAGTACGACCCGAAGCTGCGCAAGCACGTCGAGTTCAAGGAAGAGCGCTAAGTGGAGCCTGCGGAACGAAAGGAGCGGCGCCAAGTGGAGCCTGCGGAACGAAAGGAGCGGCACTGAGATGGCGCCCAAGGGCAAGGCGGTGCGGACCCCGCGCCGCAAGGCGAACCCGCTGCACGCACGCGGGATCGACCACGTGGACTGGAAGGACTCGCAGCTGCTGCGGACCTTCATCTCCGACCGCGGCAAGATCCGTGCGCGCCGGGTGACCGGGCTGACCGGTCAGCAGCAGCGCCAGGTCGCCGTCGCGATCCGCAACGCGCGGGAGATGGCACTGCTGCCGTACCCGCACTCGGGGCGGTGACCCGGTGTCCGCCCGTTGCGACCTGACCGGGCGCGAGCCCGGCTTCGGCAAGAACGTCTCGCACTCGCACCGCCGCACCTCGCGCCGGTTCGACCCCAACATCCAGCAGAAGCGCTACTGGTTCCCGGCGGAGAACCGCTGGGTCCGGCTGCGCCTGTCGGCCAAGGGGATCAAGACCGTCGACCGGATCGGCGTCGACGCCGCGGTCGCGAAGATCCGCGCCAACGGCGTGCGGGTCTAGGGAGAGAGGGAAGACATGGCCACCAAGGGCCAGATCGCCAAGAACGAGCGCCGCAAGGAGATCGTCGCGCGCTACGCCGAGCGCCGGGCCGAGCTGAAGGCCGTCATCGCGCGGCCCTCGGCCACCGAGGAGGAGAAGGCCGCCGCGTCGGCGGAGCTCCGCAGGCAGCCCCGCGACGCCAGCTCCACCCGCGTGCGCAACCGCGACTCGGTCGACGGCCGCTCGCGTGGCTACCTGCGCAAGTTCGGCGTCTCGCGTGTGCGCCTGCGCGGGCTGGCGCACGAGGGCATGCTGCCGGGCGTGACCAAGTCCAGCTGGTGAACGACCGGCGACGTCCGGGCTGACCAGCACGGACCGGGTTCCGGGACCCCCCACCGCGGGGGCCCGGAACCGCCGTGTAGAGTTCTTCTCGTCGGTGAACGGCAGGGATACCGACTCCCCGCCGGGACCGCCGCCGCCCCCTTAGCTCAGTCGGCAGAGCGTCTCCATGGTAAGGAGAAGGTCTACGGTTCGATTCCGTAAGGGGGCTCCGGAAGGGCTTCGCCGTACTCGGCGGAGCCCTTTCATGACGGTGTAGCTCAGTCGGTAGAGCAAGCGGCTCATAATCGCTGTGTCGCCGGTTCAAGTCCGGCCATCGTCACCACGTCTGGCGCACCACACGAAGCACCTGCTGGGAGGCACCCGCGATGGCCAAGGCCACGGATGTTCGGCCGAAGATCACTCTGGCCTGCGAGGAGTGCAAGAACCGCAACTACATCACCAAGAAGAACCGGCGGAACGACCCCGACCGGCTCGAGGTGAAGAAGTTCTGCGCACACTGCGGCACGCACAAGGCGCACCGCGAGACCCGCTGACGCGGCTCGCGTAGCGACCCTCGGAGCTCCTCGTGCCCGACCAGAGCTGGGTCGGACGCGTCCTCGACCCGGCCGGCCCGTATCAGGTCGGCCGGGAACAGGTGCGTCAGTTCGCCACCGCGATCGGTGACGACGACCCGCTGTTCCACGATCTCGACGCCGCGCGCGCGGCCGGGCACGCCGACCTGGTGGCCCCGCCGACGTTCCCGACGTGCTTCACCATGCCGGTGATCGAGCGCTTCCTGCGTGACCCGGCCTTCGGCTGGGACTACACCCGCATGGTCCACGGTGACCAGCGGATCACCTACCGCCGGCCGATTCTCGCCGGGGACGAGCTCATGACGGTCATCCACGTCGACGAGCTGCGTACCCGGGCCGGCAACCACATGCTGACGCTGCGCTGCGAGGTCACCGACACCGCGGACGAGCCCGTCGCGACGACCGTCTCGCTGCTGGTCACCGCCGCGGGCGAGGAGGACGCGTGAGCGAGCGCCTCACCCCGGAGACCGCGCGGACCGTGGCGAAGGGCGACGCCCTGCCCGCGTTCGACGTGCAGGTCACCCGCGCGGACCTCGTCCGCTACGCCGGTGCCTCCGGCGACTTCAACCCGATCCACTGGAGCGACCGTGTCGCCACCGGTGCCGGGCTCCCCGGCGTCATCGCGCACGGGATGCTCTCGATGGCCCTGGCCGGTCGCGTGCTGACCGCGTGGACCGGTGACCCGGCCGCCGTGCGCAGCTACGGGACCCGCTTCACCCGCCCGGTCGTCGTCCCGGACGACGACGAGGGTGCCACCGTGGAGCTGTCGGGCACCGTGGCCGAGGTGCGCGAGGACGAGGGCGAGCGGATCGCCGTCGTCGACCTCACCGCCCGCTTCGACGGGAAGACCGTCCTCGGCCGCGCCCGCGCCGAGGTCGTCCTGCCGTAGAGGACCCGGGGTGCGGGGCCGCCACAGGTGGTGCCGTACACTCGATCCAGCCGGGCACGCCGGAGAGTCGGTCGTGCCCGTCCCGCCATCCGCGAGGGTGGGCCGGGGCAAAGGGGTGTAGCTCAATTGGCAGAGCAGCGGTCTCCAAAACCGCAGGTTGCAGGTTCAAGTCCTGTCACCCCTGCCACCGACACCAGTCTCCGCCGGATCCCGGCCGAGCCGGTGTCGACGGCACGGACGGCGAACAGAGCAGGACAGGTTCGAGAGCGGACGAGTTGACCGCCGGCGGGCGTACGGCGCCCGTCGCGGGCGGAGGGCGAAGGCGTGAGCGACGAGCGCGAGTCGGAGCGGGACCGGGAGCGTCCGAGCACCGCGGCCGACCGCCGTGGCCGGCGGGCCTCCCGTCACGGCACCGGCAGCACGCCCGCGAAGGGCCGTGCCACTCCCACCCGGGCCGCGGCGACCGCGACCGAGAAGCAGTCCCCGTTCGCGCGCCTCGTGCGGTTCCTGCGCGAGGTCGTCGCCGAGCTCCGGAAGGTCATCTGGCCGACCCGTTCGCAGATGGTCACCTACACGATCGCCGTCCTGGTGTTCGTGGCGATCATGGTGGGGCTGGTGTTCGTGCTGGACTCGGCGTTCGCCGAGGGCGTCGCGCTGCTGTTCGGCAACGGCAACTGACCGCGCCGCCGGCCGGTACCGACCGGTGACGACGGAACCCCGATGAAGGAAGCGAGTAGGACGTGACCTCCGACAGCGCCGGCACCACCGGCTCCGCGCAGGACGCGGCGGACCAGGCCGCGATCGACGCGGTCGCCGAGCACGCGGCCGACGAGTCGCTGCCCGAGCAGTCCGTCCAGGACGCCGACACCGAGGCCGCCCACGGCGACGACGCGGTCTCCGGCGACTACACCGACCCGGACGACGAGTCGACCGCCGGTGCGGCCGCCGAGACCCAGGCCGCCGAGGCGATCGGTGCCGAGGCCGGCGAGACCGACGCGGACGAGACCCAGGTCGGCCAGGACGCCGGGACCCGGGCCGCCGACGACGTCGAGGACGAGGCCGAGGCCTCGGAGACGGCCACGTCGGAGACCCTCGCCGAGGAGGCCGAGCAGGCCGGCGACGCGACTCCGGAGCAGATCGCCGAGGTGAACGAGGCCGAGGCGAAGAACGAGGTCGCCGACCTCGAGGCAGCCGAGAGCGAGGACCCCGAGGAGGAGCTCCGCACCGCGCTGCGCCGGGCCCCGGGTGACTGGTACGTCATCCACTCCTACGCGGGCTACGAGAACAAGGTGAAGCAGAACCTCGAGACCCGGGCGCAGACCCTGGACGTCGAGGACTTCATCTTCCAGGTCGAGGTGCCCACCGAGGAGGTCACCGAGATCAAGAACGGGCAGCGCAAGAAGGTCAACCGCAAGGTGCTGCCCGGCTACATCCTCGTCCGGATGGAGCTCAACGACCAGTCCTGGGGCGCGGTGCGCAACACCCCGGGCGTGACCGGCTTCGTCGGTGCCACGTCCAAGCCGTCGCCGCTGACCATCAACGAGGTCGTGAAGTTCCTGCTGCCCAAGACCGAGGCCCCCAAGAAGGAGGCCGAGGCCGGCAAGGCCGCGACCACCGGCGCAGCCGCCCCGAGCGGTGGCGGCGCCCCCGCCGTCGAGGTCGACTTCGAGGTCGGCGAGTCGGTCACCGTCATGGACGGGCCGTTCGCCACGCTCCCGGCGAGCATCTCCGAGGTCAACGTCGACGCCCAGAAGCTCAAGGTGCTGGTCTCGATCTTCGGCCGGGAGACCCCGGTCGAGCTCGGGTTCAACCAGGTCTCCAAGATCTGATCCGGTACCGGCGAGAAGCGTCCGCGGCGAGGCAGGGCCGCGGCGTGCACATCGATCACTGAGGACAGGACATGCCCCCCAAGAAGCGGAAGCTCTCCGCGATCATCAAGCTGCAGATCCAGGCCGGTGCCGCGACGCCGGCCCCGCCGGTCGGCCCCGCGCTGGGTCAGCACGGCGTCAACATCATGGAGTTCTGCAAGGCGTACAACGCCGCGACCGAGGCCCAGCGTGGCAACGTCGTGCCGGTCGAGATCTCGGTCTACGAGGACCGGTCCTTCGACTTCCAGCTCAAGACGCCGCCGGCGGCCAAGCTGCTGCTGAAGGCTGCCGGTGTCGACAAGGGCTCCGGCGAGCCGCACAAGACGAAGGTCGCCAAGGTCACGCAGGCCCAGGTCCGCGAGATCGCCGAGACCAAGATGCAGGACCTGAACGCGAACGACCTCGACCAGGCCGCCAAGATCATCGCCGGCACCGCCCGGTCGATGGGCATCACGGTCGAGGACTGAGACCACTTTTCCCGTACGCGTGGGAGAGCCGGCGCGGCTCGCACCACGACCTGACCTCCGAAGGAGAGGACAGATGACTCAGCGCAGCAAGGCCTACCAGGAGGCTGCCGCGAAGATCGACGCGGACCGCCTCTACTCGCCGCTCAGCGCGGCGAAGCTGGCCCAGGAGACGTCCAGCAAGAACACCGACGCGACCGTCGAGGTCGCGATGCGGCTGGGCGTCGACCCCCGTAAGGCGGACCAGATGGTCCGCGGCACCGTGAACCTGCCGCACGGTACCGGCAAGACCGCCCGCGTGATCGTCTTCGCGACCGGCGACAAGGCCACCGAGGCCGAGGCCGCCGGCGCGGACGCCGTGGGCGCCGAGGACCTCATCGAGCGGATCCAGGGCGGGTGGCTCGACTTCGACGCCGCCATCGCGACCCCGGACCAGATGGCCAAGGTCGGCCGCATCGCCCGCATCCTCGGCCCGCGTGGCCTGATGCCGAACCCGAAGACCGGCACCGTCACGCCCGACGTGACCAAGGCCGTCAACGAGATCAAGGGCGGCAAGGTCAACTTCCGGGTGGACAAGCAGTCCAACCTGCACCTGATCATCGGTAAGGCCTCGTTCGACACCGACAAGCTGGTGGAGAACTACGGCGCCGCCCTCGACGAGATCCTGCGGCTCAAGCCGTCGGCCGCCAAGGGCCGCTACGTCAAGAAGATCACGGTCTCCACCAACACGGGCCCCGGCATCCAGGTCGACCCGAACCGCACCCGGAACCTGCTGGTCCCGGACACGGAGGAGCAGGCCTGATCGGCCCCACCGCACGACGACGAACGCCCCCGCCGGACTCCGGCGGGGGCGTTCTCGCGTTCCGGGGCTCGCGGCCCCGAGGGGGCTAGGACCAGTCGGCCAGGACCTCGTCGGCGGACTCCGGGGCCGAGCGCGGCCCGGCGGTCTCGTTCGGTGTGCGGGAGAACCGTGGCGCCGGCGCGGCCTGCGGCACCCCGGACGAGGTGACGACGCTGCCCCGCGCGGCCAGATGCGGGTGCTCGGCCGCCTCACCGAAGGCCAGCACCGGCGTGGTGCAGGCGTCGGTGCCGGCGAAGACCTTCGCCCACTCGTCACGGGGACGGCTCGCGAACACCTCCGCGAACCGTTCGCGCATCGCGGGCCAGCCGGCCCGGTCGTACTGCTCGCCGAGCTCGGCGGCGTCGAGCCCCAGCCCGTCGAGCAGCTGGGCGTAGAACTGCGGCTCCAGTGCGCCGACGGCCATGTGCCGCCCGTCGGCGCAGGTGTAGGTGTCGTAGAACGGGGCGTGCCCGTCGAGCAGGTTCGACTCGCGCTCGTCGACCCAGGCGTTCTGGGACAGGAAGCCCCAGAACATCTGGTTGAGCACGCTGACGCCGTCGACCATCGCCGCGTCGACGACCTGCCCCTCGCCCGAGGCGCGGGCCTCCCACAGCGCGGCCAGCACGCCGACGACCAGGAGCATCGAGCCGCCGCCGAAGTCGCCGACCAGGTTCAGCGGCGGCACCGGCCGCTCCCCACCGCGCCCGATGGCGTGCAGCGCGCCGGTCAGGGACACGTAGTTGATGTCGTGCCCGGCGCGCTCGGCCCAGGGACCGTCCTGGCCCCAGCCGGTCATCCGGCCGTAGACCAGGCGTGGGTTGCGGGCGTGGCAGTCGTCCGGGCCGACGCCGAGCCGCTCGGTGACGCCAGGGCGGTAGCCCTCCAGCAGCACGTCGGCGTGCTCGACGAGGCGCAGTACCGTCTCCCGGCCCTCGTCGGACTTGAGGTTCGCGGCGACGGTGCGCCGCCCGCGCAGGGTGGGGTCCGGGACGTCGCCGGAGCCGAGCTCCAGCCCGCCGGACGGCCGGTCCACCCGCACCACGTCGGCGCCGAGGTCGCCCAGGACCATCGCCGCGTGCGGGCCGGGGCCCAGCCCCGCCAGCTCGATCACCTTCAGACCCGCCAGCGGTCCCTTGCCTCGTGTCACCCTCGGCCTCCTCGTCGCAGGTGTGCGCCCGGCGTCGGTGCCGGCGTCGCCCGGCCCGACGATAACCGGCGGCTACCGCCGGTAGCGGTGATTCTCGGCCCACCGATGATTCTCAGCCCACCAGGTCCCGGATGCGCCGCAGCGCGTCCGGCGGGCCGTCGACCACCATCGTCGTGACCAGCGAGTCCCGGAACACCGGGAGCTCCTCGGCGATCTTGGCCTCCGGCCCGACCAGCGCGACCTGCTCGACCATCGAGGTGGGCACGGCCTTCGCGGCGGCCCCCTTGTCCCCGGCCAGGTAGAGCTCCTGGATCCGGGCGCACTCGTCCTCGTAGCCCATCCGCGCGAACACCTCGTAGTGGAAGTTCGCGCCCTTGGCCCCCATCCCGCCGATGTAGAGCGCCAGGAACGGGCGGATCCGGTCGGCGGCGGCCTCGGTGTCGTCGTCGACGACGATCTGGACCATGCAGACGACCTCGAAGTTCTCCGGTCGTCCGCCGCGTGCGGCGAAGCCCGTCTCCAGCGACTCGCGGTAGTGCGCGTCGTGCCGTGGCGCGTAGAACAGCGGCTGCCAGCCGTCGGCGATCTCCGCGGCCAGCGCGACGTTCTTGGGGCCCTCCGCGGCGAGCAGGATCGGCAGGTCCGTGCGGTACGGATGCAGGGTCGAGCGCAGCGGCTTGCCCAGCCCCGTCCCGCCGGGGTGCGGGATGGGGTAGTGCGGGCCGTCGGAGACGACCTTCTCCCGGGCGATCGTGTCGCGCAGGATCCGTACGTACTCCCGCGTCCGAGCGAGCGGCTTCGGGTACGGCTGCCCGTACCAACCCTCGACCACCTGCGGCCCGGACGCCCCGATGCCGAGCGTGACCCGGCCACCGGAGAGGTGGTCCAGGGTCATCGCGGCCATCGCCGTCGCCGTCGGGGTGCGCGCCGACATCTGCACGACCGAGGTCCCCAGCCGCAGCCGCGACGACCGCGCGCCGTACCAGGCCAGCGGGGTGAACGCGTCCGAGCCGTAGGCCTCGGCGGTCCACAGCGAGTCGAAGCCGAGGTCCTCGGCGGCCGCGACCTTCTCCTCGACGCCGGGCGGCGGGCCGGAGCCCCAGTAGCCGAGTGCGAGACCGAGCTTCACGAGGTGCCTCCGCGGGTGACCGGCAGCCGCTTGATGCCGTTGATGAAGTTGCCGCTCAGGAACTCCGGCTCGCCGACGTCGATGTCCGGGGTGCGGGTGAGCAGCTCGTGGAACAGGCACCGCAGCTGGGTCTTCGCCAGGTGACTGCCCAGGCAGAAGTGCACGCCGCCGCCGCCGAAGCCGACGTGCGGGTTCTCGGTGCGGGTGATGTCGAACGTGTGCGGGTCGTCGAAGGCGGTCTCGTCGCGGTTGCCCGAGTGGTAGAACATGACCACCCGCTCGCCCTCGGCGATCCGCTGCCCGCGGATCTCGGTGTCCCGGGTCGCGGTGCGGCGGAAGGTCAGCACCGGGCTGGCCCAGCGCACGAACTCCTCGATCGCCGGCTTGATCCGTGAGTCGAACTCGTCGATCAGCAGCTGCTTCTGCTCGGGGTGGCGGTCCAGCGCGAGGATCGTGTGGCTCGCGGTCTGGCGGGTGGTGTCGTTCCCGGCCACGCAGAGCAGCACGAAGAAGGCCGCGATCTCCTCGTCGGTGAGGGTGTCGCCGTCGACCTCGGCCTGTACCAGCGCGGTCATCAGGTCGTTGGCCGGCTCCTCGCGGCGCGCCGCGGACAGCTCGAAGCAGGCGGTGTGCAGCGTCATCAGGCCGTTGAGCAGCACGGCCATCGGGTCGCCGTCGCCGATGAAGTCCGGGTCGTTCCACCCGACCATCGCGCCGGCGGCGTCGGCGATCTCGGTGCGCTTCTCGTCCGGGATCCCGATCATCTCCGAGATCGTCCACATCGGGAGCCGCGCGGACACCGTGGACACGAAGTCGACGGTGCCGGTCGTCTGCTCGAAGTCGTCGACGATCCGGCGGGCCTGGTCGGCGATCTGGTCCTCGATCTGCCGCACCCGGCGCGGGGTGAAGACCGAGCTGATCACCTTGCGGAGCGTGTTGTGCCGGGGCGCGTCCATCGCGAGGATCGAGTGCGCGGCCTCGAGGACGTCCTCGGGGGCGTCCTCCAGCATCACGCCGCCGTACTCCTGCCCGGAGGCGAAGGTGTCGGCGTCGCGGCTGACGGCCTGGATGTCGGCGTGCGCGACGACCGCCCAGAAGCCGGGGGCGTCCGGGTCGGGCAGCAGGTCGGTCTCCGCCGGCCGGTGCCAGGACAGCGGCCGCTCGCGGCGCAGCTCGGCGAAGGTCTCCTCGCGCTCGGCGGGCGGCTTCGCCCAGAACTCCTGGCTGGAGATGTCGAGCGGGTCGTACTCGCGGGTGGGCTCGGTGGTGGTCATGCAGATCTCCTCCTCGAGATCGGCAGTGGCGTGGAACGGGTCGCTCCGGAGCCGGCTCAGATCTCGGGAGCGGGGATCATGCCGGTGAGCACGGCCCCGCTCACCCCGCCGTCGACGACGAGGGCGTGGCCGTTCACCCACGCCGAGCCGGGCCCGGCGAGGAACGTGACCGGACCCGCGACGTCGGCGGGCGTGGCGTGCCTGCCGAGGAACGCGGCCAGCGCGTCGAGGTTCTCCTTGCCCATCGACTCCTCGAAGTCGCCGAGGATCGGCGTCTCGACGGGGCCGGGGCAGACGGCGTTCATCCGCACCCCGTTCTCGAAGAACACGGGGCCCATCAGCATCGTGTAGACGATCAGGGCCTCCTTCGAGAAGTTGTAGGCGTTGCCGTCCTGCGGGTTCGCCGCGAACCAGGCCAGGCCCTCGTCGACGGTGTCGGTCGCCAGCAGCGCGCGCAGCTGCTCCAGGCGCGCCGGCCAGTTGTAGCCCGCGATCGAGGCGACGTTGACCACCGCGCCGCCGGGGTTGATCCGCTCGACGAGCGACTCGGTGAGGTGGCGCAGGCCCAGCAGGTTGACCGTCAGGACCAGCTCGGCCGGGGCGGTGCCCGGGACGCCTGCGACGTTGCACAACGCGTCGAACCCGCCGTCCAGCGCCGCGACGGCCTGATCGATCGAGGCGACGTCGGACAGGTCGCAGTGCAGGTGCCGGGTGACGGGCACCTCGGGGTCCTTCACGTCGAGGGAGACGACCTCGTCGCCCGCGTCGAGGAACCGCCGGGCGACCTCGGCGCCGATCCCGGAGGCGGCCCCGGTGACGACGATCCGCCGGGGGCTCACGAGACCACCAGGTCGTCGCGGCCGTCGTTCTCGAGCGTCTTCACGTAGGTGGGGAAGAGCTTCTTCGACAGCGGCGCCAGCTGCAGCAGCTTGGTGACGGTGCCGTCGACGGTCACCTTGCCCTTGGCCATGGCGAACGTCAGGTTGACCTTGCCCTGCCAGTAGGCGTTCGCGGTCTCGGTCGCCATCGTCATCGTGGCGTCGGCGGCCGGGGCGCCGGGGTCGGAGCCCTTCCACACCTTCCCGCCGGGCAGGTCGATGACCAGGGCCGAGTCGGGGTCGGTGCACTGCTGGCGCAGCACCAGTCCGGTGGCGCGGAGCCTGGGCTCCAGATCGGGGTCCGCCAGGGCGGTCTCGAAGATCCCCCCGATGTAGCGGTAGAGCTCGTCCTCGTCGGCGAAGCCGGGCACGGGTACCTCCACGTCGTCGTGTGGCCGGTCGGGCCTCTTGAACATAACGTAAGTTACGTTACAGTCAACGGGGTCCCGACCCCCGACGACGTGGGAGAAGCCCGATGTCCCTCACCGCCCGGCCCGCCCGCGAATCCGGTCCCCACGCGTCCGCCGGCGATACCGGCACCGGCTCCGCCGTTGCCGCACAGGCTCTCCCGAACGGATCCGCGGACATCCCCGCGGAGGTGGCCCGGCTGCGTGACACGTTCGCCGGGGGCCGCACCCGCGACGCCGGTTGGCGGCTGCGCCAGCTCGCCGGGTTGGAGCAGATGCTCACCGAGCGCGAGGGCGAGTTCGTGGCGGCGCTGTCCGCCGACCTCGGCCGTCCCGCCGTCGACGCCTGGCTCGCCGACCTCGCTCCGACCGCCGCCGAGTCCCGCTACGCGCGCAGGCACCTGCGCCGCTGGATGCGGCCGCGCCGGGTCGGGCTGCCGCTGTCGGTGCAGCCCGGGCGGGCCCGGTACTCCTACGAGCCGCTCGGCGTCGTCCTGGTGATCGGGCCGTGGAACTACCCGGCCTACCTGACGCTGTCCCCGCTGGTCGCGGCCCTGGCTGCCGGGAACTGCGTGGTCGTGAAGCCGTCGGAGTACGCGCCGGCCACCGCCGACGCGATCGCCAGGCTGCTGCCGCAGTACCTCGACCCGGACGCGGTCTCGGTCGTCCACGGCGGCCCGGGGGAGACCCAGGAGCTGCTCGCCCAGGGGCTGGACCACGTGTTCTTCACCGGGAGCCCGGAGGTCGGCGCGAAGGTGATGGAGGCGGCCGCCCCGCACCTCACCCCGGTCACGCTGGAGCTGGGCGGCAAGAGCCCGGTGATCGTCGCCGCGGACGCGGACCTGGAGGTCGCGGCCCGCCGGATCGCCTGGACCAAGCTGATGAACTCCGGCCAGACCTGCGTCGCCCCGGACCACCTGCTGGTCGACGCCGCGGTGCGCGACGAGCTGGTCGAACGGATCGTGGCCGCCACCCGCCGGTTCCGGGGCGGGGAGACCGGCGGGCTGCGGGTCGTCGACGCGCGGCAGGCGCGGCGGCTGCGCGGCCTGCTCGACGGGCACGGCGGCACCGTCGTCACCGGGGGAGCGGTCGTCGCCGACGAGCCCGGTGGCTCCGCGGCCGCTGAGTCCACCGCCGAGCCGACCGCCGAGCCGACCGCCGAGCCGACCGCCGAGCCCACTGTCGAGCCGACGGTCGTCGTGGACCCGGATCTCGGGGCGCCGCTGATGACCGAGGAGATCTTCGGGCCGATCCTGCCGGTGCTCACCGTCGACTCGGTGGACGCCGCGATCGCGCACGTCAACCGCGGGCCGAAGCCGCTGGCGGTGTACGTGTTCTCCGCCTCGGCCGCGACCGCGGACCGTGTCACCCGCGAGGTCCCGGCCGGCGCGACGGTGGTCAACCACCTGATGTTCCACGTACTCGTCCCGCAGCTGCCCTTCGGCGGGGTGGGGCGCAGCGGCATGGGTGCCTACCACGGCCGGTTCGGTTTCGAGACGTTCTCCCACCGCCGCTCGGTGCTGGTGAAGCGGACCCGGCCCGATCCCACCCTGGTCTACCCGCCCTACAGCGCCCGCACCGAGAAGCTGCTGCGCCGGATCTTCTGAGGGCCGGCGGGCGCGACACGGTCCGGGTGCCGCGCCGCGCGCGTGGCACCCTGGTCGCAGGACAGGATCCGGCAGCCCACGATCAGACGCCGCAGGCGTGGACGGGAGCACGGTGCCCAGGAGAGCGGGCCGGCAGGTGGCCGCCGAGCAGTACTACGACGAGGCGATGGCGATCCTCGCCCGCGACGGCGCCGCCGGGCTCAAGATCGGCCCGCTCTGCCGCGCACTCGGAGTCACCAGCGGGTCCTTCTACCACCACTTCGGCAGCTGGTCGGGCTTCGTGCGCCGGCTGCTGGAGTTCTGGGAGACCGACCAGACCGACCGCGTCGTGCGGCTGGCCCGGGCCACCGCCGACCCGCTCCAGCGGATGGTCCTGACCAAGGAGCTGACGCTGGGCCTGCGCCACGACTGCGACGCCGCCATCCGCGCCTGGGCGGCGATCGACCCCGAGGTCGGCCGCGCGCAGCGCCGGGTGGACGGCCAGCGCCGCGCCGCGCTCGAACAGGTCGTGGCCGACGTCGTGCCCGATGCGGCGGAGGCGCACCGGCTCGCGGTGCTCGGCATCTCGTTGATGGCCGGTTTCCAGCAGACCTGCGACCCGCGGGACAAGGACCTGCTGCGCGGCCTGTTCGACGACTACCAGCGGCTGATCATGACCTACGCCGGTGCACCGCTCGGGTCGGGACCTCCCTCGAACGGGTGATGATCGTCGGTGTGCGTTTACCGGCCACCGTCGGAGTATCGACTTCGCGACAGCGCCGTTCGGAGTAGCTGAACTTCGCGATCGGGCCCAACGAGGGCGTCCGTGCCGCGCAGTGCGGTAGCAGTGCTCGACGCAGCGTGACCATGTCGTAAGTTACGTTATTGCCGGGGGATGTTCCCCGTAGTTCCTCCGAGTAACCCGATCGCCGCACGGTCGTTGTTCCGTGCAGCACACGGCGGCGACCGACGCTCCCCCGCATTCCGGGCCGCCCGTGCATCTCTGTGGTCGGACGCAAGGAGGCGGCACGTGACCGGAGTCGAGGTGAAGGTCGAGGGACTGACCAAGTCCTTCGGCCGGGCCAACATCTGGTCGGACGTGACGCTGACCCTGCCGCCGGGTGAGGTGTCGGTCCTGCTGGGCCCGTCGGGTACCGGCAAGTCGGTGTTCCTGAAGTGCCTGATCGGGCTGCTCAAGCCCGAGCGCGGCTCGATCGTCATCAACGGCGTCGACCTCGTCCGTTGCTCGGAGTCCGAGCTCTACGAGATCCGCAAGCTGTTCGGCGTGCTGTTCCAGGACGGCGCGCTCTTCGGCTCGATGACGCTGTTCGACAACATCGCCTTCCCGCTGCGCGAGCACACGAAGAAGACCGAGTCGGCCATCAAGGACATCGTGATGGAGAAGATGGAGATGGTCGGCCTCATGGGGGCCGAGACCAAGCTCCCCGGCGAGATCTCCGGCGGTATGCGCAAGCGCGCCGGCCTGGCCCGCGCGCTGGTGCTGGACCCGCAGATCGTGCTGTTCGACGAGCCGGACTCCGGCCTCGACCCGGTGCGCACGGCGTACCTGAACCAGCTGATCATCGACCTGAACGCGCAGACCGACTCGACGTTCCTGATCGTCACGCACGACATCAACTCGGCGCAGACGGTCCCGGACAACATGGGCCTGCTCTACCGCAAGCACCTGGCGATGTTCGGCCCCCGCGAGGTCCTGCTCACCAACGACGAGCCGGTCGTCGCGCAGTTCCTCAACGGCCGTCGTGAGGGCCCGATCGGCATGTCCGAGGAGAAGGACGCCGCGCAGGCCGCCCGCGAGATGGAGGAGGCGGGCGAGCTCGAGGGCCTGCCCCCGATGAAGCCGCAGCTCGAGGCGTCGACCGGGATGCCGGAGCGTCAGGCCGTGCACCGCCGCCGCGAGCGCGTCATGGCGATGATGCACGAGCTGCCCGAGCCCGCCCAGCGCGCGATCCGCGAGTCCTACGCCGAGGCCGACGCCGGTTCCGGCGGCGACGGCCCGACCGAGAACATCGGCGCCGCGCAGGACGGCACCACCCAGCAGGAGCCGCGCGGCGACGACTCGCCCACCGAGCTGTTCGGCGGCGCCGCCGGGGCCGGAGCAGGTGCCGCGGCCGCCTCGGACGGAGGTGCGGCCGCAGCGTCGGCCGGGCCCTCCACCGACGACCGGCCCACCGACGTCGTCCCGCGGGTCACCGACGGCGGAGACGACCGATGAGCAGCCCCGTCGTCCGGGCGCTGACGCCGGTCGGGAAGTTCTTCGGGCTCTGGGTCGACATCGGCCGCCAGGCGATGAGGCGGCCGTTCCAGCTCGGCGAGCTCATCGAGCAGACCTGGTTCGTCACCAAGGTCTCCGCGCTGCCGACGGCGCTGTTCACGATCCCGTTCGGCGCGACGATCGCGTTGCTGCTCGGTGAGCTGACCCGCCAGTTCGGAGCCCAGTCCCAGACCGGTGCCGGCTCGGTGCTCGCGATCGTGCAGCAGGCCGCCCCGATCGTCACCGCGCTGCTGATCTCCGGGGCCGGTGGCTCCGCGGTCTGCGCGGACCTCGGCGCCCGCACGATCCGTGAGGAGATCGCGGCGATGGAGGTGCTCGGCATCTCGCCGATCCAGCGCCTCGTCGTCCCGCGGGTGCTGGCCATGGGCATCACGGCCGTCGTACTCAACGGCATGGCCACCGTCGTCGGCGTCTCCGGCGGCTACTTCTTCAACGTGATCATCCAGGGCGGGTCCCCCGGGGCCTACATCAACAGCTTCTCGGCCATCGCCCAGGTCTCCGACATCGTCGTGTCCGAGGTCAAGGCGTTCCTGTTCGGCCTGGTCGCGGGGGTGGTCGCGGCGTTCCGGGGGCTGAACCCGCCGCCGGGCGCCAAGGGCGTGGGCGACGCGGTCAACCAGTCCGTCGTCATCTCCTTCGTCCTGGTCTTCCTGATCAACCTGGTCCTGACCGCGCTGTACCTCGAGCTCGTCCCGCCGAAGGGCTTCTAGATCATGGGCACCCTCTCCACCCGCGCGAAACGCGCCGTCCAGGGACCGCTGGACCAGCTCGAGGAGCTCGGCGACCAGCTGTCGCTCTACACGCGGTCGATCATCTGGATCCCGAAGACGCTGACGAGCTACCGCAAGGAGGTCGCCCGGCTGCTCGCCGAGGTGTCCTTCGGGTCCGGGGCCCTGATCGTCATCCTCGGCACGGCGGGCGTCATGGCGTCGCTGTCGCTGTTCGTCGGCTCGCTGGTCGGCCTGCAGGGCTTCCGCGCCCTCGACGCGCTGGGCGTCGAGGCGCTGACCGGCTTCATCACCGCCTACTTCAACACCCGCGACATCGCGCCGCTGGTCGCCGCCTCGGCACTGACGGCGACGCTCGGCGCCGGCTTCACCGCCCAGCTCGGCGCGATGCGGATCTCCGAGGAGATCGACGCGCTGGAGGTCATGGCGGTGCCGTCGGTGCCCTACCTGGTGACCACCCGCGTGGTCGCCGGGATCATCGCGGTCATCCCGATCTACACGATCGGCCTGCTGGCGAGCTTCGCCGCGTCCCGGCTGAACGTCACGCTGATCAACGGGCTGCCCGGTGGTACCTACGACCACTACTTCGACCTGTTCCTGCCGGTCAGCGACATCCTGTTGTCCTACGTCAAGGCGATCATCTTCGCCGCGGTGATCATCCTGATCCACTGCCACTACGGCTACGCGGCCAAGGGCGGCCCGGCGGGCGTCGGTATCGCGGTGGGCCGCGCGGTCCGCCTCTCGATCGTGTCGACCGCGGTGCTGGACTTCTTCCTCACCCTGGTCATGTTCGGCACGTCGGCCTCGGTGCGGGTGGCCGGATGAGGAACAGGAAGAAGGTCCTCCAGGGGCTGGCGTTCGTCCTCGCGATCGTCACGCTCCTCGGGCTGTCGGTCGCGCAGTACGCCGGCCTGTTCAAGGCCGGTGTCCCGGTGACGCTGAACGTCGCCCGCGTCGGCACTCAGATGCAGGAGCGCGCCGACGTCAAGGTGCGCGGGCTGATCGTCGGCGAGGTCGAGGGCGTCCGTTCCGACGGCAGCAGCACCAGCATCGACATGTCGATCTACCCGGACAAGGCCGAGCAGATCCCGGAGAACGTGACCGCCCAGCTGATCCCGAAGACGCTCTTCGGCGAGAAGTTCGTGTCGCTGGTCCCGCCGCCGAGCTCGACCGGTCCGACCCTGCAGGCGGCCTCGCACCTGCAGGCGGGTGACGTCATCCCCGAGGACCGCAGCCGGGAGGCGCTGGAGGTCGAGCGGGTGCTCGACGACCTGCTGCCGGTGCTGGAGGCGGTCCGCCCGCAGGACCTGGCCTCCACCCTCGGCTCGCTGTCCTCGGCGCTGCGCGGCCGCGGCGACCAGCTCGGCCGCACCCTGGAGGAGCTGAACACCCTGACCAAGGGGCTGCAGCCTGCGGTGCCGGACCTGCAGGAGGACATCCGCCAGCTGGCCACGTTCTCGGACAACCTGAACGAGGCGGCCCCGGACCTGCTCGACGCGGTCGACCACCTGGCCGTCACGAGCCGGACCGTGGTCGAGAAGCGGGAGGGTCTGCGGAACCTCTACCGGTCGATCACCGGCGCCTCCGACGACACCCGCGCCTTCCTCGACGCCAACGGCGACAACATCATCGGTCTGGCGAAGTCGAGCAGGCCGACGCTGAAGACCCTCGAGCGGTACTCGCCGGAGTTCCCCTGCCTGTTCCGGCAGCTGACCGATCTCATCCCGAAGATCAACAACGCGATCCAGCCGGGTACCGACCACGTCGGCGTCAACATCACCCTCGAGATCATCGCGAACAAGGGCAAGTACCTGCCGAACCAGGACGAGCCGCGCTACCGCGACGACCGTGGCCCGCGCTGCTACCCGATCCCGGTCCCGCAGGGCACCCAGTACCCGACCGACGGCCCGTTCCGCGACGGCTCCGTGCCCGGCCCGGCGCCGGACGGGCAGCCGCAGGGCCGCCCGGAGGACTTCGGCGTCGACAGCTACGGCACCTACGACGGCACCAACTCCTTCGGCGACATCCGCGACCAGAGCGGGGAGAACGGCGCGGGCGTGCTCCCGCCGCTGACCACCGCACTCAACGGCAACGGCATCCAGCCCAGCGCGTTCCACCAGAGCGCGCCCGGGGCGAAGAAGGGCGAGCCGGGCCGCGTGGACATGGGCGTGCAGAACTCGCCGGGTGAGCAGCAGGTGGTCTCCGAGCTGCTCGCCGTCCAGCAGGGCGGCAGCCCGCAGGCGGTCCCGGCCTGGAGCAGCACGATGGTCGGCCCGCTCCTGCGCGGCACGGAGGTGAAGCTGACATGAGGCGGCTGCCCTACGGCGCGCTCGTCAAGTTCCTCGTGCTCGGCGTCGTCGTCGCACTCACGACGACCCTGCTCGGCATGACGATCGCCAACACCCGCAGCAGCGGCGGCTCGACGAGCTACAGCGCCCGCTTCGCCGACGCGACGGGCCTGCTGGTCGGCGACGACGTCCGCATCGCCGGTGTCGTGGTCGGCTCGGTGACCGGTATCGAGGTCGTCGACAAGCGGGTCGCGCAGGTCGACTTCGACGTCGACGCGGCCACCCCGCTGCCGGCGTCGGTCAACGCCGCGCTCAAGTACAAGAACCTCATCGGGCAGCGCTACCTGGCGCTGGACCAGGGCCCCGGCCCGACCGGCGAGACGCTGCCGGCCGGGGCGCAGATCCCGCTGGAGCGCACGCGTCCGGCGCTGAACCTGACGGTGTTGTTCAACGGCTTCCAGCCGCTGTTCCAGGGACTCGACCCGGACCAGATCAACAAGCTGTCGATGGAGATCATCCAGACGCTGCAGGGCGAGGGCGGCACGGTGCAGAGCCTGCTCGCGTCGACGTCGTCGCTGACCAACAGCGTCGCCAACCGCGACCAGGTCATCGGGCAGGTCATCGACAACCTCAACTCGGTGCTGGGCACGGTCAACGAGAACGACCAGGGCCTCAACGAGCTGATCTCCTCGCTGCAGGCGCTGGTGTCCGGCCTGGCCAAGGACCGCGAGCCGATCGGCAACGCGGTGCAGTCCATCGGGACGCTGACCCAGGTCACCGGCTCGTTCCTGCAGGACGCCCGCCCGCCGCTGCGCGACGACATCCGCAACCTCGGGGACCTCGCGACCCAGCTCGACCAGGGCCGCCCCGCGATCGAGCGGTTCCTGCAGTACTCGCCGTTCAAGCTGAACCGGATCACCCGGGTCGGCTCCTACGGCAGCTGGTTCAACTTCTACGTCTGCGGTCTCGACGGCCAGGTCGGCATCTCCGGCCTGGTGGACCCGGTGTCGCTGGGCGACCTCGGCCTGGGCAACCTGACCCGCAACCCGGCGCCGCGCTGCAGCGCCGACCCGAGCGGCATCGGCGCGGGCAACACCGTCCCGGTCGACGGTGTCGGTGGCGGGGGCTCCGGGCACGACGGCGGGGGCCACGGCGACCACGACAACCGCGCCGCGCGGACCGCGAAGCCGGGCACCGACCCGGCGGCGTCGAACCCGCAGATGCAGGAGCCCTCCTCGCAGTCGGTGGACCGGCTGCTCGACCCGCTGGGCCAGGCCGGCCCGACCGCGCCGGGGGCCGACCCCGCCGCGCCGCTGGGAGGCAACTGATGGCACAGGCGGGTGAGAAGCGCCCGGTCCTGGTGGCGACGCTGGGGATCGTCACGATCCTCGCGATCGTCCTGGCCGCGTTCAACTACGAGGCCCTGTTCTCCGGGGCGAAGACCTACTCGGCGGAGTTCCCGGAGTCCGCGGGCCTGCAGGCGGACAACAAGGTGACCGTGGCCGGTGTCGACGCCGGCCGGGTCAAGTCCGTCGAGCTCGACGGCGACCACGTGCGCGTCGACTTCACCGTCGAGGACGCGTGGATCGGCAACCGCACGACGGCCTCGATCGAGATCGCCACGCTGCTGGGCTCCAAGTACCTGGCGCTCGACCCGCGCGGCGACGCCGACCAGGACCCGGATGAGCCGATCGGGCGGGATCGCACCAAGTCCCCGTTCGACGTCGTCGACGCCTTCAACGGGCTGTCCGGCACGATCGACGACCTGAACACCGACCAGCTGGCGAACAGCCTGACCACGCTGTCGGACACCTTCCGGGGCACCGCCCCGGAGGTCCGCGGCGCACTCAACGGGCTCTCCCGGCTGTCGACGACGATCTCCAGCCGGGACGCCCAGATCAAGCAGCTGCTGGCCAACACCCGCAAGCTGTCGACGACCCTGGCCAACCGCCGCGGCGACGTCGTGAAGCTGGTGAACGACGGCAACCTGCTGCTCGGCGAGCTGCAGCGCCGCAAGGCGGCGATCAGCAACCTGCTCGACGGCGTGCAGAAGCTCTCGGTGCAGCTGCGTGGCCTGGTCGCGGACAACCAGGACCAGCTGCGCCCGACGCTGGAGACGCTGGACAAGGTGCTCGCCGTGCTCGAGCGCAACCGCGACAACCTCGGCGAGATCCTCGACAAGGAAGCGGTGTTCGTCCGGGTGTTCGGCAACGCACTCGGCAGCGGCCGCTGGTTCGACAACTACGCCTGTGGCCTCGTCCCGCCGGCCACCTCACCGCTGGGGGGTGACTGCTGATGGGCAGCTGGGCCAACGACCGCCGCCAGCTCCAGATGTGGAGCCTGGTCGCCGTCGTCGCCGTGCTGGTCGCGACCGGCTTCTGGCTGATCACCTCGGCCGGGGGCCGCCCGGTCACCGCGTACTTCTCCAGCGCCGCGGCGCTGTTCCCGGACAACGACGTCCGCATGCTCGGCGTGCCGGTCGGCAAGATCGACCGGATCACGCCGGAGGGCGACCGGGTGCGGGTCGACATGACCGTCACCGACGACGACGCGAAGCTCCCCGCCGACCTGCGTGCCGCCGTCGTCTCCCCGAGCCTGGTCACCGGCCGCTACGTGCAGCTGACGCCGACCTGGACCGGGGGACCGGAGTACGATGGCGCCCCGATCCCGGTCGAGCGCACCGCGGTGCCACTCGGCGTCGACGACCTGACCCGCACCGCCACCGAGCTGTCCAAGGCCCTCGGGCCGCAGGGCGCGAACAAGAACGGTGCGGTCAACGACCTGCTGAACGTCGGCGCGCAGAACCTGCAGGGCAACGGCCGCGCGCTCAACGACACCATCCGCAACCTCGGTGGCCTCGCCACCACCCTCAACGGCTCCAGCGGCGACCTGTTCGGCACCGTGACCGAGCTGCAGAAGTTCGTGTCCACGCTGCGCGAGAACGACTCCGGGGTGCGCGAGCTCAACGGCAAGCTCGCCGACGTCACCGGCTTCCTCGCGAGCCAGCGCGGCGAGCTGGGCGGGGCGCTGAACCAGCTGTCCTACGCCCTCGGCGACGTGGCCCGGTTCGTCCAGGACAACCGCGCGACGCTGCGCTCGAACGTCGACAAGCTCGCCGGCGTCAGCCAGGAGATCGTCGACCACCAGAAGGCGCTGGCCGAGGTGGCCGACACCGCGCCCGCCGCGCTGAACAACCTGGTCAACATCTACAACGGCTCGTCGGAGACGCTCGACACCCGGGCGAACCTCAACGAGCTGTCCTACCCGCCGATCCTGGCGATCTGCCAGCTCCTGCAGAGCCGTCCGCCGTCGGGCCCGCTGCCCGACACCGACGCGGCGCTCGGCCCGATCTGCCAGGGCCTGGCGCCGGTGCTGAGCGGGGCGGTCCCGCTGCCGTCGCCGAGCGACGTGGCCCGCGGGCTCGCCTCGGGCAACCCGCTGCAGAGCCCGGTCCCGGCGAGCCTGCGCCCCGGTGCGCCGCTGACGCTGACCGACCCGGCATCGCAGCTGCGGGTCCCGGGCACCAACACCGACCCGGAGGCCACCGCGGCACCGTCGCCGGACATCACCCCGGCACCGGACCGCACGGCACCGGACCGCACGGCACCGGACCGCACGGCACCGGACCGCAGTGCTCCGGATCGGAGAGCACCGGACCGCGAGCAGGCGCCGGCGGCACCGCCGGCTCCGGGCGCGGCCCGGCCGGCCCCTGCTCCGGCGCCGGCTCCGGCCGCACCGCGCTCGCGGACGGCTCCGGCGAGCCCGTCGGCCCCGGCCACACCGCGCAGCACCGCCCCGTCGGCCACCCCGACGCCCGATGAGCGCCCCGGGCCGGACGACGGCGGCATCTTCGGCCGACTTCTCGGAGGTGGGTCATGACCGGCCGCTGGACCAGGCTGGCCGCGCTCGTCGCGGCCACCGCGACCGTCGCGGTGACGGCGAGCGGCTGCGGCGGCTTCGACGGTGGCCTGCGCGGGGTCCCACTGCCCGGTGGTGCGAGCCTGGGTGACGACCCGTACCAGGTGCAGATCGAGTTCCCGGACGTCGTCGACCTCGTCCCGCAGTCGATCGTGCGCGTCGGTGACGTCCCGGTCGGCACCGTCGAGGACGTCGCCGTCGAGCCGAAGGCGTGGAACGCGCTGGTCACCGTGCAGGTGAACCGGGACGTGAAGCTCCCGGCGAACTCGACCGCCCGGGTGCGCACCACGTCGCTGCTCGGCGAGAAGTTCGTCGACATCTCCCCGCCCCAGGGCGCCCCCGCCGTCGGGTCGCTGGCCGAGTCCGGCCGGATCGGGCTGCAGAGCTCCGGCCGGGCGGCGGAGGTCGAGGAGGTCCTCGGTGCGCTCTCGATGCTGCTCAACGGCGGCGGCGTCGCGCAGATCCGGACGATCTCCACGGAGCTGAACAAGGCGCTGTCCGGGCGCGAGCCCCAGGTCAAGGACCTGCTGGGCAACCTGAACACGCTCGTCGGCTCGCTGGACGACTCCAAGGACGACATCAACCGGGCGCTCGACGGCCTCAACCGGCTGTCGGCGACCCTGGACGCGCGCCGCCCGCAGATCCGGACCGCGCTGAACGACCTGAGCCCTGGCCTGCGCGAGCTGGAGGCCCAGCGCACCCAGCTCGTCGGGATGCTGCGCTCGCTCGACCGTCTCTCCGGGGTGGCGACGAACGTGGTCAACCGGTCCCGCGACGACCTGCTCGCCGACCTCAACTCGCTGCGCCCGGTGCTGCGCCAGCTCGCGGACTCGGGCCAGAACCTGCCGAACTCGCTGCAGCTGCTGCTGACGATCCCGTTCACCGACACGGCCACCGACGCCGTCGCCGGTGACTACGCGAACCTCTACATCAAGCTCGACCTGGACCTGCGCAGCGTGCTCGACAACATCCTGCGCAGCAACCAGCTCGGGCTCCCGATCGACATCAAGCAGTTCGGCTCGCTCCCGCCGACCGGGCAGCTGCTCGCGCCGCTGCTGGCGGGCGGGGGACAGACCGGCCGCAAGCCGGTCCTGCCCAACGCCCCGCCGCTGCCGCTGCTCGGGCCCGAGACCCCGTCGGCGCCCGCGCCGGCGGCTCCCGCTCCCGCCCCGGCACAGCGCCGCGCGACTCCGGCTCCGGCGGCCCCGGCCCCGGCTGCGCCGGCCCCGTCCCGGAGCGCGACCCCGGCTCCGAGCGAGACCCCGGAGCCCGGGCCCGGCCTGCTCGGCGGCCTGTTCGGAGGTGGCTCGTGATCACCCGTACGACCAAGATCCAGCTCGTCGGGCTGCTCCTGGTCTCCCTGATCGGCGTCGGCTACGCGGGCTTCCGCTACGCCGGGCTGGACCGGCTCTTCGGTGCCACCACCTACCCGGTGACGATGCAGCTGGCCGACTCCGGCGGAATCTTCACCGGGGCGGACGTGGCCTACCGCGGGGTGAGCGTCGGGCGGGTCGGCCCGCTGACGCTGACCGCCGACGGCGTCGACGTCGAGCTCGACATCAACAACGACGCGCCGGAGATCCCCTCCGACGCCCGCGCGGTCGTCGGGAACCTGTCGCCGATCGGCGAGCAGTACGTCGACCTGCGACCGGAGACCGGCACCGCGCCCCCGCTGGAGGCAGGCGCGGTCGTCCCACGGGAGCGCACGACGGTCCCGGTGCCGATCGAGAGCCTGCTGACCAACCTCGACCAGCTCGTCAGCACGGTGCCGCTGGACAACCTGCGCACCGTGGTCAGCGAGCTCGGGCAGAGCTTCGAGGGCACCGCGCAGCCGCTGCAGCAGCTGCTCGACACCGGTGGCCAGTTCACCCGGACCGCGACCGCCGCGCTGCCGCAGACCACCGCGCTGCTCGCCGACGCCCGCCCGGTCCTGACCACCCAGAACGACGTCGCGCCGCAGTTCAAGGACTTCAGCCGCGGGCTGAAGCTGCTGAGCGAGCAGCTGGAGCGCTCCGACCCGGACCTGCGCCGGATCATCGACGACGGCCCCAAGGCCGGTGACCAGCTCAGCGCCCTGATCCGCGAGTCCGGTCCCGGGCTGGGGGAGTCGATCGCGAACCTGCGCAGCACCACCGAGCTGCTCGAGCCCCGCCAGGCCGGGCTGCGCCAGATCCTGGTCACCTACCCTGGCCTGGTGGCGGTCGCGCCCAAGGTCGTCCCCGGCGACGGCACCGCGCACCTCGGTCTCGTGGTCAACGTCGCCGACCCGCCGGTCTGCAGCCGCGGCTACGAGGGCACCGTCAACCGGCCGGGCAGCGACGTCACCGAGACGCGGGCCAACAGCGATGCCTACTGCGCCAATCCCCCCGGCGACCCCGGTGACGTGCGCGGGATGCAGAATGTGCCGAAGGCGGCGACCCCGATGCCGCCCGCGGACGCGGGTGACACGCCGGCTCCGCCGCCCGCTGCGGGCTCCGACGACGGGAACACCCCCGGCGCCGGTGAGGCACCGAGCGGCGGCAACCAGCGGGTGAGCTACCCGGCCCTGGTCGGGGACGCCTCCCAGATCCTGATGGGCGGGTGAGCCCGAGGGCGTGGTCCCCACCGGGGCCACGCCCGGCACGACGGCCGTGCTCCCGGTGCGGCCGGCACGACGACCGCCGGCGCCCCTCCGGGCGCGGCGGCCGGACCCGGGCTGCGGGCGCCGCAGCCACCGAGCGGCTGTGCCCCCGCAGCCGGGAGGAGGAACGCTCCCCATGAACGTCACCCTCGACGAGCGGCCGGGCGGCCCGCAGGACGCCGCCACGGACCCCGCGCCCGCCGGCCCGACCCGCCTCGCCCGTCTGCTGCCGATCGCCGCCGCCGTCGCGGCGCTCGCCGCGATCGTGTTCGGCGTGCTCTGGCTGATCGCCGCGAACAGTGACGCGGTGCAGGTCGCCGACGCCCGCGACGAGGCCCTGCGCGACGCACGCCAGGCCGTCATCAACCTGAACACCCTCGACTACCACGACGCCCAGAAGGGCCTGGACCTGTGGATCCAGAGCTCGTCGGGGTCCGTGCGCGACGAGTTCGTGAAGAACCGCGACTCCTACGCGCAGCTGGTCACCCAGCAGAAGCGCACGACGGCCGCGACCGTCACCGACGCCGCGGTCACCGAGGTCGACCCGCGGGCAGGCACCGCACGGGTGCTGCTCGGCGTGGACGTGACCGTCACCCCCGAGGGCCGGCAGCCGGCCGTCACCCGCCAGCGCATCGAGGCCGGGATGACCCGGACCGACGAGGGCTGGAAGGTCGACGCCCTCGAGCCGCTCCTGACCCCCGGCGCGGGGGGCTGACCGGGCACCGCCCCGGTCCCCACCACCCGGCCGTTCCCTCCAGGAGGTCACCCCTGATGTCCACTCCGCGCCGCAAGCCCACCGGCGGGATCCGCAGGCCCCAGGTCGCCGGACGTCCCCGCACCGGCCGCGCCGACGACGAGACCGCCGAGACCACCGCCTCCGAGCAGGGCGGCGTCGCCGTCGACGAGCGTTCCGGCTCCGAGCACGAGGCCACCGGCAGCGACCGGTCCTACGGCGCCGTCGCGGCCGCCCCGGTCCGCTCCGGCAGCACCGGCGACGACGAGCCCGCCGCTGCCGACGCCGCTTCCGAGTCCGCTTCCGGCTCCGCCGACGCGGCCGACGGCACGGACGGGGAGGCCGGCGAGCACGACGCCGACGGCACCCGTTCCCGCCGGGGCCTCGGCGGGCTCACCGGCCCGACGTCCCGTACCGGCGTCGCGGCCCTCGCGGTGGTCACCGTGCTGCTCGCCGCGGCCGCGGTGTTCTTCGCCGTGTCCTGGTACCGCGCCGAGTTCTCCGGGGCGGCCGCCAACACCGCGCTCACCGACGTCGGCACCACCTCCGAGGTGAACCAGCAGATCGGTGACGCCGTCACCAAGGTCTACTCGTTCGACTACGCCCGGCTGGACCAGGCCGAGGGCGACGCCCGCGCGGTGATCACCCCGGCGTTCGCCCCGGAGTTCGAGCGGATCTTCGGCAGCGTCCGGAAGCTGGCCCCGCAGCAGAAGGCCGTCGTCACCGCGACGATCCCGAAGTCCGCGGTGGCCGACGTCGACGGCGACCACGCCACCGTCTACGTGTTCGTCAACCAGGTCATCCGCCGCCAGGCCGACGGCGGCGCCCCGCAGCAGGGCTCGGCCGCGGCCCGGCTGCGGGTCGAGGCCGACCACGTCGACGGCGCCTGGAAGATCGCGAGCATGACCCCGGCCTGACCCGGGGCCCCCGTCCCGCGACGTGGCCCGCACCCCCGCCGGGAAGGGGTGCGGGCCACGGGCGTATCGTGGGTCGCGATCCACCGAAGACCGCAGGTCTGCGTCCCGGCTCCGGCCGGGCGTCGAAGGTCCGGAAACCCTCCGGGCGGCCCGCGCAGGAGGACGAGGCCCGGCCGGGCGCCCGCGAGCGCCCGCCCTCTTCACGCCCCGTGCTGCTGCGCACGGGGCGTTCGTCGTTTCCGGGCCCGACGCGGTGGCGCATCAGACGGCGCACCCTCCAGGGCGCGCCGCGAGCACACACCCGAGAGGAGGGCAGCGATGGCACGTCCCGACAAGGTCGCGGCGGTCGACGAGATCGCCGACCGGTTCCGCGCGTCGTCCGCGTCGGTCGTCACCGAGTACCGCGGGCTGAGCGTGGCCAAGCTGACCCAGCTGCGCCGGGACCTGGGCCAGACCGACGCGAGCTTCCGCGTCGCGAAGAACACCCTGGTCAAGCGCGCCGCTGCGGATGCCGGGGTGCAGGGGATCGACGACCTGCTCGCCGGCCCGACCGCCATCACCTTCATCGCCGGCGAGCCGGTCGATGCGGCGAAGGCGATCAAGAAGTTCGCCAAGGAGAACCCCGGCCTCACCATCAAGGGCGGGTACATGGACGGGCGCGCCCTGTCCGGCTCCGAGGTGGAGCAGCTCGCGGACCTCGAGTCCCGCGAGGTGCTGCTGGCCAAGCTGGCCGGCGCGATGAAGGCGAACCTGACCAAGGCCGCCACGCTGTTCAACCAGCCGGCCTCCCAGGTCGCGCGCCTCGCGCAGGCGCTCGCCGACAAGAAGGGCGAGAGCGGCGAGACCGCCGAGCCTGCAGCCGACGGCGACTCCGCCGAGAGCTGATCACCACCCCCACCTGAACGTCTTTCGTTAGAAAGGACCGCCACCATGGCGAAGCTGTCCACCGACGAGCTGCTCGACGCCTTCAAGGAGCTCACCCTCATCGAGCTCTCGGACTTCGTGAAGAAGTTCGAGGAGACCTTCGAGGTCACCGCCACCGCCCCGGTCGCCGTCGCGGCCGCCGGTGCCCCGGCCGCGGGCGGCGAGGCCCCGGCCGCCGAGGAGGAGAAGGACGAGTTCGACGTCGTCCTCGAGTCCGCCGGTGACAAGAAGATCCAGGTCATCAAGGTCGTCCGTGAGGTCGTCTCGGGCCTGGGCCTGAAGGAGGCCAAGGACCTCGTCGAGGGTGCGCCGAAGCCGCTGCTCGAGGGTGCGCCGAAGGAGGCCGCCGAGGCCGCCAAGGCGAAGCTCGAGGAGGCCGGCGCGAAGATCACCCTCAAGTGATCTGAGCACCGACTGCTCGAAGGGGCGGGACCCGATCCGGGTCCCGCCCCTTCTGCGTGTCCGGGGCACGTCCGTTCCGGGCGTCGCATCGGGCGGGCCCGGTAGCCGGGCAGGTGCGACGGCGGTGCGCGGAACGGGCCTGCGGTGCCCGCCGGCACCGGCCGGGGCCGAGACGGCCGATTCCGACCGGTCGTCCCGGAAGACAGACCGTTCGTCGATGCGTGGGGACTTGACTCGGTGCGGCGAGCAGGTCACTCTATGGCAACGATGGTTGCCTGGATGCTGGAATCGGCGACCTGTCTCGACAGCTGCGTTCGCAGCGTCTATAGTCATTCTTTGCGCTGCCTGCGTCCAGGCCACGTCGCGCTTGCTACCGGGAAGTATCCGGGCCGGTCCGAGAGGACATCCACGGCCGTCGGAGAGGGTCCGGCGGAGCGAGTCGGCGGAGCCGGGGTCGCAGCGCCGCGTATGACAACAGACGGCGTGTGACGTAGGCCGACTGCCGACCGTCGATCCGGGGGGACCCCGAGCGGATCGAGGGAGACGGTAGCGCTCGGCGGCGGCGCACGCCAGACGAGAAGCGCAGTTCTCGGAAGGACGCATCTTGGCTGTCTCCCGCGCCGCCGCGACCACCTCGACCCTCTCCGCTTCGGCGAACCCGAACTACCCCGGAGCACCCACCCGGGTCTCCTTCGCAAAGATCGCGGAGCCGCTCGAGGTCCCGGACCTCCTCGATCTCCAGATCCAGTCCTACGAGTGGCTGGTCGGCTCGGAGGCCTGGTTCCAGCGCCGCATCGAGGCCGGCGACGAGATGCCGGTCAGCGGTCTGGAGGAGATCCTCACCGAGATCTCCCCGATCGAGGACTTCTCCGGCTCCATGTCGCTGTCCTTCTCCGACCCGCGCTTCGACGAGGTCAAGGCCTCCGTCGAGGAGTGCCGCGACAAGGACATGACCTACGGCGCCCCGCTGTTCGTCACGGCGGAGTTCACGAACAACACCACCGGCGAGATCAAGTCCCAGACCGTCTTCATGGGTGAGTTCCCCGTGATGACGGACAAGGGCACGTTCATCATCAACGGCACCGAGCGCGTCGTCGTGTCGCAGCTCGTCCGTTCGCCGGGCGTCTACTTCGATCACTCGATCGACAAGACGACCGAGAAGGACGTCTACTCCGTCAAGATCATCCCGAGCCGGGGTGCGTGGCTGGAGTTCGACGTCGACAAGCGCGACACCGTCGGTGTCCGCATCGACCGCAAGCGCCGCCAGCCGGTCACCGTGCTGCTGAAGGCGCTGGGCTGGACGAACGAGAAGATCGCCGAGCGTTTCGGGTTCTCCGAGACGATCATGACCACGCTGGAGAAGGACAACACCGCGGGTCAGGACGAGGCACTCCTCGACATCTACCGGAAGCTGCGCCCCGGTGAGCCGCCGACGCGCGAGTCGGCGCAGGCCCTCCTGGAGAACCTGTTCTTCAAGGACAAGCGCTACGACATGGCCAAGGTCGGGCGCTACAAGGCCAACAAGAAGCTCGGTCTGGACATCGACAACTCGGTCGGCACGCTGACCGAGGAGGACGTGGCCACCACCATCGAGTACCTGGTCCGCCTGCACGCAGGCGAGACCTCGATGACCACGGTCGACGGCCACGAGATCCCGGTCGAGACCGACGACATCGACCACTTCGGCAACCGGCGCCTGCGCACCGTCGGCGAGCTGATCCAGAACCAGGTCCGGGTCGGTCTGTCGCGGACCGAGCGCGTCGTCCGTGAGCGGATGACGACGCAGGACGTCGAGGCCATCACGCCGCAGACCCTGATCAACACCCGGCCCATCACGGCCGCGATCCGGGAGTTCTTCGGCACCTCGCAGCTGTCGCAGTTCATGGACCAGCACAACCCGCTGGCCGGCCTGACCCACAAGCGCCGCCTGTCGGCGCTGGGCCCGGGCGGTCTGTCGCGTGAGCGCGCGGGCATGGAGGTCCGTGACGTCCACCCGTCGCACTACGGCCGGATGTGCCCGATCGAGACCCCCGAGGGTCCGAACATCGGCCTGATCGGCTCGCTCTCGTCGTTCGCGCGGGTCAACCCGTTCGGCTTCATCGAGACGCCGTACCGCAAGGTCGTCGAGGGTGTCGTCACCGACCAGATCGACTACCTGACCGCCGACGAGGAGGACCGCTTCGTCGTCGCGCAGGCCAACGCGCGCCTGAACGAGGACGGCTCCTTCGCCGAGGACCGGGTCCTGGTCCGCCGCAAGGGCGGCGAGGTCGACCTGATCTCGCCCAACGGCGTCGACTACATCGACGTCTCGCCGCGCCAGATGGTGTCGGTCGCGACCGCGATGATCCCGTTCCTCGAGCACGACGACGCGAACCGCGCCCTGATGGGTGCGAACATGCAGCGTCAGTCGGTGCCGCTGCTCCGCTCCGAGTCGCCGCTGGTCGGCACCGGTATGGAGCTGCGCGCCGCGGTCGACGCCGGCGACGTCGTCGTCACCGAGGCCGCCGGTGTGGTCGAGGAGCTGTGCGCCGACTACATCACCGTCATGGACGACGAGGGGCAGCGTCAGACCTACCGTCTGAACAAGTTCCGCCGCTCGAACCAGGGCACCTGCAACAACCAGAAGCCCGTCGTCGACGAGGGCCAGCGGGTCGAGGTGGGCCAGGTGCTCGCCGACGGTCCCTGCACCCAGGACGGCGAGATGGCCCTGGGCAAGAACCTGCTCGTGGCGATCATGCCGTGGGAGGGCCACAACTACGAGGACGCGATCATCCTGTCGCAGCGCCTCGTCCAGGACGACGTCCTCACCTCGATCCACATCGAGGAGCACGAGGTCGACGCCCGCGACACCAAGCTGGGTGCCGAGGAGATCACGCGGGACATCCCGAACGTCTCCGAGGACGTGCTCGCCGACCTCGACGAGCGCGGCATCATCCGGATCGGTGCCGAGGTGCAGCCGGGCGACATCCTGGTCGGCAAGGTGACGCCGAAGGGCGAGACCGAGCTGACCCCGGAGGAGCGCCTGCTCCGCGCGATCTTCGGCGAGAAGGCGCGCGAGGTCCGCGACACCTCGCTGAAGGTGCCGCACGGCGAGTACGGCAAGGTCATCGGCATCCGGGTCTTCTCCCGCGACGACGACGACGAGCTGGCCCCGGGCGTCAACGAGCTGGTCCGCGTCTACGTGGCCCAGAAGCGCAAGATCTCCGACGGTGACAAGCTCGCCGGCCGCCACGGCAACAAGGGCGTCATCGGCAAGATCCTGCCGGTCGAGGACATGCCGTTCCTCGCGGACGGCACCCCGATCGACATCATCCTGAACACCCACGGTGTTCCGCGACGGATGAACATCGGCCAGGTCCTGGAGACCCACCTCGGGTGGATCGCCAAGACCGGCTGGGAGATCGAGGGCGAGCCCGAGTGGGCGTCGCAGATGCCCGAGGAGCTCTACTCGGTCCCCGCGGACACCAAGACCGCCACTCCGGTCTTCGACGGTGCCCGCGAGAACGAGATCACCGGCCTGCTCGGCAGCACGCTGCCGAACCGGGACGGCGAGCGGATGGTCGGTTCGGACGGCAAGGCGGAGCTGCTCGACGGCCGCTCCGGTGAGCCGTACCCGTTCCCGGTCGCGGTCGGCTACATGTACATCCTGAAGCTGGCCCACCTGGTGGACGACAAGATCCACGCCCGGTCGACCGGCCCGTACTCGATGATCACCCAGCAGCCGCTGGGCGGTAAGGCGCAGTTCGGTGGCCAGCGCTTCGGCGAGATGGAGTGCTGGGCCATGCAGGCGTACGGCGCGGCCTACACCCTGCAGGAGCTGCTGACGATCAAGTCCGACGACGTCGTGGGCCGCGTGAAGGTCTACGAGGCGATCGTCAAGGGCGAGAACATCCCGGAGCCGGGGATCCCCGAGTCGTTCAAGGTGCTGCTCAAGGAGCTGCAGTCGCTCTGCCTGAACGTCGAGGTGCTCTCCAGCGACGGTGCGGCGATCGAGATGCGGGACGCCGACGACGAGGACCTCGAGCGCGCCGCGGCGAACCTGGGCATCAACCTGTCCAGCCGCCCGGGCTCGGAGTCGATGACCGTCGACGACGTCGTCAACTGACCCGCCCGTAGATCGACTAGCCGACTTTACGAAGAAACAGAGGACTTACGTGCTCGACGTCAACTTCTTCGACGAACTGCGCATCGGCCTGGCCACCGCCGAGGGCATCCGCCAGTGGTCGCACGGCGAGGTCAAGAAGCCCGAGACCATCAACTACCGCACCCTGAAGCCGGAGAAGGACGGGCTCTTCTGCGAGAAGATCTTCGGTCCGACCCGGGACTGGGAGTGCTACTGCGGCAAGTACAAGCGCGTCCGCTTCAAGGGCATCATCTGCGAGCGCTGCGGCGTCGAGGTCACTCGCGCCAAGGTGCGTCGTGAGCGGATGGGCCACATCGAGCTGGCCGCGCCGGTCACGCACATCTGGTACTTCAAGGGCGTCCCGAGCCGGCTGGGCTACCTGCTCGACCTGGCTCCCAAGGACCTCGAGAAGATCATCTACTTCGCGGCGTACGTGATCACCTCGGTGAACACCGAGCTGCGGCACAACGACATGTCCACGCTCGAGAACGAGATGAGCGTGGAGCGCCGGCGGATCGAGCAGACCCGCGACGCGGACCTCGAGGCCCGCGCGCAGAAGCTCGAGCAGGACATCGCCGAGCTCGAGGCCGAGGGTGCCAAGGGCGACGTCCGCCGCAAGGTCAAGGACGGCGGCGAGCGGGAGATGCGCCAGCTCCGCGACCGTGCCCAGCGTGAGCTGGACCGGCTCGACGAGATCTGGACGACGTTCACCAAGCTCGACGTCCAGCAGCTCATCGCGGACGAGTCGATCTACCGCGAGCTGTACGACCGCTACGGCGACTACTTCACCGGCGCCATGGGTGCCGAGGCGATCCAGAAGCTGCTGGAGAACTTCGACATCGAGGCCGAGGCGGAGAAGCTGCGCGAGATCATCCGCAGCGGCAAGGGGCAGAAGAAGCTCCGTGCCCTCAAGCGCCTCAAGGTCGTCGCGGCGTTCCAGTCCACCGGCAACTCGCCGATGGGCATGGTGCTCGACTGCGTCCCGGTCATCCCGCCGGACCTGCGCCCGATGGTGCAGCTCGACGGTGGCCGCTTCGCCACCTCGGACCTGAACGACCTGTACCGCCGGGTCATCAACCGGAACAACCGCCTCAAGCGACTGATCGACCTCGGCGCGCCCGAGATCATCGTCAACAACGAGAAGCGGATGCTCCAGGAGTCCGTGGACGCGCTGTTCGACAACGGCCGTCGCGGCCGGCCGGTGACCGGTCCGGGCAACCGCCCGCTCAAGTCGCTGTCGGACCTGCTGAAGGGCAAGCAGGGCCGGTTCCGCCAGAACCTGCTCGGCAAGCGCGTCGACTACTCCGGCCGTTCGGTCATCGTCGTCGGCCCGCAGCTGCAGCTGCACCAGTGCGGTCTGCCCAAGCAGATGGCGCTGGAGCTGTTCAAGCCGTTCGTGATGAAGCGCCTGGTGGACCTCAACCACGCGCAGAACATCAAGTCGGCCAAGCGGATGGTCGAGCGCGGCCGCTCGCAGGTGTGGGACGTGCTCGAGGAGGTCATCTCCGAGCACCCCGTGCTGCTGAACCGGGCACCGACCCTGCACCGCCTCGGTATCCAGGCCTTCGAGCCGCAGCTGGTGGAGGGCAAGGCCATCCAGCTGCACCCGCTGGTCTGCGAGGCGTTCAACGCGGACTTCGACGGTGACCAGATGGCGGTGCACCTGCCGCTGTCGGCCGAGGCGCAGTCCGAGGCCCGGGTCCTGATGCTGTCCTCGAACAACATCCTGTCCCCGGCGTCCGGCCGCCCGCTGGCGATGCCGCGTCTGGACATGGTGACGGGTCTGTTCCACCTGACCCGGCTGCGCGAGGACGCCCAGGGCGCCGGCAACCACTACGGCACCGTGGCCGAGGCGATCATGGCCTACGACCGCAAGGTGCTCCACCTGCAGGCGCCGATCAAGATCCGTCTTGAGCAGGTCACCCCCACCGCGGGCGTGCCCGAGGAGTCGGTGAACGAGCACGGTGTCTGGACGGCGGAGACCACACTGGGCCGGGTGCTGTTCAACGAGCTGCTCCCGGCGGACTACCCGTTCATCAACGAGCCACTCCCGAAGAAGCGCCAGGCCGCGATCATCAACGACCTGGCCGAGCGGTACTCGATGACCGAGGTCGCGCAGGTCCTGGACCGGCTCAAGGACGCCGGCTTCTACTGGGCGACCCGCTCGGGCGTCACGCTGGCCATCGACGACGTCGTGGTCCCGCCGAAGAAGCAGGAGATCCTCGACTCCTACGAGGCGAAGGCCGACCAGATCAACAAGCGCTACCAGCGTGGTGCCCTGTCGCACCAGGAGCGCAACGACGAGATGGTCAAGATCTGGTCGCAGGCCTCGGAGGAGGTCGCGAAGTCCATGGAGGAGAACTTCCCCCAGGACAACCCGATCCCGACGATCGTGCAGTCCGGTGCCGCGGGCAACATGGCCCAGGTCCGCCAGCTGGCGGGCATGAAGGGCCTGGTGGCGAACCCGAAGGGCGAGTACATCCCGCGGCCCATCAAGTCGAACTTCCGCGAGGGCCTGTCCGTGCTGGAGTACTTCATCTCCACGCACGGCACCCGGAAGGGTCTGGCGGACACCGCGCTGCGGACCGCCGACTCGGGTTACCTGACCCGTCGTCTGGTCGACGTGTCGCAGGACGTCATCGTCCGCGAGGTCGACTGCGGCACCGAGCGTGCGATCACCATGCCGGTGACCGAGGAGACCGCGGACGGGCGGCTCATCCCGCACCGTTACCTGCGGACCTCGGTGTACGCCCGTACCTCGGCCGAGGAGGTCACCGCCCCGGACGGGACGGTCATCGTCGGCAAGGGCGACGACCTGGGCGACCCGGCGCTCGACGCGCTGGTCGAGGCCGGCGTCCGGCAGATCCGGGTGCGGTCCGCGCTGACCTGCGCGTCCGCCACCGGCATCTGCGCGATGTGCTACGGCCGCTCGATGGCCACCGGCAAGCTGGTGGACGTCGGCGAGGCCGTCGGCATCGTCGCGGCGCAGTCGATCGGTGAGCCGGGTACCCAGCTCACGATGCGTACCTTCCACATCGGTGGTGTGGCCGGCGACGACATCACGACCGGTCTGCCGCGTGTCACCGAGCTCTTCGAGGCCCGGGTCCCGCGCGGCAAGGCGCCGATCGCCGACGTCGACGGGCGCATCCGCATCGAGGACGGCGACCGCTTCTGGAAGATCACGCTGATCCCGGACGACGGCGGCGAGGAGATCGTCTACGAGAAGCTGTCCAAGCGGCAGTGGCTCGGGATGACCTCGGTCGACGGCGTCGAGCGGCCGCTGGCCGACGGTGACCACGTGACGGTCGGCCAGCTGCTCCTCGAGGGCACGGCGGACCCGCACGAGGTGCTGCGCGTCATGGGCCCGCGTGAGGTGCAGCTGCACCTCGTGCGTGAGGTGCAGAAGGTGTACCGCACGCAGAGCGTGGACATTCACGACAAGCACATCGAGGTCATCGTCCGGCAGATGCTGCGCCGGGTGACGATCATCGACTCGGGTGCGACCGAGTTCCTGCCCGGTGCACTGGCCGAGCGGGGCGAGTTCGAGTCCGAGAACCGCCGGGTCGTCTCCGAGGGGCTGGAGCCGGCCTCGGGCCGTCCGGTCCTCATGGGGATCACCAAGGCCTCGCTGGCGACGGAGTCGTGGCTGTCCGCGGCCTCGTTCCAGGAGACCACCCGGATCCTCACCGATGCCGCGATCAACGGAAAGCGCGACAAGCTCGTCGGGCTCAAGGAGAACGTGATCATCGGTAAGCTGATCCCGGCCGGTACGGGCATCAACCGCTACCGCAACATCCAGGTCCAGCCGACCGAGGAGGCCCGCGCGGCCGCCTACGCGCTGCCGAGCTACGACGACGGCTACTACGGCCCCGACGTGTTCGGTACCGGCACCGGTGCGGCCGTGCCGCTGGACGACTACGACTTCGGGCGCGACTACCGCTGATGCGTTAGCGCAACGTTCCGGCAGGCGACGGTCTGCCGGAACGCACCGAAGAGGTCCCGGACGGGGCCGGACACCGCTCTCCCGTGGCGGTGCCCGGCCCCGTTCGTGCGTTCCGGGGCTGTGTCGTTCGGGGCTGTGTCGTTCCGGGCGGTGTCGGCCCGGGCCATGTCGTTCCGGGTGTGTGACCGCCCGGGGGACTGCTCAGCGGGTGCAGTCGGCCCGCAGCGCCGCCCCGAGCCGGTTCAGTGACACGTCGGCCTCGGCGAGCAGCCCGGCCAGGATCGGGTAGGCGTGCCACATGCCCGGCGCCCGCTCGTAGGTCACCGGGGTGCCGGCTGCGCGGGCCAGGTCGACCAGCGCGTCGGCGTCGTCGACCAGGAGCTCGTCGGCGCCGGCGACGACGTGCAGCGGCGGCAGCCCGGCCAGGTCGGCCTCCAGCGGGGTCAGCTCCGCGGCGTCGCGGTGCGGGCCCGCGTAGTCGCCTGCCATCGTGTGGATCCACGAGCCGTCGAGCAGGACGTCGGTCGCGGCGTTGCGGGTCAGGGCGTCCGCGGTGCCGCTCAGGTCCAGCCACGGCGAGATCAGACCGATCGCCCCCGGCAGCTCCTCGCCGAGCGCCCGCAGCCGCAGCAGCAGCGACATCGTGAGCCCGCCGCCCGCGGAGTCCCCGGCGACGGCGATCCGGTGCGCCGGGAACCCGTCCGCACGGAGCGCCCGCCAGGCGGCGAGCGCGTCGTCCAGCGCGGCCGGGAACGGGTGCTCGGGCGCCAGCCGGTAGGCCGGGGCGAACACCGCCGTGCCGGTCGCGTGCGCCAGGCCCGCCAGCAGTGGGCGGTGCGACGACGCGGACCCGACGACGTAGCCGCCTCCGTGCAGGTAGAGCACGCGGTGCGGGGCGAGTGCCCCGGGCGGCGCGACCACGTCGGTGCGGACCCCGCCCAGCTCGCCGCGGGACCGGCGGGTGCCGCGGGGGAGCGGCAGCGACGCCCCGACGAGGTCGAGTCCGGTCCGCCGGACGGGCAGAGGTAGGCTGGGGGACAGCAGAGGCGCGATGATCGCGCGCGTGGCGAGCCGGTTCACGGCCGTCGGCAGGTGCATACCGGACGGTATCCACCGCACCGGAGTCCCGAATCCCCAGGTGGGCGCCCGCGCGAGGAGATCATCGGCCACGGGTGACCCCACCGCGGCGAGCGGCGGACGACCTGCGACGAGCGGGTGAGCCTGCTTGCCAGGTGCCGTCCCGTACGGCAGGGTCGGGTCACCACAGGTCTCCGCCGGGTTCTGCCCGGTGGATCCGCCGGCCCTCCGAAGCCCCCGGAGGACCGCGAGGCGAGGTCGCGACCGACCCGCTTTGACCGTGTCGAAGAGGGCCCGGTATCGTCATGTCCTGCGCTCGACTTCGGTCGGGCCGATCCGCGTGCCTCGTGGCGCTCGGTCCCCGGTGCCCGCACCCCGGACCGCCCCGCCGCGCACCGGCACGGTGGACGTCCCCGAGTACGTGCGGGGCCCTCGAGGCCGGGCACGAGCACGGGACGACACGCCCGACCCCGGGGATCGGTAGCGACGGTGGCGGTCCATCCGCCGTTCCGGCGCCCGGATCCCGGAGTACCCAGTACGAAGCAACAGCGCCTAGACACACAGTCGAGCCACGTCGACGGGAAGAAGTAGACGGTTCATGCCCACGATCCAGCAGCTGGTCCGAAAGGGCCGTGAGGACAAGGTCGCGAAGACCACCACGGCCGCACTGAAGGGCAGCCCCCAGCGCCGTGGGGTCTGCACCCGCGTGTACACGACCACCCCGAAGAAGCCGAACTCCGCGCTCCGCAAGGTCGCCCGCGTCCGGCTGTCCAGCGGTATCGAGGTCACCGCGTACATCCCCGGCGAGGGCCACAACCTGCAGGAGCACTCCATCGTGCTGGTGCGCGGTGGTCGTGTGAAGGACCTCCCCGGCGTGCGTTACAAGGTGATCCGCGGGTCGCTGGACACCCAGGGCGTCAAGAACCGCAAGCAGAGCCGCAGCAAGTACGGCGCGAAGAAGGAGAAGAGCTGATGCCGCGCAAGGGCCCCGCCCCCAAGCGTCCGCTGGTCTCGGACCCGGTGTACGGCTCGCCGCTGGTCACCCAGCTGGTGAACAAGGTCCTCAAGGACGGCAAGCGCTCTCTCGCCGAGCGCATCGTGTACGCCGCGCTCGAGGGCACCCGTGACAAGACCGGCACCGACCCGGTCGTCACGCTCAAGCGTGCACTGGACAACGTGAAGCCGGCCCTCGAGGTCCGCAGCCGCCGTGTCGGTGGCGCGACCTACCAGGTCCCGGTCGAGGTCCGTGCCGTCCGGCAGACCACCCTGGGTCTGCGCTGGCTGGTGACCTACTCGGGCCAGCGGCGTGAGAAGACCATGGTCGAGCGCCTCATGAACGAGCTGCTCGACGCGAGCAACGGCCTCGGTGCCAGCGTCAAGCGGCGCGAGGACATGCACAAGATGGCGGAGTCGAACCGCGCCTTCGCCCACTACCGCTGGTGACCGGCCGACCGTCGGGTGCCATCTCGCGATCGAGGGAGAGCTGAGAAGTGGCAGCACAGGATGTGCTGACGGACCTCACGAAGGTCCGCAACATCGGCATCATGGCCCACATCGACGCCGGGAAGACCACCACCACCGAGCGGATCCTGTACTACACCGGGATCAACTACAAGATCGGTGAGGTGCACGACGGCGGCGCGACGATGGACTGGATGGAGGAGGAGCAGAAGCGCGGCATCACGATCACGTCCGCCGCGACGACCTGCTTCTGGAAAGACCACCAGATCAACATCATCGACACCCCCGGCCACGTGGACTTCACGGTCGAGGTCGAGCGCTCCCTGCGGGTGCTCGACGGTGCCGTCGCGGTCTTCGACGGCAAGGAGGGTGTGGAGCCGCAGTCCGAGCAGGTCTGGCGGCAGGCCACCAAGTACGACGTCCCGCGTATCTGCTTCGTCAACAAGATGGACAAGCTCGGCGCGGACTTCTACTTCACCGTCCAGACGATCAAGGACCGGCTGAACGCCACGCCGCTCCCGCTGCAGATCCCGATCGGCAGCGAGAGCGACTTCATCGGCGTCGTCGACCTGGTCGAGATGCGCGCGCTGACCTGGCGCGGTGAGGTGGCCAAGGGCGAGGACTACACGGTCGAGGAGATCCCGGCCGACCTCGTCGAGAAGGCCCAGGAGTACCGCACCGCCCTCGTCGAGGCCGTCGCCGAGACCGACGACGCCCTGATGGAGAAGTACTTCGGCGGTGAGGAGCTCACCGTCGACGAGATCAAGACCGGTATCCGCTCCCTGGTCACAAGCCGGTCCGCGTACCCGGTGCTCTGCGGCTCCGCGTTCAAGAACAAGGGCGTCCAGCCGATGCTGGACGCGGTGATCGCGTACCTGCCGTCGCCGTACGACGTCCCGCCGGTCGAGGGCTTCCTGACCGACGGTGAGACGCCTGCGGTGCGCAAGCCCTCGAAGGAGGAGCCGTTCTCGGCTCTGGCCTTCAAGGTCGCCGCGCACCCGTTCTTCGGCAAGCTCACCTACGTCCGGGTCTACTCGGGCCGGGTCGCGTCGGGCGCGCAGATCATCAACTCGACCAAGGACCGCAAGGAGCGCATCGGGAAGCTCTTCCAGATGCACTCCAACAAGGAGAACCCGGTCGACGAGGCCGTGGCCGGCCACATCTACGCGGTCATCGGTCTGAAGGACACGACCACCGGGGACACCCTCTGCGACTCGCAGTCGCCGATCGTCCTCGAGTCGATGACCTTCCCGGACCCGGTCATCCAGGTCGCCGTCGAGCCCAAGTCGAAGGCGGACCAGGAGAAGCTCTCCACGGCGATCCAGAAGCTCGCCGAGGAGGACCCGACGTTCCAGGTCTCCCTGGACGACGAGACCGGCCAGACCATCATCGCGGGCATGGGCGAGCTGCACCTCGAGGTGCTGGTCAACCGCATGAAGTCCGACTTCAAGGTCGAGGCCAACATCGGCAAGCCGCAGGTCGCCTACCGGGAGACCATCCGGCAGCCGGTGATGAAGTACGAGTACACGCACAAGAAGCAGACCGGTGGCTCGGGCCAGTTCGCCCGCGTCATCATCAACCTGGAGCCGCTGACCGGCGGCGACGGTGCGCTGTACGAGTTCGACAACAAGGTCACCGGTGGTCGTATCCCGCGGGAGTACATCCCGTCGGTCGACCAGGGTGTCCAGGACGCCATGCAGTACGGCATCCAGGCCGGCTACCCCGTGGTCGGCGTGAAGTGCACCCTGCTGGACGGGCAGTACCACGAGGTCGACTCCTCGGAGATGGCCTTCAAGGTCGCCGGTTCGATGGTGTTCAAGGAGGCGGCCCGCAAGGCGAGCCCCGCCATCCTCGAGCCGATGATGGCCGTCGAGGTCACCACCCCCGAGGACTACATGGGTGACGTCATCGGCGACCTGAACTCCCGCCGCGGCCAGGTCCAGGCCATGGAGGAGCGGGCAGGCGCCCGCGTCGTCAAGGCGCTCGTGCCGCTGTCCGAGATGTTCGGCTACGTCGGCGACCTCCGGTCGCGGACCCAGGGCCGGGCCAACTACACGATGGTCTTCGACTCCTACGCGGAGGTGCCGCAGAACGTGGCCAAGGAGATCATCGCGAAGGCGACGGGCGAGTAAGTCCCGCTGCGACGGTCGCGGGGGACATGACCCCCGCGGCCGCGGGCGGGCCGGCACGCAGTCCGACCTGCTCGAAGGGCGTGGGACGCGGATCGGTAAGGTCCGCGCCCCGCACCCACAGACCACAGACCTGCCGTCAGCACGGCGGAGTGAACCCCATCAGTCCAGGAGGACCCTGAAGTGGCGAAGGCGAAGTTCGAGCGGAACAAGCCGCACGTCAACATCGGCACGATCGGTCACATCGACCACGGCAAGACCACGCTGACGGCGGCCATCACCAAGGTTCTGCACGACAAGTACCCGAACCTCAACGAGGCGTCGGCGTTCGACATGATCGACAAGGCGCCCGAGGAGCGTCAGCGCGGTATCACGATCTCCATCGCGCACGTCGAGTACCAGACCGAGAAGCGGCACTACGCGCACGTCGACTGCCCCGGGCACGCCGACTACGTGAAGAACATGATCACCGGTGCCGCCCAGATGGACGGCGCCATCCTCGTGGTCGCCGCGACCGACGGCCCGATGCCGCAGACCCGTGAGCACGTGCTGCTCGCGCGTCAGGTCGGCGTGCCGTACATCGTCGTCGCGCTGAACAAGGCCGACATGGTCGACGACGAGGAGATCATGGAGCTCGTCGAGATGGAGGTCCGTGAGCTCCTCTCGGAGCAGGACTACCCGGGCGACGACCTCCCGATCGTCCGCGTCTCGGCGCTGAAGGCGCTCGAGGGCGACGAGAAGTGGGCCAACGCCATCGTCGAGCTCATGGACGCCGTCGACGACTCGATCCCGGAGCCCGAGCGCGACATCGAGAAGCCGTTCCTCATGCCCGTCGAGGACGTCTTCACGATCACCGGCCGCGGCACCGTCGTGACCGGCCGTGTCGAGCGCGGCATCGTCAAGGTCAACGAGAACGTCGACATCGTCGGCATCCGCCCGGACAAGACCTCGACCACCGTCACCGGTGTCGAGATGTTCCGGAAGATCCTCGACGAGGGTCGTGCCGGCGAGAACGTCGGCCTGCTCCTGCGCGGCATCAAGCGTGAGGACGTGGAGCGCGGCCAGGTCGTCGTGAAGCCGGGTTCGATCACGCCGCACACCGAGTTCGAGGGCCAGGTCTACATCCTGGGCAAGGACGAGGGCGGCCGTCACACCCCGTTCTTCAACAACTACCGTCCGCAGTTCTACTTCCGGACGACCGACGTGACCGGCGTCGTGACCCTCCCGCAGGGCACCGAGATGGTCATGCCGGGTGACAACACCACCATGAGCGTTCAGCTGATCCAGCCGATCGCCATGGAGGAGGGCCTGCAGTTCGCCATCCGTGAGGGTGGCCGCACCGTGGGCGCCGGCCAGGTCACCAAGATCAACAAGTGAGGCGACGGGGCGGCCGGGAGACCGGTCGCCCCGTTACCCACCCCCGGTTCGAGGGGGCACACAGGCGTGTGTCATCCTTGACGGGTTGCACGACGGCACGGCGCGTGGATGCGCCGCTCCTGTTCCCGGTCAGCCGGTAGTTCAGGGACGAGCGTTCCCGCGCCGTGTCCGTCGTCAGTCTCGGCCTCGTGGTCGTGCGCCCCTCGTGGTGCAGGGCCTCGGGACGAGGAAGACCAAGCGACATGCCCGCCCCACAAGGGGGTGGGACGCGGTGACCCGGGCACAGCCATGTGGGTCAGGGCGCGACACGCCCGACCTCGTGGACCGGAGAGCCCCGGCAGGACGCGTGCTCCGGGCAACTGGAGGCACGGATCCGGGCCGACAGACCTGAACAGAGCACGGGCCGCAGCCGGCCGCCCCGCAACGGTGGCAGCACGGCGCGAGTTCTAACGGGGCCGACACCGCGACATCCCCCGCGGCAGGAAGAAGAGGACGACCGACGACCATGGCGGGACAGAAGATCCGCATCAGGCTCAAGGCCTATGACCACGAGGCAATCGACGCGTCTGCTCGCAAGATCGTGGAGACTGTGACGCGTACCGGTGCCCGGGTCGTCGGGCCGGTGCCGCTGCCGACCGAGAAGAACGTGTACTGCGTCATCCGCTCGCCGCACAAGTACAAGGACTCGCGCGAGCACTTCGAGATGCGCACGCACAAGCGGCTGATCGACATTCTCGACCCGACGCCGAAGACGGTGGACGCGCTCATGCGCATCGACCTGCCGGCCAGTGTCGACGTCAACATCCAGTAAGGCGTGGGGACGATGACTTCGATCAACAAGACGACTGCTACCAAGCAGGCCAGGAAGATCACCGGGATCCTCGGCACCAAGCTCGGGATGACCCAGGTGTTCGACGAGAACAACCGCGTCGTGCCGGTCACCGTGGTCCAGGCCGGACCCAACGTCGTGACCCAGGTGCGCTCCGAGGACACGGACGGCTACACCGCCGTCCAGCTGGCCTACGGCGCGATCGACCCGCGCAAGGTGAACAAGCCGGAGTCCGGCCACTTCGCCAAGGCGGGCGTGACGCCGCGCCGGCACCTCCTCGAGCTGCGCACCGCCGACGCCGCCGACTACACCCCCGGCCAGGAGATCACCGTCGAGGCGTTCTCCGAGATCGCCGAGGTCGACGTGGTCGGCACCACCAAGGGCAAGGGCTTCGCCGGCGTCATGAAGCGCCACGGGTTCAGCGGTCTGGGTGCCTCGCACGGTACCCAGCGCAAGCACCGCTCCCCGGGCTCGATCGGTGGCTGCGCCACCCCGGGCCGCGTCTTCAAGGGCATCCGGATGGCCGGCCGTATGGGCAACGAGCGCCAGACCACGCAGAACCTGAAGGTGTACCGCGTGGACGCCGAGCGCGGCCTGCTGCTCATCAAGGGCGCGGTCCCCGGTCCCCGCGGTGGCCTCGTCGTGGTGAAGACCCCCGCGAAGGGTGATGGCAAGTGAGCACCGTGCAGATCCAGTCCCCCGAGGGCAAGGCGGCGGGCAGCGTCGAGCTGCCGGACCACGTCTTCGACGTGACCGCCAACGTGTCCCTCATGCACCAGGTGGTGACCGCGCAGCTGAACGCGGCGCGCCAGGGCACGCACGACACCAAGACCCGCGGCGAGGTTCGCGGCGGTGGCAAGAAGCCGTACCGGCAGAAGGGCACCGGCCGCGCCCGTCAGGGTTCGGTCCGCGCGCCGCAGTTCGCCGGTGGTGGCACCGTCCACGGCCCGACGCCGCGTGACTACGCGCAGAAGGTCCCGAAGAAGATGAAGGCCGCCGCCCTGCGTGGCGCCCTCTCGGACCGGGCCCGCGCCGGCCGCGTGCACGTCGCGTCCGAGCTGGTCGCGGGGGAGACCCCGTCGACCAAGTCGGCACGCCAGGCCCTCGCGGCCGTGCTCGGCGATGCCGACACGCGTGCGCTGGTCGTCGTCGAGCGTGACGCGACCACCGCGGTGCTGAGCCTGCGCAACCTGCCGCAGGTGCACCTCATCGCGCCGGACCAGCTGAACACCCACGACGTGCTCGTCAACGACGTCGTGCTGTTCACGCAGACGGCGCTGGACGAGTTCCTGGCCGGCCCGGTCGCGAAGCCGAAGGCTGCCGGCCGCAGCACGAAGCCTGCGGAGCTGCGCGTCGACACCGACGCTGAGGAGGCGGACAAGTGAGCGGACAGACCGTCACGGACCCGCGGGACGTGCTGCTCGCGCCGGTCGTCTCGGAGAAGAGCTACGGGCTGCTCGACGAGCGGCAGTACACCTTCGTCGTGGCCCCGGACGCGAACAAGACCGAGATCAAGATCGCCGTGGAGAAGGTGTTCGGGGTCAAGGTGACCAGCGTGAACACGCTGAACCGCCCGGGCAAGCGCAAGCGCTCCCGCACCGGCTACGGCAAGCGCAAGGACACCAAGCGCGCGATCGTCACGCTCTCCGAGGAGAGCAAGGCGATCGACGTGTTCGGTGGCCAGGCGAGCTGAGGGAGCGAGCTGACCGATGGCCATTCGTAAGTACAAGCCGACGACCTCCGGCCGCCGCGGCTCGAGCGTCGCGGACTTCGCCGAGATCACCCGGGACACCCCCGAGAAGTCGCTGCTGCGCCCGCTGCACAACAAGGGCGGCCGCAACGCGCACGGGCGGATCACCACGCGCCACCAGGGCGGCGGTCACAAGCGGGCCTACCGCCTGATCGACTTCCGGCGCAACGACAAGGACGGTGTGCCGGCCACGGTCGCGCACATCGAGTACGACCCGAACCGCACCTCGCGGATCGCGCTGCTGCACTACGCGGACGGCGAGAAGCGCTACATCATCGCGCCGGCCCGCCTCAAGCAGGGCGACCGGATCGAGAACGGCCCCCGGGCCGACATCAAGGTGGGCAACAACCTGCCGCTGCGCAACATCCCGACGGGCACCGTGGTGCACGCGATCGAGCTCCGCCCCGGTGGCGGCGCCAAGATCGCGCGCTCGGCGGGTGCCGGCGTCCAGCTGGTCGCCAAGGACGGTCCCTACGCGCAGCTGCGGATGCCCTCCGGCGAGATCCGCAACGTCGACGTCCGCTGCCGCGCGACGATCGGCGCGGTGGGCAACTCGGAGCACTCCAACATCAACTGGGGTAAGGCGGGCCGCATGCGGTGGAAGGGCAAGCGCCCGACCGTCCGCGGTGTCGTCATGAACCCGGTCGACCACCCGCACGGTGGTGGTGAGGGCAAGACCTCCGGTGGCCGCCACCCGGTGAACCCGGCCGGTACGCCCGAGGGCCGTACCCGCCGCAACAAGCCGTCCGACAAGTTGATCGTCCGCCGGCGCCGTACCGGCAAGAAGCGCTGAGCAGGGAGGTAAGAGATGCCGCGCAGCCTGAAGAAGGGCCCCTTCGTGGACGACCACCTGCTCAAGAAGGTGGACGCCCTCAACGAGTCCGGCAAGAAGACCGTGATCCGCACGTGGTCCCGCCGGTCCACCGTCATCCCGGACATGATCGGTCACACGATCGCCGTCCACGACGGTCGCAAGCACGTCCCGGTGTTCGTCTCGGACTCGATGGTCGGGCACAAGCTCGGCGAGTTCGCTCCGACGCGCACGTTCCGGGGCCACATCAAGGACGACCGCAAGGCGCGTCGGCGCTAGTAGCCGGCCCGAACCAGCGACAAGGAGAGGTGGAGAGAAATGGCTGATGCAGTGAACACTGCAGCCGACACCACCGGCGCTGCGCTCGAGCCGACTCGTGCGCGCGCGGTGGCCCGGTTCGTCCGCAGCTCGCCCATGAAGACCCGGCGCGTCGTGGACCTGGTCCGCGGCCTGCCGGTGAACGAGGCGCTGGCGATCCTGCGGTTCTCGCCGCAGGCGGCCGCCGAGCCGGTGGCGAAGGTCGTGGCGAGCGCCGCGGCCAACGCGGAGAACAACCTGGACCTGGACCCGGACACCCTCGTGGTGGCCGTGGCCATGGTCGACGAGGGCCCGACGCTCAAGCGCATCCGTCCGCGTGCCCAGGGGCGCGCCTACCGGATCCGCAAGCGGACGAGCCACATCACCATCGAGGTCGAGTCCGTGCCGAGCAAGGCCGGCCGTCGTGGTGCGAAGGGGAGGGCCCGCTGATGGGGCAGAAGATCAACCCGCACGGCTTCCGCCTGGGCATCACCACGGACTGGAAGTCGCGCTGGTACGCCGACAAGCAGTACTCGGAGTACGTGAAGGAGGACGTCGAGATCCGCAAGATGCTCTCCAAGGGCATGGAGCGGGCCGGCATCTCCAAGGTCGAGATCGAGCGGACCCGGGACCGCGTGCGGGTGGACATCCACACCGCCCGTCCGGGCATCGTGATCGGCCGTCGCGGCGCCGAGGCCGACCGCATCCGCGGCAACCTCGAGAAGCTGACCAAGAAGCAGGTTCAGCTCAACATCCTCGAGGTCAAGGCGTCGGAGTCCGACGCCCAGCTCGTCGCGCAGGGCGTGGCCGAGCAGCTGTCGAACCGGGTCGCCTTCCGGCGGGCCATGCGCAAGGCCATCCAGTCGGCCATGCGCAGCCCGCAGGTCAAGGGCATCCGGGTCCAGTGCTCGGGCCGCCTCGGCGGTGCCGAGATGTCGCGGTCGGAGTTCTACCGCGAGGGTCGGGTCCCGCTGCACACGCTGCGCGCGGACATCGACTACGGCCTGTTCGAGGCCCGCACCTCCTTCGGCCGTATCGGCGTGAAGGTGTGGATCTACAAGGGTGACGTCGTCGGCGGGCGCCGTGAGGGTGCCCCGGCCGCCGAGGCGCCGGGCCGCGGCCCGCGTCGCGAGCGTCCGGCGCGTCGTCGCTCGGGTGCCTCGGGCACGACCGCGACCAGCACCGAGGCCGGGCGTGCCGCGCAGAGCGCCGGCCAGTCCGGCGGCGCCGCGACGGCGACCGCCGAGGCCCCGGCCTCCGGTGAGAACCAGAGCAACGGTGGGGAGAGCTGACCGATGCTGATCCCACGCAAGGTCAAGCACCGCAAGCAGCACCGGCCCAAGCGCAAGGGCATGGCCAGCGGCGGTACCGCGGTCACCTTCGGTGACTGGGGCATCCAGGCGCTGGAGCCGGCCTACGTGACGAACCGGCAGATCGAGTCGGCACGTATCGCCATCAACCGGCACATCAAGCGTGGCGGGAAGATCTGGATCAACGTCTTCCCGGACATCCCGATGACCAAGAAGCCCGCCGAGGTCCGCATGGGCTCGGGTAAGGGCTCGCCGGAGAAGTGGGTCACGAACGTCAAGCCGGGCCGCGTGCTGTTCGAGATGACCTTCCCGAACAAGGAGGTGGCCCACGAAGCACTCCGTCGGGCCATCCACAAGCTGCCCATGAAGTGCCGGATCGTGTCCCGTGAGGGTGGTGACATCTGATGGCGAGCAGCGGCAACACCAAGGCAGCCGAGCTGCGCGAGCTCTCCGACGAGGAGCTGGTCGTGCGCGTCCGGGAGGCCAAGGAGGAGCTGTTCAACCTCCGCTTCCAGATGGCCACCGGGCAGCTGGACAACAACCGGCGGCTGCGGGCCGTCCGCCACGACATCGCGCGGGCGTACACCGTCATGCGTGAGCGTGAGCTCGGCCTGTCCGCCGCCCCGACCGAGAGCGAGGGCGCGGCGTGAGCGAGCAGGCCGGCACCGAAGTGAACGAGGAGCGCGGGGAGCGCAAGGTCCGCGAGGGCCTGGTCGTGTCCGACAAGATGGACAAGACGATCGTCGTGTCCATCGAGGACCGGGTGAAGCACCCCCTCTACGGCAAGGTCATCCGCCGGACCAACAAGGTCAAGGCGCACGACGAGGAGGGCACCGCCGGTATCGGCGACCGCGTCCGCCTCATGGAGACCCGCCCGCTGTCTGCGTCCAAGCGCTGGCGGCTGGTGGAGATCCTCGAGAAGGCCAAGTAGGAGTCACAGTGATCCAGCAGGAGTCGCGGCTGCGCGTCGCCGACAACACCGGTGCCAAGGAGATCCTGTGCATCCGGGTGCTGGGCGGCTCCGCGCGGCGCTACGCCGGGATCGGCGACGTCATCGTCGCCACGGTCAAGGAGGCCATCCCCGGCGCCGGCGTGAAGCGCGGTGACGTCGTCAAGGCGGTCATCGTGCGCACCAAGAAGGAGAAGCGCCGTCCCGACGGCAGCTACATCCGATTCGATGAGAACGCCGCTGTCCTGATCAAGCCGGACAACGGACCTCGAGGGACCCGAATCTTCGGCCCGGTCGGGCGAGAGCTGCGCGACCGCAAGTTCATGAGGATCATCTCCCTCGCTCCGGAGGTGCTCTGACATGAAGGCGAAGATGAAGGTGAAGAAGGGCGACACCGTGCAGGTGATCGCCGGTAAGGACAAGGGCGCCAAGGGCAAGGTCATCGCGGCCTACCCGGAGCGCCAGCGCGTGCTGGTCGAGGGCGTGAACCGGATCAAGAAGCACACCCGGGTCAGCCAGAACCAGCGCGGGGCCGAGAGCGGCGGGGTCGTCACCCAGGAGGCGGCCATCCACGTCTCGAACGTGATGGTCGTCGACTCCGACGGTAAGCCGACCCGTATCGGCAAGAAGACCGTCGAGGGCGAGGACGGCGCCACCCGCCGCGTCCGGATCTCCAAGCGCAACGGGAAGGAGATCTGAGATGACCACCGCTGAGAAGACGATCCCGCGTCTCAAGCAGCGCTACCGGGACGAGATCCAGGAGCAGCTGCAGCAGGAGTTCGCCTACAAGAACGTCATGCAGATCCCCGGCCTGACCAAGGTCGTGGTGAACATGGGTGTGGGCGACGCCGCGCGGGACTCCAAGCTGATCGACGGCGCGCTGCGGGACCTGGCCACCATCACCGGCCAGAAGCCGCAGCTGCGGCGGGCGACCAAGTCGATCGCGCAGTTCAAGCTGCGCGAGGGGATGCCCATCGGCGCCAAGGTCACCCTCCGGAACGACCGCATGTGGGAGTTCCTGGACCGGCTGCTCACGATCGCGCTCCCGCGTATCCGTGACTTCCGGGGCCTGAACGGCGACCAGTTCGACGGCCGGGGCAACTACACGTTCGGTCTCACCGAGCAGTCGATGTTCCACGAGATCGACCCGGACCAGATCGACCGTCCGCGGGGTATGGACATCACCGTCGTGACCACCGCGACCACCAACCCCGAGGGCCGGGCGCTGCTGCGTCACCTGGGCTTCCCCTTCAAGGAGAGCTGAGCAATGGCGAAGAAGGCGCTCATCAACAAGGCCAACGGCACGCCGAAGTTCGGCGTCCGTGCCTACACCCGCTGCCAGAAGTGCGGCCGGCCGCGTGCCGTGTTCCGCAAGTTCGGCCTCTGCCGCGTGTGCCTGCGCGACATGGCGCACGCCGGCGAGCTGCCGGGTGTGAGCAAGTCCAGCTGGTGACTCACAGGCCCCGCAACCGCGGGGCCCGGGTCGACCCTGATCACCGAAGGCCACTGCCGTGGTGCGGCGCCCCTGAGCGGGCGCCGCGCCACGAGCGCGGAACCACGGTGGGAAAGAGACAGACACCATGACGATGACCGATCCGATCGCAGACATGCTGACCCGTCTGCGGAACGCGAACTCGGCCTACCACGACCGCGTCGTGATGCCCCACTCGAAGCTGAAGGTCGCCATTGCGGAGATCCTTCAGAAGGAGGGCTACATCGCCGCGCACCACACCGAGGACGCCGAGGTCGGTAAGTCCCTGGTCGTCGAGCTGAAGTACGGCCGCAACCGTGAGCGGAGCATCGCCGGCCTGCGCCGGGTCTCCAAGCCCGGTCTGCGCGTCTACGCGAAGTCGACGAACCTGCCGCGGGTCCTGGGTGGCCTCGGCGTGGCGATCATCTCGACCTCGCGGGGTCTGATGACCGACCAGCAGGCCTACCGGAGCGGCGTTGGCGGGGAAGTCCTCGCCTACGCCTGGTGAGAGAGGGGTAACGAACGATGTCCCGCATCGGAAAGCTGCCCATCACCGTCCCGTCCGGCGTGGAGATCACCATCGACGGCCGCACGGTCACCGCGAAGGGCCCCAAGGGCTCCCTGTCGCACACCGTCATCGAGCCGATCACGGTCGAGCGCGACGACGACGGCACGGTGCTGGTCCAGCGACCTGACGAGGAGCGCGAGACCCGGGCCTACCACGGTCTGTCCCGCTCGCTCGTGAACAACATCGTCGTCGGCGTGAGCGCCGGCTACGAGAAGAAGCTGGAGATCCACGGCGTCGGTTACCGGGTCCAGCTCAAGGGATCGAACCTCGAGTTCGCCCTGGGCTACTCGCACCCGGTCGTCATCGAGCCGCCGGAGGGCATCACCTTCGCGGTCGAGTCGCCGACCAAGTTCTCGGTCTCCGGTATCGACAAGCAGCTCGTCGGCGAGACCGCCGCGAACCTGCGCAAGCTGCGTCGCCCCGACCCGTACAAGGGCAAGGGCGTCCGCTACGCGGGCGAGCAGATCCGCCGCAAGGTCGGAAAGACGGGTAAGTGATGGCCGAGACCGAGAAGACCGTGTCCGGGGCCGCACGTCGCCGGATGGCGTCGCAGGTCGCGCGCAAGCGTCGCGACTCGCGCATCAGCCGGCACGCCCGGCTCCGCAAGAAGATCTCCGGGACGCCTGCGCGTCCGCGGCTGGCGGTCCACCGCTCCTCGCGGCACATCACCGTCCAGCTGATCGACGACCTGGCCGGGCGCACCCTGGCCCACGCGTCGAGCCTCGACGCCGACGTCCGCACGCTGGACGGCGACAAGAAGGCCAAGGCCTCGAAGGTCGGCGAGCTCATCGCCGCCCGTGCCAAGGAGGCCGGCGTCTCCGCGGTCGTGTTCGACCGCGGCGGGCTCGCCTACCACGGGCGGATCGCGGCTCTGGCCGAGGCCGCCCGCGAGGGGGGCCTGGAGTTCTGATGGCGCGCAAGTCCAACAAGCAGATCGAAGGGATCGTCTGATGCCGGGACGTACGCGGCGTGACGGCGGGACCCCGGGCGGCGGGAACAACGACAACCGCAACAACCGGGACCGTCGCGACGGTGGCCGTGGCGGGGCGGCCCAGGACAAGACCCCGTACATCGAGCGGCTGGTCACGATCAACCGCGTGGCCAAGGTCGTCAAGGGCGGCCGCCGGTTCAGCTTCACCGCGCTGATGATCGTCGGCGACGGTGACGGCCTGGTCGGCGTCGGCTACGGCAAGGCCAAGGAGGTGCCGGCCGCGATCGCCAAGGGCGTGGAGGAGGCGAAGAAGAACTTCTTCCGCGTCCCCCGCATCGGCGGCACGATCGTGCACCGCGTGCAGGGTGAGGACGCCGCAGGCGTCGTCATGCTGCGCCCGGCCTCGCCGGGTACCGGTGTCATCGCCGGTGGTCCGGTGCGTGCCGTGCTCGAGTGCGCCGGGATCTCCGACATCCTGTCCAAGTCCCTCGGCTCCGACAACGCGATCAACATCGTGCACGCCACGGTGGCCGCGCTGAAGTCGGTCCAGCGTCCGGAGGAGGTGGCGGCCCGCCGTGGCCTGCCCCTCGAGGACGTCGCTCCGCACAGCATGATGCGGCAGCGCGCCGAGGCCGACGCGGCGAAGGTGTGAGCGCGATGGCCACGTGGAAGATCACCCAGGTGAAGAGCCGGATCGGGACCAAGCAGAACCAGCGGAACACGCTGCGCTCGCTCGGCCTCCGCAAGATCCGGCAGTCGGTGGTGCGTGAGGCCGACCCGCAGACCCGCGGGTACGTCCACACCGTGCGCCACCTCGTGACCGTGGAGGAGGTGCAGTCGTGAGCGAGCAGGAGACCGAGCAGTCGGTGATCAAGCTGCACGACCTGCGTCCGGCCCCGGGCTCGAAGAAGGCCAGGCTCCGTGTGGGTCGTGGTGAGGGCTCGAAGGGCAAGACGGCCGGGCGCGGCACCAAGGGCACCAAGGCCCGCAAGAACGTGTCGCCGGCCTTCGAGGGCGGTCAGATGCCGCTGCACATGCGGCTGCCGAAGCTCAAGGGCTTCAAGAACCGCTTCAAGGTCGAGTACCAGACCGTGAACGTCGGCGAGCTGGCCGTCCTGTTCCCGCAGGGCGGCGAGATCGGTCCGGCGGAGCTGGCCGAGGCGGGCGCGGTTCGCAAGAACCAGCCGGTCAAGGTCCTCGGCGAGGGCGAGCTCTCGGGCGTCGCCCTGACCGTGAAGGCCCACAAGTTCTCCGCGTCCGCGCGCGAGAAGATCTCGGCGGCGGGCGGTTCCGTCTCCGAGCTGTGAGGCCCGGACGGTCGTGAGACCGGACAGTCGAAGGGGGTCGTGCCTGCGGGCACGGCCCCCTTCGTCGTGTGCGGGGCACCGTCCGGCGCCGGCGGGTGGCCCTCGGGAACCGCACCGTCGCCCCTCGTGGCGGGGTCGCCCGTGGGCGGCGCCGGAGTGCCCCGGACGCGCTGTTAGAGTCGCCTCCGGTCTGCGTGCACCGGTCCGGTGTGCGCAGGTCACGGGACATGCGCGTGTGCGCGGCCTCCGCCGGAACCGGATACCGGCCCGGGCGTCCCACATACGGTGCGTACAGCACCCTGTGAAATCCGGCCGTTCCCGTCCGGGGACGGCGCAGGCGGTGTCGGGCCGCCGACGTCGTAGGAGGATCACCGAGTGCTCAGCGCAGTCCGGTCGGCCCTGACCACACCGGATCTCCGCAAGAAGATCCTCTTCACGCTGGCGATCGTCGCGGTGTACCGGCTCGGTGCCAACGTGCCGTCGCCGGGGGTGTCGTACCCGAACATCCAGGAGTGCGTCCGCCAGGTCGAGGGCGGCGACAACGCGAGCGTCTACTCGCTCATCAACCTGTTCTCCGGCGGGGCACTGCTCCAGCTGTCGATCTTCGCGCTGGGCATCATGCCCTACATCACCTCGAGCATCATCATCCAGCTCCTGCAGGTGGTCATCCCACGGTTCGAGCAGCTCAAGAAGGAAGGCCAGTCCGGCCAGTCCAAGCTGACGCAGTACACCCGGTACCTGACGATCGGGATCGCGGTCCTGCAGGGCACCGGCTTCGTCGCACTGGCCGAGCGCGGCCAGCTGTTCGCCGGCTGCTCGCTGCCGATCATCCCGGAGTCCTCGGTCTTCACCCTGGTCGTCATCGTGCTGGTGATGACCGCCGGGACCACGGTCGTCATGTGGCTGGGTGAGCAGGTCACCGAGCGCGGCATCGGCAACGGCATGTCCCTGCTGATCTTCGCCTCGATCGCGCACCGCATCCCGGCCGAGGGCCAGCAGATCCTGCAGAACTCCGGCGGCCTGGTCTTCACCGGCATCTGCGTGTTCGGCCTGGCGATCATCGCGAGCGTCGTGTTCATCGAGAACGGCCAGCGCCGTATCCCGGTGCAGTACGCCAAGCGCATGGTCGGCAGGCGGATGTACGGCGGGACGTCGACGTACCTGCCGCTGAAGGTGAACCAGGCCGGTGTCGTGCCGGTCATCTTCGGTAGCTCGCTGCTCTACCTGCCCGACCTCGTCGCGAAGCTCGCGGGCAACGACGGCGGCTGGTTCCAGAAGTTCGTGGCGACCTATCTGGTCGACCAGTCCAACTGGGTGCACATCCTGCTGTACGTCGCGCTGATCATCTTCTTCACGTACTTCTACGTCGGCATCACGTTCAACCCGGACGAGCGCGCCGACGACATGAAGAAGTACGGCGGCTTCATCCCCGGCATCCGGCCCGGGCGGCCGACCGCGGAGTACCTGAACTACGTGCTCAGCCGCATCACGCTGCCCGGCTCGCTGTACCTGGGCATCATCGCCGTGCTGCCGAACTTCTTCCTCGGCGTCACCGGGGGCGGCGGGAACCAGAACTTCCCGTTCGGCGGCACCGCGGTCCTGATCATGGTCTCGGTCGGTCTGGACACCCTGAAGCAGATCGAGAGCCAGCTCATGCAGCGGAACTACGAGGGTTTCCTGCGTTAGGCTCGTCGGATGTGGCGCCGCGGTGCGATGCACCCCGCCACGATCCGGTGCAGTCAGTGGTACCGGGCGCCGGTGACGAGGCCGGCGTCGGCAACGAAATCTTGGAGGTCGGGTTCGCGTGCGAGTCGTTCTGGTGGGGCCGCCCGGTGCGGGCAAGGGGACGCAGGCCGAGAAGCTGGCCGCCCGGTTGGATGTCCCGCACATCTCGACCGGCGACCTGTTCCGGGCGAACCTGCGCGACGAGACCGAGCTGGGCCAGGAGGCCAAGCGCTACATGGACGCCGGTGACCTGGTCCCGGACGAGGTGACCGTCGCGATGGTGAAGGACCGCCTCGGCGACTCCGACGCGCAGAAGGGCTTCCTGCTCGACGGGTTCCCGCGCAACGCCTCGCAGGCCGAGTCCCTCGCCGCGATCCTGGACGAGAAGGGCACCAAGCTCGACGCCGTCCTCTACTTCGAGGTCGACGACGAGGTCCTCGTGGAGCGGCTGCTGGCCCGTGGCCGCAGCGACGACAACGAGGAGACCATCCGCAACCGGCAGCGCGTCTACCGCCAGGAGACCGCGCCGCTGCTGGAGCACTACGCCGACCTGGTCCGCACGGTCGACGCCGTCGGCTCGGTCGACGACGTCGCGCAGCGGATCGACTTCGCGCTGAACCCCAGCAGCGTCTGAGCACCACCCCACGGGCGGGGAGATCCGCCCGGAGATCAGCAGGGAAGAAGGCACGGAACCGATGAACGGTCGGGGCGGCGTACGCGGCGCCATCGCCCGCTACCGGGGGCGCGACATCGAGCTCAAGACCCCGGCACAGCTGCAGGCGATGCGGGAGGCCGGCGCTCTGGTCGCCGCGACGCTCGCGGCGGTCACCGAGCAGGCGAAGCCGGGTGTGAGCACGGCGGAGCTGGACGCGGTGGCCGAGCAGACCATCCGCGACGCGGGCGGCGTCCCGTCGTTCCTCGGGTACCACGGCTTCCCCGCGAGCATCTGCGCGTCGGTGAACTCCCAGATCGTGCACGGGATCCCCTCGTCGTCGACCGTGCTGGCCGACGGCGACCTGATCTCCGTCGACTGCGGGGCGATCCTCGACGGCTGGCACGGCGACTCCGCGGTGACCATCGCCGTCGGCGACGTCGCGCCCGCCGACCTCGCGCTGTCCGACGCCTGCCGCGGCGCGATGGAGGCCGGGCTGCTCGCCGTGCAGGCGGGTGCCCGGCTTACCGACGTCTCGCACGCGATCGAGGAGGCGTGCCGTGCGGCGGCGATGGCCGACCGCGCCGACTACGGGATCGTCGCCGAGTACGGCGGGCACGGCATCGGCACCTCGATGCACATGGACCCGTTCCTGCCCAACCACGGCGAACCGGGCCGCGGCCCGAAGCTGCGTCCCGGGATGGCCCTGGCGGTCGAGCCGATGCTCGTCGCGGGCGACCCGGAGACGATGGAGCTGGAGGACGGCTGGACCGTCGTCACGGCCGCGGGCGGGCGTGCCGTGCACTGGGAGCACACCGTCGCGGTCACCGAGGACGGCCCGTGGCTGCTCACCGCCCCGGCCGGGGCTCCGGACCGTCTCGGATCCTGAGAAACAGGATGGGACGGACATCACCCCGAGGGCGTGTCTGCACCGATTCAGCGCCCAGGTGAGATCGATCAAGAACAGATCTTCGGGGTAGTCCCGGTCACGTCGGTGCGCCACGGAGCCGGACCCATGCTCTAGGTTCCCGGCATGGGCGAAGAGGCCGCCAACGGCGGGGACGCGGGGCCGCAGAAGACGGTCACCGTCGGCGTCCCGAAGGAAGTGCGGGAGGGCGAGCGCCGGGTGGCGCTGGTCCCCAAGGTCATCGGCAAGTTGTCCGGGCGTGGTGCCCGGGTGGTCGTCGAGCCGGGTGCGGGTGACGGGGCGCTGATCCCCGACTCCGAGTACACCGATGCCGGGGCCGAGATCGGTGACCCGTGGGAGTGCGACGTCGTCGCGGTGGTCAACCCTCCGACGACCGAGCAGATCGGCAAGCTGCGCTCCGGCACGACGCTGATCGGGTTCCTGTCGCCGCTGACGTCACCGGAGACGGTGCAGGCGCTCAAGGACGCGGGGGTCACCGCGTTCGCGATGGAGTCGATTCCGCGGATCTCGCGGGCCCAGGGCATGGACGCGCTGTCGTCGCAGGCCAACGTGGCCGGCTACAAGGCCGTGCTCGCGGCGGCGGAGAACTCGACGCGGTTCTTCCCCATGCTGACGACGGCGGCGGGCACGGTGAAGCCGGCGACGGCGCTGGTGCTCGGCGTCGGCGTCGCGGGGCTGCAGGCGCTGGCGACCGCGAAGCGGCTGGGCGCACGCACCACCGGCTACGACGTCCGCCCCGAGGTGGCGGACCAGGTCAAGTCGCTCGGTGCGCAGTGGCTCGACCTGGGCATCGACGCGGCCGGCGAGGGCGGGTACGCCCGCGAGCTCTCCGAGGACGAGCGCAGGCAGCAGCAGGAGCAGCTGGAGAAGGCGATCACCGGCTTCGACGTCGTCATCACGACGGCGCTCGTCCCGGGCCGCCCGGCCCCGAAGCTGGTCAGCGCGGCCGCGGTCGAGGGAATGCGTCCCGGCAGCGTCATCGTCGACATGGCGGGCGAGACCGGCGGGAACTGCGAGCTCACCGAGCCCGGGCAGACGACCGTCGCGCACGACGTGATCATCCTGTCGCCGGAGAACCTGCCCGCGGGGATGCCCGAGCACGCCTCGGAGCTGTACTCGCGCAACATCACCTCGCTGCTGGAGCTGATGCTCTCCGACGGCGAGCTGACCCCGGACTGGAACGACGAGGTGCTCGCGAAGTCCTGCGTGACGCGGGACGAGCCGGCCCCCGCGCAGGACGACAGCACGGAGGGAGAGTCCTGATGGAGTCCGGAAGCCTGCTGGCCGACATCGCGATCCTGGTCCTGGCCGGGTTCGTCGGGTTCGCGGTCATCTCGAAGGTGCCGAACACCCTGCACACCCCGCTGATGTCGGGCACGAACGCCATCCACGGCATCGTCGTGCTCGGCGGCATCGTCGTGCTCGGCGAGCTGGAGAACGCCTCGGTCCTCGAGACGATCCTGCTCGTGATCGCGATCGCGTTCGGCATGATCAACGTCGTCGGTGGCTTCCTGGTCACCGACCGCATGCTCGGCATGTTCAAGGGCAAGAAGCCCGCGAAGGGCGAGGCCGAGGAGAAGGAGAAGGACGGCGACATGACCGTCGACGCCGACACCGCAGCCAAGGGCGGCGCCTGATGGACATCCTGCAGCCGATTCTCTACATCATCGCGTTCGCGCTGTTCATCTACGGCCTGAGCGGGCTCACCGGGCCGCGCACCGCGGTCCGCGGCAACGTCATCGCCGGCATCGGCATGGCGATCGCACTGGTCACCGTGCTGCTCACGGTCCACCACAACTGGCTGTGGATCATCATCGGCCTGGTTCTGGGCACGATCCTGGGCGTCCCGTCGGCACGGAACGTCAAGATGACCCAGATGCCGCAGATGGTGGCGCTGTTCAACGGCGTCGGCGGTGGCGCGGTCGCCCTGATCGCCTGGTCGGAGTTCCTGGCCACGCCCGGTTTCCAGGGCCGCGCGGTCGCCTTCGTTATCGCGTCGCTGTTCTCCGCGGTGATCGGCTCGATCTCGTTCTGGGGATCGCTGATCGCGTTCGGCAAGCTGCAGGAGATCGTCTCCTCCTCGCCGATCGGACTGGGCAAGCTCCAGCAGGTCGTCAACGTGCTGCTGCTGGCCGGCGCGATCGTCTGCGCGGTGATCGCCGGGCTCGGCAACACCTCGCAGCTGTGGATCGTGCTGGTGCTCGTGCTCGCCGGCGTGCTCGGCGTGATGGTCGTGCTGCCGATCGGTGGCGCGGACATGCCCGTCGTCATCTCGCTGCTCAACGCGATGACCGGTCTGGCGGCCGCGGCCGCGGGGCTCGCGCTGAACAACACCGCGATGATGGTCGCCGGCATGATCGTCGGTGCGTCCGGCTCGATCCTGACCAACCAGATGGCCGTCGCGATGAACCGGACGATCCCCTCGATCATCGTCGGCGGGTTCGGCGGCGCCTCGGTCGCGGGCGGCGGCGACGACGGCGACAAGACCGTCAAGTCCACCTCCGCGGCGGACGCGGCGATCCAGATGGCCTATGCCAACCGCGTCATCGTCGTGCCGGGCTACGGCATGGCCGTCGCCCAGGCACAGCACGCGGTCAAGGACATGGCCAAGCTGCTCGAGGCCAAGGGCGTCGACGTCAAGTTCGCGATCCACCCCGTCGCGGGCCGGATGCCGGGACACATGAACGTGCTCCTGGCCGAGGCCGAGGTGTCCTACGACAACCTCAAGGAGATGGACGAGATCAACGACGACTTCTCCCGCACCGACGTCACGCTGGTGATCGGGGCGAACGACGTCACCAACCCGGCGGCCCGCAACGACCCGAGCTCGCCGATCCACGGGATGCCGATCCTCAACGTCGACGAGAGCAACAACGTGATCGTCCTGAAGCGGTCGATGAGCTCCGGCTTCGCCGGCATCGAGAACCCGCTGTTCTTCCAGGACAACACCTCGATGCTCTTCGGCGACGCCAAGGGCTCGGTCGAGGGCGTCACCGAGGAGCTCAAGCAGCTCTGAGGGACAGCTCTAGCTCTGAGGGACAGCTCGGACGACCCAGTTGCTCCGGCGGTCGCCGCCGGTCAGGGGATGGCGCTGAAGCGCACCGACCGCACCGGGCGGTCGGACCTCTGACCGGCGGCGATCTGCTGTCCGGAGGCGGCGGTGGCCGGAGCGGCGGGCGCAGGCTCGGCCTGCGCGGTGCACGGCAGCGGCGACACCAGCGCGACCCGGTCGGTCCCGTTGACGAACCGGGTCCAGGTGGCCGGGCGGCCGTCCGGGGTCGTGAGGTCCTGGCAGACACCGAGGTCGGGGTTCTCCAGCACCCGCGACACCGGTGCGGACGCGCCGTCGGCGGTGGTGCCGGCCAGCGCGACGGCCGTGCCCTGCGCCGGGCGCGGGGCCGCTCCCGCGGCGGGGGTGAGCACGAGGGCGGCGGTGGCGGCGACGGCCAGTGCGACGGCCGGGCGGACGAGGGTGCGCGTCACGGATCTCCCTTTCGGCTGGGGCGCCGGCGCCGCCGTGTGCGGGCCGTGCACCCGAGAGCACCCGGTCCAACGAGGAGGACCACCTGCGGGTTACCCGGCGACCCTCCGTGTCGATCTTCGTGGACACAGCGTGACCACGCTCGGTCGGCACAGCGTGACCACGCTCGGTCGGTGCAGCGTGACCATGGCGCGGTACTGGCCCCGGAGCGGGGTCGCCGGTACCGTCGGGCACGCGCACCCGGTGCTCCGTGGCCGTCCGGCCCGGCGAGCCGTAGCACGCGTGTCACCCCCGCGTGCATCCCGGCCCATGCGCGTCCGTACACTGGTCTCTCGGTGCGCCTGTCGGCGCAGGTCCCGTCGTGCGATCCGCACACCGGTCCCCGTGTCCCGCGCGCGCACCGTGCGGTCCGTGTCCCGTCCCGGGGCGCCGGGCCGTGCAGTCACCGCACGCACGACGCACCACCGCGGTGACGCGGTAACGACACCTGTCACGGATAGCGGAGGACATGGCCAAGAAGGACGGGGCGATCGAGGTCGAGGGCCGGGTCGTCGAACCCCTGCCGAACGCGATGTTCCGGGTGGAGCTGGAGAACGGCCACCGGGTTCTCGCGCACATCAGCGGCAAGATGCGGCAGCACTACATCCGGATCCTTCCGGAGGACCGCGTGGTCGTCGAGCTTTCGCCCTACGACCTGAGCCGCGGCCGCATCGTCTACCGCTACAAGTGACGATCACCAACGACGGACAGAGGCAGTCGACGTGAAGGTCAAGCCGAGCGTCAAGAAGATCTGCGACAAGTGCCAGGTGATCCGCCGTAACGGCCGGGTCATCGTGATCTGCTCGAACCTGCGCCACAAGCAGCGCCAGGGCTGATCACCGCTCACAGCGGGCACGTGCCGCGATCCTCTGATCGCTGACACACGGGAAGCCCCCGGTGTACCCGCCGGGCCACGAGGGCCCGGAGGCACCCCCGGAACCAGGCCGGGGCTCGGACGCAGCGGCGGCCGGGACGGACACCGGGCAGACCTGGAACTACTACAAGAGGAGACAGCGCCGCATGGCACGCGTTGCCGGCGTCGATCTTCCCCGCGAGAAGCGGATGGAGATCGCGCTCACCTACATCTACGGGGTCGGACGAGCCAAGTCCAAGCAGATCCTCGAGGCCACGGCCATCAGCCCGGACCTGCGGTCCAAGGAGCTGACGGACGAGGACGTCAACAAGCTCCGCGACTACATCGAGGAGCACCTCCAGGTGGAGGGCGACCTGCGCCGCGAGGTGCAGGCCGACATCCGCCGGAAGATCGAGATCGGCTCGTACCAGGGCATCCGCCACCGTCGCGGTCTCCCGGTCCGCGGCCAGCGCACGAAGACCAACGCGCGCGGCCGCAAGGGTCCGAAGAAGACCGTCGCCGGTAAGAAGAAGGCAGGTAAGAAGTAATGCCGCCCCGCGCACGCCAGGGCACCGGACCCAAGAAGGTCCGCCGTCGCGAGAAGAAGAACGTCGCGCACGGGCACGCCCACATCAAGTCCACGTTCAACAACACGATCGTGTCGATCACCGACCCGACCGGCGCCGTCATCGCCTGGGCCTCGTCCGGGCACGTCGGCCTCAAGGGCTCGCGCAAGTCGACGCCGTTCGCCGCGCAGCTCGCCGCCGAGAACGCCGCCCGCAAGGCGATGGACCACGGCATGAAGAAGTGCGACGTGTTCGTCAAGGGCCCGGGCTCGGGCCGCGAGACCGCGATCCGCTCGCTGCAGGCCGCCGGCCTCGAGGTCGGCACCATTTCCGACGTCACCCCGCAGCCGCACAACGGTTGCCGTCCGCCCAAGCGGCGCCGGGTCTAAGGGGAAGGGAGAACCACCATGGCTCGCTACACCGGCCCCATGACCCGCAAGTCCCGCCGACTGAAGACCGACCTCGTCGGCGGCGACCAGGCGTTCGAGCGTCGTCCCTACCCGCCGGGCCAGCACGGCCGGATCCGGGTGAAGGAGACCGAGTACCTGCTGCAGCTCCAGGAGAAGCAGAAGGCCCGCTTCGGCTACGGCCTCCAGGAGAAGCAGCTCCGCGCCTACTACGAGGAGGCGCACCGTCGCGAGGGCAAGACCGGCGACGAGCTGCTCCAGATCCTCGAGTCGCGCCTCGACAACGTCGTGTACCGCGCGGGCCTCGCCCGCACGCGTCGCATGGCCCGCCAGCTGGTGAACCACGGCCACTTCACGGTCAACGGGAAGAACGTGGACATCCCCAGCTACCGGGTCTCGCGCTACGACATCATCGACGTGCGTGAGAAGTCGCGGAACATGGACCCGTTCGTCATCGCCAAGGAGACCCAGGGCGAGCGCCCGGTCCCGGCGTGGCTGCAGGTCGTCCCGTCGACGCTGCGCATCCTGGTGCACCAGCTCCCGGAGCGCGCTCAGATCGACACGCAGGTCACCGAGCAGCTGATCGTCGAGTTCTACTCGAAGTAGCGACTCGGCATCCCGCCGCCCCGCAGGGAGGGGCGGCGGGCACCGCTGCGGCATCAAATAGCGGTTGCCGCAGGTGCTAAGGAGGCACATTCCCATGCTGATCTCTCAGCGACCCGCACTCACCGAGGACGTGGTCACCGAGACCCGGTCGCGGTTCGTCATCGAGCCGCTCGAGCCGGGCTTCGGCTACACCCTCGGCAACTCCCTGCGCCGGACCCTGCTGTCCTCCATCCCCGGTGCCGCCGTCACGTCCATCCGGATCGACGGCGTCCTGCACGAGTTCACCACCGTGCCGGGGGTGAAGGAGGACGTCACCGACATCATCCTGAACCTCAAGGAGCTCGTCGTGAGCTCCGAGGAGGACGAGCCGGTGACGATGTACCTGCGCAAGCAGGGCCCGGGCCCGGTCACCGCCGGCGACATCGTGCCGCCGGCCGGGGTCACCGTGCACAACCCGGACCTGCACATCGCCTCGCTGAACGACAAGGGCCGGCTCGAGGTCGAGCTCGTCGTCGAGCGGGGTCGCGGGTACGTCCCGGCGATGCAGAACAAGGCGACCGGCGCCGAGATCGGCCGGATCCCGGTCGACTCGATCTACTCGCCGGTGCTGAAGGTGACCTACAAGGTCGAGGCGACGCGTGTCGAGCAGCGCACCGACTTCGACAAGCTCATCCTCGACGTCGAGTCGAAGCCGTCCATCACCCCGCGGGACGCGCTGGCCTCGGCCGGCAAGACCCTGGTCGAGCTGTTCGGCCTGGCCCGCGAGCTGAACGTGGACGCCGAGGGCATCGAGATCGGCCCCTCCCCGCAGGAGGCGGACACCATCGCGGCGTTCGCGATGCCGATCGAGGAGCTGGACCTCACGGTCCGTTCCTACAACTGCCTCAAGCGCGAGGGCATCCACACGGTCGGCGAGCTCGTCGGCCGCAGCGAGGCGGACCTGCTCGACATCCGCAACTTCGGCGCCAAGTCGATCGACGAGGTCAAGATGAAGCTCGTCGGCCTCGGCCTGGCCCTCAAGGACAGCCCGCCCGGGTTCGACCCGTCGGCGGCGGCGAGCGACTACGGCGCAGACGGTGACGGCGGGTTCGACCCCGGCGCCTTCGGCGACGACGGTCAGGACTACGCAGAAACGGAGCAGTTGTAGCCATGCCCCAGCCCACCAAGGGTGCCCGCCTCGGCGGGTCGCCCGCGCACCAGCGGCTGATCCTGGCCAACCTGGCGACTTCGCTGTTCGAGCACGGCCGGATCACGACGACCGAGGCCAAGGCCCGTCGGCTGCGTCCCTACGCGGAGCGGCTGATCACCAAGGCCAAGAACGGCGACCTGCACAACCGGCGCGAGATCATGAAGGTGATCCGCGACAAGTCGGTCGTGCACCGCCTGGTCACCGAGATCGCGCCGTTCTTCGCGGACCGCGAGGGTGGCTACACCCGGATCACCAAGACGATGCCGCGCAAGGGCGACAACGCCGCCATGGCCGTCATCGAGCTGGTCTCGCAGAAGACGGCGACCGACGAGGCCAACCGTGCCCGTCGTGCCGCCGCCGCTCAGGCCGCCACCGCGGACGCCGAGCTCGACGACGCCGGTGAGGCCGAGAAGGCCGCGCCGTCGTCGGAGGCCGCGGACGCGGACGTCGACCAGGCCGTTGCCGCCGAGGAGTCCGCTGCGGCGGCCTCGGACGCGGCTGCGGACGGTCCGGTGGAGTCCGCCGCCGAGGCCGCGGAGACCTTCGAGGCGCCGTACGGCGAGGGCTCGCACGCCCCGCTGGCGGACGCGTCGCAGGCCCCCGAGGGCTTCGAGATCAAGGGCAACGCCGACTCGATGCTGTACCACGTCCCCGGTTCGTCGTTCTACGACCGCACCGTGGCCGAGGTCTGGTTCGCCTCCGAGGAGGCCGCCGAGGCCGCCGGTTTCCAGAAGCCGGCGTCCCAGCGGAACGACTCCTGAGCAGTACGCACCACCCCGACGAGCCCGCCGTCCCCGACGGCGGGCTCGTCGGCGTTTCCGGGGATCCCGCCCCGGTACCCCGGCCCTCGCCGGAGCCGACCCGCCGGGTCCGGCTCGACGTCGCCTACGACGGCACCGACTTCTCCGGCTGGGCCCAGCAGCCGACGCGGCGCACTGTGCAGGGTGTGCTCACCGAGGCGCTGTCCACCGTGCTGCGCATCCCGCTGCGGCTCACCGTCGCCGGACGCACCGACGCCGGGGTGCACGCGTCCGGGCAGGTCTGCCACGCCGACCTGCCGGTGTCGCTCGAGCCGCAGATCGACGCGCTGCTGCGGCGGCTCAACCGGTTCCTGCCCGCCGACGTGCGGGTGCACGCCGTCACCCGGGTCCCGGACGCGTTCGACGCCCGGTTCTCCGCGCTGCGCCGGCATTACCGCTACCGGGTCACCACCGCGCCGTTCGGCGCCGAGCCGCTGCGTGCCCGCGACACCGTCGCCTGGCCCTACGCGCTGGACCCGGTCGCGATGAACGCCGCCTCGGCGCTGATGCTCGGTGAGCACGACTTCGCCGCCTACTGCAAGCGCCGCGAGGGTGCCACCACCGTCCGCGCGCTGCAGCGCTTCGAATGGGAGCCCGCCCCCGGCGAACCGGACGTGCTGGTCGCGGCGGTGTCGGCGGACGCGTTCTGCCATTCGATGGTCCGCAGCCTCGTCGGCGCGGTCCTCGAGGCCGGGCGCGGGCACCGGCCGGTGGACTGGCCGTCCGGGCTGCTGAGCCGGACCGTGCGGGCCTCGGAGGTGACCGTCGCGCCGGCGCACGGGCTGTCACTGACCGGGGTCGACTACCCGGGCGACGACGAGCTGGCGGCACGGGCGGAGACGACGCGGCGGATCCGGGTGCCGGGCGTGTCCTGACTCCCGGGTGTCAACTCCCGGTTACCGCTGTTCCCCGGGGTGGCTCCCGCGGGCCACAGTGTCCGCATGACCACCGAGAAGCCCGCGGCGCCGGGCGCGGACCGCGGCTACGGGGACCGGGTCGTCGCCGTCGAGCCGGGGGCGAACGAGCCGGTGCCCGACGCCGAGCGGCACGGCAGCCCGCTGCAGCTGTTCCGGACGTGGTCCTCGCCGAACCTGGAGTTCGCGACGATCTTCGTCGGGGTCCTGTCGGTGCAGGCGTTCGGTCTGACGTTCGGCCAGGCGGTCGCCGCGATCGTGCTCGGCAACGGGCTCGCGGCCGTCGCGCTCGGGGTGCTGTCCGCCCGCGGGCCCGCGCACGGCGTCCCGCAGATGGTGCTGGGACGGCTGGCGTTCGGCTACGGCGGCAATGCGCTGCCCGCCGGGCTCATGACGCTCACCTCGGGATTCGGCTGGTTCGCGGTGAACAGCGTCAGCGCCGCGTTCGCGCTGTCGTCGCTGACCGGCGGCGGGCCCGTCGGATGGCTGGTCGCGGTCGTCGTCGTGCAGGTCGGGGTCGCCTACTTCGGGCACAACCTGGTGCAGGCCTTCGAGCGGATCGCGTTCCCGCTGCTCGCGATCGTGCTGGGCATCGGCGCGTGCACGGTGCTGGGGCTGTCCGACCCCTGGGCGGCCCCGCCGCCCGGCGGCCCGGGAGCGGTCGCGGGGTTCCTGCTGACCGTCGGTGCGGTCTTCGGCTACGCGGCCGGCTGGACCCCCTACGCCGCGGACTACACCCGCTACCTGCCGCGGACCACCTCCACCCGGCTGACCGGGCTCTCCGCCGGGGCCGGGCTGATGGTCTCCTCGACGGTGCTGATGGTGGCCGGTGCGGCGTCGGTGAGCGCGGCGACGGCCGCCGGGCTCGACGGGGACAACCCGGTCGGGAACTACGTCGGCCTGTTCAACGAGGGGTTCGCGGACGTCACGCTGCTGGCGATCGCGCTCGGGGCGATGTCGGCGAACGTCCTCAACGTCTACTCGGGTGCGATGGCGTTCCTGTCGCTGGGTGTCGACGTGCCGATGCGCCGGGCCCGGGCGGTGGTGGCGCTGGTGTTCGGCGTCGTCGGGTTCGCGATCGCGGCCTACGCCCTCGACGACGCCGCGGCCGGCTACGAGGCGTTCCTGCTCGTCGTCGTGTACTGGATCGGGCCGTGGCTCGGCGTGGTGCTGACCGAGCAGTGGCTGCGGCGCGGACGGCCCGTCGACCCGGCCCTGTTCTACGACCGCGACCACCGCAACCACGCCGGCCCGATCGCGCTGCTCGTCGGGATCGTGGTGTCGGTCGGGCTGTTCGCGAACCAGGAGCTGTTCGTCGGCCTGGTCGCGCGCGACCATCCGGAGGTCGGAGACATCGCCTTCGCGGTCGGCGCGGTGCTGTCGGCAGGCACCTACGTACTGCTGGGTGGGAGGGAACGGGTATGAGCGAGCTGATCCCGACCGTGGACCTCACCGCGGCCGACGCCGCAGCGGTGGACACCGCGCTGCAGCGGGCCGGGTTCCTGCAGGTCGTCGGGCACGATCTGCCCGGCGGTGCCGCGGGCGCGGTGCGCGCGGCCGCGCGGGAGTTCTTCGCGCTGCCCGAGGAGGTCAAGCGGCGCTACGCGGTCGACGTCGGCGGGCGCGGCTGGCTGCCGCCGGGTGTGGAGGCCAACGAGCGGGTCGAGGACGGCGCGGCCGGGTCCCCGCCGGACCTGAAGGAGTCGTTCGCGATCGGCCCGTTCACCCCCACCGGCGACGCCGGGATGGACGCCGTGTGGTTCCCGCCGAACGTGTGGCCGGCCGAGGTCCCCGCGCTGCGCGAGGCCGCGACGGCGTACTGCACGGCGATGGAGCGGGTCGCCGGGGACCTGCTGGAGCTGTGCGCCGCGTCGCTGGGGCTGGACCGTGGCGCACTGCGGGACCTCGCGGTGCACCCCACCTGGACGTTCAACATCAACCGGTACCCGCCGCTGACCGAGGTCGGCGCGCCCGCGCCGGGGCAGTTCCGGATCGGGCCGCACACCGACTTCGGCACCGTCACGCTGCTCGACCGCGAGCCCGGGGCGGGCGGCCTGCAGGTCGACGTGGCCGGGCACGGCTGGACCGACGCGCCGTACGCACCGGACGCGCTGACCGTCAACGTCGGCGATCTGCTCGCGCACTGGACCGGGCACCGCTGGCGGGCCGGGCGGCACCGCGTCCTGCCGCCGCAGGCGCACGCCCCGGACGAGGACCTGATCTCGCTGGTGTTCTTCTTCGAGCTGGACCACGACGCCGTCGTCACCCCGCTGGCGCCGCCGCTCGGGCACGAGAACCTGGAGCCGGTGGTGTCCGCACCGTTCCTGCGGGAGCGACTGGACGCGATCTCGGTCCAGCCGCCGGTATAGGTTCTCCCGCATGGATCCGCGCTGGCTGGACGTCGCGATCGCCGAGGCCGAGCAGGGGCGCGCCGAGGGCGGCATCCCGATCGGCGCCGCGCTCGTCGGGCCGGACGGCGAGGTGCTCGGCCGCGGGCACAACCGGCGTGTGCAGGACGACGACCCGACCGTGCACGGCGAGACCGACGCCTTCCGCAATGCCGGCAGGCTGCGCGACTACCGCGCCACGACGATGGTCACCACGCTGTCACCGTGCTGGTACTGCGCCGGGCTGGTCCGCCAGTTCGGGATCGGTGCGGTGCTCATCGGTGAGGCGCGCACGTTCCACGGCGGGCACGACTGGCTCGCCGAGCACGGGGTGCGCGTCGAGGTGCTCGACGACGAGCGCTGCGTGGCGATGATGAGCGCGTTCGTCGCCGAGCGACCCGAGCTGTGGAACGAGGACATCGGCGTCGCCGAGTAGCCCTGCTGTTGCGGAGCAGCCCTGCTGCCGTGGCTACTGCAGCGGGATGTCGGTGCCGCGTTCGCTCTCCGGGCGCGGCCCGTGGATCCGCCGGTCCGCCTCGGTGATCGGGACGTCGTTGATGCTGGCCTCGCGTCGGCGCATCAGCCCGTTGTCGTCGAACTCCCAGAGCTCGTTGCCGTAGCTGCGCCACCACTGCCCGTCGGCGTCGCGGCACTCGTACTGGAAGCGGACGCCGATCCGGTTGCCGCTCCAGCTCCACAGGCTCTTGCGCAGCGCGTAGTCCTGCTCGCGCTCCCACTTCGCGGTCAGGAACGCCTCGATCTCGTCGCGGCCGTGCAGGAACGTGTCCCTGTTGCGCCACACCGAGTCCGGTGTGTACGCGAGCGCGACGCGCTGCGGGTCGCGGGTGTTCCACGCGTCCTCGGCGGCCTGGACCTTCGTCCGGGCGGTCTCCTCGTCGAACGGCGGGTAGGGCGGGCGGTCCTCGGCCACGACGGGCTCCTCGCGGTGATCAGGGTGGGGCGCCGGCGACGCTACCGCCGGTGGGGACTTCTACGCAGGTTCCCCGGAACCGGGCCGGACGGGGGACGGGCGGACCTACCGTCGCGCGGTGAGCAGTGAGCCCGGCCGTGCCCCGGCGACCCGCGACCAGGCCGACGCGTACCGGTTCGGGGAACGGCGGCTGGAGGCCGCCCTGGTCCGCGGCGACGCGGTCCTGGCGCACGAGGGGCTGCGGTCGCGGCGGCGTGCCGTCGTCGCCGGGGTGGTGGCCGGGGCACTGTCGCTGGTGGTGGCGGGGGTGCTCGCGCGGGCCGATCCGGCGCCGGACTGGCGCCGCGCCGAGCTGGTGCGCGGTGAGCGGACCGGCGTGCTCTACGCCGTCGCGACCGGACCGGACCGGCTGGTCCCGGTGCCCGACCCCGTCGCCGGACGGCTTGTTCTCGCCGCCCTCGGGCGCACCGACGGCGCGTCGGCGGTCCCGGTGGTGGTCCCCGACGCCGCACTGGCGACCGCGCCGCGCACCCCGCCGGCCGCGGTGCCGCCCGCGGTCGGGGTGCCGCTGGACGGGGCGCCGGTGCCGTCGTCGTGGGCGGCGTGCGACTCCGACGGTGCGACGACCGTGCTCGCCGGGGCGCTCGCGCCCGGACCCGATCCGGCCGTGGCGCCGGTGCTGCTGACCGCCGAGGGCGGCGCGACCTACCTGGTGCACGACGGTGTCCGGCACCGCACCGACACCGGGGACTCCGCGGTCGTGGCCGGGCTGGGCCTGCGCGGGGTACCGGCACGGCGGATCGCGGCCGCCGTGCTGTCCGCGATCCCCGAGGGGGCGCCGCTGCGGCTGCCCGGCACCGGCGAGGTGGTGACCAGCCGCCCGCTCGGGGCGCCGGAGCTGACCCTGCTCGACGTCGACGGCGGTCTCGCCCCGATCCCGGTGACGCTGGCCGACGCACTGCTGGCCCGCAGCGGCCACGACCGCCCGACGACGGTGCCGCCCGGCCGTGTGGCGTCCGCGCCGGTGCGGGCGGTGCCGGGTGTGGAGGCGTGGCCGCGCGAGCGGGCCTCGGATGCGCCTGCCGGCCCGGTGCTGTGCGCGACCTGGCGGGACGGGCGGGCGGGGCTGGTCGTCGGCGACCGGGTGCCGGCCGTGCCGGGCGGGGCCGCGGTGCCGCTCACCGGGGCCGACGGCGCCGGGCCGCGGGCCGACACGGTGGTGCTGCCGCCCTCGGGACCCGGCCCCCTGAGGTCCGGTGTGGACGGCTCCGGTGCGCGGTGGCTGCTGACCGCCTCCGGCGCGGTGTACGGCGTCGCCGACGAGCTCTCGGCGCGGGCCGTCGGGGTCGAGCCGGCCCCGGCGGCGCCGGCCGGGGTGCTCGGCCTGCTGCCGCGGGCCGGGGTGCTGGACGTGCGGGCGGCGCGCGAGGTGGGGGACGTGCCGCGCTGAGCACCGGTCCTGTCGCACCGGTCCTGTCGCCGGTGTCGTTCGCCCTGGTCAGCGACTCTGGTCAGCGGTCCGGGCGGCAGCTCTGTCAGAAGGTCAGCGGCCCGGCCGGCGGCCGGGGCGGCGCCCGAGCGCGGCCAGGGCGGCGGCCACCAGCCCACCCAGCCCGGCGACGGCACCGGCTGCGACCGTGAGCGGCAGCGAGCCGGTGGCCGGCGCGGCCACGACCAGCGGAGCCCGGACCGGCGCCGCCCGGCGCGGGGTGAGCAGCAGCGGCTCGGCGGTGACCGCCGCGACCGGGTCCACGACGCCGTCGCCGACCCGGTCGTCGTGTCCGGTGCCGGGGCGCGTCGCGGTGGCGCGGATGCGGTCGGCTACCTGCCGCGGGGTCAGCATCGGGAACCGTCCACGAAGGACTGCGGCGGTGCCGGCGACGACCGGGGCGGCGTAGGAGGTCCCGCTGATCGTCCCGCTCCCATCCGGGTCCGGGACGGCCACGCCGGGGGCGGCCACGTCGACCCACGGGCCCGGCACCGAGAACGGTGCCGGGGTCCCGTCGGCGTCGACGGCTCCGACGGCGAGCACCCCGTCGTAGGACGCGGGCAGCGGACGCAGCCCGGGCGCGCCGGTGCAGGTCCCGGCCGGGTCGAGGTTCCCGGCCGCGGCCACCACCAGCACACCGGCCCGCTCGGCGGCGGCGACCGCGCGCCGCAGCGGGGCGCCGACGTCGTCGAGCCGGTCGGCGGGCAGGCACACCACCTCGGACACGTTGATCACCGACGCGCCGAGTGCGACCGCGCGGTCGAGCGCGGCGGCCAGGGTGCGGATCTCTCCGGCCGGGCGCTCGGCGCCGTCCGGACCGGTGACGACGAAGTGACTGCTGGACTGGCGCAGCGAGAGGATCCCGGCCCGCGGCGCGACCCCCGCGCCCCGCCCTCCGCCGGTTCCGCGGCCTGCGTCGGCACCGCCGGCGAGCAGCAGCGCGACGTCGGTGCCGTGACCGTCGCAGTCGTCGAGGCCGTCGCCGCCTGCGAGGTAGTCGCCGCCGCCGCGCAGCCGCCCGGTCAGCCGGGGCACCGGCGCGATCCCGGTGTCGATCACCGCGACGACCACGCCCGCGCCCTCACCCAGCGCGGGGGACAGGCCGGTCGCGGCGGCGCCGGGACCGGCCGGTCCCGGCCGGGTGCAGTCGCCCGTGCGGCGCAGGCCCGCGGCCCGTTCCGGCGGGACGGAGGAATCGGCAGGCGCGGCCCGGTACGGCCCCAGCGCCGCCGGGGCGACCGGGTACGGCGGGGTGAGCGGGTACGGCACGGACATCGGGACTTCCGGCGCGGCCGGCGGAGCGCTCGGCAGGGCCGCCGGTGCCATGAGTGCGGTCGTCGCCAGGGCCGTCGTGACCAGTGTCGTCGTGGCCAGGACCGCCGCCGCGGCCCGGCGCCCGCGCCGCGCCGGGACCGCTCGCCGGCCGGTCACAGGCCGCGGACCAGGGCGAACAGGCCCATCGCGGCGAGCGCGACGGGGATCGCGGCGGCGGTCAGCAGCAGCTCCACGACGTCGAGAGCGCGGCGGACCGGCGGCGACGGTGTCGCCCGCACGCAGGCCGCACCGACCAGCGTCGCCAGCCCCAGACCGGCGGCCACGGCGAGACGGATCTCGGCACCGTGGGCCAGTGCCGCGGGCACGGCGGCGGCCGCGACCCCGGCCAGCGCGCAGCCGGTCAGGGCCTGCGCGGGCAGCGGCTCGGTGTGGGTCCGGGCCCGTAGCAGCAGGACCGCGGCGGTCACCGCGGCCAGCCCGGCGCCCGCCGTTCCGCCGCCGGACGCAGCCAGCGCGGCGGCACCGGCGGCGGGCAGCGCGGTCCCGGCGACGGCACCGGCGAGCAGGCCGCGGGCCAGCTCCGCGCGGGCGGGCAGCTCGGCGGCACCGGGGAGATGCTCGGCGGCGGCCAGGTCGTCGGCACCGGTCGGGACGGCCGGCGCCGCGACCCCGGCCAGACGCAGCGCGATCCGGGGCAGCAGCGGGCCGACGGCGAGCGCGGGCGCGGCGAGCCCCGCGGCGACCGCGGGGGCCGGTGCGTCGAGGACGAGCGCCGCCAGCGCGGCCAGGGCCGTCGCCGACGTCGCGAGCGTGGCCGCGAGCAGCAGCGGGGACAGCACGCGGAGCAGGACCAGCCCGGTCGCGGCGACCGCACCGGCCGCGGCCGCGGCGAGCAGGAGCGCGCCCGCCGAGGGGGCCCCGGTCGTCGGCGGGAGGGCGAGCAGGCCCGCGGTCGCGGCGGGCGGGACGGCGCAGCAGGCCGCGCCGTTCCCGCCGCTTCTGCGGGCCACCAGCAGCGCGACGAGCGCCCCGGCCCCGGCGAGCACCGCGGCCCCAGGACGCAGCGGCCCGGTGACCGTCGCGAGCACCCCGCAGGCGGCGACGACCAGCAGCGTCGCCCCGACCGCGCCCACCGGCAGCGGGCCGGGACCGGTCGCGGACCGGACGGACTCGGCGACGGCGTCCGCGGCGTCGTCGACGACCGGGGGTGCAGGCACCGGGCGCGCCGGGCCGAGATGGAGCAGCTCGCCGTCGCGCAGCGACAGCTCGTCCGGGGTGGCGTCCGGCGGGAGCGGGACCCCGGACGTACCGGTGAACCGCCAGCCCTCCGGCCGCCGGGACACGGGACGGCCGCCGACGACCTCCCGCACCATCGGCACCAGCTCGGCCACCGCGACGTCCGCGGGCAACGCCAGGTCCGCCCGCCCGCGCGGGGTCACGACGGTGACGCGCACCCACCGGCCGGACGCGGGAACGGACACGGCGACGGGACGGGGGACGACCGAGGTCACGGGCACCTCCTGGGCTGCAGGCATTTCCGCGGAACGGCCTCGGCCGCGCCGGGGCGCTGCGAGTATCGGACGTCCCCGCAGCCCACCGAGGGCGTTCGGGAGAACTCGGCCGGGAACGGAGACGCGGTGGGTGCGACGATCGGGGTGCGGCGGCCACGCCGGGCCGTCCCGGAGCTGCCGGCCGGCGACCTCGTCATCGAGCCGCCGCCCGAGCCGGAACGCCCGGTCCCCGCCGGTCCGCTGCAACGGCTGCTGCCCCTGGCGATGGTCGGCGGGTCGCTGCTGTTCGTCGTGGTCGGCCACGGCGACGCGAACAGCTGGCTGTTCGGCGGGATGTTCGCGCTGTCCGCGCTCGGGATGATGGTCACCGGCGGCGGCCGCGGGCCGGGTGCGCGGGCCGCCGCGATGGACGAGGACCGGCGCGACTACCTGCGCTACCTCGACGTGCTGGCCTGCCGGGTCCGCGACACCGCCGCCGCCCAGCGCCTCGCCCTGGAGACCGTGCACCCCGAGCCCGCGGCCTGGCCGGACGTCCTGGCCGCCGGCCGGATCTGGGAACGCCGCCCCGGCGACGACGACTTCGCCCGCCTGCGCATCGGGCGCGGCACCCAGCGCCTCGCCACCCCGCTCGTCGCCCCGCGCACCGGGCCGGTCGACACCCTGGAGCCGCTGTCGGTGCCGGCGCTGCGCCGGTTCCTGCGCCGGCACGCGACCGTGCCCGGCCTGCCGATCGCGCTCGACCTGCGCGCCACGACGACCGTCTGGCTGGAGCCGGAGCTCGCCGCCGACCCCGGCCCGGCGCTGGACCTGGCCCGCGCGCTCGTCGCGCAGTACGTGCTGTGGCACGGCCCCGACGACGCCCGGCTCGCCGTCGTCACCGCCGACCCGGCCTCCTGGGACTGGGTGAAGTGGTTGCCGCACAACGGCCATCCCCGGCACGCCGACGCCGTCGGGCCGGTCCGGATGATCACCGATGACCCGGACGAGGTGCGCGGCTGGTGGGCGGGGGAGCGGGCGGCGGCCCAGCAGCACCTGCTCGTCGTCGTCGACGCCGTCGGCAACCGCGCCGACACACCCGGCGCGTGGGCCGGGCTGCCCGGTGTGACGACGCTGCGGGTGGGCCCGTCCGGCGGGCGGCGCCCGGCCGCGTCGGTGCTGCGGCTGGCCGCCGCGCGTGCCGCGGACGGCGCTGCGGTGCTGCGCCGCGGTGGCCCGGACGGGCCGGCCGCCGGGACCGCCGACGCCGTCACCGTCGCCGAGGCGCGGGCGCTGGCCCGGCGGCTGGCGCGCTACCGGCCCGAGGGCGTCGCCGTCACCGACGACGATCCGGCGGAGGACCCGGACGCCGGCCCGGCCGGGCTGCCCGCCCTGCTCGGCCTCGACGGGCTGGGCCCGGACCGGATCGCCGCGCTGCGGGCGTCCCGCCCGCACGGCGTGCGGCTGCAGGTCCCGCTCGGCACCGACGACGCAGGCCGCCCGGTCGTGCTCGACCTGAAGGAGTCCGCACAGGGTGGCGCCGGGCCGCACGGGCTCTGCATCGGCGCGACCGGCTCGGGCAAGTCCGAGCTGCTGCGGACCCTGGTGCTCGGGCTGGTCGCCACGCACACCGCCGACGAGCTCAACCTGGTGCTCGTCGACTTCAAGGGCGGCGCCACCTTCCTCGGGCTGTCTGGGCTGCCGCACGTGTCCGCGGTGATCACCAACCTGGTGTCGGAGCTGAGCCTGGTCGACCGGATGGCCGACGCGCTCGCCGGGGAGATGACGCGGCGCCAGGAGCTGCTGCGGACCGCGGGGAACCTGGCGTCGCAGGCGGAGTACGAGGCGTGGCGGGCCGGGAACAACTCGCCGTCGTCGCTGCCGGCACTGCCGTCGCTGCTGGTGGTCGTCGACGAGTTCTCCGAGCTGCTCGCCCGGCGCCCCGAGATGATCGACCTGATGGTCACCGTCGGCCGGCTCGGGCGGTCGCTGGGCATCCACCTGCTGCTGGCGTCGCAGCGGATCGAGGAGGGACGGCTGCGCGGGCTCGAGTCGCACCTGTCGTACCGGATCGCGTTGCGGACCTTCTCCGCCGCCGAGTCCCGTGCGGTGCTCGGTGTCCCGGACGCGCACCTGCTCCCGCCGACGCCCGGCGCCGCGTACCTGTCCGCCGGCACCGACGAGCTGGTGCGGTTCCGGGCCGCCTACGTGTCCGGGCCGTACCGGGCGCCCGACCGGCGCCGTGCCGGCGCGCGGGCGGCGCAGCGGGTGCTGCCGTTCGGCACCGCGGTGGTGGCCGCGCCGCCGGTCGCGGTGGCACCCGTGGCCCGGCCGGTCCCCGACGACGGCGGCACGACCCTCGACCTCGTCGTCGCCGCGGTGTCCGGTCCGGGACCGCGGGCCCACCGGGTCTGGCTGCCGCCGCTGGACGACCCGCCGCCGCTGACCGCCGTCCTCGGGACCCCGGTGCGGTGGCCGGGCCGCGGGCTGGCCGCACCCGGGCCCGCGGGGCGGCTGCTGGCCCCGGTCGGGCTGGTCGACCAGCCGTACCTGCAGCGCCGGGACCCGCTGGTGCTGGACCTGTCCGGCGCGGCCGGGCACCTCGCCGTCGTCGGCGGGCCGCGGGCGGGGAAGTCGACCGCGCTGCGCACCGCCGTCACCGCGCTGGCGCTGACCCACACCCCCGACGAGCTGGGCGTGCACGCCGTCGACCTCGGCGGCGGGACACTCGCGCCGCTGGCCGGGCTCCCGCACGTCGGCACCGTCGCCGGGCGCCGCGACGCCGACCTCGTCCGCCGGGTCGTCGCCGACGCCGTCGCCACCGTCGAGCGGCGGGCAGAGCTGTTCGCGGTGCACCGGATCGGCTCGGTGGAGGAGTTCCGCGCGCGGCGCGCGGCCGGCGACCCGGTGACGGCGGGGGAGCCGTGCACGGACCTGGTGGTCGTCGTCGACGGCTACGGGGCGCTGCGCGCGGACTTCGAGGACCTCGACGAGAAGGTCACAGCCCTGGCCACGCAGGGGCTCGGGCACGGGGTGCACCTCGCGGTCACCGCGTCGCGCTGGGCGGAGTTCCGGCCCGCGCTCAAGGACCAGCTCGGCAGCCGGCTGGAGCTGCGGCTCGGCGACCCGGGCGACTCCGAGATCGACCGGCGCCGCGCGGCGACGGTCCCGGCGCGGGCCGGGCACGGGCTGGACCCGGGCGGCGCCGCGGCCGTGGTCGCGACACCGGCGCTGGGCCCCGGGCCCGGCGGGGCCGCGCCGGACGACGCCGCGTCCACCCGCCGGCCCGCCGCGGTCCCGGACGCACCCGCGGGCACGGTGGCCGCGATCGCCGCCGCGTGGCCGGGACCGGGAATGCCTGCGGTGCGCCTGCTGCCGCACCGCATCACCGTGTCCGAGCTGCCGCCGGGGCCGGGCCGCGGGATCGCGGTCGGGGTCGACGAGGACCGGCTCGGCGCGGTCGAGCTCGACCCGGCCGAGCCGCACCTGCTCTGCTTCGCCGACTCCGGCGGCGGCAAGACGAACCTGCTGCGCCTGCTCGCCCGCGGGATCGCTGCGCGGTGGACCCCGGAGCAGGCGCGGATCGTCGTCGTCGACCACCGGCGCACCCTGCTCGGGGCCGTCGCACCGTCGCACCTGCTGGCGCACACCGCCACTGCGGCGGCGACCGCCGACGCCGCCGCGGAGATCGCCGGATCGCTGCGGCGACGGCTGCCCGGCCCGGACGTCACCCCCGCCCAGCTGCGGGAACGGTCCTGGTGGAGCGGGCCGGAGCTGTGGCTGCTCGTCGACGACTACGACCTCGTCGCGCCCGCACCCGGCGGGGCGGGTGCGCATCCGCTGCAGGCACTCGTCGAGTTCCTGGCCCAGGCAGGCGACGTCGGTCTGCACCTCGTGGTCGCGCGGCGCACCGGCGGGGCCGCGCGGGCGATGTTCGACCCCGTCCTCGGGCGGCTGCGCGAGCTCGGTGCCCCCGGACTCGTCGGGTCCGGCAGCGCCGACGAGGGCCCGCTGCTCGAGCGGACGCGTCCCGCCCCGCTGCCGCCCGGCAGGACGGTGCTCGTCGACCGCCGCGCCGGTGCCCGCCGGATCCAGCTGGCCCGGGTGCCATCGGACGAGCCGTGACCGGGTTCGCGGCGGCGCTGCACGCGACCCCGTCGGCGCTGCTGCTGGCCGCCGCCGACACGGCCGGAGTCACCCTGCTCGTCGGGCTGCCGCCCGGGACCGCGCCGGCGACTGCGGTGGCGGAGTGGCTGGGGGACGAGCCACCGGACGTCGTGGTGCTGGTCGGGACGGCGGGTGGGGACACGGCGGGTGGGGACGCAGCGGGTGGGGAGGCGTTGGGCGCTGACGCCGCGCTGCCGGGCCCACCGTTCCCCGGCGATCCGCGCGTGCTGCCGGTGCCGTTCGGTGCGGCCGTGCTCGCGACCGGGGCCGCCCCGCCGGACGGACCGGTGCTGGTGGTCGACGCCGACCGGGGCGCGGCGCAGGTCGTCGACGGAGCACGGGTGACGGCGGTACCGCTCGGCCCGGTGGCCGGGGCACCCGGACCACGTTCCGCGGAACGCGACCCGCCGCCCGGGGACCCGCGTGCCGACGGCATCGCCCGGGCCGCGCGCGGGTGCCGCGCCGTCGTCCTGGCCGGAGCGCACGGCGGCGACCCGGTGCTGCGCGACGCCGTCGCGGCACGCGCCGGATGCCCGGTGCGGGTGGCGGGACCGTCCGTGGCCCCGGCCGACCCCGCGTCGGTGGAGGGCGCGGGGCCCGCGACCGCGGCCGTCCTCGGGGCGGCTCTGCTCGGTGCCGCCCTGTCCGGTGCCGGCCTGCCCGCAGCGGTCCCGGCGATGAGTGCCACCGCGGAGTCCGGCGCCGGTCCGGAGTCCGGCGCCGATCGGGAGCCCGCTGCCGGTCCGGATCCCGCCGCCGATGCGGAGCCCGAGCGGCCGGGCGTCGCCGGACGCCTGCGCCACCACGTCCTCACCGCGGCGGCGCTGCTCGGCGCCGCGCTCGTCGTCACCGGGCTGGTGCTCGGCGCGACGACCTCCGCCACCCGGACGGTCCCGGCGGCCGGGCGCAGCGTGGTCCAGTACGGCTACGCCACCGTCCTGCCCGACGGCTGGGAGCACTCCGGCGGCGACCCCGCGCGACGACGCGTGCTGCTCACCCCCGCCGGGCGCCCGGACGGGGCCGCGCTCCTCGTCGTCGAACGCAGCCCGCTCACCTACGACGCGACCGCCGAACCCGCCCGCGCCCGCCGGGAGCTGGCCGCGCTGCTCGCCGGTGTCCCGGGCGTCGACGGGCCGTGGCCGCGGCAGGTGGCCGGCCGTCCCGTCCTGCGCTACGTCCAGCGCGACACCACGACCGTCACCGACTGGCACGTCGTGCTCGACGGCGCCGACGAGCTCGTCGCCGGCTGCCGCAGGCCGGCCGGGGCGCCGGTCCCGGCGGCGTGCCTCGACGTCGTCGCCGGCCTGCGGCTCACGGGGTAGCCGTCCGCGCGTCGTTCCCGTTCGCGAACGACCTGGGCGGAACGGCCACGCCCGCACCCGGCGCCGGGCGACCCTGCTCGGCAGGCGGGCACGGTCCGCCGGGCAGGAACCCACGACGACAACGACCGACGACGAACGGAACGGGTGAGCCGCATGGCCGACGGGTTCGGTACGACGACCGAGGAGATGGCCCGCGCGGCCGGGCACGTGCGGGGGGTGAACAGCGAGGTCGCGGGCGAGCTCGCCGCCCTGCGCGGCAAGCTCGCCCCGCTGGCGGGCATGTGGACCGGTCAGGCGGCGGTGCAGTTCGCGCAGCTGATGGAGCGCTGGGACACCGAGGCCCGCACCCTCAACGAGTCCCTCGCGACGATCGGCACCGCCCTGCAGGGCAACCGGGCCGACTACGAGCAGCGCGAGCAGGAGCAGGCGAGCTCCCTCGGCGCGATCACCACGGCGCTCGGCTGAGCCGCGGCACCGACCCAGGAGACGAGGAACAGATGAGCACTCCGGAAATCAAGGTCACCTTCAGCGCGCTCGACGGGGCCCGGGCCGACGTCGCCGCGACCGCGGGCCGGATCCGCACCCAGCTCGAGGACCTGCGCCGCTACCTGGCGCCGATGGTCGGGACCTGGACCGGGCAGGCCGCGGCCGACTACCAGGCCGTCCAGCAGCGCTGGGACACCTCCGCGGCCGGGCTGAACGACACCCTGGACCGCATCGGCGTCGCACTGGGCCGCGCGCACGACGCGTACCGTGCGACCGAGCAGGCCAACGCGGCCCGCTGGCGGGGCTGAACGACCGGCCCGGGCACCCGGTCGCGGGGCGGCGTTCCCACCGGCTCGACCGCGAGCTCGGCCGGGGGTGCGGACGCGGTGGTCGGCGCGGTGTTCGCCACCCCGCGTGCCCGCCCCGCGAACCGGCGGGTACTCTTGACTCTCGTTGTGCAGCGGTGGAGACCCGCGGGCGCTTTCCCGCCCGGGCATCGTCTCGGTGGGGTGCGTCCCTCCGGCGTCCACCAGCGGCACGCTGAGGAACCACCAGACACACCAGCGTGGGCCGGCCCGGGGCACCCGGGGCCGCCCACCACAGCCGAGAACGACGACGAGGTAGATCCGTGCCCACGTACAGCCCGAAGCCCGGCGACATCACCCACGCCTGGCACGTGATCGACGCCAACGACGTGCGCCTGGGTCGGCTCGCCACGCACGCGGCCACGCTGCTGCGCGGCAAGCACAAGCCGACCTACGCGCCGCACGTCGACGGCGGTGACTTCGTGGTGATCATCAACGCCGAGAAGGTCTCGCTCTCCGGCAACAAGCACCAGGACAAGCACGTCTACCACCACTCCGGCTTCCCGGGCGGCCTCCGCTCGCGGTCGGCCGGCGAGATGCTGGAGACGCACCCGGACCGCCTCGTCGAGAAGGCGGTCAAGGGCATGCTGCCGAAGAACCGCCTCGGCCGTGCGATGGCCAAGAAGCTGAAGGTCTACTCCGGTCCGTCGCACCCGCACGAGGCGCAGAAGCCGCAGCCGTTCGAGATCACCCAGGTCAGCCAGTGACCACCCCGAGCAACGAAGAGGGACAGCCCGTGACCAGCCCCGAGAACGGACCCGACGAGGTCGTCGACGTGGTCGAGACCGAGGGTTCGGCCGCCGAGGCGACCGAGACCGAGCTGACCGAGACGGTCGGCGAGGCCGTCGCCGGGGAGGCCGGCGCCGACGAGGCCGTGGCCGACGTCGACTACTCCATCGAGGAGCCGGCGTTCGACGCCGACGCCTTCGCCGCGGAGGCCCCGCTGCAGGGCGACCGCCCGGTGCAGACCGTCGGCCGCCGCAAGGAGGCCGTCGTCCGCGTGCGTCTCCTGCCCGGCACCGGCCAGTTCACCCTGAACGGCAAGCCGCTCGAGACCTACTTCCCGAACAAGCTGCACCAGCAGGTCGTGAAGGAGCCGCTCGTCACGGTCGAGAAGACCGAGCGCTTCGACGTCTACGCCAACCTGCGTGGCGGCGGCCCCGCGGGCCAGGCCGGTGCGCTGCGCCTGGCCATCGCCCGTGCGCTGGCCGAGCTCGACTCCGAGGACCGTCCGGCCCTGAAGAAGGCCGGCTTCCTCACCCGGGACGCCCGCGCCGTGGAGCGCAAGAAGTACGGCCTCAAGAAGGCCCGTAAGGCGCCCCAGTACTCCAAGCGCTGATCGCACACCGGATGCCTCGCCTCTTCGGAACCGACGGCGTCCGGGGCCTGGCCAACGGCGAACTCCTCACTCCGGAGTTCGCCGTTGGTGTCTGTGCCTCGGCTGCGCGCACCCTTTCCACCGGCACCGACCGGCGGCCCGTCGCGGTCGTCGGGCGGGACCCGCGGGCCAGCGGTGAGATGCTGGAGGCCGCGGTCGTCGCCGGTCTGACCTCGGCCGGTGCCGACGCGATCCGGGTCGGCGTGCTGCCCACCCCGGGCGTCGCGCACCTCGTCGCGCAGACCGGTGCCGACCTCGGCGTGATGATCTCCGCGTCGCACAACCCGATGCCCGACAACGGCATCAAGCTGTTCACCGCGGGCGGTCAGAAGCTCCCCGACGACGTCGAGGACGAGATCGAGCGGGCCTTCACCGGCCCGCCGGCCCCGCGCCCGACGGGTGCCGCCATCGGCCGGGTCTGGGACGCCCCCGACGCGACCTCGGTCTACGTCGGGCACCTGCTGGAGGCCGCGGGCCTCGGGCAGGAGCTGTCGCTGGCCGGACTGACCGTCGTCGTCGACTGTGCCAACGGGGCCGCGTCGCTCGCGGCGCCGGAGGCCTACCGGCAGGCCGGTGCCGAGGTCGTCGCGCTGCACGCCGACCCGGACGGTCTCAACATCAACGACGGCGTCGGATCGACCCACCTCGGGCCGCTGCAGGCCGCCGTCGTCGAGCACGGCGCCGACCTCGGCATCGCGCACGACGGCGACGCCGACCGCTGCCTCGCGGTGGACGCGAACGGTGACGTCGTCGACGGCGACCGGATCATGGCCGTGCTGGCCGTCGCGATGCGCGACGCCGGCGAGCTCGCCCACGACACGCTCGTCGCCACGGTGATGAGCAACCTCGGGCTGCACCTGGCCATGCGGGACGCGGGGATCACCCTCGACACCACCAAGGTCGGCGACCGCTACGTGCTGGAGCGGCTCCGCGAGGGTGGTTTCTCCCTCGGTGGCGAGCAGTCCGGGCACGTCGTGCTCCCGGGGCACGCCACCACCGGCGACGGCCTGCTCACCGCGCTGCGCCTGATGGCGCGCGTCGCGCAGACCCGTACGCCGCTGGCCGAGCTGGCCTCGATCGTCACGGTGCTGCCGCAGGTGCTGGAGAACGTGTCCGTCGCCGACAAGGACGCCGTCGCCGACTCCACCGAGGTCGCCGAGGCCGTCGCGAAGGCCGAGGCCGAGCTGGGTGAGACCGGGCGGGTGCTGCTGCGCCCGTCGGGCACCGAGCAGCTGGTCCGGGTGATGGTCGAGGCGCCGACCGAGGACATCGCCCGCGGTGTCGCCGACCGGCTGGCCGCCGTCGTCGCCTCCGCGAGCTGACGTTCGCACCTGCAAGTTCCACTCCCGCCGGGCCGTGCTCCACGGCCCGGCGGTGGAGTATCCGGCCCGTGTGCGCCGACCTCTTCCGCGATCCCGACGAGCTGGACCGGCTCGCGCGGGCCACCCGCGACCTGGCCGGTGAGCTCGTCCCCGGCACGGCAGGCCCCTACGACGGCCCGCGCCGGATCGCCGACGAGCTGCACGCCGCCGCCGACGCGATGAGCCGGGCCGCCACGGCCGCCCGCGCCGCCGACGACACCGCCCGCACCGGGTTCCGGCTGCTCCCGGACCTGCCCGGCCCCCGGATCCTGCCGTGAGCGCACACGACACCGGTTCCGGCGGCACCGCCGAGGAGCAGGCCCGGGCCCTGCGACGGCTGGCCGAGCGGCTCGACGACACCGCCCACCGGATCGCGTCGATCACCGGCGAGCTGGCGCGGGTGTGGGACGACCCCGCCGGACACGGCTGGGCCGACCGGCTCGAACGGGTGCGGTGGGAGGCGATGCGGCTGGCCGACGCCGCGTCCGCGGATGCCGCGCAGGCCGGTGCGGACGGCGAGCACCTCGGAGCAGGCGGCCCGGCCGCGCAGGTCGGAGCCGAGCGCCCGGCATCCGCCACGGAGCGGCATCCGATCACCACCGGTCTGCGGCTCGGCGCCACCACGGGCACCCGCACCACCGACCGCCGCGGGATGACCGCGCCGCTGCTGCCGCCCCACGAAGCGGGCTGAGACACCCGGCGACGGACGGGCCGGGTGGCTACTTCTCGTCGGCGGCGGTGAGCAGCCCCAGCGGCAGCTGCTCGTGCTGCTCGTCGACCTCGCCGTCGAAGTCGACCAGCGGGGCGCCGGGCACGTCGCCGGAGGTCAGGGCCGACACGCTCTTCTCGTTGATCAGGTGCTCCATCAGGAACGCGGTGACCAGCGCGCGGGTGATCTTGCGGGTCTTGTGCTGCGAACCCTGCTGCAGCAGCACGCCCGACCAGTGCCGCCCGTCGCAGAAGCCCAGGTGCCCGGCCTTCTCGATCGACCGGACCCACGCGTCGCCGCCGGCGGCCAGTGCCATCTGCTCGGCGTAGCGCGCGGACGGGGCCAGCGGGTCCAGGGCGCCGGTGAGGTGCAGCGTCGGCGCGGTGACGTCCGGCGCGGCGGCGATCGCCGACGGGCGCGTCTCCACCGGTGCCATCGTGACGACGGCACCGAGGCGGTCGCGCACGGCCGCGGCCACGAGCGCCGCGCCGCCGCCGGTGCCGTGCCCGAGCAGGGCGGTGCGGCGGGCGTCGACGCTGATCAGGCCGTTGCCCAGGCGCACGCCGCAGCACATGTCGAGCACGGTGTTCATGTCCGAGGAGAACCGGGCGATGCTCGGCAGCGGGCCGCGCTGGGTGTCCGGCGCGGCGGCGACGAAGCCCCAGGTCGCGAGGTGGCGCAGCAGCTCGTGGTAGCGCCGGGTCGGCTGTAGCCAGCCGTGCCCGAGCACGACGGCGGGCAGGCCGTAGCCCTCCGCCGGGGTGTAGACGATCCCCGGTGTTCCGGCCAGGCCCAGGTCGCCGTAGCGCACGGCGTTGGGTCCGGGTCGCGACAGCACGCCGATGGCGTCCTTCGCGCCCTTCATGGACGGGGGACGGGTCACACTGCTCCGGGCCACCGGGGCACCGTACCGGTGCAGGTCATGGCATGCCCGTCCTGCGCGTCGCCCCGGCGTGCCGCGTCCCCCACCCGTGACCGGTGCTCCGGGCGGGCCCGCTACCGCACCGGCGGCGACGCGCCGAGCACCCGGCGCCGCACGGGTCCGATCGCGGCGCCGATACCCTCTGCGGCATGTGTGGCATCGTCGGTTACGTCGGTCATCGCCCCGCACTCGACGTCGTCCTCGGTGGACTGCGCCGGCTGGAGTACCGGGGTTACGACTCCGCAGGCGTCGCGATCTGCGTGGACGGCGAGCTGCGGGTCGAGCGTGCGGCCGGGCCGCTGGCCAACCTGGAGACCCGCCTCGACGAGGTCGGCCGGGACCTGTTCGAGGGCACCTCGGGGATCGGGCACACCCGGTGGGCGACCCACGGGCCGCCGAACGACCGCAACGCGCACCCGCACCGCAGCCTCGACGGCCGGGTCGCGGTCGTGCACAACGGCATCATCGAGAACTTCCTGGAGCTGCGCGCCGAGCTGGAGCAGCGCGGCATCTGGGCCGAGTCCGACACCGACACCGAGACCGCCGCGCACCTGGTCGGCCTGGCCTACGACGGCGAGCTGGCCGGCGCCGACGACACCAAGGGCGACCTGACGGCCTCGGTGCGCGCCGTCGCCAACCGGCTCGAGGGCGCGTTCACTCTGGTCGTGACGCACGCCGACGACCCGGACCGGATCGTCGCCGCCCGCCGCAACTCCCCGCTGGTGCTGGGCCTGGGCGATGGCGAGAACTTCCTGGCCTCCGACGTCGCCGCGTTCATCGAGTTCACCCGCTCCGCGGTCGAGCTGGGCCAGGACCAGGTCGTCACGATCACCCGTGCGGGCTACGAGGTCATCGGCTTCGACGGCGAGCCCGCCGAGGCGAGCCCGTTCGAGGTCACCTGGGACCTCGCCGCCGCCGAGAAGGGCGGCCACGACTACTTCATGCTGAAGGAGATCGAGGAGCAGCCCGTCGCGATCGCGAACACGCTGCGCGGGCACCTCGTCGACGGCCGGATCGTGCTCGACGAGCAGCGCCTGTCCGACCAGGACCTGCGCGACGTCGACAAGGTCTTCGTCGTCGCCTGCGGCACCGCCTACCACTCCGGGCTGCTCGCGAAGTACGCCATCGAGCACTGGACGCGGCTGCCCGTCGAGGTCGAGCTGGCCTCGGAGTTCCGCTACCGCGACCCGGTGCTCGACCGGTCCACGCTGGTCGTCGCGATCTCCCAGTCCGGGGAGACCGCCGACACCCTCGAGGCGCTGCGCCACGCGAAGGACCAGAAGGCCCGCGTCCTCGCGATCTGCAACACCAACGGGGCGCAGATCCCGCGCGAGTCCGACGCGGTGATCTACACCCACGCCGGCCCGGAGATCGGCGTTGCGGCCACCAAGACGTTCACCGCGCAGGTCGCGGCCACCTACCTGGTCGGTCTCGCGCTGGCCCAGGCCCGCGGCACCAAGTACCCCGACGAGGTGGTGCGCGAGTTCCACCAGCTGGAGTCGATGCCCGCCGCCGTCGACGAGGTGCTGGAGTCCCTCGGCGAGGCCCGCGCGCTCGGGCAGGAGCTGGCGCCGTCGAAGGCTGTGCTGTTCCTGGGCCGCCACGTCGGCTACCCGGTGGCGCTGGAGGGTGCGCTCAAGCTCAAGGAGCTCGCCTACATGCACGCCGAGGCGTTCGCCGCCGGCGAGCTCAAGCACGGGCCGATCGCGCTGATCGAGGACGGCCTGCCGGTCGTCGTCGTGATGCCGTCGCCGAAGGGGCGCGCGGTGCTGCACTCGAAGCTGCTGTCCAACATCCAGGAGATCAAGGCGCGCGGCGCCCGCACCGTGGTGATCGCCGAGGTCGGTGACGAGACGGTCCGCCCGTTCGCCGACCACCTCTTCGAGCTGCCCGCCGTGCCGACGCTGCTGCAGCCGCTGGTCGCGACGATCCCGCTGCAGGTCATCGCGGCCGAGATCGCCCGGGCCCGCGGCTACGACGTCGACAAGCCGCGGAACCTGGCGAAGTCGGTCACCGTCGAGTAGCGCCCCTGTGCGGGCCGTGCGGGGAGTGAACGACGCCGTTCGCGGATAACCTCCGCGCATGCACGGTGTCTACGCAGCGGACCAGGTGCGCGCGGCCGAAGCCGCCATGCTCGCGACGGTGCCCGACGGCACGCTGATGCGCCGGGCCGCGTCCGGGCTCGCGCAGCACCTGGCTGCGTACCTGGGCTCGACCTACGGCCGCCGGGTGGTGCTGCTCGTCGGCGCAGGCGACAACGGCGGCGACGCGCTGTGGGCCGGCACCGAGCTGCGCCGCCGCGGCGCGGCGGTCACCGCGCTGCTGCTGAAGCCGGAGCGGGCGCACGCCGCGGGTCTGGCCGCGCTGCGCCGGGCCCGCGGCCGGGTGCTGCCGGTCGGCCCGGACACCATGGACGCGGCGCGGGCGGCGGTCGAGGACGCCGACGTCGTCGTCGACGGGATCGTGGGGATCTCCGGGCACGGCCCGCTGCGCGACCCCGCGCCGCTGCTCGTCGACACCGCGGACACCGCAGGGGTGCCGATCGTGGCGTGCGACCTGCCCAGCGGCGTCGACTGCGACACCGGGATCGCCGACGGCCCGCACGTGCGGGCCGCGTTCACCGTCACCTTCGGCTGCCGCAAGCCGGTGCACGCGCTGGCCGCACCGCTCTGCGGGCCGGTGCGGCTGGTCGACTTCGGGCTCGGCCCGTTCCTGGACTCCCACGCCCCCGAGCCCGACGCGTGGGTGCTCGACGACGCCGACGCCGGAGCCCGCTGGCCCGTCCCCGGCCCGGCCGACGACAAGTACTCCCAGGGCGTCGTCGGGATCGCCGCGGGTTCGGCCGCCTACCCGGGCGCCGCGGTGCTCGCGGCCGGTGCCGCCGCGCTCGCCACGTCCGGGATGGTGCGTTTCGCCGGGGCCGCCGCCGACGAGGTCCGCCTGCACTGGCCGGAGATCGTCGCCACCGGCGACATCACCGACGCCGGGCGCACCCAGGCCTGGGCGGTCGGCCCGGGCATCGGCACCGGCGACACCGGCCGCTCGGTGCTGGAGACGGTGCTCGCCCGCGAGGTCCCCACCTGCATCGACGCCGACGGCATCACCCTGCTCGCCCGGCACGACGACCTGCGCGACCGGATCCACGGCGCCCCGGTGGTGCTCACCCCGCACGCCGGGGAGTTCGCCCGCATCGCCGGATCGGTCGACGACGACCACGGCGGCGACCGGCTCGCCGCCGCCCGCGCGGCCGCCGCCGCACTCGGGGTGACCGTGCTGCTCAAGGGCAACGCCACGGTCGTCGCCGACCCGGACGGGCGGACGCTGGTCGACCCGGCCGCCGACGCGTGGGCGGCCACCGCCGGGTCCGGGGACCTGCTCACCGGCATGATCGGCGCGCTGCTCGCGGCCGGGCTCGACCCGTGGTGGGCGGCAGGCGCCGGGACGCTGGTGCACGCCCGCGCCGCGACCCTGGCCGCCCGGGCCCACGGGCTGCCGCCGGTCCCGGCGCCCGCGACGGCGATCCAGGCCGCCATCCCGTCCGCGGTGCGGGCGGTCCGGGCCGCCGCAGGCGCGCACCGGTAGCGGTCCGGCCGGGCCGGCGCCGCGTCGTGGACCGGCCGGGCGGACCGGGATGCGATGATCGGGGCCGTGTTGCCTGCCGCCGAACCCGCGCCAGGGCCGAGTACCGCGCCCGGGGGCCCGCGCCCGCGCGCCGAGGCGGTCGTCGATCTGGACGCCGTGCGGCACAACGTCGCGCTGCTCTCCGGCACCGCCGCCCGCTCCGGCGCGGCGACGATGGCGGTCGTCAAGGCCGACGCCTACGGCCACGACGCGGCCGCCGTCGCCCGGGCCGCGCTGGAGTCCGGCGCCGACCGGCTCGGCGTCTGCACCCTGGAGGAGGCCCTCGCGGTCCGTGCGGCCGGGATCGACGCACCCCTGCTGAGCTGGCTGCACCTGCCCGACGAGGACTTCGCGTCCGCCGTCGCCGCCGGCGTCGAGCTGGGGGTGTCCTCGCGTGAGCACCTCGCCGCGATGCTGGCCGGGGCCCGTGCTGCGGGCCGCCCGGCCCGGCTGCACCTCAAGGCCGACACCGGGCTGAGCCGCAACGGCTGCCCGCCCGGCGAGTGGCCCGCCCTCGTCGGCGAGGCCGCCGACGCCGTCGCGGACGGCTTCGCCGAGGTCACCGGGGTCTGGTCGCACCTGGCGAGCGCCGACGAGCCCGGCGACCCGAGCATCGACGCCCAGGCCGACCGGCTGCGCGCGGCCGCCGCGCACGTCCGCGACCGCGGCTTCGACCCGCTGGTGCACCTGGCCAACTCCGCGGCCCTGATGACCCGCCCGGACCTGCACTTCGACGTCGTCCGGCCCGGGATCGCGGTCTACGGCCTGGACCCGATCGCGCAGCCCGCCGACAGCCCGCTGGTCCCGGCGATGACGCTGCGCGGCCGGGTCGCGCTGGTCAAGACGATCTCCGCCGGGGAGGGCGTCTCCTACGGCCACGAGTGGGTCGCGCCCACCGAACGGACGCTGGCGCTGGTCCCGCTGGGCTACGCCGACGGCGTCCCGCGGCGGCTCAACAACCGCGGCCGGATGCGCGTGCGGATCGGCGACACGATCCGGCCCGTCGTGGGGCGGGTCTGCATGGACCAGTTCGTCGTCGACTGCGGGCGGCCCGGTGAGCTCGACGTGGCCGTGGGGGACACCGCCGAGCTGTTCGGGACCGGCGCCGGCGGCGCGCCGACCGCCCGCGAGTGGGCCGACGAGCTCGGCACGATCCACTACGAGATCGTCACCGGAATCAGGGGGCGGGTGCGGCGCACGCTCGCGCACCCGTCCGTCGGGGGGAACAACGGATGAGCCGCACGGGATGGACGGTCGCCGGCATCGCCGGTGGCCTGGCCGGGGCCGCGGGTGCCGCGGTCGGGGTCGGCGTGACCAACCAGCGGCGCCGGATCGCCGCCAGCCGGCGCAGCCTCGCGACCGAGATGGCCGAGTACGACGGCAACCCGCCTGCCGGAGTGGTCGGCGAGGACATGTCGGTCACCGCCGACGACGGCGTGCGGCTGGCCTGCGAGGAGGTGCTCCCGGCCGACGGCTCGGAACCCGTGGCCACCGTCGTGCTGATCCACGGGTTCGCGCTCGACCGGCGCACCTGGCAGGAGCAGCGGCCGTTCCTGGCAGGGCTGTCCGGCCCGTCGGTGCGGCTGGTGCTCTACGACCAGCGCAGCCACGGCCGCTCCGAGCGCGCCCCCGCGGAGTCCTGCACGATCGCCCAGCTCGGCCACGACCTCGACGCGGTGATCCGCAGCCTCGCCCCGACCGGACCGCTGGTGCTGGTGTCGCACTCGATGGGCGGCATGACGGTGATGGCACTGGCCGAGCAGAACCCGGAGCTGTTCCGCGACCGGGTCGTCGGCGTCGCGCTGATCTCCACCTCGGCCGGGGAGATGGCCTCCTCCGGGCTGCCGGGCACGTTCCTGTCCCGCCGCAACCCGATCATCCGCGGGCTGTCCGGGCTCGCCGCCTGGCAGCCGGGCTTGGTCGAGGGCGGGCGTCGCGCGCTCGGGGACGTCATCTGGGCGTTCACCAAGCACTTCGCCTACGGCGACAAGCAGGTCGACCCGGCGATGGTCGACCTGGTCGACACCATGATCGACGCCAACGCGGTCGGCGCGCTGACCGACTTCGTCGACACCCTCGGCACGCACGACCGGATCGCGGCCCTGCCCGGTCTGTCCGACGCCGAGGTACTGGTCCTGGCCGGTGACGCGGACCGGATCATCCCGTACCGGCACTCCGAGGTGATCGCCGACGCGATCCCGACCGCGCGGCTGGTGCGCGATCCCGGTGTCGGGCACATGCCGATGCTGGAGACCCCCGACCTGGTCGACGGCGAGCTGGGCGACCTCATCGAGCGCAGCATGGAGCGGGTCCGCGGCGGGAAGGTGCGGCTGCGCCGCCCCGAGCAGCGGCGCAAGGACGAGCGCACCGGCCGGAAACGGTCCGGGACCGCGAAGGGCGGTGCCCAGAAGAACGGCGCCGCGAAGGGCAGGGCCCCGAGGAACGGGGCCCCCAAGGGCAGGGCCTCGAAGAACAGCGCCGCGAAGGCGGGTACGGCGAAGGACACCACCCCGAAGGACGGCGATCCGAAGAACGGTCCCGGGCGGGACAACGGGCCGAACGGCACCGCGACCGACGCCGGAACCTCCACCGGCGGCTCCGCGAGGAACGGCACCGCGGCCGCCCGGAAGAACGTGGCCGCCGACCGGGCCCGGGCCGCCGCCGAGAGCACCCGCAACGCCGTCACCCGGGCCCGCGGACGGGCGGCGCGGAAGGACCGGACGTGATCCCGGCCCCCGGTGCGGAGCCGGTGCGCCACGAGCTGCCCGGCGTCGCCGACACCGAGGCGTTCGGTGAGCAGCTCGGTGGTGAGCTGGCGGCCGGGGACGTGCTGCTGCTGGCCGGTCCGCTGGGTGCGGGCAAGACCGCGCTGGTCCGGGGCCTGGCCCGGGGGCTCGGGGTGGCCGGGCAGGTCGCGTCGCCGACGTTCGTGATCGCGCGCGAGCACCCGTCGTCGGGCGCCGGGCCTGCGCTGGTGCACGTCGACGCCTACCGGCTCGGTGGGCCGGACGGCAGCGTCGACGTCGCCGCCGAGCTCGACGACCTGGATCTGGACACCGAGCTGGAGCGGGCCGTCGTCGCCGTCGAGTGGGGGGTGGGGGTGGCCGACCGGCTCGCGACGAGCGCGGTGGAGGTCGTCCTGGAGCGGCGCGACGACGAGACCCGGGTCGCCACGCTGCGCCGCACCGCACGGCCGTAGGCTGGACGACCGTGCTGGTACTGGCCCTGGACACCGCGACGACCGTCGTCACCGCCGGACTCGTGGAGCTGCCCGGGTCACCGGGCGAGGCGCCGGTGACGCTCGCCGCCCGCGCCCACGACGGCCGCCGCCACGGTGAGCTGCTGATGCCCGCGGTCCGCGCGCTGTGCGCCGAGACCGGCCGCGACCTGGCCGAGGTCGACGCCGTCGTGGTCGGCGCCGGGCCGGGCCCGTTCACCGGGCTGCGGGTCGGGATCGTCTCCGCCGCCGCGCTCGGCGACGCCCTCGGCGTCCCGGTGCACGGCGTGTGCTCGCACGACGCGATCGCCTGGGCCGTGCCGGTCCCGGAAGGCAGCGATCCGAGAGACCCCGGAAACCTGCTCGTCGCCACCGACGCCCGCCGGCGCGAGGTGTACTGGGCGCTCTACGACCCCACCGACCCGCAGGTCCGGCGGATCTCCGGCCCCTCGGTCGAGGCGCCGGAGTCCCTGGGGCAGCGGCTCGGCGAGCTGGGTGTGGGTGCGGTCGCCGGGGACCCGGCGTTCGCCGACCGGCTCGGGGTCGCGATCACCGGGCCGTCCGCCCCGGCACCGGACGGGCTGGTCGCCGTCGCCGCCGCGGACCTGCGCGCCGGCCGCGCACCGGCCCCGGTCGAGCCGCTCTACCTGCGCCGCCCGGACGCCGAGGAGCCGACCGGCCGCAAGCGCGTCACGGCCTGAGCGGACCACCCGTGCCCACCGACGCCACCGTCACGATCGGCCCGCTCTACCGGGCCGACGCCCGCCGCTGCGCGGAGCTGGAGGACCTGCTGTTCCCCGGCGACGACCCGTGGAGCGCCCAGGCCTTCCGCGACGCCGTGTCCTCGGGCCAGCTCTACGTCGCTGCCCGGGCCGACGGCCGGCTGGTCGGCTACGCAGGTCTCGCCGTCGTCGCCGGTCCGCCGCAGGCCGAGGCCGAGGTGCACACCATCGGCGTCGACCCGGACTGGCAGGGACACGGGATCGGGCGCGCGCTGCTGGCGCAGCTGCTCGCCGCCGCCGACGAGCTGGGTGCCACGGTGTTCCTCGAGGTCCGCACGGACAACGAGCCCGCCCGCACGCTCTACGAGTCCACCGGGTTCACCGTGGTCGGGCTGCGCAAGCGCTACTACCGGCCGTCCGGCGCGGACGCGCACACCATGCGCCGCGACCCCGCCGGACCGGCCGGAGAGCAGGGCTAGAGGCTCTTCAGCACGTCGTCCAGGCTGTTGCGGGTGCCCTCGACCAGCAGGTCGACGTGGTCGCGGGTGAACGTCAGCGGCGGCGAGCACACCAGCGCGGTCGCGGTCGCCCGGATCAGCACACCGTGCTCCCGGGTGGCCTTCGCGATCCGTACCGGCAGGTCCGGCGTCGCGGCCAGGCGCTCCGGGTCCACGGCCAGCGCCCCCAGCACGCCGACTCCGCCGCGGGCGTGCCCGACCAGCGGGTGGTCCTCCAGCGACGCCAGCCCGGCGAGCAGCACCGGCTCCAGCTGCAGCGCCCGGTCGAGCAGGCCGTCCCGCTCCATCAGTGCGATCGTCGCCGACCCGGCGGCGCACGCGGCCGGGTGCCCGGCGTAGGTCTGGCCGTGCTTGAAGATCCGGCCCGGCTCGTCCCAGAACGGGGCCGCGACCCGCCCGGAGGCGATCATGCCGCCGAGTGGCTGGTAGCCCGAGGTGATGCCCTTCGCGAACGTCGCGATGTCCGGGCGCACCCCGAACCGGTCGATGCCGAGCCAGGTGCCGAGCCGGCCGAACCCGCAGATGACCTCGTCGGCGACGAACAGCACGCCGTGCCTGCGGCACACGTCGGCGGCGGCCTCGACGTAGCCGGGCGGCGGGGGCAGCACGCCACCGGCGCCGATCACCGGCTCGCAGAAGAACGCGGCCACCCGCTCCGGTCCGACGTCGACGATGGTCTTCTCCAGCGCGGCGGCGTCGTCCCACGCGGTCTGCACGACGTCCGGGGTGAACGGGGCACCGAGCCGGTTGCCGGGGATCCCGGCCAGCGACGTCCCGAACCCGTGCGTGCCGTGGTAGCTGTGCTCACGGTGCAGCAGCACCGTGCGGTCCGGCTCGCCGACGGCGACGAAGTACTCCCGGGCCAGCTTGGCCGCGGTCTCCACGGAGTCGCCGCCGCCGCTGGTGAAGAACACCTTCGCGTCGTCGACCGGGACGCGCTCGGCGATCTCGGTCGCCAGCCGCTCGGCCGGGGCGTTGGTGAAGTCGGTGAACGTCGAGTACGCCTCGAGCTCGTACATCTGGTTCGCGACGGCGTCGACGATCTCGCCGCGACCGTGCCCGACGTTGGAGTACCAGAGGCTGGCGGTGGCGTCGAGGAAGCGGCGGCCGCGGTCGTCGTACACCCATACGTCCTCGCCACGGGTGATCGTGACGGCGCCGTCACGGACGGAGTGCATGGCGGCGAAGGGGTGCCAGAACGCGGTCATCGAGCCTCCTCGGGGCCGGGCCGCCCACCGTCGGGCGGCGCCGGAGGACCCGATCCTCACCCGGTGTGGGGCCGCGGCGCCACAACCGGGCGGGGGACCCGGCAGGGGATCGAGCCTCCGAGAGCACCTCAGGCGTTGTCGGACAGGTGGTTCAGCAGCCGCAGCTCGTCGTGGGTGAGCTGCAGCGTGCGCATCGGCAGCAGCCCGGCGAGCTGGGCGACCGACCGGGCGCTGGACAGCGGCGCGGTCACCGTGGGTTGTGCGGCCAGCCAGGCCAGCGCGACGGCCGGGACCGGCACCTCGTGTCCGGCGGCGATCTCGTCGAGCCCGGCCAGCACCGCCCGGCCGCGGGAGTCGAGGTAGGCCTCGGCGCCCTCGGCCCGCGGGCCCTCCGGCGCGGGGGAGTCGGGCCGGTACTTGCCGGTGAGGAAGCCCTTGGCCAGCCCGAAGTACGGGTAGACGGCCAGCCCCTCGGCCTCGGCGATCGGGGCGAGCGCGGCCTCGTAGTCGTCGCGCTCCATCAGGTTGTAGTGCGGCTGGATCGCGGTGTACGCGGTCAGCCCGTCGCGCGCGGAGATCTCCAGCGACGAGCGCAGCCGCTCGGCGGAGAAGTTCGACGCGCCGATCTCCCGGACCAGGCCCTCGCGGACCAGGGCGTCGAACGCGTCGAGGGTCTCCTCCTGCGCGGTGTCCGGGTCGTCGCGGTGGGCGTAGTAGAGGTCGATCCGGTCGGTGCCCAGCCGGCGCAGCGAGTCACGCGCCGCGGCGGCGATGTTCTCCGCGCCCAGCCCGGGGCGTTCCGGCCAGCTGCCGACCTTCGTCGCGATGCTCAGGGCGTCCCGGTTGCCCCGGGCGGCCATCCACTCGCCGAGGATCGTCTCGGACTCGCCGCCGGAGTTGCCCGGCGCGCGCCACGTGTAGGAGTCGGACGTGTCGATCGTCGTGCCACCGGCCTCGACGAAGGCGTCGAGCACCGCGAACGAGGTGTCGCGGTCCGCCGTCCAGCCGAAGACGTTCGCACCGAGTGCCAGGTCAGCCACGGCGCCGACGCTACCGAAGAGCGACGGCGCCGCGGCCGGTCCCGGCCTCAGGCCTCCTGCAGCCCCGGCCTGCGGTCCTCGGTGACGAACTTCCCGCGGCTCTCCACCGGCGCACCCGGCGTCTTCACGTACGGGACGACCTTGTACTCGCTGGTCAGCGTCTCGGGCGTGAACCGGGTGCTGACGTAGCCGCGGCGGTTGTTGAAGAACTTCACGTGCGGGTTCTCCGCCAGCGTGGTGGCGGTGTCCGGGCGGACCTCGGTGCCGTCCCCACCGGAGGTGATCGACGTCGACACCAGCTCGGTGCCGATCACCGGCGACGCCGGGTCGTCGAAGCGCTGCTTGACGTCCGCGCCCCAGTGGGCGTGCACGTCGCCGGTCAGGACGACCAGGTTGCGGCCCCGGTGCTTCCGGTTCGCCGCCACCCAGGAGTCGACGACGCGGTCGCGCGAACCCGGGTAGCCGTCCCACGCGTCGGGGTTGAAGCCGCGGCCCGGGCCGGGGGTGAAGTCGACCTGGGAGAAGAAGACCTGCTGGCCCAGCACGTCCCAGCGGGCCCGGGACCGCTCGAAGCCCTTGCCGATCCACTGTTCCTGCGGGGATCCGGGCAGCGACCGCGCCGGGTCGGTGCGCTCCGGGCAGTCGCTGTTGAACTTGTCCCCGCACGGCTGGTCGCCGCGGTACTGGCGGGTGTCGAGCATGTGGAAGGTGACCAGGTTGCCGTAGCCGATCCGGCGGTAGAGCTGCATCGACGCCCCGCGCGGGCGCTGCGCGGCACGCAGCGGCATGTTCTCCCAGTACGCCCGGAACGCAGCGGTCTTGCGCGCGGTGAAGTCGCCGGGCGGGTCGATCGGCAGCTCACGGACGTCGCCTGCCCAGTTGTTCTCGACCTCGTGGTCGTCGAACACCGGCAGCCACGGCGCGGCGGCGTGCGCGGCCTGCAGGTCGGTGTCGGCGTGGTACTGGCCGTAGCGCTGGCGGTAGTTCTCCAGCGTGGTCGTCTCCGGGCCGACGTGGTTGCGCGGGTTCCCGCCCGGCGCGACGTAGTGCCCGGCGGCGTACTCGTACATGTAGTCGCCGAGGAACAGGATGACGTCCGGGTGCTCCTCGGCCATCCGCCGGTAGGCGGTGAAGTAGCCGTGCTCGTACTGCGCGCAGGAGGTGAACGCCATGTGCACCGGGCTCATCGACGCCGGCTGCGGGGCGGTGCGGGTGCGGCCGGCGTCGGACACGGCGCGGCCCACCTTGAAGCGGTAGAAGTAGTCGCGGCCCGGGCGCAGGCCCGCGACCTCGGCGTGCACGCTGTGCCCCAGCTCGGGGCCGGTGGTCTCCCGGCCGCGGCGGACGATCCGGGTGAAACGCTCGTCGTCGGCGATCTCCCACTCGACCTCGGTGCGCCGGTTGCCGAGCCCGCCGAGGCCGTCCTCGGCGGTGGGGTCGGTGGCGAGCCGGGTCCAGAGGACGACCGAGTCCGGCCACGGCTCGCCGGAGGCGACACCGAGCCCGAACGGGTCCCCGGCGGGACGTGCGCGGGGCACGCCCGCGGCGGGGGACGTGAGCGGCGATGTTGCGGCCGAGGCCGCAGCGGGTAGGGAGATGGCGGCGGCGGCCGCGCCCGCGGTGGTGAGCCCGGTGCGCAGCAGGGAACGGCGAGAGATGACCACGCGCGCAGTCGATCAGCCCCGCGCGAGGCACCGGTGTCCGGAGTACGGCGCGCCGGTGAACAGCCGGTGCCGGTGATCACCGAACCGGGTGGATCCGGGCGGGTTCGCCGCGCCGGGAGCGAAGCGGTTGTGACCCGGCTCCGGTTCTGGCACTCTCGTCGGTAGAGTGCCAATGGCGCGAGCGAGACCCCCGGCCGAGGCCCCGGCACCCGCGACGGCGGGGCCCCGGCAGGTCCGCGAACGCACGTGACACCGGACAGAACCCGTGACACCGGATTCACCCCAGGAAGGGGAGGTCATCGTCGTGGCGAACATCAAGCCGCTCGAGGACAAGATCGTCGTTCAGGCCAGCGAGGCGGAGACCACCACCGCGTCGGGCATCGTCATCCCGGACACCGCCAAGGAGAAGCCCCAGGAGGGCAAGGTCCTGGCCGTCGGCCCGGGCCGGGTGGACGACAACGGCAACCGCGTCCCGCTCGACGTCGCCGTGGGCGACGTCGTCATCTACTCCAAGTACGGCGGCACCGAGGTCAAGTACAACGGCGAGGAGTACCTGATCCTCTCCGCCCGCGACGTGCTGGCCGTCGTCAACTGACGATCCGCAGCACCACGCATCGCACCGCCCCGGGCGGGTCACCCTCCCGGTGGTCCCGCCCGGGGCGGTCGCGTTCGTACCCCCACAGCACGAGAGGCTGAGAGACACAGATGGCGAAGCAGATCAGCTTCGACGAGGACACCCGTCGCGCACTCGAGCGCGGGGTGAACCAGCTCGCCGACGCGGTGAAGGTGACGCTCGGCCCGCGCGGCCGGCACGTCGTCATCGACAAGAAGTTCGGCGGCCCGACCGTCACGAACGACGGCGTCACGATCGCCCGCGAGGTCGACCTCGAGGACCCGTTCGAGAACCTCGGCGCGCAGCTGGCGAAGACCGTCGCGACCAAGACCAACGACGTCGCCGGTGACGGCACGACCACCGCGACCGTGCTGGCCCAGGCCCTGGTGAAGGAGGGCCTGCGCAACGTGGCCGCCGGCGCCGGGCCCGCCGCGCTCGGCCAGGGCATCGACGCCGCCGCGAAGAAGATCTCCGAGATCCTGCTGGAGAAGGCCACCCCGGTCGAGGGCGAGAAGCACATCGCCCAGGTCGGCGCGATCGCCTCCCGCGAGCAGGAGATCGGCGACCTCATCGCCAAGGCGATCGAGACCGTCGGTACCGACGGCGTCATCACGGTCGAGGAGGGCTCCACCCTCGCGACCGAGCTGGAGATCACCGAGGGCCTGCAGTTCGACAAGGGCTACCTGTCGCCGTACTTCGTCACCGACACCGAGTCGATGGAGGCCGTGCTGGAGGACCCCTACATCCTCCTGCACCGCGACAAGATCTCCTCCATCCAGGACCTGCTCCCGCTGATGGAGAAGGTGCTCAACGAGGGCCGCCCGCTGCTGATCGTGGCCGAGGACGTCGAGGGCGAGGCACTGTCCACCCTGGTCGTCAACTCGATCCGCAAGACGATCAAGGTCGCCGCGGTCAAGGCGCCGTTCTTCGGTGACCGCCGCAAGGCGTTCCTGGACGACCTCGCCGTCGCCACCGGCGGCACGGTCATCAACCCCGAGGTGGGCCTCAAGCTCTCCGAGGCGGGGCTGGACCTGCTGGGCCGCGCGCGCCGCGTCGTCGTCACCAAGGACGACACCACCTTCGTCGAGGGTGGCGGCAGCAAGGCCGACATCGAGGGCCGGGTCGCGCAGATCAAGCGCGAGATCGAGGAGTCCGACTCCGACTGGGACCGCGAGAAGCTGCAGGAGCGGCTGGCGAAGCTGTCCGGCGGCGTCGCGGTCATCAAGGCCGGTGCGGCGACCGAGACCGCGCTCAAGGAGCGCAAGCACCGCATCGAGGACGCGGTGTCCGCCACCCGTGCCGCGGTCGAGGAGGGCATCGTGCCCGGCGGCGGTTCGGCGCTGGTGCACGCGGCCAACGAGCTCGACGACCTCGGCCTGATCGGGGACGCCGCGACCGGTGTCTCGATCGTCCGCAAGGGCCTCACCGCCCCGCTGTACTGGATCGCCGAGAACGGCGGCGACGAGGGCGCCATCGTGACCTCGCGGGTCGCCGAGGGCGGCTGGGGGACCGGATACAACTCGGCCACCCGCAGCTACGGCGACCTGGTCGCCGACGGCGTCATCGACCCGGTCAAGGTGACCCGGTCGGCCGTCGAGAACGCGGCGTCGATCGCCAAGCTGGTGCTCACCACGGAGAGCGCCGTGGTGGACAAGCCCGAGGAGGAGGAGCCCGCCGCAGGCGGTGGCCACGGCCACGGCCACGGGCACTGATCCCGGACAGCAGAAGACCCCGCACACGACGACGGCGGGCGGCCCTCGGGTCGCCCGCCGTTGTTGTTGCGGGGCAAGTGTGTTGATGCCGGGGTGGAGGGATGGAAGACCCACCGCCCCGGGGCTCGTCAGGCAGTGCCGAGAGTCTTCTCGACAGGCCGGTCGGGCGTCGTGGCGGCGCCGACCTTGAGCGTGCGGCGCGGACCGCGGATGATCGCGTCCCGCTCGGATTCGGACAGGCCTCCCCAGATGCCGTACGGCTCGTGCACCGACAGCGCGTGTTCACGGCACTGCTGCACGACCGGGCAGCCCTGGCAGACCTGCTTGGCGCTCGCCTCGCGACGCGCCCGTGCGGGGCCTCGCTCGCCCTCGGGATGGAAGAAGAAGGCACTGTCCATCCCCCGGCAGGCCCCCTCCATCTGCCAGTCGTAGATGTCGGCGACCGGCCCGGGCAGCCTCCGGATGTCCGCCATTTCGTCACCTGCCTTGAGAGTCTCGGATCAGACGTCGGCCGGATTCCCCCGCTCCCGGGGGTGCAAACCTGTCCGGGCGAAGAACGATCGCGCACGACCGGTGGATCGGTGGGTGGCAGGTGGAACGGTGTGTGACCGGCGTCGATCCGGCGATCCGGGGGTTGCTCGGCGGCTCCGCGGCCCCCGGTGCCGTGCGCGCCGCGGCCCGTGACGCCGGCCCGCAGCGGCGCTGGGCGGGCGCCGTGGCCCTCGGCGGCGCCGGGTACTACGCCGCCGCGGCCGCGGTGCTGGACCCGCTGCGCCACGACCCGGCCGTCGCGCCTGCGGTACGGGCACATGCCGCGGTCACCCGGGCCTCGCACCTACGGCAGCTCGGCGGGCACGCCCGTGCCGCGGCGCTGGACGGGACCGGCCTGCGTCTCGCGCTCGCGTCCGGTGCCGTGGCAGCCGGCGGCGAGGTAGGGGAAACCGGCGACGTGTGGGGAGCCGGTGCCGGGGCCGCCGTCGCCGACGCCTGCACCGGGCTGGCCGCCGACGCGCTCGGCCGGGGGGATGCGGGAGGAGCGGCCCGGCTGCTGGACCGGGCGGCACCGTGGTGCGTGCCCGGCAGCCGCTCCGCCGTCCGGTACGGCTGGGTCGCCGCCGAGACCGCGTTGCTGCGCGGGGACCCGGCCGCCGCACTCGCGGCCGCGACCGCGGCACTGACGACGGCCCGTGCGCTCGGCTCGGTCCGGCACGTGCTCAAGAGCCGGGTGGTCCGCGCGGTCGCGGCCGGGCTGCCGGGCTCCGGCGCCGGGGAGACTCCGGCCGCCCTGCTCGCCGAGCTCGACGACGTCGCCGCCCGCGCGCTCGGGGCCGGGCTGCTTCCGCTGCGGTGGCCGGCTCTGTTCGCCGGGGCGGACCTCGCGGCGCGACACGCCGAGGAGGTGCCGTTGGATACGCACAGTCGACAAACGGCTGCGGAGGGTCGCCGACATGCAGGGTTGCAGACGGTGAGCGCGTTGTTCACGCGATGTGACCGACTCGGCCGCGACCTGCTGCGGGAGTCGTGCCCGTGAAGGGCTCCGAAGGATGTACCGTACGGACTACTCCATTCGGCGACTCTTCACCCACATGCCACTGAGGGCGGGAGACGAGTTCCGACCGGAGAGCACAAAATCGCCCCGACCGTGTCAAGGTGAGAGGGTCACCCGCCGATTCGGAGGGTGAATATCACCCGGCTGCAGGAAGCTGCAGGAAGGAATCGTCGTGACGACGGTACTCATCTGCGACGATCGTCGCAGCGTCCGCGAGGGTCTGACCCGCGTCATGTCCGCGGTCCCCGGGGTCCAGCGCATCGACTGCGTGGCCCACGGGGACGAACTCCTCGCCCGCTACGCCCGCCAGTCCGTCGACGTGGTCCTCGTCGGGACCCAGCGGGCCGTCCCCACCGGTGTCGAGGCGACCCGTCGCCTGGTCGCCGCGCACCCCCAGGCCAACGTCATCGTGTTCGGGGCCCCCGACGACGCCGGGAGCATCGCCGCGGCGATCGCCGGCGGGGCACGTGGCTACCTGCGCTGGGACGCCTCGCGTCCCGAGCTGGTCGCCGCACTCGCGCACACCCTCGCCAGCACCTCGGTGCCCACCCCCCGGGTGCCGACCGACCCGGGTGTCCAGCTCACCGAGCGCGAGCTGCAGGTGCTGCGCGGGATGAGCCAGGGCAAGAGCAACGGCCAGATCGGCCGCGAGCTCTACCTGTCCGAGGACACCGTCAAGACCCACGCGCGCCGGCTGTTCCGCAAGCTGGGTGTGCGTGACCGCGCCCAGGCCGTCGCGCACGGCTTCCGCCGCGGTCTGGTGTCCTGACCCGCACGACCGCACGGCACGACCGCGCCGCACGAGCACACGGCACGACCGCACCACCGCCGGACGCCCCCGTCGTCCGTCACCCGCGGAACGACCCTCGGTCTCCCCGCCGAGGAACCGTCGTCCCGCAGCCCGCAGCACCAGAGCGGGTGATCCGAGAGCCGGACCGGGCCCCCGCGGTCCGGCTCAGCGGTAGCGACCCACCGTCCGTCGTGACGGCATGGCCACCCCCATGGCCCGGTCGCCGCCCCTCGCTACTCCTTCTGCCGGGCCCCCGCCCGGACCGAGCGACCCGACCGGCGCCGAACCGCGCGGCAACCGCGACGGACGGTCCGCGCCGTGGCTCCCGGCCCCGCTCGACCCCCCTCCGCACACCCGGGATGCACTCGTGGGCGTCACCGGGGCGCCTCCGCTGCGTCGCCGACCGTTCGCCGACCGTGCTCGGCCCATGGCCGTGTGCGCTCGGTGTCCGAGCAACCTCCGGAGGGGCCCGATCGTCGTACATGGTGTGGAGCAACTCCCGTGCGCCGTGTGCGCTCGGATACGGTGAACCCACCTCGACCTGTGCGCGGGTCGCCGTAGATGTGACCTGTTCCACGAACGGATGACTCCAGCTCAGCCTCGTAACGCCCGGGCGGTTCCCCACGATGAGTGAATCAAGAGACGTACCCGACGAGTGGATCGAAGCGGCCATGGCCGGCGACCGCTCCGCCGTCGAGCGCGTTCTCGCAGTGATTCGTCCCCTCGTCGTGCGCTACTGCCGTGCCCGGCTGGGGGGCGACCGTGGGTCCGTCTCGGCGGACGACGTCGCCCAGGAGGTGTGTCTCGCAGTGCTCACGGCGTTGCCGGGCTACCGGGTTCAGGGACGTCCCTTCCTGGCGTTCGTCTACGGCATCGCGTCCCACAAGGTGATCGATGCCCACCGGGCCGCGTCCCGGAATCGCTCCGAGCCCGTCGCGGACGTCCCGGACCACATGGAGGTCTCGGACGGCCCCGAGACGCGGGCACTTCAGGTCGAGCTGTCGGAGGAGATGTCCAGGCTGCTGGAGATCCTTCCGGAGAAACATCGGGAGATCATCGTGTTGCGGGTCGTCGTGGGCCTGTCCGCGGAGGAGACCGCGGCGGCCGTCGGCTCCACCCCGGGCGCAGTCCGGGTCGCCCAGCACCGGGCTCTGACCCGGCTGCGCAAGAGCATGAGTGAGGAGGTGGTCCGGGATGCGTGACCAGGATCCGCACGGCTCGGACACCTCCCGCGCCGACGACGGGTGGGAGCACCCGCCGGCGTCGGTCACCCGCGGGCGCTTCGGCGAACCGCGGCAGAACACGAACAACAACGGTGCCGGCGCCGCGCCGCCGTTCGGGAAGCCGCTCGGTACCTCCGACGCCGAGGACGAGGGTCCGGTCGACCTCGTCGAGATGCAGGCCGACGACGAGCTGATCAATGCGCTCGCGTCCGGCCTCGGCGTGTCCGGCCCCGGCCACCAGGGCTACGACGCCGACGACCGCCTGGTCGCCGCGCTCGCGTCCTGGCGCGCCGAGATCGACGAGAAGCCGGTGCCCGAGCTGGTCGGCACCGACGAGGCCGTCGCGCTGCTGCAGCCCGCCCGCCCGGCGCGGCGCCGGGTGTCCTACCTGCGCCCGCTGGTCGCCGCCGCCGCGGTCGCCGCGGTCGCGGTCGGTGTCGTCTCGGTCGGGGCGCACGGCGCCCAGCCCGGCGACCCGCTCTGGGGCGTCTCGAAGGTCCTCTACAGCGAGCACTCCCAGCAGGTGCAGGCCGCGTCCGACCTGCGTGACGGCATCGCCCGGGTCAACGCCGCACTCGCCTCCGGCGACTCGGCGGGCGCCCGCGACGAGATCGGCCGCCTCGGCCCGCTCGTCGGGAAGGCCGGACCGGACCAGCGGGAGTACTTCTCCGGCCAGGAGCGCTTCCTGCGCGCCAAGGCGGCGGAGACCCCGCAGGGCACCCCGACCGATCCGCAGGCGCCGCTGCGCGACGGCACCCGGGCCCCCGGGTCCGGGCAGAACGCGACGACGACCGCGCCGTCGGGCACGACCGGCCCGTCCGGTACCACCGGGCCCTCCGGCACCACCGGGCCCTCGGGGACGACCGGCCCGTCCGGGTCGACGGGCCCCTCCGGCTCGACGAGCCCGTCGGGCACCAGCGGGTCCGCCGGCGCCGTGGCGCCCTCGCCGAGCGCGCCGCAGTCGCCGTCGGGCTCCGCGGGCAACGCGCCGCAGAACCCGGCGGCCCGGCCGTCGCCGAGCTCCCCGACCACCCCGGGCGGTGCCGAGAGCGGGTCCGCCGACCCGCGCCGGCCGGCGAACCCGTCGGGTCCGGACCCGCGCAGGGCCGAGGCCCCGGCACCGGGTGGCGGCACCTCGGCACCGCCGTCCTCGGGCGGCTCGGAGACCCCGCCGCCGTCCAGCGAGGGCGCCGGCGACCGGACGACCACCCCGCCGCCGTCGTCGGAGACGGTCCGCCCGACCGCCTCCGGCGAGGGCGGCCCGGACCCGGCGCAGCCGCCGGCCACCCCGCCGTCGTCGACGACGACCGGAGCGGTCAGCAGCACGTCCAACTGAGTACGTCCAACTGGGACGGACACCCGGCACCGCACAGCGGAACGGCCCCGGAGGATTCCTCCGGGGCCGTTCTCGTGTGCGGGTGCCCCCGACCGTCGGCTCAGTACAGCTCAGTACAGCTCGGTACGGCTCAGTCGTCGGCGAGGGTCGCGTCGGCGAAGCCGCGGCAGTACTCCCAGGTGACGTAGTGCGCGGGGTCCGGGTCGTAGGCGGGCTCGTGCGGGCGCATGCGGCCCTCGTCGAGCAGCTGCTGCAGGCTCGCGCGCAGCAGGTTCCACTCGTGGAAGTGCTGCTCGCCGCAGTCGGCGCAGTCGACGACGATGCCGCGCACCCCGCGGCCGGACAGCAGTGCCTGGTAGACGGCGAGGTCGGCGAGGTCGGCGATGATCTCGCCGCGCTCGACCTCGTTCAGCCGGCCCGGCTCGTCGTCGGAACCGGGCCAGGTGGCCTCACCGGACGTGTCGAGCGCGTCCATCGAGAGCGCGGGATCGTCCGGGTCGCCGGCGAACGGGTCCGGTGGGAGCGCCTCTGATGACACGCCGTACACGGTACTCGGCCTTCCGGTGCGGTGGCCGGACCACCCCGGCCCGGCACGTACGATGTGGCGAAGCGGCGAGCGCCCGCCGCGGTACGTGCGACTCCAGGGGTTCGGTGTACAGATGACCAGCGAGATCGGCGGCCTGCCGGAGAAGTTCGCGACGCTCGGGCTGACGTTCGACGACGTGCTGCTGCTGCCCGCGGAGTCGGACGTGGTTCCGAGCACCGCGGACACCTCCAGCCACGTCACCCGGCGGGTGCGCGTGCGCGTGCCGCTGGTGTCCTCCCCGATGGACACCGTGACCGAGTCCCGGATGGCCATCGCGATGGCCCGTGCCGGCGGGCTCGGCGTGCTGCACCGCAACCTCGCGCCGGACGCCCAGGCCGCCCAGGTCGAGGTCGTGAAGCGCTCCGAGGCCGGCATGGTGACCGACCCGGTGACGTGCTCGCCCGAGGCGACGCTGGCCGACGTCGACGCGCTCTGCGCCAAGTTCCGGATCTCCGGGGTGCCGGTGACCGACGAGCGCGGCCGCCTGGTCGGGATCATCACCAACCGCGACATGCGCTACGAGGTCGACGAGGACCGCGCCGTCGGCGAGGTCATGACCCGTGCCCCGCTGGTGACCGCGAAGGTCGGTGTCACCGCCGAGGCCGCGCTGGGCCTGCTGCGCAGGCACAAGCTGGAGAAGCTGCCGATCGTCGACGGCGACGACACGCTGCGCGGCCTGATCACCATCAAGGACTTCAACAAGACCGAGCAGTACCCGCTGGCCACCAAGGACCCGGACGGGCGCCTCGTCGTCGCCGCCGCGGTCGGGGTCGGCGACGACGCCTACTCCCGCTCGATGCAGCTCGTCGAGGCCGGTGTGGACATCCTGATGGTCGACACCGCGCACGGGCACTCCCGGCGTGTCCTCGAGACCGTCGCGAAGCTCAAGGCCGAGGCCGGCGACCAGGTCGACGTCGTCGGCGGCAACATCGCCACCTACGAGGGCGCCAAGGCGCTGGTCGAGGCCGGTGCGGACGCGGTCAAGGTCGGCGTCGGGCCGGGCTCGATCTGCACCACCCGCGTCGTCGCCGGGGTCGGCGCCCCGCAGATCACCGCGATCTACGAGGCCACCCGCGCGTGCGCCCCGGCCGGTGTCCCGGTCATCGGCGACGGCGGCATCCAGTACTCCGGCGACGTCGCGAAGGCCATCGCGGCCGGCGCGTCGACGGTCATGCTGGGTTCGCTGCTCGCGGGCACCGCCGAGTCCCCGGGTGAGGTCGTGCTCGTCGGCGGCAAGCAGTTCAAGACCTACCGCGGCATGGGCTCGCTGGGCGCCATGCAGGGCCGCGCCGGTGCGGCCGGGCGCAGCTACTCCAAGGACCGCTACGCCCAGGACGACGTGCTCAGCGAGGACAAGCTCGTCCCCGAGGGCATCGAGGGCCGGATCCCGTTCCGCGGACCGCTGTCCTCGGTCGTGCACCAGCTCGGCGGCGGGCTGCGCTCCGGCATGGGCTACGTCGGCGCCGAGACGATCCCGGAGCTGCAGCAGGCCAAGCTCGTCCGGATCACCGCGGCCGGGCTCAAGGAGAGCCACCCGCACGACATCACCATGACCGTCGAGGCGCCCAACTACGCCGCTCGCTGAACCGTGGAGGCGGTGGTACCGGATCGGTACCATCGCCGGGTATGGCGATGAACGTGCGTTTCACGGACGAGGAGACCGAGCAGCTGCGGATCGCTGCGGAGGCCGACGGTGTGTCCATGAACGACTACACGCGTACGGCGGTCCGTGAGCAGATCGCCCGGCGCGGTCACGAGCGGAAGGTCGCGGACTCCGCCGCGCGTGGTGCGGAGCGGTACGCGGAGGCGTTGCATCGCCTCGGCACGCTGTGACCACCTATCTGTCCCTGGAGGACCTGCTCGCGATCGCCGGGTACGCCGTCGGCGGCGAGCCCGTGGTGCGGGACGCGGGGCTGCTGGAGTCGGCCGCCGCGCGACCGCGCACCACGGTCTTCGGCGAGGACGCCTACCCGACGGTCTTCCAGAAGGCGGCTGCACTGTGCGAGTCGCTGGTGTGCAACCACGCCCTGGTCGACGGAAACAAGCGGCTGGGGTGGCTCGCGACCTGGGTGTTCTGCGATATCAACGGAGTCGTCCTGCAGCCGAGCCAGGACGAGGTCGTCGATCTCATCGTGACGGTCGCGGAGGGGACGATGCGGGACATCCCGGCCCTTGCTGCGCAGCTGGAATCCTGGCAACGCTGACCCGTGCGCCGCCGCGGGAGAACCGCCTCGGGGATGGGGGCGGGCAGCGCACCGCCGGCCACCGCTTAGGCTGTGCCCCGTGCGTGACCTCGTGGAGATCGGGATGGGCCGGGAGGCCCGTCGTGCGTACGACCTCGACCAGATCGAGATCGTCCCGTCGCGGCGGACCCGCAGTTCCAAGGCGGTGTCGACCGCGTGGCAGCTGGACGCCTACCGGTTCGACATCCCGCTGGTGACCCACCCGACGGACGCCGTCGTGTCGCCGTCGACGGCGGTGCGGGTCAGCGAGCTGGGCGGCCTGGCGGTGCTGAACGCCGAGGGCCTCTGGGCCCGGCACGCCGACCCCGAGGCCGCTCTCGCCCGCGTGGTGAAGGCCGCGACCGGCGACGACCCGGGCTCGGCCCAGGCGATCCTGCAGGAGCTGCACCGTGCGCCGGTGCAGGAGTCCCTGATCGTCGAGGCGCTGCGCCCGCTGCGCGACGCCGGCCACACCGTCGCCGCACGGGTCAGCCCGCAGCACGCACGCGAGTACACCCCGGCGCTGCTCGCCGCCGGCGTCGAGGTGCTGGTGGTGCAGGGCACGATCATCTCCGCCGAGCACGTCAGCGCCGCGTCCGACGACGGCGCGGACCCGCTGAACCTCAAGGACTTCATCGCCGACCTCGACGTCCCGGTCGTCGCGGGTGGCGTCGGTGACTACCGGACCGCGCTGCACCTGATGCGTACCGGCGCCGCCGGCGTCATCGTCGGCTACGGCCAGTCCACCGCCACCACGACCGACGAGGTCCTGGGGGTGGGAGTGCCGATGGCGACCGCGATCGTCGACGCCGCCGCTGCCCGGCGCGACTACCTCGACGAGACCGGCGGCCGCTACGTCCACGTCATCGCCGACGGCGGCATCGGCACCTCCGGTGACGTCGCCCGCGCGATGGCCTGCGGCGCCGACGCGGTGATGCTCGGCGAGCAGCTCGCCGAGTCCACCGAGTCGCCCGCGGAGGGGCTGTACTGGACGTCCTCGGCGGCCCACCCGTCGCTGCCGCGCTCGGAGGTCACCGGCCCGGCCCGCACCGGCAACAGCCTCGAGCAGGTGCTCTACGGCCCGACCGACGACCCGTACGGCACGACGAACATCTTCGGCGCGCTGCGCCGCGCCATGGCCAAGACCGGCTACTCCGACCTCAAGGAGTTCCAGCGCGTGGGGCTGAACCTGCGCAGCTGAGGTACGGCCTGCGCCGCGCCCGCGTTCCCGCCGGCGCGGCTCAGGCGGTGACCGCGGCGACGAACTCCGCCGCTCGCTCCCGCAGCCCGGCCCGGCGCTCGTCGACGGTCATGCCGGGCGCGGGCTTCAGTGCGGCCGTGGCCTTCTCCACCCGGACGTGCTCGGCGCAGCTCAGATCGGCGCAGATGTAGGTGCCCACGGTGTCACCCTGGCGCCCCTTCGCCCCGGACCGCGGCGCGGCGAACAGCCCGACGCCGCCGACCGAGTGCGTGGTCCGGCACAGCGCGCACATCGCCGCGGCCCGGGCGGTGCCGTTCGCGGCGCGCAGGACGACGCCGGTGGCGCCGTCGTCGCCGGGGACCAGCAGCACACCGCGGTCGGCGCCGTCGGTGCTGGTCATGGGACGCGACCGTAGTCCGCGCCGCCTGCTGCGGGCGACCGATTTTCGCACCGCAGCCTCCGCGCGGGGCATGATGGCCGGACCCCGAGGTCGAGGAGGACCACCGGATGAGCCGACCCACCGCAGGCGCAGCCATGGGCGGCGGACGCGCGTTCGTCGACGCCACCGGGGCCCGCGTGCCGCTCGGCGGGGTGATCCGCCGCGTCGTCGCCACCGATCCCGGCGTCGGCGCGCTGCTGGTCGAGCTGGGGGCCGACGTCGTCGGCTGCGCCGGAGCGCTCGAGGGCGTCGACACCGTCGGCGACGACCGCGCGCCGGATCCTGCACGGGTCGCGCAGGCCGGGCCGGACGTCGTCGTCACCGGGGCCGCGGGCGGCGCGCACGACCTCACCGACCCGGCGCTGCTCGGGCTGCTGCGGCAGGTCGCGCCGGTCGTCGCGGTCGACCTGTCCCGGCGCCGCGCCTCGTCGGCGGATCTGCGGGCGCTGCTGGGCGCGGTGCAGCCGCCGCCGCACCGCTCGCGGGGGCGGCACGACTGACCACCGGCACGACCGGCCCGCAGCACGACCGGTCCGCGGCACGACCGGCCCGCGGCACGACCGTCAGAGCGTCGCGCGGCGGATCGTGCGGATCCCGACCACCAGGCCCAGCGCGGCCGTCGCGAGCGCCGCGACCAGGCCCCACAGCACCGCGGGCGAGCCGAACGTGCCACCGAACAGGGCCCGTTCGGCGTCGACGATCCAGGTCAGCGGGTTGACCAGCGACACCGCGCGCATCCACGCCGGCCCGGTCTCCAGCGGCAGCATCATCCCGGACAGGATCAGCAGCGGGAACAGCAGCGACTGCTGCACCGCCCAGAACATCCACTCGGTCCGGCGGGTCACGATCGCCAGCGCGTAGGACAGCGCCCCGACGCCGACCCCGAAGATCCCCAGGATCACCAGCCCGGCCAGTACGTGCAGCGGGTACAGCGCGAACCCGAACGGCACCGCGACGAGCGTGATGATCGCGGCCTGCACCACCAGCGGCGTCAGTTCCTTGAGCGCCCGGCCGATCATCAGCGACGACCGGGACAGCGGCGTCGCCAGCATCCGCTCGAACGCCCCGGTCATGATCTCGAACTGCAGGTTCGCGCCGGTCATCGACGTCCCGAACATCGTGATCATGACGACGACGCCGGGCAGGAACCACTGCAGCGGTGACCCGCCGAGCGCACCGGTGCCGCCGGCCAGGCCGGACAGCAGCGGCCCGAACAGGCCGAGGAACACCAGCGGCTGGATCAGGCTGAAGACCATCGAGAACGGGTCGCGGACGATCGTGAGCGTCTCGCGCCACCAGACGTTGCGGACGTCGCCCAGTACGGCCGTGGTCATCTCAGGCCTCCCGCAGGGATCGGCCGGTCAGGTTCAGGAAGACGTCGTCGAGCGTCGGTCGCCGGGACTCGACGGCACGGACGTCGACGCCGGTGTCGCGCAGCCGTCCCAGCAGCCCGGGCACGACGTGGGCGGCGCCGGTGACGCCGACGGTGAGCGCGACGCCGTCCGGCGCCGGGCGCTCGTCGACCTCCGGCGGGCTCGTGTCCGGTTCCGGCACTGCGCCCGCGGCGACCGGTACCGACGCCCCGGCCAGCACCGACGTCGCCACCGCGACGTGCTCGGGCGCGACCGTGACGGTCAGCCGGTCCCCGGCCTGCTCGGCCTTGAGCCGTCCGGCGGTGTCGTCGGCGATGACGCGGCCGTGGTCGATGATCACGACGCGCTCGGCCATCGCGTCGGCCTCGTCGAGGTAGTGGGTGGTCAGCACGATCGTGGTGCCGTGCTGCTCGCGCACGCGCAGGATGTGCTCCCACAGGTTCGCGCGGTTCTGCGGGTCCATGCCGGTGGAGGGCTCGTCGAGGAACAGCAGCCGCGGCGAGTGGATCAGCCCGAGTGCGATGTCGAGGCGGCGCTTCTGACCGCCGGACAGCGTGCTGACCTTGCGCAGGCCGAGCGACTCGAGGTCCAGGGTGCGCAGCAGCTCCTCGGCGGCGTCGAGCGACTCGGCCTTGCCCATGCCGTGGAAGCGGCCCTGCATGACCAGCTCGTCGCGTACCCGGTAGTTGTGCCCGGCACCGTCCTTCTGTCCGATGTAGCCGATGCGTCGCCGCACCCCGGCGGGGTCCTCGGCGACGTCGACCCCGGCGACCACCGCGCGTCCGGACGTCGGCGGCAACAGGCTGGTGAGCATCCGCAGGGTCGTGGACTTGCCCGCGCCGTTCGGGCCGAGGAAGGCGACCAGCTCCCCGGCGCCGACGTCGAGGTCGATACCGCGCACCGCCTCGACAGTCTCGTGGCCGACCCGGAAGGAGCGGGTCAGATTCTCGGTGTGGATCATCGACGCCTCTCGCCGTACGCTGTACCGAATCGCGAAGCGATACAGTACGCCGTACGGAGAACATCTGTCGAGGGAGTTTCCGGTGCCCGATGAACCGCAGCCGTCGTGGGGGACGCCCGAGGGGCAGGCGATGGTCGAGCTGCTCTGGGGCCCGCCGGTCCCGGCGCGGCGCGGGCCCCGGCAGCGGCTGACCCTCGAGCAGGTCGTCGAGGCGGGGATGGCGGTCGCGGCGCGCTCGTTCGACGAGCTGTCCATGCGCAAGGTCGCCCAGGAGCTCGGCGTCGGCACGATGAGCCTCTACACCTACGTGCCAGGGCGCGACGAGCTGTTCGAGCTGATGGTGGACCGGGCCTGGGCCGACCGGCGGCTGCCCGACCCGGCGCTGCCGTGGCGCGAGCAGGCCGAGGTGCACGCGCACGAGGCGTGGCGGATGTACGCCGAGCACCCCTGGCTGATCAGCGCGAACCTGTGGCGGATGCCGCTGGGGCCGCACGTGCTCGACGTCCAGGAGGACCTCTACCGGGTCGTCGCGCTGACCGGGCTGGAACCGCCGACCGTGGTCCGCTCGGCCGGGCTGATCGAGTCGCACGTGTTCGGCGCGGCCCGGGCGACGATCACCGACACCTCGGTGGCGTCGCGGACCGGCGTCGGGCGCGACGAGTACTGGGCGTCGCGCGCGGGGTTCTGGGGCAGCTACTTCACCGCCGAGCGGTTCCCGACGATGAACCGCCTCTACTACGCCGGCGGGTTCGACGAGGCCGACGAGACCGGGGACTGGGAGTTCGGGCTCGGGCTGATCCTGGACGGGATCGCACGCCTGGCCGAGGACGCGTAGCCGGGCCGCGGGCGGCGACCGGTGAGCAGATTCCGGTCGGCGCAGCACACCGTTTCCGTACGTGGCACACGCTGCGGCATGTGCTGCGGACGGAATCGGTGTGCTGCGCTGGGATGTGCGGTGCTCCGCTGGTCAGCCCGCCGGGGTCCAGATCGGCTGGTCGCCGCGGACCCAGCGGACCGCGGGACCGGTGACGTGGGCGGCGTCGGTCAGCCAGTACGTCTGGTCCGGGTCCCAGCCCGCGAGGACGGCGGCGCGACCGTCGCCGATGTCGATCGCGCGCCCGGCAGTGCTCAGGTAGCCGGTGACCGTGAGGTGGACGCCGTCGTACTCCTCGGCGACCCGGCTCCAGTCCGGGCGCACCCACGGCCCCGGTCGCCCGGTGACCTCGTCCCAGTCGTGGCCGTGCTCGGAGGTGACGTCCACCGGATGACGTCGGGCCAGGCCGGCCCAGTCGCCGGGGTCGTCGATCTCGAGGATCCGGGCGTCCGGGGCGACGGAGACGCGGTGCGCGACGGCCTCGTCCCAGCCGTGGCCGGCCTCGACGAGCGCGAGCCCCACCGGGCCGGAACCGTCGAGTGCGCGGGTGCTCCGGGCCAGCTCCTGCGGCGGGACCGACCACCAGAGGCCGCCGCTCGCCTCGCGCCACCGCCACGTCGCGAGCAGCGTCGCCGGGTCCGGTGCCGGTGCGCGGGACTCGCCCGGTGCGAAGTCGACCAGCCACTGGTCGTCGCGCCGCACCGGCGTCGACCACCACGCGGTCCCGGACGCCCGGGCGATCTGCTCGGCGACCGGTACGAGCGCGGCCCGCATCTCCGGGGTGGCGGCCAGGGCCTCGTCGCCGTCCGGGGGCTGCCAGTACGCAGCGTCGTCGACGGACCGCCACAGGCAGTGGAGGAGCCGGGTGTCGTCGGGGATCCCGACCGGGACCTCGGGCAGCAGCGCGGCCACCTCGGCGGCCGATGGCCATGGCGGGTCCTCGTCCGCGTCCGGCGCGGCGTCCAGGTCGGAGCTCGCCACGACGCCGGTGAAGCAGAACCCCGCCTCGCGGGACAGGTGGAACGTCGCGTCCCTCGTCGCGTCGGCGAACCGGCGGGCGCCCGCCCCGGCGTCGTAGGAGCAGCTCAGGGCCCACCGCAGGCACAGGTCCCGGCCCCGCGGCCCGGCGAGCAGGTCCTCCGAGGTGATCGTCATGGCGATCGACCGTACGGAGCGGTGCGGCCCGGAGCGATCCGATTGCACGGCGGGTTCACACACCCCCTGGCCGGTCCGCACACCCGAAATTACGGGTGTGCGGACCCCGGCGGGGGTGTGTGGTCGGGCGGAGGGGTGTGAATGCGGGCGGGGGAGGGGTGAGCCAGGTCGCGTCGTTACGCTGGTCCCGTGCAGACCCCGACCGTCCTCGTCGTGGACTACGGCGCCCAGTACGCGCAGCTCATCGCCCGTCGCGTGCGCGAGGCGGACGTCTACTCCGAGATCGTCCCCGCGTCCACGCCGGTGTCGGAGATCGTCGCCCGGGAGCCCGCGGCGGTGATCCTGTCCGGCGGCCCGGCGAGCGTCTACGCCGACGGCGCCCCGGCCGTCGACCCGGCGCTGTTCGAGGCCGGGATCCCGGTCTTCGGCATGTGCTACGGCTTCCAGGCGATGGCCCGCGCGCTCGGCGGCGAGGTCGCCCACGACGGCACCCGCGAGTACGGCCGCACCGAGGTCGCGCTGTCCGCCACCCCCGGGGCGCTGCACGACGGCCTGCCCGCGACGCACCCGGTCTGGATGAGCCACGGCGACTCGGTGACGGCCGCGCCGGAGGGCTTCACGGTCACCGCGTCGTCGGACCGGGTCGCGGTCGCGGCGTTCGAGAACACCGACCGGCGCCTGGCCGGTGTCCAGTACCACCCGGAGGTCGGGCACTCCCCGCACGGCCAGGAGGTGCTGCGCCGCTTCCTGCACGACGTCGCGGGCATCACCCCGTCCTGGACCACCGCGTCGATCATCGACGAGACCGTCGACGCCGTCCGCGCCCAGATCGGCGACGGCCGCGCGATCTGCGCGCTGTCCGGCGGCGTCGACTCCGCGGTGGCCGCGGCAATCGTCCAGCGGGCGATCGGGGATCGGCTGACCTGCGTGTTCGTCGACCACGGGCTGCTGCGGGCCGGGGAGCGCGAGCAGGTCGAGAAGGACTTCGTGGCCGCGACCGGCGCGAAGCTGCACACCGTCGACGTCGCCGACCGCTTCCTCGACGCCCTCGCCGGGGTCACCGACCCCGAGGAGAAGCGCAAGATCATCGGCCGGGAGTTCATCCGGGTCTTCGAGGCCGCCACGGCCGAGGTCGCGGAGTCCGAGCACGTCGGGTTCCTCGTCCAGGGCACCCTCTACCCGGACGTCGTCGAGTCCGGCGGCGGCGACGGCACCGCCACGATCAAGAGCCACCACAACGTCGGCGGCCTGCCCGACGACATCGAGTTCGCCCTGGTCGAGCCGCTGCGCGCGCTGTTCAAGGACGAGGTCCGCACGGTCGGTGCCGAGCTCGGGCTGCCTGAGGTGATCGTCGGCCGGCAGCCGTTCCCCGGCCCCGGCCTGGGCATCCGGATCATCGGCGAGGTCACCCGCGACCGGCTGGAGACGCTGCGCGCCGCGGACGCGATCGCCCGCGAGGAGCTGTCCGCGGCCGGTCTCGACGGCGAGATCTGGCAGTGCCCGGTCGTGCTGCTCGCCGACGTCCGCTCGGTCGGGGTCCAGGGCGACGGCCGCACCTACGGCCACCCGATCGTCCTGCGCCCGGTTTCCAGCGAGGACGCGATGACCGCGGACTGGACCCGCCTGCCCTACGAGGTGCTGGAGCGGATCTCCACCCGGATCACCAACGAGGTGTCCGAGGTCAACCGGGTCGTGCTCGACGTGACGAGCAAGCCGCCGGGCACCATCGAGTGGGAGTGACCCACGGACGCACGTGAAAGGGGCGGGGCCGCAGTGCGCGGCCCCGCCCCTGTTGTCACCGGGGTACCTGCGGCCCGACCCCCGTCGGGACCGCGCCCTCGCGGTGACCGTGCAGGCCTCCGGCGACGCTCCCCAGCCCGCCGGATGGCCTGCGGCTTATACGTCGTCGGAAGTGGCCCGGGAGTTACGCAGACCGGCCACCAGAATCGCCAGTCCCGCCAGGACGGCCGCCGCCGCGAGCACCCAGCGCAGGTCCAGCAGCTCAGCCGGGGACGTCCCCGCGACGCCGAAACCCCCGCCGACCAGGGCGAACAACCCGGCTACGAGCGCCACCGGGTCGGTGTTGCGCAGTCGCCGCTCAGTCACGGTGCACCTCCACGTAGCCGGTCTCCGACCGCAGGTTCAACTCGAGGACGCGTCCACCGGGCCCGTCCGGACCGGGGTCGGTGACGTCGAGGCGCGCGTCCCGGCCGGACTCGGACCGGCCGTCGACGCTCACGTCGCCCATGCCCGTCGAGCCGTGCACGACGACGTCGGCGTCCTCCGGGACGGTCACCGACACCCCGCCGACGCCGGCCGTGGCCGCCGTCCGGACCGGGCCGTCCGCGCCGGGCGCGGCGGTGAGGTCGAGGCCGGACAGGTCGAGGTCGACCGTGCCGGTGCCGACCCGGTACTCGGGGCGCAGCGCCGCGACCGACGCCGGCGCCTCGGTGACCGAACCGACGCCGTCGCGGGTCGCCCAGCCGTCGGGCCCGACGGCGCCCTCCGCGGCCCCGGTCACCGCGGTGACCAGCGCGAGCAGCACCGCGAACGGGATCAGCCAGCGCCCGGCCCGGCGGAACGCACCGATCACCAGCCCGGCCCCGACGACGACGAGTGCGGCGCCCGGCACCGCGGACGCGGGCAGCGCCCCCGGCGCGGCCAGCAGGACCACCCCGGTCATCCCGGCGACGATCAGCGCGACGGCCAGCGTCACCGGCGTCAGCTTCGAGGTACGGCGCCGCCCGGCGGGCACGGCGCCGGGCTCCGGTCCGGGCTCGGGCAGGTCCCAGGCGAACGGTGCGGCGCCCAGCGGGTCCCAGGCCGGCGGCTGCTGCCGCCCGGGCAGTCCCGCCGACGACACGTACGGCGCCGGGGTCGGGGCCGGTCCGGTCTGCCACGGCGGCAGCGGCGTCGCCGACCGGGCCGCGGCGCGTCCGCCCGGCCGGTTCCCGCGGGTCAGGTGCAGTGCGGCGAGCAGCCCGACGGTGACCAGCAGCGCGATGACGCCGTACGAGCTCCACAGCGAGGCGACCAGCAGCAGCCCGGCGAGGATCAGCAGCAGCACCGACAGTGCCGAGGCCGGCCCGGATCGGCGCGGCGGGGCTCCGGGCGGCCCCGCGTCGGGCAGCACCGCGCAGCCGGCCACGTAGAGGCCGAGGCCCGGCCCGACCAGCGCGGCGACGACGAAGCCGATCCGCACCAGCGTCGGGTCCAGCTCGTAGCGGCGGGCGATCGCGGACGCGACCCCGGCCAGCTTGCGGTCGTCGCGCGGGCGGACCGGCCGGGAGTCCCACATGTCGCGCACGGTGTCCCGTGCGGGGGACCGGGCCGGGCCGGTGGTCGTCGGGTTCATGGCCGTGCTCCCCGTGTGGTCGGTGCCTCGGTGGGCCTCATGACACCGAACCCTGCCGGGCCCCGGGCCCCGCGGGCTCAGGGACGACCCCGAGACGACCCCGGAACGGATCCGGAGGGCCGCGGGGGCGTGCCGTGTGACGATGGAGCACGTGAGCACGCCGACCCCGCCGCCCCGGCCCGGGGCCGCGCCCTGGTGGGCGCGGCCGACCGGCCCCGTGCCCGGTGTCGCCGGGCCCGGAGCCGGCGACGACACCGGCTCCGCCGAGGTAGGGACCGACGTCGTCGCCCGGGATACCCGTACCGACACCGTCGACCCGGTCACCGGTCCCGTCGTGTCCCCGCCGCCCCCGGCGGAGGCGCCCACCCTGGCCGTGCCGCGGACACGGCGGCTGACCCGCCGCCGTAGCGGGCGGATGCTCGGCGGGGTCGCCGGCGGTGTCGCCGACCACCTCGGGACCGACGTCCGCTGGGTGCGGGTCGCGTTCGTCGCGCTGGCGTTCGTCGGCTGGGCCGGGGTGCTGGCGTACGCCCTGTTGTGGGTGTTCGTCCGGCAGGAGACGACCGGGGTCGAGCGGGCGCTGAGCCGCTCGGAGCGACTGCAGGCGATCGGCCTGCTGACCGTCGGCATCGGACTGTCGGTGCTCGCGACGACCGTCGACTCCTCGCTGCTCGGCTGGATCGCCGGTCCGCTGGGGCTGGCGACGATCGGTGCTGCCGTCGTCTGGCGGGAGGCCGACGAGTCGCAGCGGCGCCGGTGGGCGCGGGACGCGCGCAGCCGCGTCGTCGGGGGACGGGCGGCGGTGGCCCGCACGGTGCTCGGTGTCGGCCTGGTCGCCGTCGGCGGCACGGTGTTCCTGCTGGGGAACCTGGATCTCGGCCAGCTGCGGTTCGGGCTGCTCGCGGCGCTGGCGACGCTGCTCGGCGTCGCGGTGCTGACCGTGCCGTGGTGGGTACGGCTGGTCCGCGAGCTCGGCGAGGAGCGGCAGGCCCGCGCGGTCGAGGCGGAACGGACCGAGGTCGCGGCACACCTGCACGACTCGGTGCTGCAGACTCTCGCGCTGATCCAGCGCCAGGCCGGCGACCAGCGTGAGGTGCTGCGCCTGGCCCGCGGCCAGGAACGTGAGCTGCGGGCCTGGCTCTACGGGCCGGGCGGGCGGGCCCGCGGCGGTGACGGCACCGACCCGGCCGCCGAGACGACGCTGTCCGCGGCGATCACCCGGGCCGCGGCGGAGGTGGAGGACACCTACGCCGTCGCCGTCGGGCCGGTGCTGGTCGGCGACGCCGTGCTCGACGCCGACCTGCGCGCGCTCGTCCTCGCCGCCCGCGAGGCGATGGTGAACGCGGCCAAGCACGCCGGCGTCGACGAGGTCGACGTCTACGCCGAGGTCGAACCCGGCGACGACGACGGCCCGGGTACCGCGGAGGTGTTCGTCCGGGACCGCGGCCGCGGTTTCGACCCGGACGCCGTCGACGGCGACCGGCACGGCCTCGCCGACTCGATTCACGCCAGGATGGAGCGGCACGGCGGTACCGTCCGGCTGCGGACGGGCGCGGGCACCGGCACCGAGGTCCGGCTGACGATGCCGGTCGCCGGCCGGCCCGCGCCGCCCGAGCCCGGGCCACGACAACCAGACGTACAGCCGGGGTCCGGGGAACAGCCCGAGCACGTGACCACCGGGGACGAGGGGACGAAGCCATGACCGAGAGCTCCGAGGCCGGCAGCACGGCACCCGACGGGCCGGTGCGCGTCTACCTGGTCGACGACCACGCGTTGTTCCGGTCCGGGGTGCGGGCCGAGCTGGACCGCGGCGACGGGCGGGAGCCCGCCGTCGAGGTCGTGGGGGAGGCCGGGTCGGTGGACGAGGCCGTGGCCGGGGTGGCGCACCTGGCGCCGGACGTCGTCCTGCTCGACGTGCACATGCCCGGTGGCGGCGGTGCGGAGGTCCTGCGCCGGGCACGAGAGGCGGGTACCGAGGCGGTGTTCCTGGCGCTGTCGGTGTCCGACGCCGCCGAGGACGTCATCTCGGTGATCCGTTCCGGGGCGCGCGGCTACGTCACGAAGACGATCTCCCCGCGGGAGCTGGCCGACGCCGTGCGCCGGGTCCGCGCCGGGGACGCGGTGTTCTCGCCGCGGCTGGCCGGGTTCGTGCTCGACGCGTTCTCCGACCGCCCGGGCGCGGCGGCGCCGGTGGACCCGGAGGTCGACCAGCTGACCCGCCGCGAGCGGGACGTGCTGCGGCTGCTCGCCCGCGGCTACGCCTACAAGGAGATCGCCGGGGAGCTGTTCATCTCGGTGAAGACCGTCGAGACGCATGTGTCGAGCGTGCTGCGCAAGACGCAGACGTCGAACCGCTACGAGCTGTCCCGCTGGGCTTCCGACAGAAGGCTCGTGTAGGTCGCGCTAGCGACCGGAGCGAGCCGGAAGGAGCATCGACACAACCAGGAGGCTCGTGTAGGTCGCGCAGCGACCGGAGCGAGCCGGAAGGAGCATCGGCGCAGCCAGGAGGCTCGTGCAGGTCGCGCTGGCGACCGGTGCGAGCCGGAAGGAGCGTCGGCGCAGCCAGGAGGCTCGTGCAGGTCGCGCAGCGACCGGAGCGAGCCGGACGGCGACCGGAGCGAGCCTCAGCTCTCGTCGGAGGACGAACCCAGCAGACCGCCGGTGAGCCCGGTGACCGGCGCGGTGGTGTCACCGACGGTCTTCTCCAGGCCCTGCTTCTCCGGCTTCTCCGACGAGTCGTCCGAGGACGTCGCCGGGGCGCTGTCGGAGGACTTCTCCGACGACTCCGCCTGCGGCTCCTCGGACCCGGTCTCGGAAGCCCCGGTCTCGGAGGACCCGGTCTCGGACGACCCCGTCTTGGAGGACCCGGTGAGCGGGCTCGTGACGCCGTCGACGGTGTCGGTGACGCCCTGCAGCGGGGACCGCTTCGCCGAGGTGCCGGACTTCTCGTCGTCCGACTTCCCGGAGACCGTGTCCGTCGTCTTCTCGACGGTCTTCCCGACGGTCTTCGCCACGGACTTCTCCGAGGACTTCTCCGACGACGAGGCCTGCTTCTCCGGGGTGTCCTTCTCCGCGGAGTCCGCCGTGCCCGAAGCCCCCGAGCCGCCGGTGAGCGACGTGGTGAGGCCGCCGACGGTGCCGGTGACGCCCTGCACCGCACCACTGCCGGTGGAGACCAGCGAGGAGACGGCGTCGTCGTCGGTCTTGCGGTGCTTGCCCTTGCGCACGGCCGGGGTGCTCTGCTGCTCACCGTCCTCGGAGTCCGACGGGTCGGCAGCACTGGTGTCGAGCAGCGAGGTGACCGGCTTCGCGGCGTCGAGCACCGGGCCGGTCAGCGGCTCGGTGCCCTTCAGCACGGGCTCGGTGACCGGGCTGACTGCGCCGAGCACCGGCGTCGTCACCGGCTCGACGGTGTCCGACAGGCCCTTGGTGACGGGCTTCAGCGGCTTCGTCAGCGGCTCGGCCGTGTGCGTGACCGGCTTCAGGACGCCGCCCGCGGTCTCGCCGACCGGGGCCGCGGCGTGCGCGACCGGCTCGGCGGCGTGCCCGACGGTGTCCCCGGCCGGGCGCAGCGTCTCGGTGGTGTCCTGCAGCGGCCCGGTGCTCTTCGCCTTGGGCGACGTGGACCCGCCCGACGGCGGGGTCGACGACGGCGCCGGCCCGGTGACCGGCTCGAACAGGTTCTTCGACGGCGTGCGGTCCGGGCCGCCGTTCAGCCCGGAGACCACCGGAGCGAGCGCGGAGCCGGCACCGCCGCCGGCGATGTGCGACGGCGCGGCCAGCACCGGTGCCAGCGGCTTCGACGGTGCGGCCAGCACCGGGTTCAGCGGCTTCAGCGGTGCGGGCAGCTCCGGAGCGGCCACCGGGAGAACCGGCGCGGGGCGTGCCGGAACAGGGCCCGTGGCGGGACGGGCCGGAGCGGTGCCCACGGCGGGGCGTGCCGGAGCGGTGCCCACGGCGGGACGCGCCGGGGGCTGCGCCGCGGCCTGCGCGGCCTGCGCGGCCGAGGTGACCTGCTGTGCGGGGGCGGCGGCCGCACCGGCCGCACCGCCCGACGCGGCCACGGTGCGCAGCGCGGTCGCGGCACCACCGTTCGCCGGGGCGGACGGCCCGAACGCGACGGCCATCCAGCCGCTCGCACCGGGGGCGGTCGCGGGAGCCGGGGCCGCTGCCGGGGTGGCCGGCTTCGCGAGCGGCGAGGTCAACGCGACGTTGGTGGACCGGTAGACGTCGGGGAGCACCGAGGGACCGGCCGCGACCGGGGTGCCCTGCGGGGCGGCCCCGGAGAAGCCGGGGACGCCGGGCACGAGCCCGTCGGCGGTGGCCTGGGTGTCGGAGTCGTGCGAGGTCGCCGCGTTGTAGAGCGCGGCACCGAGCACCGACCCGGCGGCGACGAGCACGCCCGCGGCGACGCTCGCACGGCGCCTGCCGAGCTTCGGGTGTGCGGGCCAGGTACCGGCGCTCTCGGCGGTGGAGTGCTGCGGCGGGAGCTCGATGTCGGGCCAGCCGCCGGGCGCACCACCCGGAGGGACGTCGCCGGGCGCACCGGCGCCACGGCCCTCACGGCGCAGCAGGTCGCCGACGGACAGGACGGCGGCACCGGTGGCGGCGACGGCAGGGCCGGTCGCGCTCGTCCGGTGCTTCTCGTGGCGTGCCCGCAGCTCGGCGACGCTCATGGCGTCCGCCTCACGACGTCCGGTTCCCGGGGTGCCGGGGAGCGGGGAACCGGTGGGGGTGTCGGTCACAGCCGCACGTCCTCCTTCGGGTCGTATCGACGTGAGTAGATCTACCCGAACCCAGACGGATCACCAAGCGGTCACCGTCCGCTCGTCGCAGCTCCACCGAACGGGTGTATCCCGTTCGTCGGCCGCATTCGACCGTTCGTCCTGCCTGGTGGCGTCACGGGCAACCCCGTCGCCGGTCTGACGGTGGTGAAATCCCAGGTCGCTTACCACCGGGTCCATCCATGCGGCCTGTCGTCGTCGATCGCCGAACGGTAGGCCGTCCGGGCGTGCCGGAACCGCGGTCACGGTCCGCGACGGCGAGGGGCGGGGCGTCAGCCCACTCCGAGGCGACCGCGTCCCAGACGGAGCAGCATCATCGCCAGCTCCCGGCCCTCGGGGCCGAGCGCGGCGAACCGGTCCAGGACGGCCATCTCGCGGCTGTAGACGATCCGCGGGCCGCCGGTGGCCTTGCGTGCCGCGGCGATCCGCCGCGACACCTCGGTGCGGCGCAGGATCGCGTCCAGGATCTCCTTGTCCAGCCGGTCGATCTCCTTGCGGAGCTCGTCGATCTCGGCGTCGGTGCCGAAGACGGGCGCGGGGGTCTCGGCGGGCTCGGTCACGGTCGTCTCCTCGTCTCGGTCGGGCGGCGCACCGCTCGACGGGGTGTGCGGCGCCGGAGGGCCGAGGACAGACGAACGCCCCGGGTCCTCCGGACTCCGGGGCGTGCAGTGCCGTCGTGGCTCAGCCGACGGTCGCAGCGGGCACCGGCATCCGGGACCCGTAGCGAAATCGCCTGGCGTCGAGCACACCGGCAGTCTGCCACAGGACGCACGCCGGGCCGAGAGTGTCGGACCCCCGGCGTACCGTGTTCCCTCACGATGAGTGCGCTGTTCGAACTCCCCGGCACGAGCTCGATCCCCGAGCCCTCGACCTCCCGCGGCCGCGCGCTGCTGGAGGGGCTCAACGACCGTCAGCGTGAGGCGGTGACCCACGCCGGGTCGCCGCTGCTGATCGTGGCGGGTGCGGGGTCGGGCAAGACCCGCGTGCTCACCCACCGGATCGGCTGGCTGCTCGCCGAGCGCGGCGTGCACCCGGGCGAGATCATGTCGATCACCTTCACGAACAAGGCCGCGGCCGAGATGAAGGAGCGCGTCGACGGCCTGGTCGGGCGCCGGTCCGGCCCGATGTGGGTGTCGACGTTCCACTCCATGTGCGTGCGCATCCTGCGCCGCGAGGCCAAGCACCTGGGTGTGCGCAGCGCCTTCTCCGTCTACGACGCCGACGACACCCGCCGCCTGGTCGGCATCGTCGGGCGCGACCTGGAGCTGGACGCGAAGAAGTTCGCCCCGCGTGCCCTGGCCGCGCAGATCTCGAACCTGAAGAACGAGCTGGTCTCCCCGGAGGAGGCTGCCGAGCAGGCCGGCACCGACCACGAGCGGCGGATCGCCGAGGTCTACGGCGTTTACCAGGCCCGGCTGCGCCAGGCGAACGCGTTCGACTTCGACGACCTGATCATGGAGACGGTGTCGCTGCTGGACCGGCTGCCCGCCGTCGCCGAGTACTACCGGCGGCGGTTCCGGCACGTGCTCGTCGACGAGTACCAGGACACCAACCATGCGCAGTACGAGCTGGTCCGCCAGCTGGTGGCGCCTGCGACGGACGCCCAGGACGGAGCGCAGCGGGAGTCCGCATCGGCACAGGACGGAGCGCAGCGGGAGTCCGCATCGACACAACCCGCCGAGCTGTGCGTGGTCGGCGACTCCGACCAGTCGATCTACGCTTTCCGTGGCGCGAACATCCGCAACATCATCGAGTTCGAGCAGGACTTCCCGGACTCGCGCACGATCCTGCTGGAGCAGAACTACCGCTCCAGCCAGACGATCCTGACCGCGGCCAACCGGGTCATCGCCCGTAACCCCGAACGGCGGGACAAGCGGCTCTGGAGCGACGCGGGCGACGGCGAGAAGCTCGTCGGCTACGTCGCGGACAACGAGCACGACGAGGCGTCGTTCGTGGCGAAGGAGATCGACCGGCTCGTCGACTCCGGGGAGTACCGCAACTCCGACATCGCCGTGTTCTACCGGACCAACAACCAGTCCCGGGTCTTCGAGGACGTGTTCCTGCGGGTCGGGCTGCCCTACCGCGTCGTCGGCGGGGTCCGGTTCTACGAGCGCCGCGAGATCCGCGACGCGCTGGCCTACCTGCGGGTGCTGTCCAACCCCGAGGACACGGTCAGCCTGCGCCGCGTCCTCAACGTGCCCAAGCGGGGCATCGGGGACCGGGCGGAGGCGGTCGTCGCCGAGCACGCCGAGCGCGAGCGGACCTCGTTCGCCCAGGCGCTGCGCACCGCGGCCGAGGACCCGGGGCGGCTCCCGGCGCTGGCGACGCGCTCGCAGCGCAACATCGCCGGGTTCGTCCGGATGCTCGACGAGCTGCGCGAGCTCGTCGACCGCGGCGACGACACCGCCGAGATCCTCGAGGCGATCTACGCCCGCACCGGGTACCTGGAGGAGCTGCAGGCCTCCGACGACCCGCAGGACGGCACCCGGATGGACAACCTGGCCGAGCTGGTCACCGTGGCCCGGGAGTTCGCCGGCGACGCCGCGGTCGCCGACCTCGCCGAGGGCGACGGCGGCGGCGCGATCGGCTCCGGCGAGGCCCCCGCCTCCGGCGGGCCCGGCTCCGACGGGAGCGACCCTGCCGGACCCGGCTCCGAGGGGACCGGCGCCGGGCAAGCCGGTCCGGAGGCACCGGACTACGCGAGCGAGGACGCCGCCGGGGAGCCCGAGCCGGGCTCGCTGGCCGCGTTCCTGGAACGGGTCGCGCTGGTCGCCGACGCCGACTCCATCCCCGGCGACGAGTCGGGCCTGGTCACCCTGATGACCCTGCACACCGCGAAGGGCCTCGAGTTCCCGGTGGTGTTCCTGACCGGCTGGGAGGACGGCGTCTTCCCGCACCTGCGCGCCCTCGGCGACCCGAAGGAGCTCGCGGAGGAGCGCCGGCTGGCCTACGTCGGCATCACCCGCGCGGAGCAGCGGCTCTACCTGTCCCGGGCGATCGTCCGGTCCGCGTTCGGGCAGCCGAGCACCAACCCGGCGTCGCGGTTCCTCGACGAGGTGCCCGACGAGCTCGTCGAGTGGCGGCGCACCGAGGAGCAGCTGGCGGCGTCGCGGCCGTCGGCGCCGGTGGGGCGTTTCGGGTTCGGCGGGCGGCGCCCCCAGGCGTCCGACCGCGGGGACTGGAAGGTCCCCGAGCGGACGCTGAACAACCAGTCCCTGCAGCTCGACGTCGGCGACCGGGTGCAGCACGACAAGTACGGCCTGGGCACGGTGATCAGCGCCGACGGCACCGGCCCGCGGGCGACGGTGACGATCGACTTCGGCTCCGGCGGCACGGTGCGGCTGATGCTCATCGGCGGCGTGCCGATGCAGAAGCTCTGACCCCGTCGGCCCGGCTCCGCCGGGCCCCGCCGGCGCACGAGGACCACGAGCGCGGGCGCCCCGGGCCCGGGGCTACAGCGCCGAGCCGCCGCCGGTCAGGTGCGTGACGTCGAGCCCGCGCGTGCTCAGCCACGGCAGCGGGTCGATCTTCGTGCCGTCCGGCTCCCACACCTCGAGGTGCAGGTGCGGGCCGGTGGACTGGCCGCGGTTGCCGACCTCGGCGATCTGCTGCCCGGCCTTCACCTTCTGGCCGGCCTCGACCAGCGACCTGTTGATGTGGCCGTAGACCGTGTGGGTGCCGTCGGGGTGTTCGAGGACCACCCACATGCCGAAGCCGCTGGCCGGCCCGGACTTCTCGACGACGCCGTCGGTGAGGGCGAAGATCGGCGTACCGATCGGGGCGGCGAGGTCGATCCCCTTGTGCTGCACGCCCCAGCGGGAGCCGAAGCCGGAGGTGAACCGGCCGGCGGTGGGCATGACCAGGGTCTCGCCCTTGAACTGCACGGCCTTCGGGGCGCCCTGCGCGGTCGCCGAGCTGACGGCCTTCTCCGCCACGGCGGCCCGGCTGCTCATCTTCGTGGCCTTGGTGAGGCTGGCGACGTCGACCTTCGAGGTCTTCTCCAGGTCGGGCACCGACGACGCGGGGGTGTGGGACAGCTGCTCCCCGCCGATGGCGCTCGACGCTGCGCGGGAGGCGGCGTCACCGGGACCGGCGGCGCGGACGTCGTTCACCGGCAGCATCGACGACGCGGCGAGCCGGGAGTAGGCGGGGTCCTCGACGGTCTTCTCCCCGGAGAGTCCGGGGACGCCGAGCAGGCCGGCGACGGTCTGACCGGCGGCGACGAGTGCGCCGCCCGCGGCGGCCACCACGGTGACGCGGTGCCGGGCGGTCGGCTGCGGAAGCGCCGGGAGGCCGTCACGGCTCGCGGAGGCGGCGACGCCGGGGGGCGTGCCGGGCCGGAGCTCCGGTCGTACGGCGCCGCTGGGGGAGCGGTGCTGCGCCAAGACCTGCCCTTCTGTGTACAGGTCGCCCGGACCGGGCGGTGGCGGTCGGAGTGGGGGCTCCGCGGGGGGAGGACGCCGGTTCGGGGCCGGTGTCCGGCACCGTGATCGGTCCGTGACGTGGTCGGCAGGACCGTAACCCGACCGTCGCAACGCATCAACGGCACCCCGCCGTTCGGGTGCAGGCGGTCGTCCGCCCGCGACGACCGGTCGGGTGACAGCGCCGTGCGTGATCTTCCCGAACGGCGGTGCGGCGGAGGTACGGGTGACCCGGCCGGCTCAGGCCAGGCGCGGGGCCCGGGCACCGGCGGCTCGGGTCACCGGCTGCTCGGGGCGGGGTTCGGGGTGGGGCCGCAGCTCCCGCACCCGGCCCCGCTCGCCGCGGGCGAGAGTGCTCGCGACCCAGTGCACGGCGCGCGGGTCGATCGGCAGCGAGAGGTGCCCGACGTCGTCGAGGGCCAGCTCCTCGACGTCGAGGTCGGGGTGGCGCAGCCGGGAGTTGCGCTGCGGGACGATCACCTCGTCCATCCGGGACCACACCGCCAGGAACCGGGTGCGGCAGCCGGGTGCGGGCTCGCCGAGCTCGGCCAGCAACGGCGAGCCGGGGCGCAGCTGGCGGACCAGCGGCGTCGGCATGAGGTGGGCCAGGGTGCTGCCCCCGTGCGGCGAGCCGAGCGTGACCAGGGTGTCGACGCAGGCGTCGCCCCCCATCCGCTGCACGTAGTAGCGGGCGATGACCCCGCCCAGCGAGTGCCCGACGACGTGCACGGTGTCCGAGCCGGTGGCCTCGCGCAGCCGCTCGACGTGCCCGGCGAGCTCGTGTGCGGCGGTGCGGACGTCCGCGGTCAGCAGGCTGTAGTTGATGGCGTGCACGACGCCGAACCCGCGGCGGCGCAGGGCGTGCGCGAACACCGTGAACACCGACCGGTTGTCCAGGATCCCGTGCACCAGCAGGATCGGCGTCCCCGCGGCGGCCGGGTCGGCGACGACCAGGCTCCGTTGTGCGGGCGGCAGGCTGTCGGTCCGGTAGTGCCCGCGCGGCCGGATCGTCTCCTCCAGCAGTCCCACTGGGTAGAGCGCCACGTGCGCGGTCAGCCACGCCCACTCGACGGCGAGGCCCTTGAGTCCCGCGGGTGAGGTGTAGGTGCGCAGCGCGTAGTCCGCCGCCTGCCCGAGATCACCGGCCAGGGACACCGCCCCCGAGGCGATCGCGCGCAGGCGACCCCACCCCGGTAGCGACGTCGCCATGTCCTGGAGGGTAATTCACATCACAGAAACATGCGTCCTCCTGCGGATTCGCCGTTGCCGATGGCCCGATCGGTGGCGACGATCACGTGCCCGGTCGTCTGAATCGTGTCGCAGGGCCGATCAGGTGACTGCTGTCACCAACCCCAGGTCAGGACCGGTGCACCGAGCGTGGCTAGGCTCGCCGTCGCAGCACGACCGACGTCCGCGACCGCTGCCGCCTCCCCTGTGCGGAGCGCGCCCCGGGGCCTCGCCCCGAGGTGTGGTCGCGGCGAGAGCGAAGTGGAGCGGGAGAGCCGAGTGGACCTGTACGAGTACCAGGCGAAAGACCTCTTCGCCGCGCACGGAGTCCCGGTGCTGCCGGGCAAGACCGTGGACGACGCCGCCGACGCCGGTGCCGCAGCCTCCGAGCTGGGCACCGCGGTCGTCGTGAAGGCCCAGGTCAAAACCGGCGGCCGCGGCAAGGCCGGTGGCGTCAAGCTGGCCGAGAACGCCGACGAGGCCAAGGAGAAGGCCGAGGCCATCCTCGGCCTCGACATCAAGGGCCACATCGTCCACCAGGTGCTGGTGACCGAGGCCAGCGACATCTCCGAGGAGTACTACTTCTCGTTCCTGCTGGACCGGTCGAACCGCACCTTCCTGGCCATGTGCTCGGCCGAGGGCGGCATGGAGATCGAGGAGCTGGCCGTCGAGCGCCCGGAGGCGCTGGCCCGCATCCCGATCGACCCGATCGCCGGTGTCGACAAGGCCAAGGCCGACGAGATCGTGGCCGCGGGCAGGATCCCGGCCGCCGTCGCCGACGAGGCCGCGAACGTCATCGTGAAGCTGTGGGACACCTTCGTCGGCGAGGACGCCACGCTGGTCGAGGTGAACCCGCTGGTCCGCGACCCGCAGGACAAGGTGATCGCCCTCGACGGCAAGGTCACCCTCGACGGCAACGCCGACTTCCGCCACCCCGAGCACGAGCAGCTCGTCGACGAGCGGACCGAGAACCCGCTCGAGGCGAAGGCCAAGGCCAAGGGCCTCAACTACGTCAAGCTCGACGGCGGCCAGGTCGGCATCATCGGCAACGGCGCGGGCCTGGTCATGAGCACCCTCGACGTCGTCGCCTACGCCGGTGAGGCCCAGGGCGGCGTCAAGCCGGCCAACTTCCTCGACATCGGTGGCGGCGCGTCGGCACAGGTCATGGCGGACGGGCTGGACGTCATCCTCGGCGACGACGAGGTCAAGAGCGTCTTCGTCAACGTCTTCGGCGGCATCACCGCCTGCGACGCCGTCGCGAACGGCATCGTCGAGGCGCTGAAGATCCTCGGCGACGACGCGACCAAGCCGCTCGTCGTCCGCCTGGACGGCAACAACGTCGAGGAGGGCCGCAAGATCCTCGCCGACGCCAACCACCCGCTCGTCACCGTGGTGGGCACCATGGACGACGCGGCCGCCAAGGCCGCCGAGCTCGCGAACGCTGGAGCCTGAGACATGTCGATCTTCCTCAACGAGAACAGCAAGGTCATCGTCCAGGGCATCACCGGCGGCGAGGGCACCAAGCACGCCACCAAGATGATCGCGGCCGGGACGAACATCGTCGGCGGCGTCAACGCGCGCAAGGCCGGCACGACGCACACCGTCGGCGACACCGACGTGCACGTCTACGGCACCGTCGAGGAGGCGATGAAGGAGACCGGCGCCGACGTGTCGGTCGTCTTCGTCCCGCCGAAGTTCGCCAAGGACGCGGTCATCGAGGCCATCGACGCCGAGATCCCGCTGGCCGTCGTCATCACCGAGGGCATCCCGGTGCACGACGCCGCGTACTTCTGGGCGCACGCCGTGGCCAAGGGCAACAAGACCCGCATCATCGGGCCGAACTGTCCCGGCATCATCTCGCCCGGCAAGTCCAACGCGGGCATCATCCCGGCCGACATCGCAGGCCCGGGCCGGATCGGCCTGGTGTCGAAGTCCGGCACGCTGACCTACCAGATGATGTTCGAGCTGCGTGAGTTCGGCTTCTCCACCGCCATCGGCATCGGCGGCGACCCGATCATCGGCACCACGCACATCGACGCCCTCGAGGCGTTCGAGGCGGACCCCGAGACCGAGGCCATCGTCATGATCGGTGAGATCGGTGGCGACGCCGAGGAGCGCGCGGCCGCGTTCATCAAGGACAACGTGACCAAGCCGGTCGTCGGCTACGTCGCGGGCTTCACCGCGCCGGAGGGCAAGACCATGGGGCACGCCGGTGCGATCGTGTCCGGTTCCGCCGGCACCGCGCAGGCCAAGAAGGAGGCCCTCGAGGCCGCGGGCGTGAAGGTCGGCAAGACGCCGTCGGAGACCGCCGGGCTGATGAAGGACATCCTCGCCGCGAAGTGAGTGCCGCGACGTGAGTGTGGTGTAGCGGCGACTCGCGCCGCGAGCCGGCGGGCCCCGGGAGCTGTGTTCCCGGGGCCCGCTGTGCGTCCGGTCCCCGCTGTGTGTCCGGTCCCCGGGGCCGCCGCGTGTGCCGCGGCCCGGCTTCCGGGCGTTCCCGGTGACACGACCGGGGGTCCCCCGGACGTGCGGCGGTGCGGCCCCGCGATGGGCTAGCGTCAGGGCGCCTGCCGCCTGCCCTGCGCGCGGTGCCGCTGTTGCTGCAGTTGTTGCTGCTGGCGTGTCCCTGTTGCCCTGTCCCTGTTGCCGACCGCCGCGTCCGAGCGCGGCCCGCGGGAGATGTCCGAGATGACGACCCACCAGCCGGATGCCGGTTCGACGCCCGCGCCCGACCCGGCGCCGCCCGCTCCGGCCGGTGCCGTCCGCGCCGCCGCCGTCGCCGGTGCGGTGCTCGCTCTGCTGGCCTACCTGACCGCGTTCTTCGGCAACGGGGCGCTGTTCTGGCTGCCGCTCGCGCCGGTCGTCGCCGGTGGGGTGTGCGCGATGCTGTCGCTGCTGCCCGGCACCGGACGCGTGCTGGTCGCCGGAACCGCGCTGTCGGTCACCGGTGTGCTCGTCCACCTGCTGGCGCTGACCAGCACCACCTCGACGTACGCGCCCGGTGTCCCCGGCTGGGCCGGGTTCGTCCTCGCGCTGTTCGCGGCGATCGCGATCGGCTATGCGCAGGCGCTGCTCAGCGGGGTCGTGACGTCGTCGGCGTCGAAGCCGAAGGCGTCCGCTCAGCCGGATCCGCAGTGGGCGGCCGCGCAGGCGCAGGCCGGGTACGGCCGTCCGGGGTACGGGCAGCCGCCGTACGGCCAGTACCCGGGCCAGCCGGTGCAGCAGATCCCCGGCCAGGCTCCCGGCCAGCCGGTTCCCGGGCACCCGTACGCGGCGCCCGGTGAGTACGGCCCGTACGGCGTCGCGCCCGGGCAGTACGCAGGTCAGCCGCAGCAATACCCGGGCGCGCAGTACGCCGCCCCCGGGCAGCACGGGGCTCCGGCGCAGTACGGGCAGTACGCCGCCCCCGGCCAGTACGGGCAGTACGGCTACACCGGCGGCCCGGAGTCCTACGCCCGTCCGGAGTACCGGAGCGATCGCACCGGCGCCGAGCGGACGGGTGCCGAGCGATCCGGTGGGGCGCTGTCCGGAGTGGTGCCGGGGTCGTCGGCCACGGGGTCGGCCGCGGGGTCGTCGGCCACCGGTTCGTCGGCCGGGCAGTCGCCGGCCGCGGGGGCGTCCGCGGAACGCGCGGCGGGGTCCACGGGCGTGCCGGCGTCGTCCGGGGCGGTGCCGGCGTCCGGGAGCGACGATCCGCCGCGGGTCACCGAGATCCCGGTGACCGACCCTGCGAGTGCCGACCGGGCCGTCCCGGGCCCGGACGAGACCACGGTGCGTGCCGAGGATCCCGCCGCGCGTGCCGCGGAACCTGCCCCGCGTGCCGAGGACGCCGCCGCGCGTGCCGAGGACCCGGCCGGGCCGGGCGCGAGTGTCGACGAGTCCACCCGGGCGATGCGCCCGGAGCGCTCCGGCGAGTCCTGACCGGCGTCCGGTCCGCGGAACGCCTCACCCGGTGAGGCGTTCCGGAGATGCGTCACCTGCTGACGTTCCTCCGCGGGGTGGCCTGGACCGTCCCGCGTGGCCCGAGCTTCCCCGCGGGGGCACTGCCGAGGCCGTCGCGGGGTGCGCCCGGCGAGCCTGCCGCGGGTCACGGCGCCGCGCTGCGACCCTGAACGGGTGAGCAGCAGTCCGTCCGGTGCCGGCCGCGGCCGGTCCACGTCCCGTACCCGGTCCTCGTCCGCCCGGACGTCTCCGGCCAGGTCGCCGTCGGCACGGTCGTCGTCCGCCCGGTCCTCGTCGCCGGAGCCGGCCCGCACCGCGACCGCCGTCCGGGAACGCCCGGCGCCGGAGTACGAGATCCAGGTCCCCGACCGTGGCCACGGCCTCGACCGGATCCGGATCCTGCTGGTCGCCGCGCTCGGCGCGGTCCTCGTCGGCTACACCGTCCTCGTCCCGCTCGGCGCGGTGCTGGCCGCGACCGGGGGCGCGTCGACCGGCTTCGACGGCGCGCTCGCGACCGCCGTTCCGCTGTGGCTGGCCGCGTACCAGATCCCGATCGCGGTCGGCGGTCACGAGCTCGGTGTCCTCCCGCTGCTCTCGACGCTGCTCGTGGTCGGGGTGACCGCGTTCGCGTCCTCCTGGGCGGTCCGCCGGCTCGGTGGCCGGGCCCGGGTGGACGCCGGTGCGGTCGTCGCGACCCAGGCCGGGGCGGCGGCCGCGCTCGCCGTGCTGGCCGGGGCGCTGCTGCCCCGGGAGATGGCCGTCACCGCACCGTGGGCGTCGCTGGTCGGGCCGGGGCTGCTCGGCGGGCTCGGCGCGGCCGCCGGGGTGCTGCGGGCCTGCGAGCCGCCGGTCGCCTGGCGACGGCTGCGCGCCTCCGGGTACGGCGCTGTCGCATCCGGGGCGCTGGCCACCCTGCGGGTCGGCGCGATCGGCCTGCTGCTCGCCGGGGCGCTGACGCTGCTGCTCGGGCTGGCGCTCGGCGCTGGAGCGGTCACCGCGACCGCCCAGGCGCTGGGTCCGGGCACCGGGGCCGGGTTCGGCGTGCTGCTGCTCGGCGTCGGGTACCTGCCGAACGCCGTCGTCGGTGCCCTGTCCTGGGCCCTGGGCGCCGGGATCTCGACCGGGGTCACGACGTCCAGCCCGCTGGTCGCCGAGCCGGGCCCGCTGCCGCCGTTCCCGATGGCCGCCGCACTGCCGGTGACCACCGTCCCGCCCGCCGCACCGCTGATCCTGCTGCTCCCGGTCGCCGTCGGTGTGCTGGCCGGGCTGGCCTGCCGGCGCGCGCTGCCCGCCTCCTGCCCGACGACCGAGCGGCTCGCCGCCCCGGCCGTCGGCGCCGTCGCCCTGGCGGTCGCGGCGTCGCTGCTGGCCGCGCTCGCCGGGGGATCACTGGCCGGCGGACCGTACGACCCGGTGTCCTTCCACGGCGGTGCCGTCCTCGGCCTCGTCCTGCTGCTGGTCGGGAGTCCGGCCGTGCTGGCCTGCGCCGGTGCCGAGCTGGCCCGGCACGTCCCGGCCGGGTCCCGGGAGAGCCGGGGTCCCGCCGCCCGCACCCGGGACGCGCGACCGGCCCGCGAGCGGCACGCCCGCACCACGCGCCGCGTCGCCGCTCCTGCCGGCGCACCGGCCCCCGAACCGGCGGACACCGAGTCCCACGACACCGAGTCCCACGACACCGAGTCCCACCACGCCGAGCCGTCCGCCGGGGCCCACGATGAGGTGCCCGCGGAACCGGCCCCGAAGCGGCCGGCGACCGTCGCCGAGCTGGTGGCTCAGCGCGAGGCCGAGCGCGCGGCCGCCGAGCAGGGCGCCGACGAGCACACCCACGAGGACGGCAGCCACGAGGACGGCACGCACGAGGACGGCACCCACGACGACGGGGAACCCCGCCGGGAGAGCTGACCGGCCCGGCCGCGCCGGCGCCCGGACACCGCCTCTACGCTGGCCGGGTGGGCGACGAGCGGGCGGGCACCGGTGTGCGCGTCGTCGTCCTCGTCTCCGGCCGCGGGACGCTGCTGCAGGCGCTCCTGGACGCCGACGGACCGTTCACCGTCGTCGCCGTCGGGGCCGACCGGCCCGGTGCGACCGGTCTGGAGCGGGCCCGCGCGGCCGGGATCCCCACGTTCGTGCAGTGCCTGCCCGACCACCCCGGCCGGGACGCCTGGAACGCCGCGCTGGCCGCGGACGTGCGTGCCCACCGGCCGGACGTCGTCGTGGGGGCGGGGTTCATGAAGCTGGTCTCCCAGGCCTTCCTGGACACGATCGGCTGCCCGATGCTGAACACCCATCCGGCGCTGCTGCCGGCCTTCCCCGGCGCGCACGCGGTGCGCGACGCGCTGGCCGCCGGCGTCGGGACGACGGGCGCGACCGTGCACGAGGTCGACGCGGGGCTGGACAGCGGTCCGGTGCTCGCGCAGGCCGAGGTCCCGGTCCTGCCGGACGACGACGAGCCGACCCTGCACGAGCGGGTCAAGACCGAGGAACGACGGCTGCTGGTCGACGTGGTGAGCGGCCTCGCCACCACGGGCCCGGCCGGGAACCGACGAGGTGTGAGTGATGAGTGAGCGCAGGCCGGTCCGCCGGGCCCTGATCAGCGTCTACGACAAGGCCGGGCTGCTGGACCTGGCCACGGGGCTGCACGCGGCCGGGATCGAGATCGTCTCGACCGGGTCCACGGCGCAGCGGATCGCCGACGCCGGTGTGCCGGTCACGCCGGTCGAGGAGATCACCGGCTTCCCCGAGTGCCTCGACGGCCGGGTGAAGACGCTGCACCCGCGGGTGCACGCGGGCCTGCTCGCCGACACCCGCAAGGACGAGCACGTCGCCCAGCTGGAGCAGCTGGGCATCGCGCCGTTCGACCTGCTGGTGTCGAACCTGTACCCGTTCCGCGAGACGGTCGCCTCCGGCGCCGGCCGCGACGAGGTGATCGAGCAGATCGACATCGGCGGCCCGGCGATGGTGCGGGCCTCGGCCAAGAACCACGAGAGCATGGCCGTGGTCACCGACCCGCAGCGCTACGCGTGGGTGCTGGAGCAGGTCGGCGCGGGCGGCTTCGTCGCCGAGGACCGCCGCCGGCTGGCCGCCGAGGCGTTCCGCCACACGGCCGGTTACGACGTGGCGGTCGCCTCCTGGATGGAGGAGCAGTTCCCCGCCGACGACGAGCAGGACGGCGCGCTGCCGGGCTGGCTCGGCGCGACCTGGACCCGCCGGCGGTCCCTGCGCTACGGCGAGAACCCGCACCAGGCCGCCGCGCTCTACACCGACGGTTCCGCCCGCGGCCTCGCCGGCGCCGAGCAGCTGCACGGCAAGGAGATGTCCTACAACAACTTCGTCGACGCCGACGCCGCCTGGCGGGCCGCGCACGACCACGGCGACGCCCCCACCGTCGCGGTGATCAAGCACGCGAACCCGTGCGGGATCGCGGTCGGCGCCGACGTCGCCGAGGCGCACCGCAAGGCGCACGCCACCGACCCGGTGTCGGCGTTCGGCGGGGTCGTCGCCGTCAACGGTGAGGTCACCGTCGAGCTGGCCGAGCAGATCGCGGAGATCTTCACCGAGGTCGTCGTCGCCCCCTCCTACGCCGAGGGCGCGCTGGAGGCACTGCAGCGCAAGAAGAACGTCCGTGTGCTGCGGATCGCCGACGACGCAGGCCGGGCCGGTCTCGAGCAGCGTGTCATCTCCGGCGGGCTGCTCGCCCAGGAGCGCGACCTGGTCGACGCCGACGGCGACGACCCGGCGTCGTGGAAGCTGGTCACCGGCGACCCGGTCTCCGAGGAGACGCTGGCCGACCTCGCGTTCGCCTGGCGTGCGTGCCGCGCGGTGAAGTCCAACGCGATCCTGCTGGCGCACGACGGCGCCGCCGTCGGCGTCGGGATGGGGCAGGTCAACCGGGTCGACGCGGCCAAGCTCGCCGTCGAGCGGGCCGGGGACCGGGCCCGCGGCTCGGTCGTCGCCTCCGACGCGTTCTTCCCGTTCCCCGACGGGCTCGAGGTGCTCCTGCAGGCCGGCGTCGCCGCCGTCGTGCAGCCCGGCGGGTCGGTCCGCGACGACCAGGTGATCGCCGCCTGCGCCGAGGCAGGGGTGCCGATGTACCTGACCGGGACGCGGCACTTCACGCACTGATACCCGCACGCCCATGGCTACCTGTACGTCCCCGGCGGGCCCGGACCACCTCGGCGTGGTCCGGGCCCGCCGCGGTTGCAGGGGTGTTCGTGCAGCTCACGGGCACGATCGCGGATTCCCGTCGGTGGTCCGTGCGACTGTTCTGCCGTCGGTCCGAGGTTCCCCCGACCGGGGGCTGCGGCGGGCCGGCCCCGGCCTTATGATTCGAACGTAAGTTCTAAGGCGTCGCCTTCCCCGCGACGTTGCCGGGTGAGTTCCGGCCGGTCGTGCGACCGGTCGTCGGTACGGCGGGGAGGGTCGTGTGAGCAGGACTGCGGTCGGTGCCGGGATGTGCGCGGACGCCGGGGGAGCGGCGGAGGTGTGCGACCCGGGGTCGTGGGGAGCCGAGTCGTGGCCGGTGGGGGCCGGTCCGGACGGTGACCCGTTCGACCCCGGTGGTCCGGTCATCGGCGGTGCGGGGGCTCCGGGTGTGCGGACGGACGGGGAGCCCGTCCGCGCACATGGTTCCGCTGCTGCCGGTGTGCGGTCCGGGCTCGCCGGGCCCCGCGACCCCGGGAGCGGGCGGGAGCCGCTCCACGGGGTCCGGGGTCCGGTCGGGGGGACTGCGGTCCCGTCGGCCGAGGACCGGCTGGCGCACGCCCGCCAGGTCCTGCGCCGGGTGGAGGGTCGCTCCGACCGGGACCGGGCCCGCCCCGGCCCGGGGAGCGACGAGGCGCTGCTCCCGGTCCCCGGGCCGCTGGCCGGGCTGCTGCCCGGTGGCGGGCTGCGCCGCGGCTCGACGGTGGCCGTCGGCGCCGGCCGGGCCGCGGGCTCGCTGCTGTTCGCGCTGCTCGCGGCCGCCTCGGCCGACGGCGCCTGGGCCGCGGTGGTGGGCCGCCCCGGCCTGGGGACGACGGCCGCCGCCGAGGCCGGCGTCCGGCTGGAGCGGCTCGCGCTGGTCCCCGACCCGGGCGCCGATCTCGTGCCGGTCGCCGCCGCGTTGCTCGACGGGCTGGATCTCGTCGTCGTCGCGGGGGCGGAACGGGCCGGGCTGCGGGACGGTGACCGGCAGCGGCTGGCCGCCCGGGCCCGGCAGCGGGGCGCGGTGCTGCTCGCGCTCGGCGGCTGGCCGGGCGCGGACCTGCGGCTGGAGTGCTCGCGGGTCCGCTGGGAGGGGCTGTCGTCGTCCGGGGCGGGGCGGCTGCGGTCCCGGCGGGTCGAGGTGCGGGCCCACGGCCGCGGCACCGGCCCGGCCGGGCGCGTGGCCGAGCTGCTCCTGCCCGGCCCCGGCGGCGTGGTCACCGCGGTGCCGGAGCACGCCGGCACCGGGTCCGTCGCGGAGCCACGGCCGATCCGGGTGGCGGGATGAGCACCCGGCACGACCCGTCGGCGGCCGGGCAGCGGGTGCTCGCCGTCTGGTCCCCGGACTGGCCGGTGACCGCCGCCGCCCGCGCCGCGCACGTCCCGGCGCACCGCCCGGCTGCGGTGTTCCACGCCAACCGGGTATTGGCCTGCTCGGCGACGGCCCGCCGCCACGGCGTGCGCCGCGGCCTGCGCCGGCGCGAGGCCCAGGCCCGCTGTCCGGACCTGGCCGTCCTCGCCCCCGATCCGGGTCGCGACGCCCGGCTGTTCGAGCCGGTCGCGGCGGCCGTGGAGGAGCTGGCACCGGGCGTCGAGGTCGTCCGGCCGGGGCTGCTGGTGCTGCCCGCGCGCGGCCCGGTCGGCTGGTTCGGCGGGGAGCGGGCCGCCGTCGAGCGGTTGATCGACCAGGTGGCGCTGCACGCGGGCACCGAGTGCCAGATCGGCGTCGCCGACGGCATGTTCACCGCCGAGCTCGCCGCCCGCCGCGGACGCGGGGTCCCGCCCGGGCGCTCGGCGGAGTTCCTCGCCCCGCTGGAGGTCGCCGAGCTCGACCGCGACCCGGACGTCGACCGGGCCGCGCTGGTGGACCTGCTGCGCCGGCTGGGGCTGCGGTCGTTGGGGGCGTTCGCGTCGCTGTCCGAGGCCGACGTCGCGTCCCGGTTCGGCGCCGACGCCGTCGCCGCCCACCGGCTGGCCCGCGGCCTCGACCCGCGCCCCCCGGTGCGCCGCGTCCCGCCGGAGGAGCTCGCCGCCGCGATCGAGCTGGACCCGCCGGTGGACCGGGTCGACGCGGCCGCGTTCGCCGCCCGCGGGCTCGCCACCCGGCTGCACGAGGCGCTCGCCGGGCACGGTCTGGCCTGCACACGGCTCGGCGTGCACGCCCGCACCGACAGCGGCGAGGAGCTGCTGCGGATCTGGCGCTGCGCCGAGCCGCTCGGTCCGGCCGGGACCGTCGACCGGGTCCGCTGGCAGCTCGACACCTGGCTCGGCCGCGGCGGATCCGGGCGGCTGGTCGCGCTGCGGCTCACCCCGGAGGACACCGTGGCGGCCGGGGCGTTGCAGCGCGGGCTGTGGGGCGATGTCGGTGAGGCCGACGAGCGGGCCGGTCGCGCGCTGGTCCGGGTGCAGGCGCTGCTCGGCCCGGAGGCGGTGTGCACCGCCGTGCCCGCCGGTGGCCGCGACCCCGCCGAACGCGTGCGTCTGGTGCCATGGGGCGACGACCGTGCCGACGGTGCCGACCGGGATGCCCCCGGACCGGCCCGTGCCCGCGCGTCCGGCACCGTCGGCCGTGCCGTCGCGTCCGGCACCGTCGGCGGTGCCGTCGCGTCCTGCGCTGCCGGGGACCCGCCTGCGCCGCGGCCCGGCTCGCGCAGCAGGCCTCCGGCGGATCCCCCGGAGGCGTGGCCGGGGCGGCTTCCGGCTCCATCCCCGGCGACCGTGCCGCCCGAGCCCCTCCCGGTCCGGCTGACCGGCGCCGACGGCACCGAGGTCCGCCCCGCCGCCCCCGACCTGCTCGACGGCGTTCCCACCCGGATCGCCGGTGGGTCCGGCGCCGACGACCGGGCGGTCACCGGCTGGGCGGGTCCGTGGCCGGTGACCGCGCGCTGGTGGGCCCCGGACGCCCCCGGCCCGGCCACCCGGATCCAGGTCGTCCTCGCCGACGGCGCGGCCCTGCTGCTGACCCACCGCGACGACCGCTGGACGGTGACCGGTGTCTACGACTGAGCCGGCTGTGGCCGAACGGCCCCGGTCCCGGGCGGGCGAAACCGATCCTCGGCCGATCCACGGCCGGATCTCAGCCCCTCCACAGGTTCGGCTGGTGATATCGACGGTGTCGCCGGGAGCGCTGCGAAGCCCCTCCCGGTCGACCACGGGCCGACCGGATGGCCCTGGGAATCGGCGCTGGGGAGCGGCCGGTGACCTGGAGGAGTCCGGTCCTGCCGTGCGGGGCCGACCGGTGCTGGGGAGCAGCCGGCCGGGCCCCGCACGGAAAGCCCGCGCATGGAAACCCCAGGAGCGCACCCGCACCCTGGATGTCGAACACAAGTTCGAGTACCGTGAGCGGGTGGGCTGGCAGAATCCCGACGTCCCCTGGTCGGAGCTGGAGAGCGCGCTCTCCGGCCGTGCGGTGCGCGACGGGTCGAGCCTGCGCGGCGGTCCCGAGGCCGACGGCGGCGACGCCCCGGCGTGGTCGGCGCACCGCGGCCCCTACGAGCCGCCCGAGGACCTGCGCGCCGGCACGGACCCCGCGCCGGTCCCGTACGCCGAGCTCCACTGCCACTCCGACTTCAGCTTCCTCGACGGCGCGAGCACCCCCGAGGCACTCGTCGAGCGGGCCGCCGAGCTGGGCCTGGCCGCGATCGCCCTCACCGACCACGACGGCATGTACGGCGTCGTCCGGTTCGCCGAGGCCGCCCGGACGCTGGGGGTGGCGACGGTGTTCGGCGCCGAGCTGAGCCTGGACCTGTCCGCCCCGCAGAACGGCGTCGCGGACCCGGAGGGCGAGCACCTGCTCCTGCTGGCCCGCGGCCCGGACGGCTACCGCGCGCTGTGCCGCACGATCTCCACCGCCCAGATGCGGGGCGCGGAGAAGGGCCGCCCGGTCTACGACCGCGAGGAGGTCGTCGCCGACACCGCGGGGGTCGTCGTCGCGCTCACCGGCTGCCGCAAGGGCGCGGTCCGCCGGGCGCTGGACCGGCACGGCCCCGAGGCCGCGGCGGCCGAGCTGGACCGGCTGGTGTCCTGGTTCGGGCGCGACCAGGTCCGCGTCGAGCTGACCGCACACGGGGACCCGTGCGACACCGAGCGGAACGACGCGCTGGCGGCGCTGGCCGAGCGGGCCGGTGTCGCCACCGTCGCCACCACCGCGGCGCACTACGCGACGCCCGCGCAGGCACCGCTGGCGGCGACCGTCGCCGCCGTCCGCGCCCGGCGCGGCCTCGACGAGCTGGCCCCCTGGCTGCCCGCGGCCGGCACCGCGCACCTGCGGTCCGGGCACGAGATGGCCCGCCGGTTCGACGACAGGTACCCCGGTGCGGTGGCCCGCGCGGCCGAGCTGGGCCGCGAGCTGGCCTTCGAGCTGCACCTGGTGGCTCCGGACCTGCCTCCGTTCGACGTCCCGGCGGGGGAGACCGAGCAGTCGTGGCTGCGGACACTGACCGAGCGCGGCCGGATGCGGCGCTACGGCAGCCACGCCGAGAACCCGGTGGCCGCGGAGACCATCGCGCACGAGCTGGCGATCATCGAGGAGAAGAACTTCCCGGGCTACTTCCTGATCGTCCGCGACATCGTGGCGTTCTGCGAACGGGAGAACATCCTCTGCCAGGGCCGGGGCTCGGCCGCGAACTCCGCGGTCTGCTACGCGCTGGGCATCACCAGCGTCGACGCCGTCCGGCACGGCCTGCTGTTCGAGCGATTCCTGTCCCCGGACCGCGACGGCTACCCCGACATCGACCTCGACATCGAGTCCGGCCGCCGCGAGGAGGCCATCCAGTACGTCTACCGCCGCTACGGCAGGCTCTACGCCGCCCAGGTCGCGAACGTGATCACCTACCGGCCGCGGTCGGCGGTCCGCGACACCGCCCGCGCGCTCGGTTTCTCACCCGGCCAGCAGGACGCGTGGAGCAAGCGGGTCGAGCGCTGGCACGCCCTGGAGGCGAGCGCGCTGCCCGAGGAGATGCCGCCGCAGCTCGTCGAGCTGGCCGGGCAGCTGCTCGGCGCCCCGCGCCACCTCGGCATCCACTCCGGCGGCATGGTCATCTGCGACCGCCCGGTGTCGGAGGTCGTGCCGGTGGAGTGGGCCCGGATGGCCGACCGCACGGTCGTGCAGTGGGACAAGGAGGACTGCGCCGCGGCCGGGCTGGTGAAGTTCGACCTGCTCGGGCTGGGGATGCTCACCGCGCTGCACCTGATGATGGACCTCGTCGAGCGGCACGACGGGGAGCGCGTCGAGCTGCATCGGATCGGCCAGTCCGACCCGGAGGTCTACGCGATGCTCGCCCGGGCGGACTCGGTCGGGGTGTTCCAGGTGGAGTCACGCGCCCAGATGGCGACGCTGCCCCGGCTGCGCCCACGGGAGTTCTACGACCTGGTCGTCGAGGTCGCGCTGATCCGCCCCGGCCCGATCCAGGGCGGCTCGGTGCACCCCTACATCCGGCGCCGCAACAAGATCGAGCGCTGGGAGCACGACCATCCGCTGCTGAAGCCGGCGCTGGACAAGACCCTGGGCATCCCGCTGTTCCAGGAGCAGATGATGCAGATCGCCGTCGACGTCGCCGGGTTCACCGCCGCCGAGGCCGACGAGCTGCGCCGCGCCATGGGCGCCAAGCGCTCCACCGAGAAGATGGAGCGGCTGCGCGGCCGGTTCTACGCCGGCATGGCCGAGAACGGGATCACCGGCGAGCTCGCCGAGACGATCTTCACCAAGATGCTGGCGTTCGCGAACTTCGGCTTCCCGGAGAGCCACTCGATCAGCTTCGCGGCGCTGGTCTACTACTCCGCCTGGTTCAAGCGCTACCACCCGGCGGCGTTCTGTGCGGCGCTGCTCAACGCCCAGCCGATGGGCTTCTACTCCCCGCAGTCGCTGGTGGCCGACGCCCGCAGGCACGGCGTCCGCGTCCGGCACCCGGACGTCAACGACGGCCGGGCCGACGCCGTCCTGCAGCCCGACCCGGGCAGCACCGGCGGGCACGCGATCCGGCTCGGGCTGTCCGGGATCCGCACGATCGGCACCGACCTGGCCGAGGCCCTCGACGCCGAACGCGACACCGGCGGCCCGTTCGCCGATCTCCCCGACCTGGCCCGGCGGGTACGGCTGACCGGGCCGCAGGCCGAGGCACTGGCCACCGCGGGCGCGTTCGCCTGCTTCGGGGTGGAGCGCCGGGAGGCGCTGTGGGCGGCCGGCGTCGTCGCCGGGGTGCGGCCCGAGCATCTGCCGGGCACCGCCGTCGGGTTCTCCGCGCCCGCGCTGCCCGGGATGACCGAGGCCGAGCTGACGGTGTCCGACGTCTGGGCCACCGGCGTCTCCCCGGACAGTCACCCGATCCAGCACCTGCGGGCGAAGCTCGACGGGCTCGGCGCGGTCCGGATCGACGGGCTCGACGCCGTCGGCCGCCGGGCCGGCCCGGACGCCCCGCCCCGGGTGCTTGTCGGCGGCCTGGTCACCCACCGGCAGCGTCCGGCGACGGCGGGCGGGGTGACGTTCGTGAACCTGGAGGACGAGTCGGGGATGCTGAACGTGACCTGCTCGGCGGGGCTGTGGGCGCGCTACCGCACGGTGGCCCTGGGCAGCGCCGGGCTGCTCGTACGGGGCCGGCTGGAACGCAGCCCCGAGGGCGTCCTCAACCTGGTGGCGGACCGGCTGCAGCGGCTGCCGCTGGCCGTGCCGGTGGCATCGCGTGACTTCCGCTGACGGCACCGACGGCACCGACGGCACCGGTGGCACCGGTGCCACCGACGCCACCGGCCCGGCCGTGGTCACGGCCGGGACCGGGGACGGCTCAGGACTTCACGACGGGCGGCCCCAGCGGCATCGGGCGCCCGCCGAGGGCCTGGCCGAAGCCGTCGTAGAGGACGTAGGCGAACACCGCGCAGAAGGCGAACGTGGTGATCCCGGCGAACGGGAACAGACCGGTGTTGCCCGCGGTCACCCCGACGTAGGCGAGCACGAAGGTGATGTCCACCAGCACGAACCCGAGGGTGAACATCAGCGGCAGGCGCAGCGTCGCCAGCGTCAGGAGCACGAAGACCAGCAGGAACGACAGCAGGAAGGTCGACTGGATCCCGGTGATCTGTGTGGTGGACAGGGCCTGCCCGGTGCCGGCGTCGATGATCCAGCCGTTGTTCAGCGCCATGAGCAGCACGCCGAAGCTGGTCCAGAACGCGGAGAACACGCCGAAGATCGCGGCGGAGGCGCTGTCACCGATCCGCAGTGCGGACACCGTCGAGATCAGCATGAACAGGCCGGCGGAGAAGGTGAGGATCGGGATCATGCCGCCGGGCAGCGCCGCGGTGTCGAGGTAGCCGACGAACCAGAGCCCGAGCGTGACGCCCGACGGCAGGAAGCAGATCAGGGCGGTGAGGGAGGGATTGGCCACCGGCGCCGCCACGGGTGCGGCCGCGGGCAGCGCCTCGGGCGGGGCCGCGGCGGCGGGTGCAGCAGCACGGGTGTCGGTGGCGTTTTCGCTCTCCACGCTCATGGGAACTCCTCATCGAGTAGGGCCGAACGAACCGATGATGTGATTTTCCTCTCGACGAGATCGTTTCCGGCCCCACCGGAGGGCGGGATCCCGCCCTGTACTGCGGTGGCGCGTCCGCGGAGCGTTCCCGCAGGTCGGATTCCGGGCGTGCCCTACTCGCCCGGCATCCGCACGCCCTTCGGTCAGGCTCCTCGGGCCCCGCGTGAACCTGCGAGGATGGCCGCGTGAGCGCACGGTTGATGGACGGCAAGGCGACGCTGGCGGACCTCATCGAGGACCTCCGCGTGCGCGTGGAGAAGCTCGCTGCGGCAGGGGTGACGCCGGGACTGGGCACCGTGCTGGTCGGGGACGACCCCGGCTCGCACTCCTACGTCCGCGGCAAGCACCGCGACTGCGCGAAGGTCGGGATCACCTCGCTGCAGCGCGAGCTGCCGGCCGACGCGAGCCAGGCCCAGGTCGAGGACACCATCGACGAGTTGAACGCCGACCCGTCCTGCACCGGGTTCATCGTTCAGCTCCCGCTGCCCGGCGGTCTGGACTCCGGGGCGGCGCTGGAGCGGATCGACCCGGCCAAGGACGCCGACGGCCTGCACCCGACGAGCCTGGGCCGCCTCGTGCTGAACGAGCCGGGCCCGCTGCCCTGCACCCCGCGGGGCATCGTCGAGCTGTGCCGCCGCTACGACGTCGAGCTGAACGGCGCGAACGTCGCGATCGTGGGGCGCGGCGTGACGGTCGGGCGCCCGCTGGGGCTGCTGCTGACCCGCCGCTCGGAGAACGCGACGGTCACCCTGTGCCACACCGGGACCCGGGATCTGGGTGCGCACCTGCGGGAGGCCGACGTCGTCGTCGCGGCGGCGGGGAAGGCCGGGCTGATCACGGCCGACCTGATCAAGCCGGGCGCCACGGTGCTCGACGTCGGCGTCACCCGGACCGACGCCGGCCTGGTCGGCGACGTCGCACCGGAGGTCGCCGAGGTCGCGGGCCTGCTCGCGCCGATGCCCGGCGGTGTCGGCCCGATGACCCGCGGGATGCTGCTGACGAACGTGGTCGAGGAAGCCGAACGGAGCTTGCCGGAGTGAGCATCGGTACCGAACGGAGCTTGCCGGAGTGAGTATCCGGTACCGAACGGAGCTTGCCGGAGTGAGTATCCGGTACCGAACGGAGCCTGCCGGAGTGAGTATCCGGTACCGAACGGAGCTTGCCGGAGTGAGTATCCGGTACCGAACGGAGCTTGCCGGAGTGAGCATCAGCACCGAACGGAGCCTGCCGGAGTGAGCGACACCGTATGAGCGACACCGTATGAACGACACCGCGGACACCAGCCGCAGCGGGCACGGCCTGCGTGCGCGGCTGCGGGTGCACGGCGCTCTGCTGCTGGTGTTCGCGGTCGCCCTGCTCGGCCTGCAGCGGGTGCTCACCGAGCACTGGCGGGAGGGTGCGGTGCTGTTCGGCGGGGCGGTGCTGCTCGCGGCGGCGCTGCGGGTGGCGCTGCCACCGGACCGCGTCGGGCTGCTCGCGATCCGCGGCCGCTACGCCGACGCACTGGTCTACGCCGCGTTCGCCGTCGCCGTCCTGGTGCTGGCGCTGACGATCACCCGCGGGTCGCTGGCCCTGAGCTGAGCAGCCCCGAACCGGGCGGCCCCCAACCGGAGCGGTCCTGAACCGGAGCGGCCCCTAACCGGAGCGGCCCTGAGCCGGGGCAGTCCTGGGCCGGGCACTCAGCGCCGGGTGCCCCCGGTCGTCGCCGGACTGGCCGGGCGGCGGGTCGGCGGGCGCCGCGGACCGGCAGGCCGCTTGCCGCCCGGACGCCCGGGTCCGGTGCTGGTCGCCCGGGGGGAGCGTGCGGGGGTGGGGAGCCCGGCCGCGGGCCGCACGGTGCGGGTCGGCAGATTGATGATCATCGCTAAGCAGATTTTACCGGTCGGTACACACCGTCGGTGACGGGGGACGGGTTCGTCCCGGCCGTCGACGTACTTCCCTTGTGTGAGAAGCGGAACCCGGCCGAATGAGGTCTCGCGCACCGGGCAACCCGGCCCGTATGACCGACAGCAACGAGAACATCGCGGGCAAGGTCGTCGTCATCACCGGCGCGAGCAGCGGACTCGGCGAGGCCACCGCCCGCCGGCTGGTCGCCGAGGGGGCCCGGGTCTTCCTGGGGGCCCGCCGCGAGGAGAACCTCCGCGCGCTCGCCGACGACCTCGGGGACAACGCCGCGTACCAGGTGGTGGACGTCACCTCGCGTGACCAGGTCCAGCAGTTCGTGGACGCCGCGGCCGAGAAGTTCGGCCGGGTCGACGTCGTCGTCAACAACGCGGGGCTCATGCCGCTGTCCCCGCTCGACGCCCTGAAGGTCGACGAGTGGGAGACCATGATCGACGTCAACATCAAGGGTGTGCTCTACGGAATCGCCGCCGCGCTGCCGCGGATGCAGGAGCAGGGCGACGGTCACATCATCACGCTGTCCTCGGTGGCCGGCCACACCGTCCTGCCGAACTCCGCGGTGTACAGCGGCACCAAGTACGCCGTGTGGGCCATCACCGAGGGCCTGCGCCAGGAGGTCGGCGGCGAAATCCGCGCCACGATCATCTCGCCCGGGGCGGTGGACACCGAGCTCCCGCAGCGGATCAGCCACGACGAGGCCAGGGAGGGCGCCGACGCGCTCTACTCGGTCGCGATCGACGCGGACGCCGTCGCCCGCGCGATCAGCTACGCGATCGCCCAGCCGCGGGACGTCGACATCAACGAGATCGTGCTGCGCCCGACCGCCCAGGCGGTCTGAGCCCTCGCGGCCGGCCCACCCACGCGGCGAGGCCCGCCCCCGGTCGAACCGGGACGGGCCTCGCCGATGTGTCGGGTCGATGTGCCGGGTCGTGTGCCGGGCCGGACGAGCGCGAGCCTCAGCTCTTCCCGGCGAACCCGTCGATCGCGGCGTTGAACGTGGAGCTGGGCCGCATCGCGGCGTCGGTCTTCGCAATGTCGACGTGGTAGTAGCCGCCCAGGTCGACCGGCTCGCCCTGCACACCGTTCAGCTCCCCGACGATGGTCTCCTCGTCGGCGGCGAGCTTCTCGGCCAGCGGCGCGAACAGCGCGGCCAGCTCCGGGTCCTCGGTCTGCGCGGCGAGCGCCTGTGCCCAGTACAGCGCGATGTAGAAGTGGCTGCCCCGGTTGTCGAGCTCACCGGCCTTGCGCGACGGCGAGCGGCCGTTCTCCAGGAGCTTGCCGGTCGCGTCGTCCAGGGTCTGGCCGAGCAGCTTCGCGCGCAGCGGGTCCGGGGACTTCGACGCCAGCATCTCCAGCGAGACGGCCAGCGCGAGGAACTCGCCGAGGGAGTCCCAGCGCAGGTGGTTCTCCTTCTGCAGCTGCTGCACGTGCTTCGGTGCGGAGCCGCCGGCCCCGGTCTCGAACAGGCCGCCGCCGTTCATCAGCGGGACGATCGAGAGCATCTTCGCCGACGTCCCGAGCTCGAGGATCGGGAACAGGTCGGTCAGGTAGTCGCGCAGCACGTTGCCGGTCACCGAGATGGTGTCCTCGCCCTTGGATGCGCGCTCCAGGGTGTAGCGGGTGGCCTCGGCGACCGGGAGGATCTCGATGGTCAGCCCGTCGGTGTCCAGCTCGCCCAGGTAGGTCTCGACCTTCGCGATGAGCTGGGCGTCGTGCGCGCGGCTCGAGTCCAGCCAGAACACGGCGGGGGCGCCGGTGGCACGGGCCCGCTCGACGGCCAGGCCGACCCAGTTGCGGATCGGGGCGTCCTTGGTCTGGCAGGCGCGCCAGATGTCACCGGTGTCGACGTCGTGCGAGAGCTTCACGTCGCCGGTCGCGGCGTCGACGACGCGCACGGTGCCCGGCTCGGTGACCTCGAAGGTCTTGTCGTGGCTGCCGTACTCCTCGGCCTTCTGTGCCATGAGGCCCACGTTCGGGGTGGTGCCCATGGTGGTCGGGTCGAAGGCGCCGTGCTCCTGGCAGAACTTGACGGTCTCGTCGTAGAGCGCGGCGTAGGACGAGTCCGGGATGACGAACGCGGCGTCCTGCGTGGCGTCGTCGGCGTTCCACATCTGCCCCGACGAGCGGATCGCGGCCGGCATCGAGGCGTCGATGATGACGTCGCTCGGCACGTGCAGGTTGGTGATCCCGCGCGACGAGTCGACCTGGGCCAGCGCCGGTCCCGACTCGTACGCGGCGGTGATCGCGGCCTCGATCGCCTCGCGCTTCTCCGCGGGCAGCTTCTCGATCGCGCTCAGCACGGCAGCCAGACCGTCGTCGGGGTCGGCGCCGACCGAGGCGAGGTCGTCGGCGTAGGTGTCGAACACGTCGGCGAAGTAGGCGCGCACCGCGTGCCCGAAGATGATCGGGTCGGACACCTTCATCATCGTGGCCTTGAGGTGCACCGAGAACAGCACGCCGGCGGCCTTCGCGGCCTCGACCTGCTCGGCGAGGAACGCCTGCAGCGCGGCCCGGCGCATGACGGCGGCGTCGACGACCTCACCGGCCAGCACCGCCACCCGGTCCTTGAGCACGGTGACGGTGCCGTCGGTGCCGACGTGCTCGATGCGCAGCGCGCCGTCGGCGTCGACGGTGAACGACTGCTCGGAGTGCCGGAAGTCGCCGTCGGTCATGGTGGCGACGTAGCTGGCCGAGTCGCCGGACCAGGCGCCCATCGAGTGCGGGTGCTTACGGGCGAAGTTCTTCACCGAGGCGGGCGCGCGGCGGTCGGAGTTGCCCTCGCGCAGCACCGGGTTGACCGCGGACCCCTTGACGGCGTCGTACGCGGCGCGGGCGGCCTTCTCCTCGTCGGTCTGCGGGTCCTCCGGGTAGTCCGGGAGGTCGTAACCGGCGGCCTGCAGCTCACGGATCGCGGCCTTGAGCTGCGGGATCGACGCGCTGATGTTCGGCAGCTTGATGATGTTGGCGTCCGGGGTGGTCGCCAGCTCACCCAGCTCGGAGAGTGCGTCGGCGACCCGCTGCTCGTCGGTGAGGCGGTCCGGGAACTGCGCCAGGATTCGACCGGCCAGCGAGATGTCGCGGGTCTCCACGTCCACCCCGGCCTTGCCGGCGAACGCCTCGACGACCGGCAGGAACGAGTGGGTCGCGAGTGCGGGGGCCTCGTCGGTGTAGGTGTAGATGAGCTTCATCGCGTGTCGTGCCTGCCTCGGGCTCGTCGGTACGTCTGCACTCGGTGGGCCCGCCCGGCGGCACGGCAGCTCGTCGTCTCGACGGCGAGGTCGGCGCGGCGGCCCGCTCCGGAACGACACGCTAAACCCCCGGCCCGGTGCCGCGCCCGCAGGAGTAACCGGCCCGACACCCCGGGCGGCGGATCTCGTGCGCGTGTCCGACCGGCTACGGTACGGAGGCGGCGGCCGGCAGGAGGAGAACGCGTGCCGAACAGGTTCACGATCCCGGGGCTCAAGCGGCCCTCCCTGTCCGGGTGGCCGCTGGTCGGGATCCTCGGTGTCGGGCTGGCCCTGGTCGCCCTGGTCTACGGCTCGGCCACCGACAACCTGGAGAGCTCCTGCACGATGACGGTGCAGCAGTCGCAGGTCACGGTGCGGGTCGCGCCGAACTCCGCGTCGCGCGCTGTCGAGACGCTCAACCGTGGCGAGGACGTCGGCGCCGAGACCATCGTGGACTCCGGTTTCCGCAAGCTGACCGGCGGCGACCGCTGGGTCCCCGCGAACAGCGTCGCCGCGACCGCCGGGAGCACCTGCTGAGTGCCGGCCGGGTACCGGGGTCGCGCGGCCTCGTGACACGTGGGGGAAGCTGAGGGCGTGCCGGATTCGCTTCGCTGTGTGGCCACCGCCAACGTCAACGGGGTGCGCGCCGCCACCACCAAGGGGTTCCTGGACTGGCTCGCGGCCACCGACGCCGACGCCGTGTGCCTGCAGGAGGTGCGGGCCCGCCCCGAGGAGCTGCCCGCCGCGCTGACCGACGCCCTCGACGCCGGGGGCTGGCACCTGCGGCTCGCGCCGTGCGAGACGGCGAAGGGGCGCAGCGGAGTCGCGGTGCTGTCCCGCGCCGAGCCCGAGGCGGTGCGGATCGGCTTCGGCGACCCGGCCACCGACCTCGACGGCCGCTACGTCGAGGTCGACCTGCCCGGCGGCGTGACCGTGGCCTCGCTGTACCTGCCCAAGGGCGTGGCCGGCACCGACAAGCAGGACGCCAAGGACTCGTTCCTCAAGACCTTCGGCGACCACCTGCGCGCCGCGTTCGACCGCTGCCGCGCCACCGGGCGCGAGATGGTCGTCGGCGGGGACTGGAACATCGCCCCGACCGAGCTGGACCTGCGGAACTGGCGCAACAACCGTCGTAACTCGGGGTTCCTGCCGCACGAGCGGGAGTGGTTCGCCGGGGTCACCGGGCACGGCTGGGTCGACGCCGTCCGCGCGCTGCACCCGGACACCGACGGCCCCTACTCCTGGTGGACCTACCGCGGGCGGGCCTTCGACAACGACGTCGGGTGGCGGATCGACCACCTGCTCGTCACCCCGGGGCTGGCCGCGGCGGCGTCGGACGCGGGGGTGGACCGGGCGCCGGCGCACGACCGGCGCTGGTCGGACCACGCCCCGGTCGTGGTGCGTTTCGGCGGTGCGCTCGGATGATCTCGGGCCGCGTCGTCGGAGGGCGCTACCTGCTGCTCGACCCGCTGGACCGCCGCGGGTTCGGCCCGGCCTACCGGGCCGAGGACCGGGTGACCGGGCGCAACGTCGTCGTCACCGAGATCCGCGTGCCCGCCGACGGCGAGAGCCCCGACGGTATGCGCGACCGGCTGCTCACCGAGGTCCGTGCGGCCGGACGGCTGCGGCACTCCGGCCTCGTCGGCGTCCTCGACCTGATCACCGACCGGGACGCCGACGGGACGCTGCGCGAGCACCTGGTCACCGAGCGCCCGGATGCCCGCTCGCTGTCGGAGATCCTGCTCGACGGCCCGCTGCCCCCGCACCGCGCCGCCACGGTGGGCCGGGACGTGCTCGCCGCGCTGCGCGCGATCCATGCCGACGGCGGCACGCACGGTGGCCTCGACGCGGACAGCGTGCTCGTCACCCCCGACGACCGCGGGCTGGTCACCGACGTCGGCCTGGCCCGCGCGGTCGGCGCCGCCCGTGCCCCGGTGCCCGGCGACGAGGGCGGCGGGTTCACCCCGCCCGAACGCGACCCCGGCCGGCCCGGCACCGGCGACACCCCGGCCGCGGACCTGTGGAGCCTCGGCGCGGTGCTGCACCACGCCGTCGGCGGGCAGCCGCCGCCCGGTGGCCCGCTCGAGGCCGCGATCGAGGAGCTGACCCGCCCCGACCCGGCGGCCCGTGGTGAGCCCGCCGAGGTCGACCTGCTGCTCGAACGCGCCGCGGTGCCGCCCTCGAGCGGCAACGACCTGGGGCGCAACCGCTGGATCCTGCTGGCGGTCGCGGGGCTGCTGCTGCTCGTGGTCGTGGTGATCGTGCTCGTCCAGATCCGCTGAGACGGTCGGCACGGTCGCCGGGGTGATCGTTCGTACCTACTGTGGAGGTCATGTCCGACACCGCCCCCGCACCGTCCGAGCAGGCCCCGTCGGAGTCGGCGATCCGCCGCGCGTTGCGCCGGGTCCGTGACGGGTCCGCGCTGGACGTCACCGAGGCCTCGGTGCTCCTCGCGGCCCGCGGTGAACACCTGGACGAGCTGCTCGGCCACGCCGCGCGCGTCCGCGACGCCGGCCTGGCCGAGGAGGGGCGCCCGGGCGTGGTCACCTACTCCCGCAACGTCTTCATCCCGCTCACCCGGCTGTGCCGGGACCGCTGCCACTACTGCACGTTCGTCACCGTCCCCGGCAGGCTCGACTCGATGTACCTCGAGCGCGACGAGGTCGTGGAGATCGCCCGCCAGGGCGCGGCGCAGGGCTGCAAGGAGGCCCTGTTCACCCTCGGCGACCGGCCGGAGGACCGCTGGCCGCAGGCCAGGGAGTGGCTGGAGGCCCGCGGCTACGACTCCACGCTGGACTACGTCCGGGCGTGCGCGATCGCCGTGCTGGAGGAGACCGGGCTGCTGCCGCACCTCAACCCGGGCGTCCTGAGCTGGGAGGAGATCACCCGGCTCAAGCCGGTCGCGGCCAGCATGGGGATGATGCTGGAGACGACCTCCCAGCGGCTGTTCGAGAAGGGCGGCCCGCACTACGGCAGCCCCGACAAGGAGCCCGCGGTCCGGCTGCGCACCCTGGCCGACGCCGGCCGGGTCGGTGTCCCGTTCACCACCGGCATCCTCATCGGGATCGGTGAGAACCGCACCGAGCGGGCGGAGTCGCTGTTCGCGATCCGCTCCGCCGCCCGGCAGCACGGGCACGTGCAGGAAGTGATCGTCCAGAACTTCCGGGCCAAGCCGGACACCGCGATGGCCAACGACCCGGACGCCGACCTGCAGGACCTGGCCGCGACGATCGCCGTCGCCCGGATCGTGCTCGGCCCGAAGGTGCGCCTGCAGGCACCCCCGAACCTGGTCGGCGACGAGCAGGCACTGATGCTGCGCGCCGGGATCGACGACTGGGGCGGCGTCTCCCCGGTGACCGTCGACCACGTGTCCCCGGAGATGCCATGGCCCGCCGTCGACGAGCTGGCCCGGATCACCGAGTCCGAGGGCTTCGCGCTGCGGGAACGCCTCACCGCCTACCCGAAGTACGTGCGCGCCGGGTCGCCGTGGATCGACACCCGGCTGCTCGGGCACGTCACCGCGCTCGCCCGGCCGGACGGTCTCGCGGACCCGGACGCGGTCGTGCGGGGACGCACCTGGCAGGAGCCGGACGGCGGGTTCGCCTCGACCGGACGGACCGACCTGCACACCGCCGTCGACACCGAGGGCCGTACCGCCGACCGGCGCAGCGACTTCGGCTCGGTCTACGGCGACTGGGACGAGGTGGCCGCGGAGCTGCAGGCGCAGCGGGCGAACGCCCCGGAGCGGCTCGACGGCGACGTGAAGGCCGGGCTGGATCTGGCCGCGTCGGACCCGGCGGCCCTGCTGGACCCGGCGAACGCGGCCGCGGCGATGGCCGTCCTGACCGCCGACGGCGCCGCGCTGGGTGAGCTCACCCGCCTCGCCGACGACGTCCGGGCCCGGGTGAACGGCGACGATGTCACCTACGTGATCAACCGGAACATCAACTTCTCGAACGTCTGCTACGTCGGCTGCCGGTTCTGCGCCTTCGCCCAGCGCGAGCGCGACGCCGACGCGTTCCGGCTCTCGCTCGACGAGGTCGCCCAGCGTGCCGTCGAGGCCGCGGACGACGGTGCCACCGAGGTCTGCGTGCAGGGCGGCATCGACCCGCAGCTGCCGGTGTCGTTCTACGCCGACCTGGTCCGCGCGGTCACCGACGCCGTCCCCGGGATGCACGTGCACGCGTTCTCCCCGATGGAGATCGTCTCCGCCGCGGCGAAGGCCGGAGTGTCGATCCGCGAGTGGCTCACCGAGCTGAAGGAGGCCGGGCTCGGCTCGATTCCGGGCACCGCCGCGGAGATCCTCGACGACGAGGTCCGCTGGGTGCTGACCAAGGGCAAGCTGCCCGCGTCGCAGTGGATCGAGGTGGTCTCGACCGCGCACGAGGTGGGGATCCCGTCGTCGTCGACGATGATGTACGGCCATGTCGACGAGCCGCGGCACTGGCTCGGCCACCTGCGCACGCTGGCGTCCATCCAGGACAGGACCGGTGGTTTCACGGAGTTCGTGCCGCTGCCGTTCGTGCACCACAACGCGCCGATCTACCTGGCCGGGCTCGCCCGCCCGGGCCCGACCGAGCGGGACAACCGCGCCGTGCACGCGTTCGCCCGGCTGGCACTGCACGGCCGGATCGACCACGTCCAGTGCTCCTGGGTGAAGCTCGGCGACGACCTCGCGGCGGACATCCTGCGCGGCGGCGCCGACGACATGGGCGGCACGCTGATGGAGGAGACGATCTCCCGGATGGCGGGCTCGGAGAACGGGTCCGAGCGCTCGGTGGAGGAGCTGACCGCGATCGCGCACGGGGCCGGGCGTCCGGTGCGGCAGCGGACCACGACCTACCGGGGCGAGCCGGGCCGGCTGACGCCCGCGGCGCCGTCGGGACCGCGGATGCTGCCGCTGACCACGGCCTGAACGGTGGAGCTGAGGCTCGGGGCAGGGGCTCCGCGACCGGCCCGTCCGGTGGCGGCGTCCCCCTCCGCGCCGCCACGCGGACCGACCGGCCGCGTGCCTCGACCGGCCCCCCGGTACCGATCGACCCTGCACCACGCCGGTCCTCGGGCCGGTGTGCCGAATCGGCTTCGATCGGCAGAGTCAGAGACGACGGTACGATCATGGGGTGACCGGGTCAAGCAGTGAGCCGGGCCAGGAGGAGGCGGAGGGATGCGCGCTCAGGGCGTGGGCGCCGTCGGCCGGGGGCTGGGTCTGCTCGCCGACACCTGGACGCTGCTGATCCTGCAGCGGGCGTTCCTGGGCGTGACCCGGTACGCGGGTTGGCGGGAGACCCTCAACATCTCCGACGCGACGCTGTCGGCGCGGCTGCGGTCGCTGGTCGAGGCCGACCTGCTCGAGCCGCGGCCCTACCGCGAGGGCGGACGGGAACGGCGCGGCTACGCGCTCACCGAACGCGGTGGCGACTGCTGGAAGCTGCTGCTCGCCACCTGGTACTGGGAGCAGCAGTGGGTACCGCGCGAGGTCCCGCTGCCCGACATCGTGCACCGCGAGTGCGGCGCCGCGGCCGGCGTCCAGCTGGCCTGCGACCACTGTGGTGAGCGCGTCGCGTTCCGCGACACCGAGGTGTGGCGCAAACCCGGGGCGCCTGCGCTGCAGCTGCTGTCGCGGGTGCATCCCCGGCGGACCCGCGGACGGCTGCCCAGCGACCCGCTGTCGCTGCTCCCGGGGGCCATGGAGATCATCGGTGACCGCTGGGGCGCCACCGTGCTGGGCGCCGGGCTGGCCGGGGTGAGGTCGTTCACCGCGTTCGGCGACGAGCTCGGGATCTCCCCGGAGGTGCTCAGCGACCGGCTGCGCCGGTTCATCGAGCTGGGGGTCATGGAGCGTGGCTTCGGCGGCACCGCCCGCGACGGGCGTTACCGGATCACCGAGAAGGGGCTGGCGTCGTTCCCGATCCACGCCTGCCTGATCGACTGGTCGCTGCGCTGGCAGGTGGCCGACGGTGCCGAGGTCGACCTGGAGATCCTGCACGCCGGCTGCGGGGAACGGCTGCGGGTCCGGCTGGTGTGCGACCGGTGCGACACCCCGTTCACCCGCGGGTCGGTGTCCCCGGGCCGACCCCGGTGAGGTCGTTGGCGAGAATGGGGCCATGACCGACGCCCACCGTCCTCGCGTCCTGTCCGGGATCCAGCCGACCGCCGACTCGTTCCACCTCGGCAACTACCTGGGCGCGCTGCGGCAGTGGGTGTCCCTGCAGGACGACCACGAGGCGTTCTACTGCGTGGTGGACCTGCACGCGATCACCGTCGAGCAGGACCCGGCCGAGCTCGCGCGGCGTACCCGGGTCGCGGCGGCGCAGCTGCTCGGCCTCGGGCTCGACCCGGACCGCTGCACGCTGTTCGTGCAGTCGCACGTCCCCGAGCACACCCAGCTGTGCTGGATCCTGGAGTGCCTGACCGGGTTCGGCGAGGCAGGCCGGATGACCCAGTTCAAGGACAAGTCGGGCAAGGAGGGCGCCGACCGCACGACGGTCGGGCTGTTCACCTACCCGATCCTGCAGGCCGCGGACATCCTGCTCTACCAGGCCGACCGCGTCCCGGTGGGCGAGGACCAGCGCCAGCACCTGGAGCTGACCCGCAACCTCGCGCAGCGGTTCAACCACCGGTTCGGCGAGACGTTCGTGGTGCCCGAGCCGCACATCCCGCAGTCGACGGCGAAGATCTACGACCTGCAGGACCCGACGGCCAAGATGAGCAAGTCGGCGTCGTCGCCGTCGGGGATCGTGGAGCTGCTCGACCCGGCGCAGCGCTCGGCGAAGAAGATCCGCTCGGCGGTCACCGACAACGAGCGCGAGATCCGCTACGACCCGGAGAACAAGCCGGGCATCGCGAACCTGCTGACGATCAACGCGGCGATGACCGGCCGCAAGGTCGCCGAGGTCGAGGCGGAGTACGCCGGACGTGGCTACGGCGACCTGAAGAAGGAGCTCGGCGAGATCGTCGCGGGCTTCGCCGAGCCGTTCGCCGAGAAGGTCAACGGCTATCTGGCCGATCCCGCCGAACTCGATCGGGTGCTCGCGAAGGGCGCCACCCGGGCGCGCGAGGTCTCCGGCGCGACACTGGCCGCAGTTCAGGAGAGGATCGGCTTCCTTCCGCCCGTGTGATTCACCGACCCGGGCGGGTGAGAGGCACGACCGACCGGGGGAAGAGATGGCCGATCACCGCGCCACCACGATCGCGCACGACATCGCCGACGACGAGGAGGAGGCGGTCGGCACCTTCGAGCGCCTCCGCGAGAAGCACCCCTGGCTCGACCACCTCGTGCGTGCCGGTGTCGGCTACACCGAGAACCACGGCGACCACTACGCCGCCGCGATCACCTACTTCTCGCTGCTCGCGGTCGTGCCGTTGCTGATGGTGGGGTTCGCGACCGCCGGGTTCGTGCTGCGCGGCAACCCCGAGCTGGTCATGCAGCTCAAGGATCAGATCACCGGCGCGGTGCCCCCGGAGTTCGCGGGCAAGCTCGGCGGGATCGTCGACACGGCGGTGACCCGGGCGGGCGCGATCGGGATCGTCGGTCTGCTCGGTGCGCTGTACTCCGGGATCGGCTGGATGAGCAACCTGCGCGAGGCGCTGTCCGAGCAGTGGGGCCAGCGCGAGGAGGCACCGCCGTTCCTCAAGCGGATGGGCGGCGACCTGCTCGCCCTGGTCGGCCTCGGGATCGCGCTGGTGCTGTCGTTCGCGATCTCCTCGGTCGGTGGCTCGCTCGGCGGCTACCTGCTCGGCCTCGTCGGGCTGGGCGAGGCGGGCTGGGCGAAGTTCCTGCTCGGTGTCGGCGTGTTCGTGCTGACCCTGATCGGCAACTGGCTGGTGTTCCTCTGGATGATCTCCCGGCTGCCGCGCGAGCCCGTCTCGACCAAGTCGGCGATGAAGGCCGCGATCTTCGGCGCCGTCGGCTTCGCGGTCCTGCAGTACGTGATGGTCAACTACTACATGCCATCGGTCAGCGCCTCGCCGGTCGGCGCGGCGTTCGGCCCGATCCTCGGTGTGCTGGTCTTCATCTTCTTCTCCGCCCGCTTCCTGCTCTTCGTGACGGCCTGGGCGGCCACCGCCGACGGCAACGACGTCAACACCGGCGCCGTTCCGGCGCCGGCGATCATCCGGCCGCAGTACGTGGTCCGCGAGGGCCGCGGCGCCGTCGGCTCGGCCGGTCTGCTCGTCGCGGGCCTGCTGGGCGGTGCGCTCGGCACGCGGGCGTTCGGACGCAAGAAGCGCTGAGCGCGCGGGCCGCGGTTCCGCGCGGGGCGGCGGCGTGCGGGCTCCGCGGGCGGGTACGTGCACCCGGCGGCCCGGATCCGGGACGGTGACCATCCGGAAATACCTCAGCTGCTGAGGCATTTCCGGGAAGTACGTCAGCTCCTGACGTACTCGGCGGGTGCGGGGCCCGTGTAGAGCCCATGGGCCCGGCACCGGGATGGGCGCACCGGGAGCGTCGCACCCCCGGCCCGCACACCCTCAGCGCCGCCGTTGCCGCCGTCGCACCTCGAGCACCCCGATGATCGCGGCGGCCGCGAGCACCGCGCCGCCACCGGCGGCGACCACCGCGGTCGACGACCCGGACGGGCCTGCGTCGGCGTCGGGACCGCCGGCCTCGGTGGCGGTCGGCGAGTCCGCTCCGGGGCCCACCCCGGGAGCACCGCTGCCGGGAACGCCACCGGGAGCGGCGGAGGCGTCCGGGCCGGCGTCCTGCTCCGGCTCGGCGGCGGGCAGCGTCCCGATCCCGCCCGCGCGTACGCCGAAGCCCCAGCCCAGCAGTGCCTTCGCCTGGTCGACCATCCGCACCGGGTGTGTCTCGCCGCGGACCAGTGAGACCACCAGACGTCGTCCGCCGCGCTGCATCCCGCCGACGAACGTGTGCCGGGCGGCGTCGGTGAAACCGTTCTTCCCGCCGAGGAATCCGGGGGTGCCGAGGAGCTTGTCGTCGTTGCCGAGCACGAAGCCGGGGTGCGCGCCGAAGCCGGGGAACGGCACGTTGCGCGTCCGCAGCACGGTCGCGATCCGCGGCTCGGCGATCGCTGCCCGGTAGATCACCGCGAGGTCGTGCGCGGACACCGACATCCCCGGTCCGTCCAGACCGGACGGCGTCGCGGGGCGGGTGTCGAGTGCGCCCAGCCGGACGGCCTCGTCGCGCATCGCGGCCACGGTCGTGGGTGCTCCGCCGAGCCGGCGGGCCAGGGCGTTCGCGCAGTCGTTGCCGGACGCGAGCAGCAGCCCCTGGAGCAGCTGCGCCACCGTGTAGCGCCCGCCGGGGCCGATGCCTGCGCGGCTGCCGTCGACGTCCACGTCGGCCTGGACGACCGTGACGACCTCGTTCGCGGGGAGCCGTTCGGCGACGAGCAGCGCGAGCAGCAGCTTGATCGTCGACGCGGGCCGCTCCCGGGCGTGCGGTGCCCGCGCGGCCAGCACCTCGCCGGAGTCCAGGTCGGCGACGACGTAGGACGCCGCCCCGACCTGCGGTGGCGGCGCCGTACCGGCGTGCGCGTCGCGGCACGTCGCCAGGCCGCTCACCGGCGGATCGGGCACCGGCAGCGGGGCGACGGCGACCGTCTCCTCCCGGGCGGGCGGCCCGGGCGGCGCGGCCTGGCCGGGACACCCGGCCACCGCGGTGGGCCGCGCAGACGTTGCTGCGGCGGGCCGCGCAGACGTTGCCGCGGCGGGGCCGGCACCGGCGACGAGCATCCCCGCGACGAGCAGAGCGGCGGCGGCGGCGCTCCGGCTGATCGCACGGCCGTGGACGGGCACGCCGCAGGGGAACCTCACGCCCGCAGCATGCCGCACCACACGGACCGTGCGCGCGCGAACGCGCAACGCCGCGGCGGGCCGCGCCACATCCGACCGCCGGGCGCGACCCGGCGTCCGTCCGGCGGGGACCGGACCGCCCGACGGTTCCGTTCTGTCACGGCGATGTTGCAACCCTGCCGCTCGGCGCGCCGAAGGATTACCGTCCGGCGGATACGACGCCGCCGACCGGGTGGCGCGCAGGAGGGGGAGATCGTTCGTGCGGATCGGACAGCGCATCGGACGGCGGGGGCGGTTCGCCACGGCGGTGGCGCTCACGGCGGTGGCGGCGCTCGCGCTCGCGGGCTGTGCCCGGGACACCGGCGGAGGCGGCGGAGCCGGCGGGAACCAGGCGAAGGAGTGCACGCGCACCGCACCACCTGCGGGCGGCGCGGCCTCCGCGCAGCCGGCGCCGGAGCCGGCGAAGGCCGACGCGAGCAAGCTGAAGGTCGGTCTGGCCTACGACATCGGCGGGCGCGGCGACGCGTCGTTCAACGACGCCGCCGCGGCGGGCCTCGACCGCGCGATCGCCCAGCTGGGCCTGCCGAAGGCGAGCACCCAGGAGGCGACCGCCCAGCAGGGCGAGACCGAGGACGCGGCCACCAACCGGCTGCGCCAGCTCGCCAAGAGCGGTTTCAACCCGATCATCGCGATCGGCTTCAACTACGCCAGTGGTGTGAAGACCGTGGCGCAGGAGAACCCGAACGTCCAGTTCGCGATCGTCGACGACGACACCGTGCAGCTGCCGAACGTCAAGCCGCTGGTCTTCGCCGAGGAGCAGGGCGCGTTCCTCGTCGGTGCCGCGGCCGCGCTCAAGACGACGACCTGCAACGTCGGGTTCGTCGGTGGCGTCGACAACCCGCTGATCCAGAAGTTCGAGGCAGGCTACGAGCAGGGCGTCAAGACCGTCGCGCCGGACGCGAAGGTCGACGCGTCCTACATCTCCCCGGCCGGTGATGTCTCCGGCTTCAACGACGCCACCAAGGCCACCGAGATCGCCAACGGCCAGTTCGACAAGGGATCCGACATCTCCTTCGCCGCGGCGGGCAAGTCGAACCAGGGCGTGTTCTCCGCGGCGCAGACCGCAGGGAAGAAGGCCATCGGCGTCGACTCCGACCAGTACAACTCTCCGCAGCTCGCCCAGGTCAAGCAGGTCATCATGACCTCGATGATCAAGCGGGTGGACGTCGCCGTGTACGACTACATCAACGCGGTCGCGGGCAACACCGTCGCGAAGCTGCCGAAGCGCTTCGACCTCAAGACCGACGGCGTCGGCTACTCCACCTCCGGCGGCCAGGTCGACGACATCAAGCCGCAGCTCGACGCCTACAAGTCCGCGATCATCGCCGGACAGGTCACGGTGAAGTCGACGAAGTGAGTGCCGGCAACGCGGTCGAACTGCACGGCATCACCAAGCGGTTCCCCGGCGTCGTCGCGAACGACGGCGTGGACCTCACCGTGGCCCACGGTGAGGTCCACGCCCTCTGCGGCGAGAACGGGGCCGGCAAGTCGACCCTGATGAAGATCCTCTACGGCATGCAGGCACCCGACGAGGGCACGATCGCCGTCGACGGGACGACAGTGCACTTCCGCTCCCCGGCCGACGCGATCGCCGCCGGGATCGGGATGGTGCATCAGCACTTCATGCTGGCCGACAACCTGACCGTCGCCGAGAACACGCTGCTCGGCGCGGAGTCCCGGCACGGCATCGGGAAGGCGGCGCGGGCCCGCATCGCCGAGCTCTCGGCGACCGTCGGGCTCGACGCGCGTCCGGGCGAGCTGGTGGAGCGCCTCGGCGTCGCCGACCGGCAGCGCCTGGAGATCCTCAAGGTGCTCTACCGCGGTGCCCGCACCGTCATCCTCGACGAGCCGACGGCGGTGCTGGTCCCGCAGGAGGTCGAGGAGCTGTTCACGACGGTTCGCCGGATGCAGGGTGAGGGCTACACGTTCCTGTTCATCTCGCACAAGCTCGACGAGGTCCGCGCGATCGCCGACCGGATCACCGTGATCCGCCGCGGCCGCACCGTCGGCACCGCGGACCCGGCGTCGGTGACCAACCGCGAGCTCGCCGAGATGATGGTCGGCTCCGAGCTGCCCAGCCCGCCGGCGCGCACGTCGACGGTGGGGGACCAGGAGGTCCTGCGGGTCGAGGGGCTCGGGCTGCCCGACCCGGCCGGCGGGCGCGACCTGCTCGACGGCGTCGACCTCGTCGTCCGGTCCGGGGAGATCCTGGGCATCGCCGGGGTCGAGGGCAACGGCCAGACCGAGCTCGTCGAGACGATCATGGGGATGCGCCGGGGAGCGCGCGGCCGCGTCCTGCTCGGCGGTGCCGACGTCACCGGCCTGTCCACGATGGCCCGCCGCGAGCGCGGCGTCGGCTACGTCCCCGAGGACCGCACCCGCTACGCGCTGCTCGGCGAGCAGTCGCTGTGGGAGAACCGGGTGCTCGGGTTCCAGTCCCGCGCCCCGATCGCCCGCGGCGCGCTGATCGACCGGGCCGCGGCGCGTGCGGACACCGAGCGGATCGTGTCCGAGTTCGACGTCCGCACCCCGGGCATCGACGTCGCCGCGGCCGCGCTGTCCGGCGGCAACCAGCAGAAGCTCGTCGTCGGGCGGGAGCTGTCCGGTGACCCGGTGCTGCTGATCGCCTCGCACCCGACCCGTGGTGTCGACGTCGGCGCCCAGGCCGGGATCTGGGCCGAGCTGCGCCGGGCCCGCGCCGCCGGCCTGGCCGTGCTGCTGGTCTCCGCCGACCTCGACGAGCTGATCGGGCTGTCCGACACCCTCGCCGTGATCCTCGACGGCCGCCTCGTCGGCACCGCCGACCCGGCCACGGTCACCCCCGAGGAGCTCGGCACCGCGATGACGGGGGCCGCCGCATGACCGCACTGCTGAACCGCTTCCGCGGCGCGGTCGTCGCGCCCGCGCTGGCCATCGGCGTCGCCGCCGTGCTGTGCGCGATCGCGCTGCTGATCAGCGGCGCCTCGCCGGTCACCGCCGTCGCGACGATCGTCGCCCAGCTCGGCTCGGGCACCGTCGCGGTCGACACGCTGAACTCCGCGGCGATCTACTACCTCGCCGCGCTCGCCGTCGCGATCGGCTTCCGGATGAAGCTGTTCAACATCGGCGTCGAGGGGCAGTTCCGGATCGCGGCGTGTGTCGCCGCGATCGTCGGCGGGACGCTGCCGCTGCCGCCGGTGCTGCACGTCGTCGTGATCATCGTGGTGGCGATGCTGACCGGCGCCGCGTGGATCGCGATCCCCGCGCTGCTCAAGGCCTACCGCGGCGTCTCCGAGGTCATCTCGACGATCATGCTGAACGCGATCGCCACCGGCATGATCGCCTTCCTGATCCGGCCGGAGACGTTCGGTTCGCTGCGCGGCAACAACATCACCACCCCGCCGATCCCGGAGACCGGCTGGTTCCCCGGTGTCCCGGTCGGCAACGGCGCGATCTTCGGGACGCTGGTGATCTCGGTGCTGCTCGGTGTCGGGTACTGGTTCCTGCTCGGCCGCACCCGCTTCGGGTTCGACCTGCGGGCCTCCGGTGAGTCCCCGACGGCGGCCGCCGCCGGTGGCGTCGACGCCCGCCGCACCGTGCTGGTCACCCTGCTGATCTCCGGCGCGGTCGCCGGGCTGGTCGGGCTGCCCGAGCTGCTCGGGCGCGACCACGCCTACACCCTCACCTCGCCGCAGGGCTACGGCTTCACCGGCATCGCCATCGCGCTGCTGGGCCGCAACCATCCCGTCGGCATCGCCCTCGGTGCGCTGCTGTGGGCGTTCCTGGACAAGGCCGCCGTCGCGCTCGACGTCGTCGGCATCCCACGGGAGATCGTGCTGATCATGCAGGGCCTGATCGTGCTGTCGGTGGTGGTGGCCTACGAGGTCGTCCGCCGGGTCGAGCTCGGCGCGCAGCAGCGCCGGGTCGCCGCGGCCACCGAACCCGCCACCGCCGCACCCGCGGAGGTGACCTCGTGACCGCCGCGCTGGAGCAGGTCTCCGAGCGGATGGACCGGCTGCCGCGCTGGGCCCGCTCCGCGCTGGTCGCCGCCGTCCTGGTGCTCGTCCTGTCGATCACCGTGACGCTGACCGGGCAGACCCAGCTGACGTCGTCGGGCACCGCGGAGGCGGCCGTCCGGCTCGGGCTGCCGATCCTGTTCGCCGCGCTGGGCGGCCTCTGGTCCGAGCGCGCGGGGATCATCAACATCGGTCTCGAGGGCATGATGGTGCTCGGGACATGGGGCTCGGCCTGGCTGGGCTACCAGTACGGGCCGTGGGCCGCGCTCGTCGGCGGGATCCTGTTCGGCGCGCTCGGCGGCCTGGTGCACGCCGTCGCGACGGTGACGTTCAACGTCAACCACATCGTCTCCGGCGTCGCGATCACCCTGCTCGGCACCGGGCTCACCAAGTACCTGTCGACGCTGGTGTTCGCGCCGGTCTCGCAGAACAACCGCGAGTCGCCGCGGGTGGAGGGCTTCACCGAGTTCTCGATCCCCGGGATCTCGCCGGCGCTGCGGGCACTGGAGCAGCAGCAGCGCGTACTGCTCTCCGACGTCGCGGGGCTGCTCGGCGGGCTCACCACGGGGCTGACGCCGATCGTCGTCATCGGGATCGTGCTGGTGCCGGTCAGCTACTGGGTCCTCTGGCGGACCCCGTTCGGGCTGCGGCTGCGCTCGGCGGGCGAGTCGCCGGTCGCGGCGGAGTCGCTCGGGGTGAACGTCGTCGCGCACAAGTACGCGGCAGTGATCGTCTCCGGGGCGCTGGCCGGCCTCGGCGGCGCGGCGCTGGTGCTCAACCCCGGCCAGCTGGGTTACCTGGAGAACCAGGTCGGTGGCCGCGGTTACATCGGTCTCGCCGCGATGATCTTCGGCAACTGGCGGCCCGGCGGGCTGCTGATGGGCTCGGCGCTGTTCGGCTACGTCGACGGGCTGCAGCTGCGCGCAGGCGGCGAGGCGGTGCACGCCCTGCTCTACGGCGCGACGCTGCTCGCGATCGTCGCCGCGGTCGTGCTCGCGCTGCGCCGCCGCTGGATCGGCGCGCTGATCACCCTCGGCGCGGGACTGGTGCTCTACGCCGTGTACTGGCTGATCGACACCGTGCCCGACGAGTTCTCCGCCTACGCGCCGCACCTGGTCACGCTGGTCGTGCTCGCCGCCGCCGCACAACGGCTGCGGCCACCGGCGAGACTCGGGGTCGAGTACCGCAGAGGGGAGGGCCGCTAGATGGTCGGTGGAGGACCGTCCGGGGTCCGGGACCTGGTGACGCCCGACCCGCCGGTGCCGGACTGGGACGCGCTGCGCGCGGCCGCCGTCGACGCCGCGGCCTGGGCCTACGCCCCCTACTCGCGGCTGCGGGTGGGTGCCGCCGCCCTCGTCGACGACGGCCGGGTGGTCACCGGCTGCAACGTCGAGAACGCCTCCTACGGCCTCGGCGTCTGCGCCGAGGTGACCCTGGCCGGGCAGCTGCGCCTGTCCGGTGGCGGGCGGCTGCTCGCCGTCGCGTGCCGGTCCGGCGACGGCGAGCTGCTCATGCCGTGCGGGCGCTGCCGCCAGGTGCTCCACGAGTTCGGCGGGGCGGCGCTGGAGTGCGACACCCCGCGCGGGCCCCGGCCGTTCACCGAGGTGCTGCCCGACGCGTTCGGGCCCACCGATCTTCCCGGCGGCACCGATCTTCCCGGCGGCCCCGATCTTCCGGAGCGGGCCCCGTGATCCGCGGTGTCGGCTGGGCGGACGCGGAGCCGATCCCGGCGCAGCCGCCGCCCGGCACGAGCGCGGTGGAGATCGTCGTCGCCAAGCGGGACTGCCGGGAGCTGACCCGCGACCAGATCGACTGGGTGGTCGGTGCCTACGCCCGCGGCGAGGTCGCCGAGGAGCAGATGGCCGCGCTGGCGATGGCGATCCTGCTCAACGGCATGGACGCCGACGAGACCGCGCACTGGACCCAGGCGATGATCGACTCCGGGGAGACCCTGGACTTCGGCGACGTCGGGCGCCCGCTGGTCGACAAGCACTCCACCGGCGGCGTCGGCGACAAGATCACCCTGATGCTGGCGCCGCTGGTCGCCGCCTGCGGTGCCGCGGTCCCGCAGCTGTCCGGGCGCGGGCTCGGGCACACCGGCGGCACGCTGGACAAGCTGGAGGCGATCCCCGGCTGGCGCGCCGAGCTGAGCACCGAGGAGATCCGTGCCCAGCTGCGCGCCGTCGGCGCCGTGGTGTGCGCGACGACGCCGACGCTCGCCCCCGCCGACCGGCGGCTCTACGCGCTGCGCGACGTCACCGGCACCGTCGAGTCCGTCCCGCTGATCGCCAGCTCGATCATGAGCAAGAAGCTGGCCGAGGGCACTGGCGGGCTCGTGCTCGACGTCAAGGTGGGCTCCGGGGCGTTCATGAAGACCCGCGCCCGGGCGGGCGAGCTGGCCGACGCGATGACCGCGATCGGTGCCGCGCACGGTCTCCCGACCACGGCGGTGCTCACCGACATGTCCGTGCCGCTGGGCCGCTGCGTCGGCAACGCGCTCGAGGTCGCCGAGGCGGTCGAGGTGCTGCGCGGCGGGGGCCCGCCGGACCTGGTGACGCTCACCGTGACGCTCGCGTCGGAGATGCTGGCGCTGGCCGGGATCACCGGCGCCGATCCGGCGGGGGTGCTCGCCTCCGGTGCGGCGTACGAGGTCTGGGACCGGATGATCCGCGCGCAGGGCGGTGACCCGGACGCGGCGCTGCCGGCGGCCCGGCACGTCGAGACGGTGACCGCGGAGCGGGCCGGGGTGTTCGTCTCCGCCGACGCGATGGCCGTCGGGACGGCGGCGTGGCGGCTCGGCGCCGGCCGGGCTCGCAAGGAGGACCCGGTGCAGGCCGCCGCGGGTGTCCGGCTGCTGGTCGACCCGGGCGACGAGGTGCAGCCCGGCACCCCGCTGCTGGAGCTGCACACCGACACCCCGGAGAAGCTGCCCGACGCGCGCCGCGCTCTCGGCGGTGCGGCGCTGCTGGTCATCTCGGAGCCGCCGCGGCCCCGGGAGCTGGTGCTCGACGTGCGGCGCAGCCGCTAGCGGGCACGGCGCGCGCCACCGTCACGGGGCGAGCTTCTCCCGGACCGCGGGCAGCACCGTCGTGCCGAACGCCGCGACGTTGCGCGCGACCCGCTCCGGCTCCGCGGCGGCCTCCAGCATGAGCAGCACCCGCTGCGGGCCGCCGTCGGCGAGCACCCCGGACAGCCGTGCCACGCAGTCCTCGACCGTCCCGATCGGGTGCGTGGCCAGCAGCGTGTCGACGTAGGTGCGGACCTCGTCCGGGCCGCGCAGCCGCGCCGCCGGGCTCGACTCCGCCCCCGGTAGCAGTACGTACTGGGAGGTGGCGGACACGAGGAACTCGGCCAGCCGGTCGCCCACCGTGGCCACGTCCTCGCCCGGTTCGGTCACGTGCCCGACCAGCGCGCACGCGTGCCCCGGGTCGGCGCCGTCGTGCCCGTTCTCGACGGCGACCGACGACCAGCGCGCCATCTTGGCCCGGCGGGCCTCGTCGGACTCGTGCAGGAACATCAGCATCGGCAACCTGCGGGCGGCGGCCTCGTCGACCGAGGTGTCCGAGACCGCGGCGACCAGCAGCGGCGGGTCGCCACCCGGGCGCGGCCGCGGGCGCACGGTCAGCGTCCCGCCGACGACGGCCGGGTTCTCCGCCCGGCCGGCCCAGGCCTCCCGGATCCGGTCGACCGCCGGCCAGACCCCGGCCTTCCAGTCCTCCAGCCCGCGCCCGGCGACGGCCAGGTCCGCGGACGGCCCGCCGCGCCCGACCCCCAGGTCGAACCGGCCGCCGGAGACGTGGTCGAGCAGCGCGGCCCGTTCGGCGACGAACACCTCGGGGTGCTGGGGGAGCAGCACGACCGCGGTGCCCACCCGCATCGCGGTGGTGCGGCCGAGCAGGAACCCGGCGAGCTCGATCGCCGACGGGGTGATGCCGTAGTCGATGAAGTGGTGCTCGCTCACCCACAGGTCGTCGAACCCGGTCTCCTCGGCGATCCGGGCGTAGTCGAGTGCCGCGGACAGGACGGTGGCCTCGTCGAGCCCGTCGAACAGGCTGGTGAACAGGAACGCGCCGAACCGCGGTGCCATCGCCCCTCCACATGACAACCGATGTCGATAAATCGGATGCTACGCCGGACCGAGCCGGGTGCGGGAGTCACCGTGTCGATCCGGCACGATGGACGACGATGCGTGACGACCGAGGAACCGAGCGCCGATCCACCGGGGTGGATCCGGCGCCACGGGCAGCGATCCCCCGCCCGGTGATGTCCGGGCGACCTGCCGACGTTCCTCCGGAGGGAGCTCAGGAGGTGACCCGTCCGGTGCCGCGTCCCGATCCCGAGCCCGACGAGCCGACCGAGCTGCTCACGCCGGTCGGGGAGCCGACCGAGGTGATCGAGCCGGTCGGTACCGCCGACGGGGCACCCGCGAAGGGCCGGGCCACCGAGAACGCCGGATCGCTCGTCCGGTCGTCGAGCATGATCGCGGTGGCCAGCCTGGTCAGCCGGATCACCGGCTTCGTCCGGAACCTGGCGATCGTCGCCGTCCTCGGCCTGGCGATCGTCAACGACTCCTACACCGTGTCCAACACGCTGCCGAACATCGTCTACGAGCTGCTGCTCGGCGGCGTGCTGACCAGTGTGATGATCCCGGTGCTGGTCCGCGCCCAGACCGAGGACGCCGACGGCGGCGTGCACTTCACCCGCAGGCTGCTGACGGTCATCGGTACGGCGCTGCTGGTCGCGACGGTGGTCGCGGTGCTGGCGGCACCGCTGCTGACCGCGTTGTTCGTCAGCTCCGACAGCGGCCGGGCGAACCCGGCCCTGGCCACGGCGTTCGCGTTCCTGCTGCTCCCGCAGATCTTCTTCTACGGCATCGGCGCCCTGCTCGGCGCGATCCTGAACTCCAAGCAGGTGTTCGGGCCGTTCGCCTGGGCGCCGGTGCTGAACAACCTGGTCATGCTCGGCGTGCTCGTCGCCTACGTGCTGGTGCCCGGGCAGATCTCGGTCGACCCGGTCAGCATGGGCGACCCGAAGCTGCTGGTCCTGGGCCTGGGGACGACGTTCGGCATCGTCGTGCAGGCCGTCGTGCTGATCCCGTACATGCGCCGCATCGGGTTCCGGTACAAGCCGGTGTGGGGCTGGGACCCGCGGCTGTCGGTGGCCGGCGGGATGGCGCTGTGGATCATCGGCTACGTCCTGATCGGGCAGGCCGGCTACATCGTCACCACCCGGGTCGCGACGGCGGCCGACGGCGGCTCGGTCGCCACCTACATGAACGCCTGGCTGCTGCTGCAGGTCCCGTACGGCGTGCTGGGTGTCTCCCTGCTGACCGCGCTGATGCCGCGGATGAGCCGGGCGGCCGCGGAGGGCGACACCGACCAGGTCGTCACCGACCTCTCGCTCGGGGCCCGGCTGTCGACGGTCGGCCTGGTCCCGATCGCGGCGGTGATGACCGCGTTCGGCGGGGTGCTGGGCACCGCGCTGTTCTCGGTCGGCGCGGGATCCGGGGCCGGGGCCGCCCGGCTCGGGGCGACCGTGGCCGCGTCGGCGTTCGGGATCCTGCCCTACGCGGTGACCATGCTGCAGATGCGCGTGTTCTACGCGATGACCGACTCCCGCACCCCGACGCTGATCCAGCTCGGCATGGTCGCGGTGAAGATCCCGCTGCTGCTGCTCTGCCCGGTCCTGCTGGCCCCGGACCGGGTGGTGCTGGGGCTGGCCGCGGCCAACGGGCTGTCCTTCGTCGGCGGGGCCGTGATCGGGCAGATTCTGCTGCGCCGCCGGCTCGGGCGGGCCCGGACGGGCGAGGTGCTGCGCACTCTGGCGCGGGTGACGCTCGCGTCCGCGGCCGGTGCGGCGATCGCCTGGGGCCTGGGCAGGCTCCTGGAGCCGGTGACGGCGTCCTGGCCGGTGACCGCGCAGGCGTGGGTGCTGCTGGTCGGCGGCACGATCGTCACGCTGGTCATCGCGGTCGCCGGGATGCGGCTGCTCAAGGTGCGCGAGCTGGACGCGGTCTTCCGGCGCCTCGCCCGCCGCTGAGCGCCTCGCCCGGCGCTCCGGGGCGGCGCCGCCGGGCGATCACGAGCTCGACGGCGGGGCCCCGCACGGCCCCGGGCGGCACGTGATCACGGTTTCGGAGGCGAGGCGGCCATCGGTGGCCGGAATCCCTCCGAAACGGTGATCAGCGCCGTTGGTGACAGCGCCGTTGGTGATCAGCGCTGTTCGTGGTGCGGCCCGGGAACGCGCGGACGCCGTGGCCGGGGGACCGTGGCGTCCGCGCGTGCGGGGTCCTGCTCACTCGTCGGGGTCGTCGCCCACCAGGTCCTCGGCGGAGGCACCGTTCTGGCTGTGGCTCTTCACCGCGGCCTTGGAGCGGCTGCTGCGCCGCTGGGCCGGCCGCGGCGGGGGCGGCGGCTGCTGCTGGGCGTACTGGCCGCTGCGGCCCAGGATCAGCTCCGCGAAGGTCGCCATGGCCTCGTCGAGCTGGTTGGCGTTGCGCCGCTCGGACTCCGCGTTCGACTTCTCGATCAGCCCGGAGACGGCGTCGGTGTCCGGGCGGCTCTGCACCGTGGTGTCCAGCGCACCGAGCTTCTCGTCGACGGCGGTGGTGATCGCGTCCAGCTTCGCCTCGACGGCGTCGGCGAAGCCCTCGAAGCGGCCGCCGACGCCGTTCTCCACGGCCTCCAGCCGGGTTCCGATCTCCTCGAGCCGGCCGGCGAGGGTGTCCAGGCGCTCGGTGACGCCGTCGAACGCCGCGGTGGGGTCGACCGCGTCCGGGCGCTGGGCGAGCTCCTCGAGGCGGCGGTGCAGCCCGACCGAGGTGTCCCCGAGCAGGTTGCGCAGACCCTCGCCGGTCTCCTCCAGCGCGTGCACCGCGCCGTCGACGCGCTCGGCGACGCCCTTCTCGATCGCGTCCACCCGCTCCTTGATCGGGGCGGAGACGGTGTTGGGCAGCGCGTCGAGGCGCATCTCGTGCCGGTCGAAGCGGTTGTCGACGTCGTCGAGGCGCTTGTGCAGGCCGCCGAGGCGGTCGTCGAGCCCGTCCATCCGGCCGGAGACGCCCTCCATCCGGCCGGTCAGGGCGTCGAGCCGCCCGTCGAGCTGGGCGATCGGTTTCGCGAGCTTGTCCGGGAGGGACTCGATCGCGCGGGTGATCGCGCCGAGCATGACCTCCTGGTTGTCGAGCTTCGTCGCGGTCTCGTCGATCCGCTCGGCCAGCGCGTTCAGCTCGGACCGGTCGGGGAGGTCGGTCAGCTTCTTGCGGACGGTTCCGATGGCGTCCAGGGCCGCCAGGCGCGCGTGGATCTCGTCGAGGGAGTCGAAGATCTGCTGCTGCTCGCTGTCGCGGATCTCCGCGGCGCGCATGAGCATGCCGCGCATCCGGTCGAACGAGCCGTTCGAGTTGTCGCTCATGGCACTGTCACTGTTCCTCTGAGCCGTAGGGGGAGCCCGCAGAGCGTAGCGACCACCCGAACGGGTAGTACGGTGCGGGCGTGTCCGATTGTGAGACGCCCGTACCGATCTCGCTCGAGAACGTCCGCCGCGCGCCGAAGGTCCTGCTCCATGATCACCTCGACGGTGGTCTGCGGGTCGCGACGGTGATCGACCTGGCCCGCGAGCACGGCTACGACCGGTTGCCCACCACCGATCCCGACGAGCTCGCGGCCTGGTTCCTCGGGGCCGCGCACTCGGGCTCGCTGGAGCGCTACCTGGAGACCTTCGGGCACACCGTCGCGGTGCTGCAGACCGCAGGCGCGCTGACCCGGGTCGCCGCCGAGGCCGCGGAGGACCTGGCCGCCGACGGCGTCGTCTACGCCGAGGTGCGCTTCGCGCCCGAGCTGCACGTCGAGCAGGGACTGGAGGTCGACGCCGTCGTCGAGGCCGTGCAGGAGGGGTTCCGGCTCGGCGCCGAGCGGGCCGCCGCGCGCGGGCAGGTGATCCGGATCGGCACCCTGCTCACGGCGATGCGGCACGCCGCGCGCTCGCGGGAGATCGCCGAGCTGGCGGTGCGGCACCGGGCCCCGGTCGACCCGCGGCCCACCGGTGCGCCCGCGGTCGGCGTCGTCGGGTTCGACATCGCCGGCGCGGAGAAGGGCTTCCCGCCCACCCGCCACCTCGACGCGTTCGAGTACGTCCGCCAGCAGAACGCGCACGTCACGATCCACGCCGGTGAGGCGTTCGGGCTGCCGTCGATCTGGGAGGCGATCCAGTGGTGCGGTGCCGACCGGCTCGGGCACGGCGTCCGGATCGTCGACGACATCACCGTGCCCGAGGACGGCGACCCGCAGCTCGGGCGGCTCGCCGCCTACGTGCGCGACAGCCGGGTGCCGCTGGAGATGTGCCCGACCTCCAACGTGCACACCGGGGCGGCACCGTCGCTGGCCGAGCACCCGATCGGGCTGCTCACCGATCTGCGGTTCCGGGTCACGGTGAACACCGACAACCGGCTGATGTCCGGCTGCACCCTGTCCAGCGAGCTGTACGACCTCGCGGAGACCTTCGGCTACGGCTGGGACACCCTCGAGTGGTTCACCGTGAACGCCATGAAGTCCGCGTTCCTCGGTTTCGACGAGCGCATCGCCCTGATCAACGACGTGATCAAACCCGGCTACGCCGCGCTGACCGGCGCCGGCGGGGGCGCACGGGGCTAGTGCGCCCGGAGCCGGGCCTCGAGCCCGGCCACCAGCTCGCCCCAGGCCGCCGCCTCCTGCGCGAACGGCGGGCTCGGCGCCATCCGCGTCGGGTCCGGCCGGACGACGAACGACACCAGCCACCCCAGGCTGGACGACTCGGCCAGGGTATCGGCGGGCTCGGGGTCCCCGGCCCACTCGCCGGCGTCGAGCAGCAGCTCGGTGGCCAGGTCCAGCTGCACCGGGTCGAGGGCGTCGAGTGTGCCCTCGGCCAGGTCGGCGCCGATCCCGGTGAGGTCGTAGGTGTTCATGTCCTCGACGGTCGCCTCGAGCTCGCCGACCTGGGCCTGCTCCAGCACCTCGGTGAAGGTCGCGGCGGCGGCCAGGTCGGTCTTCTTGACCGCGTCGTGTGCCGGGTCGGCCAGCGCGCGCACCAGGGCGCGCTCGGAGGCGAAGACGTCGATGCGCCCGTCGGAGCCGAGGAAGACCGGCTTGTCGTCGAGGTAGCAGCGCAGCGAGACCACCGACTGCCCGCCGGTGGTGATGCGGATCGGGTCGATGCCCATGTCCGCCCAGAAGCCGGTCGGCTCGTCGGGCTCGGCGGAGCCGGCGCCCGCGGACACGGCGGCGGCGCCGAGGCCGGTGTCATCGGCCCCGTCCGCCGCATCGGCATCGGCTCCGTCGGCCGCGTCGAAGGCCGCGGCCTGCGACGCCTCCCACTCCTGCTGCTCGGCGCGGGCGGCCTCCAGGGCCTTCCCGTCGACCTCGGGGGTGTCGACGAGCTCGTCGACGGTGTCGACGACGCCGTCCCACTTCGCCGCGATCGTCGACGACAGCGACGACCAGCGCTTGCGGCCGTCGCGGCCGGTGAAGGCCTCGGGGCCCTCGCGGAGCCTGCCGAACGCCGGCTCGCCGTCGAGGACCTCGATCACGCCGGAGAGGTCGCACACGTCGGCCAGCGACCGGACGATCGAGACGGTCTCGTGCAGGTCCTGCACGGTCCACGTGTCGGGATCGTCGGCCGCCACCTCGGGCAGGCCGACGACGTCGTAGCGGTGCGCGTCGTCCGGGGTGAGCTCGGCGACCGACAGGTCCGGAACGGCCGACCAGGCGGGGTGGTCGGTCAGGTCGTGCCCGGACGCCGTACGGACGAACGCGGCCAGGGCCGCGGGTTCGTCGAAGACGAAGACGTGGTCGTCGTCGCCGAGGAACGCCTCCCACTCCTCGCCGTCCTCTCGCCACGGGGGAGCCCAGAGGGTGACCACGTCGCCCCGGGTGAGGGCGAGCCGGATCGGCACGATGTCGCTTGCCACGGCACCGACCCTATCGGGGAGCGTCGGGGGAGCGCGGGGTCAGGCCTGGCTGTGCAGACGGACCACCCCGATCGAGACGTCCTCCAGCCCGCCCTTGTCGAAGTCCCGCCGCAGCTGGTCCGCCTTGATCGTGGCGGTTATCCCGTCGAACGGCCCGTGCGCGTCGACCTCGCCGGTCTGCGGGTCGACCGCCAGCACGACGTATCCGTCGCACTGAGTGAGCTTTTCCGCGGCAGCGATCAGCGTCTGCTCCTCGGAAGTCGTGTTCTCCGGCATCGGATCACCTCCTTGTCATGTAGTACAGCGTCGTGGAGGGCCTCGATGTGACACCGTTGCGGTGTTACCACCCGTTCGGGTCAGGTGAATCGCGAGATCGGCGTCATCGTGTGCCGATCGTGGTACTCGCCGTCGCCACTCCTCCGTTGAGGGGAGCCTCGCCCGCTCCGAGGTCTACCCATCGTCACCGACCCTCCATGCCGGATCTCCTGTCACGCAAGGTCCGAACGGGCCCTGCGGCGCTCGCCCGGCCGGACGAGAGGGCTCCGTCGACGGGGTGGGCGCTCACCCGATGGTGGCGCACGCTTCTCACGCTGGGTGATACGGGCCATGCTTCGGTGTCGGCGCCGGACACGGCCGTGGCGGGAGGGTCCGGCGGCGTGACGTCCCCCGCCGAGGGGCCCGCACCCCGTCCGTGCAGCCGTAGGGTGTCGCGTCGTGGACACGATCGTCGTCGACCACCCGCTCGCGCGGGCCCGGCTGAGCACCATGCGGGACGCCCGCACCGACAACGCTAACTTCCGGGCCGCCCTGCGCGAGCTCACTCTCATGCTGGTCTACGAGGCGACCCGGTCGGCACCGCTGACCGAGGACACCATCCACACCCCGGTGTCGCGCACCCGCGGCCACCGCCTCGCGACGCCGCCGGTGCTGGTCCCGGTGCTGCGCGCCGGCCTGGGCATGGCCGAGGCCGCGCTGAACCTCATCCCGGAGGCCCAGATGGGCTTCGTCGGGATGGCGCGCGACGAACGGACCCACGAGCCGGTGCCCTACATGGAGTCGCTGCCGGACTCGCTGGTCGGGCGGCCGGTGTTCGTGCTGGACCCGATGCTCGCGACCGGCGGCTCGATGGTGCACACCATCGAGCTGCTGGCCCGCCGCGGCGCCGACGACGTGACGGTGCTGTGCGCGCTGTCCGCACCGGAGGGCGTCGAGCGGCTCGAGCGGTCCGGTCTGCCCGTCCGGATGGTGACGGCCAGCATCGACGAGCGGCTCAACGAGTCGGCGTTCATCGTCCCCGGCCTCGGCGACGCCGGGGACCGCCAGTTCGGGCCGCGCTGAGCGCCGTGACCCGGACCGGGAGACACCACCTGCGCCGCCCGCCGCGGCGGCGCCCGCACCGGCGGCTGCTCGCCGGTGCCGTCGTGGCGTGCCTCGCCGCGGTCGTCTGGGTGGTGCCCTCCGGCGACACCCCGGAGGTCGCGACGGTCCCGGCCCGCGCGCCCGGGATGCTGCGGGTGATGCCGCTGGGGGCGTCGTCGACGGTCGGGGTGGGCAGCCCCGCGACGGCGGGCTACCGGCTGCCGCTGTGGCAGCGCCTCACCGCCGACGGCGTGCGCGTGGACTACGTCGGCTCGCGCAGCTCCGGGCCCGCCGCGCTGCCGGACCGCGACCACGAGGGCCGCTCGGGCTGGAGCGCCGCCGGGATGGCCCCGTACACCGGCCTGTGGGTCTCCGACGCCCAGCCCGACGTCGTGCTGCTGCACGCCGGCACCAACGACCTGCTCTACGGCAGCTCCCCGCAGGCGACGGCGCACTCGCTCGACCGCATGCTCGACGCGACCTTCGCCGCCGCACCCCGCGCCCACGTGATCATGGCGGGGGTCTGGGCGCCGATGCCGAAGAAGCGGGCCGAGCGGGCGAAGCTCGGGCAGCTGATGGCCCGTCTGGCGATCCAGCACTCGGCCCGCGGCGAGTCCGTGGAGTACGTCGACGTCTCGCACCTGTTCGCAGCGAAGGGGACCGCCGACGGCCTGCACGCCGGCCCCGCGGCGTACCGGAAGATCGCCGCGATGTGGGCCGGGCACATCGAGAGCTGGATGCGGCGCCCGGCACCGGCGCCGCCGCGCCCGGTCAGCCCTCCGGCATGACGGTCGCGGCCAGCACCGCGCCCAGCTCCCGGCAGGCCTCCCGGGCCGCCGCGTCCGGGGCACCGGTGAGCTCCACCGGTGCGGCCGCCGCCGTCCAGCCGAGCGCCTCGGCGATCGTCGTCACCGAGCGGGTGGCCCCGGAGGTGTCCGAGCCGCCGTGCACCCACAGCCCGTACGGCAGGCCGCGGGTGTCGTCGGCGCAGACGTAGTAGACCTGGTCGAGGAAGTGCTTGAGCGCCCCGGACATGTAGCCGATGTTCGCCGGGGTGCCGAGCAGCACCGCGTCCGCGCCCAGCAGGTCCGACGCGGTCGCGGCCAGCGCCGCCCGGGCGACCACGTCCACCCCGGTGATCTCCGGGTCGGCCGCACCCGCGCGCACCTCGGCCAGCAGCTCCGCCGTCGTGGGGGACGGCGTGTGGTGGACGACCAGCAGCGTGCTCATGCCCCGAGGATCCCGTCCAGCTCGGTACGCAGCGCGGTGAGCCGCGCCGCCGCGCGGGACCGGGCGGCGGCGACGTCGGGGCCGGGGGCCTCGACGACCTCGAGGTAGGCCTTCAGCTTCGGCTCGGTGCCCGACGGGCGGATCACCACCCGCTCCCCGGCGCGGCGCAGCCGCAGCACGTCCGGGGCAGGCCGGTCGGTCTCCCAGCCCGCGGGCGGGGCGTCGCGCAGCCGGACGACGGCGGCGTCGCGGGCGGCGGGCTCCATCCGCACCGAGACACCCGCGGTGGCGTGCAGACCGAACTCGGCGGCCAGCTCGTCGAGCCGCTGCGGGACCGACGAGCCGTCGGCGGCCAGGGCGCGCACCAGGTCCGCCGCGACGACGGCCGCGGAGATCCCGTCCTTGTCCCGGACCCCGTCCGGGTCGGCGCAGATCCCGATGGCCTCCTCGTAGCCGTAGACCAGGCCCTCCCCGGCGCGCACGATCCACTTGAAGCCGGTGAGCGTCTCGGCGCTGCGGGCGCCGCGCCCGGCCGCGACCGCGGCGAGCATCGACGACGACACCACGGTCGTCGCCACCAGCGGTTCCGCCGGGGCGCCGGGCGCCGGACGGCGCAGCAGATGGTCGCCGAGCAGCACCCCGGTCTCGTCGCCGGAGAGCATCCGCCACGTCCCGCCGGTGTCCGGGACGCCGATCGCGCACCGGTCGGCGTCCGGGTCCAGGGCGATCGCCAGGTCCGCGCCGCGCTCGGCGGCCAGTGCGAGCAGCGCGTCGGTGGCGCCGGGCTCCTCCGGGTTCGGGAACGTGACCGTCGGGAAGTCCGGATCCGGCCGGGCCTGCGCGGCGACGACGTGCACGTCGTCCACCCCGGTGCGGGCCAGGGCGGCGGTCACCAGGGCCCCGCCGACGCCGTGCATCGGGGTCAGCGCCACCCGGGGCGCAGGCCCGCCGGGGGAGCGGGGCAGCGTCGCCACCCGGTCCAGGTAGGCCCCGGTGACCTCGGCCGGCGCGGGCTCGGGGCCCAGCGGAACCGACACCGCGGCCGGGGCGGCGGCGATCGCCGCCTCGATCCGTGCGTCGGCGGGCGGGACGATCTGCGCGCCGTCGCCGAGGTAGACCTTGTAGCCGTTGTCCGCGGGCGGGTTGTGCGACGCCGTCACCGTCACCCCGGCGACCGCGCCCAGCTCCCGGACGGCGAACGCGACCAGCGGGGTGGGGACGGGACCGTCGAGCAGGGCGACGGTGAACCCGGCGCCGGTCAGCACCCGCGCCGCCGCGGCGGCGAACTCCGCCGAGCCGTGCCGCGCGTCCCGCCCGACGACCACGGTGCCGGAGATCCCCTCGGCGGCCAGCCACGCCGCGAGCCCCGCGGTCGCCCTGGTCACCACCGCCACGTTCATCCCGGCGGGTCCCGCGCGCACCGGCCCGCGCAGCCCCGCGGTACCGAACCGCAGCGGCCCGGACATCCGGTCGGCGAGCTCGGCCGTGGCGTCGGCGGCGGCCTCGGCCGCGGAGCCGGTGGCGCCGCCTGCCATCGCGGCGGCGAGCACCTGCTGCAGCTCGGAGCGGGTGGCCGGATCGGGATCGTCGGCGATCCAGCGCAGCGCCGCGTCGCGCAGGGCGGGCGCGAGCGCCATCAGACGCGGGCGACGAGGTCGCGCAGCAGCACACCCATCCGGGACGCGGCCGCCTGCCCGGCGTCGAGGACCTCCTGGTGGTTCAGCGGCTGCCCGGACAGCCCCGCGGCCAGGTTCGTGACCAGCGAGATCCCGCACACCTCCAGGCCCGCGGCGCGGGCGGCGATCGTCTCCAGCACCGTCGACATGCCCACGAGGTCCGCGCCCAGGGTGCGCAGCATGCGGATCTCGGCGGGCGTCTCGAAGTGCGGGCCGGGCAGCCCCGCGTAGACGCCCTCGGCCAGGCTCGGGTCCAGGTCGCGGGCGGCCTCGCGCAGCCGCGAGGAGTAGGCGTCGGTGAGGTCGACGAAGTCGGCCCCGGTCAGCGGGGACAGGGCCAGCAGGTTGAGGTGGTCGGCGATCAGCACCGGCTGCCCGACGGCGAGGCCCTCGGTGATCCCGCCCGCGGCGTTGGTGAGCACCACCGCGCGGGCCCCGGCCGCGGCCGCGGTCCGGACACCGTGCACGACCGGGTCGACGCCGTGCCCCTCGTAGAGGTGGGTGCGGCCCAGCAGCACCAGCACCCGGCGGTCGCCGACGGTCAGCGAGCGGATCGTGCCGCCGTGCCCGAACGCCGACGGCGCGACGAAACCGGGCAGCTCCGCCATCGGGACCTCGGCGTCGGCGGTGCCGAGCTCGTCGGCGGCCGGGCGCCAGCCCGACCCGAGTACGACCGCGACGTCGTAGGCGTCCACGCCGGTCCGGCGGGTCAGCTCGTCGGCGGCGGAACGGGCGAGGGACTCGGTGGCGGGCGGTGCGTCGCTCATGGTCGGCACCCTAACGAGGCCCCCCGGTCAGGCGCCGCTGGTCCGGAAGCCGTCCGCGATCGTGTCGAACAGCTGCGAGGTGGCGTGCTCGGCGAGTCCGGCCGGCGAGGTCAGCTGCAGCACCCAGACGCCGTTCCCGCTGCTGCGGGGGATGATCCGCAGCAGGCTGATCCGCCTGCGGCCGTCGTCGGTGGTGCTCATCCGGACCGCGGTGATGCCCCGCGCGGCCTGCCGCGGCGTGACCGAGTCGACGGTGTCGACGCCGAGAGCGCGCGGGTTCAGCGAGTCCAGCACGGCCTTCGCCGACGCCGCCCCCTGCACCATCAGCTCCTGACGGCCGTCCGGGCTGACGAACCGGACGACGGCGGACCCGTCGTCGTTGGTGGCGCGGTACTGCGACCAGTTCTCCGGGAACAGCACCGTGAACCCCAGCGGGTCCGGATGCACGCTGCGCGGGGTGCGGTCGGTGGCCACCGAGATCGTGCTCATCGGCTCCTGCCCGGCCAGCGCCCGCACGCCGGTGTAGCCGCCGAGCGCGCCGCCCAGCACCAGCACCGCGCCCCCCAGGACCAGCGGGATCGCGCCGAGCACCCCGACCGGCCGGGTGCGGCGCGCCGAGGCGGCCTGGCGCGGGACCGGCTGTGGCGGCGGCCCGGTCGGGGACTGCAGCGGTCCCGGGACCACGGGGACGGAGCCCTGCGAGGCCGCCGCGGGCGGCGGGGCCGGGGCCGGGCGCGGTGACACGGCCGGGGCCGGTGGGGCGGTCGGCGGGGTCGTCGGCGGGGTGGTCCGGGCGGCCGTACCGGGGCTCGTGGCGCTGCGCGGAAGCCGCGCCATGATCGTCGGGACGTCCGGGGAGCCGGGAAAGATCGGGTCGTCCGGGTCGTCGAGCAGCGGGCGCAGCCGGGCCCGCACCTCGTCGAGCGGCATCCGGTCGCCGGGCTCCTTGACCATCAGCCCGTGCACGACGTCGGCGAGCGGGCCCGGTTCGGACAGCCGCGGCACGTCCCCGTCGACGACCTCGGTGATCGTCTTCACCGGGTCGCCGTCGACGTCGTAGGGCGGGCGGCCCTCGACGGCGGCGAACAGCGTCGCGCCGAGCCCCCACAGGTCCGCGGCCGGGGTGACCGGGCGGCCCGCGGCCACCTCCGGCGCGATGTAGGCCGGTGAGCCCAGGACGAGCCCGGCCGAGGTCATCGGGGCGTCGGACTCGTTGCGGGCGATGCCGAAGTCGGTGAGCTTGATCCGGCCGTCGTCGGAGATCAGGACGTTGCCGGGCTTCACGTCGCGGTGGGTGATGCCCGCCTTGTGTGCCGCACGCAGCGCGGCCGCCGTCCCGTACCCCACGACGGCGGCCTGGGACCGGTCGAGCCGGCCCAGCTCCGAGGTCGCCGAGGCGAGGTTCTTCGACGGGACGAGCTCCATGACCACGAGCGGGTCGGTCTCGATGTCGAGGACGTCGAACACCGTGACGACGTTCGGGTGCGACAGCCCGGCCAGCGCCCGGGCCTCGCGCATGATGCGCTCCCGCATCTCCAGTTCCTCGCCGGCCGGAATGCCCTCGGGGAACTTCAGCTCCTTGAGCGCCACCCGGCGCTGCAGGATGTCGTCGAAGCAGGCCCAGACCGTGCCCATGGCGCCGCTGCCGAGCGGGCCGTGGACGGTGTACCGGCCCGCGAACCGGCGGCGCGGGGCGTCGTCGTCCCCGGGGTCGGGAGCGGAGGGGTCGGGCACGGAGATGATTGTTCCACCGTGCGCGGGCGGAGTCCCCCCGCCACCACCCGTGTGGCTCCCGGGAGGCGGCCGGACGGGCGCGGCCACGCCGGACGGCATGTGCCGCAGGACGGATGCCCGGATGTCCCGGGACGGTCCGGACCGGGCGGCGACCCCGGTCCGGCGAACGTGCGTAACGCCGGTGAACGGCGCAAACGGCCGTTCGCCGACACCACGAACGGTCGGCTGCGTCCGTTCATCACAAACGGTGAACCCGCTGGCAGCACGTCGCCGACCCCTCGCCGCGCGAAGCCGTGAACGACCGATTTCGACTGGAACACCGCCGGACGGGTGAGGACCATGAGTGATGTCGGGGGCGACAGATGTCCGGTGCCTGCCCAGGGTTCCGGATCCCGACGCCCCCGCCAGAAGGAGGACGAAGGTGACTGCGCTGGAGACCCGCACCGAGCTCCCGGAGATCGTCGACCACCCCGTCGACGACCTCGGAGCAGGCACGGGTCCGGCCTGGCTGGAGTCGTGGATGCGTGCCCACAAGGGCGAGATCGTCGGCTGGCGCCGCGCGATCCACGCACGGCCCGAGCTGGCCCGGAACGAGCACCTGACGACCGCGCGGGTCCGCGAGACGCTGCAGCGCGCCGGGCTGGAGCCGCGCGTGCTCCCCGGTGGCACCGGAGTCGTCTGCGACGTCGGGCACGGCGAGCCGCTGGTGGCGCTGCGCGCGGACATGGACGCCCTGCCGCTGGACGAGCAGAGCGGCGTGGACTTCGCCTCCGTCCACCCCGGCGTCATGCACGCCTGCGGGCACGACGCGCACACCGCGATGCTGCTCGGCGCGGCGCTGGCGCTGAACTCCGCGCCGTCGCTGCCCGGCCGGGTGCGGCTGGTGTTCCAGCACGCCGAGGAGGTGCAGCCCGGCGGGGCGCTCGACGTCGTCGCCGACGGGGTGCTCGAGGGCGTGGACCGGGTGTTCGCGCTGCACTGCGACCCGCGCCTGGAGGTCGGGCGGCTCGGTACCCGGGTCGGGCCGATCACCTCGGCCTGCGACCTGATCGAGATCCGGCTGACCTCCCCGGGCGGGCACACCTCGCGTCCGCACCTCACCGCCGACCTCGTCGAGGCACTCGGCCTGCTGGTCACCCAGGTGCCGCTGCTGCTGACCCGGCACGTCGACCCCCGCTCGGGCACCGTCCTGACCTGGGGCGCGGTGCACGCAGGCGACGCGGCGAACGCGATCCCGCAGTCCGGCACCCTGCGCGGCACGCTGCGCACCGCCGACCACGCGACGTGGACCGGGCTGGAGGAGACGCTGCACTCGATCGTCGCCCCGGTGCTGGCCCCGACCGGCGTCGGCTACGTGCTCGACCACGTCCGCGGCGTCCCGCCGGTGGACAACGACGCCGACTCCACCGGCATCCTGCGCGAGTCCGCCGTCGCGATCGGCGGGGAGTACGCCGACGCGACCACCGAGCAGTCCTCCGGCGGCGAGGACTTCGCCTGGTACCTGGAGGAGGCCCCGGGTGCGATGGCCCGGCTCGGCGTCTGGCCCGGCACCGGGCCGAAGCGCGACATCCACCAGCCGACGTTCGACCTGGACGAGCGGGCACTGCCGTTCGGCACCCGCGTGCTGGTCGAGTCGGCGCTGTCCGCGCTGGCCGCCGCGAAGGTCTGACACCCCCGCAACGACCGACGGCGCGCCCCCGCGTGGGGGCGCGCCGTCGGTGTGTCCGTGCGGAAGCCGTCCGTGCGGACCGGCTCAGTCGCGGGGGAAGGACTTCCTGCTCGGCCGGCTGCGCAGGTCGTTGACGTAGTCGGCGGGGGCGCCGGCGGCCTCGGCCGCGTCGGCGATCACACCCAGGTAGCGCGCCGACGGCTCGCCGCCCTCGTAGGCGTCGAGCACGTAGATCCAGACCAGGGCGCTGCCGTCGAGGGTCGCGACGCGCAGCCGCAGCTTCTTGTGCAGCCCCAGCTCGCCGCCTTCCCAGCGGTCGAGCTGTGCCTCGTCCTGCTCGGGGACGTCGTAGAGCACGACGAACACCTGCGAGCCCGGCTCCTCCACCACGGTGGAGAGCGCGCCCTCCCAGGTGTAGTCCTCGCCGCCGAACGTCAGCCGCCAGCCCTGGAGCCACCCGGTCCCGGCCATCGGCGAGTGCGGGGCGCGCTCCTTCATCTGCTCGGGGTCCATGTTCGACCCGTAGGCGGCATACAGCGGCACGGGAGTGAGGGTAATGGGTCGACTCCATCGATTCCGACCCGCCCGGCCGGTCCGATAGGACGGGCGTACGGTGACGGACGTCGAGCTGTCGGCGGATGAGCCCCGGCGGCCACCACCACCGACGTCTCCAGGGGAGATCTACCCATGTCCCGCATCGTGATCATGGGCGGCGGACCCGCCGGATACGAGGCCGCGCTCGTCGCGGCCCAGCACGGCAGCGACGTGACCGTCGTCGAGCGGGACGGGATGGGCGGTTCCTGCGTCGTCTCCGACTGCGTGCCGTCGAAGACTTTCATCTCCTCCGCCGCCGTGCGGGTGGACCTGCACCGGGCCGAGGACCTCGGCGTCATCCTCGACCGCGGCACCTCCGCGGTCGACCTGCCCGCGGTGAACAAGCGGGTCACCGCGCTGGCCCAGGCCCAGTCGGCCGACATCCGTGCCGGGCTCGAGGCCGAGGGTGTCCGGATCATCAGCGGCAGCGCCCGGTTCGCAGGTCCGGCCGCGCAGCGCGCCACCCACGAGATCACCGCGACCCACGACGACGGCACCGTCGAGCAGCTCACCGCCGACGTCGTGCTGGTCGCGACCGGTGCGACGCCGCGGGTGCTGCCGAGCGCGCGCCCGGACGGCGAGCGGATCCTGGACTGGCGCCAGCTCTACGACCTCACCGAGCTGCCCGAGCACCTGATCGTCATCGGCTCCGGGGTCACCGGTGCCGAGTTCTGCTCCGCCTACGTCGAGCTGGGCTGCCGGGTCAGCCTGGTCTCCAGCCGCGACCGGGTCCTGCCGCACGAGGACGCCGACGCCGCGGCCGTGCTGGAGGAGGTCTTCGCCGAGCGCGGCGTCGAGATCCTCGCCCACGCCCGCGCCGACGCCGTCGAGAACACCGGCGACGGCGTCCGGGTCACGCTGTCCGACGGCCGCGTCGTCACCGGCTCGCACGCCCTGATGACCGTCGGGTCGATCCCGAACACCGCCGACCTCGGTCTCGACGAGGTCGGCATCGAGACCGACCGCGGCGGTTTCGTGCCGGTCGACAAGGTCTCCCGCACCTCCGAGCCGGGCGTCTACGCCGCCGGGGACTGCACCGGGGTGCTCATGCTCGCCTCGGTGGCGGCGATGCAGGGCCGGATCGCGATGTGGCACGCGCTCGGCGAGGGCGTCGCCCCGATCCGGCTCCGGACGGTCGCGGCCAACGTGTTCACCCGCCCGGAGATCGCCACCGTCGGGATCAGCCAGAACGCGATCGACTCCGGCGAGGTCCCGGCCCGCACCGTGATGCTGCCGCTGTCGACGAACCCGCGGGCGAAGATGCGCGGGCTGCGGCGCGGCTTCGTGAAGCTGTTCTGCCGGCCCGCGTCCGGTGTGGTGATCGGTGGCGTCGTCGTCGCGCCGGTGGCCAGCGAGCTGATCCTGCCGATCGCGATGGCCGTGCAGAACGGCCTCGGTGTCGACGACCTGGCCCACACGTTCTCGGTGTACCCGTCGCTGTCCGGTTCGATCACCGAGGCCGGACGGCAGCTGATGCAGCACTCCGACCTGGACTGAGCGGACCTGGACCGAGCGGGCCGCCCGCCGCGGTCAGCAGCGCGGCGAGCAGCACCCCGGGATCGCCGGCGCCGCCCGGGCCGGTGACCGTGCGCCCCGCCGGGGTGTCGACGACGTCGACGTGCCCGGGGGCGTGCCGCGGGCTGCCCCAGCGGTCGTGCGCGACGGCCCCGATCCGCGCCGTGCAGCCCCGCTCACCCGTCCACGACGGCAGTGCCGCAGCCACCGCGTGCGGCGGCGGCCCGGCCGGCCCGACGACGACGGCGCCACCGGTCCGCACGGCCAGCACGGCCTCGTCGCCGCGCTCGGCGGCCAGCGCCCGCCACGGCGCCCCGAAGTGCCCGCGCACCTCGAGCAGCCGGGCCGGTGAGGCCAGCAGCATGAGCAGCCGGACCAGGCCCGGGTCGGGGCCGGACGGTCCGGCCAGCCCGCGCCCGCGCAGCCCGGCGAGGCCGCGTGCGGTGATCCCCCGCCGGTCGTCGCGGGAACGGGGCGGGGTGCGCAGCCGCAGCACGCCCGGCTGGGCGCCGAGACCGAGCAGGTCCCAGACGGCGTCGAACTCGGCGTCGGACAGCCTGCGGCCGGGTTCCGGCACGGTGCACCCCCGGGTCTCGGGCGGGACGGACCGGCGCAGCCTGCGCCGCGGCGCCCGGGTACCGCGGCGGAACCGGGGGAGCGGGTCGCGATCGCGAACACCCGGACACGGCAAGACCCGGACACGGGAACGCCCCGGGCACAACACCCCGGACACGGGAGCACCCCCGCCCCGCACCGGGGTCCGGTGCGGAACGGGGGTGTCCGTGTCGTGTGCCCCGCGCCGGTTATCCGGCGAGTGCCGGGACGGCGCCTGCGCTCCTCGGGGCCGGGACGCTGCGCACGGCCACCGCGGTGCGGCAGCCGACGAGCGGGCACGCGGGCGGCGACCACATCCGGTCGTCGCCCATGCTCCGCGGGGCGATCCCCGCGAACGGCCAGCGTCCCGCGAAGCGCTGGAGGTACCAGTAGCAGAACAGGTGGTCCGGTTCCTCCGGGTCCGTGACGAGCAGGGGCTGCCCGTCGAGCCCGGAGAGCCAGGTGACGTAGGCCTGCACCACGTCGCCCGGCGGCCGTGCGGCCCGGCGGGTGCCGAGCCACTCGTCCGCCCGGTTCCGCCAGTCCGCGAGTGCCGTGGGGTGCAGCGTGGCACCGGGGAGCTCGCGCAGGTTGGCGGTGAAGGTGCCGGCCGGGGTCCCGTCCGCGTGGTACGCGGCGGAGGCCAGGGTCAGCAGGGAGTGCGGCCCGGGGATCGGGCCGTCCGTGTGGATGTGAGTCGTGACGTGAATCGAAGGCGGCATGACGGATCCTGTGCGTCGGTCGAGCTGTGACGGCTCGCGGCGCGGCCCGGAGGGCACACGTGGCGAGTGGATCCGCGGCGCGGTGATCCGCGTGGCGGGCAGGGGCTCTGTTCAGTTGTCGTGAAGCGGAGTGCGGGCGCCGGGAACGGCGTGCGCAGGGAAAACGCTAGGTCGATGCCCGCCGGGCGTCAATGCTTGCGCCGGCAGGCTGTGGATCGGTGCGCAACCGGCCCAGCACGACGACGTCCACCCGGACGCGGCGACGGCCGGGCGGTCGTCCACCCGGCCGTCGCAGCGCAGCCCGCGCAGGGTCCACCCCGGCGTCGATCACCGCCGGGAGCGGGGCACTCAGTCCTTGATCTCGCAGATCACGGTGCCCTGCGAGATCGACGCGCCCTGCTCGGCGTCGAGCCCGGTCACGGTGCCGTCCTTCGACGCGGTCACCGGGTTCTCCATCTTCATCGCCTCGAGCACGACGATCAGGTCGCCGGCGGAGACGGTGTCGCCGTCGGACACCGCGACCTTGATGATCGTGCCCTGCATCGGCGCGGTGACGGCGTCGCCGGAGACCTTGGCGCCACCACCCTTGCCGGTGCGCTTGCGCGGCCCGGCCTTCGGCCCACCGGCCGCGGCACCTCCGCCCCCGCCGAGGGCGAGGTCACCGGGCAGCGAGACCTCCAGGCGCCGGCCACCGACCTCGACGACCACGGTCTGCCGCTCGCCGGACTCGTCGTCGGCCCCGGCCCCGCCCTCGAACGGCGGGACCGTGTTGTCCCACTCGGTCTCGATCCAGCGGGTGTGGACGGTGAAGTCGTCCAGGTCGTCCGCGGCGTAGGCCGGGTCCTCCACGACGAGCCGGTGGAAGTCCAGCACGGTCGCCATCCCCTCGACGCGGAACTCCGACAGCGCGCGGCGGGCCCGCTGCAGGGCCTGCTGCCGGTCGGCGCCCCAGACGATCAGCTTCGCCAGCAGCGAGTCGAACTGCCCGCCGATCACCGATCCGTCCTCGACACCGGCGTCCACCCGGACACCGGGGCCTGCCGGGTACCAGATCCGCTCGGCGGTACCGGGCGCCGGCAGGAAGTTGCGGCCCGCGTCCTCACCGTTGATCCGGAACTCGATCGCGTGCCCGCGCGGGGCCGGGTCGTCCTCGAGGTCGAGCTCCTGGCCCTCGGCGATCCGGAACATCTGCCGGACCAGGTCGATGCCGGTGGTCTCCTCCGAAACCGGGTGCTCGACCTGCAGCCGGGTGTTCACCTCGAGGAAGGTGATCATCCCGTCCTCGCCGATGAGGAACTCGACGGTGCCGGCGCCGTAGTAGCCGGCCTCCTTGCAGATCGCCTTCGACGCGTCGTACAGGGTCTTGCGCTGCTCGTCGGACAGGAACGGCGCGGGCGCCTCCTCGACGAGCTTCTGGAAGCGGCGCTGCAGCGAGCAGTCCCGCGTCCCGACGACGACGACGTTGCCGTGCTGGTCGGCCAGGACCTGGGTCTCGACGTGGCGCGGGCGGTCGAGGTAGCGCTCGACGAAGCACTCGCCGCGGCCGAACGCCGCGGTGGCCTCGCGGACCGCGGAGTCGTAGAGCTCGGCGACCTCGGAGCGCTCACGGGCGACCTTCATGCCGCGGCCGCCGCCGCCGAACGCCGCCTTGATCGCGACCGGCAGGCCGTGCTCGTCGGCGAAGGCCAGCACCTCGTCGGAGCCGGAGACCGGGTCCTTGGTGCCCGGGACCAGCGGGGCGCCGGCGCGGGTGGCGATGTGCCGCGCGGTGACCTTGTCGCCGAGGTCGCGGATGGACTGCGGCGACGGGCCGATCCAGGTGATGCCGGCGTCGATCACGGCCTGGGCGAAGTCGGCGTTCTCCGACAGGAAGCCGTAGCCGGGGTGGATCCCGTCCGCCCCGGACCGCTTCGCCGCATCGACGATCTTGTCGATGTCCAGGTACGACTCCGCGGCGGTGGCCCCACCGAGCGCGAAGGCCTCGTCGGCGAGCCGGACGAACATCGCGTCCCGGTCCGGCTCGGCGTAGACGGCGACGCTGGTGAGCCCCGCGTCCTTCGCGGCTCGGATCACGCGGACGGCGATCTCTCCCCGGTTGGCGACGAGCACTTTGCGCAGTGCGGGCACGGTGGAACTCCTCCGGTCGCGAGCGCCGGCCCGATGCTCCGGCGCAGGGTTACTCGCGAGTGTAGGAGTCAGGACTGACTCTCACGGAGCCGGGGATTGTGGCGCTCACAACGCCGGCGACCCGGATACGGGCCCATGATCGGTTCAGAGACCCGGTCGGGAGTGACCGCCGCCACCCGTCAGGCGGCGGAGTAGCCGGGCCGGGGCCGACCGGCGGCGCGGGGCGGACCGCCCGTCGTAGCGCCAGAACGTCTCCCGCTCCGCCAGCTCCCGGGCCGCGCCGGCGCCGAGCTCGCCGCGGGCCGCCAGCTCGCGGGCGAGGTCCCAGCCCTCGCGTTCGGCGCCGTAGGGCGCGACGCCGTCGAACCGGGCCGCGAACACCGCCGCCCAGCGGTCGCCGAACCCGTGCGCGAGCAGCGGCCACGCCGACGCCACCTGACCGGAGCGCTTGCGCAGCAACGCCACCCGGGTCACGGCCAGCATCCGCGCGTCGAACCCGGACGGCTCCGGGCCGCCCGCGACGAGCGCGGCGACCAGCGCGGCCTGCCGCGCCGCTAGGCCGGAGCTCATCGGACCGGCTCCGCGGCGGCGGTGACCGGCGGGTGCCCGGCCGCGGCGGCGATCGCGTCCAGCTCCGCGTGGGTCTCGGCGGCGGGCGGGTAGCGGCCGTCGCGTTCGAGCATCACCGGCGGTGGCGCGGGCAGCCGTGCGACGACCTCGGTGAGCAGCGCCAGCACCGCGTCCGGGACGGGCGCGGTGTGCGTGTCGTGCAGCAGGCCGTCGTGCTCGGCGCCGCCGGCGACGTGGCAGTAGGCGATCGCCTCCGCGGGCAGCCGGCCCAGCAGCTCGTCGAGCACGGCGCGCGGGTCGCCGCCCCGGTTCAGAGCGTTGGCCCGCAGGTTCGCGACGTCGAGCAGCAGCGGCGCACCGGTCCGCTCGTGCAACCGCAGCAGGAACTCCGGCTCGGAGAACTCGTCGTCGGGCCAGTCCAGGAACGTCGCGATCGGCTCCAGCGCGAGCGGGACGTCGAGCTCGGCGCGGGTGCGGGAGACGTTGCGCGACAGCACGTCCAGCGCCTCCCGGGACCGTGGCAGCGGCAGCAGGTGCCCGGCCTCGATCCCACCGGCCCGGACGAACGCGACGTGCTCGCTCACCAGCGGCGCGCCCAGCGCCGCGGCGCACGCGGCCAGATGGGCGATCCGCTCCGGCTCGACGCCGTGCGGGTCGCCGAGCGAGAGCCGCACCCCGTGCACGACGACGTCCCCGCCCCTGTCACCGCCACTGCCGCCACCACTGTCACCCCCGCCGACGAGCGGCGCCGGGGGCGCGTCGGGCCGGATGCCCTCCGCGATGACCTCCCGGAACCCCAGCCCGGGGAGGTCGTCGAGGACGGCCGCGATCTCGGGGCGCCATCCGGCGCCGGTCCCGTGCAGCACGCTCGCCTCCCTGGTCTCGTGCGAGTACGGCAGTGCTGTTCTCTGCTGTTCTCCCGCAGTGCTGTTCGCTCGCGGGGCTGTTCTCCTGCAGTGCTGTTCCCCCGCGCCGTTCCCGCGGCTCCACACCCCCCACAGGCGGAGCCGCGGGAACGGAAGTACTCGGATCAGCCGCCGCAGCCGCCACCGCCGCCGCCGCAGCCGCCGCCCCCACCGCCGCAGCTGGAGCCGCCGAAGGAGCCACCGCCGAAGGAGCCGAAGAACCCGCCGCCGTCACCGGACGACCCGCCGTCCGAGCCGCCGCCGGCGCCACCGCTGCCGCCTGCGGCCCCCAGGGCCGACGCCTTCTGCGCCGCGAGCTCCTCGGCGAACGCCGGCTCGGCGGCGACCATCGCGCTCACGCCGAACGCGCCGACGCTGAGCGCGGCGGCCCCGGCCCCGACCGAGCCCCACTCGGGTCGCATGTGCGGGGCCAGCGAGCGGTGCCGGTCCCGGATGCCGTCGAGCGCGGTGTCCCCGGCCCGCGTGCGGTGCGGGACCTTGCCCGCCATGACCACCGCGGCCACCGTGACGAGGACGGTCAGGACGACCAGGAAGCCGACCGCGTGGCCGGTGGCGAAGCCGGCCGCCAGCCGTAGCGCGCCCAGGAGCGCGACGGCGCCGGGCAGCAGCGCGGTCCGGCGGTAGCGGGCCCGGGCGGCCGGGGTCAGCAGCAGGCCCGAGGACTCCAGGGCTGACGCGATCGACTCCAGCTCGGTCGTCACCGGCTCGTGGGTGCGCAACGTCCGGCTCGGCGTCAGCCGGTGCGCGGCGGTGTGGATCGCGCGCTGCAGTGCCGTGGCGTCGCGGCCGGGGGCCGCACCGGCGCGGACCTGGCCGGTGGTGCGGTCCGAGGTGACGATCGTGCCGTCGACGTGCATCGCCGACAGCGCCGCGTAGACGGCCAGCTGCGGGCCGCCGTTGAGGTAGGCGACCTCCTCCGGTCGCCGGTTCAGGCCCCACCGTGCCCGGCCGTCGACGGCCACGATCCTGCGGCGCACCGCGACCGCGGTCGCGATCGCCGCCACGGCGAGGATCAGGTAGATCACGAGGAACGTCGGCCCCGGGATGCCCCAGGTGTCCGTGGTGAGAGTCGTGCCCATTGCCGTCACCCCCAGCTGCTCGGAACTCCGTCGTTCGAAGCAGTCTGCCGCCGCGCAAGGCCTGCGCCGACGGTTTTGAGGGAGACTTGAGCTTGGGTGTCGCGAAGTCCCGGGGCGCTGCGACGGGCGCCCCGGGACCGTGCGGGCAGGTCAGAGCGCCGCGCGTACCTGGTTCTTGATCCGCGCGAGCATGGCGGCGATGCCGCGCAGCCGCAGCGGGCTCACGGCCTCGGCGAGGCCGAGGTCGGTGTAGAAGTCGTCGGGTACGTCGAGCACGGTCGCGGCCGGCTGGCCGTCCAGCCCGGTGTGCATGATCGACGCGAACCCGCGGGTCGTCGGGGCCTCCGGCGGCGCGGAGAAGAACAGGTGCACGGGCCGGTCCCCGGCGTCCTGATCACGGCTGCCCTCGACCTCCACGGCCAGGAACAGCGGCGACTGGCACTCGTGGACCTGTTCCATGGTGTCCGCGGCGTCGGCGTAGCGCTCGGGCAGGTCGGGGAGCTCCCGGGACAGCTCCAGCAGCAGCTGGAGCCGGTCCTTCGGGCCGACGTCGGCGAAGTCGTCGACCAGCTCGGCCAGCTCCGGGGGCAGCGTGCCGGGATCGGTGCTGCTCACGCGGACCCGCGCTCCTCGCCCTGCACGATCGGCACGCGGACGGCGTTGCCCCACTCGGTCCAGGAGCCGTCGTAGTTCCGGACGTTGCCGAAGCCCAGCAGGTGGGTCAGCACGAACCAGGTGTGGCTGGAGCGCTCGCCGATCCGGCAGTAGGCGACGACCTCGTCGGACGGGTTCAGGCCCTGCTCGTCCTGGTAGATGGCCTCCAGGTCGGCGCGGGACTTGAACGAGCCGTCCTCGGCCGCGGCCCGGGCCCACGGCACGCTCGCGGCGCCCGGGATGTGCCCGCCGCGGACCGCGCCCTCCTGCGGGTAGTCGGGCATGTGGAGCTTCTCGCCGGTGTACTCCTGCGGGGACCGGACGTCGACCAGCGGCTTGCCCAGGTGGGCGAGCACGTCGTCCTTGAACGCGCGGATGTCCGCGTCGTCCCGCTCGACGACCGGGTAGTCGGCCTGCTCCGGCGCCGGGGTGTCGGTGACGACCTCCCGGCCCTCGGCGATCCACTTGGCGCGGCCGCCGTCGAGCAGCCGCACGTCGGGGTGGCCGAACAGGGAGAACACCCACAGCGCGTAGGCGGCCCACCAGTTGTTCTTGTCGCCGTAGACGACGATCGTGGTGTCCCGGCCGATGCCCCGCTCGGACATGATCTCGGCGAAGCGCTTCCCGTCGACGTAGTCGCGGGTGACCGGGTCGTTCAGCTCGGTGTGCCAGTCGACCTTCACCGCGCCGGGGATGTGGCCGGTGTCGTAGAGCAGGACGTCCTCGTCGGACTCCACGACGACCAGCCCCGGGTCCTTCAGGTGCTCGGCCAGCCACTCGGTGGTGACCAGCCGCTCGGGGTGGGCGTACTCGGCGAGCTTCGGGTCGGAGTCGTTCGCGACAGCCATGCGCGCGAGCGTAGTAGCCCGCGCTCAGGTCCACAGGTCGGTGACCCGCACCCCGACCTCGGCCAGCAGCCGGCGGACCAGCGGCAGGCTGATCCCGATCACGTTCGACGGGTCGCCGTCGATGCCCTCGACGAACCAGCCGCCCAGCCCGTCCAGGGTGAACGCGCCCGCGACCTCCAGCGGCTCGCCGCTGCCCAGGTAGGCCTCCAGCTCCTCGGGGGAGGGGTCGGCGAACCGGACGACGGTGGCCGCGGACGCCTCGGCGCGGGCGACGACCTCGCCACCGGCGAGCCGCAGCACCGCGTGCCCGGTCAGCAGGTCCCCGCTGCGCCCGGCCATCGCCTTCCAGCGCCGCCGCGCGGTGTCCGGGTCGTGCGGCTTGCCGACGAGCTCGTCGTCGACCAGCAGCATCGAGTCGCAGCCGAGCACCACGGCCTCCGGGTGCCCGGTGCCGATCCGGTCGGCCACGGCACCGGCCTTCGCCGCAGCCAGCAGGGTCACCTTCTCGGCCGGGCCGGCGTCGGGGTGCGCGTCGAGCAGCGCGTCCTCGTCGACGTCGGAGACCTCGACGACGGGGTCGAGGCCTGCGGTGCGCAGTACACCGAGCCGGGCGGGGGAGGCGGAAGCGAGGACCGGACGCACGCCGCGACCCTACAAGCCCCAGCGCAGCCGGTTCGGTGAACGAGGAGCGCAGTAGCGCTAGAATAGCGCTGTGGCGACGATTCAGATCCGCGAAATCCCCGAGGACGTGTACGAGGTCATCCGGCGCCGAGCCCGCGCTGCCGGCCGGTCGATCCAGTCCTACATGCGAGAGGTCGTCATCGAGACCGCGGCGCGGCCCACGCCGGGTGAGGTGTTCGCCGCTGTGGACGCGACCCGTTCCGGCGCCGCTGTCGTGACCAGGGAGTCGGTGATCGAGGCCCTGGACGAGCTGCGCCGGTGACCGACGATGTCGTGGTCGACGCGTCTACCGTGATCCTGGCGTTGCTCGGTGACGAACCGGGAATCCGTGCCCGGCTACAGGACTCGACCACTCATGCGCCGCACCTGATCGACGCCGAGACGGGGTCGGTGCTCCGCCGACACGAGCTGGCCGGAACCGTGAAACCGGACGAGGCAGCGGCGGCGCTGCTCGGCGCCCGTCTGCTCGTCGAGCAGCGATACCCACATGAAGGAGCGATCGGCGACGCCGCCTGGTCGCTCCGGCACAACCTGTCCTTCTACGACGCCCTCTACGTCGCGCTCGCCACGCGGCTCGGTGTCCCGCTGCTGACCGCGGATGTCCGGATGGCCAACGCACCCGGCCTGACCTGCGCAGTCGAAGTGGTGTGACCGGAGCCGCGTTCGGGCCGGGCTCCCGCCGTCCTGCGCCCGCCTGATGCCTCAGCGACCCGCGAGGCCGTGCCGGTAGGCGTAGCCGACGGCCTGGGCCCGGTCGCGCAGCCCGGTCTTGGCGAACAGATGGTTCACGTGCGTCTTGACCGTCGCCTCGCCGACGACGAGCCGGTGCGCGATCTCGACGTTGGACAGCCCCTCCGCGATCAGCGCGAGCACCTCCACCTCGCGCGGGGTGAGCCCGTCCGGCGGCTCGGCGGCGGCCCGCGGGGCGTCCGCGCCGCGCCGTTCGACGATCTTCGCGAGCACCGAGGCGTCGATCGTGGAGACACCGTCGGCGGCGGAGCGCAACGCCCGGCCGATGGCCTCGGCGTCGGCGTCCTTGGACAGCCAGCCGGACGCGCCTGCGGCGATCGCGTCGACCACGGCGTCGTCGTCGACGTAGGTGGTGAGCACGACGACCGCGGTACCGGGGTGCTCGGTGCGCACCCGCCTGGTGGCGGAGACGCCGTCGCCCGCGGGCATCCGCAGGTCGGTGAGCAGCACGTCCGGGGCCACCGACGCGACCAGGCCGACCGCCTCGTCGCCGCCGGAGGCCGTCCCGACGACCTCGACGCCGTCGAGCAGGCCGAGCACGGTCGCCAGTCCGTCCCGGACGATGCGCTGGTCGTCGGCCAGCACCACCCGCAGGTCCTTCACGAACCGATCCTCTCGCACGCCTCCGCCGCGCCCCCGCCGGGCTCCGTGGCCGACGGCGTCTCCGGCGCGGGGAGCCGCAGGTGCACGCGCCAGCCGTCGGCGGTCGGGCCGGCCTCCAGCTCGGCGCCGACCAGCGCGGCCCGCTCGGCCATCCCGACGAGGCCGGATCCCTGGCCGTCGCCGGGCGCGGCCGGGGTGATCGCCCGGTCGAGCACCTCCAGCTCCACGCCGGCCCCGTCCCCGGTGCGGTGCAGCCGGACGGTGACCGGTGCACCGGGGGCGTGCTTGCGGGCGTTGGTCAGTGCCTCCTGCGCGGTGCGCAGGACGGTCTCGCCCTCGCGGGCACCGACCTCCAGGTCCGTGGCGGCGTCGAGAACGGCGCCGGGATGCGCGTCGACCAGCTCCCGCAGCTCCGCGGTGACGTCGACCGGCGCGGGGCCCTCGCGCAGCGCGCGGACGGCGCGGCGGGCCTCGGTGATGCCGTCGGAGGCGAGCTGCTGGGCCCGCTCGAGCTGGGCGACGGTGTCCGGGGCGGCGCCGTCGCGCTGGGCCATCAGCCGGGCACCCTGCAGCTGCACGGCGAGCGCGGACAGCGAGTGGGCGAGCACGTCGTGCACGTCGCGGGCCACCCGGGCGCGGTCGGCGATGGCCTCGGCGCGGGCGTGCTCCTCGCGGGCCCTGGCGTCGGCGACCAGCGTCTGCTCACGCTCCTCGACCCGCCGTGCGCTGTCCCGCCGGGCCATCCCGAAGAGCACCATCACCGCGTGCACCCCGGCGACGACGAGCGGGTCGCCCAGGCTGTCGTACGGCCCGACGACGATCAGCGTCGCGACGGCGACCGGGGCGGCGGCGAGCACCGCGAACCGGGTCGGCAGCCGCATCCCGGCGATGAACGCGGCCAGCATCGGGAACGCCGCCGCGGCCGTCCAGCCGCTCGAGCCGGCCAGCAGGAGCTCACCGCCGGCGGCGAGCGTGACCACGATCGCCAGTGCCCGGCGGACCGTGAGCTGCGGCAGCATCGAGAACACGACCCAGGCGAGGCCCGCGGGCACGAGCCCGAGGTACATCCACGACGGGCTGACCCGCTGGTTCGGGATTGCGACGATCATCACGACGATGACCGGCAGCCAGAGCAGCGCGATGACGCGGCGCGGCATCCCGAGGAACGTCGAGCGGTCCTCCCACTGCTCGTCCCCGCCCGCCGGCCTGCTCACCCGGCCACCCTGGCACAGTTGCGGCCCGGGGCGGTGTCCCGCGATGCCCCCGGCACCGTGGCCGGAACCGTCCCGGCGGTCCCCCGGCCGACCGCCGCGCCGCCGGTTCCGACGATCGCGACGGTGCCGGAGAGCTGCGTGGGGTCCATACCTCGACGATCACCCGGGCGGCCCCGTACCGCGTCGGTCCCCGGGTCGAACACGGATGGAAACAGGGCCTCCACCCGTGGGTGGACGCGGCGGGTCACGCGCCGGTCCGGGAGGCCCGCTTCGGGCGGATCGGCACCCCGGTGGCGGCGGCGCGGTGGTGCAGCACGGCGGCCTGCACCGCCAGGCTGGCCCCGAACACCAGCGCCGACGACGCCCCGACCAGCGCGGCGGCCCCGAGGCCCCCGGCGACCAGGCTCGCGCCGACCCGCACCGCGATCGTCAGCGCCCAGGCGACGGCCAGCGCGACCGAGCCGCGGCGGTAGAGGTAGCCGTCCCGGTTCTCCAGGACGAAGGCGCGGCCGCGCAGCACGCCCAGCGCACCGGCGAGGACGACCTCGACGGCGACCAGGGCGATCCCGGCGGCGGTGACGGTGACCGGGGTGGTCGCCAGCGTGACGACCCCGAGTGCGATGACGACCAGCGGCAGGACGTCGTCCCGGGCGGCGACGAACCGCCCGGAGAACTGCTTGTAGAGGACGAGTCCGACGACCGCGACGGTGATGGCGAGCTGCGTGGCATCCATGCCGACGACGATCGCCCACCGGGACCGGGCGGCGCGTCGGTCCCGGGGTCGAACGGAGTTGGAAACGGGGCCTCGCACCGAAGGTGGAGGCCCCGTCCATCAGAGGGCGGGCACCAGCCGGTCGGCGGCCGGTCAGGGATGCCGGTGCTGCTCGGCGCAGGTCAGCGCGGCAGTCCGGACGCCCGCCAGGCGCCCGGCCCCGCGAGCAGCGGGGCGCGGAGCTGCGCCGCCGGGCTCGACCAGAGATCCGGTGCACGCACCGGCTCCGGCGGCCCGCCCGCGCTCGCGGCTGCCGCGACGACAGCGGTCAGCGCGGCCAGCTCGTGGTCGTCCGGGGTGCCCCGCACCACCCGGAACAGCGCACGGCGCTCCTCCGGGCCGGCGTCCGGGTTCTCGTCGGCCCCCATCAGAGCGGGATGTTCCCGTGCTTGCGGGTCGGGCCCTGCTCCCGCTTGGTGGACAGCATCCGCAGCGCCCGCCCGACGTAGCCGCGGGTGTGCGACGGCGGCACGACCGCGTCGATGTAGCCCCGGTCGGCGGCGATGTAGGGGTTGCAGAGGGTGTCCTCGTAGTCCTGCTGCAGCTCCGCGCGGCGCTGCTCCAGCTCGTCGCCGGAGAGGTCCTTGAGCTCCTTGCGGTACAGGATCGACACCGCACCCTGCGCGCCGGTGACCGCGATCTGGGCGGTCGGCCAGGCGATGTTGACGTCCGCGCCGAGGTGCTTGGAGCCCATGACGTCGTAGGCGCCGCCGTAGGCCTTGCGGGTGATGACGGTGACCTTGGGGACGGTGGCCTCGGCGTAGGCGTAGATCAGCTTCGCGCCGCGGCGGATGATGCCGTTCCACTCCTGGTCGGTGCCGGGCAGGAAGCCCGGGACGTCGACGAAGGTCAGCACCGGGATGTTGAACGCGTCGCAGGTCCGCACGAAGCGGGCCGCCTTCTCCGAGGCGTCGATGTCCAGGCAGCCGGCGAACTGGGTCGGCTGGTTGGCGACGATGCCGACGCTGTTGCCCTCCACCCGGGCGTAGCCGATCACCATGTTCGGTGCCCACAGCTCCTGGACCTCGAGGAAGTCCTCGTCGTCGACGACCCGGTTGATGACCTCGCGGATGTCGTACGGGGTGTTCGGCGAGTCCGGGATCAGGGTGTCGAGCTCGAGGTCGGAGTCGATGAGGCCGTCGGTGATCGAGCCCTCGACGGGCTCGGAGGCGGGGAACGACGGCGGCTCGGACAGGTTGTTCGACGGCAGGAAGCTCAGCAGCTGCTTGACGTAGTCGAGCGCGTCGGACTCGTCGCCGGCCAGGTAGTGCGCCACACCGGACTTCGAGTTGTGCGCCCGGCCGCCGCCGAGCTCCTCCATGTCGACGTCCTCACCGGTGACGGTCTTGATGACGTCCGGGCCGGTGATGAACATGTGGCTGGTCTCGTCGACCATCACGGTGAAGTCGGTGATCGCGGGGGAGTACACCGCACCGCCCGCGCACGGCCCCATGATCAGCGAGATCTGTGGGATCACGCCGGAGCTCTGCACGTTGCGGGTGAAGATCTCGCCGTAGAGGCCGAGCGCGACCACGCCCTCCTGGATGCGGGCGCCACCGCCGTCGTTGATCCCGACGACCGGGCAGCCGATCTTCGCGGCCACGTCCATGACCTTGACGATCTTCTCGCCGTAGACCTCGCCGAGCGCGCCGCCGAACACCGTCGCGTCCTGGGAGAACACCGCGACCGGGCGGCCGTCGATCGTGCCGGTGCCGGTCACGACGCCGTCGCCGAAGGGCCGCTTGGCCTCCATGCCGAAGTTCGTCGACCGGTGCCGGGTCAGCGCGTCGAGCTCGACGAACGAGCCGGGGTCGAGCAGCTGGTCGATCCGCTCCCGGGCGGTCTGCCTGCCCTTGGCGTGCTGCTTCTCGACCGCGCTCGCCGATCCGGCGTGCACCGCGTCGTCGAAACGCTGGTAGAGGTCGGCGAGCTTACCGGCCGTGGTGTGGATGTCGGGCTCTGTGCTTCCGTCGTCCGGGGACGCCATCGGCTCCGTTGCGGCGCTCATGGAACCGGAGCCTAACTCGCGAGTAGGGAAGGGTCGGGGGTGACGTCCGCCGCAGTGCCCCCGGTGGTTCCGGCGGACGAACGGTTGCCGTGCGTCGAGGAGAGGTCCACACGGAGTGTGTCCGGATCGCCCGGGATACGGTGCGCGGTGATGAGCCCCGGTACCGATCCCGCCACCCCGTTGGACGCGTACGCGCTGCGCAACGCCGTGCTGCGGCCCGCCGGGGGCTGGTCCGCCCTCGACGTCGTCCCGTCCACCGGGTCCACCAACGCCGACCTGCTCGCCTCCGCGGCCAAGGGAGCCGAGGACCGTTCGGTGCTGATCGCCGAGGAGCAGGTGCGCGGCCGGGGCAGGCTGGACCGGACCTGGACCTCGCGGCCCGGTGCCGCGCTGACGCTGTCGGTGCTGTGGCGTCCCGAGGGCGTGCCCGCCGACCGGCTCGGCTGGCTGCCGATGCTCGCCGGGGTCGCCCTGGTCGACGCGATCTCCGAGCTCGCTGCGGAGGTCCCGGCCGCGCTGAAGTGGCCGAACGACCTGCTCGTCGGGCCGTCGCGGGGCAAGGCGGCCGGGATCCTGGCCGAGATGACCGCGGTGTCCGGCGGCGGGCCGGGCGTCGTGCTCGGGATCGGGCTCAACGTCTCCACGCACGGCACCGACCTGCCGTGGGGGGCGACGTCGCTGGCCGCGCACGGGTTCGCCGCGTCCCGCCAGGAGCTGGCCGCGACCCTGCTCGCGCACCTGTACCAGCGTGAGGCGCAGTGGCGCGACGCGTCCGGCGACGCCGACGCGTGCGGGCTGCGCACCGCCTACCGCGCCCGCTGCGCGACCCTCGGCTCCCAGGTCCGGGTGGAGCGGCCCGCCGGGGACCACCTGATCGGGATGGCCGAGGACGTCGACCCGTCCGGGCGGCTGCTCGTGCTCCCCGAGGGCGGCGAGCGGGTCGCGGTCGCCGCGGGCGACGTCGTGCACCTGAGGCCCGCGGACAACCCCGACCACCAGCGCTGAGCCCGTCGCGCGCGTCGCCCCGGCGGCCGGCGCGCGGGGTCCTACCGTGAGCCCATGGCCTTTCCCGACGCCCTGCTCGACGAGCGGGAGCGGGTGGCGCTCTACACCGGGCCGCACTGGCGGGTGTGCCTGCGACCTGCGGCGACGCTGCCGCTGATCGCGGTCCCGGCCGGGTTCGCGGCCTCGGTCGTCCGGCTGCAGACGTGGGCGCCGTGGGCCTGGGCGCTGATCGCGATCCTGGCCGCGCTCGCCGCCGCCAGGTGGGTCGTCGCACCGATCGCGCGGTGGCGCTGCACCCGGCTGGTGGTGACGAGCAGCAGGCTGCTGGCCCGCGACGGCGTCGTCGCGGTGCGGTCGGTGCAGGTCCCGCTCGACCGGATCGACGCCGTGCGGGTGGCGACCCGGCGGGGCTCGCGGGCCGGGACGCTGCACGTCGACGCCGCCGACGGCCGCTACACCTTCACCGACGTGCCGCGCGTCGAGCACGCGCAGGCCCGGCTGCACCGCGAGATCGGGCACTGCGCCGACCGCGCCCGCTCGGCCCACCTGGAGCGCGTGCACGCCACCCGGCGCGCCCACGCGGACCGTGTGGTCCGCACCCGAGCGGCTACCCGGACCGGCGCCGGTGGGGTGAGACTGTCCGGATGGGGCGCGGCGCGGGCCGCGCCGGAGAGGACGTCGTCGTGAGCCTGGCCGGAGCGAAGCTGCCCGCCGTCGTACGGGACCCGGACCTGCCCGAGCGGGTGGAGATCTACGAGGTGGGGCCCCGCGACGGGCTGCAGAACGAGTCCGGGGTCGTCCCGGTCGCGGTCAAGGCCGAGTTCCTCGACCGCCTCGCCGACGCGGGCCTCACCACCCTGGAGGCCACCAGCTTCGTGCACCCGAAGTGGGTGCCCCAGCTCGCCGACGCCGCCGAGCTGCTGTCGGTCCTGCACCGCCGCGACGGCCTCGACTACCCCGTCCTCACCCCGAACGAGCGCGGCCTGGACCGGGCGATCGAGGCCGGCTGCGACCACGTCGCGGTGTTCGCCTCGGCCACCGAGACCTTCGCGAAGCGCAACCTCAACCGCACCCTCGACGAGCAGTTCGCCATGTTCGAGCCGACCGTCACCCGCGCCGTGCGGGAGGGGCTGCGGGTACGTGCCTACGTGTCGATGGTCTTCGGCGACCCGTGGGAGGGCGGCGTCGACCCGGCGCAGGCCGCCGCGGTCGGGGCCCGGCTGATGGAGATGGGCTGCGACCAGCTCTCCCTCGGCGACACGATCGGCGTCGCGACGCCCGCGCACGTCGGGGCGGTGCTCGACGCGTGCGCCGGACGCGGCGTCGGCGTCGACCGGATCGCGGTGCACTTCCACGACACCTACGGCCAGGCCCTGTCGAACACCCTCGCGGCGCTGCGCCGCGGGGTGACGACGATCGACGCCAGCGCCGGCGGGCTCGGCGGCTGCCCCTACGCCGGTTCGGCCACCGGGAACCTCGCCACCGAGGACCTGGTGTGGATGCTCGACGGCCTCGGCATCGCCCACGGCACCGACCTGCGCGCGCTCGTCGACACCAGCGTCTGGATGGCGTCGCAGCTGGGCAGGCCGTCGCCGTCGCGGGTGGTCACGGCACTGGTCGAGGGGTAGCGCGCTCCGCGCCCGCTCAGCCGCGCAGTACCTGCAGCACCGGCTCGTGCAGGGCTCCGTTGCTGGTCAGGCCGTTGCCGCCGGAGAACGTGTCGGCCCCGGTCAGGTCGGTCAGCCGCCCGCCCGCCTCGGCGACGACGACCGCGGGCGCGGCCAGGTCCCACGGGTTCGCGGCCGGCTCGACGGCCACGTCGAGCACCCCCTCGGCCACGAGCACGTGCTGCCAGAAGTCGCCGAACGCCCGGGACTCCCAGCACGCCTCGGTGAGCGCGGTCCAGCCGTCGCGGGGCACCGGGCCGGGCTCGGCGCGGAACGTGTCGGCGTTCGTGGTGGACACGTAGGCGTCGGCGACGTCGGAGACCCCGGACACCGCGATCCGGTGCGGCGTGCCCGACGGCAGCTCGCGCGCCCACGACCCGGCACCGGCCGAGCCCCACCAGCGGCGGTGCATCGCCGGGGCGCTGACCACACCGACGACCGGGGTCCCGTCGACGACCAGCGCGATCAGCGTCGCCCACACCGGGACGCCGCGGGAGAAGTTCTTGGTGCCGTCGATCGGGTCGATCACCCAGCCGCGCCCGGACGCCTCGACCGCGCCGCCGCGCTCCTCGCCGAGGATCGCGTCGCCGGGGCGCTCGTGGCCCAGTGCGGCGCGGATGGCGTCCTCGGCGGCGGTGTCGGCGTCGGTGACCGGGGTGCGGTCCGGTTTGCGCGTGACGCGCAGGTCCGCCGCGCGGAAACGGGGGAGGGTGATCGCGTCGGCGAGATCCGCCAGTCGCAGGGCGAGATCCAGATCACTCGGGTCGGCGGGCACGTTCTGCTCGGCACTCACGTTCGGCGAGCATGCCAGTTCGCACCGAAACAGCCCCCGGGGGCCGGAGCCCTATGCTGGGTGAGATGACCACCGTGGTGCTGGCCGAGGACGATGCGGCGATCGCCGAGCCGCTCTCCCGCGCCCTGCAGCGGGAGGGCTACGACGTCGAGGTCGTGGCCGACGGCGCCGCCGTGCTCGACCGCGTCGGCACGTCCCCGGCCGACCTGCTCGTCCTCGACCTGGGCCTGCCCGGGATGGACGGCCTGGAGGTCTGCCGCCGCATCCGTGCCGGCCAGTCCGACCTGCCCGTGCTGATGCTCACCGCGCGCACCGACGAGGTGGACTTCGTCGTCGGTCTCGACGCCGGTGCCGACGACTACGTCTCCAAGCCGTTCCGGCTCGCCGAGCTGCTCGCCCGGGTGCGGGCGCTGCTGCGCCGCCGCACCCAGGACGTCGTCGAGGTCGACGGGCTGCGGATGGAGCTCTCCGGCCGCCGCGTCCTGCTCGACGGCGACGAGGTCACCCTGGCCAACAAGGAGTTCGAGCTGCTGCGGGTCCTGATGACCCACGCCGGGCAGGTCGTGACCCGCGACGAGATCCTGCACTCGGTGTGGGGCGACGCCGACATGAAGTCGTCGAAGACGCTGGACATGCACATGTCCTGGCTGCGCCGCAAGATCGGCGGCGAGAAGCGGATCGCCACCGTCCGCGGCGTCGGCTTCCGGTTCAACACCGACTGACCTGCTGCGATGCGCCGCCGGATCCTGCTCTCCACGCTGCTCACCGTCGCGGTGACGGCGCTGTTCCTGGGCGGCCCGCTGGCGCTGGCGACCTGGCAGCTGGTCGAGGACTTCACCCGCGCCGAGCTGACCCAGCGCCTCGAACAGCTCGACAGCCGCCTCGACGGCCCGGAGGGCCGCCCCGTCGACCCGCGCTCGATCGAGCTGGGCATCCCGGCCAACAGCCGCCTGGTGATCGACGACCCGCGCACCGGGCCCCGCGCGTACGGCGCCGCCGAGGTCGCCGACCCGGTCACCGAGTACCTCCCGCTGGGCGGCGGCGGGACGATCACGCTGTCCCAGCCGCGGGAGATCATGCGTGAGCAGCAGACCCGGGTGGTCGCCGTCGTCGTGCTGCTCGTGGGGTTCTCGGTGACCGTCGGTACGGGCGTCGCGATCTACACCGCGCGGCGGCTGTCGGACCCGCTGCGTGATCTCGCCGCCCGCGCCGCGCGGCTCGGCGCCGGTGACTTCCGCACCGCGCCGGGCCGCTACGACATCGCCGAGCTGGACCGGGTCTCCGAGGTGCTCGACTCGTCGGCGACGGCGCTGGCCCAGCTCCTGCAGCGCGAACGGTCCCTGGTCGGCGACGTGTCCCACCAGCTCCGCAGCCGGATCACCGCCCTGCAGCTGCGCCTCGACGAGCTCTCCACCCACCCCGACCCGGACGCCCGCCGCGAGGCCGTCGCCGCGCTGGAGCAGACCGAGCGCCTCACCGGTGTCCTCGACGACCTGCTGGAGTCCGCCCGTGCCGCCCGGGCCGCGGGTGCGGAGCCGGTCGACCTGGCCGAGGCCGTCGAGGAGGCCGCCCGGGAGTGGCGCGAGCCGCTGCAGGCGGCGGGGCGGTCTCTGCGGCTGCGGGTGCCCGACGGGATGCTCGCCCGGGTCACCGGCGCCCGGCTGCGGGAGGCGATCGGCGCACTCGTCGACAACGCGCTGCAGCACGGCGAGGGCACGGTGACCGTCACGGCCCGGACCGGGGACAACGCCCTGCTGGTCGAGGTGTCCGACACCGGGCCGGGGGTGCCGGAGGACCTGGTGCGCCACGTGTTCGACCGCGGGGTCTCCGCCCAGTCGTCGACGGGGCTGGGGCTGGCCCTGGCGCGCACCCTGATCGAGGCCGACGGCGGCCGGCTGGAGCTCTACCGGGCCCGGCCGCCGGTGTTCCGGATGTACCTGCCGCCCGCCCGGCCCGATGACGTCGCCGCGGCCGCCCCACCGGCGTCCAGCTCCGGTCCGCGCTGAGCAGGCTGTGTTGATGGGCCCGCTCAGCGGGCTGTGTTGATGGGCCCGCTCAGCGGGCGTCGGACTCCGGGAACACGTAGCGGCGGAACGCCCACCAGCGGAACGCCATGCCCGCCAGCGTCCCGAGGATCTGCCCGGACACGAAGTCGGCGACCTCCTGGGTCAGCAGCGACACCGCCGGGATCTCCAGCCCGACGGCGTAGCGGGACAGCGCCAGCGGCGCCGCATACACCGCGACACCGATCCCGGAGATCAGGAAGAACAGCGCCGCCTCGTGGTGGCGCTCCCGCCCGCCGCGGGTCCGGAAGGACCACTCGCGGTTGAGCACGTAGGACACGATCGTCGCGACCAGCACGGCGATCACCTTCGCCGTCACCGGCTTCTCGCCGAGCACGGTGGCCTTGAGCAGCAGGAACACGACGGTGTCGATCACCCACGTGGTCGCGCCGACCATCAGGAACTTGATGAGCTCGCGGTGCCGGATCGCCGTGTCGCGGTACGGCTGCGGGATCCTGGCGAGCGCGATCTCGACCACCGACACGACCGTCAGAGTGCCAGATTAGGCTCCCTGAATCGTGGACAGGGTGGACGCAGCAGGCAACGGGATGCCCACGGTCGGCATGGTCGGCGGAGGGCAGCTCGCGCGCATGACGGCACAGGCGGCCGTCGCGCTCGGGCAGACGCTGCGCGTGCTGGCGTCGGAGGAGACCGACCCGGCGGCGCTGGTGACCCCGGACGTGGTGCTCGGCGACCCCGACGACGGCGCGGCGCTGCGCGAGCTCGCGACCGGCTGCTCGGCGGTGACCTTCGACCACGAGGGCGTCCCGCAGGAGGTGCTCGTCCCGCTCGCCGAGGCCGGGATCCCGCTGCGGCCGCCGCCCGAGGCGCTCGTGCACGCCCAGGACAAGCTCGTCATGCGACGCCGGCTGAGCGCCATGGGCCTGCCGGTGCCCGACTTCGCCGAGGTCACCGCCCCGGCCGACGTCGCCACGTTCGGCGACGCGCACGGCTGGCCGGTGGTGCTCAAGGCCACCCGCGGCGGCTACGACGGCCGCGGCGTCTGGTTCCTGCGCGAGCCCGACCCGGAGCTGGTCCGCGGGCTGCTCGACGACGGCACCCCGCTGATGGCCGAGTCCGCGGTCCCGATGACCCGCGAGCTGGCCGCGAGCATCGCCCGCTCCCCGTTCGGGCAGGCCGCGGCGTGGCCGGTCGTCGAGACCGTGCAGGTCGACGGCCAGTGCGCGCGGGTCACCGCGCCCGCGCCCGGCTTGTCGTCGGCCGACGCGGCGCGGATCCAGGAGCTGGCGCTGCGGATCGGCGAGGAGCTCGGCGTCGTCGGGCTGATGACCGTCGAGCTGTTCGAGACCGAGCCCGGCCGGGTGGTGGTCAACGAGCTGGCGATGCGCCCGCACAACTCCGGGCACTGGACGATCGAGGGCTCCACGACCTCGCAGTTCGAGCAGCACCTACGGGCCGTGCTGGACTACCCGCTCGGCTCCACCGCCCCGGTCGCGCCGGTCGCGGTGATGGCCAACGTGCTCGGCGCCGCCGAGGAACCGGCGATGTCGATGGACGAGCGCCTGCACCACTGCTTCGCCCGCTACCCGGACGCGAAGGTGCATCTCTACGCCAAGGACGGCCGCCCGGCCCGCAAGATCGGGCACGTGACGGTGCTCGGCGACGCCGCCGACACCGCCGACGCCGTCCGCGAACGCGCCGAGCTGGCCGCAGGCTGGCTGGCCACCGCGACCTGGGCCGACGGCTGGTCGGCCCACCACGGCGATCCCCGGGAGGATTCCTAGATGACGGCCGCACCCGGCCCCCGCGTGGGGGTCGTCATGGGCAGCGACTCCGACTGGCCCACGATGAGCGCCGCCGGCGCCGCGCTCGACGAGTTCGGGATCAACTGGGAGGTGGGCGTCTACTCGGCGCACCGCACCCCGCAGCGGATGCTCGACTACGCCGCATCGGCCGCCGACCGCGGCCTGCAGGCGATCATCGCCGGGGCCGGCGGCGCCGCGCACCTGCCCGGCATGGTCGCCGCCGCGACGCCGCTGCCGGTGATCGGCGTGCCCGTCCCGCTGAAGTACCTCGACGGGCTGGACTCGCTGCTCTCGATCGTGCAGATGCCGGCCGGGGTGCCGGTCGCGACCGTCGCCGTCGGCAACGCGCGCAACGCGGGCCTGCTCGCCGTGCGGATCCTCGGGGCCGGCGACCCGGCGCTGCGCTCGGCGATGGTCGAGTACCAGGCCGACCTGGAGCGCTCGGTGCTGGACAAGGACGCGAACCTGCGGGCCACCGCCCGCGGCGAGGGCTGACGCCTCCCGGAATTCCCGTGGCGTGCGCGCGACACCCGTGCGTACGGTGGCCGTACACGGGAGAGGAGGTGGTCCAGCAGATGAGCTACAGCAGGACACGTGAGGTGGCTGTCCGCTAGCACCACGTTCGAGACGGTCGTGGAAGCCGGTGTGGTGCCGGCGAATCCCAGGCAGTCACCCGTGATCCCCGGGTTCCGAGCTCTCGGTCCCGGGGATCACGCATGTCCGGGGGTCTGCCCCTAGGGGATCCCCGAGGGGGAGAACCGCAGGCCGGGGCGGGTGCCCGCTCCAGTGACCGCGGACGTGCCGCGGGCCACGCTCGGTGCACACACAGCGCACCGAGGGGGAGCCATGCACCGTCCGCTGACCGTGATGTCGGCACTGATGGCCGGGCTGGCCGTCGTCGCCGGGATCGGGCTGATCGTCGACGACCGCACGCTGCTCGACACGTCGGTCTGGACCAAATCGCTCAAGTTCGCCGTCTCGTTCGCGGTCTACGGCCTGACCCTGGCCGTGCTGGTCCCGCGGCTGCGCCGGGCCCGCCGTACCGCCTGGTGGCTGGGCACGCTGTTCGCCGCGACCGCGGTGGTCGACGTCGGGTTCATCGCGCTGCAGGCCGCCCGCGGCACCTACAGCCACTTCAACACGAACACCGACCCGGTCAACGCGATCGGGCAGACCGTGTTCACCTCCGGCGTGCTCGGGATGTTCGGCGTCAGCCTGGTGATCGCGGTACTGCTGCTGGTGCAGCGGGTCGGAGACGCCGCGCTCACCCGGGCCCTGCGGGCCGGGCTGCTGCTGGCGACGGCGGGGATGGCGGTCGCGTTCGCCATCGCCGGGGCGGGCGCGCGGCGGACCGTGCCCGACGCCTACGGCCGCCCGGTCACCCTCGCCGGTGCACACGGCGTCGGGAGCCCGGACGGGGCGGGGATGCCGTTGACGAACTGGAGCACCACCGGCGGTGACCTGCGGGTCCCGCACTTCGTCGGGCTGCACTCGATCCAGGTGCTCGTGCTGGTCGCGGTCGGGCTCGCGATCCTCGCCCGCCGGGTGCCGCGGCTGCGTGACGAGCGGCTGCGCGCCCGGCTGACCGGGGTCGCGGTGCTCGTCTGCGCCGGGGTCTTCGCGATCACCACGTGGCAGGCGTTCCGCGGGCAGTCCCTGGCCGCGCCGGACACCGCGACGCTCGCCGCGGCCGGGGTGCTGGTGCTGCTGGCGGGAGGCGCGACGGCGGTGGCGCTCAGCCGGCCGGGTGCGCCTGCTGCTCCAGCGCCTGCACCGCCCGCTCCAGCCGCCGGGTGACCTGTTCCAGATCCGGGCCGGTGACCGGCCGGGTGTCGGCGGGCGGGGTGTCGGCGGGCGGGGTGTCCAGCGGCAGCATCGGCGCGACCCGCCGGAAGTGCTCGATGGCGCCGGGGACGTCGGTGTCGCGGGCGCCGTCGGCCAGCCAGCGGCGCAACGCCTGGTTGTGCGCCGCGACCAGGGAGGCGGCCGTCACCGCGGCGCGCAGCTCGCCGTCGGGCTCCCCGGCCAGGCGCGCGGTCAGCTCACGGGTGAACAGCCGCCGGTAGTGGTGCACCGAGGCGGCTTCGCGGTCGCGCAGCGCCGGGACCGAGCCGACGAGTGCGAACCGCAGCCGGGCGACCTCCGGGTCGTCGGTGTAGAGCTCGAACACGGTTTCCGCGGCACGCAGTGCCAGTGACGGCAGCGGTTCGTCGGGGTGCGCGTCGTCGAAGACCTCCGCGATCCGGGCGAGGCCGAGCTCGTGGTCGGGGGACAGCGCGTCCTCCTTGCCGCGGAAGTAGCGGAAGAACGTCCGGCGCCCGACCCCGGCAGCAGCGGCGATGTCGTCGACGGTGGTCTCGTCGTAGCCGTGCTCGGTGAACAGCCGGGCCGCGGCGGCGACCAGCTCCCGGCGGACCTCCGCGCGGGCCTCCGGGGACCGGCCACGGCGGGGCCCGGACGCGGTGGTCGTCATGGCACTCAGGGTAGCAATCACCCTTGTTGGTGGCACGGAGTGCCGTTATGGTGGCGGCGTGAACACCGAGTTCGACAGCTACAGGCTCAGCGACGAGCACCAGGCGCTGCGGGAGGCCGTCCGCGACCTCGCGGAGAAGGAGATCGCCCCGTACGCCGCGGAGGTCGACGAGGAAGGCCGCTACCCGGTCGAGGCGCGGGACGCGCTGACCAAGGCCGGGTTCCAGGCCGTGATCATCCCGGAGGAGTACGGCGGCGAGGGTGCCGACGAGCTCGCCGGCTGCCTGGTGATCGAGGAGGTCGCGCGGGTCTGCGCGTCGTCGTCGCTGATCCCGGGCGTGAACGGGCTGGGGATGACCCCGATCCTGCTGTCGGCCTCGGACGAGCTGAAGAAGCAGGTGCTGCCGTCGATCGCCTCCGGCGACGCGATGATCAGCTACGCGCTGTCCGAGCGCGAGGCGGGCTCCGACGCCGCTGCGATGAGGACCCGCGCGCGCCGCGAGGGCGACGAGTGGGTGCTCAACGGCACCAAGTGCTGGATCACCAACGCCGGCGAGTCGACCTGGTACACGGTCATGGCCGTCACCGACCCGGAGAAGAAGGCCAACGGCATCTCGGCGTTCGTGGTCCACAAAGACGATCCCGGGTTCGTCGTCGGGTCCAGGGAGCGCAAGCTCGGCATCCACGGCTCGCCGACCCGCGAGATCCACTTCGAGGACTGCCGGATCCCGGCCGACCGGATCATCGGTGACGAGGGCACCGGCTTCAAGACCGCGCTGCGCACCCTCGACCACACCCGCCCGACGATCGGGGCGCAGGCCGTCGGCATCGCGCAGGGCGCGCTCGACGTCGCGACGCAGTACATCAAGGAGCGCAAGCAGTTCGGCAAGCACCTGGCCGAGTTCCAGGGCCTGCAGTTCATGCTCGCCGACATGGCGATGAAGGTGGAGGCCGCGCGCCAGCTGGTCTACGTCGCCACCTCCCGTGCCGAGCGCGGCGAGTCCGGCCTGGGCTTCATCTCCTCGGCCGCGAAGTGCTTCGCCTCCGACACCGCGATGCAGGTGACCACCGACGCCGTCCAGCTGCTCGGCGGCGCGGGCTACACCCGCGACTTCCCGGCGGAGCGGATGATGCGCGACGCGAAGATCACCCAGATCTACGAGGGCACCAACCAGATCCAGCGCCTGGTCATGGCACGCAACCTGCTGGCCTGACCCCCGCCGAGTCCGCGGACCCGCGACCCGCGACGGCGGCCGGGATCCCGGGCGTACACCTTCCCCGTCGATGCCACCGGACGCGGAGCCGGTGAGCGTGCGCCGTGGTGTCACGGCTCGGACGGGCGCGGGGCGGATGCGGCCGGCTGCTGGCGCGGAACACCGGAGGCTGACACCCTGTCGCTCCGTGACCGACGGCGCGACGCGTGACCCGCTGCTCGACCGGCTCCTCGACACCGATCCGGCGCTGCGCTGGCAGGTCGAACGCGATCTCGCCGGCGCGCCGCCGCAGGTGTGGGAGGCGACCCGCACCCGGACGGCGACCGAGGGCATGGGTGCGCGGCTGCTCGCCCGGCAGGACCCCGAGGGCACCTGGGCGGGCGGCGCGTACTTCCCGGTGGAGCAGCCGACGGTGCCCGGCCAGCCGTGGACCGCGACGACCTGGTCGCTCAACGCGCTGCGCGAGTGGGGCGTCGCCGCCGACGCGCTCGCCGGGACGTCGGAGAAGCTCGAGTCCTGCCGCTGGGAGTACGACGACCTGCCCTACTGGGACGGCGAGGTCGACTGCTGCATCAACGCGTTCACGGTCGCGAACGGGCTCTGGCTCGGCCGGGACATGAGCGCCAACGCGGCCTGGTTCACCACCCACCAGCTCGACGACGGCGGCTGGAACTGCGAGTGGGTCGAGGGCGCGACGCGGTCGTCGTTCCACTCGACGCTCAACTCGCTGATCGGCCTGCTGACCTACGAGGAACGGACCGGCGGGACCGAGGCCACCCGTGCAGCCCGGAAGCGCGGCGAGGAGTACCTGCTGGCCAGGCGGCTGCTGTACCGGCTCTCGACCGGCGAGCGCGCGCCGCTGCCGGACGTCGACCGGTTCGCCTACCCGCTGCGCTGGCGGCACGACGCGCTGCGCGGCACCGACTACTTCCGCCGCGCCCACGCCCTCGACGGCGGTCCCCGGGACCCGCGGCTGAGCGAGGCGGTCGAGCTCGTGCGCGCCGCCCGCGGCCCGGACGGGCTCTGGGTGCAGGGCGAGCGGGACCCCGGCGAGATGTGGTTCGAGGTCGACGTGCCCGCGGGGGAGCCGTCGCCGTGGCTGACGTTGTACGCCACCCGGGTCCTGGACTGGTGGGACCGGTGAGCGTGCCCGTCAGCGCCGGAAGCTCTCCACCAGCACCTCGTCGTCCGGACCGAACCGGCGGGCCGCGGCGCTGATCAGCGCGATGGTCCGCACCGACTGCGCGCAGCCGATGCCGTACTTCTTCCGCACGCGTGCGTCGGCGATCTCCATGCAGGTCCGGCTGCGGGCGACGAAGTCGGCGACCGGGTACGCCGTGCCGGTCGCGAGGTGTTCCTCCACGACCAGCGACGGCGAGTAGTAGCTGACCTCGGTGCCGTCCGGCCAGCGGACGTCGAACGTCATCTCGGGCACGGCACCGACGCTAGGCGCCGGGCATTACCCGCACGTTGCCGCTGTGCGACACCGGCTACAGGATGAACCCGAACAGCGGGCTGTCCGGCGGGATCTGCTCGATGTGCGGCGGAGCCTCCTCCATCCGCTTGAGCAGCGCGGGCAGGTCGTCCGGCGCACCCAGCTCGATGCCCACCAGCGCCGGGCCGGTCTCCCGGTTGGAGCGCTTGGTGTACTCGAACAGCGTGATGTCGTCGTCCGGGCCGAGGACGTCGTCGAGGAAGCGGCGCAGTGCACCGGGCTCCTGCGGGAACTCGACCAGGAAGTAGTGCTTGCGGCCCTCGTACACCAGTGCGCGCTCGACGATGTCGGCGTAGCGGCTGACGTCGTTGTTCCCGCCGGAGATCAGCGAGACCGTCGTCGCGTTCCGCGGGATGTCGAGCAGGCCCAGCGCCGCGGGGGACAGCGCGCCCGCGGGCTCGGCGATGATCCCGTCGGACTGGTAGAGCGACAGCATCTCGACGCAGATCCGGCCCTCGGGCACCGCGAGCAGCTCGACGCCCGCGTCGTGGGCGATCCGGAACGTGTCGGCGCCGACCTTGCGCACGGCGGCGCCGTCGACGAACGGGTCGATCCGGTCCAGCTCCACCGGCTCCCCGGCGGCGAACGCGGCCGCCATGCTCGCCGCACTCGCCGGCTCGACGCCGACGATCCGGGTCGACGGCGCGTGCTCGCGCAGGTACGTGATCGCCCCGGACAGCAGCCCGCCGCCGCCGACCGGCACGACCAGCACGTCCGGCGGGTCGGCCAGCTGGGCCAGGATCTCGCGGGCGATCGTGCCCTGACCGGCGATGGTGCGCGGGTCGTCGAACGCGGGCACCTGCGTCGCGCCGGTGGACTCGGCGTCGGCGCGGGCCGCGGCGGCGGCCTCGTCGTAGGTGTTGCCGACCACCCGCACCTCGACGGCGTCGCGGCCGAGCCGGGCGACGCGGTCGCGCTTCTGCCGCGGCGTCGTCCCGGGCAGGTACACCCGGCCCTTGACTCCGAGCCGGTTGCAGGCGAACGCGACCCCCTGGGCGTGGTTGCCTGCGCTGGCGCACACCACCCCGGCCGCGCGGGCCTGCTCGGGCAGCTCGGCGATGAGGTTGTACGCCCCGCGGATCTTGTAGGAGCGGACCGGCTGCAGGTCCTCGCGCTTGACCCACACCTCGCCGCCGAGCTCGTCGGACAGGCGCGGGTTGAGCTGCAGCGGGGTCGGGCCGATGACGGCGCGCAGGCGCTCGGCCGCGTCGTCGACGTCCCGCGCGCTCACCCGGGTACCGGGCTCGATGGTGCTCACGATCGTCCAGAGTCTCACGCGCGGCGGGGCGGCTCGCGCGGGCCCGCTCAGCCGATCCGGACGGTGACGTTCTCGCTCTCCGCCTTGTGCTCCAGCCGCGTGATCTCCGGCTGGGCCACCTGGACCAGCGAACCCCCGGCGGCGAGGACGGCGAGCAGGCCGTCGCGCAGCCCGTCCGGGGTGTCCCAGGCCAGCGTGGACTGCACGCGGGCGGCGGGGGAGAAGGACAGCGCTGCGGCGCGCTCACGGGCCGCGTCGAGCACCTGGGCGCCGGTGGCGCCGTCCCACGCGGGTGCGTCGGGCCCGACCGGGTCCCACGGCACGAACTCGTCGCCGTGCGGGCGGACCTCGGTGGCGTAGTCGATGACGCCGTCGGGCAGGTCGGGGATCCCCCGGCCGAACGCGTCCAGGGAGAACGCGACGACGCCCTCGGCGCCGGCGGCCAGCGCCTCGTCCAGGTGCGCCGCGTCGGTGAGCACCCACTCCGCCGACGACGGGGCGCTCGTCAGCTCGGCGCCGCAGGACCACAGCGCGAGCAGCACCGCGGCGGTCTGCCAGTGCGCGGGCAGCAGCGACGCGACCCGCACGCCCGGCTCGACGTCGCACTCGTCGCGCAGCAGGTTGGCCGACTTCGCCGCCCAGTTCGCGGTCGTGACGCCGGACAGCTCGACGCGCTCGCCGGTGGCGTCGTCGTAGTAGGTCAGCAGCGGCTTGGCCGCGTCGGCCATGGCCGGGCCGAGCAGCGCGTCGGTGAGGAACAGGTCGGTACCGAAGACGGGGCTCATCGGACGCGACGCTAGCCGATCCGACCCCGCGGCCGAGCCGTCAGTCGATGCAGGGCACCCCGCCCGCGGTGATCGGCGGTGCGGAGGGCGCGCCGCCGGCTCCACCGCCCGCGGCGGGCGCACCGGCGCCGGAGTCCCCGGGGCCGTGGTAGTCGGTGCCGATCAGCACCTGCACCCGGCCCGGGGCGACGCCCTCGGACTGCTCGACGCCGATCCCGCCGAGTGCACCGGCGACCTTGCGGGCGCCCGCGTCGCCGTCGGCCGCGCCGTAGCGGACCACCGAGGTGGTGCGGTCCGGGGCGTTGCCGACCTGGCCGGTGGCGATCCCGTTCTGCCCCAGGACCCCCGCGACGCCCGCGGCGAGCCCGGTGCGGCCCGACCCGTTCCCGACGTCGGCGGTCACCGGCCCGGCCGCCTCGGCGGGCGCCGCCTTCCGCGCGGGAGCGGCAGGCGCCTCGTCGGGCACCGCCTGCGCGGCCTGGCGGGTGGCGGGCTGCTCCTCGGTGTGCCGGGTGACGAAGTCCCGGACCTGGCCCGGATCGACGCTCAGCACGTCGCCCTTGCCCGAGTCGTGCGGCGGGCCGGTCGGGATCGTCAGGAAGTTCATCTGGCCGCCGGCGATGTCGGAGGCCTGGCGGGCGAAGCCGAGCACGTCCCAGCCGCTGTCGATCACCACCGACTGCTGGACGACACCGATCAGCGCCGACAGCTTCGACGGGTCGGTCAGCGTCCCCGACGAGAGCACCTTGTGCGCCACCGCGGCCAGGAACACCTGCTGGCGCTTGATCCGGGACAGGTCCCCGGCGGCGAGGCCGTGGCGCTGGCGGACGAACGACAGCGCCTGCGTGCCGGAGATCGTCTGCGGGCCCGCCGGGAAGTCCGCGCCGGAGAACGCGTCCTTCGCCGGGGCCTTCAGGCAGACGTCGACGCCGCCGATGGCCTGGGTCAGGTTGTGGAAGCCGAGCAGGTTGACCTCGGCGTAGTGGTCGACGCCGAGCCCGGTCAGGTCCTGCACCGCCCCGATCAGCGCCTGCCTGCCCTCCTGCGAGGACTGCTGGTCGAGCTGCCGGGAGTCGGCGACGCCCTGGCTGCTGAGCCGGGACGCGGCCTGCGCCTTCGTCTGCGGATACGCGGCGTTGATCTTGTTGGTGCCGAGCCCGGGGATCGCGACCTCGGAGTCGCGCGGGATGGAGAACGCCGTCGCGCTGCCGCCGCCCGACGGCACGTGCACGACGATGATCGTGTCGGAGTTGAGGACGCCGGACTCCGCGCCGCTGTGCAGCTGCGCCAGGACCTCCGGGGGCAGCGGGTTGCCCTGCGCGTCGGTCCGGCTGTCGACGCCGACGAGCAGAATGTTCTGGTCCCCGCCCGACGAGCCGCCGAAGAGCAGGTTCGTGGTGCTGATCCCGCCGGTGACGTCGCGGTAGAGCAGCCACGCCCCGCCGGTCACCAGCATCGTGACCGCCGACAGCGTCGCGACCGCCACCCGGAACCGGTGGAGCACACGGCTCCCGCGGGTGCCGCGGGGGTCCCGGGCCGGGGCGGAGCGGTACGGGGCGGAACGCACGCTGCTGCCTCCTCGGGGGCTCGGAACGGCGGTGAAGACGGCTCGGGACCCGGCTCGACGCCGGCCGGATCACGGAGTGTCGTCGTTCAGGGTGCAACATCCCGGCCGTCCCCGTGGGCCGAACGGGAAGGCGTGTCGAGGTCGTGACCCGGTCCTCCGACCACGCCGGAACTTGAGGGTGATCGCGTCACACCCGGTGTCGCCGCTGGTCGCGGGCTTGCGACCCGGGCTCGGGGCCGCGCCGGAGCCCCCGATCATGATCACTGAGTGTGACGTTCGTGTCCACGCTCCGCCGACCGGGCGGTCCCGCCCGACCGGGCCCGGCGGGCCCTCGCTAGGTTCGGGCCCGTGCAGCCGCAGGATCCGCAGCGTGCGTACGGCGACCGGGTCGCCGTCGTCGTCGTGACCTACTGGCCCGGGGACATGCTCGAGCCGTTCGTCGCCTCGACCCGCGCCGCGTCGTCCGGACCCGTCCGGATCGTGCTCGCCGACAACGCCTCCGGCGACGGCGTGCCGCAGCGCGTGGCCGCGGAGCACGACGACGTCGAGCTGGTCGAGATCGGTGAGAACGTCGGCTACGGCACCGCTGCGAACCGCGGGGTGGCCGCGCTCGGGCCGGAGTACGGCTGGGTCGTCGTCGCCAACCAGGACCTCGAGTGGCGCCCCGGCGCGCTGGACGTGCTGCTCGACGCCGGTCGCCGCTACCCGCGGGCGGGCTCGCTGGGCCCGCTCATCCGGGAGCCCTCCGGTGAGGTCTACCCGTCGGCACGGCAGGTCCCGTCGCTGGTCGCCGGGGCCGGGCACGCCACGCTGGGGCAGGTCTGGCCCGGCAACCCGTGGAGCACCGCGTACCGGCGGAGCACCGAGGACGTCAGCGAGCGCGACGCCGGCTGGCTGTCCGGCTCGTGCCTGCTGCTGCGCCGGAGCGCGTTCGACTCCGTCGACGGGTTCGACCCGCGCTACTTCATGTACTTCGAGGACGTCGACCTGGGCGACCGCCTGGGCCGGGCCGGATGGCGAAACGTGTACGTACCCTCGTCCGAGGTCGTGCACGTGGGCGGAGTGTCCACCGGCAGGCCGGAGGTGTCGGCGCGGATGCTCGCCGAGCACCACCGCAGCGCCTACCGCTACCTGGCCGACCGGCACGCCCGGCCGGCCGACGCACCGCTGCGCGCCGCACTGCGTGCCGGGCTGGCCGTCCGATCCCGGATCGCCGCGGCCCGGGCGGGCCGCTGAGCGGCCGAACACGAGAGACCGAGGGGGAACCGCGTTGCAGGACGTCGAGGCGGTCGTACTGGTCGGGGGCAAGGGCACCCGGCTGCGGCCACTGACGCTGTCGGCGCCCAAGCCGATGCTGCCCACCGCGGGTGTGCCGTTCCTGGCGCACCTGCTGTCCCGAATACGGGAGGCCGGCATCCGGCGGGTGGTGCTGGGCACCAGCTACCTGGCCGAGACCTTCGAGGAGCACTTCGGTGACGGCTCGGCGCTCGGGCTGGAGCTGACCTACGTGACCGAGACCGAGCCGCTGGGCACCGGCGGGGGCATCCGCAACGTCGCCCCGAAGCTGTCCGCCGAGCACGTCATGATCTTCAACGGGGACGTGCTCGCCGGGACCGACCTCAACGCCGTCCTCGAGACGCACCGGCGGACCTCGGCCGACGTCACCCTGCACCTGGTGCGGGTGCAGAACCCGCGGGCGTTCGGCTGCGTGCCGACCGACCCGACCGGGCGGGTCACCGCGTTCCTGGAGAAGACCGACGACCCGCCGACCGACCAGATCAACGCCGGTTGCTACGTCTTCCGCCGCGAGATCATCGACGAGATCCCCGACGGGCGCCCGGTGTCGGTGGAGCGCGAGACGTTCCCGGAGCTGCTGGCCCAGGGCCGCCGCGTCCAGGGCCACGTCGACGTCGCGTACTGGCGTGACATGGGCACCCCCGGCGACCTGGTGCACGGCTCGGCGGACCTGGTCCGCGGCGTCGCCCCGTCGGCGGCGCTGCCCGGCCCGACCGGCGAGGCGATGGTCCTCGACGACGCCGAGGTCGCCCCGGACGCGTTCGTGTTCGGCGGCAGCACCGTCGGCCGCGGCGCGCGGGTCGGCTCCGGGGCGCGGATCGAGGGCTCGATGCTCTTCGACGGCGCCGTCGTCGGGCCGGGGGCGGTCGTGGAGAGCTCGGTGATCGGCGCGGGTGCGGTCGTCGAGGAGGGCGCCAGCGTGCGCGACACCGTCGTCGGCGACCGGGCCGTGATCGGTGCGCATTGCGAGCTGCGCAACAACATGCGGATCTGGCCGGACGTGGCGCTGCCGCCGCACGGAGTCCGGTTCTCCCCGGACGTGTAACCGTGCTCGACCGGGAGTGGCGGCCGCCGTTCCTGCTGGACCTCTACGGCGTGCTCGCCCCGCTGCGCCGCGGCCGGGGCGACCCGACGTGGCGCACCGCCGGCGACGGCGGCGTGATCTGGCGGGCGTCCACCACCCCGGACGGCCCGGCGACGGTCGCGATCCGCCGCCGCGCCGACGGCGGGGAGCACGGCACGGTCCGTGCCACCGGCTGGGGGCCCGGCGCCGGCTGGGAGCTGGACCGGCTGCCGTCGCTGCTCGGCGCCGACGACGACCCGTCGGCGTTCGCCGCGCACCACCCGGTCGTCGCCGACGCGGTGCGCCGCCGCCCCGGGCTGCGGCTCGGCTCGTCCGGGCGGGTGTGGGACGCGCTGCTGCCCGCGGTGCTGGAGCAGAAGGTCACCGGCGTCGAGGCGCACCGCTCGTTCCGCGAGCTGGCCCGGCGGTTCGGCGAGCCGGCCCCCGGACCCGGGGGTGTCGTCCCGCACGGCATGCGTACCCCGCCCACCCCGGGACGGGTGCGGGAGATCCCGGTCTGGGAGTGGCACCGGGCCGGGGTCGACCACGCACGGCGGTCGGCGATCCTGCACGCCGCCCTCGTCGCGCACCGCCTGGAGGACGCCGCCCGGGTCGGTGGTGAGCAGGGCCGGGTGCTGCTGCGCCGGGTCCGCGGCATCGGTGTGTGGACCGCGGCGGAGGTCGCGCAGCGGGTCTGGGGCGACCCGGACGCGGTCAGCTTCGGCGACTTCCACATCCCCAGCACCGTCGGCTGGGCGCTGCTCGGCCACGACCTCGACGACGCCGGGTTGCTGGACGTGCTCGCTCCGTACGCGCCGCAGCGGCAGCGGGCGGTGCGCTACGTCGAGGCGTCCGGATTCCGGCGGCCGCGGTTCGGGCCGCGCTTCTCACCCCGCGACTACCGGGCGATGTGACCTGCGGATGCGCGTCGTAGGGTCGGTCGCGTGAAGGTCACCGTACTGGTCGGCGGGGTCGGTGGGGCCCGCTTCCTGCAAGGGGTCAAGCTCGCGCTCGGGCTGCCGCCCGTCGGGCCCGGCCCGGAGAACCACCCGCACTCCGTCGACGCCGTCGTGAACGTCGGCGACGACATCTGGCTGCACGGGCTGCGGGTCTGCCCCGACCTCGACACCTGCATGTACACCCTCGGCGGCGGCATCGACGTCGAGAAGGGCTGGGGCCGCGCCGACGAGACGTGGTCGGTGAAGGCCGAGCTCGAGGCCTACGGCGCCGAGCCGACCTGGTTCGGGCTGGGTGACCGCGACGTCGCCACACACCTCGTCCGGACCCGGATGCTGCGCGCGGGCTACCCGCTCTCGCAGGTCACCGAGGCGCTGTGTCACCGCTGGCAGCCCGGGGTGCGGCTGCTCCCGGCCTCCGACGAGCGCGTCGAGACCCATGTGGTGATCGACAACCCCGAGCTCGACGGCGGGGCCGAGGCGAGCGAGGAGACCCCGCCGCAGGTCGCGATCCACTTCCAGGAGTGGTGGATCAAGCACCGGGCCGCGCCGAAGGCGTACCGGTTCGCCTCGGTCGGCGCGGACCGCGCCGCGATCCTGCCCGAGGCCCGCGCCTCGATCGCCGAGGCCGACGTCGTGCTGGTCGCACCGTCGAACCCGGTCGTGTCGATCGGCACGATCATCTCCGTTCCCGGTGTGCCGCAGGCGCTCGCCGCGACCCCGGCCCCGGTCGTCGGTCTCTCGCCGATCGTCGGCGGGCGCCCGGTGCGCGGCATGGCCGACGCCTGCCTGTCCGCGATCGGCGTCGAGACCAGCGCCGAGGGCGTCGGGCGGCACTACGGCGGGCGCGGCGAGGGCGGCCTGCTCGACGGCTACCTGGTGCACACCGGCGACACCGCGACCGTGCCCGGTGCGACCGTGCGCGAGGTGCCGCTGCTGATGACCGACCACGAGGCGACCGCCGACATGGCCCGTGCCGCGTTCGACCTGGCCGGCGTGCGTGTCTGAGCCCGCACACCCGGCGTTCGCCGACCACGCATCGGAGTCGCTGGAGGTCCTCGGTGTCCCGGGGCTGCCGGAGTTCCGTCCCGGCGACGACCTCACCGCCGCGCTGGCCGAGGCGATGCCGTCGCTGCGCGACGGTGACGTCGTCGTGGTCACCTCGAAGGTGTTCTCCAAGACCGAGGGTCGCCTGGTCGCCGCCCCGGTCGACGACGACGAGCGCGACGCCCTGCGCCGCAGGCTCATCGACGGCGAGACCGAGCGGATCCTGGCCCGCCGCGGCAAGACGCTGATCGTCGCCGGGAAGCTCGGGATCGTGCAGGCCGCGGCCGGGGTGGACGGCTCCAACGTCCGCCGCGACGAGCTCGCCCTGCTGCCCGCGGACCCGGACGCCAGCGCCGCCGCGCTGCGCGACGGGCTGCGTGAGCGGCTGGGGGTGACCGTCGGCGTGGTCGTCACCGACACCCTCGGACGGACGTGGCGGGTCGGGCAGACCGACGTCGCGATCGGCTCCGCGGGCGTGCCGGTGCTGCACCGCTACGGCGGCGCCGTCGACGGTCAGGGCAACGACCTGCTCGTCACCGAGATCGCGCTCGCCGACGAGATCGCCGCCGCCGCGGACCTGGTGAAGGGCAAGCTCGGCTCGCTGCCGGTCGCCGTGGTGCGCGGCATGGCCCTCGACGACGACGGCTCCGTCGCCCGCGATCTCGTCCGCCCGGTCGAGGACGACCTGTTCTGGCTCGGGACCGAGGAGGCACTGGCTCGCGGCCACCGTGAGGCGGTCCTGCTGCGCCGCAGCACCCGCGACTTCGCCGACCCCGCCGAGGCCCCGGTCGACGCCGACGCGCTGCGCCGCGCGGTCGGCGTCGCGCTGACCGCGCCGGCCCCGCACCACAGCACCCCGTTCCGGTTCGTGTGGCTGCGCGACCCGGCCCGCCGCACGGCCGTGCTCGACGCGCTGGCCGACCGCTGGCGCGCCGACCTGGCCGCCGACGGACGGCCGGCCGACGAGATCGAACGCCGGCTCGCCCGCGGCGAGCTGCTGCGCCGCGCGCCGGAGGTGGTGCTCGCGTTCCGCACCGGCGAGGGCATGCACACCTACTCCGGCGCCGGCCCCGCCGGCCCCGCCGGCCCCGCCGGCTCCGCTGACGCCGCCGGCACGGACCCGCGCGACGCCGCCGAGCGGGACATGTTCACCGTCGCCGGGGGAGCGGCCGTGCAGTCGCTGCTGGTCGCGCTGGCCGCCGAGGGCCTGGCGTCCTGCTGGGTCGGGTCGACGATCTTCGCCGCGGACGTCGTGCGCGACGCCCTGGACCTGCCTGCGGACTGGGCCCCGCTGGGCGCGGTCGCGGTCGGTGTCCCGGCCGAGCCGCTCACCCCACGCAGCCCGCGCGACCCCGCCGACGCCCTGCTGGAGCGCTGAGACCCGTTGGTAGCCACCGCGACCGCCACCCGTGAGCTCGACGCATGGGACCCGCCCGGGGAGGCCCAGCGCGCGCTCAAGCAGGCACTGCTGGCGTTCCTCGACGCCCGCCCCGACGACGCCTGCGACCGCTCCTGCGCGCCCGGGCACCTGACCGCGTCGGCGCTGCTCGTCGACGCGACCGGCGAGCACACCCTGCTGACCCTGCACCCGCGCGTCGGGCGCTGGATCCAGCTGGGCGGGCACTGCGAGCCCGGCGACGAGAGCCTGCGGGCGGCCGCGCTGCGCGAGGCGACCGAGGAGTCCGGGATGAGCGGGCTGGAGATCGGCGAGCACCCGCTGCACGTCGACGTGCACGCCGTCACCTGCTCCGGCGGCGTCCCGACCCGCCACCTCGACGTGCGCTACCTCGTACGTGCCCCGGCCGGTGCGCAGCCGGTGATCAGCGACGAGTCGCTGGACCTGCGCTGGTGGCCGGTGGACGCGCTGCCGGCCGACAGCGACACCGTCGCGACCATGGTGGCCGCCGCACCGGCGCCGGTGCGGCCGTAGCGCCGGAGGCTCAGAGGTCCCGCCGGAGGCTCAGAGATACCGCCAGAAGAACAGCGCCTGGTAGCCCGCGCCGGCCAGGCTCGTGTTGCCGCCGACGGCGCCGTAGAGCGACTGGGCGGCGGAGAAGAACGCACCGCCGACCCCCGGCACGAACAGCAGCACCGCGAGCAGCGCCAGCGGCGCCCACGGCCGCACCCGGGCGCCGAGCTCCTGGGCCGGCCGCGACAGGTAGGGCTCCAGCACGCCGTAGCCGTCGAGGCCGGGCACCGGGAGCATGTTCAGCACGAACGCGACGACCTGGAACAACGCCAGCGCGGACAGCCCGGCGGCGAGCGGGATCGGCATCGGCACCGCGCCGACGACGACGGTCAGCACGATCCCCAGCAGCAGGTTCGCCAGCGGCCCGGCGAACGAGACCGCGCTGCGCCAGCCCTTGCTGCGCAACGCCCCCTGCTGGATCCACACCGCGCCGCCTGGCAGCGGCAGCCCGCCGATCAGGAAGATCACCAGCGGCAGGACGAACGAGTAGCCGACGTCGGTGTAGCGGCGGATGTCCAGGGTCAGATAGCCCTTCGCGGCCACCGACCGGTCACCGCCGCGGAAAGCCGCGATCGCGTGGCCGTACTCGTGCAGGCACAGCGAGACGGCCCAGCCGCCGACCACGAGCACGAAGATGCCGCCGATCACCGCGGCGCTGGATCCCCACGAGGCCCCCAGCACCGAGAACACCCCGCCGACGGCCGTCACACCCAGAAGGATCAGGAAGAAGGGGCTGACGCGCAGAGCCGGGGATGCCATGTACCCATCGTCCCGGACGGCCCAAACAAACGCGCGGGAGGCTTCACTCATTCGGAAGAGCGAGCTTGCCATCATGGAACGTCAGCGCTGTACTTACAGCGGTGTCATTCGCCGAAGCGTTGCGGGGAGGTGGGCGAGTGGACGACGTCGAGGGTTTCATGCGGATGCTGCGGCCGGCGGAAACAGCCGGCATGGAGCACGACATCGTCGCGATGGACACACATCGCGGCGAGCAGGGCCACGATGCACAGGTTCTGGACCTGAAGGGGCTGCTGCTGGACGACATGTCCGGCGACGAGGTCCCGGAGTGGCAGGAACGTGCGCTGTGCGCCCAGACCGATCCGGAGGCGTTCTTCCCGGAGAAGGGCGGCTCCACCCGCGAGGCGAAGCGGATCTGTTCCGGGTGCGAGGTCCGGGCCGAGTGCCTGGAGTACGCCCTGGCGCAGGACGAGCGCTTCGGGATCTGGGGCGGGCTCTCCGAGCGGGAGCGCCGACGGCTGCGCCGAGCGGCGGTCTGAGCGGACCACCGCTTCCCACAGGGGGGAAACAGACCACGAACGCCCGGGACACCACGCGGTGGCCCGGGCGTCGTCGTGTGCGGGGCCGGGCTCAGCCGCCGTCGACGGCGTCGGGCTCGATGTTGAGGTACTCCGCGACCTGCTCGACGAGCACCTCGTGCACCAGGTCGGCGAGGTCCTCACCGTTGCGGGCCCGGGCCTCCAGCGGACGGCGGTAGAGCACGATCCGTGCGCGGGTCGGCAGGCCCGCCGAGTCGACCCCGGCCGGGACCAGCTGGGCCAGCGGCACGGTGGCGTCGGCGAGGACGCCGGTGCCCCACGCGACCTCGTCCGGCGAGGTCGTGTCGACGGCCGGGACGTCGTCCACGGCCAGGTCCAGGTCGGCGATCTCCGGCCCCCACCGCGACTCGATCGGCTCGAGCGCCTCCAGCACCTTGGCGTCGAAGCGCTCGGCGCGGGTGCGGAAGGCGGGGGTGGTCACCGGGTACATCAGCCCGCGCAGGCCTCGGCCGCGGCGGTCGCGGCGGCGCGGGGTACGGCGCAGCAGACGGTGGGCGGTGGACACCCCGGTGATTCTAGGCGTACACCCGCCCGGACCGGGCCCGACCGAGCCGGGCGCGCGTCGCAGTGCGGCGTGCGGAACCCGAGGGGCTATCGTCCGGAGTGTGTTGAGTGTGCGGAGATGTTCGCGGACGGGCTGCACCGAGCCCGCCGTCGCCACGCTCACCTATGTCTACGCCGACTCCACCGCCGTCGTCGGCCCGCTGGCCACCCAGGCCGAACCGCACTCCTATGACCTCTGCACCGCGCACGCGCAGAGCCTGACCGCGCCGCGCGGCTGGGAGGTCGTCCGGTTCGAGGGCGAGTTCACACCGCCCCAGCACGCGACGGAGGAGCTGACCGCGCTCGCGGACGCCGTCCGCGAGGCGGGACGGGGGGACCGGCCGGTCGAGGTGGTGGCCCGGAACGGTGGCGGCAACGGGCGGCGGGGGCACCTGCGGGCGCTACCGGCGCCCTCGGAGGACAGCCGCAACTCCTGATCCGCCACCCGCCACCACTCCTGATCCGCTCCTGATCGCGGTACCGCGCGTGGCCGGACGCTCACACGCGTGAGATGAGCGCGGACGGGTGACGGTCTTGCGCTAGGGTCGTGTGTCGTGCCCGACCTCTCGGCGATCGTGAAGGCCTACGACATCCGCGGTGTCGTCGGCGAGCAGCTCGACGAACGGACCGCACGCGCCCTCGGCGCGGCGACCGCGCGGCTCGTCGCATCCGACCCCGGCCCCGGTGACTCCGCGGGAACACCTGCGGTCGTCGTCGGCCGGGACATGCGCGACTCCTCACCGCGGCTGGCGGCCGCATTCGCCGAGGGCGTCACCGGACAGGGCCTCGACGTCGTCGACATCGGCCTGGCCAGCACCGACATGCTCTACTTCGCCTCCGGCACGCTCGGCCTGCCCGGCGCGATGTTCACCGCCAGCCACAACCCGGCCGCCTACAACGGCATCAAGCTGTGCCGCGCCGGCGCCGTGCCGATCGGCCAGTCCTCCGGGCTCGCGACCATCCGCGACGAGGCGGGCCGCTTCCTCGACGACGGCATCCCGGCGTTCGACGGCACTCCCGGCACCGTCCGCACCGAGGACCTGCGCGACGGCTACGCCGACTACCTGCGCGGCCTGGTCGACCTGGCCGGCTGTGCCGGGCTCACGGTCGTCGTGGACGCAGGCAACGGGATGGGCGGCCACACCGTCCCCACCGTGTTCGAGACGCTCGGCATGCACGTCGTGCCGCTGTACTTCGAGCTCGACGGCACCTTCCCCAACCACGAGGCGAACCCGCTGGACCCGGCCAACCTGGTCGACCTGCAGAAGGCCGTCGTCGCCGAGGGCGCCGACCTGGGCCTGGCCTTCGACGGCGACGCCGACCGCTGCTTCGTCGTCGACGAGCGCGGCGAGGCGGTCAGCCCGAGCGCCATCACCGCGCTGGTCGCGGCCCGCGAGCTGGACAAGGCGGCGGCCCGCGGCGAGACCGACGTCTGCGTGATCCACAACCTGATCACCTCCCGTGCGGTGCCCGAGCTGGTCGCCGAGCGCGGCGGCCGCCCGGTCCGCACCCGGGTCGGGCACTCGTTCATCAAGCAGACGATGGCCGAGACCGGTGCCGTGTTCGGTGGCGAGCACTCGGCGCACTACTACTTCCGCGACTTCTGGAAGGCCGACTCCGGGATGCTCGCGGCGCTGCACGTGCTGGCCGCGCTCGGTGAGCACCGCGCGGCGGGCGAGAACGCGACGCTGTCCGGGCTGATGGAGTCCTACGAGCGCTACTCCGCCTCCGGTGAGATCAACTCCACGGTCACCGACCAGGCCGCCACGGTCGCCGAGATCGAGAAGATCTACGGTGCCCGCGACGGTGTCGAGCTCGACCGGCTCGACGGCCTGACCGTGTCGCTGCCCGACGGCTCGTGGTTCAACCTGCGCGCCTCCAACACCGAGCCGCTGCTGCGGCTCAACGTGGAGGCCGCCGACGACGCCGCCGTGGCCGCCCTGCGGGACGAGGTCCTGGAGATCGTCCGGTCCTGAGCGGACGTGGCCCCGAGCGGCTGTCCGACAGCGGCTCCGGATCGATCCGGAGCCGGATTCACCGCGGCCGTACCCGGTCGGCCCCCGCGCGACGACGCCGAGCGGTGGCAGCATCGACCCTGCAGGCGTGACGACGAGGAGAACCGTGGCCGTACAGCTCGACCCCCAGCTGCTGGAGATCCTGGCGTGCCCGTGCGACGAGCACGCGTCCCTGACCAGCGAGAACGAGACGTTGCGCTGTGGCGCGTGCACCCGGGCGTTCCCGGTCACCGACGGCATCCCGGTGCTCCTGCTCGACGCCGCCCTCCCGGGAACCGGCCCGGGCTCCCCGGCCCCGGGGAAGACCGTCGGGCACGACGGGTGACGCCGGTGCTCGACGACACCCTCCTGGCCGATCCCGGTGAGCTCGCCTCCCGGGACTCCACCGGCGTGCTCCGTGCCGCCGCGACCGCGGGCGCCCAGGTGCGTTCCGCGGTGCACGCGTGCGGCGAGGCGGGCGTGGACCGGCTCGCCGGGCACCGCCCGCGGGCGCTGGTCCTGCTGAGCCGTCCGGGCGTCTCCGGGGCGGTGTGCGACCTGGTCACCGCGCTGCTGGGGGACCGCTGCCCGGTGCCGGTGGTGCAGTCGGACCGGGTGCCCGGCTGGATCGGGCCGCTCGACGTCGTCGTCGCGCACACCGCGGACCCGACCGACCCCGTGCTGGCCGAGTCCGTGGAGCTGGCGAGCCGCCGCGGCGCCGAGGTCGTGCTGTCCGCACCGGACGGCGGCCCGGTGTCGCAGGCCGGGGCCGGACGGGTCCGGCTGGTCGAGCCGCGGATCCCGTTGCCCGAGGGCCTCGGGTTCGCCCAGGCGCTGGCCGTGGCGCTCGTCGTGGTGTCGGAGCTGGAGCTGATCTCCCCGGTGCCGCAGGCGGGGCTGGAGCATCTCGCCGACGCCCTCGACGCCGAGGCCGAGCGCTGCCAGCCCGGCCACGAGCCGTTCGTGAACCCGGCCAAGTCGCTGGCGCTGCGCTTCGCCGAGCGCACCCCGCTGCTGTGGGGCGCCGACCTGGCCGCGGCCGCCATCGCCCGGCACGGGGCGACCGCGCTGGCCGCGCACGCCGGTGTCGTCGCGCAGGCCTCCGACCTCGGCCAGGCCGGCACGCTGGCCGGGCTGCGCGTCGCCGTCGACCTGTCCGAGCGGGAGAGCGACATCTTCGCCGACCCGTTCGACGACCCGGAGCCGTCGGCCGCCGCGCCGCCGCCCCGCCTGGTGCTGCTCGGTACCGGCGAGGAGGACCCGCAGCAGGTCAGCCGCCGCCTCCTCGGCCGGGAGTGGCCGAACGCCGACCTCGCACATCCGGTGGACGAGATCCCGCGCGGGAGCCGCGACGCGGTCCTGCTGCGCGCCGGCCTGCTCGCGCTGCGGGCCGACATCGCCGCCGTCTACCTGGGCCTGGCCACCCGCGGTGGCCTGGGCGTCTGACCTCGGGGGACCCGTGGAACTGCTGGAGAACCAGATCCGGACCTACGCCTGGGGGTCGCGGACGGTGATCGCCGAGCTGCTCGGCGAGCCCGTGCCGTCCCCGCACCCGCAGGCCGAGCTGTGGCTGGGGGCCCACCCCGGCGCGCCGTCGCTGGTGCGTCCGGCCGGGGGCAGCCCCCGGCCGCTCGGTGAGCTCATCGCGGCCGACCCGGACGCCGCCCTGGGCGACGGCCGGGACCGCTGGGAGGGGCGGCTGCCGTTCCTGCTCAAGGTGCTCGCCGCCGACGAGCCGCTGAGCCTGCAGGCGCATCCCAGCCTCGCCCAGGCCCAGGAGGGCTGGGCGCGGGAGAACGCGGCGGGGATCGCCGTCGACGCGCCGCACCGCAACTACCGCGACGCCAACCACAAGCCCGAGCTGATCTGCGCGCTCACCGAGTTCGTCGCGCTCGTCGGGTTCCGGGAGCCGGCGCGCACGGTGGAGCTGCTGCAGGCCCTCGCGGTGCCCGAGCTGGCCTCGCACACCGAGCTGCTGGCAGGCCAGCCGAACCCGGACGGCCTGCGCGCGCTGTTCACGACCTGGATCACGCTGCCCCAGTCCGTGCTCGACGGTCTCGTCCCGGCCCTGCAGGACGGTGCGGTCCGGCTGCTGGAGCGCGGGGCAGGCGAGTGGGCAGGCGAGGCGCGGATGGTGCTGGACCTGTCCGAGCGCTACCCCGACGACGCCGGTGTGCTGGCCGCGCTGCTGCTCAACCGGATCACCCTGTCCCCCGGGCAGGCGCTGTTCCTGCCCGCCGGGAACCTGCACGCCTACCTGTCCGGGGCGGGCATCGAGCTGATGGCGAACTCGGACAACGTGCTGCGCGGCGGGCTGACGCCCAAGCACGTCGACGTCCCGGAGCTGCTGCGGGTGCTGGACTTCGGTGCCCCGCCGCCGCCGGTGCGCGAGCCCGTCGACGACCCGGACGCGACCGGCTGGCGGCGCTACGCCGTCGAGGTGGAGGAGTTCCTGCTGCGCCGTGCCGACCTCGACGGCCGGGACAAGCTCGACCTGCCCGGCAGCGGTGCCCGGATCCTGCTGTGCACCGACGGCGAGGCGACCGTGGAGGGCCCGGACGGGACCGTCGAGCTGCCCCGCGGGGCGGCGGTGTTCCTGGCCGCGTCCGACGTCGGCGGGGTGCTGGCCAGCGGTGACGACGGCGCCACGGTCTTCCTGGCCGGGGACGCGCTCTAGGTTCCCGCCGGGTGCCGGGCCGCCGCCCGGCGGTTCCGCCCGTGCCGGCTCCCCCGGTCCCGCTACAGTGCTCGCCGCAACGATCGGTGACCACGGGGGAGGCCCATTTGTCGGCCGAGGGCGGTAGCAAGGCGATCCTGGCGGCACTGGCCGCGAACCTGGGGATCGCGGTGGCGAAGTTCATCGGCTTCGCGCTCACCGGCGCGTCCTCGATGCTCGCCGAGGGGGTGCACTCGGTCGCCGACACCGCGAACCAGGGGCTGCTCCTGCTGGGGCGCAAGCGCGCCGAGCGCACGGCGACCCCGGAGCACCCGTTCGGCTACGGCCGCAACCGGTTCTTCTACGCCTTCGTCGTGGCGCTGCTGCTGTTCACGATGGGGTCGGTCTTCGCGATCTACGAGGGCATCGAGAAGCTCGGCCGGCCCGAGGACCTGAGCTCGCCGATCATCGCGATCGCGATCCTGGTCGTGGCGGTCTGCCTGGAGGGCTACTCGTTCTTCACCGCGGTCGGGGAGTCGAAGAAGACCAAGGGCCGGCGCAGCTGGTGGCTGTTCATCCGGCAGGCCAAGGCCCCGGAGCTGCCGGTGGTGCTGCTGGAGGACTTCGGTGCGCTGATCGGTCTGGGGCTGGCCCTGCTCGGCGTCGGGCTGACGCTGCTCACCGGCAACCCGGTCTGGGACGCCATCGGCACCCTGTGCATCGGCACCCTGCTCGGGATCATCGCGGTCGTGCTGGTGATCGAGATGAAGAGCCTGCTCATCGGTGAGGGTGCGCTGCCCACCGAGGTGAACAAGATCGTCGACGCGCTCGAGGCCGGGCACCACGTCGTCCGCGTCATCCACATCAAGACCCAGTACCTCGGGCCGGAGGAGCTGCTGATCGCGGCGAAGATCGCGCTGACGCCGCGGATGCCGGTCGAGCAGGTCGCCCGCGAGATCGACGAGGCCGAAGCCCGGGTGCGCGCGCAGGTCCCGATCGCCCGGCAGATCTACCTGGAGCCCGACCTGGACCGCAGCGCGGCCTCCGAGCCGGGTAACCAGATCGACCGCGAGGGCGAGGCCGTCGCGCAGGACAGCTGACCGGCTCCGCCCGGTCCCGCCGTGTTCTCGCGCCGATCCGGACAGGTGCTCGGCGCCGTTCCGGTGCCGGTCGCCGGGTCAGTAGGTGTGCGGGGCCCGGTGGTGTTCGAAGATCAGCGCCGTCCGGGTCCCGGCCACGTCGCGGTAGGAGTTGAGCGCGCCGACCAGGTCGCGCAGCGCCGCGGTGTCGGCGGTGGCCACCCGCAGGACGTAGTCGTCCTCACCGGCCAGGAAGTAGACGTCGCGGACCTCGGGCAGCCGCCCGGCCCGGTCGACGAACTCGGCGAGCCGGTCCCGGGCGTCGGCCTGCAGGCGGACGGAGATCATGGCCTGCAACGGATGTCCGGTCGCCGCGGGGTCGACGTCGGCGTGGTAGCCGCGGATGACCCCGCGCTCGCGCAGCGCCCGGATCCGCCCCAGGCAGGTCGACGGCGCGATGCCGACGGCCTCGGCGAGCGCGTTGTTCGGGGTACGGGCGTCCTGCTCCAGCAGGCGCAGCAGCGCGCGGTCGGTCGCGTCGAGCCGAACGTCGTTCGGCGCGCCGGGCACTGACCGGGAGGCCGATGAAGATGTTTCGGTCATGCTGCCTCCTCGAGAATCTTCAGCGATAACGTTGGCACGGTACCGCTGGATCTTCATTCTTGTCCGCAACCCGAGCGGACGGAGAACGACATGCGCATCGCAGTGCCCAAGGAGATCAAGGACAACGAGTTCCGGGTCGCCCTGACCCCGGCCGGCGTCCACGAGCTGGTCCAGCGCGGCCACGAGGTGTTCGTCGAGCACGACGCCGGCGCAGGCTCGGCCATCTCCGACGCGGACTTCAAGTCCGCCGGTGCCGAGATCCTCGCCGACCCGGCCGACGTCTGGGCCTCGGCCGAGCTGCTGCTCAAGGTCAAGGAGCCGATCGAGGCCGAGTACGGGTACCTGCGCGAGGACCTGACGCTGTTCACCTACCTGCACCTGGCCGCGTCCCGGTCGTGCACGGACGCGCTCCTCTTCGCCGGCACCACCTCGATCGCCTACGAGACCGTCCGCACCGCCGACAACAGGCTCCCGCTGCTCGCCCCGATGAGCGAGGTCGCCGGGCGGCTGGCCCCGCAGGCCGGCGCGTACCACCTGATGAGCTCGGCCGGCGGCCGCGGCGTGCTCATGGGCGGTGTCCCCGGCGCCCCCGGCGCCGACGTCGTCGTGCTGGGTGCGGGTGTGGCCGGTGCCAACGCCGTCGCCATCGCCGCGGGCATGGGCGCCAAGGTGACCGTGCTCGACATCGACATCGACAAGCTCCGCGCGATCGACGAGCGCTACGCCGGCCGGGTCAGCACCGTCTACTCCACCCAGCTCTCGGTCCGCGAGGCCGTCACCAACGCCGATCTCGTCGTCGGCGCGGTGCTGGTGCCGGGCGCCAAGGCTCCGACGCTGGTCTCCAACGAGCTCGTCTCGCAGATGCGCCCGGGTGCGGTCCTGGTCGACATCGCGATCGACCAGGGCGGCTGCTTCGCCGACTCGCGGCCGACCACGCACGCGGAGCCGACCTACGCCGTCCACGACACGGTCTTCTACTGCGTCGCCAACATGCCCGGCGCGGTCCCGCACACCTCCACCCGGGCGCTGACCAACGCGACGCTGCCCTACGTGCTGCGCCTGGCCGACCGTGGCTGGGAGGAGGCGACGCGCACCGACGCCGCCCTGGCGAACGGTCTGTCGACCCACCGTGGCACGCTGCTCTCGGCCGAGGTCGCCGACGCGCACGGCCTGGAGGTCGGCACGGTCTGACCCCGCCCGAGCTCTCCGCCGGTCCCGGATCCGCAACCGCGGATCCGGGATTCCGGCATTCCCGGACACGGTCCCGCAAAACGGGCAAATCGCAATGCAACCTGATTGTGACCCGAAATCTGTACCCGGACGCGTGACGCGGCACTCGTCGCGGTCGTAGCTTCACCGCTCATGACGGTCACGAACCGCGGGGGCGGACCCTTCAGCGGCTTTCTCCGCACGAAGTCGGTCGAGCAGGCGATCAGGGACACCGAGGAACCGGAGTTCCAGCTGCGCAAGGCGCTCGGTCCGGTCCAACTGACGATCATGGGCATCGGCGTCCTGATCGGGACGGGGGTGTTCGTCCTCGCCGGTGAGGCGGCGGCGAACTACTCCGGACCGGCGGTGGCGCTGTCGTTCCTGATCGCCGGCGTGGTGTGTGCGCTGGCGGCGCTCTGCTACGCCGAGTTCGCCTCCAGCGTGCCGGTGGCGGGCAGCGCCTACACGTTCTCCTACGCCTCCATGGGCGAGTTCATCGCCTGGATGATCGGCTGGGACCTGATCCTGGAGTTCACCCTCGGTGCGGCGACCGTGTCGAAGGGGTGGAGCGGCTACTTCGACAGTGTGCTCGGCAAGCTCGGCCTCTCGATCCCCGACGCGATCTCCAGCGCCCCGGAGGACGGCGGTGTCGTCGACGTCCCGGCGATGTTCATCTCGCTGGCCATGATGGTCGTGCTGATCATCGGCATCCGGCTCTCGGCCTGGGTGAACGCCACCATCACCACGCTCAAGCTGCTGATCGTCGCCGGGATCCTGATCATCGGCTCGTTCTACGTGACCAGCTCCAACTGGATCCCGTTCATCCCCGAGTCGAAGCCCGCCGACTATTCCGACGCGGTCGGCGGTACCCCGCTGCTGCTGCAGATCCTCGGCATCAACAGCGGGTTCGGCATCACCGGCGTGTTCACCGGTGCCGCGGTCGTGTTCTTCGCCTACCTCGGCTTCGACATCGTCGCGACGCTGTCGGAGGAGGTGAAGAACCCGCAGAAGACCATGCCGATCGGCATCATCGCCTCGCTGACCATCGCGACGGTGCTCTACATCGTCGTCTCGCTGGTCTACACCGGGATCCTGCCGTACCAGCAGCTCGGCGTGGAGGCGCCTGCGGCGGCGGCGATGGCCGCGACCGGCGTGCCCGCGGCGGAGTTCATCATCTCGCTCGGCATCCTGATCGGCCTCACCGTCGTGATCATGACGCTGATGCTCGGCCAGACCCGCGTGGCGTTCGCGATGAGCCGCGACCACCTGCTGCCCTCGACGCTGGCCAAGGTGCACCCGAAGTACCGCACCCCTTACAAGCTCACGATCATCACCGGTGTCGTGTCGGCGATCCTCTGCGGCTTCATCCCGCTCTCCGAGCTCGCGGCGCTGGTGAACATCGGCACGCTGGCCGCGTTCGTGCTGGTCTCGATCGGCGTGATCGTGCTGCGCAAGAAGCGCCCCGACCTGCCGCGCACGTTCAAGACGCCGCTGGTGCCCTTCATCCCGATCCTGTCCGCGGTGCTGTGCTTCGGCGTGGCGCTGTTCCTGCCGGTCGACACCTGGCTGCGGTTCGTCGGCTGGATGGTCATCGGCTTCATCGTCTACTACTTCTACGGCCGCACGCGCAGCCGGCTCGTGACCGGCGAGCACGCCTGACCCTGCGCCACCCCTCCGGCCCCGTGGCCCGCCCGACGGCGGTGCCGCGGGGCCGGAATGCTGTCCGGGGTTCGCCCGCTCCGACCCCTCCTGCCAGGGCGGGTTCGGCACTAGGCTCGCGATCCATGACCGTTCCGCAGCCGGACGACGCCGGCGATCCGCGTGCCGCGACGGTCTGCCTCGACGTCGGGTCCTGCTGGACGAAGGCCGTGCTGGTCCAGCCCGACGGCTCGCCGTCCGGTTACGCCGAGCACCCCACCACCCCCGACGTCCTGGCCGGGGTGGACGCCGCCGTCGCCGCGGCGGCCGCGGCCGGGCACAGCGGGGCGGCCTCCCCGGAGGTGCTGGCCTGCTCCTCGGCGGGCGGGGCGCTGCGCCTCGCCGTCGTCGGGGCGGAGCGCCTGGCCGCGACCGAGGCCGCGCACCGGGTGTGCCGGACCGCCGGGGCACGCGTCGTCGGGGTGTACAGCGGGGCGCTGGAGTCCTCCGACGTCCGCGAGCTGGCCGGGCAACGGCCCGGTGTGGTGCTGCTGCTCGGCGGGGCCGACGGCGAGGACCCCGGCATCGTCCTGCACAACGCGGGACGGCTGGCACGCACCCGCGGTGGTTACCCGGTCCTGCTCGCCGTCGACGACGCCGCCCGCAACGACGCCCTGAGCCTGCTCCGCGCCGGCGGGCGGGCGGTCACGACCTGCCCGAACGTGATCCCGCGGACCGGTGAGATCGTCCCCGGACCGGCCCGGAACGCGGTGACCCGGCTCTACGAGCGCCACGTACTCGGCCGCAGCGGGGAGGACGGGCGGTTCACCTCGCTGGCCCGCACCCGCACCCCGCTCGCGGTCTCCGGCGGCGCGGCCGCGCTGGCCCGGGTGACCGGCACCGGCGTGCTCGTCGTCGACATCGGCTCGGCGACCACCGACGTGCACCAGGCCGTCGACCCGGCGTTCCTGGCGTCGGCGCCCGAACCGCTGGTCACCGTGGAGGGCGACCTCGGGCTCCGGGACGGTGCGCACGGGCTGATCGTGGAGGCCCAGGCCGACGGCGTCGTCGACCCGGTCGAGGCCGACCTGCTCACCCCCGCGGTGTCCGCGCTGGCCGGAGCCGGGGCGTCGGTGCCCGCGACCCGGGGCGAGGCGGCGGAGGACCGGCGGCTCGCGGCCGTCGCCGCGGTGCTCGCGCTGCGCAGGCACCTGCGCGCGACCGGCCACCTCGCCGATCCCGACGGCGACGACGGGCTGCCCGGCTCGCAGCAGCGCGGGGCGCTGGGGCTGCGCGGCGCTGCCGCACTCGGTGACATCGGTCTCGTGGTGCTCACCGGCGGCGTGTTCCGCCAGCGGGACCCCGCCGGCCTGGCGGCCGTGGCCGCCACCGTCGAGAGCGATCCGGTGCTCGCACCCGTCCTGACCGGTGCGGACGTGCGGATCGACGGCGAGGTCGTGCTGGCACCGGCGGGGCTGCTGGCCGCGTCGGGACGTGAACGCGCCGCCCGTGCACTGCTGACCGAGCAGCTGCTGGAATGACCGGTTCATGATCGGGTCGCGGGATCCGGTCCGGTTGACACCCGCCCGGGGCGTGGCAACGATGGAACACGCAACAGCACAGCCGGGCGCCGAGAGGCGCTGCAGCGGCCCGCCCGTCCACCTGCGGTGGCCGGGGCGATGGCCGCCACGCTCGGTCCCGGCCCGCACGGACGAGAAAGGGCGCCTGTCTCCGACGAGGAGGGAGGGTGCCGTGTTCGTGCCCTCGTCTCCCGGCCCGGAGCCCCGTCCCGCCCGACTCTCGTCGCCGGTGACCACCGGCCGCACGGACGAGATCGAACCGATCGCCCGAGGAGGCGCACTCACCCCATGACCGGTCACCCGAAGCTGCAGAACGTCAACGGCCTGGACTTCGCCATCGCCGACATCAACGAGGCGGAGTACGGACGCAAGGACATCCGTCTGGCCGAGAACGAGATGCCGGGTCTGGTCGACCTGCGCCGCGAGTACGCCGAGGCCAAGCCGCTGGCGGGCGCGCGTATCGCCGGGTCGCTGCACATGACCACCCAGACCGCCGTGCTGATCGAGACGCTGGTCGCGCTGGGCGCCGACGTGCGCTGGGTCTCCTGCAACATCTTCTCCACCCAGGACTACGCCGCCGCCGCGGCCGTCGTCGGGCCGAACGGCACCCCGGAGAAGCCCGAGGGCGTGCCGGTCTTCGCCTGGAAGGGCGAGACCCTCGAGGACTACTGGTGGTGCACGGAGCAGCTGTTCAAGTTCCGTGACGCCGACGGCAACGTCGTCGGCCCGAACATGATCCTCGACGACGGCGGCGACGCCACCCTGCTGGTGCACAAGGGCGTCGAGTTCGAGGAGACCGGTGTCGTCCCGACCGTCGCCGACGACGACGAGACCGTCGCCGACGAGGAGCGGGTCGTCCTCGACACGCTGCGCCGCAGCCTGGAGGAGGACCCGAAGCGCTGGACGACGATCAACTCCGACATCCGCGGTGTCACCGAGGAGACCACGACCGGCGTCAACCGCCTGTACCAGCTCGCCGAGCAGGGCAAGCTGCTGTTCCCGGCGATCAACGTCAACGACTCGGTCACCAAGTCGAAGTTCGACAACAAGTACGGCATCCGGCACTCGCTGCTGGACGGCCTGAACCGCGCCACCGACGTGCTGATCGGCGGCAAGGTCGCGCTGGTCTGCGGCTACGGCGACGTCGGCAAGGGCTGCGCCGAGGCGCTGGCCGGCCAGGGTGCCCGCGTGATCGTCTCCGAGATCGACCCGATCTGCGCCCTGCAGGCGCTGCTCGAGGGCTTCCAGGTGGCGAAGGTCGAGGACGTCATCGACCAGGCCGACGTCGTGGTCACCACGACCGGCAACAAGGACATCATCACCACCGAGCTGATGCAGAAGATGAAGCACCAGGCGATCCTGTGCAACGTCGGTCACTTCGACAACGAGATCGACATGGCAGGCCTGGGCCGCATCAAGGGCATCAACAAGGTCAACATCAAGCCGCAGGTCGACGAGTGGATCTTCCCGGACGGGCACTCGATCCTGGTGCTCTCCGAGGGCCGCCTGATGAACCTGGGCAACGCGACCGGCCACCCGTCGTTCGTCATGTCGAACTCGTTCGCGAACCAGACGATCGCCCAGATCGAGCTGTTCACCAAGCACGACGAGTACGAGAAGGAGGTCTACCGCCTCCCGAAGCACCTCGACGAGAAGGTCGCCAAGGTGCACGTGCTCGCGCTCGGCGGCGAGCTGACCCAGCTCTCGAAGGACCAGGCCGAGTACATCGGCGTGGACGTCGAGGGCCCGTACAAGCCGGAGCACTACCGCTACTGATCCGGCAGGTCCGGTAGATCCGGTAGGCGAGATCTCTCCGACGGCGCGGCGCCCGGCTGGGTGCCGCGCCGTCGGCGTGTGCAGGAAGGGGTGCAGGTGAGCGACTCCGAGCCCGGCGTGCCCGAGCCCGCGCCGGAGACCGTGCCCGAGCCCGGGACGGAGACCGAGCCGGAGACCGTGCCCGGCGTGTCCGAGCCCGGTGCCGGCATCGGGTCCGGATCCGGCGACGGCTGGGTGCGCTGCGCGTACGGCCACCGGCACTGGGGCCTGTTCGGCGCGGCCGGGCTGCTGGTGCGCCACCACGACGACGCCGACCCGCCCGGTGTCGACCGGGTCCTGCTCCAGCACCGCGCGTCGTGGAGCCACCACGGCGGCACCTGGGGCATCCCCGGTGGTGCCCTGGACCCCGGCGAGACCGCCCGGCAGGCGGCGCTGCGCGAGGCCGCCGAGGAGAGCGACCTCGACACCGCCGCGGCCGAGACGGTCGACGAGTTCGTCGACGACCACGGCGGCTGGAGCTACACCACCGTCGTCGTCCGGGTGCCGTGCGCGCCGCCGGTCGCGGTACGCGGAGCGGAGAGCACCGAGCTGCGCTGGGTGCGCGCCGACCGGCTCCACGAGCTCGACCTGCACCCCGGGTTCGCGACGAGCTGGCCCCGGGTGCGGGCGCTCGGGGCCCTGCCGCACACCGGCTAGGGTCACCGCCGTGGGACGGCTGGTGGTCATCGAGGGGCTCGACGGGGCCGGCAAGCGCACGTTCGCGTCGGCGCTCACGGCCGCCCTGCATGACGCCGGTGCCACGGTGTCCTCCCTCGCCTTCCCCCGGTACGACGACGACGTGCACGCCGAGCTCGCCCGCGACGCCCTCTACGGCCGGATGGGCGACCTGGCGTCCTCGGTGCACGCGATGGCGGTGCTGTTCGCGCTCGACCGCCGCGACGCCGCCCCGCAGCTGAGCGCGGCGCTGGCGACGCACGACGTGGTGCTCGTCGACCGCTACGTCGCCTCCAACGCCGCGTACAACGCCGCCCGGCTCGGGCAGGACGCTGCGGGTGAGGTCGTCGGCTGGGTCCGGGCGCTGGAGATCGACCGGTTCGGTGTCCCCGTGCCCGACCACCAGCTGCTGCTCGCCCCGCCCCGCGAGGTGGCCGCCGAGCGTGCCCGCCTGCGGGAGGCGACCGAGCCCGGCCGCGAGCGCGACGCCTACGAGAGTGACGCGGGCCTGCAGGCCCGCACCGACGACGTCTACCGGGAGCTGGCCGCGACCGGCTGGCTGAGCGCCTGGACCGTCGTCGGATCCACCGGCGGGGCCGATCCGGCCGACCCGGCGGCGCTGGTGCCCGTCCTGCTCGACCCTCCGGCGTCGGGCCCGGAGACCGAACTGGGATAGTGATGCTCATGAAGTCGCGCGTGCTGGTGGTCGACGACGACCCGGCCCTGGCCGAGATGCTCACCATCGTGCTGCGGGGCGAAGGATTCGACACCGCCGTCGTCGCCGACGGCACGCGGGCGCTGCCCGCGGTCCGCGACGTCCAGCCCGACCTCGTGCTGCTCGACCTGATGCTGCCCGGGATGAACGGCATCGACGTCTGCCGGGCCATCCGGGCCGAGTCGGGCGTTCCCATCGTCATGCTCACCGCCAAGTCGGACACGGTCGACGTCGTCCTCGGTCTCGAGTCGGGCGCCGACGACTACGTGGTCAAGCCGTTCAAGCCGAAGGAGCTCGTCGCGCGGATCCGGGCCCGGGTGCGCCGCAACGACTCCGAGCCCGCCGAGCAGCTGTCGATCGGCGACATCGAGATCGACGTCCCGGCCCATCAGGTGATGCGGGAGGGTCGGCCGATCGCGCTCACCCCGCTCGAGTTCGACCTGCTCGTCGCGCTCGCCCGCAAGCCGCGGCAGGTGTTCACCCGCGAGGTGCTCCTGGAGCAGGTGTGGGGCTACCGGCACGCCGCCGACACCCGGCTGGTGAACGTGCACGTGCAGCGCCTGCGCTCGAAGGTGGAGCGCGACCCCGAGCGCCCCGAGGTGGTCCTGACCGTCCGCGGGGTGGGGTACAAGGCCGGCCCCCCGTGACCGGGAAGCGGGGCATCCGGCCGTGAGGGGCCGGGTACGCCGCCGGATCCGGGGGCTGCCCGGGATGGCGCGGCTGGCGCAGGCCCTCGCGCCACTGCGTGCCCAGGCCCGCGAGCTCGGCGGCCTCGTGGCCGCCTCGTGGCGGCGTTCGCTGCAGCTGCGGGTCGTCGTGTCGACGCTCGCGCTGTCCTCGGCCGTGGTCCTCGTGCTCGGCCTGGTGCTGCAGAGCGAGATCGCCGAGCGGCTGCTGCAGAGCAAGACCGCGGGCGCGCTGGTGCAGGCCGAGGCCGGCCGCGTCGTGCTCGAGGGGCAGCTCTCCGGCGTCGACCCCGACCGCGAGGGCGTGCAGGAGATCCTCAACCAGGCGCTGCAGCGGCTGACCAACTCCGACAGCTCCGCGCCCGGTGCGACGACCGCCGGTGAGTTCCGGGCCGCGCTGACCACCGGGTCCGGCAGCGGCCCCGAGGTCTCCGCCGGGCCGGTCGACGAGGTCACCCCGGAGCAGCGGCTCACCGTGGCCGAGGGCGGGCTGAGCCGCCAGTACACGACCGTCGACGGCATCCCGACGCTGATCATCGGGCAGCCGGTCGCCACCGCGGGCCGGGAGCTGCAGTTCTACCTGCTGTTCCCGCTGGAGGGCGAGCGCCAGACGCTGAACCTGGTGCAGAGCACGCTGATCGTCGGCGGCCTCGTGCTGCTGGTGCTGCTCGCCGCGATCGCCAGCCTGGTGACCCGGCAGGTCGTCCGGCCGATCGGGCACGCCGCCGACGTCGCCGAACGCTTCGCCGGCGGGCACCTCGACGAACGCATGGCCGTCCGCGGCGAGGACGAGGTCGCCCGGCTCGCCGAGTCCTACAACGAGATGGCCGGCAGCCTCGCCGCGCAGATCGCCCAGCTCGAGGAGTTCGGCGCGCTGCAGCGCCGGTTCACCTCCGACGTCAGCCACGAGCTGCGCACGCCGCTGACCACCGTGCGGATGGCCGCCGACGTCCTCTACGCCTCCCGCGACGAGCTGCTCCCCGCCCTGCGCCGCAGCTCCGAGCTGCTGGTCACCGAGCTCGACCGGTTCGAGGAGCTGCTCGCCGACCTGCTGGAGATCTCCCGGCTCGACGCAGGCGTCGCCGACCTCGGGGCCGAGCGCATCGACCTGGGCGCGATCGTGCACCGTGCGGTGGACGCGGTCCGCGGCATCGCCGCCGACGCGGGCACCGAGCTGGTGCTCGACCTGCCCGAGAGCGAGGTCGTGGAGGCCGACTCGCGGCGGGTCGAGCGGATCGTGCGGAACCTGGTGGCCAACGCGATCGACCACGGGGAGGGCAAGCCGGTGGAGGTCACGATGGCCGGGGACCCCGGCGGCGTCGCCGTGCTGGTGCGGGACCACGGCGTCGGCCTGCGCCCCGGTGAGGCCGATCTGGTGTTCAACCGGTTCTGGCGTGCCGAGGAGTCCCGGGCCCGCCGCAGCGGCGGCACCGGGCTGGGGCTGTCGATCAGCATCGAGGACGCCCGCCTGCACGGTGGCTGGCTGCAGGCCTGGGGCGAGCCCGGCCGCGGGTCGGCGTTCCGGCTGACCCTGCCGCGCCAGGTCGGCGGTCACCTCTCGGCCTCCCCGCTGCCCCTGGGGCCGTCGCCGCGCAACGGCACCCGGGACACCGACGACGACCGCAGGGACGGCCGTCCCGGCTCCTCGGTACCGACCCCGCCGCGCGGGGTGCTCACCGTGCGCGGGCCGAGCACCCGGCCCGACGACCACCGGCCCGACGGCTCGGGAGCGGACACCGCCGACACGCACGACGCCGGCCCTCGCGATGCCGACGACGCCCGCGACACGGCCGACGCCCGCGACACTTCCGACACAGCCGACGACGCCCGCGACACCGCCGACCCCGCCGCCACCCGCGACACCGCCGCCACCCGCGACACCGCCGACACAGCCGCCGACACCCGCGCCGACTCCGGGGACGCCGCCCCGATCCGGCCCGCGGAGCGGGCGATCATCGACCCGGGAGCCGACCGGTGACCCGCCGCCGCATCACCGGACCGCTGCTGCTGGCGCTGTGCGCGGTCGTGCTCGCCGGGTGCGCCAGTGTGCCGCAGCACTCCTCGGTGCAGGTCCTGCGCCAGACCGGGGACTCCGGCGCCGCGGTGCCCGACGGCCCGATCGAGGACGGTGACCCGCTCGGGCTGGTCCGCGGGTTCGTCTACGCCTCCGGGCGCTCCGACGACCGGCACGCCTCGGCGCGCCGGTACCTGGCCGGTGCCGCGTCGAACTGGGACGACGGTGCTTCCCTGACCGTGCTCACCGAACGATTCGACACGGTCTTCGCCCCGAGCACCACCGAGGCCGGCCCGGACCGGGCCACGGTCCGGGTGCGCGGTACCCGGCTCGGGACGGTCGGGCCGTCGGGGGCCTTCGACGCCGCGCCCGCCCCGGTCGAGCTCGACGTCGGCGTCGTCCGGCAGAACGACCACTGGCGGATCGACCGGGTTCCGCCGGGTGTCCTGGTGCGCCAGTCCGACTTCCGGGACAACTACCGCTCGCTGCGCGCCTGGTTCGCCGACCCGGCCCGGGACGCGCTGATGCCCGACACCCATTACGTCCCCAGCACCCGGCCGACCCAGCTCGCGGCACGTGCCGTCGAGGTTCTGATGCGCGGCCCGTCGGCCGGGCTCTCCGGCGCCGCGGTGTCGCTGTTCCCGGCCACCGCACGCCTGCGGTCCGCGGTCTCCGAGTCACCCGACGGCGTCGCGCTCGTCGACCTGACCGGGGTCTCGGGACTGTCCGAACCGGATCGTCGCACCCTCGCCGCACAGCTCGCGCTGACGCTGGCGGAGGTGAGCGTGCCGCGGGTCCGGATCCTCTCCGACGGGCAGCCGCTGCTCCCGGGCCGGCCCGAGGTCAGCCGGGACGACTTCGCCGCGCTCGCGACCGGTACCGAGGTGCTGCCGCAGCTTCCGATGGTCGTCGACGGTGGCCGGGTGCGGCAGCTGACCGAGTCCGGCGGGGACGACCCGGTCGCGGGCCAGGCCGGCAACGGCTCGTTCGACATCGTCGACGCGGCCTCGTCGGTGCGGGGAAACCGGATGGCCGTGGTCTCCCGGGAGGAGACCGGCACGCAGCGCCTGCTCGTCGGTCCGGTCGGCGGGCAGATGACGGCGACGCCGGTCTCGGGGGCCGAGGTCACCGCCCTGACCTGGAGTGCGCGTGGGGACGAGATCTGGGCGATCGCCGACGGACGTGTCCGGCGGGTGCTGGTGCCGTCGGCCGGCCGCCCGTCCGAGGGGGCACTGGACCTGTCCGCACTCGGTACGACCGCACCGATCACCGACCTGGCCCTGTCCCGTGACGGAGGCCGGATCGCCGTCGTCGCCGGGCGGCGGGTGCTGGTCGCCCCGGTCGTCGACGAGGCGGGTGGGCGCGTGTCGCTCGGGGCCGCGCGGGCGCTGCGGCCCACCGAGCTCACCCACGCGGTGGCGGTCGCCTGGCGCTCGGCCGAGCAGCTCGTCGTCGCCTCGGACTCCGACCGGCCGGTCGCGCTGGTGTCTGCCGATGCCATGTGGCTGGACCCGATACCGGGCACGAACCTCACCTCCCCGTTGCGTGCGGTCACCGCGGCTCCCGGTCATCCGCTGTACGTGACCGACCGGACCGGGCTGTGGAGCTACTCCGGCGCCGACCTCGACGCCTGGCGCCAGACGCTCGGCACCTCGACCACCGTCCGGCCCTTCTACCCGGGCTGATCCCGTCGGACCGGTCCCGGCCGAGTCTGCTGCGTCCGGCGCCGGCCGTGCACCGGAAGTTCGTGACCTGTGGACCGAACCGGCGGGTGTGGACAACCGCGCTCGCGTCCGGAGCAACGGCCGGTCCGGACGGCCGAACGTGTCGGGACGTGCGGGCAGCATCGCCGGCATGACCACTGCGACGCACCTCCTGCCCGCCCTCGCCGACCTGCTGCTGCCCCGTTCCTGCGGGGGGTGCGGCGGCGCGGCGGGGCTACCGGCCGGTGGCTGGTGCCCGGCCTGCGCCGAGGCCACCGGTGCGCCCTACGCGGTCCGGGTCCCCGGCGGCGGTCGGGTGGCCGCCGCCGGGCGCTATGCCGGCCCGCTGCGCCGTGCGGTGCTGGCCTACAAGGAGCGGGACCGGCGCGACCTCGCCACGGACCTGGCCGCCCTGCTGGTGCCCGCGGTCGCGGCGGTCCTGCCGACGCCCGTCACCGGGGTACGCGGAGATCCGGCCGGAGTCTGGCTGGTACCGGCGCCGTCGCGGCGTACGGCGGCCCGGGCCCGGGGCGGCGACCACGTGCACCGGATCTGCCGGCGGCTCGAGCGGCGGCTGGCCGCATCCGGGTTGCCGGCCCGCACGGTGCCCGCGTTGGCACTCGACGGCCGCGCGCGGGACTCCGTGGGCCTGGACGCGACCGCCCGAGCCGACAACCTCGCGGGTTCGCTGCACGTCGCGCTGTCGCCGCTGCGCGGCCCGGCGCCGGGGGAGCGGGTCCTGCTCGTCGACGACGTCGTGACCAGCGGCGCGACCCTGCGGGCCTGCCGCTGGGCGTTGCGTTCGGTGGGGATCGACGTCGTCGGTGCGGTGCTGCTCGCCGACGCCACGACCTCCGGCGGCGGCCCGGGGGTCCGGGCACCCGGCCGGCGGGGGTCACCCACGTGCCGCACACCGGATACAGAACGCGGCGACGCGCGCCACCACGTCCCACGGGCGGGTCGGTGAACGACCTGTCGAGCGCGCGCATTTCCCGCTAACGTCCGCTGAACTCAGTGGCGTCCACCACATGAGTGCTCCCGAGACGGAGGAGGAAGCGACCGGCAGTCCATCCCGGGACCGGCGCGTCCCGGGCTCAGCACGACTGAAGCGAGGGATGTCCGAGTGGAGATCGTCGTCACCGGCCGGAACGTCGAGGTGCCCGAGCACTTCCGGGGTCTGGTCGAAGAGAAGCTGACTCGCCTGGAACGCCACGATCACAAGATCGTCGGGATGGAGGTCGAGCTCTTCCACGAGCCGAACCGCCGTCAGCAGAAGTCCTGCCAGCGTGTGGAGATCACCGGACGCGGAGGGTGCGGTGCCGTCGCCCGCGCCGAGGCCTCCGCGGCCGACTTCTATGCCGCACTTGATCTCGCCGCGAGCAAGCTCGCCGAGCGCCTCCGCCGATCGCACGACCGGCGCAAGCCCAGCCGCCGCGACCGCGTCCAGGCCTCCCGCGTCGCCGCGAGTGCCTCCGCCGTCGCCCTGATGGAGCAGGCGCCCGCCGCCGTCGACCTCGTCCCGTCCCCGCGCGGGCACGACGAGTCGCTCCCGGCCGCCTCCGAGGATGCGCTCGACCGCTACGAGGCGGAGCTCGCGGCCGGCCTGCCCGGCCGCATCGTCCGGGAGAAGGAGCACACCGCCGCACCGATGACCGTCGACGACGCCCTGTCCCGCATGGAGCTCGTCGGACACGACTTCTATCTCTTCTCCGACAAGGACTCCGGCTGCCCGTCGGTGGTCTACCGGCGCCACGGTTACGACTACGGCGTCATCCGGCTCAGCGGCTGACGCCACCGGGCCCGTCGTACCCGCCGCTCGCCGCGGCGGGTACGGCTGCGGGCGGTCAGGTCCGTCCGGCGCAGTCCGCCGGGCGTCCGGCCGATCCGCCGCGGCCCGGGCGGTGCGGTGGCCCCGTACCATGGCGGCGGGTCGGTAGCGCCTGCGTCGTCGGGTGGTGCCGCTCCGTGACCTGACCGCGACGTGAATGAGGTCGGCAGTGCCCTTCCTGAGTCGACTCCTCCGGGCCGGCGAGAGCAAGCTGGTGAAGCGGCTGGCGAAGATCGCCGCCCACATCGACGACCTGGAACCGGAGTTCGAGGGCCTCACCGATGCCCAGCTGCGGGCCAAGACCGACGAGTTCCGCGGGCGCCTCGCCGACGGCGAGTCGCTCGACGAGCTGCTGCCCGAGGCGTTCGCGACGGTCCGTGAGGCCGCGCAGCGCACCCTGGGCCAGCGGCCCTTCACCGTGCAGCTCATGGGTGCCGGTGCACTGCACATGGGCAACGTCGCCGAGATGGGCACCGGTGAGGGCAAGACCCTGACCTCGACTCTCGCGGTCTACCTGAACGCGTTGTCCGGCAAGGGCGTCCACGTCGTCACCACGAACGACTACCTGGCCAAGCGCGACTCCGAGACGATGGGCCGGATCCACCGCTGGCTGGGGCTGACCGTCGGTGTGATCCTCGCGGAGATGCCCCCGGCGCAGCGCCGTGAGCAGTACGCCTGCGACATCACCTACGGCACGAACAACGAGTTCGGCTTCGACTACCTGCGCGACAACATGGCCTGGAACACCAGCGACATGGTGCAGCGCGGGCACAACTTCGCGATCGTCGACGAGGCGGACTCGATCCTCATCGACGAGGCGCGCACCCCGCTGATCATCTCCGGGCCGGCGGAGCAGAGTGCCCGCTGGTACCAGGAGTTCGCGCGGCTCGCGCCGATGATGACCAAGGACATCCACTACGACATCGACGAGCGCAAGCGCACCGTCGGTATCACCGAGGACGGTGTCGCCCTGGTCGAGGACCAGCTCGGCATCGACAACCTCTACGAGTCCGCGAACACCCCGCTGGTCGGCTACCTGAACAACGCGGTCAAGGCCAAGGAGCTGTTCAAGAACGACAAGGACTACATCGTCACCGACGGCGAGGTCCTGATCGTCGACGAGTTCACCGGCCGCGTGCTCGCCGGTCGCCGCTACAACGAGGGCATGCACCAGGCGATCGAGGCCAAGGAAGGCGTCGAGATCCAGCCGGAGAACCAGACGCTGGCCACGATCACGCTGCAGAACTTCTTCCGGCTCTACGACAAGCTCGCCGGCATGACCGGTACGGCCCAGACCGAGGCCGCCGAGCTCTACGAGATCTACAAGATGTCGGTCGTCCCGATCCCCCCGAACAAGCCGCGGGTGCGCGAGGACAAGGCCGACCTCATCTACAAGAACGAGCCCGCGAAGTTCCAGGCCGTCGCCGACGACATCGCCGAGGCCTACGCCAAGGGCCAGCCGGTGCTGGTCGGCACCACCAGCGTCGAGAAGTCGGAGTACCTGTCCAAGCTGCTCTCGCAGGTCAAGGTGCCGAACTCGCCGACCCGTGGTGTCCCGCACGAGGTCCTGAACGCGAAGAACAACGCCCGTGAGGCGGCGATCGTCGCGCAGGCCGGGCACGCCGGGGCGATCACGGTCGCCACGAACATGGCCGGCCGCGGTACCGACATCATGCTGGGCGGCAACCCCGAGTTCCTCGCCGACCTGGAGCTGCGCAGCCAGGGCCTCGACCCGGTCGACACCCGCGAGGAGTACGAGGCCGCGTGGGACGCGGTCCTCGACCGGATGCGCAAGCAGGTCAAGGCCGAGGCCGAGGAGGTCCGCAACGCGGGCGGGCTCTACGTCGTCGGCACCGAGCGGCACGAGTCGCGGCGTATCGACAACCAGCTCCGCGGCCGGTCCGGCCGCCAGGGCGACCCGGGCGCGTCGCGGTTCTACCTCTCGCTGGGCGACGACCTCATGCGCCGGTTCAACGGCCAGGTCGTCGAGTCGATCATGAACCGGTTCAACCTGCCGGACGACGTCCCGATCGAGGCCAAGATGGTCACCCGGGCGATCCGCAGCGCCCAGACCCAGGTCGAGCAGCAGAACTTCGAGATCCGCAAGAACGTCCTCAAGTACGACGAGGTGCTCAACAAGCAGCGCAAGGTCATCTACGCCGAGCGCCGCCGTGTGCTCGACGGCGAGGACGTCGAGCGCCAGACCCGGAACATGCTCGAGGACGTCGTCCACGCCTACGTGCAGGGCGCGACGTCGGAGGGCTACTCCGAGGACTGGGACCTCGAGAAGCTCTGGACGGCGCTGCGCGAGCTCTACCCGGTCGGGCTCGACTGGCACGAGTTCGCCGAGGAGGAGGATCTCTCCGCCGAGACGCTGGAGAAGGCCGTCCTGGCCGACGCCGAGGAGGCCTACTCCCGGCGCGAGGCCGATATCGACGCGCTGATCGGCCAGCAGGGCGGCATGCGCGAGCTCGAGCGCCAGGTTCTGATGCAGGTCATCGACCGCAAGTGGCGCGAGCACCTCTACGAGATGGACTACCTCAAGGAGGGCATCGGGCTGCGTGCGATGGCCCAGCGCGACCCGGTGATCGAGTACCAGCGCGAGGGCTACGACATGTTCGCCGCGATGCTCGAGGGCATCAAGGAGGAGACGATCGGGCACCTGTTCAACGTCGTCGTCCAGGTGCAGCAGCCCACCGAGCCGGTCCAGGAGGCCGACCCGCAGACGACCGAGATCCCGGTCGTGCGGAACGCGCCGCCGGAGGACGTCACCGAGTCCACCGTCGTCCTGCCGAACCTGTTCCGGTCCTCGCCGCCGCAGAGCCTGCAGTACAGCGGTCCCGACGAGGACGGCGGCGTCGCCGCCCGCAGCGACGACGAGCAGCCGGCCGCGAACGGCGACGGCGGCAACCGGGCCGGACGGCGCCGCGCGGAGAAGGCGAACCGCCGGCGTCGCTGACGCTGCCGGTCAGGGGCACGCCGGTCACAGCAGGGCGACCTGCGTGATCGTCCAGCTCGCCTCGGCGCCGGCCCGGTCGAGCCGCAGGACCAGGGCACGGGTGCGGCCGCCGACGACGGTGGTCGTGCAGACCTCGGCCGCGTCCGGGTGCGGGTGCGCGACGTGCAGCCGTGCCGGCCGGCGGATCTCCGGCGCCGCCCCGCAGCCCGGTGGCGGCACCCGCCCGCCCGGGCCGGCGTGCCGCGTGGACCGGCCCGCCGGTCGCAACGCCGCCAGCTGCCGGACGACGGCCGGTGGTGCGAGCCCGGTGAGCTGAGCCGGCTGCCGCCGCCCGGCCAGGACCTCGACGACGAGCCGGGTGATCGCGCCCGCCTGCTCGCGGGCCCGGTCGCGGTCGGCCGGCAGCGTCGGGTCGACGACGGGCGGCGGTGCGGCAGTGGGAACCGGCGGCCCCGCGACCGGGAACCCGGCCGGGCGGTGCGCCCACACCGGCATCGGCGGCGGCTCGTGCGCCGGTGGCCGGATCCGGATGCCGCCGGGCAGGATCGTCGTCGCCGCGCGGGGCCGCCCGCCCCCGCAGCACGTGCACCAGGTGGAGGGGCCGAGGCGGGTCGCCTCGGGTGCGGCGGGGTGGGCCACCGGAGCGTGCGCAGCAGGTTCCGGATCGGCGACTGCTGGGCGGGCCACCGGAGCGTGCGCAGCAGGTTCCGGATCGGTGGCCGCGGACGGTGCCGGGGGTGGGGTGGTCACCGGATGAGCGTCGTCGCACGACCGGGTGCTCTGCCCGGATCCACCGGCTTCGGTCACCGTTCCGTTCGGGCCATACCGTTCGGTGACGAACGATCCGGATGACGAACGATCCGCATGACGAACGATCCGGATGACGGACGCTCCGGGCGCGAACGATTCAGGTGCGAACAGTCCGGGGAAGAACGATGTCGCGGCGGCAGGACGCCGCGAGCCCGGCCCGGCCGGCCCCGGGGCGATGCGCCCGGGCAGCACAGGGTTCACGACCGCGAACCCTCGCCCCCGACCCGCTCCGCCGTCCTCCCCACCGTCCTAACCTGCGCCGATGCCCGACCCGACGCAGCCACCGGAGCCTCCGCCACAGCCCCTCCCGGAGCCACAGTCCCTCCCGGCGCCACAGCCACTCCCGGCGCCACAGCCCCCGCCGGAACCACCGGCGCCGGGCCCGTCCCATCCGGTAGACACGGTCCCGCTCCAGGAACTGCTGCTCCGCGCCGCGGCCGCGGTCGTCGCCGACCGGCGCCGCCGCGCGTCGGCGTACGGGATCTCGGCGACCGGGCTGAGGGTGCTGCGCGTCCTCGCCGACGACCTCGCCGGCGACGACGGGCCGGTCCAGCGCGACCTCGCCGCCCGTGCCGGGGTCGCCCCGGCGACGCTCACGCCGGTGCTCGACGCCCTGGCGGCGACCGGCGATGTCGTCCGCACCCGGGACCGGGACGACCGGCGGGCCCAGCGGGTCACGATCACGGCCCGCGGCCGCACCCGGCTCGGTGCCCTGACCAGAGCGACCGCGCCGACCGGATGGGACGCCACGACACCCGGCCAACCGGACGTTCCCGGCACTCACGGCGCAGACGCGTCGGCGATCCGCGGTTACCTGGTGGCGATGATCGCCGAGGTGGAGCAGGATCGACCGTTCCCGGTGGTGTGACCGAGCACGGCCGGAAGCCGGAACAGTCGGGCCGGAGGCCGGAACAGGCGGTCGGACAGGGGGAGCGGTGGCAGCGGTCGAGGTCGCCGACCTGGTCAAGCGGTACCCGAAGGCGAGGACCAACGCCGTCGACGGGCTGTCGTTCACCGTCGCCGAGGGCGAGGTCTTCGGGCTGCTCGGCCCGAACGGCGCCGGGAAGACCACCACCGTCGGCGTGCTGACCACGCGCGTCGTCCCGACCTCGGGTACCGCCCGCGTCGCAGGCCTCGACGTGCGCGCCGAGCCGGTCACGGTGTGCGCGAAGCTCGCCGTCGTCCCGCAGCGGCAGAACCTGGACCGGTCGCTGGGCGTGCGGGACAACCTGACCTTCCACGCGGCGTACCACGGTGTCGGGCGGGCCGAACGCAACCGTCGCGCCGACGCCCTGCTGGAGCGGATGGGCTTGTCGGACAAGGCGAAGGCCATCGCCGACGACCTGTCCGGCGGCCAGGCGCAGCGCGTCATGATCGCCCGCGCACTGATGCACCGGCCCGAGGTGCTCTTCCTCGACGAACCCTCCACCGGCCTCGACCCGCAGGCACGGTTGTTCGTGCACGACCAGATCCGCGCGCTGCGCGACGAGGGCATCACCGTCGTCCTCACCACGCACGACATGGACGAGGCGCACAAGCTGTCCGACCGCGTCGGCGTCGTCGACCACGGCAGGCTGCTCGCCCTCGACACCCCGGACGCGCTGGTCCGGTCGCTGCCCGGTGGCGCGACCGTCGAGCTGGTGGCGGTGCCCGGGCCGGACGGCACGGACGAGCTGATCGCCGCACTCGGTGACCTCGACGGCGTCGCCCGCGCCGAGGACCGTGCAACAGGCCCGGCCACGGCCCCCGACGCTCCGGTCACGGTCCGGCTCGCGGTCACCTGCGACCCGGCCACGCTGCTCGCCCCGGCCGTGGAGGCCGCCGCGAAGCATGGCGCGACGGTCCGGGACGTCTCGCTCGGCGAGGCCACCCTGGAGGACGTGTTCATCGAGCTGACCGGGAGGGACCTGCGATGAGCAGCCAGGTGGGCCACCAGGCAACGGGCGAGGCACCGGGCGGACCGGCGGCACGTCCGGAGCCTGCAGGAGGCCGGGCGCCGACGGGCAAGGCGTTCCTCGCGGTGCTGCGCCGCGACATCTACGTGACCGGCAAGGAGCTGCCGTCGTTCCTGGCCCAGACGCTGATCCAGCCGTTCTTCTTCCTGCTGGTCTTCGTGGTCGTGCTCGGCCGCGGCGGGTTCGTCTCCGCGGGCTACGGCTCGATCATGCTGCCCGGGCTGATCGCGCTGAACGCCATGTTCGGTGCGCTGCAGGCGGTCACGCTGCCGCTGGTGTTCGAGCTGTCCTGGACCCGCGAGATCGACGACCGGCTGCTCGCGCCCATGCCGGTGTGGTCGGTCGCGGTGGAGAAGGTCGTGTTCGCCGCGCTGCGCGGCCTGCTCGCGGCTCTGCTGATGGTGCCGATCGGCGTGCTCATGGTCGACGTCGACTGGCCGGTGTCGGGCCTGCTCCCGGCGTTCGGGGCGGTGGTCCTGGGTGCGCTGGTCGGGGCATCGGTCGGGCTGTTCCTGGGCACCGCGGTCCCTGCCCGGCGGATCAACATCCTGTTCGCGGTGGTGTTCGCGCCGATCATGTTCACCGGGTCCGTGCAGTACCCGTGGCCGACGCTGGCCGACCTGCCCTGGTTCCAGGTGCTCTCCGCGCTCAACCCGCTCACCTACGTCAGCGAGGGCATCCGCGCGGCACTGGTGCCGCAGGTCCCGCACATGCCGCCGTGGGCGTGCGTCGTGGCGCCGATCGTCGCGATCGGGCTGTTCACGCTGCTGGGCATCCGCGGATTCCTGCGCCGCGCCCTCGACTGAGCAGGCACTCCCGGAGCCGGGTTCCGGCGCGGGTGGGTAGCGTCGCGGCGGTGGCGACCACCCGGCCCCTGCGCGGCCTGATCCTCGACTACGGCGGCGTCCTCGACGAGCCCGGCGGCGGCGAGCAGCTGCTCGGCTACGCCCGCCGCGCCGCCGCATCCGGGGTGACGACGGCGCTGTTCTCCGGTGCCCACGTCGTCCCCGACGAGGTCGCGGCCGGTTTCGCGACGGTCCGGCTCGGCGCGGTGCGGGGTGCCCGCAAGCCGTCACCGGAGGCGTTCGCGGCGGTGGCCGAGGCGATGGGCGTCGCACCGGGGGAGTGCGTCGCGGTCGACGACACCGCGGTGTGCGTGCGCGGCGCGGCCGCTGCGGGGATGGTCGGCGTGCACCACACCGACGCCGCGTCGACCCTCGCCGAGCTCGAGGTGCTGCTGGACGTCCCTGCCGAGGGCTGAGCTGCTCCGGCTGCGGACCGAACGTCCACCGAGCGCCGCCCACCCCGGGCGCCAACCACTGCGGAACATGCAGAGGCGCCGCCCGCGGATCGCGGACGGCGCCTCGTCGGCCTTCCCGGTGTCTACCGGGCCGGTCCTGCTGCGCGTGCCGGTGCTACCGGCACGCGGTCACTGCTGCGGCGGGGGCGGCGGCGCCTGACCGGGGGGCGGCGGCGGAGCCTCCCCGGGCGGGGGCGGCGGGGCCTCTCCCGGAGGCGGCGGCGCGGCGGTGTCGCCCTCGCCGGTGTGCTCGCGGGCGTACTCGGTGGCCTTGTCGATCTGCTCGCCGTAGCCGTACTTCTCCTTGGCCATCTCACCGGCCTTGTTGATGCCCTGATCGACCTTGTCGTCGTTCTTACCGACCAGGTCCTTGGCCTTGTCCAGGAAACCCATGGGCGCCATGGTGGCCCCCTCGCTCCGACCTCGCACCCGCTGTGCGTAGCCCGAACGGGTGATGAAGGGCCACTGTCGACGAACGGCACACCCTGCGCCGCAGACGGGCACCACGAATCGGCGAGGGAAGGTTTGGCAGGTCACAGCAGTGGAAACCGCGCTCACGGAGGGCGTGACCGCGCCTGCGACGTGGACGTCAGCCGCGCCGGCGGAGCAACTCGTAGGCGGCGACGGCGCCCGCGGAGGCGACGTTCAGGGACTCCACACCGCCGTACATCGGGAGCGAGACGATTCCGTCGAGCCGGGCGGTGACGTCGTCGGACAGGCCCTCGGTCTCGTTGCCCAGTACCAGGGCGACCCGCGGCGGGAGCGTCGCGTCGAGCAGCGAGTCCCCGCCGGCGTCGAGGCCGAGGACGGTGAACCCGGCGCCGTGCATCGCGTCGATCCCCTCGGCGGCGGTCGCGCTGCGCAGCACCGGCGCGCCGAACGCGACCCCGGCCGAGGCCTTGATCACCAGCGGGTCGATGGCGGGCACGCCGCGGCGGGGGACCAGCACGCCGTCGAGCCCGGCGGCGGTGGCGCTGCGCAGGATCATCCCGACGTTCGACGGGTTGGTGACGGCGTCGAGCACCAGCACCGAGGCAGGGCGCCGCGTCCCCAGGTCGGACAGGAACACCGGCAGGGGCGCCATCCGCGGCGCGACGACGTCGGCGAGAACGCCCTGGTCGTGGCGCCCGTTACCGGCCAGCACCTTCACCCGGTGCGCGCTCTCCCGCTGCACCGGAACACCCCGGCCCCGCGCGGTCGCGACGATCTCCCGCTCGGACGCACCCCGGGCGTTGTCGGCCAGGACGACCTTGTCGACCTCCAGCTCGGGGTCGGACAGGGCCTCCAGGACGGGCTTGCGGCCGTAGACCGTGATGAACCGGTCCTTCGGCGAGATCCGCCCGGAATCCGGCCCGCCGGACGCCGGGGACGCTGCGTCGCTCACGCGGCCCAGCCTCGCACGTAGGATCACTGCCATGCCGTCCCGGCTCTCCCCGCTCGACGCGTCCTTCCTCTACCTGGAGGAGCCCACAACGCCGATGCACGTCGGCGGTCTCGCCGTGTTCCGGCGGCCGCGCAACGGCTTCGACTACGACCGCCTGGTCGAGCTGATCGAGCAGCGCATCGCGCTCGTGCCGCGCTACCGGCAGAAGGTCCGCTACGTCCCGGGCAACCTCGCCCGCCCGGTGTGGGTGGACGACCCCGAGTTCGACATCACCTATCACGTGCGGCGCTCCGCCCTGCCCCGTCCGGGCAGCGAGGAGCAGCTCACCGACCTCGTCGGGCGGCTCATGTCGCGCCCGCTCGACCACACCCGCCCGCTGTGGGAGATGTACCTCATCGAAGGCCTCGCGCCGGCGAAGAGCGGGCCGGGCAGCGGCAAGGCCGGCCGGGTCGCGATCCTGACCAAGACCCACCAGGCGATGGTCGACGGCATCTCCGCCATCGACATCGGCCAGGTGATCCTCGACGTCTCCGCCGAGCCCCGCGACGTCCCGGACGAGCTGTGGATGCCGCGCCCGGAGCCGACCGACGGACAGCTGGTGCTCGACGCGCTCGGCGAGGCCGTGACCCGGCCCAGCGAGATCGTCGACAACGTCCGCACCGCCACCGGGGACGCGCTCGCGACCGTCGAGAAGATCGGTCGTGGTGTCGGGAAGGTGCTGACGATGGCGGCCACCGCAGGGCGTCGCGCGCCCGGGCTGCCGCTCAACGCCGAGATCTCCACCCAGCGCCGGTTCGCCATGGTGCGCACCGATCTCGAGGACTACCGCAAGGTGCGGGCCTTCTACGGCTGCGACGTCAACGACGTCGTGCTCGCCGTCGTCGCGGGGGCGCTGCGCAGCTGGCTGATGTCACGGGGTGAGCCGGTCGGCGGGTCCTCGACGGTGCGGGCGCTGGTCCCGCTGTCGGTGCGTGGCGAGGGCGACGTGCCCAGCTCGGCGACCGGCGGGTCGCTGGGGAACCGGGTGGCGTCGTTCATCGTGGACCTGCCGGTGGGCGAGCCGAGCCCGCTGGTGCGGCTGCACCAGGTCACCCACCAGATGCGCGAGCACACCGACACCGGCGACGCCGTCGGCGCCGACACCCTGGTCCGGATCGGCGGGTTCGCGCCGCCGACCCTGCACGCCGTCGGTGCGCGCACCGCGAACACGATGGCGCGGCACTTCTTCAACCTGGTGGTCACCAACGTGCCCGGCCCCCAGTTCCCGCTCTACGCCGCCGGGGCGCAGATGCTGGAGATGTTCCCGGTGGTCCCGCTGGCGAAGGGTCAGGCCGTCGCGATCGGCCTGACCAGCTACGACGGCGGGGTGTACTACGGCCTCAACGGCGACCGCGACGCGATGCACGACCTCGACGTCCTCGCCGGCACGGTCACCGAATCCCTCGAGGAACTCCTCGACACGCTCCGACAGACGGGATGACGCATGCGGATCTATGTCCCCGCCACCTGGCCGATGCTGCAGAAGACGGTGTCGTCGCAGAAGCTCGAACCGCTCGGCGGCACCGCCTTCGCGCTGACGCCGAAGCTGCGCGAGGTGCACACCACCGATGACGACGAGGAGCTCGAGTACGCCGCGATGAGCGAGGCCGCGCGGGCGTCGCTGCGGCTGCTCGCCGTCGAGTTCGGGCTCGGCGAGGACGGCACCCCCGCCCGGCGGGTGGTGGTCGTCGCCGACCTCGACGACGCCGAGGTCACCCTGCGCCCCGACCTCGACGACGGTGTCGTCCGGCTCGCCGGTCCGGTGCCGGTCGATGTGATCGCCGCGGTGCACGTGGACCTGCCCGAGGCCGAGCACGCGGTGCGCGAGGCCGCCGCGGCCGTCGACAAGGCCGACCTGGGCGACCTCGACGCCGAGTTCCTCGTCGGGGAGGCCGAGGACCACGAGCTGGCCTGGTACGAGGGCTCCGAGCTGCCGTTCCTGGTGGAGCTGGGGCCGGGCTCCGGCTCCTCGGAGGACTGACAGGGCCGGTTCGGGACACCGCCCGGCTCCTCATCCGGGCCTGCACCGAAGCCGGGCGGGCCCGGGTTCTCCGCCCGTGCTCGACCCGGATCAGTACGCAGGCTGGTTGAGCGCCACCAGGATCCGGCGCAGCGCGACCAGCCTGCCCTCGCCGAGGGTCCCGGCGACGACCATGCCGTCGAGCGCGCACTCCGGGTCCGCGGGCGGCCCGAGGTGCCCGCAGCCGCGCGGGCAGTCCTCGATGGCCTCGGCGAGATCCCCGAACGCGACGACGACGTCGTCGGCACCCAGATGCGCGAGCCCGAACGACCGCACGCCCGGGGTGTCGACGACCCAGCCGTCGTCGCCGAGCGGGAGCGCGAGTGCCGCGGTCGTCGTGTGCCGGCCCTTGCCGACGCCCGAGACCCGGCCGGTGGCCTGCTCGGCGTCCGGGACGACCGCGTTGACCAGCGTCGACTTCCCGACACCGGAGTGCCCGACCAGCGCGCACAGGTCCCCGGCGAGGATCTCGCGCAGCGCGTCGAGGCCCTCCGGCGCGCCGTCGGCGGCCCGGCCGGTGATCACCAGCGGCACCCCCAGCTCGCGGTACTGCGCCGCGAACGGCTCCGGGTCGGCCAGGTCGGACTTGGTCAGGCACAGCACCGGCTGCAGCCCGCCTGCGTAGGCGGCGACCAGGCAGCGGTCGACGAAACCGGTGCGCGGCACCGGGTCCGCCACCGCCGTCACGACGACGAGCCGGGCGGCGTTCGCGACGACGACCCGCTCGTAGGGGTCGGTGTCGTCGGCGGTGCGGCGCAGCACGGTCGCCCGGTCGGCGACCCGCACGATCCGGGCGAGCGTGTCCGGCTCGCCGGTGAGGTCCCCGACCAGGTCCACCCGGTCCCCGACGACGATCGGGGTGCGCCCCAGCTCCCGGGCCCGCATCGCGACGACCTGCGGCAGCTCCGGGTCGCCGTCGACGGCACAGGTCCAGCGGCCGCGGTCGACGGCGGTGACCATGGCGCGGGTCGCGTCGTCGTGTGCGGGACGGCGCTTGCTGCGCGGCCGTGAGCTGCGCCGCCCGGGCCGGACCCGGACGTCGGTCTCGTCGTAGCTGCGGGCGTCCCGGCGCGGCATCGCTCAGCGGCCCCCGTCCGGCAGGCCGGCCGGTCGTCCGAGCAGCGCGTCCCACCTGCCGGGGAAGTCGGGGATGGTCTTGCCGGTGCAGCCGATGTCGTCGACCTGCACCCCGGGCACGACCAGCCCGATGATCGCCCCGGCGGTGGCCATCCGGTGGTCGGCGTAGGCGCCCCAGGGGCGGTCGGCGCGTCCGGTGAGTGGCTTCGGCTCGATGACCAGGCCGTCCTCGGTCTCGGTGACGGCGCCGCCGAGCTCGGTGATCTCGGTGGCCAGTGCGGCGAGGCGGTCGGTCTCGTGCCCGCGCAGGTGCCCGATGCCGCGCAGCCGTGACGTGCCGGAGGCGAGCGCGGCGACGGCGGCGACGGTGGGCGCGAGCTCGCCGGCGTCGTGCAGGTCGACATCGACCCCGGCGATCCGGTCCGGGCCGGCGACGGTGAGCCCGTCCGGGCCGTGCTCGATCCGGGCGCCGAACTGCTCCAGTACCGGCAGGACGTCGACGCCGGGCTGGGTGGTGGTCCGCGGCCAGCCGCGCACGGTGACCTGGCCGCCGGTGACCACGGCCGCGGCCAGGAACACCGCCGCGTTGGACAGGTCGGGCTCGATCGTCCAGTCCCGCACCGCGATCGGGCCGGGCTCGACCCGCCAGGTGTTCGGCTCGTCGTCGTGCACGGTGACACCGGCCTCGCGCAGCATCGCCACGGTCATCGCGATGTGCGGCAACGAGGGCAGCGGCTTGCCGTCGTGCCGGACGACGACCCCGCGCTCGAACAGCGCCCCGGACAGCAGCAGCCCGGACACGAACTGCGACGACGCCGACGCGTCCACGGTGACCTCGCCGCCGCGGATCGGGCCGCCGTCGAGCAGGAACGGCAGCGCGTCGTCGGCGCCGTCGAACCGGAGCCGGGCGCCGAGGTCGCGCAGTGCGCCGAGCACGGTGCCCATCGGGCGCTCACGGGCGCGCGGGTCGCCGTCGAAGCGGACGGCGCCGTGCGCGGTGGCCGCGGCAGGTGGGACGAACCGCATGACGGTCCCGGCCAGCCCGCAGTCCACCTCCGCGGGGAAGTCGGGGGTGCCGCCGCGCAGCCCGCCGTGCGCGCCGATGCCGACGGTGTCCCCGGTCGTGGTGACGGGGGTGCCGAGTGCGGTGAGCGCGCCGGTCATCAGCACGGTGTCGCGGGTGGGCGGGGCGCCGTCGACGCGGCAGTCGCCGCCGGAGAGCCCGGCCAGCAGCAGCGCGCGGTTGGTGACCGACTTCGACCCGGGGACCGAGACGGTGCCGGTCACGGGGGCGTCGGGGGTCGGGGCGCTCCAGATGCTCACGTCGCCATCTTCTCGCACGTGGAAGGATGGGCTGCATGTGCGGCCGTTACGCCTCCACGAAGGCCCCCGCCGACCTGGCCGACGAGTTCCACGCGGTCGACGCGACCGCGGAGAGCGCGCAGCGGCCGGACTACAACGTGGCGCCGACGAAGGACATCACCGTCGTCGTCGAGCGGCACCCGCGCGACGACGACGGCGCTCCCGACCCGGACGTCACCGAACGGTCGTTGCGGACCGTGCGGTGGGGCCTGGTGCCGTTCTGGGCGAAGGATCCCTCGGCCGGAGCGCGGATGGTCAACGCCCGCTCGGAGACGATCACCGAGAAGCCGGCGTTCCGCCGCGCGGTGGCGTCGCGGCGCTGCCTGTTCCCGATGGACGGCTGGTACGAGTGGCAGCGCTCCGCCGCGGTCCCGAAGAGCGAGGGCGGCACCGGTAAGCCGACCAAGCAGCCCTACTTCACCCACTACGCCGACGGCGACACCCTCGCCATGGCCGGGATCTGGGAGTTCTGGAAGCCCAAGGACGGCGAGCTCGCGGAGAAGTATCCGGACGGCCTGGTGACCGCGTGCGTGCTCACCACCGAGGCGGTCGGTGCCCTGGCCCAGGTGCACGACCGGATGCCGCTGGTGCTGTCCCCGGACGCGTGGAACGACTGGCTGGACCCCGACGCCGCCGCCGATGCGGCGGAGGTGTCGCGGCTGCTGACCCCGCCGTCGCCGGAGCTGGTGTCCACTCTGGAGATCCGGCCGGTGTCGCCGATGGTGAACAGCGTGCGCAACAACAACCCCGAGCTGCTGGACCGCATCCCCGACGACCAGGTACAGGAGCCGATCCAGTTGGACCTGCTGTCGTGAGCGACCCGGCGACCGGGGAGACCGGGGCGCCCGGAGCTGAGGCGCCGGTAGGCGGGGAGCCCGGAATCGGGAGTTCCGAGTCCGGGGTGACGGAGTTCGGGCCGGCCGGAGCCGGGGACCCCGAGGTCCGCGAGATCGACACGCCGCGCGGCCCGGCGCGGGTCACCCTGCACCCGGCCGGGAGCCGGAGCGACGGTCGGCCTGCCGGCAGCGGGCCCGGCGGTGCGGCCGGTGCCGACATCGGCTCGGAGGGGGCGCGTGGTCTACTGCTGCTCGGCCACGGTGCCGGAGGTGGCGTCACCGCACCGGATCTGGTCGCCGCGACCGGGGCCGCGCTCGACGCCGGCTACGACGTCGGTCTGGTCGAGCAGCCCTACCGCGTCGCCGGACGACGTGCGCCCGCCCCTGCCGGGCACCTCGACGAGGCCTGGACCGCGGTCTGCGCCGCGCTGCACGACGGCACCCGGTCACTCGTCGTCGGCGGGCGGAGCTCCGGCGCCCGGGTCGCCTGCCGGACGGCCGCGGTCACCGGCGCCTCCGGGGTCCTGTGCCTGGCGTTCCCGCTGGTCCCACCGGGGAAGCCGGAGAAGACCCGGGAGCCGGAGCTGGCCGGCGTCGACGTGCCGGTGCTGGTCGTGCAGGGCCGCAGCGACCGGTTCGGCGTCCCCGAGGCGGCACCCGGTCGCGAGGTCGTCCTGATCGACGGCGACCACGGCCTGAAGAAGGACCGCGCCGAGCTGACCGCCGCGGTGGGGAAGTGGCTGGCCGGGCTGTAGCAGCACCGTGATCACCTGCTGAGGAGCGGGACGCGCGCTCAGAGAGCGTCGATGTCGACGGCGCCTGGGACAGCGAGGAGCGTCGTGACAGTGATGTCGCGACACATCCCCGACACCCGTCCTGGTCATGATCCGGGTGGTGGCCGCGACTCGGATCGCCGCACGGCCTCGGCACGGGCGCAGTGCCTCAGAACGGTGCTGGATCATCGTCGGCTCCATTCCGGGGCTCCGGGATCGCCGGCTGTGCTCCGCCTGCGGGCCGGTCGAGCGTCGAGCGCGCCGACGTCGGCAGCTCGGTGTCGGGGTTGATCACTCGCCGGTCTGCGACGCCTTCGGTGACCACGGTGTCCTCGGTGAAGACGCGGTAGTCCTTCGGGTACGTGGTCGACTGGTACCCGTCGGGGCTGATCCAGGTCAGTCCACCGTCGGGGCGCACCAGTGCGTGCCAGCCGGTGACGTCTTTGAGCTTGTGATGCCGTTGGCAGAGCCCGAACAGGTTGTCGTCGACGGTGTGGCCGTCCTTGCCCCAGTCCTGGTGATGATCGAGATCGCGGATCCGGCGTTCGCAGTTCGGACCACGACAGGTGCCGTCGCGGCCGTGGACGTGGTCGTGCAGGTTCGCCGGTGGCCGGTAGGTGTTGCGTCCGTAGTCGAGCAGCTGTCCGGTGGCGGGGTCGGTGACCAGCCGTTTCCAGTCACCACCGGCGGCCAGGGCGCGGGCGGTGGTGGCGGGGATGGGGCCGTGGCCGGTGATCTCCCCGGGTCGGTTACCGCCGAGCAGGGTGTCGAGGCTGACGACGACCTGGATCAGCGGTTTGCGGCCGATCGTGGCGTTGGGGTCGGGCTTACACGCGAGGACTTCGGCGACGGCGGTGGCGATGACCTCGGCGTCCATACCGGTCGTCCCGTCATCGAGCGCTGCGCCGGTTGTTGCGTTGGTCGCTGTACCGGCCTGGGTACCGGTCGCTGCGGTGGTCTCCGTGCCGGTTGTTGCCTCGGTGGCCGGCGCGGTGCCGGCGCTCGTCGCGGTGCCGGCCGCGGGACGGCTGTTGACCACAGTGCTCACCGCGGTCATCACCGAGGTCAGGTCGGTGATCGTCACCGTGCCCTGCAGCAGTTCGTGGGCCAGATCGCAGCGCCGCTGCGCCAACGTCCGCGGGTCCTCGCTGCCCAGTGAGCGGGCGAGGCGGTCCAGGGAGTTCCAGGACGCTTCGGTCTGCGCGGCGGAGCCGGACAGCCACAGTGAGCCCATGCCGTTGTCGGTGCGGCTGATCGTCACTTCGCGGTCGTCGAACGCCCGCTGATGACGGCGAGCGGCGCCGTCGGGGTCGGCCCGGTGGATCGCCGTGCGCAGCCGCGCCCGGAGCCGGGTCTGGGTGATCGTGGAGGCGCCGGGCAGGATCGCGGCCTGCACCGCGCGGGCGGCGTCGTCGTCGAGGACCTGGGTGGACTCGGCGATGGCCTCGGCGGCGCGTTCCCCGATCCGGCCCGCCTCCCACTCGGCGAGAGTTTCGGGCAGTACGCGGTAGAGGCGTTCGGCCATGCCGAGTTCGCCGCGGGCCTGGTCCTCGGTCAGATGGGTGGCGATCGCGACCTGCGACGGGAGCCAGCGGGCCACCGGCACCGGAGTCTTCCCGGTGGCGTCGGGGACCGGGGCGGTGCTGCCCGGTGGGTGTCGTTCGACCAGGGCGCCGAGCAGGCGGGTGCGGACCGCGCCGGCCCAGCGTTCCAGCTGCACCGCGGCTTCGACGGTCTTCAGCAGTTCACGGTCGGAGAGATCCTCGGGTGCGGCGGCGGTGGCTTCGCACAGCGCGGCGAGGGTCCCGCCGGGCAGCATCTGCGCGGCGAGTGCCTCTTCGACCGTTGTGTCGACCACATGTTCGATTTTACCGGAGCAAGCAGTTACTTCGCTAGTAAAAGTTGCTGCCGTTGGGCGCAGAGATCCGACCGGTGGGCGGGGCAGGTGCGGGATGCCGGGGCCGCATGTCGCGAGCGGATCTACGACGCAGCAAGGCCGTTGTGGTGCGTGAGCGGCACGTCGTCGTGGCACGCAAGCGGGGCATGTCGTCGTGACCGCGAGCGGCATGCCGTCGTGGCGCGGGAGCGGCGATGCTGTCGTGGCGCGTAAGCGGCATCTCGTCGTGGCCCGCGAGCGGCAACGCGGTCCTGGCGGATAAGCGGCATTGTCGTCGTGGCCCAGGGCTGGAACCCCGGCGCCCGCTCGTGCTCGGCGGGCGGAATCGCACCGCCCCCACCCGATGATCGTCGGTTTGCCGGGGATCGGTGCCGGATGTGGCACCGAAGACCGGCAGAACGGTGATCATGGGCGTGGCAGCGGCCCGGCTACCCCGCGATCGGAGCCACCGTCGCACCGGTCAGCGCCTCCAGATCCGCCGGCGCCAGCTCGATCTCCAGCCCCCGCCGCCCACCCGAGCAGTAGATCGTCGGGAACTCCCGGGCCGACGCGTCGAGCACCGTCGGCAGGCGCTTGCGCTGCCCCAGCGGCGAGATCCCGCCCGCGACGTAGCCGGTGGCGCGTTCGGCGTCGGACACCTCGGCCATGACGGCCTTCTTCCCGCCCGCGGCCGCGGCGAGCGCCTTGAGGTCCAGCTGCGCGGACACCGGCACGATCCCGACGGTCATCGTCCCGTCGACCAGCGCGACGAGTGTCTTGAACACCCGCTGCGGGTCCTGGCCCATCAGCTCGGCGGCCTCCTCGCCGTAGCCGGCGCCGTCGGAGTGGGTGTAGGTGTGCAGCCGGTGCTCGACCTTCCGCTTCGTCAGCAGCGCCGTCGCCGGAGTTCCCTTGCCCGCCATGGCGCGAACGTACCCGGCCATGGCACGGACCTGCCCGCCTACGGCGCGGACCTGCCCGCCCACGGCGCGGACGTACCCGGGAATGCCGGGCGGCCCCACGTCGTTGGCGGGGACGTGAGCACAGCAGTGGTGGAGGCCCCCCGGGTGTCCGGATCGGGCCGCGTGCGGCGGCGCCCGGTACCCTCCGACGGGTCCGCCGCGCCGGTGAGCCGCATCGGCGCGCGGCCGTCGTCACTGGAGAGGGGACCCTTGTCGGACCAGCCGGAACAGCCGGAGCCGGATCAGGCCGCGCAGCCGGACGGCGCCGCACAGCCGGACGCCGAGGTGCTCGAGGCAGGCCCCGCCGACGAGGAGGGCAACCGCGCGCCCGAGGACGAGAGCGTCGAGGAGCGCACCGCCCGCTTCGAGCGGGACGCGATGCCGCTGCTCGACCAGCTCTACGGCGCCGCCCTGCGGATGACGCGCAACCCGGCGGACGCCGAGGACCTCGTGCAGGAGACGTTCCTGAAGGCCTACTCGGCGTTCGGCACGTTCCGCCGCGGCACGAACCTCAAGGCGTGGCTGTACCGGATCCTCACGAACACCTACATCAACGGCTACCGCAAGCGTCAGCGCCAGCCCGTGCAGTCGCCCACCGACGAGATCACGGACTACCAGCTGGCCCAGGCCGGTGAGCACAGCTCCACCGGGCTGCGCTCCGCCGAGGTGGAGGCCATGGACGCGCTGCCCGACAGCGACGTCAAGGAGGCGCTGCAGGCGCTGCCCGAGGACTTCCGGATGGCCGTGTACCTCGCCGACGTCGAGGGCTTCGCCTACAAGGAGATCGCCGAGATCATGGGGACGCCGATCGGCACCGTGATGTCGCGGCTCCACCGCGGCCGCCGCCAGCTGCGCGACACGCTCACCGACGTGGCGCGCGACCGTGGGTTCTCCCGCGGTGGCGCCGATGGCACCGACGGCGCCGAGAAGGCCGCCGACCAGGAGGTGACGGCATCGTGAGCGCCGACGACGCTCCGCTCGAGCAGAACCCGATGATCGAGCAGCGGGCCGACCGGGCCGGTTGCCGGGAGGTACTCGCCGAGGTCTGGCTGTTCCTGGACCGCGAGTGCGACCCGGACCGTCGCCGCGTCCTGCAGCAGCATCTCGACGAGTGCGCACCGTGCCTGTCCGAGTACGGCATCGACGAGAAGCTCAAGGCCCTGCTCGCCCGCAAGTGCGGCGGCGAGGCGGCGCCGGAGTCGCTGCGCGACCGGCTGCGTTCGCAGATCCGCTCCGCGGTGCTGGAGCAGGCCCAGGTGACCGTGGAGTCCGGGCCGGACGGCACGACCGTCTCCGTCGCGCACGAGCGCACCGAGGTGCGCCACTACGAGCGCTGAGCACCGGCTCACGCAGCACGCGACGACCTACACACGAGGAACGGGCGGGGACCGCAGCTGCGGTCCCCGCCCGTTCTCGTGTCCCGGACGACCGGGTCAGGCGACTCAGGTGTTCGGCTTCTTGCCGTGGTTCGCCTTGTTCTTCGCACGGTCGCGACGCTTGCGGGCACGCTTCGACATGATCGGCCCTCCTCTCCTGCTGGTCGGGGACGTTCCGCGGGGAACCCGCGGGAGCTCGTGTCCGTCGATTCTCGCATGTGGTGGGATGGGCGACCGTGACCACGCTCAGCGAGCTGCTCGCCGAACACACGACCATGGACGGCGACACCGCCGACCACCTCCAGCGAGTGGTCGGGGAGTGGCAGCTGCTGGCCGACATGTCGTTCGCGGACTTCCTGCTCTGGGTGCCGCTCGACGATCTCCACGCGAGCGGGGACAGCGGCCGCGCGTCGACCGCGCAGTTCCTCTGCGTCGCCCAGGCCCGCCCGACCACCGCGCCCACCGCGCACCCGGACGACGTCGTCGGCCGCCGCGCCGCGACCGTCGAGGTCGGGCAGCTGCGCCGGGCGGTCCAGGAGGGCCGCATCTGCCGCGACGACGACCCGCGCTGGCACCTGGAGGTCCCGGTCCGCCGGGAGACGATCCCGGTGCGCTACCGCGGCCGCACCGTCGCGGTGCTCTCCCGCGACACCAACCTCTCGACGCCGCGGGTGCCGTCGCCGCTGGAGATCGCCTACCTGGGCAGCGCGTCGGACCTGTGCCAGATGATCGTCGACGGCACGTTCCCGCCGCAGTCCGGCCCGCCCGGCTCGGCCGAGGGCAGCCCGCGGGCCGGGGACGGGCTCGTCCGGCTCGACGTGCACGGCAACGTCGCCTACGCCAGCCCGAACGCGCTGTCGGCCTACCACCGCATGGGCCACGCCAGCGACGTCGCCGGCGCCGACCTCACGACCGTCACCAAGGCACTGGTGCTCGACCCGTTCGACGCCAAGGAGGTCGCCGTCCGGATCGCCGACGCGCTGGAGGGCACGCCGTCGAGCCGGATGGAGGTCAAGGGCCGCCGGGCGACGATGCTGGTCAGGGCGCTGCCGCTGCGCCCGCGCGGGGACGCCGCAGGCGCGCTGGTGCTGGTCCGCGACGTCACCGACCTGCGCCGCCGCGACGCCGCCCTGCTCAGCAAGGACGCGACGATCCGGGAGATCCATCACCGGGTCAAGAACAACCTGCAGACGGTCGCGGCGCTGCTGCGCCTGCAGGGCCGCCGCAGCGAGTACCCCGAGACCAGCCGGGCGCTGGAGGAGGCCGTCCGCCGGGTCACCTCGATCGCTCTGGTGCACGAGGCGCTGGCGTACTCCGTGGCCGAGAACGTCGCGCTCGACGAGCTGCTGCCCAAGGTGCTGCCCGCGATCCGCGACGGCGCCACCACCGAGGCGAAGGCCCGGGTCCGGGTCGAGACCGGGTTCGGGTCGCTGCCTGCGGAGAAGGCGACCCCGCTGGTGCTGGTCCTGGCCGAGCTCGTGCACAACGCTCTCGCCCACGCCTACGACCCCGGCGTCGCGGGGGAGGTCGTGGTCAGCCCGAACCGGTCGGCCAAGCGCCTCGAGGTCTCGGTCGCCGACGACGGGCACGGCATGCCGCCGGAGTTCGACTTCGAGAAGTCCAAGGGGCTGGGCCTGCAGATCGTGCGGACCCTGCTGACCTCGGAGCTGGAGGCGACCATCTCGGTGACCGACCGGGAGACCGGCGGGACCGTCGCGCTCATCTCGGTGCCGCTCAGCGGCGGCTGAACCGCTGGTCGGCGGCGAATGGTGGCTGACCGTGGTGCACACCAGGACGAACGGTGACCCTCGGTGACCCGGGGCACGGGAAGGTCGATGAACGGCAGGGGATACGCTCTGAGCGTGACCGTCGATCCCGGTGCCGTGGTCGCGCCGACACCGTCGGAGACGGTCATCGCCGGGGTGGCAGATCACCCCGGACACACCTCGGGCCCGTGGCCGGTGGCGTCCGGCTACGGGCCCGAGGTCGGGGAGCTATCGAAGTGGAGCCGCGCAGGCGGCCCGGAGTTGCCGAGTACGAACGACTCAGGCGGTGCGGGCGCGCGGACGCGAGCCGCGGCGCTTCAGGGCGCGACGCTCGTCCTCGCTCATGCCGCCCCACACACCGGCGTCCTGGCCGGACTCCAGTGCCCACTGGAGGCAGGACTCGGTGACGGGGCAGCGCCGGCATACGCTCTTGGCCTCGGCGATCTGCATCAGGGCGGGGCCGCTGGTGCCGACCGGGAAGAACAGCTCCGGGTCCTCGTCGCGGCAGATCGCGTCGTGACGCCAGTCCATGGTTGCTTACTCCTCGTGCTGCGCGATCGGGGTCGCGCCGATCGTCATGTTTCGTCCGTGTTACGGAGCTTGTGAATACTTTCACGAGCTCCGGCGATGCTCAATGGGTTACTGCCTGCTGGATGCGTGAGGGGCCTCATAGGCCACGCACGACGGACCGGAATCCTGAGAACCACAGGGGTCCTCGGCCGGTCCCAAGCAACCAGTGTCCCCGCACGACGCCGTTTCGGCTACTCGAAACTTTGTCGCACCGAACACTCCGGGCGGCGGTGCCCGGCGTTCCCTCGCTTGCGTAGGGACCACCTTGGATCACCGGTTTGGCCTGGTGTAAGCCCCAACGGGACCGACGGTCCGCTCACATCGGTGAATGGCGTGGTTGCTCACCCCGGCGTGTGAGTCCCGCCTCGGAACTGCGGCGAACCGTCCGTCTCACACGACGACGCGTAACGCACCGGGCACGGAGAGGAACTCCACCTCGGTTCTCTCGCCCAGGTGGTCGCCGTCGAGCTGCAGGGCCAGCGGCCGGTCGCTGCTGATCCGTACCCGGGGAACGGCGTCGTGGCGCACGATGTTCCGCCCGTGCGGGTCGCCGTCGGGGGACAGGATCTGGCGCAGCACGCTCGCGATGACCCGCGGGCCGAGCCCGGTGAGTGCGAACAGGCCCAGCCCCCCGCCGAACGACGAGCGCGGGTTGGTCCGCACCGCACGCCCGGACAGGTAGGTCCACGGGTCGGTGTTGGAGACGAACGCCAGCCGCACGTCGTGCAGCGGGGCCGCGTCGGGCAGCTCGACGGTCATCGACGGCGGCCGGCGCAGCTGGGAGACGTACTGCGCGATCGCGGTCATCGCGTACCGGCTGGGGCTGGCCTCGTGCCCGTCGGCGCGGGCCCGCTCGACGGCGGCGACGACGTCGGCGTCCCAGCCGATCCCCGCGTTGAAGGTGAACCAGCGGTCGTCGGCGTGGCCGAGGCCGACGCGGCGCTGCCGGCGGGCGGTGAGCGCGGTGAGCAGCTGCCCGGTCGCCTCCACCGGGTCGCGCGGCATGCCCAGGGCGCGGGCGAACACGTTCGCCGAGCCGCCGGGGACGACGGCGAGCATCGCGGTGGCCTCGGCGTCCGGGCGGGGCGGGCCGTGCCCGGCACCGGTCTGCGCGGCGAGCAGGCCGTTGACGACCTCGTTGACCGTGCCGTCCCCGCCGAGCGCGACGACCAGCTCGACGCCGTCGGCGACGGCCGCGGCGGTGCCCTCCGCGGCGTGCCCGCGGTAGCGGGTCTGCAGCACGTCCAGCTTCAGCTCGCTGGCCAGCGCCTTGGTCAGCACGTCCCGCCCTGCGGCGGTGGTCGACGTGGCCTGCGGGTTGACCACGAGGAGAGCGCGCACGGCGCCGAGGGTAGGCGCCGGTCCTATCCTCGGTCCTCGTGGGTGAGCCCGTGGAGGAGACGACCGGCCGGGTGCCGGCGCCGCACAACGTGCGGATCGCCGGTGCGCTCGTGGCGCTGCAGGGGGTCGTCGCCGCCGTTGTGGCGGTGGTGCTGGCGGTGCGCGCGGTGGGCGACGGCGGCCCGCGGCTGTACTACGGCCTCGCCGAGGCCGGGATGTTCCTGCTGCTCGCCGCGGCCGTCGCCGGCGTCGGGTACGGGCTGGTCCGCGGGGTGCACGGCTGCCGGAGCCCGGCGATCGTGATCGAGCTGCTGCTGTTCGGCGTGGTCTACAGCCTGCTGGGGCCGTCGCACCAGCTGGTGTGGGGGATCGTCGTCGGGCTGGTGGTGCTGGCGACGTTCCTGCTGCTGATCAGCGAGCAGTCCCGGCAGTGGTCGATGGGGGACGAGTACCCGGGTCGCCGCGGCCGTCGGGAGCCCGGTCAGCGGGAGCCCGGTTCGCGGGAGCCCGGTTCGCGAGAGCACTGAGCGGCTCGCCGGTCAGCCGGAACGTCGTCCAGCCCTCGTTGGGACCGGCACCGATCGAGCGGTAGAAGCCGATCGCGGGCTCGTTCCAGTCCAGGACGTTCCACTCCAGCCGGGCGTACCCGTGCCGGGAGCACTCCTCGGCGAGTGCGGCCAGCAGGGCCAGGCCGTGTCCGGCGCCGCGGTGCGCGGGGGAGACGTAGAGGTCCTCGAGGTGGATCCCGGCGACGCCCTCCCAGGTGGAGAACGTGCGGAACCAGATCGCCAGTCCGACCACGTGGCCGTCCGCGGTGGCCACGTGCGCCCGGGCGCTCGGGTCGCTTCCGAACAGCGCGGTGTGCAGCTGGGCCCCGGTGAGCCGGCACTCGTCGAGCGCGTGCTCGTACTCGGCCAGGTCGTACACCAGCCCGACCATGGCGGCGACGTCCGCGGGCCCGGCCGGGCGGACGGTGCTGCTCAACGGGTCACTCCTGGGGCGGCGGGCAGTTCACGTGGTCGAGGCGCGGGACGCCCCGCTCGAACCCCAGCACGGTCACCCCGGCCGGGTCCAGCTTCACGTGCACGCCCGCGGCGGGCGGCAGGCCGATCCAGCGGACGGTCAGCACCCGCGAGAAGTGGCCGTGCCCGACCAGGACGACGTCGCCGTCGCCGATCAGGCGGCGGGCCTCGGTGAGCACGGCGTCGGCGCGGGCACCGACGTCGTCGGGGGTCTCGCCGCCGGGCCACGGCCCGTCCCAGACCGTCCACCCGGGCAGCGTCTCCCGGATCTGCGGCGTGGTCAGGCCCTCGTGGGCGCCGTAGTCCCACTCGGCGAGGCGCCCGTCGACCCGGTCGACGGTGAGCCCGGCGCCGGCCGCGGTGTCGCGCGCGCGGGTGCGCGGGCTCGACAGCACGTGTGCCGGGGGCTCCGTACCGCGCAGCGCGGCCAGCCCGGCCCGGGCGCGGGCGGCGGCGCGCCGGCCGGCGTCGGTCAGGCCGATGTCGGTCGCCCCGGTGTGGCGGCCGGTGGCCGACCACTCCGTCTCCCCGTGCCTGAGCAGGAAGATGCGGCCGGGAGGCTCAGCGTCGTTGCTCCGCCCGGCAGGATTGGCGTTCGGCTGGTCAGGTGGTTCTGCCGCCATGATCGCGACGCTAGCGTGATCGGGCCCGGATCGCCTGTCCACGGAGGACGCTCCCCCTACGGCGCCGCCGCTCACCCGAGCGAGGCGTCACTTCTGTGGCCCGGCGCCGTTGTCCGGGCAACGGGTCGGCTCTACCCAGGTCGTCCGCTGCCTCAGCTCCCCGAGGAGACACATGTCCCAGTCCAGCTCCCCCCGCGCCTCCGGGCGCCTCGTGGCCCGCCTGACGACGGGCCGCACCGGCCGCCGCCTGGCAGGCGCCGGGACCGCGGTCGGCCTCGCCGTCGCCGCCGCCCTCACCGCTCCCGTCGTCGCGTCCGCGGCGCCCGGGGCCCCGGCCGGCCCCGGCGCGATCGGGCCCGGCTCGCAGATCTCCACCCCGCAGCAGGGCGGCGCCGAGCTGTGCACCGCGAACTTCGTGTTCTCCGGCAACGGCAAGACCTACCTGGGTGCGGCCGCGCACTGCATGGCGGGCGAGAACTCCTCGCAGGGCGTCGACGGCTGCAAGGAGCCCGTCATGCCCGAGGGCGTCCGGGTCGACATCGCCGGGCGGGACGGCAAGACCTACACCGGCACCGTCGCGTACAACTCGTGGAAGGTCATGCAGGACAAGGGCGAGAAGGCCCGCGACCTGTGCACCTTCAACGACCTCTCGCTCATCGAGCTGAGCCCGGAGGCCGAGAAGGCCGTCGACCCGACCGTCCCGAACTTCGGTGGCCCGACGGCGCTGGACACCGACGGCACCAAGGACGGCGAGAAGGTCTACAGCTACCAGCCGAACCAGACCGCGCCGACGCCGAACAAGCAGGGCGTCAGCCTCGGCCAGCCGGACGGCCCGCGCACCCACGTCGTGCAGACGACTCCGCCCGGCATCCCCGGTGACTCGGGTTCCGGCTTCCTCGACGCCGACGGCAAGGCCTTCGGGGTGCTGTCCAGCCTGATGGCGCCGACCAGCTCCAACGGCGTCACCGACCTGTCGAAGGCCCTGGACTACGCCGCGGCCAACGGCAAGATCGGCAAGGTCTCCCTGGTTCCGGGCAACAAGCCCTTCACCCCGGGCAACGCCAAGCTGACCAAGCTGCCCAGCGGGTCGGAGCTGCCGCAGACGCCGCTGCCGGAGCTGCAGCCGCTGCCGCTCGGCTGAGCCCGCTCCTCCTGCGCACGGCGGGCCGTCCCGATCTCCGGGGCGGCCCGCCGTCGTGTGTGCGGGCAACGGCGCGGGCTCCGGTGCGGCAGTCCAGTACGGGCGTTCTGTGCGCAGACCCACTGGCACGTCGCGGCAGCGGTGGCGCCCGAGCCGTTATGATCGTCGGCGAGTACCCGACAGCCGAGACCGTCGCGGGGGCCGCATCCGTGCCCCGTCGCAGCGGATGGCCGTCCGGCACCGAGTCCGGCCGACGACAACCCGCGGCCCCGGTGCAGCGGCAGGCGCCCGAGCCGGGCGCCTCTTCCTCTTCCTGCCGTAGGAGTTTTTCCATGACGCTCGCCCAGGACCGTGCCCGGACCGCCCCGACGACCGCTCCCGGCCACGACGAGGTGTTCTCGGCGCACGAGGGCGGCAAGCTGTCCACCGGGCTGACGGCCCCACTGGCCGACGCCCGTGACCTGGCGATCGCCTACACCCCGGGGGTGGCCGAGGTCAGCCGCGCGATCGCCGCCGACGCGGCGCTCGCCGCGCGCTACACCTGGGCGCACCGGATGGTCGCCGTGGTCAGCGACGGGACCGCGGTGCTCGGGCTCGGTGACATCGGCCCGCGCGCCGCGCTGCCGGTCATGGAGGGCAAGTCGGCGCTGTTCAAGTCCTTCGCCGGGCTGGACTCGATCCCGCTGGTGCTCGACACCACCGACGTCGACGAGATCGTCGAGACCCTGGTCCGGCTGCGTCCGACGTTCGGCGCGGTCAACCTCGAGGACGTCGCGGCCCCGCGCTGCTTCGAGCTCGAGGACCGGCTGATCGAGGCGCTGGACTGCCCGGTCATGCACGACGACCAGCACGGCACCGCGATCGTCCTGCTCGCCGCGCTGCGCGGGGCGGCCGCGGTCCAGGGTCGCCCGCTGGACTCGCTGCGGATCGTCATCTCCGGTGCCGGTGCGGCCGGGGTGGCCTGCACCCGGATCCTGCTGGCCGCCGGCGCGACCGACGTCGTGCTGCTCGACTCGCGTGGTGTCGTCGACGACGGCCGGGGCGGGGTCAAGGCCGAGCTGGCCGCGGTCACCAACCCGCGCGGGGTCACCGGCGGCGTCGCCGAGGCCCTCGACGGCGCCGACGTCTTCGTCGGGCTCTCCAGCGCGAAGCTCCCCGAGGAGCTGCTGGAGACCATGAACGACGACGCGATCGTCTTCGCCCTGTCCAACCCGGACCCCGAGGTCCACCCGGACGTCGCGCGCCGGCACGCGGCGATCGTCGCGACCGGCCGCAGCGACTTCCCGAACCAGATCAACAACGTGCTGGCCTTCCCCGGGATCTTCCGCGGGGCGCTCGACGCGCACGCCCGCCGGATCACCGACCGGATGAAGCTGGCCGCCGCCGAGGCGATCGTCGACGTCGTCGCCGACGAGCTGGCGCCGGACCGGATCGTCCCCGGCCCGTTCGACCCGCGGGTCGCCCCGGCGGTGGCCGCGGCCGTCGCGCGGGCCGCGCAGGCGTAGCGCGCGGTCGTACGTCGATCCCGGGCCGCTCGCGTATGGAGCGCCGGGCACGCGATCACGGTGCGTGCACACGCAACCTCTGCGCCGAGCGTGATCATCGCGCTGTGAGCGGTCGGGCACGCTCGGTCGTCCGTGCGGGCACCGCTCGGCCCACCAAGGGTACCCTTCGGCCGTTCTGTGAGGCGCAGATGCCGACGGAGCGCGTCCGGTGTGGCGCAATTACTCCGTTCGGCCCTGTCACGGGCCGTGAATGCTGCCTCGATCGGGCTACCATCCCGGATCGCCCGGGACGGTGGCTCGTTGTGCGGGTGTCGGAGCCGAACGGGACGGGAGGCGGGCGTGGACGAGCTGGAGCCGCGCGCGGGTGAACGCGGTGGTGTGGCGCGGGGCGTGTTCGACGACCCCACGGCCGCCCCCACGCCCGGCGCCCGCGCCGCGCACTCCGACGTGCCGCTGCCGCCGTCGCCCGCCCTGGTCTGCGACGCCGAGGGCGTCGTCCGGCACACCAACGCCGCGCTGCGCCGCCTCGCCGGCTCCGCCGACCCGACCGGGATGCGGCTGCCGCAGCTGCTCGTCGGCCCGGACTCCGACGCCCGCCTGGTCCGCGCCGACCGCAGGCTCGCCCGGGTCAAGGTCGTGCGCTGGCCGCAGGGGGACAACACGGTCGTCCTGCTGACCGCGTTCCCGGATCCGACGCCGTCGCCGGTCGGGGAGGCGCCGACGCTGGACCTGGAGCGGGCCACCCGCTCGGGTACCTGGACCTTCGACCTGCAGGCCGGGACGCTGACCCGAAGCGAGGGGCTCGTCGAGCTCTACCGCGCGCTCGGCGTCCGCCCGGACGGCCCGGAGGGCCCGGTCGAGGGCGACCAGGTCGAGCGGGTCTGCCGGATGCTGCGCCGCGACTGCGAGCAGCGCGTCCCGGAGCAGTCCGGCGGCTCCGGGCCCGCCGCTGAGCCGGCCTCCGCCTCCGGGCCGCACGCGTCGGAGATCCGGCCCGACGGCGGCGCGGTGCTGTCCTGCCGCACCCGGGTCGACCGGACCCCGGGCGGTGCGCCGCTGCGGCTGATCGGGACCGTGCAGGACGTCACCGACCGCCGCCGCGCGGACTCGCGCGCCCAGCGCTCCGGGCAGCGCTTCGCCGACCTCGTCGCCACGATCACCACCGGCGTCGCGATGCTCGACGGCCGCGGCCGCATCGTCGACGCCAACCCGGCGCTGTGCACGCTGCTCGAGGCCGACCTGGAGACGCTGCGCGGCGTTCCGGCCCGCAGCCTGTCCGCGGACCCGCAGCACGTCCGCGCCGACGGGCTGCCCGAGTGGCTGCGCGACCCGTCCGATCCCGAGCCGACGTACCGGATCGAGAACCTGCCGCTGCTGCGCGCCGACGGCACCCGGGTCTGCTGCGAGGTCGTGGTCAACGCCGCTCCCTCCGACGACGGTCGCCCGTTCTGGCTGCTCGTGATCACCGACGTCGACGAGCGCCGCCGGGCCGCGGACCTGCTGCACGAGGCGGGCACCGTCGACCCGCTGACCCGGCTGCCCAACCGCACCGGGCTCCTGGAGATCACCGACCGGCTCCTCGACGAGGGCGATCCGGACCGGGTGGCCGTGGTCTGCGGTGACATCGACGACTTCGCCCGTGTCAACACCGGCCTCGGCCACGACGCCGGGGACGCGCTGATCGTCGAGCTGGCAGGGAAGCTGCAGCGCGAGCTGCCGGTCGGCTGCACCGCGGGCCGCCTGGCAGGCGACGAGTTCGCCGTCGTCTGCACCGACGTCACAGAGGCAGGCGGTGCCCGCGGTCTCGCCGGGCTGGTCGCGGAGCTCCTGCGCGGCACCGTCACCGTCGACGGGCGGCCGGTCACGCTCACCGCGTCGGTCGGCGTCGCGACCCGGACGGCGGTTCCGGAGGGCTGCCACGGGCACGTCACCGGTGCCGACGGGCTGCTGCGCTCGGCCGAGATCGCCGTCGGGCAGGCCAAGGAGCGGGGCCGCGGCGCCATCGCCGTCGCCGACCGCGACTCGATCGCCCCGGCCTGCCGGCAGCTGGAGCTGGAGGCCGAGCTGCGCGACGCGATCGCCAACGACGCGCTGCGCCTGGAGTACCAGCCGGTCGTCGGGCCGGACGGGTCGGTGCTGTCGGCCGAGGCGCTCCTGCGCTGGTCGCACCCGACGCGCGGCGAGATCTCCCCGGGGGAGTTCCTGCCGGTGGCGCTGCGCAGCGGGCTGCAGCGGGAGCTGGACCTCTGGGTGCTCCGCACCGCCGCCCACGAGGCCGCCACCTGGCCGCGGCACGGGCAGCGGGTCGCCGTCGCGGTGAACCTGGCCGGGCTGCTGCCCGCCGACCCCGGCTTCCTCGACGACGTCGCAGGCGCCATCGCCGGGTCCGGCCTGGACTGGGACCAGCTGGTGCTGGAGCTGGTCGAGACGAGCCTGGTCGCGCTGCCCCGCCCCGCGCTCGACGCGATGGGCGAGCTGGGCAGGCGCGGCGTCCGCTTCGCCGTCGACGACTTCGGCACCGGCTACTCCTCGCTGGCCAGGCTCAAGGAGCTGCCCGCGCAGATCGTGAAGGTCGACCGCGCCTTCGTCACCGGTGTCGGCACCGACCCGGCCGACTTCGCGCTCGCCCGTGCGGTCGTCGAGGTCGCCAGGGCGATGGGCCGCGCCACCGTGGCCGAGGGCGTCGAGACCGCCGAGCAGTTCCACGTGCTGCTCCAGCTCGGGGTGAACGCGTTCCAGGGCTGGCTGTTCGCCCGCTCGCTGCGGCCCGAGGACCTGCACCGGGTGCTGCGCGGCGGGGGCCTGCCCACCCCGGTCACGACGGCGACGCCGCCCGGTGGCACCCCCGGCGCCTACTGAGCGTCCCGGGCCCGGCGCCCGCGGTCACCACCGCGCCACCGACCTGTCCGGACACCCGCCCGTGACGGGTGGAGCGGTTCGCCCGCCGACAACGGTCGCGTTAGTGTGCTCCGACCACGCGGCCGATCCGGGCCGCGTGCCGAAGGCAGGGGGAGCCGGCGATGATCGAGTTCCGGGGCGTCACGAAACGCTTCCCGGACGGGACGGTTGCGGTCGACGACCTCGACCTCGTCGCCGACCAGGGCCGCATCACGGTCTTCGTGGGCCCGTCCGGCTGCGGCAAGACCACGTCCCTGCGGATGATCAACCGGATGGTCGAGCCGACCTCGGGCGAGCTGCTCGTGGACGGGCAGGACGTGCTCGCCGCGGACCCGGCCGACCTGCGCCGCGGCATCGGCTACGTCATCCAGCAGGCCGGGCTGTTCCCGCACCGCACCATCGTCGACAACATCGCGACGGTGCCGCTGCTGCTCGGGCGGGGCAAGAAGGCCGCCCGGGACCGGGCCATGGAGCTCATGGAGATCGTCGGCCTCGACACCTCGATGGCCAAGCGGTACCCGAGCCAGCTCTCCGGCGGCCAGCAGCAGCGCGTCGGCGTCGCCCGCGCGCTCGCCGCGGACCCGCCGGTGCTGCTGATGGACGAGCCGTTCTCCGCGGTCGACCCGGTGGTGCGCGAGAGCCTGCAGGACGAGCTGCTGCGGCTGCAGTCCGAGCTCGGCAAGACCATCGTGTTCGTCACCCACGACATCGACGAGGCGATCAAGCTCGGCGACAAGGTGGCGGTGTTCCGGGTCGGCGGCAAGCTGGCCCAGTACGACGAGCCGGGCGTGCTGCTCTCCCGCCCGGTCGACGACTTCGTCGACAACTTCGTCGGCCGCGACCGCGGCTACCGCGGCCTGGGCTTCCTCACCTCCGACACCATCCCGATCGGCTCGCTGCCGGTGATCTCGGTCGGCGACCCGCTGCCGCACGACGGGTGGGCACTCGTCGTCGACACCTCGGCGAAGCCGCTGGGCTGGGTCCGGGCCGGCGAGGGGCAGGTCACCGAGGACGCCCTGGTCCCCGGCGGGTCGCTCTACACCGTCGGCTCCGGCTCGCTGCGCGGCGCGCTCGACGCCGCGCTGTCCTCGCCGTCCGGGCAGGGCGTCGCCGTCGACGACAACGGCCGCGTCGCCGGCTCGGTCACCGCCGACGCCGTGCTGGCGGCGCTGCCCGCCGCCCGCGACGAGTCCGCCGCCTAGGCCGCGCGATGAACTGGGTCTTCCGCAACTCCGACCTCGTGCTGGACCTGGTCCGTGAGCACCTGGTGCTCTCGCTGCTGCCGGTGGTGATCGGGCTGGTGCTGGCCGTGCCGCTGGGCTGGATCGCCAACCGCCGTGGCTGGCTGCGCACTCTCACGCTCAACGCGGCCGGGTTCCTCTACACGCTGCCGTCGCTGGCGCTGTTCGTGTTCCTGCCGCTGATCCTCGGCACCCGGATCCTCGACGCGGTCAACGTGGTCATCGCGATGACCGTCTACGTGCTCGCGCTGCTGGTCCGCACCGTCGCCGACGGGCTGTCCGCGGTGCCACCCCGGATCATCGACTCGGCGACGGCGATGGGCTACCGCCCGGTGTGGCGGTTCCTGACCGTCGAGCTGCCGGTCGCGATCCCGGTCATCGTCGCCGGGCTGCGGGTCGCCGCGGTCAGCTCGATCAGCCTGGTCACGGTCGGCTCGGTGATCGGGTTCGGCGGGCTCGGCAAGCTGTTCACCGAGGGCTTCCAGCGGGAGATCCCGCAGGAGACGATCACCGGGATCGTGCTGGTGCTGCTCGTCGCGCTCGTCGTGGACGGGCTCCTGGTGCTGGGCGGCCGGCTGGCCACCCCCTGGGAGCGAGCGGGGGCGCACCGATGAGCTACCTCGGCTGGCTGTTCGACGCCGCGAACTGGTCGGGCCCGGAGGGCATCCTGGTCCGGCTCGCCGAGCACCTCGGCTACACCGCCCTGACGATGATCATCGCGATGGTGATCGCGCTGCCGCTCGGCGCGTGGATCGGGCACACCGGGCGCGGTGGCGTGCTCGTCGTCGGGTTCGCGAACGCGCTGCGCGCGCTGCCCACGCTCGGCCTGCTCGTCCTGCTGTTCCTGCTGGTCGGCCTGGGCCTGCTCGGCCCGCTCATCGCGCTGATCGTGATCGCGGTGCCGCCGCTGCTGGCCGGGGCCTACTCCGGCGTGCGCAACGTGGACCCGGCGATCGTCGACGCCGCCGAGGGCATGGGCATGCGCGGCACCGAGGTCCTGACCAAGGTGGAGCTGCCCAACGCGCTGCCGCTGATCCTCGGCGGGGTCCGCAGCGCCACCCTGCAGGTCATCTCGACGGCCACCGTCGCCGCCTACGTCGGCATCGGCGGGCTCGGCCGGTTCATCATCGACGGCCTGGGCCAGCGCGACTACGGCGCCATGATCGGCGGGTCGATCCTGGTGGCGCTGCTCGCCGTCGTGGCGGACCTGGTGCTGGGCGCGCTGCAGCGGCTGATCGTGTCGCCGGGGCTGCAGCAGAAGAAGGCGCCGTCCGGGAAGCCGCGGCTGCGGGTCATCCGCGGCGGCGCCGCCGACGACCGGGCGGAGGCCGCATGAGCGTCACCCGATCCGCGACGGCCCGGCTGGTGGCCGCGCTCGTCGTCGCCGCGTTCGTGCTGACCGGCTGCGGGGGCGACCCGCTGGCCGGGGGTGCCGACACCGACCCGGACGTCGTCTCGATCGGCTCCGGCAACTTCACCGAGTCCCAGCTGCTCGCCGAGGTCTACGCCCAGGCCCTGCGCGACGCCGGTGTCCAGGTCGAGAACCCGGTCGCGATCGGCTCCCGCGAGGCGTACTTCCCGGCGCTGCAGGACGGCTCGGTCGACCTCATCCCGGACTACACCGGCGCGCTGCTCACCTACCTCGACGAGAAGGCGACCGCGACCGAGCCCGGCCCGGTCTACGCCGCGCTGGGCAAGGCGCTGCCGCCCGGGCTGGTGCTCGGCAAGCAGTCCAGCGCCGAGGACAAGGACGCCGTCGTGGTCACCCGGGAGACCGCGGACCGGCTGAAGCTGCGCACCATCGCCGACCTCGCGCCGCACTGTTCGCAGATGGTCTTCGGCGGCGGCTCGGAGTTCCGCACCCGCTCCGACGGCATCCCGGGCCTGGCCAAGAACTACGCCTGCGCGTTCAAGGAGTTCCGCACCCTGGACTCCGGTGGGGTGCTGACCGTGGCCGCGCTCGCCGGGAACGACGTGCAGGCGGCGAACCTGTTCACCACCGACCCGGCGCTGCGGGAGAAGAACCTCGTGCCGCTGGCGGACCCGAAGGAGAACTTCGCCGCGCAGAACGTCGTGCCGGTGATGTCGCAGCGCAAGGCCTCCCCGAAGGTCCGCGAGGTGCTCGACCGGGTCTCCGCGGTGCTCACCACCGACGAGCTGCTCGCGATGAACGCCGAAGCCGCCGGGCCGGACAAGCCCGCGTTGCGTACCGTCGCCTCCGACTGGCTCGCTCGCAAGAACCTGGTGAACACCTCTCCATGAAGATCTCCTCGCTGTACCGCTACCCCGTGAAGTCGATGCTCGGCGAGACCCTCGGCGCGCTGGAGCTGGACGACCACGGGGTCGTCGGCGACCGGGCTCTGGCCCTGGTCGACGCCGAGGCGGGCCGGATCGCCTCGGCCAAGCAGCCCCGGCACTGGCGGGCGCTGCTGACCTGCCGCTCCCGGGTCGACGACGGCGCGGTCACGGTGACGCTGCCCGACGGGCGCACGCTGACCGCGGACTCCGGCAGCGAGGTCGAGCAGGCGCTGTCGGCGCTGCTCGGCCGGGCGGTGACGCTCAGCGCCCGCCGCAACGACGGCGCCGTCCTCGAGCGCCCCGAACCCGACGAGGTGCTGGCCGAGGGCCTGGACGCCGAGGTCGACGCCCCGTTGCTGGAGATGGCCGCGGGGGCGCCGGGCGGGCGGTTCGTCGACCACTCGCCGGTGCACCTGATCACCACCGCGACCCTCGACGCGCTCGGGGTGGACGCGCTGCGCTACCGGCCCAACGTCGTCGTCGAGACCCCGGAGGGCACGCCGCCGTTCGTGGAGAACGACTGGATGAGCCGCCCGCTGACCCTCGGCGCCGCCACGATCGTGCCGACCCTGCCGACGCCGCGCTGCGTCCTGCCGACCCTGGAGCAGGGCGACCTGCCGCGTGACCCGTCGGCGCTGCACGGCCCGGCGAGGCGCAACCGGGTCCCGGTCGAGGGCTTCGGGGACCTGCTGCCCTGCGCCGGGCTCTACGCCCGCGTCGAGACCCCGGGTGCGGTGCGGGTCGGCGACGTGGTCACCCTCGGCTGAGCAGGCGGCTCCGGCTCAGCCCGCGGCGACGGCGGGCGCGGCCGGGAACTCCGGCAGCGTCATGGCGACGGCCGCCTGCGCGACCGGATCCACGGCGCCCGCCCCGAACCGGGCGCGGGAGCCGATCCGCTCGAGCAGCGGACGCGCCCGCAGCAGGGCGTTGCGCCGCAGCAGCTCCCAGGTCGTCGACGGGTGCACCACCGACCGTCCGTTCCCGACGAGCGCCTGGTTGACCCGCACGAACTCGCGCATCCGCCGCTCGTAGGCGGGCAGTGCCGCCGCCGCGTCCGCGTCCGGGCGGGCGGCGACCTCGGCGGCCAGGACATAGGCCCCGACCACGGCCAGGCTGGTGCCCTGCCCGCTGAGGAACGACGGCGCGTACGCGGCGTCGCCGACGAGCCCGACGCGCCCGGAGGTCCACGACGGCATCCGGATCTGGCTGACCGTGTCGAAGTAGAAGTCGTCGGCGGCGCGCATCGCCTCCAGCGTCTCCGGCACCCGCCACGCCAGCCCGCCGAACGCGTCGGCCACCATCCGCCGCTGGGCTCCGGTGTCGCGGTGGCCGGTCCACGGAGCGGGCGCGCCGAACACGAGCACGGCCACGACGTCGTCGGCCGGGCCGCCCACGCCGTAGAGGGCGACGGTGCGGCCCGGCGTGTTCGCGAGCAGCGCCTCCCGGTCGAGGCCCGCGGCGTTCGGGGCGGAGAACCCGGCGTAGCAGAGCCCGAGGTCGTGGCGGAACCGCTCCTCCGGGCCGAACGCGAGCCGCCGGACACCGGAGTGGATGCCGTCGGCCCCGACGACCAGGTCGAACGTGCGCGACGCCCCGCTCGCGAACGTGACGCGCACGCCGCCGGGTCCGTCGTCGAGGGCGGTGAGGTGGTCGTCGAAGACGTACTCGACGTCGTCGCGGGTCGCCCCCCACAGCAGCCGGGCCAGCTCCCCGCGGGGGATCTCGACGGACCGGACCGGCGACTCGCCGGCGTCGCTGGTGGCGTCCTCGCCCGGGACCTCCGCGATCGGGTGCCCGTCGGCGGCGACGAAGGAGATGCGCCGGGTGCCGGTGCGGGCGGCCTCGACCGCGCCGAGCAGCCCCATCCGCTCGACGACGTCGACCGCGACGCCGCGCAGGTCGATCGGGTAACCGCCGCCGCGGACGCCGGGGGACCGCTCCACCACGGTCACCTCGGCGCCGGCCCGGCGCAGCCACCAGGCCAGCGCGGGGCCGGCCATGCTCGCTCCGGAGATCAGGATGTGGGTCATCGGACGCTCCTCACCGTTGCTGTCATCGCACCTACTTGCCGACCGGTAAGCTACTGACCGTGCGGCAGGTCGGCAAGGGTGGGATAGGGTTCACCGGTGCCCCGAGCCGACGTCGACACCCGAGCCGAGATCCGCGCGGCGGCCGTCGACCTGTTCGCCCGGCGCGGCTACGACGCGACGAGCCTGCGGGAGATCGCCGAGCGGATCGGCGTCACCAAGGCGGCGCTCTACTACCACTACCCGTCGAAGGACGCGCTGCTCGCCGACCTCGTCGACCCGATGCTCGACGGGCTCCGGGAGCTGGCCGCCGACCTGGCCGAGCACCCCGCCCGGGTTCGTGACCTGCTGGAACGCTACTGGGACTTCTGCCTGCAGCACCGCTACGTACTACGGGTCCTGGTGCACAACGCCTCGGTCGTGGGGCACACCGGCATCGCCGGCCGGATGATCCACTGGCGGGAGGGGATCGACGCCGCGCTCGCCGGGGGAGACGCGCCGGGGGACCGGGTGCGGGCCGTCGTCGCGCTCGGCGGGCTGCAGGACGCCGTCGTCCTCTTCGGCGACGACGAGCTGCCCGGCCTGCGGGAGGCCGCCGTCGACGCCGCCGAACGGGCGCTCGGCCCGCGCTGAGCCGGGTGGCTCAGGCCAGGCGCTGGTACACGTCGGTGACCAGCAGGACCAGGAACAGCGCCGACGAGATCCCCAGCACCGCGTTCGACAGCCACCCGTTGCGACCCTGCTTCGCGACCATGTTCGTGTTCAGCAGCAGGAGCAGCGTGATCGCCAGGAACGGCATGAACACCGAGCCGAGCACCCCGTAGACCAGGGTCAGCGCGAACGGCTTGTTGAACAGCAGCAGCACCATCGGCGGGATCGTCAGCCACACCAGGTACGCGCGGAACGGCAGCGACTTCTCCGCCTGCGCCGCCTCGTAGGCACCGGCCCGGCCGGTCCCCTCGCCCCGCTCGGCGGGCGGCTCCTCGCCGGGGACGACGGCGTTGACCTCGTTCGGCCCGATCCGCACCGCCTTGCCGTGCGGCAGCCGGATCGAGCGGACCCAGTCGGTGAACAGCAGCGAGACGCCGTTCCAGACGCCCAGCAGCGAGGTGAAGGTGACGGCGAGGAACCCGACCAGGAAGACCGTCCGGACGGCGCCGCCGTAGAGCTCGCCGAGCCGGTCGGCCAGCGTGAGCAGCCCGGAGTCGGACTCGGTGAGGTTCTGGCCCAGCAGGATCGTCGAGCCGACGACGAGCATGCAGATCACGAAGATGCCGGTCATGACGTAGCCGACGGCGTTGTCCAGGCGCATCATCGACAGCCACTTCGGGCCCTTCCAGCCCTTGGCGAACAGCCAGTAGCCGTACGCGGCCATGGTGATCGTGCCGCCGACGCCGCCGATCAGGCCGAGCACGTAGACCGTCGAGCCGGACGGGAGCCGGGGGATCAGGCCGTTCGCCAGCGCACCGAGGTCCGGCCCGACGAGGAACGCCACGAACACCACGCTGGCGAACTTCACCACGACCAGGACGGTCATGACCTTCTCGAACATGTGGTAGCGCTGCAGCCACACCAGCACCAGTCCGACGACGCCGGCGAGCATCGCCCAGTACTTCACCGACAGCCCGCCGAACAGCGCGTTGAGCGGCAGCCCGACCGCGGACATGGCGGTCGCGCCGTAGACGAAGCCCCAGACCACGATGTAGGCGCCGAAGAAGATCGTCGCCCACCTGCCGAGGCGGCGCCAGCCGTCGAGCATGGTGGCGCCCGAGGCCAGGTGCCAGCGTCCGACGGCCTCGCCGAGCGCGAGCTTCACCAGCGTGCCCGCGATCGCCGACCACAGCAGCACGGTGCCGAAGCTCGCCCCGGCCACCATCGTCGCGACGAGGTCCCCGGCGCCGACGCCGGTGGCCGCGGCGAGCAGCCCCGGCCCGATCGAGCGGAGCTTCGCCGAGCCCGTCGGCGGTTCGAGGAAGTCCGTCTGCTGCTCGGGACGGGCCATCGTCAGCCTCCGCATCACACCGCCGGACCCGGCCCGGTTTCACCCGGTTCGGGGGATCGGCGGAGATTGGACCACACATGCACGGGCCGGTCCCAGTGTCGATCAGTCCCGGTGTTGATCACCGCCGCCCTGCCCGCCCCGGGCGTAGTGATCACGTTCCGGCACCGTTGCGCGGTGTCCCGGGTGGTCGCACCATGGTGTCCGCGCATCGCCGGATAGGTTCCTGCGCGGCACCCGGGACCCCGGGGCCGTGGAGCATGCACGGAGGGCGGCAATGGCGAACATCGACGAGATCCGGGCCGGGATCGGACGCGCGAACCAGCAGGCCACGGAGAGCCTCGGCGCGCTGCGGCACGCCCGGCAGGCCATCGACGAGGCCGGGTCCGCCTTCGCACAGAACATCTACGGCACCGCCCAGAACGACGCCGACGACGCCCGCGCCCGGTTCGCCGCCGCCGCGGAGAAGATCGACGAGGTGGAGCAGGCGCTGCACGTCGCCATGCAGTCCGCCGACGACGTCGCCTCCCGGCTCTGAGCGCCGCGCCCGCCTGATGCCCCGCCGCCGCGACCGGATCCGTTCCGCGTTCGACCGCTTCCACCGGGCCGCGTCCGCCGCGCTCGGGGCCGCGGAGGTGCGCCGGGACCGGGCCGCGGCGGCGCACGCGGAGGCGATGGCGGAGCTGTGGCTGCGCGAGACCGGTGACGACGCGGCCCGCCGTGACCCCGGCCTGAGCCGGGTCCTGGCCAACCCGCGGCTGGCCGGCCCGGTCGGCCGGGTTGCCGAGGACCGCGCGCACGCCTTCGACGGCTGGCAGGACGTCTCGCCGCAGCTGCTGTCCGACATCGTCACCGCGGCCGCCCCGGGCGCGGCGGGCGACGACCCGGCGACCTGGGACGACGCCACCGGCGCCGCCGAGGCCGTGTCCGGGGCGCCGCAGATGTGGGCGCTGGGCAGCGGCAGCGTCGAGGGCGGGACCCCGTTCCGGGTCGGCGTCCCGCTGCTCGACGGCGCCCACCTGCAGATCGTGTCGACGCCGCGCTCGCGCGACCGCGCCGAGACGATGGTCGAGCAGCTCGTGCTGCGGGTGCTGCGGTACTACCGGCCGGGCGTGGTGAACGTGCACGTGTGGGACGTCGGCCAGCTCGCCGGTGCGCTGCCCGGTCTGTACCCGCTGACCCGTACCGGGCTGCTCACCGTGCACGACCCGACGCGGCTGGAGGCGCTGCTCACCCAGCTCGCCGACCGGATCCGCCGGGTGCAGACCCGGGCGCTGGCCGCCGGCTGCTCGTCGCTGGCCCAGCTGGCGGAGCGGACGGGGGAGCGGCCCGAGGCGTGGATGCTCGCGGTGCTCGTCGGCAACGGCCGGGAGCTGCCGGAGGAGGAGCTGCGTCAGCTGCAGCGGGTCGCCCGCGGCGGTATCGCGGCCGGGGTGGTGCTGGTGCTGCTGGACGTGCCGGTCGCGCTGCGCCGCCCGGTGGAGGCGGTGAGCTTCGGTGACCCGCCGGGCGTCGACCCCGACGACGTGCGCGCCGCGGTGCCGGTGCACACCTCGCTGACCGGGCCGCACGTGCTCGTCGAGCCCGAGACGCCGGTCCCGCCGGACGAGGTCACCCGGATCTGCGCGGCCATCGCCGACGCGCACGAGACCTGGCGCGGGCGGCTCGGCGCGTTCGCGGACCTGCTGCCGGAGAACCGGTGGTCGCAGAGCTCGGCCGACGGGCTGGTCACCGACGTGGGCTACGCCGACGGCGTCCCCACCGAGCTGCGCCTCGACGACCACTCGCCGCACGCGCTCGTCGGCGGGCCCAGCGGGTCGGGCAAGACGAACCTGCTGCTCGGCTGGATCTGCGGGCTCGCCGCCCGGTACGGCCCGGACGAGGTCGAGCTGTACCTGCTCGACTTCAAGGAGGGCGTCTCGTTCGCCCAGTTCGCCCCGGACCCCGACGGCTTCCGCGCCGACCGGCTCCCGCAGGCCAGCCTGATCGGTGTCAACATCAACACCGACCGGGAGTTCGGGCTCGCGCTGCTGCGCCACCTGGCCGAGGTCATGCGCACCCGCGCCGAGGCCGCGCGCCGGAACGGGGCGACGAAGCTGTCCGAGCTGCGCGCCGAGCTGGCCCACCGCGGCGTCGACGGGCCGGCCGCGCGGCTGCCGCGGATCGTCGCGGTGATCGACGAGTTCCAGTTCCTGTTCAGCGGCCGCGACGCCGTCAGCGCCGAGGCCACCCGGCTGCTCGAGGACGTCGCCCGGCGCGGCCGCTCGCAGGGCGTGCACCTGGTCCTGGCCAGCCAGGACGTCTCCGGGATCGACGCGCTGTGGGGCCGGTCGGCGATCTTCGACCAGTTCGTCCTGCGGATCGCGCTGCCCCGCGCACGGCGGATCCTCGCCCAGGACAACGAGGTCGCACTGGAGATCCCGCGCTGGCACGCGGTGATCAACCACGACTCCGGCGTCGAGTACGGCAACACGGTCGTCCGGGTGCCCGAGGCCGGTTCGCCGGTGGTGCGCGACGTCCAGACCAGCGCGTTCGAGCGTTTCCCCGACGCGCCCGAGCCGGTCGTGTTCGACGGCGCCCGCGCCCCCGCGCACGACGCGCTGGTCGCCCGGATGCCCGCCGGGGACGGCGTCCCGCGGGCGCTGGTCGGTCAGTTCGTCGACGTCCACGGCACGCCCGCCGCGGCGGAGCTGCCCGACGGGCCGGGCCGCAACCTCGGCGTCATCGGGCCGGAGGCGCGGGTGGCGGTGCCGCTGCTGTGCGCGGCGCTGGAGTCCTACCTGGACGGCCTTCCGGAGGTGCTCGAGCATGGTCCCGCCGCGCCCGGGGCTCCGGCCGAGGTCGTGCTCGCGCCGCTGAGCCCGGACTCGGTGACCGCCGCCGACGACCTGGCAGGCCGGCTGACCCGGCGCGTCGACAAGGTCCGCTCCGACGGGTTCGCCGAGCGCGTCCGCGAGCTGGCCGGGGTCGTCCGCACCCGGACCGGCACCGACGCGGAGTACCCGCCGGTGGTGCTGGTCGTGTTCGGCGCGGACGTCGCCGAGGCGATGCTGGACCGGTCGGGGATGGAGGACCTGCGCGCGGTGCTGCGGCACGGCCCGGGTGTCGGGGTGCACGTGTTCGGCTGGTGGCAGGGCGCGCAGCGGCTCAAGACGCTGCTGGCGCCACCCGGTGCCGCCGTCGAGGACCTGGGTGCCTGGGTGGCGACGGGCGTGCTGGGCGCGGACCTGGTGCCGTTGCTCGGCGGGCAGCCGCTGGAGTGGACGCCGGCGCCGGGGCGCGCGCTGTTCCTGGACCGGGCGCGCAGCTCGCGCCCGCAGCTGGTGATCCTGACCGATCGGAGCGACGACCGATGAGCACCGGCCGGCCGGACGCGGAGATGCCGGACGACGGGTCGCCGGGCGGGAGCCCGGCGGGCGCGGTGGAGCGCTACCGGGAGGTCGTCGCGCAGCTGGCCGGTGCCGTCGTCACCCTGCGGGAGCGCGACGCCGAACGCGCCGACGAGCTGCGCCGCACGCTGGGCCACACCGAGCACGAGCTGCGCAGGGCCGAGGAGACGCTGACGATCGCCCGCGGGATGCACGAGCTGCGCTGGGAGTCCGCGCTGCAGGTGCTGTGGTCTGCCGAGGAGCCGGGGCGTCCGAGACCCCGCCCGGACCACCGCGCCGACCCGGCCGCGCACGCCGACCTGGAGCGCGACGCCGACACCGCCCTGGAGGAGCTGCGCGCCTCCGGTGACCGCCGCCTGTTCCGCCGCCGCCGCTGAGCCCACCCGGCCGCCCGGCCGCCCGGCCGCTCGGCCGCTCGGTCGCTGCCGGCCACCGGCGACCGCCGCCGACCTTCCCGACGACGAGAACGCTCACCGGTCCCGGGACCGCGCACCCGATCAGGTGCGCGTCCGCGGAACCGGTGAGCGTTCGCGGGACGCGGCGTCAGCCCAGCGGGACCACGCCGAGCACCAGCGCCGTCGCGAGCATGACCATCGAGCAGACCGCGGCCCGCCAGATCACCTTGCGGTGGTGGTCGGCGAGGTCGACCTTCGCCAGCGACACCAGCAGGAGCAGCGCCGGGACCAGCGGGCTGGTCATGTGCACCGGCTGCCCGACGATCGACGCGCGGGCCATCTCGACCGGCGTGATGCCGTAGTGCCCGGCCGCCTCGGTGAGGATGGGCAGGATGCCGAAGTAGAAGGCGTCGTTGGTCAGGAAGAACGTCAGCGGCATGCTCAGCACACCGGTGATCACCGCGAACCAGCTGCCGATCGACGGCGGGACGGCCGCGACGATCGCGTTCGCCATCGCGGTCACCATGCCGGTTCCCGACAGCACCCCGACCAGCACGGCGGCGGCGAACACCATCGCGACGACCGACACGATCGACGTGGCGTGCGAGGTGACGGCCTTCATCTGGTCCTCGGGCTTCGGGAAGTTCACGACCAGCGCGATCGCCGTCGCCACGACGAACACCAGTGCCAGCGGCAGCACGTCCATGCCCAGCAGCACCAGCAGCGTGACGGTCAGCGCGAGGTTGAACCAGATCAGCTTCGGGCGCAGCGTCGGGCGGTTCGGGTCGAGGAGGTCCCCGGCGTCGGGGCCGTCGGTCGAGTCCGGGCCGTCGGTCGAGTCGGGGCCGTCGGTGGAGCCGGAACCGGAGCCGGAGCCCGGGCCGGAGCCCGCCGACCCGGGGAACGGGGTGCGGGGAGCCGGGAACGAGCCCCCGCCGACACCGGCCAGCGCCGGCTCCCGCACGGTCGTCATCTCCGCCGCGACGGCCTGCAGCGACCTCCCCGACGAGGCCAGCCGCGCCCGCTCCGAGCGGCCCAGGAACCAGGCCAGCACCAGCACGGTCAGCGTGGCCAGGACCATGCCCGGCACCATCGGGTTGAACAGCTCCGACGGCGACACGTTCAGCACGGTCGCGGCGCGGACGGTCGGGCCGCCCCACGGCACGATGTTCATGACGCCGTTCGCCAGGTTCGCGACGACGGCCAGCACCACCGGGTTCATCCCGAGCCGCCGGTAGATCGGCAGCAGCGCGGAGACGGTGATGATGAACGTGGTGGACCCGTCGCCGTCGAGGGAGACGACGCCGGCGAGCACCGCGGTCAGCACGACCAGGCGGACCGGGTCGTTGCGCACCGCGCGGAGCACGAACCGGATCAGCGGGTCGAAGAGCCCGACGTCGATCATCGTCCCGAAGAACGTGATCGCGAAGAACAGCAGCACGGCGGTCGGCGCGAAGTCCTTGACCGCCGACATGATCGAGTCGACCACCCCGCCGTCGTCGGGGGCCTGGGCGAGCCCGGTGCCGACGGTCACGAGTGCGAACGTCAGCGGCACCAGTACCAGCGCCAGGATCGGCGCGAGCCGCTTCGACAGGATCAGGTACATGAAGACCGCGATCATCGCGGCCCCGAGAACGACGAGCATCGGTGCTCCTCCTCCGGTGGTGGCCGAGAGGAACGGTAGGGGCGCGCCGGCGCGGGACGATGCTTGCGGACACAGCTCACGCAGTGGACACAGCGTGCACTGTGAAAGTTGTGGTCACGGCCACAGTGGAGTCGATCGTGGCGTGCCACGGTGGTGCTGTGGCACAGCGGGTGTCACTCGTCGTCGGCGTCGTCCCGGGCGAGGAAGCTGGACAGGCGCTCGACGGCGGTCTCGAACTGCGGGTTCAGATCGACGAAGGCCCGCAGCCGGTCGGCGAGCCACTCGACGCTGACCTGCTCGTCGCCCCGCCGCTCGACGAGCTCCTCGATGCCACGGTCGGTGAAGTACACGGCGGACAGCCTAGGACACGCGCGACGGAGGTACGGGTGGGCGCAGGAGTGGTCGTCGGGACACCGCTGGCGGTGGCCCTGGTCGTGCTCGTCGCGGTGGCCGCGGCCGCGGCCGCGCTCGGCGGGACGGGGACGGCCGGAGCGTCGGCGACGGCGGTGGCACGCGCGGTGCTGCAACTCGCGGCGGTGGCACTGGTGCTACTGGCGCTGGTGCGGACGTGGTGGGGGACCGCGGCGTTCGTGCTGCTCATGGTGGCGGTGGCCGCGTGGACAGCCGGGCGGCGGCTCACCCGCGGCGGTCCGGTCGCGGCGACGGCCGCGGCCGGGGCGGCGATCGTCGCGGGTGTGGCACCGGTGCTCGCGGTGGTCCTCGGCAGCGGTGCGGTGCCGTTCACCGGGATCGCGGTCGTCCCGGTCGCCGGGATCGTGATCGGCGGGGCGATGACCGCGACCTCGCTCGCCGGCCGCCGCGCACTGGACGAGCTGACCTCGCGGCACGGCGAGCACGAGGCCGCGCTGGCGCTCGGCCTGCTGCCCCGCGACGCAGCACTGCTCGTCGTCCGCCCGTCGGCCGGGCAGGCACTGGTCCCCGCGCTGGACCAGACCCGCACGGTCGGGCTGGTGACGCTGCCGGGCGCGTTCGTCGGCGTCCTGCTGGGCAGCGGGGACCCGGTACAGGCGGCCGCGGCGCAGCTGCTGGTGCTGGCCGGGCTGCTCGCCGCGGAGACCGTCGCGGCCCTGGTGGTCGTGGAGCTGGTCGCCCGCGGCCGGGTGCGCCGCGCCCCCGAGCACGCTTGATCCTGCCGCGGCCCGCACACAGCGGAACGGCCGGGTACGGGAGGAACCCGTACCCGGCCGCCCGGTGCCATGGAGATCAGGCCGCCGTGGAGGTCAGACCGCCGTGGAGATCAGATCTTCGAGAAGGCTTTCTCGATCAGCTCGGCCTGCTCGACCTCGTGCACCTTCGACGAGCCGGCGGCCGGGGCGGCCATCCGCCGACGGGACACCCGGCTGAACCGGCCCTGCAGCTCGGGCAGCTTCTGCGGCAGCTCCAGCCCGTAGTACGGCCACGCGCCCTGGTTCGCCGGCTCCTCCTGGACCCAGCGCACCTCCTGGGCGTCGGGGTAGCGGGCGAGGATCTCGGTGATCTGCTCGAGCGGCATCGGGTAGAGCTGCTCGATGCGGACCAGCGCGGTGCCGTCGACGGAGGTGTCGCCGTTCTTGCGGCGCTTCTCCTTCGCCGCGGCGAGCTCCCAGTAGATCTTGCCGCTGCACAGCAGGATCCGGTCGACGCCGCCGACCGGACCGGACTGCTCGCGGTGCTCCGGGTCGTCGATGACCGGCCGGAAGTGGCCCTCGGTGAAGTCCGAGATCGGGCTGACGACCTGCTTGGCGCGCAGCATCCACTTGGGCGTGAACACCACCAGCGGGCGGCGGACGCCGTCGAGGGTGTGCTGACGCAGCAGGTGGAAGTAGTTCGCAGGCTCCGACGGCAGCGCGACCGTCATCGAGCCCTCCGCGCACAGCGTCAGGAAGCGCTCGATCCGCCCGGAGCTGTGGTCGGGGCCCTGGCCCTCCAGGCCGTGCGGCAGCAGCAGCACGACGTCGGAGAGCTGGCCCCACTTCGCCTCACCGGAGGAGATGAACTCGTCGATGATCGGCTGGGCGCCGTTGACGAAGTCGCCGAACTGGCCCTCCCACATCACGAGCGCGTCCGGGTTGGCGACCGAGTAGCCGTACTCGAAGCCGAGCGCGGCGAACTCCGACAGCGCCGAGTCGTACGGCAGGAAGCGGGCCTGGCCCTCGGCCAGGTTGCGCAGCGGGAAGTACTCCGCACCGGTCCGCCGGTCGATCAGCACCGAGTGCCGCTGGACGAACGTGCCGCGCCGGGAGTCCTGGCCGGACAGCCGCACGAGCCGGCCGTCGACGGCGAGCGAGCCCATCGCCAGCAGCTCGGCGAACGCCCAGTCGATGTCGCCCTCGCGGGACATCTTCGCCCGCTTGGCCAGCACCGGCTCGACGCGCTTGTGCACCCCGAAGCCCTCGGGCAGCGTGCTGTGCGCGTCGCCGATCCGGTGGACCATCTCCAGCGGGATCGCGGTGTCGAGGTCGGCCGGGACGGTCTGCTCCTGCTCGACCGACGGCGAGACGACCGGCGGGGTCTTCTCGAGCTCACGCACCTCGTTGAAGACGTGCTCGAGCTGGTTGGAGAAGTCCCGCAGGGCCTGCTCGGCCTCCTCCATGGTGATGTCACCGCGGCCGATCAGCGACTCGGTGTAGATCTTCCGGACGCTGCGCTTGCCGTCGATGATGTCGTACATCGAGGGCTGGGTCATCGAGGGGTCGTCGCCCTCGTTGTGGCCGCGGCGGCGGTAGCAGATCATGTCGATGACGACGTCGTTGTGCCAGCGCTGCCGGTACTCCACCGCCAGCTTGGCCACCCAGACGCACGCCTCGGGGTCGTCGCCGTTCACGTGGAAGACCGGCGCACCGATCATCTTCGCGACGTCGGTGCAGTACTGCGAGGAGCGCGAGTGCTCCGGCGCGGTGGTGAACCCGACCTGGTTGTTGACCACCACGTGCACGGTGCCGCCGGTGCGGTAGCCGCGCAGCAGCGCCAGGTTCAGCGTCTCGGCCACGACACCCTGACCGGCGAACGCGGCGTCGCCGTGCATCAGGACCGGCATGACCGGGAACGCGCCGTCGCCCTTGTCGATGATGTCCTGCTTGGCCCGCACGATGCCCTCGAGCACCGGGTCCACGGCCTCCAGGTGCGACGGGTTCGCCGTCAGCGACACCGTGGTCTCGCCGTCGCCGAACATCCGGAAGTACTTGCCCTCGGCGCCGAGGTGGTACTTCACGTCGCCGGAGCCGTGCGCCTGCCCCGGGTCGAGGTTGCCCTCGAACTCGCGGAAGATCTGGCTGATCGGCTTGCCGACGATGTTGGCCAGCACGTTGAGCCTGCCGCGGTGCGGCATGCCGACGACGACCTCGTCCAGCTCGTCCTCGGCGGCCTTGTCCAGCACGGCGTCGAGCAGCGGGATGACGGTCTCGCCGCCCTCCAGGGAGAACCGCTTCTGCCCGACGTACTTGGTCTGCAGGAACGTCTCGAACGCCTCGGCGGCGTTGAGCCGGGACAGGATGTACTTCTGCTCGCTCTGGTCCGGCTTGACGTGCGGCACCTCGACCCGCTCCTCGAGCCACTTGCGCTGCTCGGGGTCGGCGATGTGCATGTACTCGATGCCGATGGTCCGGCAGTACGACGCGCGGAGCAGGCCCAGCACGTCGCGCAGCTTCATGTGGCTCTTGCCGCCGAAGCCGCCGACGGCGAAGTCGCGGTCGAGGTCCCACAGCGTCAGGCCGTGCGAGAGGACGTCGAGGTCCGGGTGCCGGCGCTGGCGGTAGTTCAGTGGGTCGGTGTCGGCCATCAGGTGGCCGCGGGTCCGGTAGGACTCGATCAGCTCGAGCACCCGGGCGGTCTTGTCGACCTCGCCCTCCGGGAAGTCCTGCACCCAGCGGATCGGCTCGTAGGGCACGCGCAGCGAGGCGAAGACCTCGTCCCAGAACCCGTCCTCGCCGAGCAGCAGGCTGTGCACCCGGCGCAGGAAGTCGCCGGACTCTGCGCCCTGGATGATCCGGTGGTCGTAGGTCGAGGTCAGCGTGATGATCTTGCTGACGCCGAGCTCGGCCAGCCGCTCCTCCGACGCGCCCTGGAACGCCGCCGGGTACTCCATCGCGCCGACGCCGATGATCGTGCCCTGGCCGGGCATCAGGCGCGGCACCGAGTGGTTGGTGCCCAGCGTGCCGGGGTTGGTCAGGCTGATCGTGGTCCCGGCGAAGTCCTCGGCGGTGAGCTTGCCGTCGCGGGCCTTGCGGACGATGCCCTCGTAGGCCGCCCAGAACTGGGAGAACGACATGTTCTCGCAGCCCTTGATCGACACGACGACCAGCGAGCGGTTGCCGTCCTTGCCGGGCAGGTCGATCGCGAGGCCGAGGTTGACGTGCTCCGGGGTGACCAGGGCGGGCTTGCCCTTGTCGTCCTCGCCGAAGTGCCGGTTCATGTTCGGGAACTCGCGCAGCGCCTTGACCAGCGCGTAGCCGATCAGGTGCGTGAACGACAGCTTTCCGCCGCGGGTCCGCTTGAGGTGGTTGTTGATGACGATGCGGTTGTCGGCCATCAGCTTGGCCGGCACGGCGCGGACGCTGGTCGCGGTCGGCAGCTCCAGCGACGAGGTCATGTTCTTGGCGACGGCGTTCGCGGCGCCGCGCAGCGGGGTGGTGGTCGCGCCACCCCCGTCCTGCGCGGGCTTCGCGGCCCGGGAGCCGGCACCGGCGGCGGGCTTCGCGCCGGCCCGGTCCTGCGACCCGCCGGCGGGGGCGGTCGGGGCCGGGGCGGCCGCGGCGGCGGTACGGGCGGGCTCGGCCCGCGGCGTCACCGGCGGGGGGACCTCGCGCTGCGAGCGGGTCGTCGCCGGGCCGCGCTCGCTCACGATCTTCTGCGACGGGCCGGCGGAGGTGTCGTCCTCGCCGCCGGTGTGCTCGTCGTCCTCGGTCGCCGAGCCACGGGTGACCCCGCCGGACGAGCGGGTGGGGGCGTCGCCGTTGCTCCCCGCGGTGCCTGCGGTGTCGTCGGTGTCGGCCGGGGGGCCTGCGCCGTTCGCGGCCGCTCCGCCCGATGCCTCGGCGTCGCGCTTCTCACCGCCCCGCCCGTAGTCGGCGAAGAACTCGTGCCAGGCCGGGTCCACGGCCGAGGGGTCCTCCTGGAAGCGCTGGTACATCTCCTCGACGAGCCATTCGTTCGGGCCGAATCCGCTCGCCTGATGGGAGGTACTGCTCGATGACACTCTGCGTCAACCGCCTTGGTAGCTGCTCGAATTGTCGCGACCGCGCACCAGGTTAGTCCCCCTCGTGCTCCGGCGAACCATCTGTGGTGTACCCGTCTCGTGACCGTGCCGTGACCATGCGAGTACATCCGGCCACCGGCGGTGGTCGGGAGGGCGCTGCGGGCGGCACGGGGCGGGGCGCGCGATCAGAAGCCGGGAGGAGCACCGAGGACGTCGACGACCGACGTGCTCGTCGCGGTCTCCGCGATGACGGTGCCGACCGGCGGCCCGACGCGGGCCGGGCGGCGGACGGTGTCGCGCTCGCCGGCGTACTGGCCGTCGACCGGGGAGATCAGCAGCTCGCTGCGGACCGGGCCGTCGTCGTGGACCAGGGTCGGGCAGATCTCGCCGTCGAGGTCCGCGGTCTCGCCGACGCCGACGGCGGGCAGCCCGCGCAGCGCGTCGTAGAGCACGGTGCGCAGCTCGGCGGGCACGGCACAGGTGCGCAGGGCGTCGACGGCACTCTGGAACGGGCCGGTGTAGCCGCGCCCGGGCGGGCTGTCGTCGATCAGGCGCTGCAGCAGGGCGTCGGGGTCGCGGGGCAGTGCGGCGAGGAAGCGCGGGGTGGGGTGCGACCACGAGCCCGGGCGGGCGGCGGGGAGGTGGCCCTGCAGCTCGGCGTAGAAGTCGCCGTGGGGGGCGCGGAAGCGGCCGGTGGGCCACTGGTCGGCCAGGGCGAATCCGTGGTCGACGGCGGCGGGCCCGTCCCCGCAGAGCCAGCGCATCCGGCCGGTCATCTCGCGGTCGAGCAGCCAGTCGTCCGACGGGTCGGCCGGGGTCCACTGCTGGAGCAGGTGCTCGGAGTAGTGCACGCAGAGCTCGTCACCGGCGAAGTAGGTGCCCATCCACCACGCGTGCGTGGCGGTGTGGCGGTACTGGCCCGGGGAGATCGGCTCGTCGGAGGTCCGGATGGCCAGCTCCAGCAATGCGCGCTCCTCCTCGTCGTGCCCGGGAGCGCGAGGACTCCCGGGCCGGTGCCCGCGTACGACGTCACACATTCTGTACGACCGGATACGAGCCGTGATCCGGACCCCCTCCCGCTGCGCCGAACGGCCCAGCAGAAGGACGTCTGACCGGGTGATTCATCACGACCGTCAGGACATCCAGCTCTTGAGCCGTTCGAAGGTGTGCGGCACGTCGGCGGTCATCGGGGTCACGTGCAGGTGGGTGATCCCGCTCTCCTGCAGGGCCGCGATCCGCTCGCGGACGTGACCCTCCGGCCCGATCAGGGTGACGCGGTCGATGAAGTCGTCGGGCAGCGCCGCCATCGCCTCCTCCTTCTTCCCGTCGAGGTAGAGGTCCTGGACGAGCTTCGCCTCGGCCTCGTAGCCCTGCTTGGCGAACACCGTGTTGTAGAAGTTCTTCCCGCGGGCGCCCATGCCGCCGATGTAGAGGGCGTAGAGCCCGCGGGCGGCCTGGCGGGCCGGCTCGAAGTACTCCTCCTCGAGCGCGCAGATCCCGCCACCGGTGATCTGCAGCGGGCCGAGCTCCGGTGTCCGTTTCGCGAAGCCCGCCTCCAGCGCGGGGCCGAAGACCTCCTGGATCCTCTCCGGCAGGACGACGTGCGGGAGCCACCCGTTGGCCAGCTCGGCGGTCATCTGCAGGTTCTTCTCGCCGAGCGCGGCCACCCAGATCGGGATGTCCGCACGCTGCGGGTGGTTGATGATCTTCAACGGCTTGCCGAGCCCGGTGCCCTGGTCCTCGGGCAGCGGGATCGGGTACAGGCCGTCGTGGGTCAGCTTCTCCTCGCGTTTCCACACCGTGCGGCAGATCTCGATGATCTCCCGGGTGCGGCCGATCGGCTTGTCGTAGCGGACGCCGTGGAAACCCTCGACCACCTGCGGCCCGGATGCGCCGAGGCCCAGGTTGAACCGGCCGCCGGACAGGGCGTCGAGCCCGGCCGCGGTCATCGCGGTCAGGGTCGGCGTGCGCGAGTAGATCGGCAGGATCGCCGAGCCGATCTCGAGGCGCTCCGTCTTCGCGGCCAGGTAGCCGAGCAGTGAGACGGCGTCGAAGCTGTAGGCCTCGGCGGCCCACACGGCGTCGAGCCCGGCCCGCTCCATGTCCGTGACCGCGTCGGCGTTACGGATCGGGTCGTCGCCGTAGGGGAGCACCGTGGAGAGCTTCACAGGTACGGGTTATCCGAGTGGTTACTCGCGAGTCAAGTCCCGGCCGTGTACGCGGTCGTTCCCGCGGCGCGGGCGGAACCCGACCCGGGATAGGGGGGATTACCGCACTGTCGGGCGGGTACCCCGTCGGCTTCCATGGGGCCATGACGATCGAGGCAGCACCTCCGGCACCCTCCCGTCCGGAACGCCGCGAGAAGGCACCGATCACCGAGGGGCAGCGTCCCGTCGGTGCGGTCTTCCTGATCGGGCTGTTCGTGACCCTCCCGACGCTCGCGCTGATCGCCGCCGTCCCGCTGGCCTGGGGCTGGGGTCTCGGCTGGCTCGACATCGCGATCGCCGCGGTCTTCTACGTGATCAGCGGCCTGGGCGTCACCGTCGGCTTCCACCGCTACTTCACCCACGGCTCGTTCAAGGCGAACACGCCGCTGCGCATCGCGCTGGCGATCGCAGGCAGCCTCTCGCTGCAGGGCAGCGTGCTCGACTGGGTCGGCAACCACCGCCGCCACCACGCCTTCTCCGACAAGGAGGGCGACCCGCACTCGCCGTGGCTCTACGGCACCGGCCCGAAGGCGCTGGCCAAGGGCTTCTGGCACTCGCACTTCGGCTGGCTGTTCGACCGCGACCTGACCAACATGCAGCGCTTCGCGCCGGACCTGGTCGCCGACAAGGGCATCCGCCGTGTCGACAAGGCCTTCCCGCTGATCGTCCTGGTGAGCCTGCTCGGCCCGGCGCTGATCGGCGGCCTGGTGACCATGTCCTGGTGGGGCGCGTTCACCGCGTTCTTCTGGGCCGGCCTGGTCCGCGTCGCCCTGCTGCACCACGTCACCTGGTCGATCAACTCGATCTGCCACATCTGGGGCGAGCGCCCCTTCGCCGCCCGCGACCGGTCCGCCAACGTCTGGTGGCTCGCGGTCCTGTCCTTCGGCGAGTCCTGGCACAACCTGCACCACGCCGACCCGACCTGCGCCCGGCACGGTGTGAAGAAGGGCCAGATCGACCTCTCGGCCATCACGATCAAGGGCTTCGAGAAGCTGGGCTGGGCGACCAACGTCCGCTGGCCCACCACCCGCCGCCTGGAGAAGCTCTCCACCAAGAAGAAGCAGGAGACCGCCGCCGCGGCCTGATCCTGCAGCGATCGTCACCCACGGCCCTCGCCGTCGCCTCTCCGGAGGCGGGGCGGGGGCCGTTTCGCGTTCGGCGGGGTTCGCCGGGTGCCGGTGTGCCACCGGGCCGGGTCGCTGCCGGCGATCACCAGAGCGTCGTGACGGCGGGGAACGCGGTGAGCGTCTCGTCCGCGGTGACCAGCGGATACGACCGCCGGATGCACTGCGCGGCGATCATGCGGTCGAACGGGTCCCGGTGCTCCCACGACAACGAGCCCGCGGTCAGTGCGTCGGCGGACGTGACCGGTAGCTCGCCGGCGCCGAGCAGTGCGAGGTGGTCGGCGTAGCCGTGCACGACGGCATCGGCGCCGCCGAGATTCCCGGGCCGGGCCTTCGTCGCGATCTCCCACGCGCTCGCGGCCGAGACGAGCAGGTCGTTGCGAGGGTCCCGGATCCGGGTGAGCGTGACCTCGGGGACCCGGCCGGGGTCGAGCAGCACCCACAGCAGCACGTGCGTGTCGAGGACGAGAGCCCCGCTCACTCCCAGCGGGCCAGTTCGTCGTCGGGCAGGGGGTCGGCGAACGACTCGGGGACGGAGCCCGCGACGAAGCCGACCCGGCGCGGAGCCGGCTCACCCTGGCCAGGCCGCGACCTGCGGAAACACCCGTGGGCGCGACCGCCACCGACCACACACCCCGTGGCGGGTTCCCACACCCGAAATATCGGGTGTGCCGACCGTCCGCGGGGTGCGCCGTGCGGCGCAGGGGTGTGCGAACCGCACCGCGGTGCTCACGTGCCCGGAGCACCCCCCCGGAACGCGGCGACGCCCGGGCCGGTTCTCCGGCCGGGGCGTCGCCGGGAGTGCAGTGCCGCTGGTGCCGCCTAGGCGGTCACGGCAGATCAGACGTCGAAGCGGTCCGCCATCATGACCTTGTCCCAGGCGGCGACGAAGTCACGGACGAACTTCTCCTGCGCGTCGGCGGAGGCGTAGACCTCGGCGACGGCGCGCAGCTCGGAGTTCGAGCCGAAGACCAGGTCGGCACGGGTGCCGGTCCACTTCTTCTCGCCCTTGGCGTCGAACGCCTCGAAGGCGTTCTGGTCGCCCTCGACCGACTTCCACTCGGTCTCCATGTCCAGGAGGTTGGTGAAGAAGTCGTTGGTCAGCGTGCCCACCTTGTCGGTGAGGACGCCGGCCGGGTTGTCACCGGTGTTGGCACCGAGGACACGCAGGCCGCCGATGAGGACGGTCAGCTCCGGGGCGTGCAGGCCGAGCAGGTTCGCCCGGTCCACCAGCTTGTACTCGGCGGGGAGCTGGTGCTCCTTGCCGAGGACGTTGCGGAAGCCGTCGGTCGTCGGCTCCAGGTGCGAGAACGACTCGACGTCGGTCAGCTCCTGGGTGGTGTCGCCACGGCCCGGCGTGAACGGCACGGTGATCTCGTGCCCGCCGTCCTTGGCGGCCTTCTCCACCGCCGCGGCACCGGCCAGCACGACCAGGTCGGCGAAGGAGATCTTCTTGCCGCCGGTCAGCGAGTCGTTGATCTCGGCCTGGAGGGACTCCAGCTTCGGGATCGTGATCGCGAGGACCTGCGGGTCGTTGACCTCCCAGCTGCGCTGCGGCTCGAGGCGGATGCGGCCGCCGTTGGCGCCGCCCCGCTTGTCCGAGCTGCGGAACGACGAGGCCGCGGCCCACGCCGTCTTCACCAGCTGCGGCACGGTCAGGCCCGAGTCGAGGACCTTGGCCTTGATGGACGCGATGTCGTCGGCGTCGACCAGCGGGTGGTCGACGGCCGGGATCGGGTCCTGCCAGAGCAGCTCCTCCTGCGGGACCCACGGGCCGAGGTAGCGCTCCTTCGGGCCCATGTCGCGGTGGGTGAGCTTGTACCAGGCGCGGGCGAACGCGTCGTTGAGCTCCTCGGGGTTCTCGTGGAACCGCTTGGAGATCGGCCCGTAGATCGGGTCGTACCGCAGCGACAGGTCGGTGACCAGCATGGTCGGCTTGCGCGTCGGCTCGCCGGTCTCCGGGTCCGGGTGGGTGTTCTCGGCGTCCTTGGCGACGAACTGCCAGGCGCCGGCCGGGGACTTCTCCAGCTCCCACTCGTAGCCGAACAGGTTGGCGAAGAACCCGCTGCTCCACTGCGCCGGGGTCGAGGTCCAGATGACCTCCGGGCCGGCGGTGATGGTGTCGCGGCCCTTGCCGGTGCCGTAGTTCTGCTTCCAGCCCAGGCCCTGCTGGGTGATGTCGGCGGCCTCCGGCTCCGGGCCGACGTTGCCGTCGACGTCGGGGTTGGCGGCACCGTGGGTCTTGCCCAGGGTGTGCCCGCCGGCGATCAGCGCGACGGTCTCCTCGTCGTTCATCGCCATCCGGCCGAACGTCTCGCGGATGTCGCGGGCGGCGGCGACCGGGTCGGGCTCGCCGTTCGGGCCCTCCGGGTTGACGTAGATCAGACCCATGTTCGACGCCGCGAGCGGCTTCTCGAGCTGCCGGTCACCGGTGTAGCGGGCGTCGTTGGCGAGCCAGGTCTTCTCCGAGCCCCAGTAGACGTCCTCGTCCGGCTCCCACACGTCGGCGCGGCCGCCTGCGAAGCCGAAGGTCTTCAGGCCGGAGATCTCCAGCGCACGGGTACCGGTGAAGATCAGCAGGTCGGCCCAGGAGATCTTGCGGCCCCACTTCTGCTTCAGCGGCCAGAGCAGGCGGCGGGCCTTGTCCAGGTTGCCGTTGTCGGGCCAGCTGTTCAGCGGCGCGAAGCGCTGCATGCCGGCGCCGCCACCCCCGCGGCCGTCGTCGACGCGGTAGGTGCCGGCCGAGTGCCAGGCCATCCGGATGAACAGACCGGCGTAGCTGCCGTAGTCGGCGGGCCACCAGTCCTGCGAGGTGGTGATGACGGCGTCGACGTCGCGGGCGAGCTCGTCGAGGTCGACGGACTCGAACTCCTTCGCGTAGTCGAAGTCGGGGTCCATCGGGTCGGCGATGGCCGGGTGCTTGCGCAGGATCTTGAGGTTCAGCGCGTCCGGCCACCAGTCGAGGTTGCCGCCACCCTCGGTGGGGTGCGGGATGCGGTCGGCGCCGATCGGGCAGCCGCCCTCCTCCTCACGGTTCAGGTCCTGGGCGATGGTCTGGCTGTTCTGGTCGTCAGACACGGGCGTCCCTTCCGGGTTCGGTGGTGGTGGAGCAGTCGGGGCACCTGCCCCAGTAGACGATCTCGGCTTCGTCGATCGTGAAGCCGTTGTCGTTCGAGGCATCGAGACACGGGGCCTCGCCGACGGCGCAGTCGACGTCGGCGATCGCCCCGCAGCAGCGGCAGACCACGTGGTGGTGGTTGTCGCCGACCCGCGTCTCGTACCGCGCGACCGAGCCCGATGGCTGGATGCGCCGCACGAGACCGGCCCCGGTCAGTGCCTTCAGGACGTCGTAGACCGCCTGGTGGGACACCTCGCCGATGTCGGTCCGCACGAGGCGGATGATCGACTCGGTGTCCGCGTGCTGGTTCGCGTGCACGGCCCCCAGCACGGCGAGCCGAGGACGGGTCACGCGCAGCGAGGCTGCGCGCAACGCGTTCTCGAAGTCCGTCGCGGTCGACACGCCATCGAGCTTGCCAGCATTCTGGAATCAGTCAAGTTAGGGCGTGTCTCAGTGTGAGACGGCCCGCAACGTCACCCGGACGGGTGGGGCGCACCCCGGGCGGGAGCGCCCGGCGGCGTCGGCGAGGATGGGGCGCAGCGCGCCGGTGCGCCCGCCGGGAACCGTCACCGCGGGGTACCCGGACGCGCACGACGCCAACACCCACCAGGAGGCGGGAGGCCACGTGCAGGAGGCTGCGCCGACCGGCCCGGGGCGGATCACCGTCGAGGGCCTGGGCAAGACGTTCGGCCCGGTCGAGGCCGTGCGGGACCTGTCGTTCACCGTCGAGCCGGGCTCGGTCACCGGGTTCCTCGGCCCGAACGGCTCGGGCAAGACCACGACGCTGCGGATGATCCTCGGCCTGGTCGTCCCGACGACCGGGCGCGCGCTGATCGACGGCGTCCCGTTCTCCGGGCTGGAGTCACCGGGCCGCGTCGTCGGGGCGGTGCTCGAGGTGCAGGGCGGGCATCCGCGCCGCACCGCGCGGGCACACCTGCGGGCGCTGGCCGCCGCGGTCGACGTGCCGGACACCCGCGTCGAGGAGGTCCTCGGCCTGGTCGGGCTGACCGACGCCGCGAACCGCCACGTCGGCGGGTTCTCGCTCGGCATGCACCAGCGGCTCGCGCTGGCCGCGGCGCTGCTCGGCGACCCGCAGATCCTGGTGCTCGACGAGCCGGGCAACGGCCTGGACCCGGACGGCATCGCCTGGCTGCGGTCGTTCCTGCAGGCCTTCGCGGCGTCCGGGCGCAGCGTGCTCGTGTCCTCGCACCAGCTGGCGGAGATGGAGCTGACCGCGCAGCGCCTGGTCGTCATCGACCGCGGGCGGTGCCGCTACGACGGCACGGTCGCCGACCTGCGCGAGGGCCAGGGCGGTCGGGTGCTGGTGCGCCCGTCGGACCCGGAGAAGCTGGCCGGGGCGCTGGTCGCGGCCGGGCTGAGCGAGGTCGACGCCGTCGACGACGGGTGGCTGGCCGTGTCCGGTGCCGACGCGGTGCGGGTCGGTGACCTCGCGCTCGACGCCGGCGTCGCCGTGCACGGCATGACCGAGGAACGGGTCGGGCTGGAGCAGATGTTCCTGCGCCTGCTGTCCGGGGAGGAGGCGCGATGAGCGCACCGATGACACCGGTGACGACGAGCGCGCGGCTCGGCCCGGCGAGCCGCTGGACCGCGGTCCTGCGGGCCGAGGTCCGCCGCACGCTGTCGGTGAAGCTGTGGTGGCTGCTGCTGGTCCCGGTGGTCCTGCTGGCGATGGCGATGAGCCTGTTCGGCGGGCTGCTGTCGCTGATGGTGCCCGCCGCCACCGACACCTCGGCGCTGCTGCTGCTCGGCGGGGAGGCGTCCACGATGACCGCGACGGCGATCGTCGCGGCCGCGTTCGGGGCGCTGCTCTCGGCGGGGGAGTACCGGCACCGGACGATCACCCAGTCGTTCCTGACCGGGGCCCGGCACCAGGTGCTGGGGGCGAAGGTGGCCGTCGCGGCCGTCGTCGGCGGGTTGTACGGGCTGGTCGTCGCGATCGTCGGGCCACTGGTCGGCGGCGCGTTGTTCGCCGGCCAGCAGCTGCCGTCGACCGGGGCGCTGGCCGGGATCGGTGCGCTCGGGATCGTGGTGTGTGCGCTGTGGGGCGTGCTCGGCGTCGTGATCGGGACGCTGGTGCCGAACCAGGCCGGGGCGGTCGCGCTGACCGTCGGGTACCTGCTGATCGGGGAGAACCTGCTGGCCGCGGCGCTGCGGGTCGGGTCCAGCCGCGGGGGCGACCCGTCGTTCCTGGCGACGCTGACGCCGTACCTGCCGGGCAACGCCGGGGACCTCGCGCTCTGGCAGGCCCCGGTCGACGCCGCGGGCGAGGGCGCGGACGCGCGCTCGGTGTTGGAGTTCATGGTCGGCGTCAGCGCCCCGCCGCCGGGCTGGGTGTCGATGCTGGTGCTCGTGGCCTGGACGGTCGTCGGGGTCGCTGCTGCCGCGTACGTCGGCGGGCGGCGCGACATCACCTGAGCCGCGTATTCCCGGGAGTGGGCGGGATCCCGGCTCCGGGCGAACTGTCGGTGCCCGGGCATAGCCTGGATCCGTGCCCCGTTCCCGACCCGCTCCCACCACCACCGCACCCGCTCCGCCCGGCTGGATCCGCAGGCTGGCGCGCGCCTGCCTGCGCCACCGCGGCGTGACCGTCGGCGCGCTCGTCGCGTCGATGCTCGGGGTCGGGCTGGAGGCGCTCGGCCCGCTGCTGGTGCGCGAGGGCGTGAACGGCGCCGTCGGCGGCGACCGGTCCGTGCTGGTCCCGGTCGTGGCCGGGCTGCTGGTGCTGGGGGTGCTGAAGTTCGCCGGTGCCTTCGTGCGGCGTTACCTGGGCGGGCGGATGGCGCTCGACGTGCAGCACGACCTGCGCCGGGCGGTGCTCGCCGCGGTGCAGCGGATGGACGGCGTGCGCCAGGACCGGCTGCGCACCGGGCAGGTCGCCTCGCGGGCGATCTCGGACCTGCAGCTGGTGCAGGGCTTCCTCGCGATGGTGCCGCTGTCGGCGGGCACCGTCGTGCTGCTGGTGGTCGCGGTGGCGGCGATGCTGTGGCTGTCGCCGCTGCTCACGGTGGTCGCGCTGGTCATGCTGCCGCTGGCGTTCTTCGCGACGCGGCAGGTGCGCAGCAGGCTGTTCCCGGCCACCTGGTCGGCGCAGCAGCGGGCCGCGGAGATCGCCCAGCAGGTCGAGGAGACCGTCACCGGCGTGCGCGTCGTGAAGGGGTTCGGGCAGGAGTCCCGCGAGGTCGCCTCGATGGAGAGCCGGGCGCGGCGGCTCTACGGCGAGCGGCTGCGCGCCGCGGCGCTGACCGCCCGGCTGAACCCGGCGCTGCTCGCGCTGCCCGGCCTCGGGCAGGTCGCGGTGATCGGCGTCGGCGGCCTGATGGCGGCGAACGGCTCGATCGACATCGGCACGTTCCTGGCCTTCACCGCCTACGTCGGGATGCTCGTCGGGCCGGCCCGGCTGATCGGCGCGCTGGTGGTGACCGGGCAGCTGACCCGGGCCGCCGCCGAGCGGGTCACCGAGATCGTCGACGCCGAGCCGGAGATCGTGGACCCGGCGCACCCGCGCGTGCTGCCCGCCGGGCCGCTCGGCGTCGAGCTCGACGACGTGCGGTTCGGCTACGACGCGGGGTTCGGCGGCGACGTGGGGTTCGGCGATGACGAGGCCTCCGGTACCGGCTCCGGGGAGGCTCCGGCACTGGACGGGCTGTCGCTGCGCGTCGCGCCCGGTGAGACGGTCGCGCTGGTCGGGCCGCCCGGCTCGGGCAAGTCCACGGTCGCGCTGCTGCTCCCGCGGTTCTACGACCCGCAGTCCGGTGCGCTGCGCCTGGGCGGGATCGACCTGCGCGAGCTGCGGCTGCACGACCTGCGTGCCGAGCTGGGGGTGGTGTTCGAGGAGGCGTTCCTGTTCAGCGACACCATCCGCAACAACATCGCCTACGGCCGTCCCGACGCCACCGACGACGAGGTGCTCGCCGCCGCCGAGGCCGCGCAGGTCGCGTCGTTCGTGGCGGACCTGCCCGAGGGCTACGACACCGAGGTCGGTGAGCGCGGGCTGACCCTGTCCGGCGGGCAGCGGCAGCGGATCGCGCTGGCCCGCGCCATGCTCACCCGCCCGAGGGTGCTGGTGCTCGACGACGCGACCTCCGCCGTCGACACCGCCACCGAGGCGGCGATCCACGACACGCTGCACGAGCTGACCGCGAGCGACGAGCGGACGACGCTGCTGGTCGCCCACCGGCGCTCCACGCTGGCTCTGGCCGACCGGATCGCGGTGCTCGACGCGGGGCGGGTCGTCGATGTCGGCACGGAGGACGAGCTGCGCGGGCGGTGTCCGCTGTTCCGGGACCTGCTGGCGACCGGTCCGGCCGACCGGGTCGGCGCCGCGCCGGCCGAGGAACGGGGCACGGCCCCGGCAGCCGGAGCCCGGGGCACGGCCGGTCCGGCCGAGGTGCCCGTTCCGGACACCTGCACGGTCGACGGCGGTGGTGTCACGCCCGCGCTGTGGCCCGAGCCTGCCGGGCCGGCCGACGCCGACCGCGGCCGCACGTCGGCCGCCGGTGGCGGGCCGAACGCCTGGGCCGGTGGCGTCGGTGCCACCCCCGAGCTGATCGCTGCGGTCGACGCGCTGCCCGAGCCCACCGAGACCCCGCGGCTGCAGGGGGCGGGCCACCCCGCAGGCAGCTCCCCTCCCGCGAAGACCGGCTCCGCAGGCACCGACCCCGCAGGAACCGACCCGCGGTTCCGGCTGTCCTCGTTGCTGCGCCCGGTGCGCGCGATGCTGCTGCTCGGGATCGCGCTGATGGTCCTCGACGCGCTCGCCACCCTGGCTCTGCCGAGCATCGCCCGGTTCGCGGTCGACGCCGGCATCGTCGGCGCCGCACCGCGGGTGCTGGCGGTCGCCGCGGTCGCCGGGCTGCTGATCGTGCTGGCCGACGCCCTCGTCGTCGGGTTCCAGACGCTGGTCACCGCGCGGGCCGGGGAGAGCCTGCTCTACCTGCTGCGGCTGCGCAGCTACGCCCACCTGCAGCGCCTCGGCCTGGACTACTACGAGCGCGAGCTGTCCGGCCGGATCATGACCCGGATGACGACCGACGTGGACGCCATGTCCACGTTCCTGCAGACGGGGCTGGCCCAGGCGGTCGTGTCGGTGCTGACGATCGGCGGCGTCGCCGTCGCGCTGGTGGTCACCGACGCCGAGCTGGCGCTGGTCGCGCTCGGCTGGCTGATCCCGCTGCTGGCGCTCGCGACGCTGGCGTTCCGCAGGTTCTCCTCGCGCGCCTACGCCGACGCACGGGAGAAGGTGTCGGTGGTCAACGCCGACCTGCAGGAGAACGTCACCGGGGTCCGCGTCGCACAGGCCTACGTCCGCGAGGAGCGCAGTGCCCGCCGCTTCCGGGAGCGCTCGGACGCCTACCGCCGCGCCCGGCTGCGCGCACAGACCTGCATCGCCGTGTACTTCCCGTTCGTGGCGCTGCTGTCCGACGTCGCGTCGGCGGTGGTGCTGGGGGTCGGCACGTACCGGATCCTCGCGGGGGACCTCACGCCCGGCGTGCTGACCGCGTTCCTGCTGTACCTGACGCTGTTCTTCGGCCCGGTGCAGCAGCTGTCCCAGGTGTTCGACGGCTACCAGCAGGCCCGGGTGGGCCTGGACCGGATCTCGGACCTGCTGCGCACCCCGACGTCGGTGCCCGACCACCCGTCGGACCCGGTGGCGGTACCGGCCCGGCTGCGCGGCGACGTCGAGCTCGACCACGTGTCGTTCCGCTACTCCGGCGCCGGCGCCGCCGCCCTCGACGACGTGTCGCTGCGCGTCCCGGCCGGGGAGACCGTCGCGCTGGTCGGCGCCACCGGCGCCGGGAAGTCCACGCTGATCAAGCTCCTGGCCCGGTTCTACGACGCCGGCGAGGGCGGCGTCCGCGTCGACGGCGTCGACGTGCGGCGCTACCCGCTGGAGGGCTACCGGTCCCGGCTCGGTGTCGTCCCGCAGGAGGCACACCTGTTCACCGGCGACGTCGCCTCCAACATCGCCTACGGCCGCCCGGACGCGCCGCCGGAGCGGATCGAGGCCGCCGCCCGTGCGGTCGGGGCGCTGGATCTGGTGCGCTCGCTGCCCGCCGGGTTCCGGACATCGGTCGGTGAGCGCGGCCAGGGCCTCTCGGCCGGTCAGCGGCAGCTCGTGGCGCTGGCCCGCGCCGAGCTCGTCGACCCGGACCTGCTGATCCTCGACGAGGCCACCGCGGCGCTGGACCCGGCGACCGAGGCGACCGTGCTGGAGGCGGGGGAGAAGGTGGCACAGCGGCGGACGTCGTTCGTCGTCGCGCACCGGCTGCAGACCGCCCGGCGGGCGGACCGGATCGTCCTGCTGGCCGGGGGCCGGATCGTCGAGGAGGGCACCCACGACGAGCTGATGCGTGCCGGTGGGCGTTACGCGGCGCTGTGGGAGGCGGGCGAGCTGGCTCCGGAGCCGGACAGCCCGCTGACGCCCCAGGGCTGAGCTGAGCCCGGCGCCCGGGGCGACGGGAAGAGCCCGGGCGCCGGGACGACTCGGGCGAGGCGCCGGGACGGCGTCAGGCGAGCAGGCGTTCCACCCGGGCGGCGACGGCGCCGCGGCGCGGGTCGTCCGGGTCGAGCAGCTCCAGCAGCTTCTCGTGCGCCTCGAGGTCGTCGGCACCGAGCGGGTGCCCGGTGAAGCGGTGCAGCAGCCCGGCGTCGCCGGAGGCGAGCACGGCGTGCCGCAGCCCGGCGGTCAGCTCGTCGCGCAGCTCGCGTACGGCCGGGGCCTCGGAGCGGGGCAGCAGCTCGCCGTGGCAGGCGTCGAGCGCGTCGGCGGTGCGGCCCTCGCGCAGCGCGTCGCGGACCTGCAGGAAGTCGGCGTCGGGCACGGCGGCGAGCCGGTAGGGGCGGGTCTGCAGCAGCTCGGTGCCGAGCGAGGACCGCAGCCGGTGGATCTCGCCGCGCACCGTGGTGGGGTTGCCCTCGTCGCCGTAGAGCATGAGCGTGAGCTGCTCGCCGGACAGGCCGTCCGGGTGCAGCGCGAGCGCGGTGAGGATCTCCGCCGGGCGCAGGGTCGCGGCGGCCTCCTCGCCGTCGACGGTGATCCGGGGCCCGGCGCCGCCGGTGAACCGCAGGCCCAGCGTGGTCGCGCCTGCGGAGGCGACGACGCGCCCGCGGCGCCGCGACGGTGGCACCAGCAGGTAGCCCTCGCCGAGCTCCTCGACGGCCATCTCGCGGCCGTCGCCGAGGTCGACCCGGTCGCTGCCCGCGACCAGCCGGATCCGCTCGGGGAACCGGCCGTAGGGCTCGCTGGCGATCACCCGCCCGGACGGCGACAGCAGAGCGCTCTCCACGCCGCGCAGCTTCGCCAGGTGCGGCATGTTCTTCACCCGCAGCCGCTCGTCGGCGATGGCCAGGCGCACGCGCAGCTGGTTCTCCGCGAGGTGCGCGGTCGCGGTGACCAGCTGCACCAGCGCCGGGTGCACGGTGTGCAGCGGCCCGGAGATGTCGATGGCGCCGATCGTGTCGCCGGTGTCCGGGTCGTGCACCGGGGCCGCGACACAGGTCCAGTCGTGGAAGGTCCGCACCAGGTGCTCGGCGGAGTGGATGCGCACCGGCTCGTCGACGGCCAGCGCGGTGCCCATCGCGTTGGTGCCGATGGCGTCCTCGCTCCAGCGGGTGCCCTCCATCAGGCCGACGTCGTCGGCGGAGTGCAGCAGGCCGTGCGCGCCGTCGCGCCAGAGGATGTGCCCGTCGGCGTCGGTGACGAGCATGACGTGCATGGCCTCGTCGGCGATGCTCACCAGGGTGGTGCGCAGCAGCGGCAGCACCCCGTGCAGCGGGTGGTCCTCGCGGATCGAGGTGACCTCGTCGGCGTCGTAGACGACCGGGGGCAGCCGGCTCTCCGGGTCGATCCGGGCGGCGAGGCTGCGCTGCCAGGAGTCCGACACCACCGAGCGAGGAGAGCCGGTCCGCCCGCCGGAGCCGAGGTCGTCGTCGTAGATGCGGCGCAGGCGTACGGAGTCCGCGACGAGCTCGTCGGCGGACGGCGATCCTTCGGCATCGAACATGAACGCCTCCGTCCCACGGCCCGGGCGCCCACAGCCCGGGCGCCCGGCCCTGGTCGTCTCCGGCCCCGCACCGTCGCGGGGTGTCCTCGCCCGGAGCCACCCGGGCCCTGGGGCACGGGAAGTGTCCCGGGCCGCCGGCCCCGTGCCGTCACGGGTCCACCACCCGGGGTCACCGGGGCCTCCGATCATACGCACGCGGAGCGCAACGTGCGGGCAACGTCACGATTCCTACGGTGCCACCGGATCGCCACGGCGGCGGTCGGCCGCTACACCCTCCGGAGGACAGCGATGACGCTCGAAGCCGTTCGTCAGGCGACGACCACACCGCGCACCTCGGGGTCGTCCCCCTCGGCCCGGGGATCCGACGGGGCCGACGTCGTACGGCGGGCGGCCCGGGTCCTGGTCGTGGACTCCGAGCCGGTCGTGCGGCACGGGCTGCGCGCGCTGCTCACCGCGGAGCCGGACCTCGCGCCGGCCGGTGAGGCCGCCTCCCCGCGCGACGCGCTGATGGCCGCCGAGCGCACCCGCCCGGACGTGATCGTCGTCGACATCGAGTTCGCCCGCGACGACCGGCCCGGCACCGACCTGGTCCGGGCGCTGCTGGAGCGCTGTCGCGGCGCCAGGATCCTCGTGCTGACCGGCTGCCGCGACCGCGAGTCGATGATGCGCACCGTCCGCCTCGGGGTGCACGGCTACCTGCGCAAGGGTGCGGACACCACCGAGATCGTCCGTGCCGTGCGCGCCGTGCTGCGCGGCGAGGGCGTGTTCGACCCGGGCACCGGGGCCGCGGGACCGCTGCAGGTCCTGCGCGAGCCGGACCCCGCCCCGGCCGCGGCGACCGCCGACCTCTGCAAGACCTCGCTGCTGACCGACCGGGAGAACCAGGTGCTGCGGCTGCTCGCGGTGGGCCTGTCGAACCGGGAGATCGGCACCCGGCTGCGGATCTCCGAGGCCACCGTGAAGTTCCACGTGCGGAACCTGCGCGACAAGCTCGAGGTCCGCCGTCGTACCGAGATCGTCTACACCGCCGCGCGGCAGGGCATCGTCTAGCCCTCGCGACACCGGCCCGCCGGGCCGGGGTGCGGAAGTGGTCCCGCCCCGGTCCGTGCCCCTCCCTGATCGACGGCACCGATCCACGCCCCGTGATCCACCGCCCGTGATCCACGCGGTCTGCACCTCGTTCACCTGAGGGCCATGTTCTCCTCACCCGTACGGAGGACAGGGCTGATGGGATGCGCTGAACCGGACACACCGAGCGAACCGCTCACCCGGCGCGTACCCACCACAGGAGGACGACCGTGGCCCCGTGCTGCCCCGACCAGGCCCCCGGCGAGACCGGGACACCCACCCTCACCCTGCTCGACCGCGTCCGCGGCTCCCACGCCCGGCAGGGGCTGACCTGTCGCTACAAGTGCGGCGACGCGTGCGCGAAGCCGGAACCGAACCCGTCGTCGAACGGGTACTTCGGTGACGTCCTGCAGTCGGTGCTCGACCGGCGGGGCGTGCTGCGCGCCGGTGCCGTGCTGGGCCTGACCGCCGGTGCGGCGTCGCTGCCCGCGACCGCCGCCGCGGCGCCCGCACACCCGCTCGGTGCCGACGCCGCCGCTCCGGCGGCGCCCGGGAAGCCGGGGACCCCGCCGCGGGGCCTGCGCTACGAGACCGTCGCCCCGAACCTCGACGACGCCGTGCGCGTCCCGCGCGGCTACGCGGACAACGTCGTCGTCCGCTGGGGTGACCCGCTCTTCCCGGACGCCCCCGAGTTCGACTACGACAAGCAGACCGCGGCCGCGCAGGAGCGCCAGTTCGGCTACAACAACGACTTCTGCGGCCTGCTGCCGCTCGGCCGCGACCGCTGGATCATGTACTCCAACAACGAGTACACGATCGAGCCGCTGATGTTCCGCGGCTACGACGAGGACGCCCCGACCGACGAGCAGATCCGCATCGGCATGGCCGCACACGGCGGCAGCCTCGTCGAGGTGCGGCGCGACCCGCGCAGCGGCGAGCTGCACCACGACCGCGCCGGGAAGCTCAACCGGCGGATCACCGCCACCACCGAGTTCACCCTGGCCGGGCCGGCCGCCGGGTCGGAGTTCGTGAAGACGAGTGCCGACCCGGACGGGCGCACCGTGCGGGGCATGGTCGGCAACTGCTCCGGCGGCGTGACGCCGTGGGGCACGTTCCTGTCCGGCGAGGAGAACTTCAACGGCTACTTCGCCTCCGGCGCGATCGACGCCCGCGCGAAGCGCTACGGCTTCGAGGAGGGCCCGTCCGAACGCAAGTGGGAGCGGCTGGACCCCCGCTGGGACCGGGCGAAGGAGCCGAACGAGGGGAACCGGTTCGGCTACGTCGTGGAGATCGACCCGATGAACCCGTCGGCGCGGCCGGTGAAGCACACCGCGCTCGGCCGGTTCAAGCACGAGGGCGCCACCATCCGGCTCACCCGCGACGGCCGCCCGGTCGTCTACCTCGGCGACGACGAGCGCTTCGACTACGTCTACAAGTTCGTGTCCGACAAGGCGATGAAGAAGGGGAACAGCCGGGCGGCCCGCGAGCACAACGCCACGCTGCTCGACTCCGGCACGCTCTACGTCGCCACGTTCACCGGCGACAGCCCCGCCGCGGAGATCACCGGGGACGGGAAGCTGCCGCGCGACGGGCAGTTCGACGGCGGCGGGGTGTGGAAGCCCCTGGCGTCGACGACGAAGTCCCACGTGCCGGGGATGAGCGTCGCCGAGGTCTTCGTGTTCACCCGCGAGGCGGCGGACAAGGTCGGCGCGACCAAGATGGACCGGCCGGAGGACATCGAGCCGAACCCGCGGACCGGCACCGTCTACATCGCCTGCACCAACAACTCCGACCGCGGCAAGGCGGGCAAGGCCGGCGCGGACGAGGCGAACCCGCGCAACGCGAACAAGCACGGCCACGTCATCGAGCTGACCGAGCGCGGCCACGACCCGGCGTCGACCCGGTTCGGCTGGGACATCCTGCTGGTCTGCGGCGCGCCCGACGACCCGTCGACCTACTTCGGTGGCTACGACAAGTCACAGGTCAGCCCGATCACCTCGCCGGACAACCTGGCGTTCGACTGCTACGGCAACCTGTGGATCGCCACCGACTCCACCCAGGCCCTGAAGATCAACGACGGGCTCTACGGCGTCGTGCTCGACGGCCCGCAGCGCGGCTCGACGCGGCTGTTCGCCAGCGTGCCGCTCGGCTCGGAGTGCTGCGGCCCGGTCGTCGAGGAGACGTTCGTGCTGGTGTCGGTGCAGCACCCGGGCGACGTCGACGGCGCGTCGGCGGACCAGCCGGCGTCGCACTGGCCGGACGGCGGTGCGTCCCAGCCGCGGCCGGCGGTCGTCGCGATCCGGCACGTGCCCGACGGCCGACCCGCCCGGATCGGCGTCTGAGGCCCCGCCCACGGCGATGATCAGCACGCTTCCGCACCGGACGGCGCGGAAGCGTGCTGATCAACCGTCCGGGATCAGGGGTTGCGGTGCCGGCCCGCGGCGGGCGCCGTACCCGCCGCTGCTCCGGCCGGTACCGAGCCTGCGGAGACGGCACCGGACCCGGCTGCGTCGTTCCCGGTGGTCCCGGAGCCGTTCATGCCCTGCGCCTGCTCGGCGACCTCCCGGGTCACGCACGGCCACGCGGCACTGACTCCGGTGGCGTCCCGGCACTCCGTGCAGAAACCCTGCGCGTCGGGCACGTGCTCGTTCAGGGTCCGCTCGAGCAGATCGGGCATCTCGGACAGGATGTTCGCGAGCGCCAAGACTCCACACCTCCAGGTCGATTCCGCGGCACGCTAGTAGCGGGCCTCACCGTGAGTCACCGGGGGTCCCCACCGGGGCGGACGGGCCGACGCCCGGACAGCGGGCCCGTGACCTGCACGAGAACCGCTCGACGCAGCGTGACGGCGATCGGCCACCGGTGCGCCTGGCGCGGTGACAGGTCGCCGTCGCGATCTCGTCAGCTCTCCGGGATCTCGCGGGCGATCTCGTCCAGCCACAGCGTCGCCGACATGTCCGACGGCGCCCGCCAGTCCCCGCGTGGGGACAGCGCGCCACCGGCGGAGACTTTCGGCCCGTTCGGCAGCGCGGACCGCTTGAACTGGGCGAACTGGAAGAACCGCTTCGCGAAGACCTGCAGCCAGTGGCGGATCTCGGCCGGGGAGTAGGCAGGGCGCTCGTCGTCGGGGAAGCCGGGCTGCCAGGCGCCGGCGTCGGCATCGGACCAGGCGTGCCCGGCGAGGAACGCGATCCGCGACGGGCGGAAGCCGTAGCGCAGCGTGTACCAGAGGGTGAAGTCCTGCAGCGCGTACGGGCCGACGGTGGCCTGGCTGGACTGGACCTCGGCCGTGCCGTCCGAGGGCACCAGCTCCGGGGTGATCTCGGTGTCGAGCACGGAGCGCAACACCGAGGAGACGTCGTCGTCGAACTGGTGCGAAGAGATCACCCAGCGGATGAGGTGCTGCATCAGCGTCTTCGGGACACCGCCGTTGACGTTGTAATGCGACATCTGGTCGCCGACGCCGTAGGTCGACCAGCCGAGCGCGATCTCCGACAGGTCGCCGGTGCCGAGCACGATCCCGCCGTGCAGGTTCGCCAGCCGGAACAGGTAGTCGGTGCGCAGCCCGGCCTGGACGTTCTCGAAGGTCACGTCGTAGACGGGCTCGCCGCGCCCGAACGGGTGGCCGATCCCGGTGAGCATCGTGCGCGCGGTGCCGGTGATGTCGATCGTCGCGAAGCTGACGCCCAGCGCCTCGGACAGTGCGACGGCGTTGCCGCGGGTGTGATCCGACGTGGCGAACCCCGGCATCGTGTACGCCAGGATGTCGGTGCGCGGGCGGCCCATCCGGTCCATCGCCCGGGCCGCGACGATCAGCGCGTGCGTGGAGTCCAGCCCGCCGGACACCCCGATGACGACCTTCGGCTGCCCGATCGCGCGCAGCCGCTGCTCCAGCCCGGCCACCTGGATCGAGTAGGCCTCGTAGCAGTCCTGCTCCAGGCGCTCCGGGTCGGCGGGCACGAACGGGAAGCGCTCGACGGTGCGGCGCAGCCCCAGGTCCCCGCCGGGTGGGTCGAGCCGGAAGGAGATCGTCCGGAAGCCGTCGGTGCGGGCGGCGTGCGTCCGCCGGTTGTCGTCGAACGTGCCCTGCCGTCGGCGCTCGGCGACCAGCAGGTCCAGGTCGACGTCGGCGACGGCGCGGCGCGCACCCTGCGGGAACCGGTCGGACTCGGCGAGCAGCGTGCCCACCTCGTAGATCATGGTCTGGCCGTCCCATGCGACGTCGGTGGTCGACTCGCCCTCGCCGGCGGCGGCGTAGACGTAGGCGGCCAGGCAGCGCGCGGACTGCGAGCGGCACAGCAGTCGCCGCTCGTCGGCGCGGCCCACGGTGATCGGCGATCCCGAGGCGTTGACCAGCACCGTCGCCCCCGCCAGCGCGGCCTCCGACGACGGCGGCACCGGCACCCAGAAGTCCTCGCAGACCTCGGCGTGCAGCACGAAGCCGGGCAGGTCGGTCGCGGCGAACAGCAGGTCGGTGCCGAACGGGTACGCGGTGCCGCCGAGGGTGATCGTGGCGTCGCGGACGTCGTCGCCCGCGGCGATCTGGCGGTGCTCGTAGAACTCCCGGTAGGTCGGCAGGTACGACTTCGGCGCGACTCCGAGGACCGCGCCGCGGTGCAGGACGACGACGCAGTTGTGGATCCGGTTGCGGTGCCGCAGCGGTGCCCCGACCACCAGCACCGGCAGCAGGTCCGCGGTCGCCTCGGCCAGCGCGAGCAGCTCGGTCTCGACGGCGTCGAGCAGTGTGTCCTGCAGCAGGACGTCCTCGATCGAGTAGCCCGACAGCGTCAGCTCGGGGAACACGACCAGCCCGACGCCGTCGTCGTGGCAGGCGCGCGCGGTCTCGAGTACCGCGGCGGCGTTCGCGGCCGGGTCGGCGAGCGTGGTGTGCAGCGTCGCCGCGGCCGTCCGCAGGAAACGCTGCCGGTACAGGGAACGGAAGTCCACGGCGATCATTCTGACCGACGGGACGGTGCCACGGCCGGATCGGTGCTGCGGCGCTACGGATCCGGGCGCGGCAGTACCCGCGGCGCGACCGGTGGGCCCGGCACGAGCCGCGTCCCGGCGGGTGGCGGCGCGGGCGGCGCCAGCGGCGGCGGGAGGTGGCGGCCCAGCCACGCGACCAGGTCGGGCAGCTGGGCGCGGACGGCGTTCTGGTTGTGCCCGCCGCCGGGGTAGACGTGCTCGTCGAGGGTGACCGGCGGGCCCGCGGCGGCATGCAGCCGGGCCAGCGCGGCGCGCTCGTCGGGCTCGTCGGCACCGGCCGTGGCGAGCACCGCCAGCGGTGCGGGGTGGTCACGCAGCAGCACCGAGGCGTCGTTCGCGGCGGCCAGGTCCTGGCGGCCGGCGAACAGCTCACCGGTGACGACGTCGTCGGGGGTGCGGTCGTAGCCGCTCTGGCTGACCGCGGCGCCGTAGGTCTCCGGGTGGCGCAGCGCCAGGTCCAGCGCGCAGTAGCCTCCCGACGACCACCCGGCGAGCGCGGTGGCGGTCCGGTCGTCGCGCAGCCGCAGCAGCGCACGCGCCCGGTCCAGGACGTCGCCGGACAGGTAGGTGTCGTCGGCCGGGCCGTGCTCGGCGTCGACGCACTCCTGGTCGTGGCCGAACCGCGGCTCGCCGTTGATGTCCGGGACGATGAGTACGACCGGCGGGATGCGGTGTGCGGCGATGGCGGCGTCGAGCACGTCGGGCACCCGGAACAGGGCCGCGACCTCGCGCGGCTCGCCGGGGAATCCGGGCAGCCACTCGACGACCGGGAACCGCCACGCCGGATGCTCGGTGTAGCCGGCGGGCAGGTAGACGTCGGCGTCGCGGGTGATGCCCGAGCGCGGCCCGTCGATCGTGAGGTGCAGCGTCGAGCCGAGGCCCTGCGCGGAGCGCTGCGCGACCAGCGGCAGCGTCCCGGCGAGCCCGGCGCCGTCCGGGCCGATGTCGGCCACCGAGCCCTCGCCCGGGTTCGGCGAGGACCCGACCAGCGACCCGACGGTCGGGAAGAACCCGCCGAGCAGGTTCGCGCCGGTGAAGCAGGCCGCCAGCACCGACAGCACCGCGACGACACCGGTGACCGGCCGCGTCCACCGCCGGTCCCAGCACCAGCCGACCGCCGCGACCGCGAGGACGGCGACGACCGCGGGCACGACCACCGCGGCGGCGACGTCGAGCCGCAGCTGCGACGCGTGGATCACGGCGCCACCGCCCTCACCGCCGCAGCAGCCGCTGCAGCGCAGGCGGCCGGCCGCCGAAGCCCTCGGCCTCCAGCACCACGAACAGGATCCGGGGCAGGTCGCGCACCGCAGGGAACAGCACGTACCGCGGGAACCACTCCGGACGGAACTTCGCGTTGAACCGGTACAACGAGTCGATCTGCCACCAGCGCGACGCGATCCGCAGCAGCCGCGCCCAGCCCCGGGCCACCGGCCCGGCCCCGATCCGCTCGCCGCGCTCCAGCGCGGAGCGGAACACCGCGAAGTTCAGCGACACCCGCGCCACCCCGAGGTCCTTCGCCGCCGCCATCAGCTCGGCGATCATCAGCTCGTTGATGCCGTTGTCGGCGTCCGGGGCGCGCAGCATCAGGTCCAGCGAGAGCCCGTCCGGGCCCCACGGGACGAGCTGCAGCAGCCCGGCCGGTTCGTCGTCGCGCCGGGCGGTGACCAGCACGGCGTCCGGGTCGGCGCGGTCGGCGACCCGCGACGACGCCATCGAGAAGCCGCGCTCGTCCTCCCCGCCACGCCAGCGGTGCGCGCGGTCGGCGATCCGGGCGCGCTCGTCGTCGTCGCAGTCGCGCAGCCGCCGCACCTCGACGGTGCAGCCGAGCCGCTGCATCCGGTTCACCGTCTGCCGGACCCCGCGCATCGCCCGCCCGCTCAGCCCGAACGACGCCGTCTCGATCACGGCCTCGTCGCCCAGCTCCAGCGCGTCGAGCCCGGCCTTCGCCCACGCCGTCGCGCCGCGCTCGGAACACCCCAGCACCGCGGGTGACCAGCCGTAGCGGGTGCACTGCTCCAGGAACACCTCGATCGCGCCGGGCCAGGCGCCGATGTCGCCGATCGGGTCGCCGGAGGCCAGCGCGACCCCGGCCAGCACCCGGTAGGAGACCGCGGACTTGCCGCCGTGGGAGAACACCGCGGCCTTGTCGCGGCGCAGCGCGAAGTAGCCGAGCGAGTCGCCGTCGCGCTGTGCCAGCAGGCGCCGCAGCCGGTCGGCGTCGTCCAGGGTCTGCGACGGCCGCGGCTCCGGGGAACGCAGCAGGTGGTAGCCCGCGACGACCGCGGCGACGATCCCGAAGGTCAGCCCGACGGTGGCGGTGAGGTCGTCGAGCCAACCGGCGCGGGCCCCGAACACGACCGGCCCGCTCACCCCGATCAGCGACAGCGCCGCGTGCGCGGCCTCGGTCGCCGCCGACGGGGCCTCGAGCAGCCGCCGCGGGTTGAGCAGCAACAACAGCCACACGATCAGGAACCCGGACAGCCCGAACTGCACCAGCGACCGCACCGACCGCCCGAGCCCGCCGGGGTCCTGCCGCGCGACGAAGTAGCGACGGCAGAGCAGCAGCCCGGCCAGCAGGACGGCGGCCGCCACCGCGGCGACGAGCCCGCGGTGCTGGTCGACCAGGTGCAGCACGTTGACCCCGAGCAGCACGGTCGTCGTGCCGGTGGCCACCCACCACGCGCGTTGCTTGCGCCGCCGCAGTCCGGCGGCGAGCAGCAGCAGCCCGACACCGGCCACGGTGGTCAGCACCAGCCCGGCCAGGCCGACGCCTGCGGGCAGCCCGAGCGAACTGCGCAGCTCGCTGCCGAACACCCGCCGGCCGGCGGGGAGGACGGCGGAGGCGACGGTCAGCAGCCCGACGATCCGGGCCGCCCAGACGATCGCGCGGACGGCGGCGGCCTCGGCGAGCCTGCGGCGCCGCGCCTCGGGGTCGGGACGCGGATGCCCGGTGGACCGGCGCCGGGGGCCGGCGGGATCGGTGTTCCCGTCCTGCTCGGTGCGCCCGTCCCGTCCGTCCTGCTCGGTGCGCTGCTCGTCGTCGGCGGTCTCAGACCCCGCCACGTGGTCCTCCTGCATCGGTGGTCCCGGCGCCGACGACGTACTCGTCCGCACCGGGGAGAGTGTTGCGGTCACCGGCCGCGACCGGGCCGGGGAGGTGCCTTCCGAGCCAGTCCAGCTCGGCGGCCGTTGCTCCGTCCGGTGCCGCGCCGGCGGACACGGTCAGCCGGTCGACGGTGACCGCACGGCCGGACGGTATCCCGCCCGGTGGTGCCCGGTCCTCGCTCGTCCCGGTGGCCGTGCCGGTCACGTCCAGTACGGCTGCCGGAGCGGGTCCCGGCCCGGGTGCGGCGCCGCACCCCGCCCCCGCGACGACGGCGGCGCCGCCCCACCCGGCCGGGCACCCTGCGTGCCCGTCCCCGGCGACCGCCCACGCCGCCCGTTCGTCCCGCAGCCGCAGGTGCCCGGCCGCGGCGGCGCGGCGCAGTGCGCCGGCGTCCGGCGGGTGCCCGGGCGGGAGGAGCAGCAGGACGGCGGCGGGGATCCGCCCGGCCGTCACCGCGGCGTCGGCGGCGTCCGACGGGTCGCTCCGCCCGGTCCACGCGATCACCGGGTAGGTGAGCGCCGCGGCGTCGGGGGAGTCGTAGCCGGGCGGCAGGTGCACGGGGACGACGGCGCCGCTCCCGGTGTGCAGCACGGTGTCCCGCGACCGCCCGGCGATCGTGTCCCGCACCGGGGCCGCGGGGCCCGCGGCGGTCGCGCCGTCGCCGGTCAGCGAGCCGACGGTGGGGTAGAAGCCGAACCACGAGTTGACCGCGACGGCGGCCGCGAGGACACCTGCCGCCGTCGCCGTCAGCAGGGTGAGGGCGCGGCCGGTGCGGCGCGCCCGCCACCGGTTCCAGCCCCCGACGAGCAGCACCAGGGTGAGCGCCAGCGCCCCGGTCGTCACCGCGACGGCGGTGACCGACCCGAGCGGAAGCCCCGTCCCGGTGCGCACCTGCACACGATCCCACCGGACCGTCGGCGCCGAGGGGCCGGGCCGGTCCGTGCCCGAATGTCCGCTGTGGTCCCGAGCGCGTCCGGATCACCGTTCGGGCCGGAAGTCGAGCCCACGTGGCGCAGTTCCCAAACGTGCACGTTCGGGTGCGTTTTCCGTGGCTTCCGACGCGATGTCCGTGACCGTCCGGCGTCATGCGTTGCTCTGTTCCAGGTAATCCTCTGCGCTGAACGAGTGACGACACCTGGAGTCACGCATGCCTGAGCCGAGAGTGAGCACCCTGTGGTGTCCGCTACGGCGCGACGGTCGCTGGACCGGGACGCGCAGAGATCCACCGCACCAGACGCACGGAGGACGAGAAGGCATGACGATCTCGAAGGAACAGACGCAGGACCTCATCGGGCGCCAGGCGGTCGACTCGCAGGGCGACAAGATCGGCAAGATCGGCCAGGTCTACCTCGACGAGCGCACCGGCGCTCCGACCTGGGCCACGGTGAACACGGGCCTGTTCGGTACCAAGGAGAGCTTCGTCCCCCTCCAGGGCGCCGCCGTGAAGAGCGACGACGTGGCGCTGTCCGTCACCAAGTCCGCGGTCAAGGACGCCCCGCACGTCGGTCGCTCCGACGAGCGCCTGACCGGCTCCGAGGAGGACGAGCTCCGCCGCCACTACGGCGTCGGCCAGCCCGTCTCCGGCGACGCCACCACCGGCACGACCGGCACCACGGACACGACCGGCACCGCCGGTACCGCGGGCACCGCCGGTACTGCGGGCACCGCTGCCGCCGGCACCGCCGCGGCCGGGACCGCCGCCGGCACCACCGGCAAGCACGACGCCTCCGGCGACGCCAAGCACGCGGCGGCGACCACGGGCACCGCGGGTACGGCGGGCACTGCCGGCACTGCGGGCACCGCCGGTACCGCCGGCACGGCGGGCACCGCCGGAACCACGCGTTCGGGCAGCGACGACGACACCATCGTCCGTCACGAGGAGCGCCTGCGCGTCGGCACCGAGGCCGAGGAGACCGGCAAGGTCACCCTGCGCAAGTACGTCGTGACCGAGAACCAGACGGTCACCGTGCCGGTCAGCCACGAGGAGGTCCGGGTCGAGCGTGAGCCGATCGCCGAGGGTGAGCGCACCTCCGGCGGCATCGGCGAGGGCAAGATCGGCGAGGAGACCCACGAGGTCACCCTGCACGCCGAGAAGCCGGTCGTGGAGAAGACCACCGAGGCCGTCGAGAAGGTGCGCCTCGACAAGCGCACGGTCACCGAGGACGAGCAGGTCTCGGGCACCGTGCGCAAGGAGGAGATCGAGCTCGACGACTCCGGCAACGTCCTCGACAAGGACAAGCGCGACCGTCGCTGACCTGCGACCGGGTAACACCTGAGCACGACCTCCGGCGCGTCACCGGCGCCCGCGCATCCCGCGCTGGGCCCGGTGCCGCGCCGGACTCATGCCCGGGGCGGGACGGGCACCGGCCGGTCGGCCGACAGCAGCGCCAGCGCGGTGCGCAGCGCCCCGGCCGCCTCGGCGACGGCCAGCCGCGGCCGCACCCCGACACCCAGTGACGTCGCGAACCCGTGGGTGAGCTCCGGGTGCCGGCGCAGCGTCGCGGGCACCCCGGCCTCGCGCATCCGCTCCACCAGCTCCTCGCCCTCGTCGCGCAGCGGGTCGAACCCGGCCGTCGCCACGTAGGCCGGCGGCATCCCGGTCAGGTCCTCCTCGGCGATCCGGAGCCGCGGGTCCTCGCGCAGCGCGTCCGGGACGTACCAGCCGACCATCGTGTCCAGGGCCTCGGTGGTGAGGAAGTAGCCCTCGCCGAAGATCTCCCGCGAGCGCGTGCGCCCGTCGACGTGGGTGCACGGGAAGAACGCCAGCACGAACACCGGCCCGTGCGGGTGCCCGTCGGCGGGGCGGGTGGTCTCGCGCGCCACGGTCAGCGCGAGGCTGCCGCCCGCGGAGTCCCCGCCGATCGCGATCCGGCCCGGCGACGCGCCGAAGTCCTCCGCGTGCTCGGCGACGTGGGTGAACGCGGCCAGGCAGTCGTCGACGGCGGCCGGGAACGGGTGCTCCGGCGCGAGCCGGTAGTCGATCGCCAGTACCCGCACGCCGGCGTCGGCGGCCAGCGCAGCACACAGGTTGTCGTGGGTGTCCAGGTCACCGGCGACGAAGCCACCGCCGTGCAGGTAGACCAGCAGCCCGGTCTCGCCCGCGGCGACGCCGTCGCGCAGGACCGGGTCGGGCACGTAGAGCCGGGCACGCAGCTCGCCGGTGGCGCCGGGGACCGCACGCTCCTCGGTGCGCACCCCGGCCTCGGGCGGGCCCGCCATGACGAGGTCGGCGAACGCCTGGCCCGCGCGCAGCTCCTCCACCGCGGGGACCGGGCCGGGTGAGCGCGGGGACAGCAGCCGGCGCAGGAACTGCACGTCGAGGTCGAGCTCCTGGCCGTCCACGCGGTCGGGTGGTCCCGCGACCACCCGCTTCATCCGGTCCGGCAGGGCGAGCACGGCACGCAGCGCTCCCCGGGCCATCCGCACCCGTCGATCCATGTTGTTTCCTTTCGCAACGTTCTCTCCTCCGATAGTGGCACCGGGTGTCGAAAAGTGCTGCTGGTCTTGAGGCGGTTCACACCGCGGTATCCGGATCGGTGCAGGTCGGCGACGGTGCGTGCCCCGGCGGGCGCACTCGGTGCTCGGGCGGGCCTCGACGTGCAGACCCGTGTCGTCCACGACCTCCGACGGCCGCTGCGGGACTAGGCTCGGCGCATGGCCGGCGACGTGCAGCTCCGACAGCTGGAGTACCTGGTGGCCCTCGCCCGCGAACGCCATTTCGGACGCGCGGCCGAGGCCTGCCACGCCAGCCAGTCGACGCTGTCCGCGGCGCTGCGCGCGCTGGAGCGCCAGCTCGGCGTCACCATCGTCCAGCGCGACCGCCGGTTCCAGGGCTTCACCGACGAGGGCGAACGCGTCGTCGGGTGGGCGCACCGGATCCTCGCCGAGCGCGACGCGCTGCGCACCGACCTGGACCGGATGCGTGGCGGGCTCACCGCCACCGTCCGGATCGGGGCGATCCCCACCGCCGTCCCCGCGACGGCGACGCTGACCCGGGCCTGGGCCGCGGCGCACCCGGAGGCACGGACCCGGATCGAGGTGCTGTCCGCGAGCGAGATCGCGCGCCGGCTCGCCGAGTTCGAGCTCGACGTCGGACTGACCTATCTGGACCCGGGCGTCGGGCGGCACGCGCTGCGGCTCTACCGCGAGGACTACCTGCTGTGCACTCCGGACCGCCCGGACCTGCCCGACGACGGCGAGCCGCTGCGCTGGTCGGAGCTGGACGGGCTGCGGCTGTGCGCGCTGACCCGCGGCATGCGCAACCGCGAGATCATCGACGGGATACTGCACGAGGCCGGGGTGGACGCCCGGGTCGGCGTCGAGTCCGACACCGTCGCCGCGCTCTACGCGCACCTGGCCAGCGGGGACTGGTCGGCGGTCATCGCGCACACCTGGCTGCGCGGGTTCGGGCTGCCGAAGGGGATGCGGGCGGTGCCGCTGGCCGACCCGGGCCCGCGGCCACCCGTCGGGCTGGTGCTGGGGGAGGCCGGGCCCGCCTCGCACGTGGCGAAGGCGTTCCTCACCGCGATCGAGGACTCCGAGGTGACCGGCGAGCTGGCCGACGAGCCGGTGAGCTGACCGGCTCACACGACACCGGCCCCGCCCGCAGCACACGTCGTGTGCCACGGACGGGGCCGGTGCGGGTGTTCCCGGTGTGGTGCGGACCTACTGCGGCAGCCGCTCGGCCGCCAGCAGGGCGAGCCGGTCCAGACCCTCCCCGCCGTCGTCGGCGTGCGCCCGCAGGGCCGCCTTCATGCGCGGGTCCCAGTACTTCTGCAGGTGCCCGGCGATCGCCTCGGCCGCGTCGTCCTCCGGGCGGTGCCGGAAGTGCAGCGCGATGTCGTTCACCATCCGCACGCAGGCGGGCTCGGTGTGCCCGGTGTGCTCGTCGGGCCGGGTGTCGATCCCGGTGTCCTCGGACATCGGCCTCACCCGTCCAGCACGACGTGGTCCTCGGCCTCGCGCTGCGCCACCGAGGTGGGCACCGGCGAGACCTGCACCGCCGTGACCTTGTACTCCGGGCAGTTCGTCGCCCAGTCCGACTGGTCGGTGGTCACCACGTTCGCGCCCGTCACCGGGTGGTGGAACGTCGTGTAGCAGACCCCGACCGGCATCCGCTCCGACACCTTCGCCTTCAGCGTCGTGTGCCCGACGCGGCTGGCGAGGGTGACCATGTCGCCGTCGGTGACGCCGCGGACCTCGGCGTCGTGCGGGTGCAGCTCCAGCACGTCCTCCGGGTGCCAGGCCACGTTCGCCGTCCGCCGCGTCTGCGCGCCGACGTTGTAGTGCGCCAGGATCCGGCCGGTGGTGAGGATCAGCGGGAACCGGCGGCTGCTGCGCTCCCGGGTCGGCACGTACGGCGTCACCTGCAGCTTGCCCTTGCCGCGCACGAACTCCTCGGTGTGCATGACCGGGGTGCCCTCGGGCGCCGCGTCGTTGCAGGGCCACTGCACGCTGCCGAGATCGTCGAGCCTGGCGAAGGAGACCCCGGCGAACGTGGGCGTGGTCAGCGCGATCTCGTCCATGATCTGCGACGCGTCGTCGTAGTGCATGGGGTAGCCCATCGCCTGCGCGATCTCGCAGACGATCTGCCACTCCTGCTTGCCGGTCCGCGCGGGCGACACCGGGCGCACCCGGTTGATCCGCCGCTCGGCGTTGGTGAACGTGCCGTCCTTCTCCAGGAACGACGTGCCGGGCAGCAGCACGTGCGCGAACTTCGCCGTCTCGTTGACGAACAGGTCCTGCACGACGACGAGCTCCATCGCCGCCAGCGCGGCGTGCACGTGCCCGGTGTTCGGGTCGGACTGCGCGATGTCCTCGCCCTGCACGAACAGCGCCCGGAACGACCCGTCGAGCGCGGCGTCGAACATGTTCGGGATCCGCAGGCCCGGCTCGTCGAGCAGCTCGGTGGCCCACAGCTGCTCGTAGACCGCCCGCGCGCCGTCGTCGGAGACGTGCCGGTAGCCGGGGAACTCGTGCGGGAACGAACCCATGTCGCAGGAGCCCTGCACGTTGTTCTGGCCGCGCAGCGGGTTGACCCCGACGCCCCTGCGACCGATGTTGCCGGTCGCCATCGCGAGGTTCGCCAGGCCCATCACCATCGTGGAGCCCTGGCTGTGCTCGGTGACGCCGAGTCCGTAGTAGATCGCGCCGTTGCGGGCGCCCGCGTAGAGCCGGGTGGCCTCGCGCAGCTCCCCGGCGTCCACCCCGGTGATCGTCTCGACGGCCTCGGGGGAGTTCTCCTGCAGGGAGATGAACTCCTTCCAGGCCTCGACGTCCTCGCAGCGCTCGGCCAGGAACTCCTCGTCGATCAGGCCCTCGGTGACCGCGACGTGGGCCATCGCGTTGACCACCGCGACGTTGGTGCCGGGCTTGAGCGGCAGGTGGTACGCGGCCTCGATGTGCGGCGACCGGACCAGGTCGATCCGCCGCGGGTCGATGACGATCAGCTTCGCGCCGTTGCGCAGCCGCCGCTTCATCCGCGACCCGAACACCGGGTGCCCGTCGGTCGGGTTCGCGCCGATCACCACGATCACGTCGGCCTCGTCGACCGAGGAGAAGTCCTGGGTGCCCGCGGACTCGCCGAAGGTCTGCTTCAGCCCGTAGCCCGTCGGGGAGTGGCAGACGCGTGCGCAGGTGTCGACGTTGTTGTTGCCGAACGCCGCCCGCACCATCTTCTGGACGACGTAGACCTCCTCGTTCGTCGTCCGCGACGAGATGATCGCGCCGATCGAGCCGCGGCCGTGCTCCTCGCGGATCTCCAGCAGCCGGCGCGCGGTGTGCGCGATGGCCTCGTCCCAGCTCACCTCGCGCCAGTCGTCGGCGATCGAGTCGCGGACCATCGGGGCCATGACCCGGTCCGGGTGGCTGGCGTAGCCGAACGCGAAGCGGCCCTTCACGCAGCTGTGGCCCTCGTTCGCGCCGCCGTCCTTGTACGGCACCATCCGGACGAGCTCGCTGCCGCGCAGCTCGGCCTTGAACGAGCAGCCCACCCCGCAGTACGCGCAGGTGGTGATCACCGAGCGGGTCGGCAGGCCGAGCTCGACGACGCTCTTCTCCTGCAGCGTCGCCGTCGGGCAGGCCTGCACGCAGGCCCCGCAGGACACGCACTCGGACTCCAGGAAGGAGCCACCGGCGCTCGCCGCGATCTTCGTGTCGAAGCCGCGGCCCTCCAGGGTCAGCGCGAGCGTGCCCTGCACCTCGTCACAGGCCCGCACGCAGCGCGCGCAGGCGATGCACTTGGAGGCGTCGAAGTCGAAGTACGGGTTGGACGAGTCGGTGGGCGCGTCGAGGTGGTTCTCGCCCTCGAAGCCGTAGCGGACCTCGCGCAGCCCGGTCACCCCGGCCATGTCCTGCAGCTCGCAGTCGCCGTTGGCCGAGCAGGTCAGGCAGTCCAGCGGGTGGTCGGAGATGTAGAGCTCCATCACCCCGCGCCGCAGCTCGCCGAGCTGCTCGGTCTGGGTGTGGACCTCCATCCCGTCGCGCACCGGCGTGGTGCACGACGCGGGCGTGCCCCGCGCGCCGTCGATCTCGACGACGCACAGCCTGCAGGACCCGTAGGCCTCCAGGCTGTCGGTGGCGCACAGCGACGGGATGTCGATGCCGGCCTCGCGGGCCGCACGCATCACCGAGGTCTCCGGCGGCACGGTGACCGGAATGCCGTCCACGGTGAGGGTGACGGTCGCGTCGCCGGGGCGGGCGGGCGTGCCGAAGTCGGGCTCCTGGATCAGTGTCATCGCCGGAAGTCCTCCTCGAAGTGGGCCAGCGCGCTCTGCACCGGCATCGGGGTCAGGCCGCCCATCGCGCACAGCGAGCCCTTGGTCATGAGGTTGCAGAGGTCGTTGAGCACCACCAGGTTCTTGTCGCGGTCCCGCCCGGCGATGATCTTGTCGATGGTCTCGACGCCGCGGGTCGCACCGACCCGGCACGGCGTGCACTTGCCGCAGGACTCCTCGGCGCAGAACTCCATCGCGAACCGCGCCATGTGCGCCATGTCCACGGTGTCGTCGAAGACGACGATGCCGCCGTGCCCGAGCATCGCGTCGGACTCGGCCATCTCCTCGTAGCCGGTCGCCACGTCCAGCTTCGATGCCGGCAGGTAGGCCCCGAGCGGGCCGCCGATCTGCACGGCGCGCACCGGCCGGCCGCTGCGCGTCCCGCCGCCGAGGTCCTCGACGAGCTCGCGCAGCGGGATCCCGAACGCGGTCTCGACGACGCCGCCGCGGGCGATGTTGCCGCCGAGCTGGAACACGCTGGTGCCGCGCGAGCGCCCGATGCCGTGCTCGGCGTAGGCGTCGCCGCCGTCGGCGAGGACGGCGGGCACGCTGGCCAGCGAGATCACGTTGTTGACGACCGTCGGTTTCCCGAACAGTCCCTCCAGCGCGGGGATCGGCGGTTTCGCCCGGACCATCCCGCGCTTGCCCTCGAGGCTCTCCAGCATCGAGGTCTCCTCGCCGCAGATGTAGGCGCCGGCGCCGATCCGCAGGTGGAGGTCGAACGACAGCGACGAGCCGTGCACCGACTCGCCCAGCCAGCCGCGGGCGTAGGCGACCTCGATCGCGCTGGACAGGATCGCGGCCGCGTCCGGGTACTCCGAGCGCAGGTAGATGTAGCCCTCGCTCGCGCCGACCGCGTGCGCGGCGATCGTCATGCCCTCGATGAGGGTGAACGGGTCGCCCTCCATCAGCATCCGGTCGGCGAAGGTGCCGCTGTCGCCCTCGTCGGCGTTGCAGCACACGAACTTCAGCGGGCCCTCGGCCTCGTGCACGGTCTTCCACTTGATGCCCGTGGGGAAGCCCGCGCCGCCGCGGCCGCGGAGCCCGGACGTCGTCACCTCCTCGACGACGTCGGCGGGGGAGAGGTCGAGCGCCCGGCGCAGCCCCCGCTGCCCGCCGTGCGCCAGGTGGTCCTCGGCCGAGAGCGGGTCCACGACACCGACCCGGGCGAACGTGACCCGGGACTGCGCGCGCATCCACGGCAGCTCGTCCACGGGCCCGAGAGCCAGCGGGTGACCGTCGGGATCGTCGAGGATCGCCTGCACGTCGTCCGGCCCGACCGGGCCGAATCCGATACGGCCGTCCTCGGTGGCGATCTCGAGGAGTGGCTCCAGCCAGAGCATCCCGCGCGAGCCGTTGCGGACCACCCGGACGCCGGGGATCCCGGCGAGCTTCTCCGCCACTGCGTCTGCGCCGACCGACCGGGCGGCGGTGTCCCGAGGGACGTACACGGTGCGCGTCATGTCTGTGCCTCCGGCGTCTGTGTCTCCGGAGTTCGGGCCTCGCGCAGCAGCGAGGTGAGCCGGCCGACGTCGAAGCGGCCGTGCGTGGTGCGGCCGACCTGCACCGACGGGCCGAGGGCGCAGTTGCCCAGGCACATGACCTCGTCGAGGGTCACCGCGCCGTCGTCGGTGGTGTCACCGAGCCCGACGCCGAGCACCAGCTCGGCCCGCGTGACGAGGTCGTTCGCACCGACGGCCTGGCAGGCCTCGGCGCGGCAGATCTTCACCGTCGTCCGGCCGGGCGGCGTCGTGCGGAAGTCCCGGTAGAACGAGATCGTGCCGTGCACCTCGGCCTCGGAGAGGTTCAGCTCGTCGGCCAGTACCGGGATCACCCGGGGGTCGACGTGGCCGTACTCCTCGACCAGGGCGTGCAGGATCGGGAGCAGCGGGCCGCGCTGGTCACGGAATCCCGTGACCAGCGCCCGCACCCGCTGCTCGAGGTCGGTCACTACTCCGGATGTCATACCGGATCACCGTCCGTTCGTGTGGTGGGAAGGACGTGCAACGAGTGGGGCGGCCGACCCCCTGTGAAGTTGTGCGTGCCGTGCCGGGCCGGTCGTCGCCGACCGGCCCGGCAGGTTCACTGGCCCAGGACGTCGATCCCGGGCAGCGGCTTGCCCTCCAGGTACTCCAGCGAGGCGCCACCGCCGGTGGAGATGTGCGAGAAGCCGTCCTCGGGAAGCCCGAGCAGCCGCACCGCGGCCGCGGAGTCCCCGCCGCCGACGACCGAGAACGACTCGGAGTCGACGATCGCCTGCGCGACCCCGCGTGTGCCGTCGGCGAACGGGGCCATCTCGAACACGCCCATCGGGCCGTTCCAGAACACCGTCGCGGCCTGCCCGACGATCCGGGAGAACTCCTCGACCGAGTCCGGCCCGATGTCCAGGCCCAGCCAGCCGTCCGGGATCGCGTCGGCCGGGACGACCTTGCGCGCGGCGTCGGCGGAGAACGCGTCGGCCACGACCACGTCGACCGGCAGGACGATCTTCCCGGACTCCAGGAGCTGGGTGCAGGTCTCGACCTGGTCGGACTCCAGCAGCGAGGCGCCGACGGAGTAGCCGCGGGCGGCGAGGAAGGTGAAGCACATTCCGCCGCCGACGAGCAGGGTGTCCACCCGCGGCAGCAGCGCCTCGATCACCGCGAGCTTGTCCGACACCTTCGACCCGCCGAGCACGACGACGTAGGGCCGCGCCGGTGAGCCGGTCAGGTCCTGCAGCACGCCGACCTCGTCGGAGACGAGCCCGCCTGCGTAGGACGGCAGCAGCGCGGCGACGTCGTAGACCGAGGCCTGCTTGCGGTGCACGACCCCGAACCCGTCGGAGACGAACGCGCCGTCCTCCCCGGCCAGGGCGGCCAGCTCGCCGGCGAACGCCTCGCGCTCGGCGGCGTCCTTGCTGGTCTCACGCGGGTCGAATCGGATGTTCTCCAGCAGCACGACATCGCCGTCGGACAGGCCCGCGACGGCCTGCTGCGCGGCGTCGCCGTGCTCGGCCAGCGCGACGTCGGTGCCCAGCAGCTCGCCGAGCCGCGTGGCGACCGGGGCGAGCGAGAACTGCGCGTTGTCCTGTCCGGGCTTCGGCCGCCCGAGGTGCGCGGTCACGACCACCCGCGCGCCGGCGTCGCGCAGTGCCGCGATGGTCGGGACGGACGCGCGGATGCGGCCGTCGTCGGTGATCCTGTCGCCGTCGAGCGGGACGTTCAGGTCGGACCGCACGAGCACGGTCCGGCCGGCGACGCCCTCGTCGACCAGGGTCTGCACGGTACGCATCGCGGGCCTCAGAGCGACGCGCCGACGAGCGCGGTCAGGTCGGCCAGACGCGAGGAGTAGCCCCACTCGTTGTCGTACCAGCCGACGATCTTCACCTGGTTGCCGGTGACCTTCGTGAGCGCCGCGTCGAAGATGCACGAGTGCGGGTCGGTCACGATGTCCGACGACACGATCGGGTCCTCGGAGTACTTCAGGATCCCCTTCATCGGGCCCTCGGCGGCGGCCTTCATCGCGGCCTTCACCTCGTCCGCGGAGACCTCGCGGGCCACCTCGGCGGTGAGGTCGGTGATCGAGCCGGTCGGTACCGGTACCCGCAGCGCGTAGCCGTCGAGCTTGCCCTTCAGATGCGGCAGGACCAGCGAGATCGCCTTCGCCGCACCGGTGGAGGTGGGCACGATGTTCAGCGCGGCGGCGCGGGCGCGGCGCGGGTCCTTGTGCGGGCCGTCCTGTAGGTTCTGGTCCTGGGTGTAGGCGTGGATCGTGGTCATCAGGCCACGCTCGACACCGGCGAGGTCGTCGAGGACCTTCGTCATCGGGGCCAGGCAGTTCGTGGTGCAGGACGCGTTGGACACGATGGTCTGGGTGCCGTCGTAGTCGCCGTCGTTGACGCCCATGACCACGGTCAGGTCCTCGTCGGTGGCGGGCGCGGAGATGACGACCTTCTTGGCCCCGGCGTCGAGGTGCTTGGCCGCGGCGTCGCGCTTGGTGAAGATCCCGGTCGACTCGACGACGACGTCGACGCCGAGGTCCTTCCAGGGCAGCTCGGCCGGGTCCTTGACCGCGAGGCCCTTGAAGCCCTTGCCGTCGACGAGGATCTCGTCGCCGGAGGTGGTGACCTCGCCGGGCAGCCTGCCGAGGATCGAGTCGTACTTGAGCAGGTGCGCGAGCGTCTCGTTGTCGGTGATGTCGTTGACGCCCACGATCTCGATGCCGGTGTCCCCGGCGCGGCGGCGGGCGTCGACCGCCCGCCAGAAGTTCCGGCCGATCCGGCCGAATCCGTTCACTCCGACGCGAATGGTCACGGCGGGCTCCCCTCGTTGGGTGGTGGTCAGCTGCTCGGTGCCGCTGGTGTGGTCCGGTGCGGCTCAGGGGCTCCGCTGCGCGGCGAACTCGTCGTGCAGCGCGCGCAGCCGGGCGGCGTCCAGTGGTGGCGGGCCGGTGTAGCCGTCGAGCACGGCGGCGGCGCCGGTGAAGTCCTGGCCGCGGGTGTAGCCGTTGGTGACGACGACCGTCGCGAGCCCGGCGGCGACCGCGGCCTGCGTGCCGACGCCGGAGTCCTCGACGGCCGTCGCCTCCGCGGCCGGGACCCCGAGCCGCTCCAGCGCGGTCAGGTAGGCCTCCGGGTCCGGCTTGAGCTCGGTGACGTCGTCGCCGGTCACGACGACCTCGATCGGCACCCCGGGCAGGACCTGCTCCAGCAGCGGGTCCACCCAGGACCGGCGCCCGGTCGTCGCGACCGCGACCCGGATGCCGGCCACCACCAGGGTGTCGACGAAGTCCTGCAGCCCGGGACGCGGCCCGATCGAGCCCGCCCGGATGTGCTCGACGAACAGCCCGGTCTTGGTGCGGTGGACCTCCGCGGCGATCCGGTCGGCCTCCTCGGCGTCGAGGCCGTGCTCGGTCAGGTCCGCGGCGATCCGCCGCCGTCCACCGGTGATCTCGAGCAGGCGCCCGTACTTCTCGACGCTCCACTCCAGGTCGAGGCCGTGCCGGACGAAGGCCTCGTTGAACGCCGGCCGGTGGCCGTCGCGCTCGGTGTCGGCGAGGGTCCCGTCGACGTCGAACACGACGGCCTTCAGCTCCGGGGCCACGGGCTACCCCTCCCGGCCGAGCGCACGCAGCGCCGCGTCGGCGACGGCGTCACCGGTCAGGCCCAGGTGGGCCGCGACCTCGGCGCCCTTGCCGCTCTCGCCGAACCGCTCCAGCCCGACGACGACGTCGCGTGGCCCGGCGAGGGCCTGCCAGCCGGTCGGGACCCCGGCCTCGACCCACACGACCGGGACCTCGGGTCGGGGGTAGGAGCCGTCGGCGAGTGCGGCGGCGAAGCGTTCCCGCCACGGCACCGACACCACGCGGGCGGCGACACCGCGCTCGGCGAGTGTCGCGGCGGCGTCGAGCGCGGCCGCGACCTCCGAGCCGCTCGCCGTCAGCACGACCTCCGGGGCGGCGCCGTCGAGCGGCTCGGCGGCGGTGCGTGCCCCGTGGTCGCGGACGTCGTCGAGCCCCTCGCGGCCCAGGCCGGGCAGGTCCTGGCGGCTCAGCACCAGCGCGGTCGGACCGTCCAGGTTGGTCGCGGCGAGATCCCAGGCCAGGTCGGACTCCGCGGCGTCGGCCGGGCGGAGCACGGTCAGGCCGGGGATCAGCCGCAGCGACTCGGTGTGCTCGACGGGCTGGTGGGTGGGGCCGTCCTCGCCGACGTGCACCGAGTCGTGGGTGAACACGTAGACGACCGGCACCCCCATCAGCGCCGACAGCCGCAGCGACGGCCGCAGGTAGTCGGAGAACACCAGGAACGTGGAGCCGAACGGGCGGAGCCCGCCGTGCAGCGCCAGCCCGTTCAGCGCGGCGGCCATGCCGTGCTCGCGGATGCCGAAGTGGATGGTGCGGCCCTCGAAGTGGCCGGGGCCGACGTCGCCGCCGGGGATGGCGGTGTTGGTCGAGCCTGCGAGGTCCGCGGACCCGCCGACGAGCGCCGGGTAGACCTCGGCGAGCGCGTTCAGCGCGGCACCGGCGGCCTTGCGGGTCGCGATCGGCTTCTCCTGCTCGGCGCGCTCGGCGAGACCGGTCGGCTCCGGCGGGGCCGGGACGCGATCGAGCGGGAAGTCCGCGGCCAGCTGCGGCTCGGCGTCGGCGAACGCGGCGTAGGTGCGCTCCCACTCCTTGCGCTCGGCGGTCCAGCGCCGCTGCAGCTCCGAGATCGTGCCGCGCACCTCGTTGGGCACGTGGAACGGGGTCTCGGGCCAGTCGAACCGCGAGCGCATCTCGGCGAGCTGGTCCGGTCCCAGCGGGCTGCCGTGCGCCTTCGGGGTGCCGGCGAACTCGGGGGCGCCGTAGCCGATCGTGGTGCGGATGGCGACGAAGGTGGGGCGGCCGTCGTCGCGGGCGGCCTCGGTGAGCGCGGCGTCGATCTCGTCGAGGTCGTTGCCGTCGGCGACGCGCAGGGTGCGCCAGCCGTAGGACCGGAACCGGGCCTCGACGTCGTCGCTGCAGGCCGAGGAGGCGTGGCCGTCGATGGTGATGTCGTTGTCGTCGAACAGCACGACCAGGCGGCCGAGCCCGAGGCGCCCGGCCAGCGAGGCGGCCTCGTGGCTGATGCCCTCCATCAGGCAGCCGTCCCCGGCCAGCGCCCACGTGCGGTGCCCGACGACCTCGCGGCCGTCGGTGTTGAGCCGCGCGGCCAGCATCCGCTCGGCCAGCGCCAGGCCGACGGCGTTCGCGATGCCCTGCCCGAGCGGCCCGGTGGTGGTCTCGACCCCGACGGTGTGCCCGAACTCCGGGTGCCCGGGGGTGCGCGAGCCGAGCCGGCGGAAGTTCTGCAGCTCCTCGACCGGCAGGTCGTAGCCGGTCAGGTGCAGCAGTGAGTACAGCAGCGCCGAGCCGTGGCCCGCGGAGAGCACGAAGCGGTCGCGGTCGGGCCAGTTCGGGGCCGACGGATCGTGGCGCAGGTGCCGCGACCACAGCGTCCAGGCGGTGGGGGCGGCACCGAGCGGGAGCCCGGGGTGGCCGCTGTTGGCGGCCTGCACGGCGTCGGCGGACAGGAAGCGCAGGGTGTCGACGGCGAGCTGGTCGGTGTCGCTGTGGTCGCGGCCGTCGCCGGGCCCGACGCCGGTCTCCTCCGGGGTGGTGGTCCCGGTCGTCATGCGATCGCCTCCGTGGCAGCGGCACGCAGCGCGGCCGCGCGGTCGGTCATGGTCTCGCCCTGCTTCGGGAACAGCGCGGAGCCTGCGCAGAACACCCGGGCCCCGGCGCGCGCGGCGGCGCCGATCGTCTTCGGCCCGATGCCGCCGTCGACCTCCAGCTCGATGTCGAGCCCGCGGGAGTCGATCTCTGCGCGGGCTGCGGCGATCTTGGGCTCCATGCTCGCGATGTAGGCCTGCCCGCCGAAGCCGGGGTTCACCGTCATCACCAGCAGCAGGTCGGTCAGGTCGAGGACGTTGGTGACCGCGTCCAGCGGCGTCGCCGGGTTCAGCGCGACACCGGCACGGGCGCCGAGCTCGTGGATCCGGCCGAGCGTGCGGTGCAGGTGCTTGCACGTCTCGGCGTGCACGATCACCAGCTCGCAGCCGGCGTCGACCCAGGTGTCGAGCAGCGGATCGGGGTCCTCGACCATCAGGTGGGCCTCGAAGCCCATCTGCACCCGCGGCCTGCACGCCTTGATGACGTCGGCTCCGAACGTCAGGTTCGGCACGAAGCGGCCGTCCATCACGTCCCACTGGATGCGGTCGACACCGGCCTTCTCGATCTCCTGGACCGCGTGGCCCAGCTCGGAGAAGTCCGCCGGCAGGACCGATGCGACCAGCATCGGGGCGTCTCCCTGCGCCATCGCAGTACCTCCTGGCTCGTCCCGGAACCGCCGACGCTAGGCGGCCCCGCTGGGGTTCTCGTCCCCCTCGCCGGGGATCCGGTGGGGGAGTGGACGGACCGACCCGCCGTAGGTCGGTGGATCGGTTCGTCCGGACACGTCGGCCGCCTAGGCTCCCGGTCATGGGAACGCCGGAACACGGGCCGATCCGCGTGGTGCTCGTCGACGACCACGAGATGGTCATCGAGGGACTCAAGGCGATGCTCGGCGCCTACCGCAGCCGGGTGCGGGTGGTGGGTGTGGCCGTCGGCGTCGACAGTGCGTTGTCGGTGGTGGCGGGCCTGCAGCCCGACGTGGTGCTGTGCGACGTGCAGATGCAGGGCTCCAGCGGGCTGGACCTGTGCCGGCTGCTGCACGAGCGCGACCCGCAGCGCAAGGTCGTGCTGCTCTCGGTCTACGACGACGAGCAGTACCTGTTCCAGGCCCTGCGGGCCGGTGCGGCGGGCTACCTGCTGAAGAAGATCACCGGCGAGGAGCTGGTGATGCAGATCGAGCGGGCGCACGCCGGCGACGTGGTGATCGAGGCCGGGCTGGCGTCCCGGGCGGTCGACACCGCCGCCCGCGTCCAGCGCGACGAGTACTGGCCCGGTGCGCGCCAGGGGCTCACCCAGCGGGAGAGCGAGATCCTGTCGTTCATGGTGTCCGGGCTGTCGAACCGGGCGATCGCCACCCGGCTGCTGATCGGCGACGAGACGGTGAAGAGCCACCTGCGCTCGATCTACCGCAAGCTCGACGTCCGGGACCGCACCGGCGCGGTCGCCACCGCCCTGCGGGAGGGCATCTTCCGCTGAGCCCGCTGAGTCCGCTGTGCCGCTGACCCGCCTGGTCGGCGCCACCCGGCCCGGTGGTCACGGCCGGGCGGCGCCGGGTCGGGGGTCAGGCCGGCTGACGGGTGCGGACCGCGGCGGCGTTGGCGGCCACCCGGTCCGAGAGCGCCTTCTGGCCTGCCTCGACGAGCGAGGAGTCGCCGTGCCAGGCGGCCAGGGCCGGGTCGACCAGCGCCCGGCCGAAGGAGAACGTCAGCGGCCACGGGGTGTCGTGGCGCTGCATGGCCTCGAGGTTGGCCGTCGCCCGCTCCGGGGACTGCCCGCCGGACAGGAACGCGACGCCCGCGAGCTCGTCGGGCCAGGCCCGCAGCACCTCGACGGTGGCCTCGGCGACCTGGTCCGGAGTGGACTCGTCGGCGGCGTCCTTGCCCTCGATGATCATGTTGGGCTTGAGGACGATGCCGGCCAGGTCCACGTTCAGCAGCGCCAGCTCCTCGCGGACCGCCTCGTGCACCTTCGCCGTCGCCGCGGCGCAGTCCTGGATCGAGTGCGACCCGTCCATGAGCACCTCGGGCTCGACGATCGGCACGATCCCGGCCGCCTGGCAGGCCGCCGCGTAGCGGGCGAGTGCGTTGGCGTTGCTGCGGATCGCGCCGTCGCTGGGCAGCCCCTCCCCGGCGTCGATCACGTACACCGCGCGCCACTTGGCGAACGCGGCGCCGATCTCGGCGTAGTGCTCGAGCCGGCCGGCCAGGCCGTCGAGGCCCTCGGTGACCGTCTCGCCCGGCAGACCCGGACACGGCTTGGCGCCGGTGTCGACCTTGATGCCGGGCAGGATGCCCAGGTTGTTCACGGCCTCGGCGAAGGCGGTGCCGTCGTCGAAGGTCTGCCCGAGCGTCTCGTCGCAGAAGATGATCCCCGAGGCCCCGTCGGAGAGGCCCTGTGCGCTGGAGAGCAGCACGCGGTACCGGCGCCGGTTCTCCGCGGTGGCCTCGACACCGGCCTTCTCCAGGCGGCTCGACATCGTCCCGATGCTCTCGTCCGCGGCGAGGATGCCCTTGCCGGGGGCCACCATCCGTGCCGCGATGTCCCTGCACGAACCCATGTCCTGCTCCCTCCGTCGCGAGTCTTCCGGCCGACCCTAGGTGCTGGGGGAAGTGGCCGTCCTCACCCTGTTCGGGGAGGCGTTCGGGGAGGCCGGGACTTGAGAAAAAACTCAAGTGTTCGCGACGAAGTTTCGATGGACGCCGTCCAATGTGATGCGCACCATTACCGGCATGTCGAATCGATGGAACGCCGGAGTCATCCCCTACGCCGAGATGGGCTACTGGCAGCCGGACTACGTGCCGAAGGACAGCGACGTCCTCTGCACCTTCCGCATCACCCCGCAGGAGGGGGTGCCGCCGGAGGAGGCAGGGGCCGCGGTCGCAGGCGAGTCGAGCACGGCTACCTGGACGGTCGTCTGGACCGACCGTCTCACCGCCCACGAGCACTACCAGGCGAAGTGTTACAAGGTCGAGGCGGTGCCGAACTCGCCGGGCCAGTACATCGCCTGGATCGCGTACGACATCGACCTCTTCGAGGAGGGGTCGATCGCCAACCTGACCAGCTCGATCATCGGTAACGTGTTCGGGTTCAAGCCCCTCAAGGCCCTGCGCCTGGAGGACATGCGGATCCCGACCGCCTACGTGAAGACCTTCCAGGGTCCCGCGCACGGCATCGTCATGGAGCGCGAGTACCTCAACAAGTACGGCCGCCCGCTCCTGGGCGCGACGACCAAGCCGAAGCTGGGCCTGTCGGCCCGCAACTACGGCCGCGTGGTCTACGAGGCGCTCAAGGGCGGCCTCGACTTCACCAAGGACGACGAGAACATCAACTCGCAGCCGTTCATGCGGTGGCGCGACCGGTTCCTGTTCGTCATGGAGGCGGTCAACAAGGCGCAGGCCGCGACCGGTGAGCTCAAGGGTCACTACCTGAACGTGACCGCCGGGACGATGGAGGAGATGTACGAGCGGGCGAACTTCGCCAAGGAGCTCGGCTCGGTCATTGTCATGATCGACCTGACGGTCGGTTACACCGCGATCCAGTCGATGGCGAACTGGGCCCGCGCCAACGGCGTCATCCTGCACCTGCACCGCGCCGGCCACGGCACGTTCACCCGGCAGAAGACGCACGGCGTCAGCTTCCGTGTGCTCGCCAAGTGGATGCGCCTCGCCGGTGTCGACCACATCCACGCGGGCACCGTCGTCGGCAAGCTGGAGGGTGACCCGAACACCACCGCCGGCTTCTACGAGATCCTGCGCGACGACCACGTCGACGCCGACCCGACCAAGGGCCTGTACTTCGACCAGGACTGGCAGTCGCTCGCCCCGGTCTTCCCGGTGGCCTCCGGCGGTATCCACGCCGGCCAGATGCACCAGCTGCTGCACCTGCTGGGCGAGGACACCGTCCTGCAGTTCGGCGGCGGCACGATCGGCCACCCGATGGGCATCGCCGCGGGCGCCGAGGCGAACCGCGTCGCGCTCGAGGCCATGATCAAGGCTCGCAACGAGGGCGTGGACTACTACAAGGAGGGTGAGGACATCCTCAAGAAGGCCGCGCAGAAGAACCGCGCCCTCGACATGGCCCTGTCCACCTGGGGCGACATCACCTTCAACTACGAGTCGACCGACACCGCCGACGTCGTCGCGACCCCGACCAGCGTCTGAGGAGCCTGACATGCGCGTGACCCAGGGGACTTTCTCCTACCTGCCCGATTTCACCGACGCGGAGATCTCGAAGCAGATCGAGTACTGCCTCGACAACGAGTGGCCGCTGTCGGTCGAGTTCACCGACGACCCGCACCCCCGCAACGTCTACTGGGAGATGTGGGGCCTGCCGATGTTCGACCTCAAGGACCCCGCCGGCGTCCTGCAGGAGGTCAACGCCTGCCGTGAGGCGTACCCGCAGCACTACGTGCGGCTCAACGCCTACGACGCCCGCCTCGGCCGCCAGACGATCGCGCTGTCGTTCATCGTGCAGCGTCCGTCCGAGGAGCCCGGCTTCAACCTCGAGCGCCAGGAGTCCGACGACCGCCGGCTGCGCTACACCACGCGGGCCTACGCCACCGACAAGCCGGCCGGCCAGCGCTACCAGGAGGGCTGATCGGCGTGTCCGAAGGCACTCCGTTCGGCGGGTACCGGCCGAACCAGAGTTCCGAGCCGGAGCCCGAGGAGGAAGTCGAGTACCTGCCGGCGGAGTCCGTGGTCGACCTGGCCGAGGCGCGCCGTGAGGCCGGTATCGACGAGGTGCTCGAGAAGCTCAACGAGGAACTGGTCGGCCTCGAACCGGTGAAGACCCGGATCGAGGAGATCGCCGCCCTGCTGCTGGTCGACCGTATGCGCGAGAAGTACGGCATCGAGGCACGGCGTCCGACCCTGCACATGTGCTTCACCGGCAACCCGGGTACGGGCAAGACGACCGTCGCACTGCGGATGGCCGACCTGCTCCACCGGCTGGGATACCTGCGCAAGGGGCACCTGGTCAGCGTCACCCGGGACGACCTCGTCGGGGAGTACGTCGGGCACACCGCGCCGAAGACCAAGGAGGTGGTCAAGCGTGCGATGGGCGGGGTCCTGTTCATCGACGAGGCCTACTACCTCTACAAGGTCGAGAACGAGCGGGACTACGGCGCGGAGTCCATCGAGATCCTGTTGCAGGTCATGGAGAACAACCGGGACGACCTGGTCGTGATCCTGGCAGGCTACGCGGACAAGATGGACACCTTCTTCGCCGCCAACCCCGGTATGCAGAGCCGCATCGCCCACCACATCACGTTCCCGGACTACTCGGTCCCGGAGCTGGAGGAGATCGCGGTGATGATGGCCGGGGAGCTGTCCTACACCTTCTCCGAGGAGGCGCAGACGGTGCTCCACGAGTACCTCGAGCGCCGCGTGGGACAACCGTGGTTCGCCAACGCGCGCAGCGTGCGCAACGCGCTGGAGCGGGCTCGGTTGCGGCAGGCACGTAGGCTCGTCGACCACGACACCAAGGTCGACCTGAAGGCCCTCACCACCATCGAGGCCGAGGACCTGAAGGGCAGCCGGGTGTTCAACGAGGGAGCCGAGAGCGGGACGGTGCGGTCGGCCTAGGCCGGCCCCGCGTCCCCAGCACGAACAGGGACCGACGACGAGGTGACCACCAACGCCAGGCTGCGTGCGCTGGTCGAGCTGGCCGAGACCGGCTCGGTGCGGCGTGCGGCCGAGCGGCTGGTGGTCACCGAGTCGTCGGTCTCGTCGTCGGTGACCGCACTCGCGGCCGAGGTGGGCGCCGCACTCGTCGTCCGCTCCGGGCGCGGGGTGCGGCTCACCCCGGCCGGTGAGCGCTACGCCGAGTACGCCCGCCGGATCCTCGGCCTGCACGCCGAGGCCGTCCTGTCCGCCCGCTCGGAGACCGACCCCGAGCACGGCGAGGTCCGGATCGGCGCCGTCACCACCGCCGGGGAGTTCCTGGTCCCGCAGATGCTGGCGTCGTTCCGTGACGAGCACCCCGACGTGGTCCTGCGGCTCGAGGTCGCCCCGCGCGGGATGGTCTGGCCGATGCTGGACCGGCACGAGGTGGACCTCGTCGTCGCCGGCCGTCCGTCGGAGCACATGACCGACGCGCGGGTGCGGGCGCTGAGCCCGAACGAGCTCGTCGTCGTCGGGAGCCCGGTGCTGCGCGACGGGTTCGACCCGGCCCGGATCACCTGGCTGCAGCGCGAGCCGGCGTCGGGCATGCGGGCCACCTGCAACGCCGTGCACGAACAGCTCGGCATCACCCCGCCGCAGATGGTGCTCGGCTCGAACGGGGCCGTCGTCGCCGCGGCGGTCGCCGGGCTCGGCGTCACCCTGGTGTCCCGGCAGGCGGTGCACCGCGAGCTCGGCTCCGGTGCGCTCGCCGAGATGCCCGTCGAGGGTCTGCCGCTGTCCCGGCCGTGGCACATGGTCAGCCAGCCGCGGCCGACGGCGTCGACCCGGCTGCTCATCGAGCACGTCCTCGGCGTCCCCGAGCTGGGCTGGTCGGCGCACACCGGTCGCTGACCGGCGCCGCTCCCGCACCGCGTTTCACCCGGCCTCCGGCCACAAACCCCCTGCCGCCCCCACACAGGGGGGATGCCGCATCAGCCGCGCGCGGACAGGGTCGACATCAGGCTGCCGCGCCGCCGGGGCATCCGTTCGCCGGCGCGCGCCACGCATACCCAGGAGGGACGCCCATGCTCGCCGACCACACCACCCTCGCCCAGTTCCTGATCGAGGAGCGCCGCCGGCACCCCGGAGCGGGCGGAGACCTGAACTGGCTCGTGCTCGACGTGGCGGTGGCGTGCAAGGCCGTGGCGAACCAGGTCGCCCAGGGGGCACTGCGCGACGGCCTCGGCCGCATCGACAACACCAACGTCCAGGGCGAGGTGCAGTACAAGCTCGACGTCGCCGCGAACGACCTGTTCATCAGCACCACCGAGCGGTCAGGGCGGCTCGCCGGGCTCGGCTCCGAGGAGCTCGAGGACCCCTACATCCCGCCCGCCGAGTACGGCCGCGGCAAGTACCTGCTGGTCTTCGACCCGCTGGACGGCTCGTCGAACATCGACGTCAACGTCTCGGTCGGCAGCATCTTCTCGATCCTGCGCGCACCCACCCCGGGTGAGCAGGCGCAGCCGGAGGACTTCCTGCAGCCCGGCACCGAGCAGGTCTGTGCCGGCTACGCGCTCTACGGCCCGTCGACGATGCTGGTGCTGACGATGGGCCGCGGCGTCTTCGGCTTCACCCTCGACCCGGCGCTGGGCGAGTTCATCCTGACCCACGAGTCGATGACGGTGCCGGCGGAGACCAGCGAGTACGCGATCAACTCCTCGAACCGCCGGTTCTGGGAGCCCGCCGTCCGCCGCTACGTCGACGAGTGCCTGGCCGGCCAGGACGGCCCGCGCGGGCGCGACTTCAACATGCGCTGGATCGCCTCGCTGGTGGCCGAGACGCACCGGATCCTCACCCGCGGCGGGGTGTTCCTGTACCCGCGCGACACCAAGGACCCGTCGAAGCCGGGCCGGCTGCGGCTGCTCTACGAGGCCAACCCCGTCTCGATGATCATCGAGCAGGCCGGTGGCGCCGCGATCACCGGCGACGAGCGGATCCTCGAGATCGACCCCGACGGCCTGCACCAGCGGGTGCCGTTCATCTTCGGCTCCGCCGAGGAGGTCGAGCGGATCGCGCACTACCACCGCGAGTTCAACGACCAGGAGTACGACTCCCCGCTGCTCAAGCAGCGCGGGCTGTTCCGCGTCGGCGGCGGCTACTGAGCCACCCGGCCGCACTCCACCGGTTCCACCGCTCCACCGAGATCCCGCCGTACGTCCTGCAGGAGGTTCGACCATGTCACGCAAGCACCCCATCGTCTCGGTGACCGGCTCGTCGGGGGCGGGAACGACGTCGGTGATGCGCACGTTCCAGCAGATCTTCCGGCGGGAGGGCATCGAGGCCGCCTACATCGAGGGCGACAGCTTCCACCGCTACGACCGCGCCGAGATGAAGGTCCAGATGGCCGACGCCGCCGCGCGCGGCGACCACTCGTTCAGCCACTTCGGACCCGAGGCGAACCTGTTCGAGGAGCTCGCCGACACGTTCAAGACCTACGGCGAGACCGGCACCGGCAAGGTCCGCAAGTACCTCCACGACCACACCGAGGCCAAGCCCTACGACCAGGAGCCCGGCACGTTCACGCCATGGGAGTCGATCCCGGAGAGCTCGGACCTGCTGTTCTACGAGGGACTGCACGGCGCGGTGGTGACCGACGAGGTCGACGTCGCCCAGTACGCCGACCTCAAGATCGGCGTCGTGCCGGTGATCAACCTGGAGTGGATGCAGAAGCTGCACCGGGACAAGACTGCCCGCGGCTACACCAACGAGGCCGTCACCGAGACGATCCTGCGGCGGATGCCGGACTACGTGCACTACATGTGCTCGCAGTTCACCCACACCGACGTGAACTTCCAGCGGGTGCCGATGGTGGACACGTCGAACCCGTTCATCGCGCGGACCATTCCGACCGCGGACGAGTCGATGCTGATCATCCGGTTCCGGGACCCGCACGGCATCGACTTCCCCTATCTGCTGTCGATGCTGCGCGACTCGTTCATGTCGCGGCCGAACACGATCTGCTGTCCCGGCGGGAAGATGGACCTCGCCATGCAGATGATCTTCACGCCGATGATCATGCGGCTGATCCACCAGAGCAGGGGCAACGGGCGGAGCTGACGCCCGTCCCGTCCCACGACGCCGGGGTTCCGGTCGTCGCCGCCTGCCCCGGCAGCCGGCGCGGCCCGGGCCCCGGCGTTCTGCTGTGCCGCCGGGACGGAGTCTTGCTGCCGAGGGGTACGGCAGGGTCGTTCGATCATGCCGCGACCGCCCTCACGTACCCCTCGGCGCCGGTGGGCTCAGACGACGCAGAACTCGTTGCCCTCGGGGTCGGCCAGGACCACGTGGTCGAGCTCCCCGCCGATCGCGTGCTCGCCCACCACACTCGCACCGATCGCCGTCAGGCGGAGCACCTCGGCGCGGATGCGCTCACCGCGCAGCGCCGCCGGGGCCGACCGCCCGCCGCTCACCTTCAGGTCCAGGTGCAGCCGGTTCTTGCCCTGCTTGCGCTCCGGGACGCGCAGGAACCCGATCCCGGGGGCGACGCCGGCCGGGTCGACGAGCGCGGCGCCGTCGTCCCGCTCGTCGGCGGGGACGCCGCAGGCGGCGAACCAGTCCTCCCAGGAGGCGAAGCCGTCGGGGGCCGGGGCGTCGACGTAGCCCAGCGCCGCGCGCCAGAACGCGGCGACGACGGCGGGGGAGACGCAGTCGACCGTGAGCGCCCAGGTCGTGGTCATACCGCTCACGGTAGGGCCCCGGCACGTGCGAACGCCCCCGTCGTGCCGCCGGGGAGGCGGTGCGACGGGGGCGTTCGCAGGTAGTTCGCGGTGCGGTGACCCTCAGCCGAACAGGGCCGGGATCTTCATGAGCAGCTGCTCCAGGCCGTAGGCGAAGGGCACGACGACCCAGAGCCAGGGCAGGACGGCCAGGACCGGCGAGACGGTGGTCGGCTGGTGGTGCTCGGCGTGCTGGTCGGCGGTCGCGGTCATGACGTCTTCACCCCTTCGGCGGAACGGACGGTGGCCTCGGCGGGCTCGTGGAAACGCGGGTTGACCGGGCGGATGAGCTCGTTGGCCACGAACCCGATCGCCAGCAGCACGATGACGATCATGAACGCCGGGGTGTAGCGGGCCGGGCCCTGCACGCCCTGGGCGATCTCGGCGTCGGCGACGGCGTTGACGATCAGCGGGCCGAGGACACCGGCGGTGGACCAGGCGGTCAGCAGCCGGCCGTGGATCGCGCCGACCTGGTAGGTGCCGAACAGGTCACGCAGGTAGGCCGGCACGGTCGCGAACCCGGCGCCGTAGAACGACAGGATCAGGATCGTGCAGATCAGGAACAGCACCTTGTTGCTGTTGGTGGTCAGCGTGATCGTCAGGTAGAGCAGCGCGCCGACGCCCAGGTAGAGCCGGTACATGTTCTTGCGGCCCGCCCAGTCCGACGTCGTCGACCACAGGATGCGGCCGAGCGAGTTGGCCAGCGACAGCATCGCGACGAACCCGGCCGCGGCCGCGGCGAGCGCCGTCGGCGAGGTGGCGCCACCCGGGAAGAAGTCCTTGAAGATCGGTGCGGCCCGCTCCAGGATCCCGATCCCCGCGGTGACGTTGAAGCACAGCACCACCCAGAGCAGCCAGAACTGCGGCGTCTTGATCGCGTTGTTCGCCGAGACGTGGCCCGGGGCGACGACCTTGCCCTTGGCCTTGGCGGACTCCGGGTCCCAGCCGGCCGGGCGCCAGTCGTCGGCGGGCACCCGGATGAGCAGCCAGCCCACCGACATGAAGACCGCGTAGATGACGCCCATGATCAGGAAGGTGCGGGCGATGCCGTCGACGTCCGGGCTCTGGCCGGTCGCACCGTTGGCCCCCAGCAGCTGCTGGGTCAGTGGCGACGCGATCAGCGCGCCACCACCGAAGCCCATGATCGCGATGCCGGTGGACAGGCCGGGGCGGTCCGGGAACCACTTCATCAGCGTCGACACCGGCGAGATGTAGCCGATGCCGAGCCCGATGCCGCCGATGATGCCGTAGCCGATGACCAGCATCCAGTACTGGCGCAGGTACAGGCCGAGCGCGGAGACGAGGAAGCCGGTCACGAAGCACGCGGTGGCGACGACCATCGCCCACCGCGGGCCGTTGGTGTCGACCTTCGTGCCGAACACGGCCGCGGACAGGCCCAGCATGATGATGCCCAGGGTGAACGGCAGTGCGCTCATCACGCCGGAGATCTGCATGCCCGCCTCGAGCGGGGACTTGAACACGCTCCAGGCGTAGGCCTGCCCGATGGCCAGGTGGATGGAGAGGGCCGCCGGCGGCACGAGCCACCGGCTCCAGCCCGGTCGGGCGACGATCCGTCGCCTCTCCAGGAATCCTGCGGTCATTGCACGACCTCCCGAGAAGTCGGGCGCACACCTCTCGGGGCGGGCGACCTGTACGGAAACGAATCGGGCCGAGAACCCGTGTACCGGCGGGCGGGAGCCCGACGGGGTGCACCGGCCGTGCGGTCGAGGGTCACTCGTTCGAGTGACCTGCTCATCCCCCCGGTCGGGGAGCGCCCGGGGGAGAAATGTACGTTTCGCGCGAGTTGTGCCGGTGCGTGGCCGTGCTGCTGTCTACGTGTTGCTGCTGTGGCGTGGTGCGGTGGAGGTGGTGGTCGGCTGTGCAGCGAAGACCGTCAGGCGTCGAACCCGGTGTCCCGGGCCGCGGCGACGGCACCCTCGCGGTCGGTGACGGCGAGCTTGCGGTAGATCGAGCGCAGGTGGACGTCGACGGTCTCGTCGTCCACCGAGAGGCGGTGCGCGACGCCGTGCGCGGACAGGCCGGTCACGGTCATCGAGAGGACCTCGCTCTCGCGGTGGGTGAGGCCCTGCCGCATTCCGGGCCAGACCTCGTCGCTGAGCCGGGTCGCGGCGTGCTGCAGGGTCCGCCCGGCCAGGGACGGGTCGATCACGGTCTCGCCGTCGCGGACGGCCTCGAGCTGGTCCGCCAGCTCGGCACCGCCGATCCGCTTCAGCAGGTACCCGGCCGCGCCGGCTTGCACCGCGGAGAACAGGTGGCACTCCTCGTCGTGGTCGGTGAGCAGGACGACCCGGCACGCGGACAGCCGCTCGTGGAGCCGGCGGGTGAGCTCGAGCCCGCAGATCTGGTGCGAGCTGACGTCGCAGAGCACGACGTCGGGCCGGAGCCCGGCGACGAGCTCGATCGTCGCGTCGGAGTCGGACAGGAACTCCTCGGCGGTGCTGCGCCCGGTCGAGGAACCGACCACCTGCACGCGGTCGTGGTGCGGTGCGAGCATGGCCCGGATACCGGCGACGACCATCTCGTGGTCGTCGACCACCACCACGCGGACGGGCCCTCGTGGGGACGGCCGTCGGACGTGCGTGCCGGCCGGGCCGGGCGAACGGGAACCGAGTACGGCCGTCACAGGCGCCTCCTTGCGCTGGTGTGATGTAAGCAACATCTGAAGCAATGGTGGCGAGCTGCGCAGGGACGGACAAGGCCGCTCCGGCGTCACGTTGACGATGATGTGATCGGGATCATCGATCAGTGCTGGTCGGGGCGTCGGAATCGTGATCGTCGGTCCGGGTTGTCGCGTGGCGGCGGTCAACAAATTCGTGTACGCGCAACTCCGCTGGGCGAGCACGTGTGACGGTGGGTCACTGCGCAGGGCTGTGCGCTGGGCTGATCCGGTTCCGGGGGCGTTGTGGAGAGTGCGGCCGATCCGCGGTGGTGCGCCGGTGCGGGCCGGCTCGGAGCCGCGTGACCGGGACGGGCGATCAGGCGTCGCAGCACACCGTGTCGGCACGTGGCACACGCTGCAGCGTGTGCTGCGCACGGAGACGGTGTGCTGCGGCGGCCCTGGAACGACGAAAGGCCCGAACCCAGCTGGGTTCGGGCCTTGTCGTGTGGGTGCCCCCGGCAGGATTCGAACCTGCGCTCCCGCCTCCGGAGGGCGGTGCTCTATCCCCTGAGCTACGGGGGCCGTGCGATGGGTGAAACCCTAGCCTACGGCCCCCACCCGACGCGCACGGGGTACCGGGCGATCACCGGTGGGGCGTCACTGGTGCGCCCACCACTCGTAGGACCGGTAGTCCGGGTACGGCGCGAGGAACGGCTGCTCGGGGCGGGTCGTCACGCGGACCTCGGGGCCGGTGACCAGTTCGCCGGGCAGCACGAACGACGACTGCCGCCACGGCGTCGCGCGCGGCAGCACCCAGGTCCCGGCCTCGCGCCCGTCCGCCTCGACGACGAGTGCGCGGGTCCGGTCGCCCTCCACCGGCGCGTCCGCGCCGAGCCGGCCGGTGAGCGTCACCGGGCGCCCGGGCGTCAGGCCGCGCAGCGTGAAGCTCTCACCACCGACGACGCGTCGTCCGGCGTCGGCGACCATCCGGTCCGGCGCAGGGGCGCGGTCGAGCGTGCTGAGCGGCTGCAGCCCCAGCACCGGCGGCGCCGGCGCCCAGCCGTGTGCGGTCTCGTCGGCCATGTCGCCGACGCCGACGTGGTCGCGCAGCGTCCCGGGTACCGGCAGGTCCGGGCGCTCGGGGTCACCGGTGACGGTCCAGTCGGCCCGCCAGATGCTCACCCGGTCGCAGTCGAGGTCGATCTGGCAGGTCTGCGGTGCGGCCGGTGAGATCGGCCGCGGCGGCGCGACCAGCTGGAACGTGGTGACCGGCTGCGTGCCGAGCAGCCCGGAGCGGCCGAGGTCGGACACCGGAGCGCCGCCCCAGCGGTCGAAGATCGCGAACCAGCCGGGGCGGTCCTGCGGCGGCAGCCGGCGCAGCGCGTCGTAGAGGGTGCCGGGGCCGTTGCGCGACGGGGCGGCGAGCCCGTTCGTCGTGAGCCCCACGAGGTCGACGGTGCGGTGCCCGCCGAACCAGGCCGCGGCGCCGACGTCGTTGACCGCGACGACCTCGCCCGGCGGTACGTGCGTGGCGATCCAGCGCGCGACGCTGACCGGTCCCTCCCGCATCGCCGACGCCTGCTGGCCCAGCCGCAGCGCCCAGGTCGGCGTCGCGAGCAGGGTGAACAGCAGCCCGACGCCGAGCACGCCGTGCAGCACCAGCCGCCCGCGCTCGGGCCCGGCGAGCTCGGCGAGCGCGGCCACGCCGAGCACCGCGAGCAGCACGAACAGCGGCAGGAACGGCTGCAGGTAGCGCAGGTCCTGCCACTGCGCGGTGGTGAGCGTGCCGACCCCGAGCAGCACCCCGGCGAGGGCGGCGCCGAGCGCCACGGCGAGCGTGCGCTGCCGGCGCAGGCCGAGCGCGACCAGGCCGAGCACGGCGAACGCGAGCGTCCCCGGCGGCAGCACGTCCTGCCCGCTGATCCCGGACAGCCCGGCGACGATCGCCTGGACGTTGTGCAGCGTGTGGTCGGCGACCTCGAGCGGCTGGCGGAGCAGGCCCTCGTGCAGCCAGGACTTGGCCTGCACCCCGTTGGCCTCGCTCGTCCCCGTCGCGAGGTACTGCACCGCGGCCTGACCGGCTCCGGCGACCAGCGGCAGCAGTGCGAGGCCTGCCGAGCGCACCGCGTCCGGGCGGAGCAGGCGCCCGGCGACCGCGGCCCGTCCGAGCGTCCACAGCATCGCGGCCACCAGCGCGGCTGCGGTGATCAGTCCCTCCGGGCGGGTCAGTGCGAGCAGTACCCCGGCCAGCGGGGTCACCAGGAACCGGGCCGTCGGCCGCTCCCGCACGAACGCCAGCACCGACCCGGTCAGCAGGAGCGCGAGCAGGCCCACCTCCATGCCGCTGGCCGCGCCCCACAGCAGTGGCCCGGACACCGCGGTGAGCGCACCCGCCCAGATCCCGGCCGTGCGTCCGGCCAGCTCGCGGCCGAGTACCGCGGTGAACGCCGTCGCCACGGCGATGCACACCGCGCCGAAGAACACGGCGAACCCGAGCAGCCCGTGGAAGCCGACGGCGTAGGCGATACCGAGCAGCACGACGTAGAGCACGCTGGACGCGCCGGTGGAGACCGGTTCACCCGGCAGGTAGCGGAACGGCTCGCCCGAACCGACCTGGCGCGCGTACTGCATGTGGATGTAGACGTCGTCGAGCGGCGGGACGAGATGCCCACCGTTGTAGCGCAGCGAGACGCCGACGAACACCGCCGTGAGCAGCAGCGACAGCGCCCCGCACAGCAGCGGGACCGGGTCGGTGCGGCGCAGCGGGGCCCACCACCGCGAGGCCCGCGGGTCGGTGGAGGCGGCGACGGCCATGCGTCCTCCGGTTCGGTGGTCCCGCCGGTGGTGCGCGGGAGGCCGCGCCGGACCGGAGGGAAACGGCGCGGTCACCGTACGCGTCCGGTCGGTGCCCGGCCGTACGGCTCGGCGGTCCGGCCGCCACGAATCGCCGACCGTGTGCCGGGGCGCCCGTAACCTGCATGAAGGTGGCCCGGGCCACCTTCTAGAATCCGGGTGGTGAATCCCGACGTGCTCGCCGTCCTGGTCCGTGACGTCGCGCGGGACGTGCTGACCCGACGCGACCTGGACGCCTCCGCGCTGCCCGAGGACGCGGGCGTCGAGCGTCCCCGCAACCCCGAGCACGGCGACTACGCGACCAACGTCGCGCTGCGCACCGCGAAGAAGGCCGGGGTGAACCCGCGCGAGCTGGCCGGCTGGATCTGCGAGGAGCTCGCGACCCGCGACGGCATCGACTCCGCCGAGATCGCAGGCCCCGGCTTCATCAACCTGCGCCTCGCCGCGGACGCCCAGGGCGCGATCGTCGGCGAGGTGCTGGCCGCGGGCGAGACCTACGGCACCGGCGAGGACTACGCCGGCCGCAACGTGAACCTGGAGTTCGTCTCCGCCAACCCGACCGGCCCGCTGCACCTGGGCGGCACCCGGTGGGCCGCCGTCGGCGACGCGCTGGGCCGGGTGCTGTCCGCGCGCGGCGCCAAGGTCACCCGCGAGTACTACTTCAACGACGCCGGCGCGCAGATCGACCGCTTCGTGTCCTCGCTGGTCGCCGCGGCCAAGGGCGAGCCCGCCCCGGAGGACGGCTACGGCGGCGACTACATCGCCGAGATCGCCCAGCGGGTCGTCGCGGCCGAGCCCGGCGTGCTGGAGCTGCCCGATGCGGAGCGGGACGAGACGTTCCGCCGCGTCGGCGTCGGCTTCATGTTCGAGGAGATCAAGGCCCGGCTCGCCGAGTTCGGCACCGAGTTCGACGTCTGGTTCCACGAGCAGTCGCTGCACGACTCGGGCGCGGTGGAGAGCTGCGTCGCCGCGCTCAAGGAGAACGGCTCGCTCTACGAGGCCGACGGGGCCTGGTGGCTGCGCTCCACCGAGCACGGCGACGACAAGGACCGCGTCGTCATCAAGTCCGACGGCCGCCCCGCCTACATCGCCGGCGACATCGCCTACCTGCGCGACAAGCGGGCGCGTGGCTTCGACCTGTGCATCTACATGCTCGGCGCCGACCACCACGGCTACATCGCGCGGCTCAAGGCCGCCGCGGCCGCGTTCGGCGACGACCCGGCCGTGGTCGAGGTGCTGATCGGGCAGCTGGTGAACCTGGTCAAGGACGGCACGCCGGTCCGGATGAGCAAGCGGGCGGGCACCGTGGTGACCATGGAGGACCTGGTCGACGCGGTCGGCGTCGACGCGGCCCGCTACTCGCTGATCCGCTCCTCGGTCGACTCGAGCCTGGACATCGACCTGGACCTGCTGGCGTCGCGGACGAGCGAGAACCCGGTGTTCTACGTCCAGTACGCGCACGCCCGGCTGTCGTCGCTGGCCCGCAACGCCGCCGACCTCGGCGTCACCCCGGGCGAGGACTTCGGCCTGCTCACCCACGACCGCGAGGGCGACCTGATCCGCACGCTCGGCGAGTTCGGCGAGGTCGTCCGCTCGGCGGCCGAGCTGCGCGAGCCGCACCGCGTCGCGCGGTACCTGGAGGCCCTGGCCGGGGCGTACCACAAGTTCTACGACTCCTGCCGCGTCCTGCCCATGGGCGACGAGGAGGTCACCGACCTGCACCGGGCCCGGCTCGCGCTCTGCGTGGCCGCCCGTCAGGTCCTGGCCAACGGCCTCGCCCTGCTGGGTGTCTCGGCACCGGAACGGATGTGACATGAGGGCCCACCCCGCCGGACCGCTGCACGCCGGCATCACCCCCGCCCCCGAGTCCGCAGGCCCGCGCCCCACCTGCGCGGCCGAGCTCGACCAGCTCGCGCCGGCCGTCTGGCCGCGCAACGCCGTGCGCGGTGACGACGGCGTCCTGCGCATCGCCGGCGTCGACGTCCGCGACCTCGCCCGGGAGCACGGCACCCCGCTGTTCGTGCTCGACGAGGACGACTTCCGGTCCCGCTGCGCGGAGTTCGCCGCCGCCTTCGGCGCGTCCGCGGTGCACTACGCGGCCAAGGCGTTCCTGTGCACCGAGGTCGCCCGCTGGGTCGCCCAGGAGGGCCTCTCGCTGGACGTCTGCTCCGGCGGCGAGCTCGCCGTCGCGCTGCGCGCAGAGTTCCCGCCCGAGCGGATCGCGTTGCACGGCAACAACAAGTCCGTCGAGGAGCTGGCCGCGGCGGTCGACGCCGGTGTCGGCGGGATCGTGCTCGACAGCTTCGACGAGATCGCCCGCCTGGAGGCCGTCGCGGCCGAGCGCGGGGTCACCGCCCCGGTGCTGATCCGGCTGACCGTCGGCGTCGAGGCGCACACCCACGAGTACATCGCCACCGCGCACGAGGACCAGAAGTTCGGTTTCTCCATCGCCGCGGACTCCTACGCCGACGTCGCCGCCGCCGACGGGAAGTCCAGCGCCGCGCTGGAGGCCGGCCGCCGGGTGATGGCCGCGCGGCACCTGGAGCTGGTCGGACTGCACAGCCACATCGGCTCGCAGATCTTCGAGACCGAGGGCTTCGAGGCGGCCGCCCGCCGGGTGGTGAAGGTCCTCGCCGACCTGCACCGCGAGCACGGCGACGAGCGGCTCGCGTCGGTGCGCACCCTGGACCTGGGCGGCGGCATCGGCATCGCCTACAAGCCCGCCGAGACGCCGCTGTCGATGCCGGCGCTGGCCGAGGAGCTGCGCGCGATCGTCAAGCGCGAGTGCGCCGCGGCCGGGCTGGACGCGCCGGGTGTCGCCGTCGAGCCGGGGCGGGCCATCGCCGGCCCGGGCACCGTCACGCTCTACGAGGTCGGGACGATCAAGGACGTGCCGCTCGGCGGGTACTCGCGGCGCTACGTCAGCGTCGACGGCGGCATGAGCGACAACATCCGCACCTCCCTCTACGACGCCGAGTACGACGTCCGCCTGGTCTCGCGCTCCTCGGTGCGCGACTCCGTACCCGGTGGCGACGAGGCCGTTCTGTCCCGGGTGGTCGGCAAGCACTGCGAGTCGGGTGACATCGTGGTGCGCGACTGCTGGCTCCCGGCCGACCTCGCGCCGGGTGACCTGCTGGCGGTCGCGGCGACCGGGGCGTACTGCTACGCGATGGCGTCCGGTTACAACCGGCTGCCCCGCCCGGCCGTCGTCGCGGTGCGTGACGGGTCCGACCGGACCCTGCTGCGCCGCGAGACCGTCGACGACCAGTTCCGGTTCGAGGTGTGAACCGCGCCCCACGAGGGTGAGCACACGCCCACCGGGCCCCGGCACGTACCGGGTGAGAACGGCCACCCGGCACGTCCGGGACCGGCCTGACCAGGAATGATCGGCGCCCGACGAGACGGCGCCGGACGCGAGGAGGGCACGTGACGAGGGGCGAGAGCTCCGCGGACGCGGCGGACGGGCCCCGCGCCGTGCGGGTCGCACTGCTGGGTTGCGGAACGGTCGGCACCGAGGTGGTGCGGCTGATCACCGAGCAGGCCGGGGACCTGACGGCACGGGTCGGAGCGCCCGTCGAGCTGGCGGGGGTCGCCGTGCGGCGCCCGCACAAGCACCCGTGGCTGACCGAGAACTTCGGCGAGCTGGTGACCACCGACGCGGCCGCACTGGTCGCGCGGGACGACGTGGACGTCGTCGTCGAGGTCATCGGCGGGATCGAGCCGGTGCGGACGTGGCTGCTGGAGGCGCTGAAGTCCGGCAAGTCGGTGATCACCGCGAACAAGGCGCTGCTGGCCGAGGACGGACCGACGCTGGCCGAGGCGGCCGACGCCTCCGGCGCGGACCTGTACTACGAGGCCTCGGTCGCCGGGGCGATCCCGCTGCTGCGGCCGCTGCGCGAGTCGCTGGCCGGGGACCGGATCACCCGGGTCGCGGGCATCGTGAACGGCACCTCGAACTTCATCCTCTCGGCGATGGCGACCGGCGGGGCCTCCTACGCCGACGCGCTGGAGGAGGCGACCCGGCTCGGGTACGCCGAGGCCGACCCGAGCGCCGACGTCGACGGCTACGACGCCGCGTCGAAGGCCGCGATCCTCGCGACCCTGGCCTTCCACACCCGCATCACCGCCTCCGACGTGCACCGCGAGGGCATGCGCGAGGTCAGCGCGGCCGACGTCGCCGCGGCGCGCCGGCTGGGCTGCACGATCAAGCTGCTGGCGATCTGCGAGCGCGTCGTCGCCGAGGACGGCAGCGAGTCGGTCTCGGCGCGCGTCTACCCGGCGATGGTCCCGGACTCGCACCCGCTGGCCCGGGTCGACGACGCGTTCAACGCGGTGTTCGTCGAGGCCGAGGCCGCCGGGCAGCTGATGTTCTACGGCCAGGGCGCCGGCGGCGCCCCCACCGCGTCGGCGATCCTCGGCGACCTGGTCGCGGTGGCCCGCAACCGGGTCGGCGGCGGCCGCGGGCCGCGCGAGTCGGCGTACGCGAGCCTGCCGGTGCGCCCGATCGGCGAGGTGCCCACCCGGTACCACGTCGACCTGGAGGTCGCCGACCGCGAGGGCGTGCTGGCCGCGATCGCCGGCGCATTCGCCGACCACGGCGTCTCGATCGCCGCGGTCCGCCAGACCGGCGGGGTGTCCGGCTCGGTCGACCGTGCGGACGGCTCGGAGCACACTCAGGCCCGGCTGACCGTCGTGACGCACTCGGCGCCGGAGGCGGCGCTGTCGGCGACGGTGTCGAAGCTGCTGGACAAGGAGATGGTCCTCGGGGTGCCCGGGGTGCTGCGTGTCGAGGGCCTGGGCCGCGCGGTCAGTGCGCTCGGCATGGGCGAATGAGTTCTCGTGAACGACAGGGGAGTGGGTCCGGCATGACCGGCAGCGTCCAGAACGTCCGCGGGCCTGCCGCGGGGAGTGCGGCACCGGTGACGCAGGTCCCGGGTGCCGTCGCACCGCCGCCGCCCGGGCACTGGCCGGGGGTCATCGAGGCCTACCGCAGCCGGATGCCGGTCCAGCCGGACTGGACGATCGTGACGCTCGGTGAGGGCGGCACGCCGCTGCTCCCGGCGCCGCGGCTCTCCGAGCGGACCGGCTGCCAGGTCTACCTCAAGGTCGACGGGGCCAACCCGACCGGCTCGTTCAAGGACCGGGGCATGACGATGGCGGTCACCGCCGCGCTCGCCGACGGCCAGCAGAGCGTGCTGTGCGCCTCCACCGGCAACACCTCCGCCTCGGCCGCGGCGTACGCCACCCGCGCAGGCATGACGTGTGCGGTGCTCGTGCCCAGCGGCAAGATCGCGCTGGGCAAGCTCGCCCAGGCTGTCGCGCACGGTGCGCGGATCCTGCAGATCGACGGCAACTTCGACGACTGCCTGGAGCTGGCGCGCAAGACGACCGCCGACTACCCGGCGATCGCGCTGGTCAACTCGGTGAACCCGACCCGGATCGCCGGGCAGGCGTCCGCGGCGTACGAGATCTGCGACCAGCTCGGGCGTGCGCCCGACATCCACTGCCTGCCGGTCGGCAACGCAGGCAACATCACCGCCTACTGGCAGGGCTACCGCGGCTACGCCGCCGACGGGATCATCGCCGACCTGCCGCGGATGTTCGGCTTCCAGGCCGCCGGCGCGGCGCCGCTGGTCAACGGCGCCCCGGTGCGCGACCCGGAGACCGTCGCGACCGCGATCCGGATCGGCGCCCCGGCGTCGTGGAAGTCGGCGGTCACCGCGCGTGACGACTCGAACGGCAAGTTCGCGGCCGTCACCGACGAGGAGATCCTCGCCGCGTACCGGCTGCTCTCCGCCGAGGAGGCGGTGTTCGTGGAGCCGGCCTCGGCGGCGAGCGTCGCCGGGCTGCTGCAGTCCTCCGCGGACGGCTCGCTGCCGTCGGGCTCGCTGGTGGTCTGCACGGTCACCGGGCACGGCCTCAAGGACCCGGACACCGCGCTGACCACCGCGCCGGAGCCGGAGATCGTCCCGATCGACCCGGGCGCGGTCGCCGCCGCGCTCGAGCTCGCCTGATGGGGCTCCCGACGCGCGTCCGCGTCCGGGTCCCGGGCTCCACGGCGAACCTCGGGCCGGGCTTCGACTGCCTCGGCATGGCGCTGGGCCTCTACGACGAGATCGAGCTGGAGGCGCTCACCACCCCCGGTGTCGCCGTCGAGGTGGCGGGGGAGGGCGCGACGCACGTGGCCCGCGACGAGCGCCACCTGGTGCTGCGTGCCGCGCAGCGGGCGTTCGCCGCGTTCGGCGAGCCCGCACCCGCCGGACTACGGCTGAGCTGCACGAACGCCGTTCCGCACTCGCGCGGGCTGGGCAGCTCCGCGGCCGCAGCGGTGGCCGGGGCGACCGCCGCGGCGGTGCTCGCCGGGCGCGACCCGGAGCTGGAGCGCGACACGCTGCTGCAGCTCGCGGCCGGGATGGAGGGCCACGCCGACAACGCCGCGGCCAGCCTGCTCGGCGGGTTCGTCGTCGCCTGGGACACCGGCTCCGGGGACGCGAAGCGCTTCCACGCCGAGCGCCTCGACGTGCACCCCGACGTGCACCCGATCGCGTTCGTGGCCGGCACCGAGTCGGCGACGAAGACCACGCGCGGGCTGCTGCCCGCCGAGGTCCCGCTGGCCGACGCCGCGTTCACCGGGAGCCGCTGCGCTCTCGGGGTGCTGGCGCTGACCCGGCGCCCGGACCTGCTCATGACCGCGACCGAGGACGTGCTGCACCAGCCCTACCGGCGCCCGGCGTACCCGTCGTCGCTGGCGCTGGTGGAGGCGCTGCGCGAGCGCGGCGTGCCCGCCGCGATCTCCGGCGCAGGCCCGACCGTCCTGGCGCTGACCTGCGACGGAGCCGTCCCGGACGGGGTCGCGGCCGAGGGCTTCACGGTCCTGGAGCTGCCGGTGGACACCGCGGGCGTGCGTGTCGAGGTCCTCTGAGGCGTGTGCCGGTCCTGCGCCGTCGAAGCCGGGCGCACCCCGTGGGTGTGACGACCGGCTCCGGCGCGCCGGGCGGGGGGTTGTTGCCCGCCCGCAGGCTTCGGTCTAGTCTCTGCCCTGCATGGTGATTCCATGCGGCGTCGGCGTAGTGTGATGGCTCGGCAGATCCGATTCCGGCAACGACCGGATGACGACGCCCGCTCGCCCGATCTCCTCTCGGTCCGTTCTCGGACCACTCCGGACGGGCGGCCCACCCGCGACGTCGTCGTAGGACTCCATCTGTGAATGCTGCCGGTGCGGGGTCTCCGCACCGGTCGAGCGTGTGACATCCCCTGACCTGGACAGGACAACCGGGTCGGTCAGGAAGGAACTTCGTGAGCGAGACCGATCTCGCCGGTACCGGGACCGCTTCGACCGAGGCGGCACCGCGCCGTCGCGGCGGGCTGTCCGGCATGGTGCTGGCCGAGCTGCGCCAGCTGGCCACCGAGCTGAACGTCCCGGACATCTCCGGGATGCGGAAGGGCGACCTCATCGCCGCGATCAAGGAACGGCAGGGCGGCGCGTCGACGCCGGCCCGCAAGCCGCGGTCGGCCGCGTCCGAGCAGGGCACCTCCGGTGACTCCGCCGGCACCGACGCCTCGCAGCTCTCCCTCTCCGGCACCGAGGCCTCCGCCTCCGACGCGGGGGGCTCCGCCCACGCCGCGTCGAACGGTGGCGCGTCGAACGGGAGCGCCGCGAGCGCCTCGACCGGGGCCGCACCGGCCACCACCGGGGCCCCGACCTCGCCGAACACCGGGTCCGACGCCGGATCCGACGCCGAGGACACCGCGCCGCGCCGTCGTCGCCGCGCCGCCTCGCGCCCGGCCGGAGCCCCCGCCGCCGGTGGCGCCGCCGAGGCCGGGACCACCTCGCCCGAGCAGGCCGAGAAGGCCGTCGAGCAGGCGCTGGAGCGCAACCTCGACAAGGGCTCCGACACCGGCCCGGACAAGCCGCAGCAGGACTCGGACGGGCCCCAGCAGGACAGGGGCGACCGCGACGCCGAGCAGGGCCGCCGCAACGGCGGCGACCGCGGTGACCGGGGCGGTCGCGACAACGGCCGGGACAACAACTCCGAGGGCCAGGACGGTGGCCGGCGTGGTCGTACCCGCCGCCGCGGCCAGGGCGACGACGGCTCCGACAACCGCCCGGACAACAAGGGCGACAACAAGCCCGACAACCGGGGCGACAACAAGGCCGACACCAACGGCCAGGCCCGCACCGACAACGGCCAGGACGAGGCCCAGGGCGAGCGCCGCCGCAACAAGGGCGGCAACAACGGCGGCAACAACAACGGCGCCGACAACAACGACGGCGGCGGCCGCAACAACAACGACGGTCAGGGCGGCGGGCGCAACCGCAACCGCAACGACCGGAACAACAACGACGACAACGGCGGCGGGCGGAACAACAACCGCAACGACCGCAACAACAACGACGACACCGACGACGACGGTGACGGCCGCGGCCGTCGCGGCCGCCGGTTCCGGGACCGTCGTCGTGGCCGGGACCGTGACGGGCGCGGCGGTGGCGGCGGCAACGTCGACACCGAGATCCGCGACGACGACGTCCTGCTGCCGGTCGCCGGCATCGTCGACATCCTGGACAACTACGCGTTCGTGCGGACGACCGGCTACCTGTCCGGCCCGACCGACGTCTACGTCTCGATGTCGATGGTCCGCAAGAACGGCCTGCGCCGCGGTGACGCGATCACCGGTGCGGTCCGCCAGCCCCGCGAGGGCGAGCAGTCGCGGCAGAAGTTCAACCCGCTGGTGCGGGTCGACACGATCAACGGCCGCGAGCCCGACGCCACGCGTCAGCGGCCGGAGTTCACCAAGCTGACGCCGCTCTACCCGAACGAGCGCCTCCGCCTGGAGACCGAGCCGACCCAGCTGACCAGCCGGGTGATCGACCTGGTCATGCCGGTCGGCAAGGGCCAGCGCGCGCTGATCGTGTCCCCGCCGAAGGCCGGTAAGACCACGATCATGCAGTCGATCGCCAACGCGATCACGACGAACAACCCCGAGTGCCACCTCATGGTCGTCCTCGTCGACGAGCGGCCGGAGGAGGTCACCGACATGCAGCGGTCGGTGAAGGGCGAGGTCATCGCCTCGACCTTCGACCGCCCGCCGTCGGACCACACCGCCGTCGCCGAGCTCTCCATCGAGCGGGCGAAGCGGCTGGTCGAGATGGGGCACGACGTCGTCGTCCTGCTGGACAACATCACCCGCCTCGGCCGCGCCTACAACCTGGCCGCGCCTGCGTCGGGCCGGATCCTGTCCGGTGGTGTCGACTCGACCGCGCTGTACCCGCCGAAGCGCTTCCTCGGCGCGGCGCGCAACATCGAGGACGGCGGCTCGCTGACCATCTTCGCGACCGCGCTGGTCGAGACCGGGTCGACGATGGACACGGTGATCTTCGAGGAGTTCAAGGGCACGGGTAACGCCGAGCTCAAGCTCGACCGCAAGATCGCCGACAAGCGCGTCTTCCCGGCCATCGACATCGGCGACAGCGGCACCCGCAAGGAAGAGCTGCTGATGTCGCCGGACGAGCACGCCGTCATGGTGAAGCTCCGCCGGATCCTCGCCGCGCTGGACGACCAGCAGGCGATCGACCTGGTGCTGTCCCGGCTGAAGAAGACCAAGACCAACATCGAGTTCCTGATGCAGGTCGCGAAGAACGCGCCCGGCACCCAGGACGAGGACTGACTCCTAGCGACGTAGCGATGTCCGTCGAGGCCCCGGTGGGAATGCCACCGGGGCCTCGGTGGTTCAATGGAGCGTCGGCTTCGGCTCCGGTTCACCCTGTGCGGCGCGTGTCGCGACCAGGGACCCGGCGGCCATCGAGAGGAGAATTCCATGCGTGAGGGCACTCACCCCCAGTACCGTGAGACCCAGGTCACCTGTGGTTGCGGCAACCAGTTCACCACCCGCAGCACCAAGGACAACGGCGCCATCACCGTCGAGGTCTGCTCGGCCTGCCACCCGTTCTACACGGGCAAGCAGAAGATCCTGGACTCCGGTGGTCGCGTGGCCCGCTTCGAGGCCCGCTACGGCAAGCGTCCCGCGCGCTCGGGCAAGTAGCTCCCGTCACGGCGCCCGTCCCCTCGCACCGCGAGGGGGCGGGCGCCGTTTCGCGTTCCACCGGGTTTCCGCGAGGGTTCTCGCACCGCCCGCGCCGCCCGCACCGCACGTTCCGCAGGAAGAAGGACCCGTCATGGCCCCGGCCCCCTCGGTCGCCGCACTGCTCGACGAGCACGCCGAGCTGGAGCAGCGCCTCGCCGACCCCGAGGTGCTCGGCGACCAGGTGCAGGCCCGCAAGCTCGGCCGCCGCTACGCCGAGCTCGGCCCGGTCGTGACCTGCGCGCACGACCTCGCCCAGGCCCGCGACGACCGGGACGCCGCCCGCGAGCTCGCCTCGGAGGACCGGGCGTTCGCCGCCGAGGCCGACGCGCTGGACGGGCGCGTGGTCGAGCTGGAGAAGCGGCTCACCGAGCTGCTGGTGCCGCGCGACCCGCACGACTCCGACGACGTCGTCATGGAGGTCAAGTCCGGGGAGGGCGGCGAGGAGTCCGCGCTGTTCGCCGGGGACCTCGTGCGGATGTACACCCGCTACGCCGAGACCCGTGGCTGGAAGGTCGAGGTCCTGGGCGCGACGCCGTCGGACCTCGGCGGGTACAAGGACGTCACGCTCTCGGTGCGCGGCAAGGACCCGGCCCGCGGCGGGGTGTGGGCGTCGCTGAAGTTCGAGGGCGGCGTGCACCGCGTGCAGCGGGTGCCGGTCACCGAGTCCCAGGGCCGCATCCACACCTCCGCCGCCGGCGTCCTGGTGTTCCCCGACGCCGACGACACCCCGGACGTCGAGATCGACGACAAGGACCTGCGCGTCGACGTCTTCCGCGCCTCCGGGCACGGCGGGCAGAGCGTCAACACCACCGACTCCGCGGTCCGGATCACCCACCTGCCCACCGGGATCGTCGTGAGCTGCCAGAACGAGCGCTCCCAGCTGCAGAACAAGGCCCGCGCGATGGACGTCCTGCGGGTGCGGCTGCAGGCGAAGGCCGAGGCCGAGGCGGCCGAGGCGGCATCGGAGCAGCGGCGCTCGCAGGTCCGCACGGTCGACCGCTCCGAGCGGATCCGCACCTACAACTTTCCGGAGAACCGGATCTCCGACCACCGGGTGGGGTTCAAGGCGCACAACCTGTCCACCGTCCTCGACGGGCACCTCGACGACGTCCTCGCCGCGCTGACCGCGGCCGAGCGCGCCGAGGCCATGGCCGGGGGCGAGCAGGACGCAGGCGCCGTCCGGTGAGCAGGCTGCCGCTGCGCGTCGCGCTCGCCGAGGCCGAGCGCACGCTGGCCGCGGCCGGGGTCGCCTCCCCGCGGGTCGACGTCGAGCTGCTGGCCGCGCACGTGCTCGGCCGCTCCCGCGGGGCACTGCTGATGTCCCCGCTCGTCGACCCGGGCGACGTCGCCCGCATCCAGCAGCTGGTGAAGCGGCGCGCGACCCGGGAACCGTTGCAGCACATACTCGGCACCGCGGTGCTCGGGCCCGCAGAGGTCGCCGTCGGGCCGGGGGTGTTCACCCCGCGCCCGGAGACCGAGCTGCTGCTGGAGTGGGGGCTGGCGGCGATCCGCGAGGTCACGACGCCGGTCGTGCTCGACCTGTGCACCGGGTCCGGGGCGCTGGCGCTGGCGTTCGCGCTGTCCCGCCCGGACGCCACCGTGCACGCCGTCGAGGCCGACCCGGACGCGCTGGCCTGGACCCGGCGCAACCTCGACGCGCACGTCGCCGCCGGGGGACGCCCGGTGCACCTGCACCCCGCGGACGTGCGCTGGCCGAACCTGCTCGTGGAGCTGGAGGCGCGGGTGGACCTGGTGGTGTGCAACCCGCCGTACGTCCCGGACGACACCGCGGTCCCGGCCGAGGTCGAGCTGTACGACCCGCCCGGTGCGGTGTTCGGCGGCCCGGACGGCACCGCGATCATCCAGGCCGTCGTCCGCGGGGCGACCGGCTGGCTGCGCCACGGCGGGGCGCTGGCCATCGAGCACGACGACACCCACGGTGAGACCGTGCCCGCGCTGCTGCGCCGTCGGCGGACCCTCACCGACGTCGTCGAGCACGACGACCTGACCGGCCGCCCGCGGTTCGTCACCGCCCGGCGCACGGCCCGCACGACGACGGCCGGCTGAGCCGGTCGTATATTCGCCGCGTGAGCGCACCGCAGACCCAGCCGCTGTTCGACTGCGGCGTCCCGGACGAGCGCACCCGCGGTCTCGCCGCCGCCGCGCGCGCCGTGCGGGGCGGCCGGCTCGTCGTCATGCCGACCGACACCGTCTACGGCATCGGCTGCGACGCCTTCTCCGGCTCGGCCGTGCGGGACCTGCTCGCGGCGAAGCGGCGCGGGCCGGACATGCCCGTCGGCGTGCTCGTCGGGTCGTGGACGACGATCGACGGCCTGGTCACCGCCGTCCCGGCGTCGGCGCGGGCGCTGATCGAGGCGTTCTGGCCCGGTGAGCTGTCGCTGGTGCTCGAGCACGCGCCGTCGCTGGCCTGGGACCTGGGCAGCACCCGCGGCACGGTGATGCTGCGGATGCCGCTGCACCCGGTCGCGCTGGAGCTGCTGCGCGAGGTCGGCCCGATGGCCGTGAGCAGCGCGAACACCTCGGGCAACCCGCCGGCGTCGACGGTCACCGAGGCGATCACGATGCTGGCCTCGAGCGTCGAGGTCTACCTCGACGGCGGCCCGTCCGGAGAGGCCGTCGCGTCGACGATCGTGGACCTCACCGGCCCGCGGCCGCGGCTGCTGCGTGAGGGCACCGTGACCGCCGAGCAGGTCGCCGAGGTCACCGGCCAGGACGTCGACCGCGCCTGATCCCCACCGGGTACGGGGAGCCCATCGGTGGATCACGGTGCCGCCGGTGGATCACGGTGTGACAGCCGTTCCAGTGGCGCAGCCAGGGGATGCGGGGCCGGGTAGCGTGTCCCGGCGTGAGTGAACAGACCTTCTGGGGCCCGGACTTCACAGCACTTCAGCAGCAGGATCCCGAGATCGCGGGAGTCGTGCTGGAGGAGCTGGACCGCCTGCGCGGCGGCCTGCAGCTGATCGCGAGCGAGAACCTGACCAGCCCTGCGGTGCTGGCCGCGCTCGGGTCGACGCTGTCCAACAAGTACGCGGAGGGCTATCCCGGCCGCCGCTACTACGGCGGCTGCGGGGTCGTCGACGAGGCGGAGAACATCGGCAACGCCCGCGCCAAGGAGCTCTTCGGCGCCGAGTACGCCAACCTCCAGCCGCACTCCGGTGCGAGCGCCAACCTCGCCGCGTACGCCGCCTTCGCCAAGCCCGGCGACACCGTGCTCGCGATGGACCTCAAGCAGGGTGGGCACCTCACGCACGGCGCGAAGGTCAACTTCTCCGGCCTGTGGTTCAACGCCGTGTCCTACACCGTCCGCGAGGACACCGAGCTCATCGACTACGACCAGGTCCGCGACCTGGCCAAGCAGCACCAGCCGAAGATCATCATCGCGGGTGCGACCGCGTACCCGCGCCTGATCGACTTCAAGGTCTTCCGCGAGATCGCCGACGAGGTCGGCGCCAAGCTCATGGTCGACGCCGCGCACTTCATCGGCCTCGTCGCCGGCCAGGCGATCCCGTCGCCGGTGCCCTACGCCGACGTCGTCACCGCCACCACGCACAAGGTCCTGCGCGGCCCGCGCGGCGGCATGATCCTCTGCAAGGAGGAGCACGCGAAGGCGATCGACAAGGCCGTCTTCCCGTTCTCCCAGGGCGGCCCGCTGATGCACGCGGTCGCCGCCAAGGCCGTCGCGATGAAGGAGGCGGCGCAGCCGGAGTACCAGGCCTACGCCCGTCAGGTCATCGCGAACGCGCAGGCGCTCGCCACGAGCCTCGAGTCCGAGGGCATGCGTGCGGTGTCCGGTGGCACCGACAACCACCTGGCGCTGATGGACCTGCGGCCGATCGGCGTCACCGGTGCCGAGGCCGAGACCCGCTGCGACCGCGCAGGCATCACGCTGAACAAGAACGCCATCCCGTACGACCCGGCGCCGCCGATGAAGCCGTCCGGCATCCGGGTCGGCTCGCCGAGCGTCACGACGCAGGGGATGACCGAGGCCGACATGGCCGAGGTCGGCGCGCTGCTGGCCCGCGCGGTCAAGGCCGAGCACGACACCACGGCCGGTGACGCGGAGCTCGCGAACGTCGCCGAGGCGGTCACCGCGCTCGTCGGGAAGCACCCGGCCTACCCTCGGGGGTGACACGGCCGTACGGACGACGGCCCTGACCGACCCGAGAGTCGCCGAGGGGTGCCGGTGGACCAGCTGAGCTTCGGACTCCCGATCCGGGAGTACCTGCTCGTCGGGCTGGTCTCTGCCGTGGTGACGCTGCTGCTCACCGGCCCGGTACGCATGCTGGCGCTCAAGGCCGGGGCCGTCGCCTGGCCGCGGGGGCGGGACGTGCACGTCACGCCCACCCCGCGGTGGGGTGGCCTCGCGATGTTCGGCGGGGTGCTCGCCGGGCTCGTGCTGGCGCTGCAGCTGCCCGCGCTGCGGCTGGCCTACTTCGAAGGATCGACCGAGGTCTTCGGGACGGTCATCGCCACCGCGCTGATGGTCGGCGTCGGGATGCTCGACGACCGCTACGACCTCGACGCCGTCACCAAGTTCGCCGCCCAGGTGACCGCGGGCGGGCTGCTGGTGCTCTACGGCGTGCAGTGGGCGGTGCTCTGGATTCCGCTCGGCGGGGGAGGCACGGGGATCTCCGGGTCGTGGCTGATCCTCGGCCAGTCCCAGGCGGTGCTGATGACCGTGCTGGTGACGGTCGCACTGGTCAACGCCATGAACTTCGTCGACGGCCTGGACGGGCTCGCCGCGGGCATCGGCATGATCACCGCGCTGGCGACGACGGTGTTCTGCATCGGGCTGCTGCACGAGAACGGCAACGACACCAGCGCCTACTCCCCGGCGCTGATCGCGGTCGTGCTGGCGGGGGCGTGCCTGGGCTTCCTGCCGCACAACTTCAACCCGGCCCGGATCTTCATGGGCGACACCGGGTCCATGCTGGTCGGCGTCATGCTGTCCGCGGCGACGACGAGCGCCTCGACCCGGATCACGTTCGGTGCCGGCCCGGGGGACATCCTGGCGCTGGTCGCGCCGGTGATCGTGCTGGTCGGGATCGTGTTCATCCCGCTGCTGGACCTGCTGCTCGCGGTCGTGCGCCGGACGCGGGCGGGGACCAGCCCGTTCAGCCCGGACAAGATGCACCTGCACCACCGGCTGCTGCAGGTCGGGCACAGTCACCGCCGCGCGGTGCTGCTGGTCTACCTGTGGGTCGCGGTGCTGGCGTTCGGTGCCGTCGCGCTGGCGCTGCTGCCGCAGACCGGCCTGGTGCTGACGGTGATGGTGATCGCCCTCGGCATCGCCTTCGTCGCCTCGACGGTGCCGCACTGGTCGCGGATGCGGACGGCGGCGGCAGGGGACGGCACGCCGGGTGCCGGTGCGCGGGGGACCGGCCCGAACCCGCTCCCGGCGGCAGGGGACGCGAGTCCCGCCAACCGCTCCGGCCCGTCGGCTCCGCCCCCGGGGCGTGCGGGTCAGGACGGTCCGCCGGCGCAGGGCCGACGTGGTGGGCCGCCGACCGGCCGGTCCGAGCCGTGGGACGTGGGCCGGCGCCGCCGGCCCGCACCGGAGCGGACCACAGCGGACCGGGACGCGGCCGACCGGAGGCCGGGCTCCCGGCCGGCTCCCGCCGACCCCGGCGCCGGCGTGACCAGGCCGATGCGGACCGGGGAGACGGGCCGCCCGGCCGGACCGCCCGCTGCCGGACCGCCTGCCGCTGGGTCGCCTGCTCCCGGGCCGCCTGCCGCCGGACCGCCTGCCGCCGGACCGCCTGCTGCCGGGCCGCCTGCTGCCGGGCCGCCGGCAGCACCCCGGGGTGGCCGGAACACCTCAGCTGCTGAGGCATCTCGGCGGCCGGACCCGTCCACAGTGCCGCCTGCGCCGTCCGCCCCGTCCGCACCGCCTTCGCCGCCCCGCCCCGACCGGAACGGCTCAGCCGCTGAGGCGTCCGAGCAGCCCACCGTTCCCACCCCGCCGCAGCGTCGGCCGGACCGCGGCGGCGGAGCGGCCTGACCGCTCGACCCCGGTGGGACCGGCGCCACCGCCCACCCCGCTACCGTGGAGGCCGGTGCCGGAGCGGCACCGCCGACACCACCGAGGAGCGACGACGGCGATGTGGAGCTGGGCGGGCTCGGAACGCGGGCGCTACGACGGGCCCGCCGTCGGCCAGGAACAGGCACTGCGCCGGCTGTCGAGCTCGATGGCCCGCGGGGCCGGGCTGACCGGGGTGGCCGCGTCGCTGGTCTGTGTGGTCGTCGCCCTGCTCGTCGCCGGGATCGCCGGTCTCTACGGCGCCGCGGCCGGTGCCGTGCTCGGCACGGGGTCGGCACTGCTCACCCCGCTGCTGGTCCGCCGTACCGCCGCACTGGCACCACAGTTCGTGATGCTGGCGTCGTTCGTCGGCCTGATCACCAAGATGATCGTGCTGCTGATGGTGCTCTTCACCCTGGGCGGTGCGGAATGGCTGGACCGGATGTCGCTGGCCGTGACCATGCTCGTGGTGCTGATCACCACGAGCGCCGCGGAGTCCTGGGCCGGCTACAAGGTGCGGGTGCTGGTCGGCGTCGACCCGTCCGCTCCCGGCGCGTAGACACCCTCCGACCTGCGGCATCCGGTTCATCCGATCAGTCCGGAACCGCGGTTCGGCGGTGGACTCGACGGCCCGGCGCGGCGTGTGCCCTCTACCGCATCCGCATTACGTCCGCATGACACGCGCCGGGGACCCGGCGGGGGGTTCGTCCTCTCCCGAGGGTGAAGCTGCTGGTCGCGCGGGTTCCCAACCCCCGACATCGTGTAGAAGTATGGCTGATAGCATCCGCCACGTAGGCGATGTGGGTGACTTCCGGCGTTTCGGCCCGGACGCCCGGAGACCGTTCGCCTCGAGGCACCTTGCAGGCGATCCCCCGCTCCGCACGGACGTGGAGCGGGAGCACCGGAAGGACCCCCATTGGTCGAGCACGCACTCGCGGCCGAGGAGTTCACGCCCCCCGGCGTCGGCCTGTTCAACTATCCGCCGATCTTCGGCGACGTCACCAAGCCGATGGTGCTGGTCGTGCTCTCCGCGATCATCGTCATCGCGGTGTTCACGCTCGGGACGCGCAAGCTCTCGATCGTGCCGGGCCGGGCTCAGTTCGCCCTCGAGTCCTTCTACAACATCCCGCGGAACACGATGGCCCGTGACCAGATCGGGTCGGCCGAGTTCCGCAAGTACATCCCGCTGATCCTCGGGCTCTTCAGCTTCATCCTGGTGAACAACCTGTTCGGGATCATCCCGTTCCTGCAATTCCCCACGATGTCGCGGATCGGGTTCCCGATCGCGCTGGCGATCTTCGTCTACTGCTTCTACCACTACGCGGGGTTCAAGAAGCACGGCTTCGCCGGCTACATCAAGCACGCGGCGCTGCCGCCGGGAGTCCCGGTCTTCATCGCGCCGCTGATCGTCGTGATCGAGCTGCTGCAGAAGTTCCTGGTGCAGCCGCTCTCGCTGGCACTGCGTGTGTTCGCCGCCATGTTCGCCGGCCACCTGATCCTCGCGCTGACCGCGGTCGGTGCGGAGTTCCTGCTGAGCCTCGGCGGCGCGATGGTGATCCCGGCGCCGGTCGTGTTCGTCGCCGGTATCGCGTTCACGTTCCTCGAGGCGTTGGTCCAGGTCATCCAGGCCTTCGTCTTCGCGCTGCTCGCCGCCGTCTTCGTCGGCGCGGCGATCGCCGAGGAGCACTAGGCCACCCGACCCCGGCGCTTCCGGGCGCCGACCCGATAATCCGCCGGTACGCACCGGCCCGAGTCACCGAACGAGCCGCACCCCGCGGACCGACGGAAGGAAACCCGAAAGTGACCACTGAGGTTCTCGCCCAGGCCGCCGACATCAACAAGGGCCTCGCGGCCATCGGTTACGGCACCTCCGCGATCGGCGCCGCGATCGGCGTGGGTCTGATCTGGGCGGCCGTCATCAACGGCACCGCCCGCCAGCCGGAGGCCCGTGGCCAGCTGATGAGCATCGGCTGGACCACCTTCGTGCTCGCCGAGCTCCTGGCCCTGATCGGCCTGGTCGTCTTCTTCATCGCTCAGTAAGACGGCCAGGACCACATCCATGCCGGTCCGTAAACCGGCGGCCATGTCAGGGAAGGACACACGGTGGATCGACTGATTCTCGCCGCCGAGGAACAACCGCTGCCGATCATCCCGCACCTCAGCGAGCTGATCCTCGGCATCGTCGCGTTCGCGGTCCTGCTCTTCGTGCTCTGGAAGTTCGCGGTTCCGCGCTTCGAGCAGCTGTACGAGGAGCGGACCGACGCGATCGAGGGCGGGCTCAAGCGGGCCCAGGAGGCCCAGGAGCAGGCGGACCGGCTCAAGAAGCAGTACGAGGAGCAGCTGGCCGGCCTCCGGGCCGAGGCGGCACGCATCCGCGACGACGCCCGCGCCGAGGGGCAGCAGATCAAGGCCGAGCTGCGCGCCGAGGCCGAGGCCGAGGCGGCCCGCATCAAGGCCCAGGGCGAGGAGCAGGTCGCGGCGTCCCGCGACGCGGCCGAGCGCTCGCTGCGCGGTGAGGTCGGCGGCCTGTCCGTCCAGCTCGCCGAGCGCCTGCTGGGCCGTCAGCTCTCCAGCGACTCGGCCCGTTCCGACACCATCGACTCGTTCCTCGCCGAGCTCGGCGGATCGACTCGGCGGAGCGGAGCGAACTGATGGGTGTCCTGCACCCCGCCACCCGGGAGTCCCTCGCGTCGGTCAACGCCGACCTGGACCGCTACGCCGACGCCGCCCCGGCCCGCGAGCTGACCGCGACCGCCGACGAGCTGTTCTCGGTGGCGCGGTTCCTCGACGGCGAGCGGCGCGTGCGCGGTCTGCTCGCGGACTCGACGACGGACGAGGAGTCGCGGGTCGCGCTCGTGCGCGATCTGTTCGGCACCCGGCTGTCGCAGCCGACCGTCGAGCTGCTGACGTCGATGACGCGGCGCCGCTGGTCGACGCCGCGTGACCTCGTCCGGGCCACCGAGACGCTCGCCCGCCAGGCGACCCTGGCGATCGCGGAGAAGAACGGCTCGCTCGACGAGGTCGAGGACCAGCTCTTCCGCTTCGGCCGCATCCTCGGCCGGGAGCCGGAGCTGAGCTCGATGCTCGCCGACACCAACCGGCCCGTCGAGGGCCGGGTGCAGCTGCTCGACGACGTCCTCGGCGACAAGACCTACCCGGTGACCGCCACCCTGCTCCGGCAGACCGTGCGGATGCCGCGCGGCCGGCACCTCGACGTCGTCGCCGAGGAGCTCGCCGAGCTCGCGGCGGCCCGCCGGAACCGCTCGGTGGCCAACGTCCGTACCCCCGTCGCGCTGACCCCCCAGCAGGAGGAGCAGCTCGCCGACACCCTCGGCCGGATGTACGGCCGCCCGATCTCCCTGCAGGTCGAGCTCGACCGGAGCCTCCTCGGTGGCCTGGTCGTGCAGGTCGGCGGCGAGGTCATCGACGGCAGTGTGGCGGGCAAGCTGGCCGCCGCACGCCGATCCCTGCCCAGCTGACCTGCTGAGACCCGGAACGCCAGAGATGGCGGCACGATCTCAGACCCGTTCGAGAGAAGGAACGACGCAGCCATGACAGAGCTGACGATCTCCTCCGAGGAGATCCGGAGTGCGATCTCCAGCTACGTCTCGTCGCTGGAGAGCGACACGACCCGGCGCGAGGTCGGGACCGTGATCGACACCGGTGACGGCATCGCCCACATCGAGGGCCTGCCCTCGGCCATGACCAACGAGCTGCTCGAGTTCGAGGGCGGCGTCCGTGGCGTCGCGCTGAACCTCGAGCAGAACGAGATCGGTGCGGTCATCCTCGGTGACTACACCGGTATCGAGGAGGGCCAGCAGGTCACCCGCACCGGCGAGGTGCTGTCGGTGCCGGTCGGCGAGGGCTACCTCGGCCGGGTCGTCGACCCGCTGGGCAACCCGATCGACGGCCGCGGCGACATCCAGAGCGACGCCCGCCGCGTCCTCGAGCTGCAGGCCGCCGGCGTGATGGACCGCCAGGAGGTCAAGCAGCCGCTGCAGACCGGCATCAAGGCGATCGACGCCATGACGCCGATCGGCCGCGGCCAGCGCCAGCTGGTGATCGGCGACCGCAAGACCGGCAAGACCGCGGTCTGCGTCGACACGATCATCAACCAGAAGCAGAACTGGGACACCGGGGACCCGGAGCAGCAGGTCCGCTGCATCTACGTCGCCATCGGCCAGAAGGGCTCCACGATCGCCGGTGTCCGGCAGTCGCTGGAGGACGCCGGCGCGCTGGAGTACACGACGATCGTCGCCGCCCCGGCGTCGGACCCGGCCGGCTACAAGTGGCTCGCCCCCTACACCGGCTCGGCCATCGGCCAGCACTGGATGTACCAGGGCAAGCACGTCCTGATCGTGTTCGACGACCTGTCGAAGCAGGCCGAGGCCTACCGCGCGATCTCGCTGCTGCTGCGCCGCCCGCCGGGCCGTGAGGCCTACCCGGGCGACGTCTTCTACCTGCACTCGCGTCTGCTCGAGCGCTGCGCGAAGCTCTCGAAGGACCTCGGCAGCGGCTCGATGACCGGTCTGCCGATCATCGAGACCAAGGCGAACGACGTGTCGGCCTACATCCCGACCAACGTCATCTCGATCACCGACGGCCAGGTCTTCCTCGAGTCCGACCTGTTCAACCAGGGCGTCCGGCCGGCGATCAACGTCGGTATCTCGGTCTCCCGCGTCGGTGGCTCCGCGCAGATCAAGGCGATGAAGTCGGTCGCAGGCTCGCTGCGCCTGGACCTGTCGCAGTACCGCGAGCTGGAGGCCTTCGCCGCCTTCGGCTCCGACCTCGACGCCGCGTCGGCCGCCTCGCTGGGCCGCGGTGAGCGCCTGGTCGAGCTGCTCAAGCAGGGCCAGTACGCGCCGGTCGCGGTGCAGGACCAGGTCGTCGCGATCTGGCTGGGCACCACCGGCAAGCTGGACAACGTCCCGGTCGCCGACGTCAGCCGGTTCGAGAACGAGTTCCGCGAGTACACCCGCCGTCACCTGCAGGGCGTCCTGGACGAGATCAAGGACACCGGCAAGCTCTCCGACGACGCCACCGAGCGTCTGGAGAAGGGCGTCGAGTCGTTCAAGCGCGACGAGTTCTCCACCTCCGACGGCTCGTCGATCGCCGACGAGAAGGTCGCGGACGAGGACGCCGAGGCGCTGAACGAGGAGGAGCTGGGCCGGGACAGCGTCACCGTCGCCCGTCCCGCTCCGTCGAAGAGCTGAGGCGGGAGTCCTAGATGGCGGCACAGATCCGGGTGCTGCGCCGGCGTATCCGGTCGACGCAGTCCATCAAGAAGATCACCCGTTCCCAGGAGCTGATCGCGACCTCGCGGATCGCGAAGGCCCGGGCCCGGGTGGAGGAGTCGCGTCCGTACGCGGAGCTGATGACCAGCACGCTCTCGGAGCTGGCCACCAACTCCGCGCTGGACCACCCGCTGCTCGTCGAGCGCGAGAACCCGCAGCGGGCCGCGGTCCTGGTCGTGACCAGTGACCGCGGCCAGTGCGGCGGCTACAACGCCAACGTGCTCAAGGAGGCCGAGCGCCTGCAGAACCTGCTCCGTGAGCAGGGCAAGGAGCCGGTGCTGTACGTGATCGGCCGCAAGGGGATCTCGTACTACAAGTTCCGCAAGCGCGAGGTCGAGCAGTCCTGGAGCGGCTTCTCCGAGCAGCCCGGGTACGAGCACGCGGCGGACGTGGCGAAGACCCTCGTGACGGCCTTCATGGCCGGCGAGGAGGACGCCGAGGTCCCCGAGGGCGTCACCCCGGTGGACGAGCTGCACCTGGTCTACACGAGCTTCAAGAACATGATCACCCAGGTCCCGACCGCCCGGCGGATGGCTCCGCTGGAGGTCGAGTACGACGGCGGCGAGTCCGCCGCGGCGGACCTGGAGGGCGAGACCGGGCCCGAGGCCCGGGCGCAGCAGGGTTCGGACTCCGGGCCGAAGTCGCTCTACGACTTCGAGCCGGACCCGGACACGCTGTTCGACGCGCTGCTGCCGAAGTACATCGGGGCCCGCCTCTACGCGGCCCTGCTGGAGTCGGCGGCGTCGGAGTCGGCGAACCGGCAGCGGGCCATGAAGGCCGCGACGGACAACGCCAACGAACTGATCCGTAGTCTGACGCTGCAGGCCAACCAGGCCCGTCAGGCGCAGATCACCCAGGAGATCAGCGAGATCGTCGGTGGTGTCGACGCCCTCGCGAGTACCGGAAGTGAGAGCTGATGACCGCAACGACCGAAGGCACCGGGGGCGCCGTCCCGGCCGGTGCGCCGAACTCCGTCACCGGGCGTGTCGTCCAGGTGCTCGGGCCGGTCATCGACATCGAGTTCCCGCGGGGATCGGTGCCGGACCTGTACAACGCGCTGACCCTGGACGTCGACCTCTCCGGTGACCGCCGGAAGCTGACCCTGGAGGTCGCCCAGCACCTGGGCGACAACCTGGTCCGTTCGATCTCCATGCAGCCGACCGACGGCGTCGTGCGCGGCCAGGAGGTCACCGACCTCGGCCGTCCGATCTCGGTGCCGGTGGGCGACCAGGTCAAGGGGCACGTGTTCAACGCGCTCGGCGACTGCCTGGACGACCCGAACCTGCAGTTCTCCGGCGACCTGCGCTCGATCCACCAGAAGGCGCCGCGGTTCGACCAGCTCGAGGGCAAGACCGAGATGCTGGAGACCGGCATCAAGGTCCTCGACCTGATGACGCCCTACGTCGTCGGCGGAAAGATCGGTCTGTTCGGTGGTGCCGGTGTCGGCAAGACCGTGCTGATCCAGGAGATGATCCAGCGCGTCGCGCTGAACTTCGGTGGTACCTCGGTGTTCGCCGGTGTCGGTGAGCGCACCCGTGAGGGCAACGACCTCATCACGGAGATGACTGAGTCGGGCGTCATGAAGAACACCGCCCTGGTGTTCGGCCAGATGGACGAGCCGCCGGGCACCCGTATGCGCGTCGCGCTCTCCGCGCTGACCATGGCGGAGTACTTCCGGGACGCGCAGGACCAGGACGTCCTGCTGTTCATCGACAACATCTTCCGGTTCACCCAGGCCGGCCAGGAGGTCTCCACCCTGCTGGGCCGGATGCCGTCCGCGGTGGGGTACCAGCCGACGCTGGCCGACGAGATGGGTGAGCTGCAGGAGCGGATCACCTCGACCCGCGGCCGCTCGATCACCTCGATGCAGGCGATCTACGTGCCGGCGGACGACTACACCGACCCGGCGCCGGCGACCACGTTCGCCCACCTGGACGCGACCACCGAGCTCTCCCGGCCGATCTCCCAGAAGGGGATCTACCCGGCGGTGGACCCGCTGACCTCGACCTCGCGGATCCTCGACCCGCAGTACGTCGGCGAGGAGCACTTCCGCGTCGCCAACGAGGTCAAGCGGATCCTGCAGAAGTACAACGACCTGCAGGACATCATCGCGATCCTCGGTATCGACGAGCTGTCCGAGGAGGACAAGCAGCTGGTCGGCCGGGCCCGCCGGATCGAGCGGTTCCTGTCCCAGAACCTCCTGGTCGCCGAGCAGTTCACCGGCCAGAAGGGGTCGACGGTCCCGCTGAAGGAGACCATCGAGGCCTTCGACCGGATCGCCAAGGGCGACTTCGACGAGGTCCCCGAGCAGGCGTTCTTCCTCTGCGGTGGCCTCGACGACCTGGAGAAGAACCGCAAGAAGCTCGAGCAGCAGAGCTGAGGTTCGTCTGATGCCTGCTGAGATGACCGTTGAGCTGGTCTCGGTCGAACGACGCCTGTGGTCGGGCGACGCGCGCTTCGTGCTCGCCCGCACCACGGTCGGCGAGGTCGGCGTGCTGCCCGGCCACCAGCCGATGCTGGCCCAGCTCGAGGAGGCCGGGGTGATCCGCATCGACGGCACCGACGGCTCGTCGCACACCATCGCGGTGCACGGCGGGTTCCTGTCGGTGTCGGCCGAGCGGGTCTCGATCCTGGCCGAGTTCGCCGAGATGGCGAACGAGATCGACACCGCCCGGGCGCGTCGCGCACTCGACGGTGCCGACGACTCCGAGGAGGGTCGCGCGGCCAAGGCCCGGGCCGAGGTCCGCCTCCGCGCGGCCGACGCCGGATAGGACGACCTGAGTGGGCGCAGCAGTGGAGCCGATCGCGACGATCGTGTGTGTTCTGCTGCTGTGCCTGGCCGCATCCCTGGTGTGGCTGGCCGTACGACGCGTGCGGCTGATGCGTGGCGGCGGCGTGGACCTGTGTCTGCGCCGCCGTTTCGCTGTCACGGACTGGCACTTCGGTGTCGGCCGTTACGAGGGTGAGCGGTTCGCCTGGTACCGGCTCACCAGTTTCCGGATCGGCGCGACGATCGTGCTCGACCGCGCCCACCTCGAGATCGTCGACCGGCGCCCGCCGTTCCGCTCCGAGGAGTTCGCCATCCCGACCGCGGTCGAGGTCCTGCGCTGCCGCGGGCGCGACGCCGGCGGGCGCGAGTCCGACGTCGAGCTGGCGATGTCCTCAGACGTCCGGACCGGGTTCCTGGCCTGGCTGGAGTCGACGCCGCCGGGGCGCCACCCCGGCTTCCGCGAGGCCTCCTGAGCGGGCTCAGCTCTCCGCGGAGCCGGCGTCCGGGGCGCCGTGCGGGCCGCCCGGCTGCCACAGCACGTCGCCGTCGGGGTTCGCGACCCGGCCCAGGATGAACAGCAGGTCCGAGAGCCGGTTCAGGTACTGCGCGGTGAGCGGGTTCGTGCGCTCCGGATCGGTGTCGAGCAGCTCCCACACCGACCGCTCGGCGCGCCGCGTCACGGTCCGGGCGACGTGCAGGTACGCCGCACCCGGGGTGCCGCCGGGCAGGATGAACGAGTTCAGCTTCGGCAGCTCCGGGTTGAACTCGTCGCACCAGCCTTCGAGCCGCGTCACGTAGCCCTCGGTGATCCGCAGCGGCGGGTACTCCGGGTCCGGCACGATCGGGGCGCAGAGGTCCGCGCCGACGTCGAACAGGTCGTTCTGGATCTGGCGCAACGGGTCCAGCACCCGCTCGGCCAGGCCGCCGACGGTCACCGCGACGCCGATCGCGGCGTTGGTCTCGTCGGTGTCGGCGTAGGCCGCCAGCCGCGCGTCGGTCTTGCGGACCCGGCTGAAGTCACCGAGCGCCGTGGTCCCGTCGTCACCGGTCTTCGTGTAGATCCGCGTCAGGTGTACCGCCACCCCGACAGGCTAGGCGGAGCGCCGCCGCGGTCACCAGACGACGTGCTGCGCCGGACGGTGGAACCCGCCCGACCCGCCCGGGGTGTGCCACGGGACACCCGGGCCCGCCCGTTACCGTCTCCGGCGTGGTGGAGCATTTCGCGGTCCGCGGTGGAGCCCGGCTGTCCGGGTCCGTGGACGTCGTCGGGGCCAAGAACAGCGTGCTCAAGCTGATGGCTGCGGCACTGCTGGCCGAGGGCCGTACGACGCTGGAGAACTGCCCGGAGATCCTCGACGTGCCGCTGATGGCCGACGTCCTGCGCAGCCTCGGCTGCACGGTGGCGATCGAGGGCTCGACGGTGCACATCGACGTCCCGGCCGATCCCGGGGCCGAGGCCGACTACCGATCGGTGTCGAAGCTGCGCGCGTCGGTGTGCGTGCTGGGCCCGCTGGTGGCCCGCTGCCGGCGCGCGGTCGTCCCGCTGCCCGGCGGCGACGCGATCGGCTCCCGGCCGCTGGACATGCACCAGGCGGGGCTGCGCAAGCTCGGTGCGACCACCGACATCGTGCACGGCAGCGTCACGGCCTCGGCCGGGGACCTGCACGGCGCGCAGATCTGGCTGGACTTCCCCAGCGTCGGCGCGACCGAGAACATCCTGATGGCCGCGGTGCTCGCCAACGGCAGCACGGTGATCGACAACGCGGCGCGCGAGCCGGAGATCGTCGATCTCTGCGTGATGCTGCAGCAGATGGGCGCCAAGCTCGAGGGCGTCGGATCGTCGACGCTGACCGTGCACGGCGTCACCGGCCTGCAGCCGACCACACACCGGGTGATCGGCGACCGGATCGTCGGCGCGACCTGGGCGTTCGCCGCGGCGATGACCCAGGGCGAGGTCACCGTGCGCGGGGTGGACCCGCACCACATCGACCTGGTGCTCGACAAGCTGGGCAGCGCCGGTGCGCAGATCACCACCGGCGACGACGAGTTCTCCGTCGCGATGCCGCACCGTCCGCACGCCGTCGACTTCGTGACGCTGCCCTACCCGGGCTTCGCGACCGACCTGCAGCCGATGGCGATCGCGCTCTCCGCCGTCGCCGACGGCACCTCGATGATCACCGAGAACGTGTTCGAGGCCCGGTTCCGCTTCGTCGACGAGATGGTGCGTCTCGGCGCCGATGCCCGCACCGACGGCCACCACGCGGTGATCCGCGGGCGCGAGGAGCTCTCCAGCGCCCCGGTGTGGGCCAGTGACATCCGCGCCGGTGCCGGTCTGGTGCTCGCGGGGCTGTGCGCGGAGGGGACCACCGAGGTCTGGGACGTCGCGCACATCGACCGCGGCTACCCGCGGTTCGTGGAGAACCTGTCCGCGCTGGGTGCGGACATCCGCCGGGTGGCCGGCGAGCCGGACCGGTAGCCCGGCGCCGCGGATCTCGGCCGCGGCCCTCAACCGCGGACCTCAGCTGCGCCCGTCGCGGTGCAGGACGACCTTGGCGTCCTTCACGTCGTCGGGGAACACGAGCAGGGCGTGCGCGCCGTCGTCGGTACGGGCGACGGTCGCGCGGATGCCCTCGGCACGCAGCCGGTCGCGCAGCACCGTCGCCGCCTCCGCGCCCGGGACGCGGGAGACCTCGGTGAGCAGCCCGGTCGCGACCGGGTCGTCGGGGTCGTCGGTCGGGATGCGCACGTTGCGCTGATGCCCGAACGTCCAGCGCAGCAGGAGCGCGAGCACGCCGAGGGTCACCAGTACGCCGAGCACCTCGCCCAGCCGCGGGACCACCTCGACGCTCATCCCACGATCGTCGCAAACAGCGTTGCCGCGTGCAGCGGTCCGGCGCCGTCGTGTGCTGTCGTCTGCTGCGGCCCGGCGTCCCGGCCACGGCTCTGCTCACCTGCCGCCGCCCACCGGCGCGGACCCACCTGTCGGCCAGGGTGAACCGATCAAGTGCCCGGTTTCCCGCGCGATTCGCGTACTTTGCCACGCACAGCGGTGTGACGAGCGACGACTCCGGTACGGAGATCGGCTACCCGTCAGTAGTATCCCCGCCACAGAGCTGAACGTCGCCGGCTGGACGCCGCCGATGGGCCTGTACCGACTGTGCCGACGACGACGCGGAGGTGTCCGGTGCCGTACCCGACCGATCGTGAACGCGACCGACCGTGGGTCATCCGCACCTATGCCGGGCACTCCTCGGCCGAGGCGACCAACGAGCTCTACCGGCGGAACCTGGCCAAGGGGCAGACCGGCCTCTCGGTCGCGTTCGACCTGCCGACCCAGACCGGCTACGACCCCGACGACGAGCTGGCCAAGGGCGAGGTGGGCAAGGTCGGCGTGCCGGTCAGCCATATCGGCGACATGCGGACCCTGTTCGCGGGCATCCCGATCGCCGAGGCCAACACCTCGATGACGATCAACGCGCCGGCCATGTGGCTGCTCTCGCTGTACGTGGCCGTCGCCGAGGAGCAGGCCGAGGCCGAGGGTCTCGACTACGCCGACGTGCGCGCCAAGCTCGCAGGGACGACGCAGAACGACATCGTCAAGGAGTACCTGTCGCGGGGCACCTACGTGTTCCCGCCCGGGCCCAGCCTGCGCCTGATCACCGACATGGTCGCGTGGTCGGTCACCGAGATCCCCAAGTGGAACCCGATCAACATCTGCAGCTACCACCTGCAGGAGGCCGGGGCGACGCCGCAGCAGGAGCTGGCGTACGCGCTGTCCACGGCGATCGCGGTGCTCGACTCGGTGCGCGACTCCGGGCAGGTGCCCCCGGAGAAGTTCGGCGACGTCGTCGGGCGCATCTCGTTCTTCGTCAACGCCGGGCTCCGGTTCGTCGAGGAGATGTGCAAGATGCGGGCGCTCGGACGCCTGTGGGACGAGATCACCCGCGAGCGCTACGGCATCGAGAACCCCAAGCAGCGGCGCCTGCGCTACGGCGTCCAGGTCAACTCGCTGGGCCTGACCGAGGCGCAGCCGGAGAACAACGTCCAGCGCATCGTGCTGGAGATGCTCGCGGTCACGCTGTCCAAGGACGCCCGTGCACGCGCGGTCCAGCTGCCGGCGTGGAACGAGGCGCTCGGCCTGCCGCGGCCGTGGGACCAGCAGTGGGCGCTGCGGATGCAGCAGGTGCTGGCCTACGAGACCGACCTGCTGGAGTACGAGGACATCTTCGACGGCTCGCACGTCGTCGAGGCGAAGGTCGCCGACCTGGTCGAGGGGGCCCGCGCCGAGATCGACCGGGTGCAGGAGATGGGCGGCGCGGTCGCGGCCGTCGAGTCCGGCTACATGAAGGGTGAGCTGGTCAGCTCGCTGGCTGAGCGGCGCCGCCGGCTCGAGTCCGGCGAGGAGACCGTGGTCGGGGTCAACAAGTTCGACACGACCGAGCCCAGCCCGCTGCAGGCCGAGGGCGCCGGGGCGATCTTCACCGTCGACCCGGCGACCGAGCAGTCCGCGATCGACGCCGTCCGTGCCTGGCGGGCCGACCGGGACGCCGCTGCCGTCGAGGAGTCGCTGCGCGCGCTGCGCGACGCGGCGAAGACCGACCAGAACCTCATGCAGATCTCGATCGACTGCGCCAAGGCCGGCGTGACGACCGGCGAGTGGGCCGGCGCGCTGCGCGAGGTGTTCGGCGAGTTCCGCGCCCCCACCGGTGTCGCCTCGGCGTCGGCGTCCGGGGAGGCGGCGACCGAGATCTCCGAGGTGCGGGAGAAGGTCCGCAGCACCGGCGACGAGATGGGCCAGCGGCTGCGGCTGCTGGTCGGCAAGCCGGGGCTCGACGGGCACTCCAACGGTGCCGAGCAGGTCGCCGTCCGGGCCCGCGACGTCGGCTTCGAGGTCGTCTACCAGGGGATCCGCCTGACGCCGTCGCAGATCGTCGCCGCCGCGGTGCAGGAAGGCGTGCACGCCGTCGGGCTGTCGGTGCTCTCCGGCTCGCACCTGGAGGTCGTGCCGGCCGTGGTGCGTGGGCTGCGCGACGCCGGAGCCGGGGACGTGCCGGTCGTCGTCGGCGGGATCATCCCGCCTGAGGACGAGAAGGCGCTGCGCGAGGGCGGGGTCGCCGCGGTGTTCACGCCGAAGAACTTCCGGCTGACCGAGATGATGGGCGAGATCGTCGCCCTGATCCGGGAGGCGCAGGGTCTCGACTGAGGCAGGCGGTGCCGGGCGGCGCACCCCGTCCGGCACCATCGGTCGGGTGAGCGAGATCGAAGTGCGTCCGGCGATCCCGGGCGACATCGACGACGTCCTCGCGCTGTGGGCCGAGGCGGCAGAGAACGCCGACCGCCCGGTGGACCGGCACGAGGCGGTCGCCCGGCTGCTGGAGCGGGACCCCGAGGCGTTGCTGCTCGCGGTGGACCCCCGGGGCGCGGTCGTCGGGACCGTGATCGCGGGCTGGGACGGCTGGCGCGCGCACCTGTACCGGCTGGCGGTACACCCCGGGCGCCGTCGGCAGGGGATCGCGACGACGTTGCTCGACGCGGCCGCCGACCGGCTCGTCGCCCTCGGTGCGATGCGGCTGGACGCGATGGTCCTCGAGGGCAACGCCGACGGGCAGCGGCTCTGGGAGCGGGCCGGCTTCGTCCGCCAGGACGGGTGGCGGCGCTGGGTGCGGTGAACCATCAGCCCCTGCCGGGAGCACCGTGGAAAGTGGATCGGTAGCCGGTCGGTGAGGTGGCGAGCCGGTCGCGCAGGTGCCGGCGCAGCGACGCGGCGGTGGCGAACCCCGCCTCCCGGGCGACGTCGTCGACCCCCAGGTCGGTGCGTTCGAGCAGGTCGCGGGCCCGTTCCACCCGTTGCAGGGTGATCCAGCGGCCGGGGGAGACGCCGACCTCGTCGCGGAAGCGGCGGGTGAAGGTGCGGACGCTCATGGCCTCCTGCGCCGCCAGCTCGGCCAGACTCACCGGCCGGTCGAGGTGCGTGAGCGCCCAGGCCCGTGCCCGGGTGGTCGACGAGCCGGACGGCTCCGGGATCGCCCGGCGGACGAACTGCGCCTGGCCACCCTCACGGTAGGCGGGCACGACGGCCTCGGCGGCCACCTCGTTGGCGACGGCGGCGCCGTGGTCGGTGCGGATCAGGTGCAGGCAGAGGTCGATGCCCGCGGCCTCCCCGGCGGAGGTGAGGACCCGGCCCTCGTCGACGAACAGCACGTTCGGGTCCAGCGTGACCGCGGGGAACCGGCGGCGGAACCGGTCGGCCGAGTTCCAGTGCGTCGTCGCCCGACGGCCGTCGAGGAGGCCGAGCTCGGCGAGGACGAACGCGCCGGTGCAGATCGACGCGATCCGGGTGGCCGGGTCGAGCCGGGTGAACGCCTCCCGCAGCTCGGCCGGTACGGGGCCACCGGGCCCGTAGTCCTCCTTCGCCGCGGGGACGACGACGGTGCCGGCTGTCGCGAACGCCTCGAGCCCGTGCTCGACCGTGATCGTGAAGTCCCCGGTCGTGCGGACCGAGCCCGGGGCGACGGCACAGGTGACGACGTCGTAGAGCGGGGTGCCGTCCGCGGCGTGGGCCATCGGGAACAGCTGGTGCACCAGGCCGAGCTCCATCGGCAGCACTCCGTCGCGGGCCAGGACGACGACTCGGTGCGGGGGCGTGCACGCCGTCATGGCCTGATCCTCACACATGTTGTCCATCCGGCCACTCGTCGCGGCGGGACCGACGGCCGACGCTCGGGGCATGCACGCTCTCCGTGTTCCCCGTCCCCGGATCCGGCGCCCCCGGATCCAGCGCCCCCGGATCCACCGTGCCTGGTGGGTCGCCGCCGTCGTGGCGCTCGTGATCGTCACCGAGGGCTGGTCGACCGGGGTACCGAACATGCTGACGGAGCCGGTGCTCGCGCAGCTCGGCTGGTCGCGCGGGGTGCTCGGAACCGCCTTCGCGATCAACATGGCGCTGTACGGGCTCACGGCGCCGTTCGCCGCGGCCGCCATGGACCGGTTCGGGATCCGGCCGGTCGCGCTGCTCGCCCTCGCTCTGGTCGTCGCCGGAGCATTGGTCACGACGACGATGTCCCTGCCTGCGCAACTCATCCTCGGCTGGGGGCTGCTGGTCGGGCTGGGCACCGGGGCGCTGTCGCTGACCTTCGGCGCGGTGGTGACCGAGCGCTGGTTCCACGCCCGGCGCGGGCTGGTCAGCGGGGTGCTGACGTCGTCGAGCATGTTCGGCGGCATGGTCCTCATGCCGTTGCTGGCGTGGGTGATGCACCACCACGGGTGGCGGGCCGGCGTCGCGACGGTCGGCGGTGCGTCGTTGCTGCTGGTCCTGCCGGTGCTGCTGGTGGTGCGCGACCACCCAGCGAGCGTCGGGACCCGGCCGTACGGTGCGACCGGGTTCGTGCCGCCGCCCGCCCGTGCCGACGGCGGGCTCGGCCGGGCGCTCGTCGTCCTGCGGCGGGCGCTGGCGACACGCGCGTTCTGGTTGCTCGCGCTGACGTTCGGCGTCTGCGGTGCCTCGACGAACGGGGTCATGATGACCCACTTCGTCCCGGCCGCAGGCGAGGTGGGTATGCCGACCGTCGTCGCGGCGGGGCTGCTCGCGGTCATGGGCGTGTGCAACGTCGTCGGCGCGGCGGCGTCGGGTTGGCTCACCGACCGCTACGGCCCGGTGCTGCTGCTCGTCGGGTACTACGGGGCACGGGCGGTCAGCCTCGTGCTGCTGCCGTCGGTGCTCGGGCCCGGTGCCGGGACGGCCGCCGTGGGGTTCGCGGTGGCCTACGGGCTGCTCGACCTCGCGACCGTTCCGCCGACGATCGCGTTGTGCCGGACGTACTTCGGGCCCGGCAACGGTCCGATCGTGTTCGGCTGGGTGAGCGCGGTGCACGCGCTGGGAGCCGCGTCCGCCGCGTACCTGGGCAGCGTGGGACGAGAGGTCTCCGGTGGCTACGACGCGGTCTGGTACGTCTCGGGTGTGGCTTGCGTCGGTGCCGCCGTGCTGGCCCTGGGGCTCCGGGCTGGCAGGGAGCCGGCGCCGATCGCGCGGTGAGGGCACGGCTGTGCCCTTCGGCAAGGCCCGTGCGCTCATCCCGGCACCGTCGCCTTCTCGCCCATGCGCGGTTCGGGCACGGGGATCCGGCCCGTGTCGGGCACGAGCAGATTCGGCTGCCGCCGAGGCCGGCGGTCGGCGTCGATCCACGCCGGTGGAATGAACTCGGGCAGCCCGTCGCGAATGCGCACCAACCATCCGGGCTTGTGTATCAACCGGTGATGCGCCTTGCAGAGCATGACCAGATTGCTTATCTCTGTCGGGCCGTTCATCTCCCACGGAACGATATGGTGGATGTCGCACCACGACGGTGGCCGATCGCAGCCCGGATGTGCACATCCCTTGTCCCGGGCGGTGACCGCGCGGCGCATTCCGGTCGGAATGGTGCGCTGCGCCCGCCCGACGTCGAGGGGTTCGCCCTTGCCGTTCATCACGACCGGTACGACGGCGGCGTCGCAGGCCAGCATCCGCAGGCTCTCCGGTGTGCACTGCCCACCGAAGTGCAGCAGCGCGCCGGCTGCCCGCCGCTCGAGGTCCTCGAGCCGGATCAGTACCGATACGACAGGACGACGTCCACCGGTCTCGGGCAGCTCGTCGCGTTCCAGCGCGGTGGAGCAGATCTCATGGAGCGCCTCGGCCTGGCGTTGCTGCGGGGAGCGCTCGTCGGCCTCGCCGCGCGGTGCCGACAGCGAGTCGATCGCTGTCGCGACGGCGTCGAACATGGCGGCGTCGTCGTAGCGGCCGGTGATCCGTCCGCCGGCGCCGGAGCGGTTCGCGACGACCTGGAGCGTGTTCAGGTCGGGTGCCGGCTCGTCGTCCGGGTCGGGGCCGTTCTCGTCCAGCTCGTCGATCAGGCCGACGGCGAAGGACCGCAGCTCGTTCGGGGTGAAACAGGCGGCGTGCTCGGCGATCTGCCGCTCGGCCGCGGCGAGCGCCTCTGCCGGGACCCGCTGCGCGGCATGGGAGCTCATCGCCGTGGCGATCACGTCCACGTGCGCGAGACCGATCCGGCCCTCGGCGAACTGCTCCGCGGTCGCGGGCAGCGCCGGCGGCAATGTTGCGCCGGTGGCATCGGTGCGCCGGTGGACGTGCTCGGCGGCGCGAGTGAACCTCTTCGCGTCGCGCCGGTCGACGCCGAGCAGGTCGGACAGGGCGGCGTCGGCGCTCCTGTAACCACGGTCTGCGAACGCGCCCTCCCGGTCCAGGTCGGCCAGGGTGGACACCGTCAGCTGGTCGGCCTGACGCCGCACGCCCGCGCACAGGGTCAGTACGGACAGTCGGTCGGCGGCGTCGGCGCCCGGGCCGGCGGCAGCGGCCAGTGTGCTCATCGCCTCGGTGAGGAGGCGATGAGCGTTCGCGAGCCGGTCGCTGGGCATGACTCGAGTGTACTCGAACAAGTGTTTGATCAACAGTTGTCGGGCGCATTTTTTCGACCGCTCGACGAAGAGGCTGTTGTTGCGTGCCGAACCATTCGGTCGGCGAATCATATGACACGAAACGTTCGGCACCGAACGATCGGGAAGTGGCCGCTCCGGTGATCGTGACGATTCGGTGCGCGCCGGAGAATTCGTGATGATCGACTGCGATCCGGATGATCGTCAGTGCGATTCCGCCGTGGCGACCTCCCGTCGGGAGGCCACGACCTCAGTCGTTCCCGTTCCGCTCGGCGTCGCGCTCCTCGCCACGCTTGCGCAGCAACGAGAATCCCGGAATCCCACTGATCGCCTGCCGCACGTCCTTGAGGACGTCGAGCAGCTCGTGCACGTCCGGGCCGACCCGGTCCAGGGTCGCCAGGATCGGCATGATGTCGGTCTCCATGTGCTCGGTGAGCTTCGGGAGCTGGTCGACGAGCCGGATCGCGGCCTGGACCTCCTCGTCGGACAGCTCCTCGACGAAGCGCTGCGCGAGCGGTGCCGCGGACCGGGCGATCGGACCGTAGAGGTCGATCAGCTCGCCGGCCTCGCGGCTGGCGTCGGCGGCGTCGTCGACGACTCCGGACGCCCGGTTGGTCACCTCGCGCGCCGCGTCGACGATGCCGGTCGCGGAGCCGGTGACGACCGAGACCTGCTCGACCAGGTTGCCCGCCTCGTCGGAGACGACCGTGACCTGGCGGATCAGGTTGCCGGCCTCGTCGGTGATGCCGCCGACCGAACGGACGAGCGTCTTCGCCTCGTCGGTGACGCCGGTGACGTCCCGGACCAGCGTGGTCGCCTCCTCGGTCACTCCCGACACGTTGCGGACCAGGACGGTTGCCTCGTCGGTCACCCCGGAGACGTTGCGGACGAGTTCGGTGGCCTCGTCGGTGACACCGGAGACGTTGCGGACCAGCGTGGTCGCCTCGTCGGTCACGCCCGACACGTTGCGGACCAGCGTGGTGGCCTCGTCGGTCACGCCGGAGACGTCGCGCACGAGGACCGTGGCCTCCTCGGTCACCCCGGACACCGTCCCGACCAGCGTCTCGGCCTCGGCGCTGACGCGGGCCACCCGGCCCATCAGCTCCTCGGCGCCGCCGGCGACACCCTCCACCCGGTCGACGACGCCGTCGACCCGGTCCAGCAGTGCCTCCGCCCGTCCCGCGATCACCCCGATCCGGACGACGAGCGAGCCGGCTTCGTCGAGCAGGGCGCCGGCCCGGGCCGGCAGTGCGGAGACCTCGGCCGCGAGACTCCCGGCCCGGTCGGCCGCGACGGACGCCCCGGCGACGATGTCGGAGGGGCCGAAGAGGACGGGTATCCCGGCGATGCGCAGGGCCATGGCGCGATCCTCGCACCGCGGAGCCCCGCGTGCGGGCCGGAGCGGCACCCGTACGGGGTGGTCAGGGCTGCGCGGTACGGGCGCAGAGCTGTGCGGTCGTCAGGCCCGGCGGCGGGACGTCGTCGGGGGTGAACCCGAACGGCTCGGTGATCTGCAGCCAGCGCCCGGAGTCGTGCAGCGCGGTCAGCGCCCGGTCGAACTCGTCGCGGAACTCGGTGTCCGACGGGCGGAACGCGAAGCCGCCTGCGCCGATCGCCGGCCGGCCGCCGATCATCGGGGTGAACCCGGTGGTGACCTCGACGCCGGACCCGGCCGCGGCACGCACCTCGGCGAGCAGCGACGCCCGGGTCAGCGCGCCGACCTGGGCGCGGCCGTCGGCGACGGCGTTCACCAGCGTCGTCTGGTCCGGCACGTACTGGATGCGGTCCGGCGGGATGTTCGCGGCGACCGCGAACTCGGCCTCCGCGCCGCCGCTGACGACGGCGAGCGTCGCCCCGCTGCGTGCCACCCCGGCGAGCGTCGCCACGCCCAGCGGGTTGCCCTCCCGTACGACGAGCGCGCTGCGCGACATGTAGTCCGGCCGGGAGAAGGTCACCTGCTGGCAGCGGAGCGGGGTGATCGTCAGCCCGACCGCGACCATGTCGACCCGGCCCTGCAGGAGTTCCGGGATCAGCTGGTCGAACGACGTCTGGACCGCGAGGACGCCGTTGCCGCCCAGGTCGCGCGCCACCGCACGGGCGACCTCGGGGCTCTCCCCGGTCGGTCGCCCGGATCCGTCGATGTAGCCGAACGGGCGCTCGCCGTCGAGCCCGATCACGAGGTCGCCACCACTGCGAAGCCGGGTCAGCGGGTCCGAAGCCTCCCGGCCGCAGCCGGTCAGCAACGGACCGGCCAGCGTCGCACCGCCGAGTGCCGCCGCGGCGCCGAGCAGGCGCCGTCGGCTCAACGGTCGGGGAGTCATGGTCCGGGAGAGCCTAGGCGATCACCGCGTGCGGTCTAGTCGGGCCACTCCGGGGCGCGCTTCCCGAGGAAGGACTCCATCCCCTCGCGCGCACCGCCGGACTGCGACATCGAGGCCATCACCTCGCCGGCGATGGCGTAGGCGTCGTCCTCCGGGCGGTCGAGCTGGGCGTAGAGCGTCTGCTTCCCGACGGCCTTGGACAACCGGCTGCCCCGGGTCGCGCGGGCGAGCAGGTCCTCGACCCGGGCGTCGAGCTCGTCGTCGGGTACGGCGTGGTTGACCAGGCCCCAGTCGGCGGCGGTCGCGGCGTCGATCGGGTCGCCGGTCAGCGACAGCTCCATCAGCCGTTTGCGGCCGATCGAGCGCGCGACGGGGACGGCGGGGGTGTGGCAGAACCAGCCGCCCTTGCCGCCGGGCAGCGCGAACGTCGCGGAATCGGCGGCGATCGCCAGGTCGCAGGAGGCGACGAGCTGGCAGCCCGCCGCCCACGCCGTCGCGTGCACCCGGGCGATCACCACCTGGGGGGCGGACTCGATGGTGCGCATGACCGACGTGCACAGCTGCAACAGGTCGCGGACCTCGGCCAGGTCGCGCTCGGCGACGTCCCCGAAGTCGTGCCCGGAGGAGAAGGCCGGGCCCTCCCCGGCGAGCACGATGCCGGTCGCGTCGCTGCGGGATGCGGTCTCGAACGCGTCGAGCAGCTCGCGCAGGTGCTCCTCGGAGAGCGAGTTGCGCCGCTGCGGCCGGTTCATCGTGATGCGGACCATGTCGCCGTCCTGCTTGACCAGCAGGTGCTCGTAGTCGGCCATGACCCCGACCGTATCTCGACAACACCGTCGCACGGGTCTACCGTGACTGTCTGACCAGATTTCATTATCTGGTCACGGCGTGGGTGGGCGAGGGGGAGCGGTGGCCGTACCGACCGAGCAGGGTGTGGCAGGGGCCGACGGCGAGCGGGTCGAGCGGGTGCTCGACGCCGCCGCGGAGCTGCTGGTGCGGTGGGGCTACCGGCGGGTGACCGTCGAGGACGTCGCGCGGCACGCCGGCGTCGGCAAGGGCACGGTCTATCTGCACGTCCGCACCAAGGACGCGCTGTTCCTGACCGTTCTGCTGCGCGCCCAGCGGCGGCTGTTCGGAGACCTGGCCGAGCAGATGACGCTCGACCCGGCCGTCGCGCTGCCGTGGCACATGACCCGGGTCCTCTACGACCGGCTCCGCGCCGACGACGTCTCCCGCGCCCTCTACCTCGGCGACGGCGAGGTGCTGGGCCGCCTCGCCCACGAGGCCTCCGGGACCCTCGGCGCCCTGCAGGAATGGCGGAACTCCGCGGTCCGAGAGCACTTCCGGCTGCTGCGCGAGACGGGTCTGATCGAGGTCGGCGGGTTCACCGCCGACGAGCAGATCCACGCCTGGGGGGCGGTCTGCTACGGCTTCTTCGCCACCACCGGATGGCCACCGGAGCAGGACCCCTTCGCTCCCGCCGACGCCGACCGGCGCGGTGAGCTGCTCGACCACGCCGTGCGCGGCCTGCTCGGCGGGCACGCCGACGGCCCGGACCCCGATCCGGCCCTCGCCGCGCGGATCGCCGCGCTCTACCGCCCCCTGCTCGACCACCTCGACGACGAGTGGCGCAACCGCGTCCGCTGATCCCGCCATCCGGGTCCACCACCCCGGGCCGAAGGAGATCGCCATGACCGCACCGGCCGAACCGCAGGACCTGCTGGCTCCGGAGCTGATGACCGACCCGTACGGGGCCTACGCCCGGATGCGGGAACAGGCGCCCGTCCGGACCGTGTCGATGATGGGCTCGCCGCCCGCGGTGATGGTGACCCGCCACGACGACGTCCGCACCGTGCTCACCGACCCGCGCTTCGTCACCGACCCCGAGCTCGCGGGCAACGCCGCGGACCCGATGCGCGCGGCGATCTTCGAGCAGCTCGGCATCTCCGCGGACCTCGCCCAGTACCTGCTGCGCAACATCCTCACCACCGACGGCGCCGAACACGCGCGGCTGCGCAAGCTGGTCTCGCGGGCGTTCACGGTGAAGCGGGTGCAGGGGCTGCGGCCGCGGGTCGAGGAGATCACCGCCGCACTGCTGGACCGGATGGCCGCCGCCGACGGTCCGGTCGACCTCGTCGAGGCCTTCGCCTACCCGCTGCCGATCACCGTCATCTGCGAGCTGGTCGGGGTGCCGGAGGACCAGCGGCCGCAGTGGCACGAGTGGGGCCGCGACATGGTCGCGCTGAACCCGGAGCGCACCCCGACGGTGCTGCGCGCGGCCGTCGATCACGTGCAGGAGCTGGTCGCGGCCCGCCGTGCCGCACCCGCCGACGACCTGATCTCCGGCCTGGTCCGGGCCCAGGAGGACGACGGCGACCGCCTTTCCGACACCGAGCTGGTCACCATGGTGTTCGCCCTGGTCATGGCCGGGCACGAGACGACCGCGCACCTGATCACCAACGCGGTGCTCACCCTGCTCATCCACCCCGGCCAGCTCGCGGTGCTGCGGGAGGACCCGGAGCTGTGGCCGCGCGCGGTCAACGAGCTGATGCGGCTGCGCGGCCCGGTGCAGTTCACCCAGTTCCGCTACCCGGCCGAGGACCTGGAGCTCGGCGGCACCACGATCGCCCGCGGCACGCCGGTGATCGCCGGGCTGCTCCCGGCCAACCACGACCCGCGCGCCTACGACCATCCCGACGAGCTCGACGTCCGCCGGTACGCGGGCCCCGGCGACGGGCACCTCGGGTTCGGCCAGGGGCCGCACTACTGCCTGGGCGCGGCACTAGCCCGGCAGGAGGGCGAGGTGGCGCTGCGGATGCTGTTCGACCGGTTCCCGGATCTGGCCCTCGCCGTGCCGGCGTCGGAGATCGTGTGGGAGCCGCGCCCGGGGTTCAGCTCGGTGGCCGAACTGCCGGTGCGGGTGCACTGATCCCGGGCACCCCGGTGTCCGGCGCCTGCTCGTCGGCCGGGACGTCGGTCGCCGGGGCGTCGGGCACGGTGACCAGCACCGAGGTCCCCTCGCCGGGGGCCGAGCGGACCTCGGCCGCGCCGCCGATCAGCTCCGCGCGCTCGCGGATGGAGGACATGCCGTAGCCGTCGTCGCGGCCCGGCTCGCCGTGCGGGGCGAAGCCGCGGCCGTCGTCGATGATCTCCAGCCGGACGCCGTGGTCCCCGGCCGCCAGCCGGACGAGCACCTGCTGCGCCGCCGCGTGCTTCAGCACGTTCTGCAGCCCCTCCTGCCCGATCCGGTAGAGCGCGACCTCCACGTGGTCGGGCAGCCGCCGGTCGTCGAGGTCGAGCCGGACGTCGATGCCGGGCAGGTCCCGGACCAGTGCGGCGAGCGCTCCGGCCAGCCCGAGGTCGTCGAGCACCGGCGGGCGCAGTGCGCCGATCGCCGCACGCGCCTCGTCCAGGGTGGTGCCCACCAGCCCGGCCGCGTGGCCGAGCTGGGCGCGGGCCTCGTCGTCGTCACCGTGGTCGAGCAGGGTGCCCGCGGCGTCGAGGTGGAACGACAGCGTGACCAGCCGCTGGGAGATCCCGTCGTGGATGTCGCGGGCCAGCCGGCGCCGCTCGGTCTCCTGCGCGGTGACGGTCTGCTCGGCGAACCGCTCGTGTGCGCGTTCGCGGGCCTCGAGCCTGCGGTGCATCCGGGCCTGGTGCAGCGCCGCGGCCAGCAGCCGCCCGATCGCCAGCAGCAGCCGGACGTCGCGGTCGCCGAACTCCCGGCGGGCGACGGTGTGCACGTTGAGGACCCCGGCAAGCCCGTACGGCTCGGAGATCATCGGCACCGAGACCATCGAGGTGTAGTCCTCGCCGCGCAGCTCCGGGATCGGCAGGTAGCGCGGGTCGGCGGTCTTGTCCTCGGTGAGTACCGCGGGCTCCCGGTGCGCGGCGACCCAGCCGCTCACGCCCTCGCCGAGCGGCAGGTGCACGGTCCCCACCAGCGCGTCGAACGGCGGGGTGGCGCCGGCCAGGGTGAGCGCGGTGTCGCCGTCGTCGAGGACGTGTACGAAGCACACGTCGGTCGCGGTCGCCTCGGTGATGACCCGGGCGACGGCCGCGGCCAGCGGCTCCACCCCGGGCCCGGACGCGGTGGCCTCGATGATGTCGAGCAGGACCGCGTTCTCCCGCTCGGGGTCGCCCAGCCCCAGCCCGCGCCCGGGGCCGGACACCCCCGCCTCCACGACCGCACCCGGTGTGATCGGTGTCATGGGACCCACAGTAGGGGTGTACCCCGACAGTTCTCGACCGTCGCCGGGCGGAGCGAGCCTCAGTCCTTGTCGTGCAGGGCCAGCAGCGCCCAGGCGGCGAGGGTCTGGGCGTCGGTCAGCTCGCCGCGGCGCACCATGTCCTCGAACTCGGCGGGGGTGAACCAGGCCGCGCGCATGTCCTGCTCCTGGTGCTCGCGCTGCGGCGGCCCGGCGGTGAGCCCGGTCGCGAGGTAGACGTGCCCGCGCTGGCTGGACATGCCGGGTGCGACGTCCAGCATCCCGAGGAAGGTCATCCCGGCCGCGGCCAGCCCGGTCTCCTCGACCAGCTCGCGTACGGCCAGCTCGGCCGGGTCCTGATCGGCACGGTCCGGTGCGGTGCCTGCCGGGAACTCCCAGCGGCGCGCCCCGACGGGGTAGCGGTACTGCTCGACCAGGTGCAGGCGGCCGTCCTCGTCGCGCGGGATCACCAGGGCGTAGGTCGGCTTGTCGACGACGCCGTAGATCCCCTCGGTGCCGTCGAGGCGGCGGATGCCGTCCTCGCGGACGGTCATCCAGTTGTTCGTGTAGACCCGGCGGGTGGAGGTCTGCTCGATCACCCGCCCAGACTGGTGCATCGGGCCTTCCTTACAGTGAGCCGGGTGCGTCTCGTCATCGCCCGCTGCCAGGTGGACTACGCCGGGCGGCTGACCGCCCACCTCCCGATGGCCCCGCGGCTGCTGCTGGTCAAGGCGGACGGATCGGTGAGCATCCACGCCGACGACCGCGCCTACAAGCCGCTCAACTGGATGTCACCGCCGTGCTGGCTCACCGAGGAGCCGGGCGTCTGGACGGTGAAGAACAAGGCCGACGAGTCGCTGGTGATCACCATCGACGAGGTCCTGCACGACTCGTCCTACGAGCTCGGCGTCGACCCGGGCCTGGTCAAGGACGGCGTCGAGGCCCACCTGCAGGAGCTGCTGGCCGCGCACCCGGAGACCTTCGGCGAGGGGTACACCCTGGTCCGCCGCGAGTACATGACCGCGGTCGGGCCGGTCGACCTGCTCTGCCGCGACGCCGACGGCGGCCACGTCGCGGTCGAGGTGAAGCGCCGCGGGGAGATCGACGGCGTCGAGCAGCTGACCCGCTACCTCGAGCTCATGAACCGCGACCCGCTGCTGGCACCGGTGCAGGGGATCTTCGCCGCGCAGCAGATCAAGCCGCAGGCGAAGACGCTGGCCACCGACCGGGGGATCCGCTGCGTCACGGTGGACTACGACGCGCTGCGCGGGATGCAGTCCTCGGACATGACGCTGTTCTGAGCCCGGCCCGGCCCGAGGTTTCTGTGTCCGGCCCGGACCGAATGTTCTGTGTCCCTTCGGTAGTTCTGTGTTTCTTCGGTACCGGAGACCGGTGGACAACGCCGCGCGGGCGTCTAGTCTGCGCTCGTGAGTGCCACCGCTGCTGACTCCGCCTCCGACTCCCGGCCCGGTGCCGTCCCGGCTCCCACCGAGACCTTCGCCTCGCTCGCGCCGCGCACCGGTGCCGAGCTCGGCCGTTACCCCGTCCACGGCGACGTGCACGTGCGCGCCGCCGTCGACGCGGCCGCCGAGGCGGCGGCGTGGTGGGGTGGGCTGAGCTTCCGCGAGCGCCGCACCCGGCTCGTCGCGTGGCGGAAGGTGCTGGCCGGGCAGCTGGACCGGGTCGCGCGGGTGGTCGCCGACGAGACCGGCAAGCCGTTCGACGACGCCCGGCTCGAGGTCGTCCTGGTCATCGACCACCTGGACTGGGCGACGGCGAACGCGGAGAAGGTCCTCGGGCGGCGCTCGGTCTCACCGGGCCTGCTGATGGCCAACCAGGCGGCGTCGGTGGCCTACCGGCCGTTCGGCGTCGTCGGGGTGATCGGGCCGTGGAACTACCCGGTCTTCACCCCGATGGGCTCGATCGCCTACGCCCTCGCCGCCGGCAACACGGTCGTGTTCAAGCCCTCCGAGCTGACCCCCGGCGTCGGGCACGAGCTGGCCCGCACGCTGGCCGAGGCCGTCCCCGAGGTCGGCCGGTACCCGCTGCTGAGCGTGGTCACCGGCTTCGGCGCCACCGGCGCGGCGCTGTGCACCGCCCCGGGCGTTGCCAAGATCGCCTTCACCGGATCGGCCCCGACCGGGCGCAAGGTCATGGCGGCGTGCGCGGAGAACCTCGTCCCGGTGCTCATGGAGTGCGGCGGCAAGGACGCGCTGATCGTCGACGCCGACGCCGACCTCGAGGCCGCCGCGGACGCCGCGGTCTGGGGCGGGATGTCCAACGCCGGCCAGACCTGCGTGGGCGTCGAGCGGGTCTACGTCGCCGACGCCGTCGCCGACCGGTTCGTCGCGCGGGTCCGCGAGCTGGGTGCGGCGCTGCAGGTCGGGACGGCCGCGAACGAGGGCGACCTCGGCCCGATGACGATGTCCTCGCAGACCGACGTGGTCCGCAGGCACGTCACCGACGCCCTCGAACGCGGTGGCCGGGCGGTGCTCGGCGGCGCGGACTCCGTGCGCGACGACGGCCGGATCGACCCGGTGGTGATCGTCGACGTGCCGGAGGACTCGGTCGCGGTCACCGAGGAGACCTTCGGCCCGCTCGTCGTGATCAACCGGGTGCCGGACGTCGACGAGGCGGTGCGGCGCGCCAACGCCACCGGCTACGGCCTGGGGGCCACGGTGTTCTCCGCGAAGCGTGGCGAGGAGATCGCCGCACGGCTGCGCTGCGGGATGGTGTCGATCAACGGGGTCATCTCGTTCGCCGGAATCCCGTCGCTGCCCTTCGGCGGGGTGGGGGAGTCCGGCTTCGGGCGTATCCACGGCGCCGACGGCCTGCGCGAGTTCACCCGCGCGCAGTCGGTGGCCCGGCTGCGGTTCCCGATCCCGCTCGTCGTGACCAGCGTGAAGCGGACGTCGCGGACGATGTCGACGCTGGTCGGGCTGGTGCGCGCCCGCTACGGCCGGTAGGGCTGACCTCTCGACCAGGTGGCCCTGGTCGCACGTTACCCATCAGTAGCCGTCCGGATGGCAGGATCGCCCCCGACGTGGAAGACAGAGTTGTCCAATCGGGAGGTTGCAGCGTGGCACGCGAGTTCCGGACCGTCGGGGTGATCGGCCTCGGCACGATGGGCGCGGGGATCGTGGAGGTCTTCGCCCGCAACGGCCTCGAGGTGATCGCGGTCGAGGTCGACGCCTCCGCCGGTGATCGTGGACGGGCCCACCTGGAGGCCTCCACCGGACGCGCCGTCGAGCGCGGCAAGCTCACCCAGGAGCAGGCCGACGAGCTGCTCGGGCGCATCACGGTGACCACCGCCCTGGCCGACCTCGCGCCGGTACAGCTGGTGGTCGAGGCGATCCCGGAGAGCCTGGAGGCCAAGGCGTCGGTGTTCGCCGAGGTCGACAAGGTGGTGGACGAGGACACGATCCTCGCCTCGAACACCTCGTCGCTGTCGGTCACCGAGCTGGCGGTGCGCACCACGCGGCCCGGCAAGGTCGTCGGGATGCACTTCTTCAACCCGGCGCCGGTGCAGAAGCTGGTCGAGGTCGTGCGGACCGTCGTCACCGAGCCGGACGTCGTCTCCGACGTGCAGGCCTTCGCCGACTCCCTCGGCAAGGTCCCGGTCGTCATCGGCGACCGCGCCGGCTTCATCGCCAACGCGCTGCTGTTCGGGTACCTGAACCACGCGGCGAAGATGTACGCCGAGCACTACGCCAGCCGCGAGGACCTCGACGCCGCGATGCGCTTCGGCTGCGGCTACCCGATGGGCCCACTCGCGCTGCTCGACCTGATCGGGCTGGACACCGCCTACGAGATCCTCGAGACGATGTACCGCGAGTCGCGCAACCTGATGCACGCCCCGAACCCGGTGTTCAAGCAGATGATCACCGCGGGGCTGCTGGGCCGGAAGACCGGGCGCGGCTTCTACACCTACGAGGCGCCGCACAGCTCCACGATCGTCGCCGACGGCGAGACCCCGGAGTCGGACATCCCCACCGACGTCACGCTGCGCGACGTCACGCGGGTCGGCGTGGTCGGTACCGGGACGATGGCCTCGGGCATCGTCGAGGTGTTCGCCAAGGGCGGCTACGACGTCGTCGTCCGCGGGCGCAGCGACTCCAAGGTCGAGGCCTCGATCGCCCACGTGCGCAAGTCCCTGGACAAGGCCGTGGCCCGCGGCAAGCTGGAGGAGGCCGACCGCGACGCGATCATCGGCCGGATCACCGGGACCACCGCGCTGGAGGACTTCGCCGACGTCGACCTGGTGGTCGAGGCGGTCGCCGAGGAGCTCGACGTCAAGCGCGCGATGTTCGGGGCGCTCGACGAGATCTGCAAGCCCGGCGCGATCCTGGCGACGACGACGTCCTCGCTGCCCGTCGTCGAGTGCGCGGCCGCGACCAGCCGGCCCGGCGACGTCATCGGGATGCACTTCTTCAACCCGGCGCCGGTGATGAAGCTGGTCGAGGTCGTGTCGACCATCGGTACCTCGCGCGACGTGTCGGCGACGATCCTGCAGGTCACCAAGAACCTGAAGAAGGTGCCGGTGAGCTGCGGCGACCGCGCCGGGTTCATCGTCAACGCGCTGCTGTTCCCGTACCTCAACGACGCGGTGAAGATGCTCGAGGCGCATTACGCGACCGCCGACGACATCGACGCCGCGATGAAGACCGGGTGTGCGCTGCCGATGGGGCCGTTCGAGCTGCTCGACGTCGTCGGGCTCGACGTGTCCCTGGCGATCGAGCGTTCGCTGTACTCGGAGTTCCACCAGGCCGGCTTCGCGCCGGCGCCGCTGCTGGAGCACCTCGTCACCGCCGGGCGGCTGGGCCGCAAGACCGGGCACGGGTTCCGGGACTACACGAAGCGCTGAGCCACGCGGGTCCGGCGCCGGGACCCGGTGCCCGGCACGGCCTGGGAGAATGGGCTCATGGCCCGCGGACGTTCGAGACGGCCCCGCCCCACGGAGAGGGGGCGGGGCCGTCCCGTCGCGCCTCCGCTCGGCAGCGGCATGATCACGTCGCAGGAGAGCGGGCGCGACGGCGAGTGGAACGTCCGCCGGGTGCCCGGCGGATCCTCGGTGAAGACCTACCGGTGCCCGGGATGTGACCAGCTGCTGCCGTCGGGGACGCCGCACGTCGTGGCGTGGCCCGCGGACGACACCGGTGGGGTCGAGGACCGGCGGCACTGGCACCAGCCGTGCTGGAACGCCCGGGACCGGCGACGGCCGGGTTTCCGGCGGCACTGAGGCCCGGACGGTCGCTGCAGCGGCGGCTCCGCGGGTGCCCGGCTCGCCGCCCGGGGCGCGCGCCGTTCGGGGCCCGGGCCGCTCGGGCCGCGCGGTGCCGGGACGTGGTGGCGCCGTGGGGCTCGCCGCGTCAGCGCGAGGTCTGAGCGGGCTGCTCGGACTGGCCGTTGCGGGGCTGCGGCGTCGGCCGGGGCCGGTCGTCGCGGGGCCGGTCGTCCCTGGGGCGGTCGTCCCTGGGGCGGTCGTCACGGTGGCGGCCGTCGTGCGGGCCACCGTTCGGATGCCCGGCGGCCGCCGGAGTCTGTCCCGGGTGCTGGGCCTGCCCCGGGGACTGAGTCGTACCCGGGGACTGGGCCTGCCCCTGGCCGCGGTTCTGCGGCGTCGCCCGTGGCGCTGCCCCGGATGCCGAGGGAGTCGCCGGCACCGCACCCGGGCCCTCGCCGGGGACGCCCTCCGGCGCGGGAACGGCGGGCCCCGTACCCAGGTCGCCGACCCCGCCCTCGATCAGCGAGCGGGTGGCGTCGAGCTGCTCGGCGATCCGGGTGCGCAGGTCACCCAGCTCCTGGACGCGACGACGGGCGCGCTCGGTGACGTCCGCGGCGTCGCGCCGGGCGTCCTCGCGCATCCGGTCGGTCTCGGCGCGGGCCTTCTCCCGGGCGACGCGGATCTCCTCGTCTGCCTTCGCGCGACGGCGGGCGATCTCGTCGGACAGCCCGTCGCGCTCGGCGATCAGCGCGGTCAGGGCCTCGGCCCGGCGCTGGTCCATCGCCATCCGGAAGTCGTGCTCGACCTGCTCACGGTTCTCGCGGGCCTCGGTGTCGGCCCGGGTGATGCGCTCGTTGACCGTCCGCTCCTGCTCGGAGAGGTCACGGTCGGTGTTCTGACGCTGCTCGGCCAGCGAGCGCTCGGTGGTGGAGCGCAGGTCGGCGAGCTCGGCCTCGGTGCTGCTGCGGGCCTCCGCAAGCTCGGCCTCGGTGCTGCTGCGCGCCTCGGCGAGCTCGGCCTCGGTGACCCGGCGCTTCTCGGCCAGCTCCGCCTCGGTGCTGTTGCGGTTCTCCGCGAGCTCGGCCTCGGTGCGGGTGCGCAGATCGGCGAGCTCGGAGCGGACGCGGTTCTCCTCGTCGCGCAGGGCCCGCTCGCGCTCCTCGGCCCGGCGGTCCAGGTCGGCACGGTGGGCCTCGGCGTCGGCGGCGATCCGCGCGGCCTCGGCCCGGGCCTGCTCGATGACGGTGCGGGCGTGCTCCTCGCCCTGGCGGCGCTGCTCGCCGATCTCGCGGTCGGCGCGGCCGCGCATCTCCGCGACCTCCTCCTCGGCGAGGCGGAGCATCGACCGGAGGCGCTCGCTCATGCCCTGCACGCTCTGCGGCGGGCCGGAGAGCCGGTTGGCCTGCTGCCGGGCTGCCTCGGCGCGGGACCGCGCGTCGTCGAGCTCGCGGCTCAGCCGGCTGTTCTGGGCGACCGCCGCGTCCCGGTCGGCGGCCAGCATCCGCACCTCGGCATCGAGCCGGCGCAGGTGACTGTCCACCTGAGCCTGGTCGTAGCCCCGTCGTCCGACCGTGAAACCGGTCCGGGGGACGGGTACATCGTGGTCACCGGCCATGGGTGTCACCGTACCTGCGCCGCCGTCCGTCGGAAGTCTGTGAGCTCGACGACGTCATGAGGTTCACCTGCCACCGAGCGGAGTATCCGCCCGTCCCTCGGACGGGCGGATACTCCGTGTCGAACGGGTGAGCGATCAGACGCCGCGGAACCGGTTGATGCCGTCGATGAACTTCTCGCGCTTCTCCGGGTTCGTGACGCCGAGGCCCTCCTCGGGCGCCAGGCCCAGCACGCCGACCTTGCCCTGGTGGGTGTTCTGGTGGACGTCGTACGCCGCCTGGCCGGTCTCGGCCAGCGGGTACACCCGCGACAGCGTCGGGTGGATCATGCCCTTCGCGACGAGCCGGTTCGCCTCGAACGCCTCGCGGTAGTTCGCGAAGTGCGAGCCGACGATCCGCTTGAGGTTCATCCAGAGGTAGCGGTTGTCGTACTCGTGCATGTAGCCCGAGGTCGACGCGCAGGTGGCGATGGTGCCGCCCTTGCGGGCCACGTAGGTCGAGGCCCCGAAGGTCTCCCGGCCGGGGTGCTCGAACACGATGTCCGGGTCCTCGCCGCCGGTGAGCTCGCGGATCTTGGCCCCGAAGCGCTTCCATTCCTTCGGGTCCTGCGTCTGCGGGTCGGACCAGAACTTGTAGCCCTCGGCGTTGCGGTCGATGACCAGGTCCGCGCCCATGGCCTTGCAGATCTCGGCCTTCTCGGGGGAGGAGACCACGCAGACCGGGGTGGCGCCGCCGTTGAGGGCGAACTGGGTCGCGTAGGAGCCGAGGCCGCCGGAGGCGCCCCAGATCAGCACGACGTCGCCCTGCTTCATGTCGGCGCCGTTGCGGGAGACGAGCTGCCGGTAGGCCGTCGAGTTGACCAGCCCGGGCGAGGCCGCCTCCTCCCAGGTCAGGTGGTCCGGCTTCGGCATGAGCTGGTTCGACTTCACCAGTGCCAGCTCGGCGAGCCCGCCGAAGTTGGTCTCGAAGCCCCAGATGCGCTGCTCCGGGTCCATCATCGTGTCGGAGTGCCCGTCCGGGCTCTCCAGCTCGACCGACAGGCAGTGCGCGACGACCTGGTCGCCAGCCTTCCAGTTGTTCACGCCCGGCCCGGTGCGCACGACGACGCCGGCGAGGTCGGAACCGACCACGTGGTACGGCAGGTCGTGCCGCTTGGCCAGCGGCGACGTCTTGCCGTAGCGCTTGAGGAAGTTGAACGTCGAGAGCGGCTCGAAGATCGAGGTCCAGACGGTGTTGTAGTTGATGGCGCTCGCCATCACCGCCACCAGGGCCTCGCCCGGTCCGAGTTCCGGCACCGGGACGTCGTCGAGGTGCAGGCTCCGGCGGGGGTCCTTCTCCTTGGTCTCGAGGCCCTCGAACATGTCGGTGTCCTCGGCCCGGACGGTGACGCCCTGGTAGGTCTCGGGGACCTCCAGGCCGCCGACGTCGGCGAACTCTCCGGCGAGGATGGCGTCGCGGATGTCCTTCACTGCTGGTCCTCCGATGGCGACGTTGCTAGGGGAGTGGCACGAGCACGCGGTCCCGAGCCGTGCAGCGATCCCGGCTCGGGAGCCGGGGTCTGCTTGGGATACCGCAAGTTACTGCGCAGTATCGTAATCGTTCGTCGCCGAGGTCGTGATACCCGACGAGAGCATCGTGATCCAGTGCACGGGACGCCCGTACTGTGCTTCGGGACGGGGTGAGCCGGGCGTGACAGAGCGGGTGACTCTGGGTGGCTCAGTGTCCGGCGGCCGGTTCGACCAGCTCGACCAGGACACCGCCGGCGTCCTTGGGGTGCACGAAGTTCACCTTGGAGTCCGAGGTGCCCCGGCGGGGGGCGTCGTAGAGCAGGCGCAGGCCCTTGGCGCGCAGGGCGTCCGCCGCGGCGGCCACGTCGGTCACCCGATAGGCCACCTGCTGCAGGCCGGGGCCGTTGCGGTCGATGAACTTCGCGATGGTCGAGGTCTCGTCGAGCGGGGCCAGCAGCTGCACCTTGGTCGCGCCCGCGTCCTCGCCGGGCGCCCCCAGCATCGCCTCGCGCACACCCTGGTCGGTGTTGGTCTCCTCGTGCACCGAGACCAGGCCGAGGTTCTCGGCGTACCAGGCGATCGCCTTGTCGAGGTCCGGTACGGCGATGCCCACGTGGTCGACGGCCACGACCAGCGGCGACAGAGCTTCGTCGGTTGTCGTCATGGGGGCAGAACGTACCGCTTCTACTCGTCAGTAGGCTCCTGTGCCACTGGTCACCCCACCCGTTAGGTGCGTCCGCGCGAGCACCGCAGATGGTTATGGTGACCGCCCACCTGCCAAAGATGCTGCTGGAGGATCCGTGTCCGGAACCGTCATCGTCGCCGGCGCCCGCACGCCGATGGGCCGCCTGCTCGGATCCCTGAAGGGTTTCTCGGGCGCTCAGCTCGGCGGGATCGCGATCAAGGCCGCGCTCGAGCGCGCCGGCGTCGCCCCCGACCAGGTGCAGTACACGATCATGGGCCAGGTGCTCACCGCCGGTGCGGGGCAGATGCCCGCCCGCCAGGCCGCGGTCGACGCCGGGATCCCCATGGACGTGCCCGCCCTGACCGTCAACAAGGTCTGCCTCTCGGGCATCGACTCGATCGCGCTGGCCGACCAGCTGATCCGTGCCGGGGAGTTCGACATCGTCGTCGCCGGCGGTCAGGAGTCGATGACCCAGGCGCCGCACCTGCTGCCCAAGTCGCGTGAGGGCACCAAATACGGCGACACCACGCTGCTCGACCACATGCAGCACGACGGCCTGTTCTGTGCGATCGACCAGGTCGCGATGGGCGCGTCGACCGAGAAGTACAACGCGCGCTACGGCCTGACCCGCGAGGAGCAGGACGCCTTCGCCGCCCGGTCGCACCAGAACGCCGCCCGCGCTGCCGAGGACGGGACCTTCGCCGAGGAGATCACCCCGGTCGAGATCCCCCAGCGCAAGGGCGACCCGGTCGTCTTCGAGACCGACGAGGGTGTCCGCGGCGACACCACCGCCGAGTCGCTGGGCAAGCTGAAGCCGGCCTTCTCGGCCGACGGCACGATCACCGCAGGCACCGCCTCGCAGATCTCCGACGGTGCCGCCGCCGTCGTGGTGATGAGCAAGGCCAAGGCCGAGGAGCTCGGCCTGAGCTGGCTGGCGGAGATCGGCGCGCACGGCGTCGTCGCCGGGCCGGACGCGAGCCTGCACGAGCAGCCGTCGAACGCGATCCGGAAGGCCTGCGAGAAGCAGGGCATCACGCCCGCCGACCTGGACCTCGTCGAGATCAACGAGGCGTTCGCCGCGGTCGGCATCGTGTCCGCGCGCGAGCTCGGCCTCGACGACGACAAGGTCAACGTCGACGGCGGCGCGATCGCGCTCGGCCACCCGATCGGCATGTCCGGTGCCCGGCTCGCGCTGCACCTCGCCCTGGCCCTGCGTGCCCGTGGCGGTGGCACCGGCGCGGCTGCGCTGTGCGGTGGCGGTGGCCAGGGTGACGCGCTGATCCTGAGCGTGCCGAAGTCCTGATCGTCCCGGCCGCGGTGCCGGATGGGTGCCGCGGCCGTCGTCGTGGTCGACTCGTGGGGGTTCGGCGGGGTTGTGCTCCGCAGGACCCCCACGCGTCACGAGATGGGAGGAGCGCCCGTGCCCGGACTCGATCTGCAGGACCTGGTCGAACGGGCGCTCGGCGGGCAGCAGGTCGCCGTCGCTCGGCTGATCTCGATCGTCGAGAACGCCGGGCCGGAACTCCGTGAGGTCTCCGCGGCGCTCACCCCGCACACCGGACGGGCCCAGGTCGTCGGGCTGACCGGGTCACCCGGTGTCGGCAAGTCCACCACCACGTCGGCCCTGGTCTCCGCGCTGCGCGCCCGCGGCCGCACGGTCGGGGTGCTCGCCGTCGACCCGTCCTCGCCGTTCAGCGGCGGGGCGCTGCTGGGGGACCGGGTCCGGATGGGCGAGCACGCCGGCGACGACGGCGTCTTCATCCGCTCGATGGCCACCCGCGGGCACCTCGGCGGCCTGTCCTGGGCGACGCCGCAGGCCCTGCGGGTGCTCGACGCCGCCGGCTGCGACGTGGTGCTCATCGAGACCGTCGGCGTCGGGCAGTCCGAGGTCGAGATCGTCGGTCTCGCGGACACCACCGTCGTGTTGCTCGCGCCGGGCATGGGCGACGGCATCCAGGCCGCCAAGGCGGGGATCCTCGAGATCGGGGACGTCTTCGTCGTCAACAAGGCCGACCGCGACGGTGCCCGGCGCACCGTGCGCGAACTGCGCACCATGCTCCACCTGCGCGAGGCCGAGTCCGGTGAGCCGTGGGAGCCCCCGGTGCTCTCGACGGTCGCGGCCCGCAGCGAGGGGATCGACGCACTCGCCGACGCCCTCGACGAGCACCGCGTCTGGTCGGAGAAGTCCGGCGACCGCGATCGCCGGCGCCGGGAACGCGTCCGGCGCGAGATCGAGGCCATCGGCATGGAGCAGGTCCGCGCCCGGATGGAGCGGGTGCGCGGCGGCCGGGAGCTGCCCGGTCTCGCCGGGCAGGTTCTCGCCGGTGAGCTCGACCCGTGGGCTGCCGCCGACCGGCTCCTCGACGACGCCGGCTGACCTCGCGCGCACGGTCACGGCCGCCGCTCCGCCTCGTCGAGCAGCGCCAGGGCCCGCACCGACCCCGTCCGCAGTGCGAGCTGCCTCGCCCGGGTGGCCGCGTCCGTGTCGGCGTGTCCTGCGGCCCGGGCGGCCACGGCCGTCTCGACCAGCTCCTCCAGCTCGGCGCGCACCGGGCGTCGTGGCCCGTGCAGGTCGGTGGTGACCTCGAGCCGTACCGGGGCGCCGTGGAGGCCCGGCCGCTCGGCGGACGGGGCGTCCGGCCACGGGTCGGCGTCGATCCCGGCCTCGTCCAGCAGCCGGGTCCGCCGTGCCCGCAGCTCGTCGGCCAGGTCGGAGCGGTCCGCCCGCTGTGCGGCGGCGAGTGCGGTGGTCCAGGCCGCCCACGCCCGGTCGGGCGCGTCCCGGTCCCGTTCCTGCTCGCCGAGCAGGGCCGCGGCCTCGGCCACCAGGGTGGCGAGTGCGGCGCCCCGGTCCTCCCGGCGACAGTGGTCGGCCAGTTCCTCCAGTTGGGAGACCTGGGCGCGCAGTGACTCGTACGCGGCGGCGGTTCCCAGGGTGGCGTCGAGTGCGGTCGTCGCGCGGAGCTGGCCGGCGAGGGCGGCGAGCGCCTCGTCGTCGACGGCGTCGGCGGCACCGACGGCGGCGCGGAGCCGGTCGGCGGCACCCGCCCGCTCCGGAGGCGGGGTGACGCGGGTGAACCCCAGCTCGTCCTCCGAGCGTTCGTAGAGCGTGGCGAGCAGCGCCCGCTGCTCGGGGGCCGGTGTCGTGTGCCCGTTCTCCCAGCGGGAGAGCTGCGTCTTGAGGCTGCCCGCGGTGGCCCCGGCCACCCCGCCGCGCTCGGCCAGTGCCGCCAGCTCCCGGGCGGCGGCGGACTGCGACCAGCCGCGCTCGCGCCGGGCCGCACGCAGCCGCTCGCCACCCTGTGCCGGCACCGGGTCGACAGCGTCCGTGCGGGAGCCGGAGTGCTCCGTCGTCGTGGTCACGATCCGATTCTGTCGGTGGTGGGACGTACTGTCAACGCTGTTGACGCAACAGTGTGTCAACAGATGTCGACGGTGGCGCATCGGCGCGGACGGGGAGTGAGCGGTGTGGTTCGACGAGTGGGTCTGCCTCGCGGGACGGCTGGGCGCGGAGGGGCTGGCCCGGTGCCCGGCCGGAACCGGTTGCGGGGAATGGGCGGGCTGGGCGGCGTGCACAGTGCTCGGCGGGGTCGCCGGCGGGTTGGCCGGGCACGTCACGGTGCGCTGGATGCTGCGCCCGCCCTCGCCGCGGCGGGGAAGGGTGATGCGGACCTGGCCGGGGCCACTGCTCGGGCGTGGCCGGGCCCGCGACCTCGGGCACTTCGAGGAGTACGGGCCGCCCACACGTTCCCGCCGTCGCCGCTGGTGGTGGCGTCGGCGGGAGTGACCGGGGCCGGGGCACGCGCCCCGGGCTCAGTCGAAGTCGCCGCTCGCGTGCCGGACGGTGCGGAGCAGGCTCGTGAGCTGCTCCTTCCCGGCGTCGTCGAGGCCGTCGAGGCCGAACTCGATCGCGGTGACCGCCGCGGTGGCCTTCTCCAGGCGGGCACGGCCTTCGGAGGTGAGCTCGACGAGCGTGGCCCGCCGGTCGGTCGGATGCGGTACCCGCCGCACCAGCCCGTCGCCCTGCAGCCGGTCGACGATGTTGGTGACGCTGGTCGGGTGCAGCTGCAGCCGCTCGCCCATGACCCGCATCGGGAGACTGCCGCGGCGGGCGAAGTCGAGGAGCACCAGCGCCTCGTAGCGGGCGAAGGTCAGCCCGAGCGGCTTCAACGCACCGTCCACGGCGGAGAGGAGGATCTGCTGGACCCGCATCACGCTGGTCACGGTGGCCATCGTGCGCGACGGGCCGACCCGCTCCTCCCAGAGCTCGGCCGCGCGCTGGATCGGGTCGAAGGGGAGCGACCCGTGGTGTGCCATGCGGGGACGCTAGCAAGCCGTGTCCGGCGGGGATCCGCTCCCGCGCCGGATGTCCGATCCGGCCGGTCGCGCCACCTGCTCGTGGCAGGCTGTGGGACATGCTCTTCGCGTTCAGCATCGCGCCCTCCGGCGGGACGGGCTCCGCAGACGGTGACGGGTCCGGGGACGGCTCCGACGGCGGGGTCAGCGCCGCGGTCGCCGAGGCCGTCCGGGTGGTCCGCGAGTCGGGGCTGCCGAACGAGACCACCTCCATGTTCACGACGATCGAGTCGGAGACCTGGGACGAGGGCATGGCCGTCGTCAAGCAGGCGGTCGAGGCGGTCACGGCGGTCGCGCCGCGGGTGAGTCTGGTGCTCAAGGCCGACATCCGCCCCGGCTACACCGGTCAGCTGAGCGCCAAGGTGGACCGGGTCGAGGAGCGTCTGCGCGGCGACGACGGCGCGTGAGGGGGCGCCCGGGCGTGACGGCCCGGGTGGTGCGGGTGGTGCTCGTGAACAGGGCGTCCGGAACGCCGACGGCCGGTGACGGAACACCCGTCACCGGCCGTGGGGCCGCTCGTCGAGCCGTCACCCCGATGCACCGGGGGAGGCCGGACGGCGGTGGCGGCGCCGCGTCGCGCGGCACCGGAGGTCCTCAGGCCATGCCGCCCGCGATCGTCCTGCTGAAGAAGAACACGCCGACCAGGATCGCGACGAAGCCGATCACCATGGCGATCTGGCCGAGCTTGGCCAGGGACGGCTGCTTCGTCGTCAGGAAGCCGGTGACCAGGGCGGCCAGGCCGAGGACCCAGCCTGCCAGCGGCACGAAGATCCCGCCGATGATGCCGACCACCCCGAGGGCCAGCGCGACGTAGGCGAGGGTCGGCTTGGTGGTGGTCTGCAGGTTGCTCATGTGACTCGCTTCCTCCGGTGTCCCGGCGGCGTGATCGACGCCGTCGCGGTGTGTGACTGTCGGTGACCGTGTGGTCGCTCTCGGGGGTCCAACGAGCCGGCCGTGGCGATGTTGCGGGTGAGGTGGCCGACTCCTCCGGCGACGGTCCGCAGCGGTCGGTGGGCGGGCACCACGACGGTGACGAGCCCACGACCCGTCCCCGTCCGGGGTGTCTCACACCGCCCGCGCCCGCGTGCCAGGATGGACGGCGTGTCTCGTCCAGATCCTCGTCAGGCGGCCCAGAGTGCGGCCATGTCGTCGGCCATGGCCGGAGCGGTCGACCTCTCCGGTCTGAAGGCCCGCGCCGACGCGGCCAACCGTCCCTCCACCGGCGCGAAGAGTGGCACTGCCGCAGGTGGCGGCTCCGGCCAGTGGGTCGTCGACGCCACCGAGCAGGACTTCCAGTCCGCGGTCCTCGAGCCGTCGCTGCAGGTTCCCGTGGTCGTCGAGCTGTGGGCCGGCCGCTACCCGCGTGAGGGCCAGCTGTCCGCGGAGCTGGAGCGGCTCGCCGCGGCCGGTGGCGGCGCGTGGCGCCTGGCCCGCGTCGACGTCGACGACCAGCCCCGCATCGCGCAGGCATTCGGCGCGCAGCAGGTGCCGACCGTGATCGTCCTGGCCAACGGCCAGCCGGTCGACGCCGTCGAGGGCTCCATCCCCGACGACCGTGCCGCGGAGTGGGTGAAGTCCCTGCTCGATGCCCTGCGCGACCGGATGCCCGGAATCGCCGAGGGCGAGGCGCGCGCCGCGTCCGGCGGGGACGCCGAGCCCGAGGAGGAGCCGGAGGACCCGCGGTTCACCGCCGCCGAGGACCACCTCGAGCAGGGTGACTACGCCGCCGCCGAGGCCGCCTACAAGGCGATCCTCGACGCCGAGCCGGCGAACGAGCAGGCGAAGGCCGCACTCGCACAGACGAAGTTCCTCGCCCGGTCCGAGGCGGCCGATCCGTCGGCGGTCCAGCAGGCCGACGCGAGCCCCGACGACGTCGACCTCCAGGTCGCCGCCGCCGACGCCGAGATGGCAGCCGACGACGTCGAACCGGCTTTCACCCGGCTGGTGAACACCGTCGCGCGCACCGCGGGCGACGACCGCGAGAAGGCCCGCACCCGGCTGCTGGAGCTGTTCGAGCTCTTCCCGGCCGACGACGAGCGGGTCACCAAGGCCCGCCGCGCCCTGGCCCGCGCCCTGTTCTGATCCCGGGCCCGGCCCGAACGACGACAGTGCCCCGTCACCGCTGGTGACGGGGCACTGTGCGTGAACGGTGCGCGAGGAACCGGTCAGTCGCGGGCGGAGCTGCCCGTCTCCGACGCCCCGGTGCCGGACGTGCCGGTGACGAACGATCCGCTGCGCAGGGCGTGCCGCCCGACCGTGCCCTCCGCGGGCGCGACGCTGCTGCCGGCCGGGGCCACGAACTCACCGGACGCCCGGAACCCGTCGTTCGGCGTCGCCGGAGCCTCGACATCGGTCTCGTCCGGCTCCGCGGGCACCTCGTCGGCCGGCACCGCGGGCGGCGGCCCGGCCACCACCGGCGCGGACTCCGTCGCGGCCTCGTCCCCGGACGACGAGCCGGCCTCCTCCGGCACCAGCCACAGCACCCCGGCAGGCGGCAGCGTCAGCACCGCCGACGCCGGCTGGCCGTGCCACATCTCCTGCTCGGCCCGCACCCGGCCCAGGTTCCCGACGCCCGAGCCGCCGTAGCTGCCGGAGTCGGTGTTGACCAGCTCGGTCCAGTACCCGCCGAACGGCAGGCCGACGCGGTAGTTCTCCCGCGGGTTGCCGGAGAAGTTCGCGATGCAGGCCAGCACGGTGGGGCGGCCGTCGGCGTCGACCCCCTGGCGCAGGAAGGAGAAGACGTTGCCGTTGGCGTCGTTGGCGTCGATCCAGGCGAAGCCCTCGGGCGTGGTGTCCCGCGACCACAGCGCCGAGTGCTCCCGGTAGGCGCGGTTGAGGTCACCGACCAGCGTCGTGATGCCGCCGTGCAGCGGGTCGTCGGTCTGCTGGTGCCAGTCCAGGGACCGCTGCTCGGACCACTCCCGCTCCTGGCCGAACTCGCCGCCCATGAACAGCAGCTGCTTGCCCGGGTGCGCCCACATGTAGGCGAGCAGCGCGCGGACACCGGCGGCCTTGTTCCAGTCGTCGCCGGGCATCCGGGTCCACAGCGTGCCCTTGCCGTGCACGACCTCGTCGTGGCTGATCGGCAGCACGTAGTTCTCACTGAAGGCGTACATCAGCGAGAACGTCATCTGGTTGTGGTGGTAGCTGCGGTGCACCGGGTCGTGCTGGAGGTAGTCCAGCGTGTCGTGCATCCAGCCCATGTTCCACTTGAACCCGAAGCCCAGGCCGCCCATGTAGGTGGGCCGGGTGACGCCCGGCCACGCCGTGGACTCCTCGGCGATCGTGATCGCGCCCGGGTGCTCGCGGTAGACCGTCGCGTTCATCTCCTGCAGGAACGCGACCGCGTCGAGGTTCTCCCGGCCACCGTGGATGTTCGGCAGCCACTGGCCGTCGGCACGGGAGTAGTCCAGGTAGAGCATCGAGGCGACGGCGTCGACGCGCAGCCCGTCGATGTGGAACGACTCCAGCCAGTACAGCGCGTTCGCGACGAGGAAGTTCTTGACCTCGTTGCGGCCGAAGTCGAACACGAGCGTGCCCCAGTCGGGCTGCTCACCGCGGCGCGGGTCGGCGTGCTCGTAGCAGGGGGTGCCGTCGAACTTGGCCAGCGCCCACTCGTCGCGCGGGAAGTGCGCGGGCACCCAGTCGACCAGCACGCCGTAGCCGGCCTGGTGCAGCGTGTCGACGAAGTAGCGGAAGTCGTCGGGGGTGCCGAACCGCGAGGTCGGCGCGTAGTAGGAGGTGACCTGGTAGCCCCACGACCCGCCGAACGGGTGCTCGGCGACCGGCAGCAGCTCGATGTGGGTGAACCCGGTGCCGTCGAGGTAGGCGACGAGCCGGTCGGCGATCTCGCGGTAGTCCAGGCCGGGCACCCACGAGCCGAGGTGCAGCTCGTAGACGCTCATCGGCTCCTGGTGCGGCTTGCTCGCCGCCCGCGCGGCCATCCACTCCTGGTCGGCCCACTCGTGGACGTCGGTGGTGACCACCGAGGCGGTCTGCGGCGGGATCTCGGTCGCGAACGCCATCGGGTCGGCCTTGTCCCGCCAGCGCCCGTCCGGGCCGAGGATGCGGAACTTGTAGCGCGCCCCGACGCCGACGCCGGGGAGGAAGACCTCCCAGACCCCGGAGCTGCCCAGCGAGCGCATCGGCAGCGCCCAGCCGGCCCAGCCGTCGAAGTCGCCGGTGACGCGCACACCCTTCGCGTTCGGCGCCCACACCGCGAAGCTGGTGCCGGGCACCGGGCCGGAGGCCGTCTCGTACTCGCGCGGGTGTGCGCCGAGCACGTCCCAGAGGCGCTCGTGGCGGCCCTCGCCGATGAGATGGAGGTCCATCTCGCCGAGCGTCGGGAGCCAGCGGTAGGGGTCGTCGACGACGTGCTCGTCGGTTCCGCCGGAGCCGTCGGCGTAGCTCACCAGCAGCCGGTAGTCACCGCCGGAACCGGGGACGACGCCGGAGAACAACCCGGACTCGTGCACCTTCTCCAGCTCGTGGGCCAGTGCACGGTCGCCGTTGGGCAGCACCGCCACGGAGACGGCGTGCGGCCGCAGCACCCGGATCAGCGTCCCGTCGGCGTGCGGGTGCGCGCCCAGGACCGCGTGCGGGTCGTGGTGCTCACCACCGAGGAGGCGGTCGGTGGTCGCCTGATCCGGTGCGTGAGCAGCCGACTCGGAGGGCGTCGCGCGGGTCGATCGCGTCTGCTCGGAGGTCACGTGCGGAACCGTACTGGCCGAACGGACAGCTCGCCGGACGCGGTCGGTGACCGTTGCCGGATCGCAGCGTGACGACACGATCGGGCGACGTCCGGACGGCTCAGCCGGGCTGCGCGACCGGGTCAGGAACGTGCGCCGGAGGACCCGCCCGAGTCCGAAGCGGAGTGCCGGGCGACCGCCGCCCGCAGCGCGTGCAGCAGCTCCACCGCGGCCCGGTCCCAGGTCTGCGGCGCGGCGCGCTCGCGCACCAGGGCCGAGTGCTCCGGCCACGTCGCGTCCAGCGAGCGGACGGCGGCGGCGAACCCGGCGGCGTCGTCGGGGGCGGCGTAGAGCCCGGCGTCACCGGCGACCTCGCGGAACGGGGCGATGTCGGACACGACGACCGGGCAGCCGCGGGCCATCGCCTCCAGCACCGGCAGGCCGAAGCCCTCGTCGCGGGAGGCCGAGACCAGCGCGGTCGCGCCGTCGAGCAGGGCGCGGTAACCGTCGTCGTCGACACCGTCGTGGAAGACCAGCCGCGCCGGTGCGGCCAGCCGCTCCAGCTCGTCGCGCACCGACGGCGGCACCGGCGAGACCAGGTGCAGCTCGTGGTCGGGGAGCTGCGCGGCGGCCCGGGCGAGCGTCCCGACGTTCTTGTACGGCATGAACGACCCGGCGTAGACCAGCCGGTTCCCGGGCGGACGGGTGCGCGCGCCGGTGCCGGCGGGCAGGTGGAAGTCGGTCGCGTCCGGCACGACCCGCACCGGGCGCCGGGTCAGCCGGTGCCGGCGCAGCAGCGCGCCGGTGGCCTCGGAGACCACCGCGACGACGTCGGCGCCGGAGAGCAGGAACCGCTGCGGCGCCCAGGACAGGTGGTAGCCCCGCCAGATCGCCCTGATCGGCGCGGCCAGCCACGGCGGCGGCTGCCGGTGCCGGTAGTAGATGAGGTCGTGCACGGTGAGCACGCAGGCGTAGCGGCGACCCATCGTGCCCATCGTCTGCATCGGGCTGAACACCACGGTCGGCCGGGAGTCGAGCAGCCGGTTGACCCGCCGCGCGACCCACGGCTCGGCCACCGAGGTCGGCACGGGCAGCCGGTGCCACGGCACGTCCGGCAGGCCCGCGCGCTGTGCCGGGTCGCTGACCAGCAGCTCCACCGGGTGCAGGCGGTGCAGGGCGCGGACGAGCCCGGTGGTGTAGCGGCCGATCCCGTCGGGCTTCCCGGGGCGGATGTAGCGGCAGTCGACGAGCACCCTCACGCCAGGAACGCCTCGATCTCCCGGGCGGCCCAGGCGGGGGCCTCGTAGTGCACCAGGTGCCCGACGCCGGGCAGCACCGCGAGCCGGTGCTCCGCCGGGATCGCGGCCGCCAGCCGTTCCTGCCCGGGCAGCGGGGCGACACGGTCCTTCGCCCCGGCCAGCAGCAGCGTCGGCACCCGCAGGTCCGCCGCCCACGGCAGGACCGACCCGGCGCTCGCGGCGCGGAAGGACTCGATCAGCGAGGTGGTCGTCGCGAAGGTGCCGAAGTGCGTGCGGTGCTCGGTCGCGACGAAGTGGCGGACGCCCGCGTCGCGGGTGGTGGTCATCGACGCGGTCGCGGCGTCGGCGAGCAGGCGGTGCCGCAGCACCCCCTCCCAGCCGCGGCGGGCCGCGGTCTCGTGCAGCAGCGCGGTCAGCTCGGTGCCGATCCGGGTGATGCCCGACGCGCCGTCGGCGGGCTCGGCGATCGGGTTGACCAGCACCAGCCGGCGGGGCGGGGCGCTGCGCCGGTCGACGGCGATCCGGGCGGCGACGATCGAGCCGAACGAGTGCCCGAGCAGCGAGGCCTCCGGGCCCAGCTCGTCGAGCAGCGCCGACGCCCAGCGCGCGTAGCCCTCGACGTCGTGGGTGCGGTCGCCGAAGGCGGGGGAGGCGCCGAACCCGGGCAGGTCCGGCACGACGACGCGGGCCCCGCGGATCCGCGACGCCATGGGCGCCAGCCCGTGGTGGCTGCCGCGCAGCCCGTGCAGAGCCAGCAGCGGCGGGGCGCCGGGGTCGCCGAACTCGTGCAGAGCCGTCCGGGCCCCGTCGACGACGGCCTCCGCGGTGGCGGCGGGCGCGCTCACGCGACCCGGCGGTGCTGACGGTCGGGGCTGCGCCGCAGCGCGCGCACCGGCACGACCGGACGCGCCCGGGTGCGGTACAGCTCCTCGTAGGTGTCGAGGGTGACCGACATCGAGTGCTCCCCGGCGATCCGCAGGCTGGCGGCGCCGAACTCCGCGGCGGTCTCCGGGTCCGACAGCACCCGCACCAGCCGGTCGGCCAGTGCGCCGACGTCGCCGTGCGGGTAGCGCCAGCCGTTCTCGCCCTGGCGGGCCAGGTGCGGCAGCGCACCGGCGTCGACGGCGACGATCGGCTTGCCGGTGGCCATCGCCTCCAGCGTGACCAGGCTCTGCAGCTCCGCGGTGCCTGCGTTCACGAACACGTCGAGCGCCGGGTAGACGTCGGGGATCTCGGAGTCCGACAGCCGCCCGGTGAACGTCACCGCGTGCTCGACGCCTGCGGTGCGGGCCGCGGTGCGCAGCCGGTGCGCCTCCTCGCCGTCGCCGACGACGACGAGCCGGGCCTCCGGCAGGCTCGCGCGCACCAGCGGCAGCGCCCGGACGAGCTCGTCGACGTGCTTCTCCCGGTCCAGCCGCCCGACGAACCCGGCGAGCGGTGCGCCGGCCGGGATGTCGTGCCGCGCACGGAACGCGGCGCCGCGGCCGTCGCCGTCGTCGGGGCGGAAGCAGGACAGGTCGAGGCCGTTGGAGACCGGCAGCACGGGGCCGTGGACACCGTTGCGCTCGGCCATCGACGCGGCCAGCGGGGTCGGAGCGGTGACCAGCCCGGCGCGGTCCAGCACGCGCACCGCGTCCCACCAGAAGAGCCGCTTGAGCGAGGACTGCGGGATCGGCAGGAAGCTGATCGCCGGGAGGATGTTCTCCGGGATCATGTGCGTGGTCGCCATCGACGGGATGCCGAGGTCGGATGCAGCCGTCAGGAGCATCCGGCCCAGGACCATGTGGCTCTGCACGTGGACGACGTCCGGGCGAACCCGGCGCAGCAGTGCCCGCGCGGTCTGCCGCAGGCCGGGCGGCGGGCAGAGCCGGAAGTCCGGCGGCTTGGGCACCGGGCAGGACCGGACGCGGTGCTCGGTGATCGCACCGACCCGGGCCGCGGGGCGGCTGCGGAACCCGCGCGACGGGGCGACGACGTGCACCTCGTGGCCGCGCTCGGCGAGCCCCTCGGCGAGGCGGCGGGACGCGTAGCTCGCGCCGTTGACGTCGGGTGCGTAGGTGTCGGCACCGATCAGGACACGCACACGCTCTCCTTCCGCGGGCCCGTGGCGGGCACCGGCCGGTGGCACGGCGCGCACAGCGCCCGGGCGGCCGGACGGGGTCGGGCGACCGGGGAGCGGTCGGGGTTCTCGCGCAACATCTCCCGCTGATTGTCCGGGAGGGCGTCCGCGGTCCGGACAGGGGGCACCCGGGACGGGGCTCCGGCGGCGCTGCGCGGGCGGTCCGGGCGTGCCCGGCGTCGTCGTGTCATCGCGGTCCTCCCTGGTGGCGAGGATTCCACGATGGCCGGTCCGCCCGTGCGCGAGGTCCGGTGTGACTCCGGTGTCCGCGGCGTGACATCGGGTGCCGGCCCGGTTCCGCCCCGGGCCGGTCCCTGCTACTCGCCGGTGTCGCGGGCGATCGCCGTCAGCGGGATCGGCAGCCACGCCGGACGGCTGCGGGTCTCGTAGAGCACCTGGTAGACGGCCTTGTCGAGCTCGTAGGCGCGCAGCAGCGCGGCGGCCGCACGCGGGTCGGCGCCCCCGCGCCCGGCGTAGCCGGCGCAGAACGCGTCCCGGTTCGCCGCCGCCCATGCCTGCGCGGCGCGGGCCTCCGGGGTGTCCGAACCCAGATCGCCGCCGGGCGTGTCGGAGCGGGTGAGCAGGTGGTGGAACGCGGCGTAGTCGAAGGAGAAGAGCATCCCGACGACGTCGCGGACCGTCGAGTCGGGCGCCCGCCGCTCGGCAGGCGTGGCGGCAGGCTCACCCTCGAAGTCGATCACCAGCCAGTGCCCGTCGGACCGGCGGCGCAGCGTCTGGCCGAGGTGCAGGTCCCCGTGCATGCGCTGTACGACGACGGGTGCGCCGAGCGCGGCGACCTCGTCGTAGGCGGCCCGGATCGCCGGCACGTACGGCTCGAGCACCGGGACCTGGCCTGCGACGGCGTCGAGCCGGGAGTTCCAGTACGCGGCCATCGTCACCGGGTCGGCCTCGGAGCTGCCCAGCTCGTCGCGCAGCGCGGTGTGGATCTCGGCGAGGGCCTCGCCGAGCGCGCGGGCCTCCCCGGTGAAGTCGGCGCCCTCGCGGACGGCGGCGGTGGCCCGCTCCCAGCCGTCCTCGGAGCCCGCGGCGAACTCCTGCAGCATCCCGTAGGTCGCGGGCTCGCCGTCGAGGGTGCCCTCGATCGCGCCCTGCAGCGCGGCCACCGACGTCGACCCGGCCGCGCGCAGCGCCCGGTGCAGCTCCAGGTCGGGGTTGCGGCCCGGCGACAGCCGCCGGTAGATCTTCAGGATCGAGTGCTCGCCCCAGCGGATCGAGGTGTTGGACTGCTCGGCGTCGACGACCCGGCCGGTCTCGCCCAGCGGGAGCTCCGCGCCGGGCTCGGGCACGAACGCCAGCCCCTCCACGGCGGTGCCGTCGGCGATCGCGCGCAGGATCCAGCCGGTGACGTCCGGGTCGTACAGCCCGTCGTAGAGCGTCTCGCCGCCCGAACCGTCGGAGCTGTCGGAGTCGCCGGAGCCGTCGGAGCCGTCGGAGCCGTCGGAGCCGCCGGAGCTGCCCGAGCTGCCGGAGCCGGTGTCCACGGTGCCGATCACCGGGGCGCCCTCGGGCGCGGACCGGCCGCGGGCCAGGTGGAGCTGGTAGTGGCGGGCGGGGCCGTCGTCGTCGAAGGCGACGGACAGGACGAGCACCTCGAGCCCGAGCAGGTGCGTGCCGGTGACCGGCAGCGCGATCCGCTCCTCGACCCGTACCGAGCGCAGCGGCCTGCCCTTCTCGGCGAACCAGCGACGCCCGGGGAGCCAGCTCCGGAGCAGTTCGGGAAGTGCGGTGACGTGCTCGGATGCTCCGGTCGGGCCCACGCCTCGTCCCCCTCCTGCCGGCGGCGTTCCCCCGGCCGTGTTGCTGCAGCGTTCCCGCCGCGTCACGGGATGCGCCCACCGTGACGCCGACGCGTGCCGGACCCTATCCGGAAGCGGCGATCCGGGCGGGACGACAAGGATCACGCTGGTACGCTCCGCCGCAGGTTGATCACCCGTCGGTCACGGTTGGTCACCCCCCGTGAGACCTCCCGATGTCGGTTCTCCGCCCGGCGGATGACCGCCCGGAAACCCATACTGAGAAGCCGGTCCCCGCGCCCCGGTGACGGTCCCGCACGCCCGCGTGCGCCGCCCCGTCGCCGGCCGGGAGCCGGGCCGACCATCCGACCCCACACCCTCCCGGAGGACCGGCGGCGTGACCGAGCGAGAGCCGAAGGCCGAGCAGCCGGCCGAGACGCAGACGGACGAGATCGCCGCGGCCGAGGGGGAGGAGCAGGAACAGCCTCCGCACGAGGTCAACTTCGCCGAGTACTACCACGAGGCCCGGCCCCGCACGCTGCGTCACCGCGCCCGGGTCCGCTCGACCGTCCGCCGCCGCTCGGTGTCGCAGGACGGCCCCGCCTCCGGCGAGAACCCGGTCTACGTCTCCTGGCTGCTGGCCCAGTCGATGCTCGGCCACGCCGACGAGCTGGCCCGCCAGTTCTCCGGGCAGGGCTCGATGTGGCAGAACCCGTTCGCCAACCCCGGCCCGCGCCACGCGGTGGAGACCGCCTCGGTGTGGTTCACCGCGTACCCGATCTCGCTGATCACCGAGGAGGGCACGTCGTTCCTCGGTGCGCTCGGCGACGAGGCGATGTGGGAGGCGTTCGAGGCCATCGGGATCGAGGCACTGCACACCGGCCCGGTGAAGAAGGCCGGCGGCATCAGCGGCTGGCAGCCGACCCCGAGCGTCGACGGGCACTTCGACCGGATCTCCAACGAGATCGACCCCGCGTTCGGCACCGAGGACGAGTTCCGGGCGATGTGCGCGGCCGCGACCTGGCACGGCGGCACGATCATCGACGACATCGTGCCCGGCCACACCGGCAAGGGCGCGGACTTCCGGCTCGCCGAGCTCGGCTACGGCGACTACCCCGGCATCTACCACATGGTCGAGATCGAGCCGGGCGACTGGAACCTGCTGCCCGACGTCCCGCCCGGGCACGACTCGGTCAACCTCGACCAGGCCACCGAGGAGGCGCTGGAGAAGACCGGCTACATCGTCGGCCGGCTGCAGCGGGTGATCTTCTTCCAGGAGGGTGTGAAGGAGACCAACTGGTCGGCGACCTGCGAGGTCACCGGGGTCGACGGCGTCGCCCGGCGCTGGGTCTACCTGCACTACTTCAAGGACGGCCAGCCGTCGGTGAACTGGCTGGACCCGACGTTCGCCGGGATGCGCATGGTCATCGGCGACGCCCTGCACTCGCTCGCCGACCTCGGCTCCGGCGCGCTGCGCCTGGACGCCAACGGCTTCCTCGGCGTCGAGAAGTCCACCGGCGGGATGCCCGGCTGGTCGGAGGGCCACCCGCTGTCCGAGGCCGCGAACCACCTCATCGCGAGCATGGTGCGCAAGGTCGGCGGCTTCACCTTCCAGGAGCTCAACCTCACCGTCGACGACATCCGGTCGGCGTCGGAGGCCGGCGCGGACCTGTCCTACGACTTCATCAACCGTCCCGCCTATCACCACGCGCTGGCCACGGCGGACACCGAGTTCCTGCGGCTCACGCTGCGCACCGCGCTCGACGTCGGCGTCGACCCGGCCTCGCTGGTGCACGCCCTGCAGAACCACGACGAGCTCACCTACGAGCTGGTGCACTGGACCGCCGGGCACCCCGACGAGCTGTACGCGTTCCGCGGCGAGGAGATGCGCGGCGGCGACCTCGCCGACACCATCCGCAAGGACCTCTCCGAGGCGCTGACCGGCGCCGACGCGCCGTACAACCTGGTCTTCACCACCAACGGCATCGCCTGCACCACGGCGACGGTGATCGCCGCGTCGCTGGGGATCGGCGCGCTCGACGACATCGGGCCCGACGACGTCGCCCGCATCCGCCGGGTGCACCTGCTGCTGGTCATGTTCAACGCGTTCCAGCCGGGGGTGTTCGCGCTGTCGGGCTGGGACCTGCTCGGCATGCTGACCCTGCCGCCGGACCGGGTGCCCGACCTGCTGGCCTCGGGGGACACCCGGTGGATCTCGCGGCCCGCGCACGACCTGATGGGCCACAGCCCGGACGCCGACCGGTCGTCGTCGGGGATGCCGCGCGGGCGCAGCCTCTACGGTTCGCTGCCCGAGCAGCTGACCGACGACGAGAGCTTCGTCCGGCAGATGCAGGCGATCCTCGCCGTCCGCAAGGACTGCGGGGTCGCGACGGCCGAGCAGATCGACATCCCCGACGTCTCGCACCGCGGGCTGCTGGTGATGGTGCACCGGCTGCAGGAGGCGGGCCCCGACGGCCGCTTCGTGCCGGGGAAGGTCCAGGTCACCGTGCTGAACTTCGCCGACGAGGACGTCGACGCGTTCGTCCGCTCCGAGCACCTGGACCCCGGGTCGACGGTGGTCGACCTGTTCTCCGGCGAGGAGATCGGCACCGTCGACGAGCTGAACGGGTTCCGGGTGCCGATGAGCCCGTTCCGGGCGATGGCCGTGCTGCTGGAGCCCCCGGCCGACGAGGAGTGACGCGGGTGGTCCCGGGCCCGCTCGGCCCGGGGCCACCCGTCGATCAGACCAGCGGCTTCTGCGCCGGCAGCCGCACGACGTGCGCGACGTTGTCGGTCGGGATGAGCCGCACGAAGTTGTGCTCGCCCCACCGGAACGTCTGGCCGGTCACCTCGTCGGTCACGTCGACGACGTCGTCCCAGTCCAGGCCGAGTGCCGGCATGTCCAGGGTCAGCGTGCCCTGCTGCGGGTTGTCCGGGTCCAGGGTGCACACGACGATCACCTGGTCCCCGGTCGCCGGGTCCAGCTTGGAGTAGGCGATCAGGTTGTCGTTCTCGACGGTGTGGAAGGTGATCTCGCGCAGCTGCTGCAGCGCCGGGTGCTCGCGGCGGATCTCGTTGAGCAGCGTCAGGTACGGCTCCAGCGAGCGGCCCTGGTTGAGCGCGGTCTCGAAGTCGCGCGGGCGCAGCTCGTACTTCTCGGAGTCGAGGTACTCCTCGCTGCCCGGCTTCACCGGGGTGCCCTCGTACAGCTCGAATCCGGAGTAGACGCCCCAGGTCGGCGACATCGTCGCGGCCAGCGTCGCGCGGATCGCGAACATCGCGGGGCCGCCGGTCTGCAGCGACTCGTGCAGGATGTCCGGGGTGTTGGTGAACAGGTTCGGACGGCACTCGTCGGCGTGCTCGGCGTGCATCGTCGCGAACTCGGTCAGCTCCTCCTTCTCGGTCCGCCACGTGAAGTACGTGTAGGACTGGGTGAAGCCGATCCGGGCGAGCCCGAACAGTCGTGCCGGGCGGGTGAAGGCCTCGGCCAGGAACAGCACCTCGGGGTGCTCCCGCTTGACCTCCCAGATCAGCCAGTGCCAGAAGTTCGGCGGCTTGGTGTGCGGGTTGTCGACGCGGAAGATCGTGACGCCGTGCTCGACCCAGGTCAGCACCACGCGCAGGACCTCGGCGTAGATCCCCTCGGGGTCGCGGTCGAAGTTGAGCGGGTAGATGTCCTGGTAGCGCTTCGGCGGGTTCTCGGCGTAGGCGATCGTGCCGTCGGGCCGGACGGTGAACCACTCCGGGTGCTCGGCGACCCACGGGTGGTCGGGCGCGCACTGCAGCGCCAGGTCGAGCGCGACCTCCAGGTCGAGCTCGCGGGCCTTGGTGACGAACGCGTCGAAGTCGGCGAAGTCGCCCAGCTCCGGGTCGATCGCGTCGTGCCCGCCGTCGGCGGAGCCGATCGCCCACGGCGACCCGACGTCACCCGGCTCGGCGTGCACGGAGTTGTTGCGGCCCTTGCGGTGCACCGTGCCGACCGGGTGGATCGGCGGCAGGTAGGCCACGTCGAAGCCCATCCGGGCGACGCGGTCGAGCTCCTTGGACGCCGTCGCGAACGTGCCGTGCACCGGCCGGCCGGTCTCGTCGCGGCCGCCGGTGGAGCGCGGGAAGAACTCGTACCAGGAGCCGAACAGCGCACGGGTGCGGTCGGCGTGGATCTCGCGCTCGGGGCCGTGGGTGATCAGCTCGCGCACCGGGCGCTCGGTCATGATCGTCTCGACGGCGTCGAACAGGGCCGGGGCGACCCGCGCCCGCAGCGGCAGGGCCGTGTCGCGCAGCGTGTTCGCCGCGCCCAGGAGCAGGTCGCGGCTGTCCTTCTCGGACGGACGGCGGCCGACCCGGTGCAGCAGCCGGGCGCCGGTCTCGAGGTCGTTGGCCAGCTCCTCGGCGGACTGGCCTGCCTCGATCTTCTTCTCGACGGCGTTGCGCCACGTGGTCCACGGGTCGCTCCAGGCGTCGACCCGGAAGGACCAGCGGCCCTCGGCGTCGGGCACGACCCAGGCGACGAAGCGGTCGGTGCCGGTGCCCTCGGGCTCCATCCGCACGTGGCGGGACTCGCCCTCGGAGCCGTCGGCGGGCAGATGGGTGAACACGACGTTGGCGGCGACGGCGTCGTGGCCCTCGCGCCAGACCGTGGCGCGGATCGGCACGACCTCACCGACCACCGCCTTGGCCGGATCGCCCGACTCCACGAACGGCGTCACGTCGTCGATTCCGAGCCGCCCGATCATCGGACGTCACCCCCGGCTTCCTGCTCGATCGGCTTGTGCACACCGGGACCTGTGTGGCGCGCGGGACAACCGTACCCATTCGGTCCAGTACTGCGCGCGACGGGACACGGCCGGAACACCGCTGTTCGGCATCGGTTCAGTCGCGCTTCGTGACCGGACCTCCCGTCGTGGTGACACCTGGTCGCCCGAGCGGGAACCGGGGGCGCGCGACGCTCCCGTGGCCCTGTCGGAAACGGCTAGGGTGCGCGCCGTGAGAGCCCTGCGCCGATTCACCGTCCGTGCCCAGCTGCCCGGCCCGCTGGCCCCGCTCCAGACACTGGCGACGAACCTGCGCTGGAGCTGGCACGCCCCCACCCGCGACCTGTTCGCCTCGCTGGACCCCGACGCCTGGGAGTCCTGCGGGCAGGACCCGGTGCGGCTGCTGGGGGAGATCCCGACCTCGCGGCTGGCCGAGCTCGCCGAGGACTCCGCGATCACCGACCGGGTCGCCTCCTGCGCCGCGGACCTGGACCGCTACCTGTCCGAGCCGCGCTGGTACCAGCACGACGACGAGCCCGGCCTGCCCGACGCCGTCGCCTACTTCTCCATGGAGTTCGGCGTCTCGGAGGTGCTGCCGAACTACTCCGGCGGCCTCGGCGTGCTGGCCGGTGACCACCTCAAGGCCGCGTCCGACCTCGGGGTGCCGCTGGTCGGCGTCGGGCTGCTCTACCGGTCCGGCTACTTCCGGCAGTCGCTCTCGCTCGACGGCTGGCAGCTCGAGCACTACCCGGCGCTGGATCCGCAGGGCCTGCCGCTGCAGCTGCTCACCACCGACGGGGAGCAGAACGGCACCCCGGTGCTGGTCGAGGTCGCGATGCCCGACGCGCGGGTGCTCACCGCGCGGGTCTGGCTCGCCCACGTCGGCCGGGTGCCGCTGCTGCTGCTCGACTCCGACATCGAGGAGAACGAGCCGGAGCTGCGCGGCGTCACCGACCGGCTCTACGGCGGCGACCAGGACCACCGGATCCGCCAGGAGATCCTGATCGGCATCGGCGGCGTGCGGGCGCTGCGCCGGTTCTGCGAGGTCACCGGGCACCCCGAGCCCGCGGTGTTCCACACCAACGAGGGCCACGCCGGGTTCCTCGGGCTCGAGCGGATCCGCGAGCTGTGCACCGGTTCCGGGCTGGACTTCGACGAGGCGCTGGCGGCCGTCCGCGCCGGGACGGTGTTCACCACCCACACCCCGGTCCCCGCCGGCATCGACCGCTTCGGCGTGACCCTGGTGGGCCGCTACCTCACCGGCGACCTGCTGCCCGGGCTGCCGCCGGACCGCCTCCTCGCGCTCGGCGCGGAGGAGGACCCGGAGATGTTCAACATGGCGCACATGGGTCTGCGCCTGGCCCAGCGCGCCAACGGGGTGTCCCGGCTGCACGGCCACGTCTCGCGGGAGATGTTCGGCGGGCTGTGGTCGGGGTTCGACCCCGACGAGGTGCCGATCGGCTCGGTCACCAACGGCGTGCACGGCCCCACCTGGGAGGCCACCCAGGTCACCGAGCTGCTCGGCCCGCCGGAGCACGCGCACGTCGGCGAGGTCTCGGCCCACGACCTGTGGTCGCTGCGCAACACGCTGCGTTCTCGGCTGGTCGACGAGGTCCGCCGACGGGTGCGCGCGGCGTGGCTGGAGCGCGGCGCGTCCGAGCCGGAGCTGGGCTGGACCGACCACGTCTTCGACCGCGACGTGCTCACCGTCGGCTTCGCCCGCCGCGTCCCGACCTACAAGCGGCTGACCCTGATGCTGCGCGACGCCGACCGGCTGCGCAGCCTGCTGCTCGACCCGCAGCGGCCGGTGCAGCTGATCGTGGCCGGCAAGTCCCACCCCGCCGACGACGGCGGCAAGGCGCTGATCCAGCAGATCGTCCGCTTCGCCGACGACGCCGGTGTCCGGCACCGCATCGTGTTCCTGCCCGACTACGACATGTCGATGGCCCGCTACCTCTACTGGGGCTGCGACGTCTGGCTGAACAACCCGCTGCGCCCGCTGGAGGCCTGCGGCACCTCGGGCATGAAGTCCGCGCTCAACGGCGGGCTGAACCTGTCCATCCGCGACGGCTGGTGGGACGAGCTCTACGACGGCGGCAACGGCTGGGCCATCCCCACCGCCGACGGCGTCGAGGACCCGACCCGGCGCGACGATCTCGAGGCCAACGCGCTCTACGAGCTGATCGCCACCCAGGTCGCCCCCGCGTTCTACGACCGCTACGGCGGCGTCCCGGACCGCTGGGTGGACATGGTGCGGCACACGCTGAGCACCCTGCGCCCGGAGGTGCAGGCGACCCGGATGGTGCGCGAGTACGTGCACGACTGGTACGCCCCGGCCGCCCGCGCCGCGGCCGCCGTCACGGGGGAGGACTACGCGGCGGCCCGCGACGTCGCCGCCTACCGCGCCCGGTTGGACAAGGCCTGGAACCACGTGCGGGTCACCGGAGTCGACGCGTCCGGGCTGCCGGAGACCCCGGTCGTCGGCTCCCCGATGCGGGTGCGCGCCGGGGTCGACCTGGCCGGGCTGGAGCCCGCGGACGTGACGGTCGAGGCGGTCGTCGGGCGGGTGGACGACGCCGACGAGCTCGCCGAGGCCGTCACCGTGCCGATGGAGCACACCGGCGACGACACCTGGGAGATCGAGGTGCCGCTGCCGCACGCCGGCCTGACCGGCTACACGGTGCGGGTGCTGCCGGACCACCCGCACCTGGCCTCCTCGGTCGAGCTGGGGCGGATCGTCCTGGCCGGCTGAGCGGCCCGCCGGAAGCGGTGACCCAGCAGCGGCCGCCCGGCAACGACGACGGGGCCGCGGCGTCTGCACGCCGCGGCCCCGCTCGATCAGTGGTGCTTCTCGCTCACTCCTCGCAGACCGACACGGCGCGCGCGTCGGCCGGCTTCTCGCCGTGCTGCGGGAAGTAGGCGCTCAGCGTCCGGTAGGCGAGCTTGCCGTCGCACACCCCGAGGTCCGAGGCGAAGACGACGGCCTGCTCCTGCTTGGCGTCGGCGATCGGCGCACCCGGAGCGGAGTACGACGCGACGGCCGTGCCGGAGGCGATCGGGCCGCCCCAGCTGTTCCAGGCGATGTTCTGGTAGACGCCGGTCGCCGACGCCCCGCCGAGGTCGACGTAGGTCGGCCGCGGAGCGCCGAGGCCCTGTGCGGCCGGGTTGCCGGGCGCCCCGCCCAGCACCGGCTCGGACTTCACGCCGGTCGGTGCCTGCACCGACAGCGACGCGGGCGCCGCGGCGGTGTCGGCCGCCGGAGCGGCGTTCGCCACGCCGGCGAACCCGGTCAGTGCAACACCCGCGGCGAGGCCGGCGGCCACCAGTGCGCGTCGGATCGTGTTCGTGTCCATCGAGATCGTCCCCCTGTTTTCCCGGTGTTTCCGAATTGGTGGTCCGAGGTGTCGCCACGGTTCTGCGACGTTCTCGGGCGCTGTCCGGAACGAACCCCCCGGTTCGCTGTCGTGCAGCTGCACAACGAGTATCGTCGGAATCGGGGCCCGCGAAACAGAATCGGTGATCATCCACCCGATCAGAAGGGGGTTGCTCGGCATCGGAAGGGAAACCGATGCGAGTTCCCGAATGATCTTTCACCCGGGTGGAGGTACCGGGGCCTGTCCGGGCCCCGTATCCGCTGAGGCCGACCGGGCTGTGCGGGTCGGGGTGGATGGATCGGGCTGTGCGGCAACGGGTCCGGCGGCAACGGGTCCGGCCCCGGGAACGACAGAGGGGCCGCGGCGTCGAGACGCCGCGGCCCCTCCGGCCGTGCTCCAGTTTCGTGCCGTGCTCAGTTCGGCGTAGGGCCACTCACTCGTGGCAGATCGGGACCGACGTCGCGTCCTCGGGACCCTGGCCGTACTTCGGGAAGTAGGTGTGCAGCGTGCGGTACGACGGCACGCCGTTGCAGGTGCCGAGGTCGTCGGCGTACACGACGCCCGGCTCCTCGCGGGCGCTGGAGTTCGGCTCGTGGGGCGGGACGTAGGCGGCGATCGCGCTGCCGCTCGCCACCGGGCCTCCCCACGACTGCCACAGGACGTTGTCCCAGACACCCGTCGCCGAGGCGCCGCCCAGGTCGATGTGGTTCGGCCGGGCGGTGCCCAGACCCTGGGCGTGCGGGTTGCCGGGAGAGCCGCCGAGCACCGGCTCGGCGACGTTGCCGTCCGGTGCGGCAGTGCTGTTGAGCGCCGGTGCGGCGGTGCTGTTGAGCGCCGGTGCGGCGGTGCTGTTGAGCGCTGGTGCGGCGGTGCTGTTGAGCGCTGGTGCGGCGGTGCTGTTGAGTGCCGGTGCGGCGGTGCTGTTCAGCGTCGGCGCCGCCGTGCTGTTGAGGTCGGGCGCGGCGCTCGCGACGCCGGCGAACCCGGTCAGTGCGACGCCCGCGGCGAGGCTCCCGGCGACCAGTGCGCGCCGGATCGTGTCGGTGGTACCCATCGAGATCATCCCCCCGGTGTTCTCGTGTGGTGGACCGGCTCCGGCGGCCCGAGCGGACCGCCGGAGCCGGTGTGACGTGCGGTTACTTGACGGTGACGTCCGTGGTCGCGACGTAGTCGTGCCCGTTGGGCGAGCGGGTGGTCAGCTTCAGGTGGTGCGTGCCCGGCTTCAGGCCGGAGATCGTGGCCTCCTCGTCCTCGGCGCCACCGACCGAGCCCGACCAGACCTTCTGGCCGTCGGCGGTGAGGACGCCCGGACCACCGACCTCCGGGTCCCACGGCGCCTCGCGCTTGATGTCGACGTGCACGGTGCCCGGGCCGGTCTGCTTCGCCGCGAGCGAGGAGTTGATCTCGCAGGTCAGCGATCCGAACGTGGCGCTCGTCTCGGGCCCGACCAGCACGGAGCCGTTCGGCTTCTCGGTCACGGCGTGGACCTTGATCGTGTACGGCTGGGTGCAGCGGTCGGCGTCGAACCGGCCCGCCGCCGTCGCATCGGTCTGGCCGGCGTCGATCTTGCGGCCGGTGGTGTCCCGGACGTCGTAGGCGTAGTGCAGGTTCTTGCCCCCACCGGTGTCGGCCGGGGCCTTCCACCCCGCGTCGAAGTAGGCGACGCGGGCGCCCTCACCGCCGCGGGAGTCCAGGTGCAGACCCTGCACCGGACCGGGCGGCGTCGGCTCGGACGCCGCCGGTGCCGCGTTCGCCGCACCGGCGCCGAGAACCGCCGTCAGCGACGTGGCGGCGATCAGAACGGCCGCTTTCAGCGACCGGTCGAGTGCTCCGTTCATCACGAACCCCCCAGTTCGTATGAGTCGCGGTGCCCGGTGTGGCACCGCACCCGAAGTATCGGCACGCAACGATCCCGCGTCACGGAATTGCGGCATCGCCACCCGATGGTCAGGGGGTTGCTCGGCATCGGAATGCAATTCGGGGGAATTTCCGGGCCGCGATTCACTCGGACGGCGGTGGAGTCAGCAGCCCCGCTCCCGGCGGAGCACCGCCCCGGCAGCGGGACTCGTGGCCCGGCGTCCGGCGAGTATGCGCGCCCGGTGCGGGCACCGAGAAGACCAGACGCGCGAGAAGATCGGGCGCGCGAGAAGACCGGGCGTGTGAGGGGCAGGCACGCAAGAAAGGGGGCCGCGGCGCCCGCAGGCGCCGCGACCCCCTTCCTCGTTGCAACAGATACCCCGCCGCCGGTGCCGCCCCCTCAACGGCGCCGACCGCGGGGGACCGGGTCACCGCACGGTCGCGGTGCCCCGGTCGGTGTAGGTGATCCCGTTGGGCGACTTGGTGACCAGGATCAGACCGTGCGTGCCGGGCTCGAGCCCGGTGACGTGCGCGGTCTTCGCCTTGTAGCCACCGCAGGTGCCGCTCCAGACCGGCTTGCCGTCGACGTTCAGCACGCAGTCACCGGAGACCTCGACCGGCGCGGTCTGGGCCGAGGTGATCGTGACGTCCACGGCGCCCGGGCCGGTCTGCTTCGCGGCGAGCGTCGAGTGCAGCGCGCAGGCGTCGCTGCCGGCGCTGCCGTAGCTCGCGCTCGCCGGCGGGCCGGCCGTCTCGGCGCCGTCGCGCCCGCTCACCGAGACCGCACGGACGGTGAACGTGTACGGCGCGCGGCAGTAGTCGCCGTGGAACGTGCCCGCGCGCGTGTCGTCGGTCCGGCCGGCGTCGACGCGCTTGCCGAGCGCGTCGGTCACCTCGTAGCGGTAGTAACCCTCGATCATCGGGCCCGTCGCCGGCTGCGTCCAGGACGCGTCGAACGCCGACCCCCGGGCGCCGCTGCCGGGCCCGATGGCCACCGTCAGATCCCGCACCGGCCCCGGCGCCGGCGGCCCGGGCTGCGGTGCCGCGCTCGCCGCACCGGCGGCGAGCACCGTCGCCAGCAGCGTGGTGAGGAGCAGCAGGACCACCTTCGTGGACCGGACGAGTGCTCTGGTCATGACGAACCCCCCAGTTCGTGTGCATGCATGTCACCCGGTTCATCGACCTGTGGGCACGGTGCGTGACAGGAACGGGGGAGTGCCACCCGATGAGCGGGGGTTGCCTGGTGCCGCACCGGCATTCGGGGCGGATGCCGGTACAGATGATCACTCGGACAGGGGTATCCAGGCGTACGTCCGGCGGAGAATCACCGGAAAACGGGCGGGCCCCCTCGAGATCGAGGGGGCCCGCCCGCAGGTGGTGCGTGGGGTGTCAGACCGTGGTGATCGAGTCGTCGGTGATCCCGGCGGCGCGGCGGGCCGCGAGGCGGCGGCGCTGCGGCTCGATCGTGTACTTCGGGTCCCGCGCCGAGTGCAGCCCGGCCTCGAACACCCCGAACCGGGTGAACGCCGACGCCGCGGCCAGGCACAGCCCGGACAGGATCGCGATCGGGCGCTTCCGCCCGCCCAGCAGCGTGCCGACACCACCGGCGATCGCGAGCCGCTCGGCCCACGTCACCAGCTTGCCGGACTCGCCGTGGTGCAGCGGCTCCTTGACCGTCTCGTCCATCCGCGACTCGGTCCACTTCATGAACGCGATGTCACCGATGACGCCGGCGACGGCCAGCTTGCGGGCCGGGCCGCACTCCTCGACCGGCGTCGTCACCATGGCCAGGCCGGACGCCGCGAGGCTCGCCGAGCTGACGAACACGTACGGCAGGCCCTCGCGCATCGCGTTCCAGGTCGGGACCGCGGTGTCGGACAGCAGCACACCGGTGTAGGACGCCAGCGGCGCCGCGAACACGGCCGCGCCGAGACCGGCCGGGTTCTCCGCGAGCCGCAGCAGCTTGCGCAGCGGGCCGAGCGGCAGCCGCTCGCCGAGCATCCGGTCGAAGTCCGCACCGAACGCGACGGTGAGCGCCCCGGCGTAGCCGGACAGGATCCACGAGCCGACGCTCATCGGCGAGGTGACCTTGAACGTCCGGAGCATGTTGTAGAAGCGGTCCGGGCGTCCCAGGTCCATGACCAGCGCGACGCCGCCCAGGCCGACCGCGCTCATGGCGATCACCCGGGTGTTGCGGCGCAGCTTCGGGCGCTTCGACATCTGCGCACCGGCACCGAGCAGCCCGGAGCCGCCCGCGACGCCGCCGAGGAACAGGTAGGCCGCGACCTCGTGCCCCCACGGCGGCGGCTTGACGACGCCCTTGCCGTAGTACGAGTCGTGGGCCATCGCCTCGACGTCGGGCACCATCGGCATCTCGCGGTTGCCCTCGGCGCCGCGCCGGCTCGCGTCGCCGGCCGCGGCGGCCTGGCGACGCCGCTTGCGGCGCTTCTTCGGCTGCTCCGGCGGGCGGTAGCTGTCGAACTCGTTGACGCTCATCGCCGTCCTCCCGTCAGGAACGCGAGCGCCGCGGCACCCACCATGCCGGCGCTCGCGATGAGCGCGGTCTTCCACATCTCCGGCAGGTCGGCGGTGCAGACCCGCGGGTCCGGCGGCAGGCCGTAGACCTCCGGCTCGTCGAGGAGCAGGAAGATCGAGCCGGTGCCGCCGACGCCGTCGTTGGGGTTGGCGCCGTAGAGCCGGGCCTCGGTGAGCCCCTGCGCGTGCAGCTGCTCGACGCGCTGCTGGGCGACCACCGCGAGGTCCTCGGTGTCCCCGAACTTGATCGACGTCGTCGGGCAGGTCTTGGCGCACGCCGGGGTCTCGCCGTCGATCAGCCGGTCGTAGCAGAGCGTGCACTTCTGCGCGACGCCCCGGCGCGGGACGTCGGGCTGCTCGCCCTTGCGGTCACCGGAGCCGGTCGTCGGGGCGGCGGTGCCGTCGGCGCGGCGCTCGACGACACCGAACGGGCAGCCCGCGACGCAGGTGCCGCAGCCGTTGCACACGTCGTGCTGGACGACGACCGTGCCGAACTCGGTGCGGAACAGCGCACCGGTCGGGCAGACGTCCAGGCACCCGGCGTGCGTGCAGTGCTTGCAGACGTCGGAGGACATCAGCCAGCGGAACTCCGGGGTGTCCGGCGGCGTCAGGTCCATCTGCTCCCGCGGGGGGAGCGCGGCGAGACCGAGTGCGCCGTCGAAGCCGTTGCCCGAGCCGTTGGACAGTGCGCCGTTCGAGGACCCGTTGGAGGAGGCGCCGACGCCGGCGGGCACGGCCTCCTTCTCCTTGGTGCGGATCGAGGGCAGGCCGAGGTTGACCAGGGCGCGCCCGGAGGCCCGGGCCTCCTCGATGCGGTCCTCGTCCTGCTCGATGAACGCGACGTGGCGCCAGGTGCTGGCGCCGAGCTGCTCGGTGTTGTCGTAGGACATGCCGGTGAGCTCGAGGTCACCGTCACGCGGGTTGTGGTTCCACTCCTTGCACGCGACCTCGCAGGCCTTGCAGCCGATGCAGATCGACGTGTCGGTGAAGAACCCCTTGCGCGGCTGGGGCTCGTCCCAGTGCACATCGGCGGTCGGGTCGGTGGGGCCGGCCAGTTGACCCATCAGAACTCCTGTACGGCGGTGAGCCGCCCGGCCCCCGGCTGACCGGGGGACGGGGCGGCTCCGCTTCGTGAGGTGGTGGCGGGGTGCGTCATCGGGCGGTGTGCGGGGCTTCGGTCTCGTCGGTGTGCGGAGGGTTCGGGTAGATGCCCTCCTCCGACGGGTCGGAGATCCGCTCGTTGTCGGTCTCCGGCGTCGTCCCCGCACGGTCGCGGTAGGCCTGGACCAGTTCGGTGACGGCGTGGCCACGCGGGCGCCGCCCGGCCACCAGGTCACACGACCCGACCTTCGACCCCTGGATCTGGGTGTTCGGGTCGAGCGCGATGCCGATCAGGTCGTTCGCCGCGTCACCGGTGACGACGGCGTCCGTGCCGACGCCCCAGTGGTAGGGCAGCCCCACCTGGTGCACCCACTTGCCGTTGATCAGCAGCGGGTTCATCCGCTCGGTGACCAGCACCCGGGCCTCGATGGCCGCACGCGGCGACACGATCGTCGCCCAGCCACCGTTCTCCAGCCCGCGTTCCGCGGCGAGCTCCGGGGAGATCTCGCAGAACATCTCGGGCTGCAGCTCGGCCAGGAACGGCGACCACCGGCTCATCCCGCCCGCCGTGTGGTGCTCGGTGAGCCGGTACGTGGTGAACACGTACGGGTACACACCGGCACCGGCCATCCCGGCATCGGGCGCCATGAGGTTGTCCTCACGGGCGAACAGCATCCGCGCGGGCGCGTGCTGCTGCGGGTAGAGCGTGTTGGTGACCGGCGACTCCTGCGGCTCGTAGTGCGCCGGGAGCGGACCGTCGACCAGTCCCCGCGGCGCGAAGAGCCAGGCCTTCCCGTCCGCCTGCATGATGAACGGGTCGTCGCCTGCGAGCGCGTCCGGACCGCCGATCGACGGGTCCGGGCGGGCGTGGGGCGCCCGGTCGACCGGGAAGTCCGGCACGTCCGGACCTGCCCAGCGGCCTGCCGCCTCGTCCCACCACATGTAGCGCTTGCGCTCGCTCCACGGCTTGCCGTCCGGGTCCGCGGAGGCCCGGTTGTAGAGCATCCGCCGGTCCGCAGGCCACACCCAGCCCCACTCGGACTGGGTGAGCCCGTGCCCGCCGTGCGGGACGCGCCGCGCCGCCTGGTTCTTCCCCTCGCCGTAGACGCCGGTGTAGATCCAGCAGCCGGCCGAGGTCGAACCGTCGTTCTTGATCTCGGTCAGCGCCGGGAGCGGCTCGCCCTTCTTCTCCCCGGTGAGGTAGTGGCCGTTGATCTCGGCCAGCACCGCCTCGGGCTCGGGCAGGCCGTGCTCGTCGAGCGGATAGTCCCAGGTCATGTCCAGCAGCGGGCGATCCCGCTCCAGATCCGACCCGGCCATCCGCTCCCGGATCCGACGGCCCAGCTCCCAGAAGAAGTCCAGCTCGCTCTGCGCCTCGCCCGGCGGGGCGACGGCCTGGTGCCGCCACTGGACCATCCGCTGGGTCTGGGTGAAGGTGCCTGCCTTCTCGACGTGCGTCGCGGCGGGCATGAAGAAGACCTCGGTACCGATGTCCTCGGTCTTCAGCTCGCCGGAGGCGATCTCCGGGCCGTCCTTCCACCAGGTGGCGGACTCGATCATGTTGAAGTCGCGCACGACCAGCCACTTGAGCTTGGACATGCCCATGCGCTGCTGGTGCGAGTTCGGCGAACCGACCGCCGGGTTCTGCCCCAGGACGAAGTACCCGTCGACGTTGCCGGCGAGCATCTCCACCACGGTCTGGTAGGTCCCGTGCGGACCGGTCAGCCGGGGCAGGTAGTCGTAGGCCCAGTTGTTGTCCTCGCGCGCCGCGTCACCGAACCAGGCCTTCATCAGGCTGATCATGTAGGCGTCGGCGTTGGCCCAGTAGCCCTTCTGCTGCTTCGAGCCGACGGACTCGATGTACTCCTCCCAGGTGTCGTGCCGGCCGGCGTGCGGCATCGGCAGGTAGCCCGGGAGCAGGTTGAACAGCGTCGGGATGTCGGTCGAGCCCTGGATGGACGCGTGCCCGCGCAGCGCCATGATGCCGCTGCCGGGCCGGCCGACGTTGCCCAGGAGCAGCTGCAGGATGGCCGCACTGCGGATGAACTGCGCACCGAGGGTGTGCTGGGTCCAGCCCGTCGCGTAGCCGAAGCAGGTGGTCCGCTCCCGGCCCGAGTTGGCCGTGATCGACTTCGCCAGGTACTCGAACTGCTCCGCGTCCAGGCCGCACAGGTCCTGCACCATCTCCGGGGTGTACCGGGCGTAGTGCTTCTTCAGGATCTGGAAGACCGAGCGCGGGTGCTGCAGCGTCTCGTCCCGGTTCACCTCGGCGTGGTCCAGCGGCGGGCCGCCGGCGCCGTGCTCGTCCCCGGCCGCGTGACCGAGCGAGTTGGCGTTCTTCTCGTTGCCGTTCGGCGAGACGTTGTGCTCGTCGTAGGACCAGGTGCTCGGGTCGTAGCTACCGGTCTCCGGGTCGAAGCCCGAGAACAGGCCACCGAGGTCCTCGGTGTCGCGGAACTCGGAGTTCACCAGGGTCGCGGCGTTGGTGTAGGAGACGACGTACTCGTGGAAGTACAGGTCGTTCTGCAGCACGTAGTTGATCAGTGCACCGAGCAGCACGACGTCCGAGCCGGCGCGGATCGGCAGGTGCCGGTTCGCGACCGCGGAGGTACGCGTGAAGCGCGGGTCGACGTGGATGATGCGGGCGCCGCGGGCCTTGGCCTCGGACACCCACTGGAACCCCACCGGGTGGGCCTCCGCCATGTTGCCGCCCATGAGGACGATGCAGTCGGCGTTGGCCATGTCCTGCAGGGACTGGGTCGCTCCACCGCGACCGAACGAGGCTCCCAGACTGGGAACCGTGGCGGAGTGTCAAATACGGGCCTGGTTCTCGATCTGGATGGCGCCCGCGGCGGTGAAGAGCTTCTTGATCAGATAGTTCTCTTCGTTGTCCAGCGTGGCGCCGCCCAGCGAGGCGATGCCCATCGTGCGGCGGAGCAGACGACCCTCGTCGTCGGTCTCCTGCCAGTGGTTCTCCCGCGCCTCGATGAAGCGGTCCGCGAGCATGTCGAGCGCGGTGTCGAGCTCGAGCGGCTCCCAGTCCTTCGCGTACGGGGCCCGGTAGAGGATCTTGGTCTGGCGCAGCGGGTTGTTCACCAGCTGCTCGCTCGACGAGCCCTTGGGGCACAGGCGGCCCCGCGAGATCGGCGAGTCCGGGTCGCCCTCGATCTGGGTGACCTTCTCGTCCTTGACGTACACACGCTGGCCGCAGCCGACGGCACAGAAGGGGCAGACGCTCTGCACGACCCGGTCGGCCGTCGCGTTGCGGGATTCCATCCGCCGCGTCTTCCCGGACTGCACCGCAGGACCGCGGCCGAAGATGTCCCCGCTGGCGAGCTGCCGGAGAACCGGCCACCCGAGGAAGCTCGACCTGGTCATGCCTCCACGGTAGACCTGCGACAACGCATGTGCGGGCCGGGCCGTACCACGAGTGATCGGTTTTCTCGATCAGAATGCGTGGTTCGTCCGATTCCGTCCCGGTGTCGACAGGTTCCGTGAATCGAAGCGTCGATGACGGGGCCGGAGTGAAGTGTGTCACCCACCTGTCGAGCCGGGAATTCGCACACGCGGACCGGTCGTCCGGATGAAAGCCGAATCAGCGGCTCCGCAGCAGTCGGACCGAGCGGGGCGGCAGGACCACGGTGGCACCGGCCTCCAGCGGGGCCGGGTCCACGGGCTCACCGTCCTCGGCGGCGGAGTCGAGCACCGGCTCGAACCCGTGGTCCCCGGGCAGCACGCAGTCCACCGGCTCGTCGCCGGAGTGCAGCAGGAGCAGCCAGTAGTCGGCCAGCAGGACGACCAGGGTGCGCCGCCCGCCGTCGTGCCAGTCGCCGTCGTTCATCGGGCGGCCGGACGGGTCCCACCAGAGGACCTCGCCGTCGACGTAGAACTGGTCCCGGTGCAGCACCGGGGACTCCCGGCGCAGCGCGGTGACCTTCGCGGTGAACGCCTCCATCGCCGCGGTCTCGTCGGTGGCGGTCCAGTCCACCCAGGAGGTGCCGTCGTCGCGGCAGTAGGCGTTGTTGTTGCCGCCCTGGGTGCGCCAGCGCTCGTCGCCGCCGGTGATCATCGGCGTGCCGATCGACAGCAGCAGGGTCGCCATCATGGCCCGGGCGGTGGCCCGGCGGGCGGCGCGGATGCCGGCGTCGGCGGTCTCGCCCTCGGCGCCGTGGTTCTGCGAGCGGTTGTCGTCGGTGCCGTCGCGGTTCTGCTCGCCGTTGCCCTCGTTGTGCTTGTGCTCGTAGGACACCAGGTCGCGCAGGGTGAAGCCGTCGTGCGCGGTCACGAAGTTCACCGACGCCCACGGCCTGCGCCCGGACGCGGCGTAGATGTCGGAGCTGCCGGTCAGCCGTGACGCCAGCTCGCCCACCCCGCCGTGCCCGCGCCAGAAGTCGCGCACGGCGTCGCGGTAGCGGCCGTTCCACTCCGACCAGGCCACGCCGAAGCCGCCCACCCGGTAACCCTCGCCGGTCGCGTCCCACGGCTCGGCGATCAGCTTGCACGCCGACAGCGTCGGGTCCTGGGCGATCGCGGTGAGCATCGCCGACTCGGCCGAGAACGGCCCGGAGTGCGGTCGGCCGAGCACCGAGGCGAGGTCGATGCGGAAGCCGTCGACGCCGTAGGTGCGCACCCAGTGCCGCAGCGAGTCGCAGATCAGCCGGATCACCGTGGGGGAGCCGGCGTCGAGGGTGTTGCCGGTGCCGGTGATGTCCGCGTCGTGCCCGGAGCCGCCGAGCGAGTAGTACGCCGGGGCGTCCAGCCCGCGGTAGGACAGCGTCGTCCCGCCGACGCCGCCCTCGCAGGTGTGGTTCGGGACGACGTCGAGGATCACCTCGATCCCGGCCGCGTGCAGGGTGTCGACCAGGTAGCGGAACTCGGCGGCCTCGTTGCCGGGCACGGCCGCGTAGCCGGGGTGCGGGGCGAGGAAGGCCAGCGTCGCGTAGCCCCAGTAGTTCGACGCGCCGCGCTCCAGCAGCGGCGGCTCGGCGGCGCTCGCCTGCACCGGGAGCAGCTCGACCGCGGTGATCCCGGTCCGCTGCAGGTGCGCGATGACGGCCGGATGGGCCAGCCCGAGGTAGGTCCCGCGGTGGGCCTCGGGGACCTCCGGGTGGTTGCGGGTCCAGCCCTTGACGTGGATCTCGGAGATCACGGTGTCCGACCAGGGCACGTCCGGGCGGGGCGGGCGGGCGCGCTCGCCGTTGCCGGTGACCACCGACAGCGGCACGCTGCCGAGCGAGTCCACGGTGCTCGGCGTGCCCGACATCGGGTCGCCGTACCAGCCGCGGGCGGCGACGACGTCGGTCACCACGCCCTCGACCTGCCGCGCGTAGGGGTCGACGAGGATCTTGTGCGGGTTGGCGCGCAGCCCCTGGAACGGCCGGTACGGGCCGTGCACCCGGAAGCCGTAGCGCTGGCCCGCCCGCACCCCGGGGATGTGGCCGTGCCACACGCCGAAGGTGTGCTCGGTCAGCTCGACGCGGCGCTCGGTGAGCTCGCGGTCGCTCGTCCCGGAGCTGCTCTCCGGGCCGTCGACCAGGCACACCTCCACCGCCTCGGCACTGGTGGAGGCGACCGCGAAGCGGGTTCCGTGATCGTCGGGGTGGGCACCGAGCGGGAAGACAGGCACGGTCGGCAGGATAGGCACCGTGACTTCTCCGGCAACGAGCCTCGCCCCGGACTCCGACGACCTGGTGATCGGAATGCAGGCCGCGACCGTCCGGCGCGGCGCCACCACGCTGCTCGACGCCGTCGACTGGCGGGTCGAGCTCGACGAGCGCTGGGTGGTGCTCGGCCCCAACGGCGCCGGCAAGACCACCCTGCTGCGCCTCGCCGCCGCCGAGCTGCACCCCACCTCGGGTGCGGTGTACGTGCTCGGCGAGCGGATGGGGCGGGTGAACGTGTTCGAGCTCCGCCCGCGGATCGGGCTGACCTCGGCCAACCTCGGCGTCCGGATCCCCGGCGACGAGATCGTCTCCGACGTCGTCGTCTCCGCCGGGTACGCCGTGCTCGGCCGCTGGCGCGAGGACTACGAGGCCCAGGACACCGAGCGGGCGCGGCAGCTGCTCACCCAGCTGGGCATGGGGTCGCTCGCCGACCGCGCCTACGGGACGCTGTCGGAGGGGGAGCGGAAGCGGACACTGATCGCCCGCGCGCTGATGACCGACCCGGAGCTGCTGCTGCTCGACGAGCCGGCCGCCGGACTGGACCTGGGCGGGCGCGAGGACCTGGTCGCGCGGCTGTCGGACCTGGCGCAGGACCCGGACGCGCCCGCATCGGTGCTGGTCACCCACCACGTGGAGGAGATCCCGCCCGGCTACACGCACGGCCTGCTGCTGCGCGAGGGGAAGGTCGTCGCGGCCGGGCTGCTCGACGACGTCATGACCGCCGACGCGCTCTCGGAGACCTTCGGGCTGCCGCTGGCCGTCGACCGCCGCGCCGACGGACGGTTCGCCGCCTACCGGCGGTGAGGCGGGAGGCAGCGTCGATCACAGGGCCGCCCCGGGTGCGGGCCGTTAGGGTCCGGCCCGTGACCGAATTCGTGAGCCTGTCCGTGGACGACGGCGTCGGGACGATCCGGATCGACCGCCCGCCGATGAACGCGCTGAACCGCCAGATCCAGCGGGAGCTGCTGGAGATCTCGGCGGAGGCGACGGCCCGCGCCGACGTGCGCGCCGTCGTCGTGTACGGCGGGGAGAAGACCTTCGCCGCCGGGGCCGACGTCAAGGAGATGGCGTCGATGTCCTACTCCGACATGGCGCCGCAGGCCCGGGAACTGTCCGCCGGGCTCGGCGCGATCTCCACCATCCCCAAGCCGACCGTCGCGGCGGTGACCGGCTACGCCCTCGGCGGCGGCCTCGAGGTCGTGCTCGGTGCCGACCGGCGGATCGCCGGGGACAACGCCAAGCTCGGCTTCCCGGAGATCCTGCTCGGGATCTTCCCGGGCGGCGGCGGGACCCAGCGCGCCGCCCGGCTGATCGGCGCGCCGCGTACCAAGGACCTGATCTACACCGGCCGGATGGTGAAGGCCGAGGAGGCCCTGGAGATCGGGCTGGTGGACGAGATCGTCCCGGCTGACGACGTGTACACCCGCGCCGTCGAGTGGGCGTCGCAGTTCAAGGACGGCCCCGCGCTGGCCTACGCCGCGGCCAAGAAGGCGATCGACAACGGCCTGGAGACCGACCTGCGCACCGGCCTGGACATCGAGTCCGAGCTGTTCGCCGGAGTCTTCGCCTCCGAGGACGCGAAGGCAGGCACCGCCTCGTTCGTCGAGCACGGGCCGGGGAAGGCCACCTTCACCGGTCGCTGAGCCCGCCGCTCGCCGCCCCGGGTCCGTACGGGCCCGGGCGGGGAGCCGGTGTCCTCGGTGGAACCGTCGGCGGGTTCTGCGAGACTCCAGCCATGAGTCAGGACCCGGCGCCCACCCCGCACGCCACCGCCGAGCAGGTCGAGGCCGCGTGGCACGACCGCAAGCTCGCGAACGTCCTCTATCACGACTGGGAGGCCGGGACCTACGACGAGAAGTGGTCGATCAGCTACGACGAACGCTGCATCGACTACGCCGCGGGCCGCTTCCGCGCCGCGGCCCCGTGGGACGGCCGCCCGTACAACCGCGCGCTGGAGCTGGGCAGCGGGACCGGGTTCTTCCTGCTCAACCTGATGCAGGCCGGGGTCGCCGAGCGCGGCGTCGTCACCGACCTGTCCCCGGGCATGGTGGAGGCCGCCACCCGCAACGCCGAGGGCCTCGGGCTCGACGTCGAGGGCCGCGTCGTCGACGGCGAGCACATCCCGTTCCCGGACGACAGCTTCGACCTCGTCGTCGGGCACGCGGTGCTGCACCACATCCCCGACGTCGAGGCCGCGTTCCGGGAGATCCTGCGGGTGCTGGAGCCGGGCGGGCGGTTCGTCTTCGCCGGGGAGCCGACCACGATCGGCGACGCCTACGCCCGCAAGCTCGGCCAGTGGACCTGGAAGGCCACCACCACCCTGACGAAGCTGCCCGCGCTGGCGGGCTGGCGGCGCCCGCAGCACGAGCTCGACGAGTCCTCCCGCGCCGCGGCGCTGGAGTCCGTCGTCGACATCCACACGTTCGACCCCAGCGAGCTGGAGGAGACCGCCCGCCGGGCAGGCGCGGCCGGGGTGGCGGCCTCGACCGAGGAGTTCTCCGCGGCGATGCTGGGCTGGCCGGTGCGCACGTTCGAGGCGGCCGTCCCGCCCGGCAAGCTCGGCTGGAACTGGGGCATGTTCGCCTACCACGGCTGGCAGCGGCTCTCGAGGCTCGACGAGACGGTGCTGCGCCACGTCGTGCCGCGCAGCTGGTTCTACAACGCACTGATCACCGGCACCAAGCCCCGGTAACCGGCCATGACCTCGCCGGAACGGCCCCGGTGGGCGGGCCTCGCCGTCAGACTCGACGACGTGGAGCACCCGCTCGAGCCGTTCTGGCGCGGCATCATCGCCTACCGGCTGCTGACCCTGGTCACGGTCGCCGGCGTGACCGTCTACGGCCTGGGCAGCGGCTACACCAGCCCGGTCGGCGCGCTCGGCGTCATCGCGGTCATGGGCGTGTGGACCGCGGTCACCTCCTGGGGCTACCTCGGCGGGCTGCCCGGCACGCCGGACCGGCGCGGCCGGCTCGCGGCCGCCGACCTGGCCGTCTGCGTCGCGGTGATGGCGACGACGCCGTGGCTGGTGCACCCCGCCTACCTCGACGCCGGCGGCCCGGGCATGGGCTCGATCTGGACCTCCGGCGCGGTGCTGGCCTGCGCCGTCGCGGGCGGGATCCGCGGCGGGGTCGCGGCCGCCGTCGTCGTGTCGGTGACCCTCGGGCTGACCAAACGGCGGTTCGGGCTGCTGGAGCTGGGCGACACCGAGCTGCTGGTGCTGGCCGGGCTGACCGTCGGGTTCGCCTCGCACGTCCTCGACCGGACCGCGGCCCGGCTGCGCCGCCTCACCGCCGAGCAGGCCGCCGACGACGAGCGGGAGCGGCTCACCCGGGCGGTGCACGACGGCGTCCTGCAGGTGCTCGCGCATGTGAAGCGCCGCGGCTCCGAGCTGGGCGGGGGCGCCGCCGAGCTGGGCCTGCTGGCCGGGGAGCAGGAGACGGCGCTGCGCGCGCTGCTCACCGGCGGCACCGGCACCGCCGACGCGTGCGGGCGCCGCGACCTCGCCGCGGTCCTGCGCGGTCTCGGTTCCGAGCGGGTCACGGTGTCCGCGCCCGGGCACCCCGTCGAGCTCGACGCGGGTGTGGCGACCGAGGTGGAGGCCGCGGTCCGGGCGGCGCTGGCGAACGTCGCCGTGCACGCCGGGCCTGCCGCGCGGGCCTGGGTGCTGCTGGAGGAGCTGCCCGACGCCCTGGAGATCAGCGTCCGCGACGACGGCCCCGGCATCCCCGACGGCCGCCTCGCCCAGGCCGAGGCGGAGGGCCGCCTCGGTGTGGCACGGTCGCTGCGCGGACGGGTCGAGCAGCTCGCCGGGACGCTCACCCTGGACACCGGGCCCGAGCTCGGGACGGAATGGGTGATCCGGCTGCCGAAGGAGGACACGTGGACGCGATCCGGGTGATGGTGGTCGACGACCACCCGATCTGGCGCGAGGGCGTCGCGCGCGACCTGGGGGAGCGGGGCTGCGACGTGGTCGCCACCGCCCCGGACGCGCCCGCCGCGGTCCGGATCGCGACCGCGGTGCGCCCGGACGTCGTGCTGATGGACCTCAACCTGGGCGCCGTCTCCGGGGTGACCGCGATCGGCGAGATCACCGCCGCGCTGCCGGAGACCCAGGTGCTGGTGTTGTCGGCGTCCGGCGAGCACGCCGACGTGCTGGAGGCCTGCAAGGCGGGGGCGCTGGGCTACCTGGTGAAGTCCGCGGGTGCCGAGGAGCTGCTCGACGCCGTCGAACGCACCGCCCGCGGGGTCCCGGTGTTCACCCCGGGCCTGGCCGGCCTGGTGCTGGGGGAGTACCGCCGTCTCGCCGAGGGTCCCGCCCCGGCCCGCGACGAGCCCGCGGTCCCGGCGCTGACCGAGCGGGAGACCGAGGTGCTGCGGCTGGTCGCGAAGGGGCTGACCGCGCGGCAGATCGCGTCGAAGCTCGTCGTCTCGCACCGCACCGTGGAGAGCCACGTGCAGAACACCCTGCGCAAGCTGCAGCTGCACAACCGCAGCCAGCTCGTGCGTTACGCCATCGAACAGGGCCTCGCGGACTGACGATCTCCGGCCGGTCTCCCGACGATCACTGTCCGGAACGGACGCAACTGCCCGATCGGCCGTGCCGGATCGACTGTGCCGCATGGCAGGGTGCCCGGACGAACCGGCACAGGGACGAGTACGGGGGCGCGGGTGGCGGAAGCGGTCGAGGGGGCCGGCGCGGCGCCGGTCCGCAGCGTTGTCGTCGGCGATCCGCCGGTCCCCGAGGGCGCCGAGGTCGTCGGACGGGCCGGCGCGGAGTCCGCCGAGGCGGTCGCGGCCTCGGTCGCCCGGGCGGCGCCGGGCGTGGTGCTGGCCGACCTGACGCCGTCGCCGGGCCCGGTGCTCGCGGTCATCGCCGCGGTCGTCACGCGCAGCCCCGACGTGCCGGTCGTCGCCGTCGCCGCGCCGGACGCCGACCACGGGCTCGTGCTCGACGCCGTCCGTGCCGGGGCCACCGGCGTCGCGATCTCCGACGACGCCGAGGAGGTCGCGGACATCGTCGCCGCCGCCGTCGCGGGCCGCCCCGCCTTCTCCCCGGGACTGGCCGAGGTCGTCCTCGACTCGGTCGCCGCACCCGCCCGGGAGGCCGCGCCGGAGCTCAGCCCGCGCGAATCGGAGGTGCTGCGCCTGGTCGTCGAGGGGCTGACGGCACGGCAGATCGCCGCCCGGCTGGTGCTCTCGCCGCGGACGGTGGAGAACCACGTGCAGCGGCTGCTGCGGAAGTTCGGCGTCCCCGGGCGCGGCGCGCTGGTGCGGCTGGCGATCGAGCACGGCCTGGCCTGACCGGCGCTTGTACGAAGATACGTATTTTCGTATCTTCGTGGTGTGAACGACGTCCCGGACGACCACGACGCCCGCCTGCGCGCCCTGGAGCGCGCCGTCGCCGACCTGCAGGCCGCCCGGGCCGATGCGGCGGACGAGAGCAGCGGCACCGGGGCCCCGGGTGATGCGGCCCCGGGGGACGCGCTGTGGGCGCTGACCGAGCTGGAGCGGCGCGCACCCGGCGCGGTCCTGATGGCAGGCAGCGTCGACGTCCCGGACGCCGGGCCCGTGCGCTGGCAGTACGGCCTGTCCGGGGACGCGCTGCGTGACACCGACTGGACCGAGCTCGCCGGCACCCTCGACGCGCTGGCCCACCCGGCGCGGCTGAGCATCCTGCAGCTCGTGCTCAACGGCGTGCGCACCACCGCGGAGCTGCTCGAACAGGAGTCCGTCGGGACGACCGGGCAGCTCCATCACCACCTGCGCCAGCTCGTCGCCGCGGGCTGGCTCGCCTCCGCCCGCCGCGGTCACTACGAGGTGCCCGCTGCCCGCGTCGTCCCGCTGCTCGTGACCGTTCTCGCCGCCCGGCGCTGAAGGAGCCCGTCATGGCCGACCGACCCGTCACGTCCGATCCCGCCGAGCCCGACCAGGGGGCCGTTCCCGAGCACGATCCCGTGACCGGGAACGGTGCCGATCCCGGGACCGGCGTCGACGCGTCCGGGGCCGGTCCGGCCGCCGGCCGGGGCCGCGTGACCAGCCTCGGCGCCGTGCTCGCCGCCGTGGCCGCATTGGCCGGGCTGCTCGCCGGGACACTGTTCGGTCCGCAGCACCAGGTGCTCGGCCCGCAGATCTCCGGTGACGTGGCCCTGGCCGAGCGGGTGCGCGCCGTCGTCGGGGACCGGGGCGGGTTCCGTGCCCTCGCGGTCGCCGAGGTCACCCCGGACGGGATCACCACGGCCGGGCTCGGGAACTCCGGCCCCGGCCGCGACGGCCCGCCGCCCGCCCCGGACGCCCGGTTCGAGCTCGGCTCGATCACCAAGACGTTCACCGCCGCGCTGTTCGCCGACGCGATCCGCCGCGGTGAGGTCCGTGCCGACGACCCCCTGGCGCGGCATCTCCCGGATCTGGCGGGGACCCCGGCGGGCGGAGTCACGCTCGCCTCGCTGGCCCAGCACCGCTCCGGCCTGCCGCCGCTCGGGGCGACCGCCGCCGTGCAGAGCCTGCTCGCCGGCGTGCTGAACGACAACCCGTACGCCTCGACGACCACCGCGCAGCTCGTCGAGGACGCCCGCGCCGCCCCCGTGGACGCCGCGCAGCCGCCGACCTACTCCAACTTCGGCGTCTCGCTGCTGGGCACCGCGCTGACCCGGGCGGCCGGGGCGCCGGACTACCCGGCCCTGGTCGCGCAGCGGATCACCGGCCCGACCGGGATGGCCGCGACGTCGTTCGGGCCCGGCGACGCCGACGTCCCGCAGGCCGCGCTGCCGGGCTTCCTCGCCAACGGCACGCCCGCGCCGCGCTGGAACGGGGAGGGCTACCTGCCCTCGGGCAACGCCACCTTCACCACGATCGGCGACACCGCCCGCTGGGCGCAGGCCCAGCTCACCGGAACCGCCCCCGGGAACGAGGCACTGACCCCGACCGCCGACGACGAGCCCGGCGCACGGATCGGCTGGATCTGGGTCACCAGCGAGGAGACGGGCCCGGACGGGGCGCGGCACCCGATGGTCTGGCACAACGGCGGCACCGGCGGTTTCCGGACGATGCTCGCCCTCGACCGGGAGCAGCGGCGCGCGGTGGTCGTGCTCGGCAACACGACCACCGACGTCGACGACATCGCCCCCGCCCTGCTGTGGGGCACGCCGCTGCCGTCCCGCCCGGTGCTCGACACCGTCCCGGCGTGGGTCGCGTTCGCCGTCGCCCTGCTGTTCTCGGCGACGGCGCTGTGGCGGGCACTGCGCCGGACCACCCTGCTGCCGATCGCCGAGGCACTGGTTCTCGCGCTCGCCGGGCTCGTCCTGCTGTGGCTGCGCGGGCCCTGGGCCGACGTCGGCGGCTGGGCCTACGGGGTGGTGCTCGCCCCGGCGGCCGCCGCACTCGCGGTCACGCTGCTGCGGGCACGCGGCCTGCGCACGAGACCGGAACGACGCGTCCTCGCGGCGTGGGGAGGACCGGTCGTCGCGGTGCTGTTCCTGGTGGTGACCGTCGCGATGGCCTGACCGGACCTCAGGCCTTGCGCAGCCGGTCCAGCACGGCGTCGAGCACGGTCCGGACGTCCGGCGCCGCCATGACCCCGACCGCGGGCAGGTCCGCGGCGTCCGGTGCCGTCAGCTGCGGCACGGTCGCCCCGCGGGCCGGCCCGAACCCGGTGTCGACGGCCAGCGGGATCGGCCGGGCCACCAGCGAGTTCGGCTCGACGCACTCCAGCAGCGCGACGGCGTCGTGCAGGGCGACGGCGTCGTGGCCGTAGCGGGAGCGGTAGACGGCCCGCACCGGCTCGATCATCGCGGCGAGCTCGGCGCACACCGGGTCGGCGTCGGCGAGCGCGCGCAGCCAGTCCGGCCCGGCGGAGCAGGCCAGCGTCGTCTCCAGCGGGACCAGCGCCACCGGGACCCGGTCCTGGGTGAGCACCCGCTGCGCGGCCTCCGGGTCGGCGTGGATGTTGAACTCGGCGGCGCCGGTGACGTTGCCGCCGCCGATCGACCCGCCCATGACGACGATCCGCTCGATCCGGTCGGCCAGGTGCGGGTAGGTCGCGAGCAGCAGCGCGGTGTCGGTGAGCGGCCCGATCGAGGCGATCGTGACCGGCAGCGTCGTCTCCTCCAGGACCTGCGCCATCAGCGCGATCCCGGACCCGGGCCGCGGCGCGACCGGGTCCGCAAGCCCGGCGGCCCGGCCGCCGAGCCCGTCCTCGCCGTGCACGAGCGTGGCGCGCCGGTCGAGCCGGTGCACCAGCGGCCGGTCGGCGCCGATCCCGAGCGGCACGTCGGTGCGCCCGGTCAGGGCAAGCAGCCGTCCGGCGTTGCCGAGGGTGTGGTCGAGGTCGACGTTGCCGTAGGAGGCGACGACGGCGCGGACGTCGGCCTCGGTGCTGCGCAGCGCCAGGACGAGCGCGACGGCGTCGTCGACGCCAGGGTCGGTGTCGATGATCAACGGTCGGGGCACGGGCGCAGCGTAACGGTCCTACTCGCTGCGGGTGGGCTCGTCGTCGTCCTCGGTGTCGAGCTCGCGGGCGGCGGCCGTGGTCGCCCCGGCGTCGTTCGTGGTGCCGCCGGGGCGCGGGTTGCCGGCGTGGTCGAGGCTCTCGCGCACCGTGTCCGCTCCGGAGGCCGCACCGGATCCGCCGGTCAGCTCGTCGGTGCCGACCTCGGTGCCGCCGTCGGGGGCGGGGGAGTGCGGGGTCTCGCTCATGCGGATCGCTCCTCGGTTCGGGATGGGGGGCGGGACGGACCGGGATCACCCGGTCCGGTCACGAGGTACCCGTCACGGCCGCGCCGACACCCGGGCCTATCGTCCCCGTCGTGCGAGCCCGACCCGAGCGCGATCCCGAGCAGGCGCGGCTGTTCGGCTGGACGTCGCTGCGCTGGATCCTGCGCCACCGCGCGATCACCCCCTGGTACCTCAAGCGGTACTGGCGGCTGCTGGTGCTGCGGATCCGGCATCCGCACGTCGTGCTGCGCGGGATGGTGTTCCTCGGCAAGGGCGTGACGCTGGAGGCCCGCCCCGGCTTCGGGCGCCTGGAGATCGGCCGCTGGGTGCACATCGGCGACGGCACCGCGCTGCGCTGCCACGAGGGCTCGATGCGGATCGGCGACAAGGTCGTCTTCGGCCGGGACAACACCTTCAACTGCTACCTCGACGTCGAGGTGGGCGCGACGACGCTGGTCGCGGACTGGGTCTACGTCACCGACTTCGACCACCGCACCGAGGACGTGCACCGCCCGATCAAGGACCAGGGCATCGTGAAGTCGCCGGTGCGGATCGGTGAGGGCTGCTGGCTCGGGGTGAAGACCTCGGTGCTGCGCGGTGCCCGGATCGGCGACGGCGTCGTGCTCGGTGCGCACGCGGTGGCTCGCGGCGACGTCCCGGCGTACACGATCGCCGTCGGCGCCCCGGCCCGGGTGGTGCGCGACCGGCGCGCCGACTACGAGGCCGCCGCCGCGGAGCGGGCGGCCGTCGCGGACATGGCCCGCAAGGCGGACAAGGCCCTCAAGGAGCGGCTCGACCGGGTCTGAGCCGCGGCGCTCGCTGCTGCCGGTCGGGTCACCGCTCCCGGTCGAACAGGTTCCCGGTCGGGATCTTGGGCCGGGCGAGCTCCTGCGGCCCGCCGGTGCGGGCCTCGGCGTAGATCCGGGCGGTGCGTTCGGCGATCACCGGCCAGGCGAAGTCGGTGCGCAGCCGGGCCTTCGCCACCCGGGCGCGCCGTGCGGCGCCGCGCGGGTCGGCCAGTGCGCGGTCGACGGCGTCGGCGATCCCCGCGACGTCGCCGGGGGCGAAGCCGATCCCGGTCTCGCCGTCGCGCACGACCTCGCCGAGCCCGCCTGCGGTGGAGGCCACCAGGGTCGCGCCGACCGCGGCCGCCTCCAGCGCGACGATCCCGAACGGCTCGTAGCGGCTCGGCAGCACGACGGCGTCGGCGGCGCGCAGCAGCGCGCCCAGCTCGGCGTCGGGCAGGTGGCCGAGGAACCGCACCGAGGTCTTCACCCGGTGCTCCGCGGCGCAGTGGGCCAGCATGTCGCGCTGGGTGCCGGTCCCGGCGACGAACAGCTGCGTGCCGCGGTGGCGGCGCCGGATCCGCGGCAGCGCGGCGATGAGGTCCTGGACGCCCTTCTCGTACTCCAGGCGGCCGAAGTAGACCAGGCGGGGGCCGGGGGTCGCGGGCAGCGGGGAGGACCTCCGCGCGCGCCATCGCCGCAGGTCGATGCCGTTGTGCACGACGTGCACCCGTTCCGGGGCGAGGTCGTAGAGCGCGCACACCTCGGCGCGCATCGCCGACGAGCAGGTGATCACCTCGTCGGCCCGGTTCGCCAGCCACCACTCGGTGGAGTGCACCTGGCGGTTCATCGGGCCGGGCAGCCAGCCGGTGTGCCGGCCGGCCTCGGTGGCGTGCAGCGTCGCGACCAGCGGGACGCCGAGCACGTCGGCCAGCGCGATCGCCGGGTGCGCGACCAGCCAGTCGTGGGCGTGCACGACGTCCGGGCGCCAGCCGGGCAGCACCGCGGACAGTGCGTGGCGCAGCAGCCCGTGGCCCATCCCGAGCGTCCAGGCGACCATGTCGGTGGCGAAGTCCAGGTGCGGCGGGTCCTCGGCGACGCGCAGCACGCGCACGCCGTCCACGGTCTCGTCGACGGTGGGGTGGGTGCCTGCGTCGGTGCCGGTGGGGGCACGGGAGAGCACGACGACCTCGTGTCCCGCGGCGACGAGCTCGCGGGCCAGGGCGTGCACGTGCCGCCCCAGCCCCCCGACGACGACCGGCGGGAACTCCCAGCTGATCATCAGCACCCGCATCGCACGATCCTGGCAAACAGCGGAGCTCCCGGGATCCGCGGGGTGCACCGGGGTCACGGGTGCGCCAGGTCCCGGGCGTCGATCCCGCCGAAGGTCGGCACCCGCGCGTCGGCCCAGTGCCCGGTCCGCCGTGCGGCCCTGCGGCGGCGCCCGTCGCGCAGCAGCCCGGCCAGCTCAGCGACGCGGCCTGCGTGCGTGGCGAACCGGGAGCGGGCGTACTCCGCGGCGGAGTCCTTGCTGACCATGAACGCCCAGTCGCTGGACAGTGCGTGCAGTGCCTGGTCGACGAGCAGGTCGGCCAGCGGGTCCCGCGCGTCGCGGCGCAGCGCGGGCCCCGAGCCGGGGACGACGGCGTCGACGGCGGAGAGCAGGTCGTCCTGCACGGTCGCGTTGCCCGCCACGAACTCCGCGACCTGCGGCCCGGCCCACACCCGCCAGTCCTTGCCCGAGCCCCACGAGCACTCCGGCAGGGTCACCGGCTCGCCGACCAGGCCGTCGTCGATCGCGCCGCGCAGGGTGCGCACCGACACACCGGCCTCGGGCAGCCGCCGCAGCACCTCGCCCAGCCAGGCGGGGCCCTCGTGCCACCAGTGCCCGAACAGCTCGGTGTCGAACGCGGCCACGGTCAGCGCCGGGCGCCCGTGCGTCGCACGCAGGTCCCGCAGCCGGGCGACGACGGTGTCGACGAAGTCCGCGGCGTCGCGCCGCACCGCGCGGTCCGCGAGCTCCGGGTCGTAGGGCTTCTTGTCGTGGCTCGGGACGCGGCGGCCGGTCACCCGGGCCGGTTTGAGCCCGGAGTCGTGGTCCCAGGTGTGGAAGTCGCGGTACTCGGCCGAGCCGGGGTAGCCCTTGCGCGGTGACCACACCCGGTAGGTGACGTCGAGGTCGCGGCCCACACACACCACGCCGGAGTCGCCGACCGGGCGGGCCAGCGCGGTGTCCCCGCGCAGCGCCGGGCCGTCGACGAGGAACCGCGACACCCCGGCGGCGGCGTAGCCGGTCTCCATACCGGGCGCGTAGCCGCACTCCGGCGCCCAGATCCCGGCCGGGCGCGAGCCCAGGCGCAGGGCGTGGTCGTCGAGCCCGGCGCGCAGCGAGAACGCCCGCACCCGCGGCGTCAGCAGCGGCTGGAACGGGTGCGCCGCAGGGCCGCCGAGCAGCTCGACGGCGCCGGAGTCGCGCAGCCCGCGCAGCACCGGCGACGCGCCATGGCACCAGTGCGCCTCGAACTCCGCGGTGGCCGCGGCCGCGACCCGGTGCTCGTGCGCGGCCAGGTCCGGCAGCCGGTCCGCGGCCGAGCGGGCGCGCAGCGACCAGCCACCCAGCCAGTCGTGCACCCCGCGCAGGCAGTGCGGGTCGTCGAGCTGCGCGGCCAGCACCGGGGTGATGCCCAGCGTCGCCAGCTCGCCGCGGCCCTCGGCGGCCAGCTCGCGCAGCGTCGCCACCACCGGCAGGTACGACGCCGCCCAGGACTGGTAGAGCCACTCCTCGCCGACCGGCCAGCGTCCGTGGTGGGCCAGCAGCGGCAGGTGCGAGTGCAGGACCAGGCAGAACGTGCCCTCGGAGGTCACCTGGTGGCCGTCACGAGCAGGTCGAGGGAGTCGTCGAGGGTGTGGCCGGGCTCGTCGCCGTACAGCTCGAAGTCCGCGGCGCGCACGGCGGCGACGTCGGTGACCAGAGCCTCCGGCCAGGCCTCGCCGGACAGCGCGAGCCGGGTCTGCTCGGCGATCAGCCCGCCGTGACGCTCGTCCATCTCACGCAGCCGCGGGCCGTGGTGCAGCCCCTGCACGACGACGTCGCCGAACCCGGCGTCGCGGACCAGCCCGGCCAGCTCCCCGGGGTCGAGCTCGCGGGTGTGGAACGGGTTGAGCGGGGTGTCGCTGTCCGGGGTGAAGGTGATCCGGTTCGGCGTCGACACGATCAGCCGCCCACCCGGGCGCAGCACCCGGCGGCACTCGGTCAGGAACCGCTCCTGGTCCCACAGGTGCTCGATGACCTGCAGCGACACCACGACGTCGATCGACTCGTCGGGGACCGGCAGCGTCACCAGGTTGGCCCGGGACACCTCCACCCGCGGGTAGCGGGCGCGGACGTGGGCGACGGTCTGCTCGTCGTAGTCGAGGGCCTGCACCGAGCGGGCGACGCCGGCGAGCAGGTCCGCGCCGTAGCCCTCACCACAGCCGGCCTCGAGCACGTCCGCGTCCGCGCACGCGTCGGTGATCGCGTCGTAGACGACCTCGTGGCGGCGGAACCAGTAGTTCTCGTGGTCGATGCCGGGGATGGTGCGCTCACCGGTGAGGGGCAGGTTGCTGGACACCCGCCGACCTCATCACGACGACCGCACGGCGCGCACATCGCCCCGGACGCGTCGATTCCGCGCCAACGGGTAACCCGGCGAATCACTCACCGTGGCCGGAAGGAGCCGATCATGAGCGAACGGACGGAGGACGACGAGACGTTGTCGCTCAACATCACCGGGCGGAACGGGTCGTGGATCGTGTCCGGCGTGGTCGGCGACGAGCCGGTCGAGCCGCGTGCGATGGACGACGAGGCCCTCGGCGAGGTGCTGTCCCTGGTCGTCGCCCCGGAGGAGGACCTCGAAGCGGCGGACGGCCACCGGAACTGATCGTCACCGGAACCGAGGTTCACCGGCACCCCGTGCCGTGACCGGCGGGCATGATCGGGGCATGACCACCGCGACCGTCGTCGGATCGGGGCCGAACGGGCTGGTCGCCGCGGCTCTGCTGGCCCGCGCGGGCGTCGACGTCACCGTGCTGGAGGCCGCGGACGTCCCGGGCGGCGGCTGCCGCACGGTCGAGGCGATCCTGCCCGGGCTGCGGCACGACCACTGCGCGGCGGTGCACCCGATGGCCGTCGGCTCCCCGGCGCTGACCGGGCTGGGCCTGGAGCGGCACGGGCTGCGCTGGCGGTTCCCCGAGGTCGACTGCGCCCACCCCCTCGACGACGGCGACGCCGGTGTCCTGGTCCGCTCGGTGCGCGAGACGGCCGAGGGCCTGGGCCCGGACGGGCGTGCCTGGACGGCTCTGTTCGGCGCACCCGCCGCGCACTGGGACTCCCTGCAGAGCTCCGTGCTCGGCCCGCCGCTGCGCGTGCCCCGCCACCCGCTCGCGATGGCCCGCTTCGGCGCGGTCGCCGCCCCGCCCGCCGAGCTGCTGGCCCGCGCGCTGCGCACCCCGCGCGGGCGGGCGCTGTTCCTCGGGACGGCCGCGCACGCGTTCCACCCGCTGGACCGGCCGCTGTCCTCGGCGATCGCGGCCGGGCTGCTCGCGGCCGGGCACCGGCACGGCTGGGGCGTCGCCGAGGGCGGCACCGGTGCGCTGGTCGACGCGCTGCTGGCCGTGCTCGCCGAGGCCGGAGCCCGGGTCGAGACCGGGGTGGTGGTGACCTCGGCGGACGCGCTGCCGCCCGCGGACGTCACGATCTGGGACGTCGCACCGGACCGGCTGCCGGACCTGCTCGGGCACCGGCTCCCGCCGCGGGTCGCGCGGGCCTACCGGCGGTTCCGGTTCGGCCCGGCCGTGTTCAAGGTCGACTACGCGGTGCACGGCGGCGTGCCCTGGACCGCCGATCCGGTCCGCCGCGCCGGCACCGTGCACGTCGCCGGGCCCGCCGAGCACGTCGCGTACGTCGAACGCGAGGTGCACCGCGGTCGGATGCCGGAACGCCCGTTCGTGCTGGTCGGGCAGCAGTACCTGGCCGACCCGACGCGCTCGGCCGGTGACGTCCACCCGGTCTACGCCTACGCCCACGTCCCGAACGGGTACGCCGGCGATCCGCGGGTCACCACCGAGCTGGTCACCGCGCAGATCGAACGGTTCGCCCCCGGCTTCCGGGAGCGCATTGCCGGCACCGCGGTCACCGGACCGCAGGACTTCGCCGCCAACCTCAACTTCGCGGGCGGCAACATCCTGACCGGCGCCAAGGACGTCCGGCAGCTCGTGTTCGGGCCGCGCACGACCCTGCAGCCCTACGACACCGGCGCACCCGGGCACTACCTGTGCTCGGCGGCCACCCCGCCGGGCCCGGGCGCGCACGGCATGGGCGGCGCGCACGCCGCGGACCGCGCCCTGCGATACCTGCGGCGCTGATGGGACCCGCTCAGGACTGGGCGGCGGGCTCCCCGGTCACACTCACGACCCCGCCCACGTCCTGGCGCAGCCAGGCCAGCACGGTCGCGTCGTCGAGGGTCAGCGGCACCTCCGGCCCGCCCCACCCCATCCGGGTGGTCGGCCGGAACGCCAGTGCGTCCTCGAGCATGATCGCCAGGCCCTCGGTGGCGCGGACGGTCACTCCGCCGTGTGTCACCGTCCGGCTGCCCGGCACGTTCTCGTCGGCATGCGCTCCCGTGCTCAGGACATATCCCGTCCCGAGTCGGTCGTCGAACCCCGTCACCTGCACGACGGCTCCCTCCTGCCGGTGCCTGGGCCGTCGACCGTAGCGAAGTCCGCGGTCCGGCGAGGCGCCGCGCAGTGTGACCTGATGCGCGCGTGGCGTGATGGTCCCCGCACCCGGGTAGGCGGGTGAGTACGGTCACGGTTCAGTTGGTTTGCCCGATGGCTACTCGCTGGTAACAATCAACGTCACAACGACCCGACGTGCCGGAACGGCATGCCGGCTGGCAAAGTCGTCGCCGATCCGACGGGCGCGACGCCGCGACCCGCCCCTGCCGGGGACAGCGAGCGGCGCAGGCCCCGTCACGGTGACGCGAGGCGGTCCCGGGACCCGGTTCCGGTCCGCCACAACGGACGATGCGGCACGCATGCGGTGCGTGCCCCACGGCAGGGAGGTCGAAGAGGTCCCATGAAGATCCTCGCACTCGTGAAGCAGGTCGCGGACACGTACTCGGAGCGGAAGCTGTCCGACTCCGACCACACCCTCGACCGTGAAGGCACCGACTCGGTGATCGACGAGATCAACGAGCGCGCCGTCGAGCAGGCCCTCCAGCTGAAGGAGGCCAACGACGGCTCCGAGGTCGTCGTGGTCACCATGGGCCCGGACAGCGCGACCGACGCGATCCGCAAGGCCCTGTCGATGGGCGCGGACTCCGCGGTGCACCTCTCCGACGAGGCCATCCACGGCTCGTGCGCGGTGCAGACCGCGAAGGCGCTGACCAAGGTCATCGGCACCCAGGACGGCTGGGACCTGATCATCGCCGGTAACTCCGCCTCCGACGGCCAGATCGCCGCGGTCCCCGCGATGATCGCCGACCTGCTCGGTGTCCCGGCCCTGACCTGGGCGAACGAGATCTCGGTCGACGGCACGACGGTCACCGCCAAGCGCGAGACCGACGACGGCGTCACGAACCTGACCGCCGAGCTCCCCGCGGTCGTGTCGGTGGGTGAGAAGGCCACCGAGCCGCGCTACCCCTCGTTCAAGGGGATCATGGCGGCGAAGAAGAAGCCGGTGGAGACGCTCGACCTGGCCGGCGCCGGGATCGACCCCTCCGAGGTGGGTCTGGCGAACGCGCTGACCTCGGTCACCTCCTCGGCGCCGAAGCCGCCGAAGCAGGCAGGCGAGAAGGTCACCGACGAGGGCGACGGCGGCGCGAAGATCGCCGAGTTCCTGGTCGGCCAGAAGCTGATCTGACGTACGTCGACGAACAGACCACCACTTTTCTTTCAGGAGAGATCCATGGCTGAGGTTCTGGTCCTCGTCGACCACGTCGACGGTGACATCAAGAAGACCACCTACGAGATGCTGACCGCCGCCAAGGCGCTCGGCGAGCCGTCGGCCGTCGTCGTCGGCCCGGCCGGTGTCGCCGACAAGCTGGCCGACGGTCTGGCCGAGCACGGCGCCGAGAAGATCTACGTCGCCGAGACCGACTCGACCGACTTCCTCGCTCCCGAGGTCGGCGTGCTCGAGTCGCTGGTGAACAGCGTGAACCCGGCCGCGGTGCTGGTCGTCGCGGCCGCCAACGGCAAGGAGATCGGCGGCCGGCTGGCCGTCCGGACGAACTCGGGCCTGCTGTCCGACGTCGTCGGCGTCACCGCCGACGGGGTGCAGCACTCGCTGTTCGGTGGCTCCTACACCGCCGAGGCGAAGTCGAACACCGAGCACCCGGTCATCACCGTGCGCCCGGGCTCGGTCGAGATCGCCGCGTCGGCCGGTGCCGGTGCCCGCGAGACCGTCGAGGTCCCGGCCGCGGCAGGCCGCGACTCGGTCGTCACCGGCCGGGAGCCGATCGAGGGCGGGTCGCGTCCGGAGCTGACCGAGGCGACCGTGATCGTCTCCGGTGGCCGCGGTGTCGGCTCGGCCGACGACTTCACCGTCGTCGAGGGCCTGGCCGACTCCCTCGGTGCCGCCGTCGGCGCCTCGCGTGCCGCGGTGGACTCCGGCTACTACCCGCCGCAGTTCCAGGTCGGCCAGACCGGCAAGTCCGTGTCGCCGCAGCTCTACATCGCCCTCGGCATCTCCGGCGCGATCCAGCACCGCGCCGGCATGCAGACGTCGAAGACGATCGTCGCGGTGAACAAGGACGAGGAGGCGCCGATCTTCGAGATCGCCGACTACGGCATCGTCGGCGACCTGTTCAAGGTCGCGCCGCAGCTGCAGGACGAGGTCGCCAAGCGCAAGGGCTGAGCCCACGCGCGGTGACTCCGCGATCACCCCCGGCGACGCCCGGGTGCCTTCCGGCACCCGGGCGTCGTCGTGTGTGGGGGGCCTGTTCACCTGCTCCTACCTGCGACGACACGTGTTCGGGGCCGTTCACCCCGATGCCACCGACACGTCGACGCGGCACCGTCGCGGTGTCGCACCCGGCCGGTACCAACGGCACCCGTGACCCAGGTGATCGTCTCGACCCCGGAGACCGCGGCCAAGCGGTACTCCCTGCTGCTCACGACCGACGCCGACGACGTCGCCGCGGCGCAGGCGCTGCGGTACCGGGTGTTCGCCGGAGAGATCGGCGCGCACATCGACACGCCCGTCCCCGGCCTCGACATCGACCGGTTCGACGAGTTCTGCGACCACCTCGTCGTCCGGGAGGACGCCACGGGGGAGATCGTCGGGACCTACCGGATGCTCCCGCCCGAGCGCGCCCGCGCGGCCGGTGCGCTCTACACCGACGGCGAGTTCGACCTGAGCCGGCTGGACCCGCTGCGCGACTCGCTGGTCGAGACCGGCCGATCCTGCGTGCACCCCGACCACCGCGCCGGCTCCGTCGTCGGGCTGGTCTGGGCGGGCCTGGCCCGCTACATGCTGCTGTCGGGCAACCGCTGGCTGATCGGCTGCGCCAGCGTCCCGCTCGCCGACGGCGGAGTGCAGGCCGCGGGCGTGCGGGAGCGGGTGCTCGCCAAGCACCTCGCCCCCGCCGAGTACCGGACCACCCCGCACCGCCCGTGGGACGCCTCGGACGCGCCCAAGCACCGCACCTCGACGGTCCCGCCGCTGCTGCGCGGCTACCTGCGCCTGGGCACCTGGGTGTGCGGCGAGCCCGCGCACGACCCGGACTTCGGCGTCGCCGACTTCCCGGTGCTGCTCGGCCTGGACCACATCGACCAGCGCTACCTGCGGTTCTTCCTCGGTGAGGGCTCCGGCGCGCCGGGGGTCCCCGCATGACGCTCCCGGCGTTCCGGCGCCCGGCGCCGCACCGGGCGGCCCGGGCGGCGCTGCGGACCCCGGTTCCGGGATCCGCCCCGTCCGCCGCCGACACCGGCGTCGCGGCCGGGGCCACCGCCGACGCCGAGCTCGCCGGGCCCGGCACCGGGCTCGCCACCCCGGGGCCCACCGCCGGGGCCGTCACCCCCGCGGACGAGGTGCCGGCGGTCGCCGGGCCGTCTCCCGCCGGGGGCGTGCTGCCCCCGCCCGCCGCTGCGGCCCAGGCCGCTCCGGCGTCCTCGGCGCCGCCCTGCGCGGCGCCGGAGATCGGGCACCCGACCCACCCCGTCGACCCGCCGGCGTCGCAGCGCCCGGGCGGGCCGTGGGCCATCTGGTCGCCCTGCACCCCCGACACCTGCCTGCCGCCGCGCGCGAGCACCGGACGGCTGCGGATGCTGCGCCGCACCACCGTCCTGCTCGCGGTGCTGTTCGCGGGCACCGCGCTCATCCCACCGGCCGCGCTCGCCGGCCCGCGGCTGCTCTCCCCGCTGCTGCGCAGGCTGCACGCCGCGGTCCTGAGCGCAGCGGGCGTGCGGCTGGTCGTCCGCGGCGGCCCGCTGGCCCCCGCCGACGGGCGCGGCGCGCTGGTGGTCTCCGACCACACGTCCTGGCTGGACGTCCCGGCCCTCGGCACGCTCGGCCCGCTCACCATGCTGGCCAAGCGCGAGGTGCGGGACTGGCCGCTGATCGGCGTGCTGGCCGCCCGGATCGGCACGCTGTTCGTGCACCGCGAGGGGTTGTCCCGGCTTCCCGCGACCGTCGCGCAGACCGCGGACGCGCTGCGGGCGGGCACGCTCGTCGGAGTGTTCCCCGAGGCCACCACCTGGTGCGGCGCCGTCGGCGGCGACTACCGGCGCGCCCCGTTCCAGGCCGCGATCGACGCCGGCGTCCCGGTCCGCCCGGTCACCGTCACGATCACCACCCCCGACGGGAGGCCCAGCACGGCGGCGGCGTTCGTCGGCGACCAGACCCTGGGCGACACCGTCGGGCGGGTGCTGCGGCTGCCCGGGCTGGTGTGCACGGTGACCGTCGGGGAGCTCGTCGAGCCCTCCGACCCGGCCGCCGCGGACCGCCGGACGCTGGCCCGTACGGCCCGTGACCGGGTCCGGCACGGGCGCTGACGCCCGGGTCGGCGGCCGGAACCCCGGTGGACGGACTATCCTGGCCGTCGATGACGTACCTGGACCACGCGGCGACCACTCCGATGGTGCCCGCCGCCGTCGACGCCCTCAGCGAGGCGCTGAGCCGTACCGGCAACGCGTCGTCGCTGCACTCCTCGGGCCGTCGCGCCCGCCGCGAGGTCGAGGAGTCGCGCGAGCGCATCGCCGCGGCCGTCGGCGCGCGCCCGTCCGAGGTCCTGTTCACCACCGGCGGCACCGAGAGCGACAACCTCGCGGTCAAGGGCATGTTCTGGGCCCGCCGCGCCGCCGACCCGCGCCGGAACCGGGTGCTGGTCTCCGCGACCGAGCACCACGCGGTCATCGACGCCGCGGAGTGGCTGGCCACCCACGAGGGCGCCCGGCTGCGCATCCTCGAGGTCGACGAGGCCGGCCGCGTCCGCCCCGAGACGCTGCGGGCCGCGCTGGCCGAGGCCCCGGACGAGAACGCCGTCGTCTCGGTGATGTGGGCGAACAACGAGGTCGGCACGGTCAACCCGATCGCCGAGCTCGCCGGGATCGCGCACGAGTTCGGCGTCGACTTCCACACCGACGCCGTCCAGGCCGTCGGGATCCTCGACGTCGACTTCGCCGCGTCCGGTGCCGACGCGCTGACGCTGACCGGGCACAAGCTCGGCGGCCCCTACGGCGCCGGCGTCCTGCTGCTCGGCCGCGAGGTCGAGTGCACCCCGCTGCTGCACGGCGGCGGCCAGGAGCGCGACGTCCGCTCCGGCACCCTCGACGTCCCGTCGCTGGTCGGGCTGGCCACGGCCGTCGACATCGCGGTCGCCGAGGCCGCGACCCGCCGCGCCCGGATCGCCGAGCTGCGCGACGAGCTCGTCCGCACCGTGCTCGCCGAGGTCCCCGAGGCCACGCTCAACGGCGACACCCTCACCTCCCGCGTCGCCGACGGCCCCGGCCGGCTGCCCGGCAACGCGCACCTGTCGTTCCCCGGCTGCGAGGGCGACTCGCTGCTGATGCTGCTCGACGCGCACGGCATCGAGTGCTCCACCGGCTCGGCGTGCAGCGCCGGGGTCGCCCAGCCCAGCCACGTCCTGCTGGCAATGGGCGCCGACGAGGAGACCGCCCGCGGATCGCTGCGGTTCTCCCTGGGGCACACCAGCACCCGCGACGACGTCCGCGCCGTCACCGACGTCATCGCGTCCGTGGTCGAGCGGGCCCGGCGCGCGGGGCGGCGGACGCCAGCGGTCGCGGGCTGAGCCGTGCGCGTCCTCGCCGCGATGAGCGGCGGCGTCGACTCCGCGGTGGCCGCCGCCCGGGCGGTCGCCGCCGGGCACGACGTCGTCGGGGTGCACCTGGCGCTCTCGCGCACCCGCGACGCGATCCGCTCCGGCTCGCGCGGCTGCTGCTCCAAGGAGGACTCGGCCGACGCCGCGCGCGCCGCCGACGTCCTGGGCATCCCGTTCTACGTCTGGGACCTCTCGGCCGAGTTCGCCCGTGACGTCGTCGACGACTTCCTCGACGCCTACGCAGCGGGGGAGACCCCGAACCCCTGCCTGCGCTGCAACGAGAAGATCAAGTTCGAGGCGGTGCTGGACCGCGCGCTCGCGCTCGGGTTCGACGCCGTCTGCACCGGGCACTACGCCCGCCTCGACGCGTCGGTGCCCCGGCTGCGCCGTTCGGTCGACCCGGGCAAGGACCAGTCCTACGTCCTCGCCGTGCTCCGCGCGGACCAGCTGCGGCACGCGATGTTCCCTGTCGGAGACACCCCGAAGCCGGAGATCCGCGCCGAGGCCGAGCGGCTCGGGCTGCGCGTGGCCTCGAAGCCGGACAGCCACGACATCTGCTTCATCCCCACCGGCGACACCCAGGGCTTCCTGCACGAGCGCCTCGGCTCCACGCCCGGTGACCTGGTCGACGACGCCACCGGCGAGGTCCTCGGCAGCCACGACGGCGTGCACGGCTTCACCGTCGGCCAGCGCAAGGGCCTGGGCATCGACCGTCCCGCCGACGACGGCCGCCCCCGCTACGTCCTGGGCATCGAGCCGGTCAGCGGCACCGTCCGGGTCGGCTCGGAGGCCGCGCTCGACGTCCACTCGATCACCGCGCGGACCCCGGTCTGGACCTCCGGCGAGGCACCGGCGGGCCCACTGCGCTGCGTGGTGCAGGTGCGCGCGCACGGCGGGATCGCCCCCGCCTCGGTCGTGCCGGGGCCGTCCGGGGTGACCGTCGACCTGGCGGAGCCGCTGCGCGGGGTCGCGCCGGGGCAGGCCGTCGCCTTCTACCGCGCCGACGACGACGGCGACGAGGTCCTCGGCTCCGCCACGATCAGCGCCGCCGCCTGATCCCGTTCCCGGGCTCCGGGGCTCGCGGCCACCGGCCCCGGCCGGCTCCGCCGCTCCGCTCCGCCCGTTGCCCCGAGGGGCACCCTCGCTGCCACCCGCGTCCACCAGGGTGCCCCTCGGGGCGTCCGGCGGGGCCCGGCCGACCGGTCGGCGCGGTGTGCTCCGCGAAAGAGAGAGCAGTGCTCTTGCCTTCGTCGCCCTTCGAGTGAACACTGCTCTCATGCAGAAGCAGCGCTCTCATTATCTCGATCCCGGCCCTGTCACCCGCCACGTCATGAACCCGCTCGTCGCGGGGCTCACCAGGCTCGGCCTGCCGCTCGCCGGGTCCGCAGTCCTCGGCGTCCGCGGCCGCCGCTCCGGTGAGCTGCGCACGACGCCGGTCAACCCGCTGACCGTCGACGGCACCCGCTACCTCGTCGCCGCCCGCGGCGAGACCCAGTGGGTGCGCAACCTCCGAGTCGCCGGGACCGCCGAGCTGACGGTCGGCCGCCGGACCGAGCAGCTCGCGGCCACCGAGCTGACCGACCCCGCCGCCGTCGTGCCGGTGCTGCGCGCCTACCTGCGCCGATGGGCGTGGGAGGTCGGTGCCTTCTTCGACGGCGTCGCCGCGACCTCCACCGACGCCGAGATCGCCGCGGCGGCGCACCGGCACCCGGTGTTCCGGCTGTCCTGAGGAAACGGGGCGGCGGAGCGTCGAGGCCACGGACGCAGGCGGAGCCCGGCGGCGGACGCGGAGCCCGGCGGGGGAGACTGGCCACGTGAGTTCCGAGGACCCGCTCGCCGCCGCGCTCGCCGCCGCCGGGCTCGGCGACGTCCGCCCCGGCGAGAGCCGCCCGCCCGAGCCGCGCATCGAGGTCGTGGACAGCACCCCGGAGGAGCCCGCGGCGCCGCGCGAGCTGTGGCCCGAGGGCGTCGGCACCGGGGTCGGGTCGCTGCCCGGCACCGACCCGGTGGACGCGTCCGCGCTGGTCACCGGGGAGACCCCGGGCATGCCGGCGTTCCCGGAGCTGCCCGCCCGCGGCGTCGGCGCCGACATGATCGGCCGCACCGTCGGGCTGCTCGTGGACCTCTCCGCCGAGGTCGTCCCGACGGGCTGGCGGGTCACCCCGCGTGCCGGACGGGACCTGCGCCGCGCCCGCGACCTCATGTCCACCGACCTGGACGCGTTCGGCGACGCCTGCGACCGCAGCCGCCCGTCGTGGGTGAAGGTGCAGGTCACCGGCCCGTGGACGCTCGCGGCGGCCGTCGAGCTGCCCACCGGGCACCGGGTGCTCACCGACCACGGCGCCGTCCGTGAGTTCGCTGCCAGCCTCGGTGAGGGGCTGCGCGCGCACGTCGCCGAGGTGGCCGCGCGGACCGGCGGACGCGTCGTCGTCCAGCTCGACGAGCCGGGCCTGCCCGCCGTGCTGGCCGGGTCGCTGCCGACGGCGTCGGGCTACGGCACCGTGCGCGCCGTCCGCGCCCCGGACGCCGAGGAGGTCCTGCGCGAGCTGATCGCCGGGATCGACGCCCCCGTCGTCGTGCACTGCTGCGCGGACACGCCGCCGATCCGGCTGCTCGCCGCGGCCGGCGCCGCCGCCGTCGGGATCGACGCGACCCGGCCCGCCTTCCACGGTGCCACCGCCGAACCCCGCGCCCTCGACGCGATCGGCGAGACCTGGGACTCCGGCGTCCCGCTGCTGCTCGGGCTGGTGCCCGGTCTCGCGCCGGCCCGTGAGCCGGGCATCGGCGAGCTGGTGCGTCCCGCCTACGAGCTCGCCGACCGGCTCGGCTTCGACCGGCGCCGTCTCGCCCGGCTCGCCGTCCCGACGCCCGCCTGCGGCCTGGTCGGTGCGACGCCGGCCTGGGCCGAGCGGGCACTGGGGCTGTCCCGGGAGCTGGGCCGCGCGTTCGCCGACCCCGACGAGAGCTGACGACAACGGTCACCCACCGCACTGGATCACTCGCACCGCGTACCCAGAACTGTTGATCCGGTGCGTGTGCGGCGGGCGTTCCGGGCGCCGGACCCCGATGCTGGGCCGATGAACGGGACCCACGCACCGCCACGTGCCACTCCCTCCGGGGGCTCGGGCACGTCGGCACTGGTGCTGGGGGCACTGGGCCTGCTGCTGGTCCTCGCCGCGATCGGGCTCGCCGCGATGCACGGCCTGGTGGTGACGGGCTTCGTGCTGGCCGCCGCCGGAGCCGGGCTCGCGCTGGCCGGTCTGGTGGTCGGGATCCTGGCGGTGCGGCCCGCGGCCCGGCCGTCCCGGGCGGCGCTGTCCGGGGCCGGGCTCTCGGTCGCCGGTCTCGCCGCCGGTCTGGTGTGGGTGGCCGCGTTCGTGGTCAGCACGCTCGCCGTGCCGGCTGCCCATGATCCGGGGGCCGGGAGCGGTCGGACGGTGTGCGCGGCGGCGTACTGCGCGCCGGGGCGCTGAGCCCGGGCCGGCCGAGCTCGCGGGTGTCGGCGGGCCGAGCGCCCCGCCGGGTCAGTGGATCGACGACCCGGCGGGCATCGCCTCGAACCGCAGGTCCGGGAACTTCCGCTGGATGATGTCCATCCGCCACTTGTTCGTGAACAGGGCCAGGTACGCGCCGTCGGAGTCGCGGCGCAGCACCTCGCACTCGGACTGGCCCGCGAGGGCCTCGGCGGCCTCGGCGTCGACCAGGCGGGCGATCTGGAACGGCAGCCGGTCGAGCGTGACCGGGGCGTTGAACTCGGTCTCCAGCCGCCCGGTCACCACGTCGAACTGCAGCGGGCCGACCGCGGCGAGCACCGGCGCCTGGTCGCCGCGCAGGTCCGAGCGCAGGATCTGGATGACCGCCTCGTTGCCGAGCTGCTCGATCCCCTTGCGGAACTGCTTGTACTTGCCTGCGTCCTTCGCGCGGACCACCGCGAAGTGCTCCGGTGCGAACGCCGGGATCGACGGGAACTCCACCGGGTCCGCGGCGTAGAGCGTGTCGCCGGGGCGCAGGGCGGTCGCGTTCACCAGGCCCACGATGTCGCCCGGGAACGCCTCCTCGACCGTCGTGCGGTCCGAGCCGAACACCGACTGCGCGTACTTGGTGGCGAACGGCTTGCCGGTCTCGGCGTGGGTGAGCACCATGCCGCGCTCGAACCGGCCCGAGCAGATCCGCAGGAACGCCATCCGGTCTCGGTGGGCGCGGTCCATGCCGGCCTGCACCTTGAACACCAGCCCCGACGTCGGCGCCTCCAGCGGGCGGTCGTGCCCCTCGGCGTCCGGGCGCGGGCCGGGGCACGGCGCCAGGTCGACCAGGGTGTCGAGCAGCCGGGCGACGCCGATGTTGGACAGCGCGGACCCGAAGAGCACCGGGGTGGCCGCGCCGGACAGGAAGTCCTTCTCGTCCCAGATCGCGCCGATCTCGTCGAGCAGGCCCAGCTCGTCCTGCGCGTCCTGCCAGAACTCCGGTTCCTGCGCGGCGGCGGTCGCGGCGTCGACGGCGGTCGCGGTGGCCTTCGTCGCGCCACCGGCGGCGCGGGTGAACGCGGTGTACTCGCCGGTGTCGCGCTCGATGAGCCCGCGGAACTGCCCGGCGATGCCCAGCGGCCAGGTCAGCGGCATGGGGCGCAGCCCGATCGTCTGCTCCACCTCGTCGAGCAGCTCCAGGGCCTCGCGGCCGGGGCGGTCCCACTTGTTCACGAAGGTGATGACCGGGACGCCACGGGAGCGGCAGACGTCGAACAGCTTGAGGGTCTGCGGCTCGAGGCCCTTGGCCGCGTCGAGCAGCATGACCGCGGCGTCGACGGCGGCGAGCACCCGGTAGGTGTCCTCGGAGAAGTCGCCGTGGCCGGGGGTGTCGAGCAGGTTGATCACGCAGTCGCGGTAGGCGAACTGCAGCACCGCCGAGGAGACCGAGATGCCGCGGGCACGCTCCATCTCCATCCAGTCCGAGGTGACGCCCTTGCGGCCGGACTTGCCGTGCACCGCACCGGCGGAGTCGATGACCTCGGCGTGCAGCGCGAGGGCCTCGGTGAGCGTGGACTTGCCCGCGTCCGGGTGGGAGATGACGGCGAAGGTGCGCCGCCGCTCCGTCTGGGCCACGATCCGGGCGGCGTCCTGGTGTTCACTCACCGCACCAGGGTAGAACCGACCCCTGACAGTTCGACGGCCCGGCCGCAACCTGTGCGACCGGGCCGTCCGTCCCGAACTGACGCGCCGCTCCCACCACGAAGCGACGTGGATAAAGTTAGGGAAGGCTGACCTAAGTGTCAAGCCGTCGGTCGAGAAGTTCCCGCATGTCGGGAAGATCGAAGTGCTCGACGGTCGCGCGGGCGCTCGGGCTGCCCAGCTCCGGGTCGGCGCCGGCGTCGAGCAGTGCGGTGACCGACGCCGCCGACCGGGCGAACAGCGCGGCCGCGATCGCCGTCTGCCCGCGGTCGTTGGTGCGGTTCGGGTCCGCGCCACGGGCGAGCAGGTCGCCGACGATCGCCTCGTTGCCGTAGTAGGCGGCCAGGATCAGCAGGGTGTCGCCCTTGGGGTCGGTGATCTCCACCGGGACGCCGGCGTCGAGGTAGTCCCGCAGCTGGGCGGCGGCGCCCTCACGGGCCAGGTCGAACATCCGGTGCGCGAGTTCCACCGCGGCGTCTTCCATGGCCGCCACGGTAGGTGAGCCCGCGGCCGGACGCCCGGGTGCGCGGGTGCGAATAACTGTCGGACCCCACGGATAACCTCTCGTCCGTGAGTTCCGAGTCCGAGCGCCACGCCCACGAGCGTCACGCGCAGCTGGCCGCCGAGGTGGCCGACCACCAGTTCCGGTACTACGTGCTGGACGCGCCGGTCGTCGCCGACGGCCAGTTCGACGAGCTGTGGCACGAGCTGCTCGCCCTGGAGGAGCGCCACCCGGGCCTCGTCACGCCGGACTCGCCGAGTCAACGCGTGGGCGGCACGTTCTCCACCGAGTTCGCCGCGCACGACCATCTCGAGCGGATGCTGTCGCTGGACAACGCGTTCTCGCCGGAGGACCTGCGCACCTGGCAGGAGCGGGTGACCAGGGAGGTCGGCGAGAACCTGCACTACCTGTGCGAGCTCAAGATCGACGGGCTCGCGGTGAACCTGCTGTACGAGGACGGGAAGCTCACCCGCGCGCTGACCCGGGGTGACGGGCGCACCGGCGAGGACATCACGCTCAACATGCGCACCCTGGCCGAGGTGCCCGAGCGGCTCACCGGCAGCGAGGAGTTCCCGGTCCCGAATCTGGTCGAGGTCCGCGGCGAGGTCTACTTCGCGCTCGAGGACTTCGAGAAGCTCAACGCCTCCCTGGTCGACGCGGGCAAGCCGCCGTTCGCGAACCCGCGCAACACCGCCGCCGGGTCGCTGCGCCAGAAGGACCCGCGGGTCACCGCGTCGCGCAACCTGCGGCTGATCTGCCACGGCATCGGCAGACGGGAGGGCTTCACGCCCACGACCCAGTCCCAGGCCTACGACGCGCTGGTCGCCTGGGGCCTGCCGATCTCGCCGCGTACCCGGGTCGTGCAGGGCATCGACAAGGTGATCGAGTTCGTCGAGTACTGGGGCGAGCACCGCAACGACGTCGAGCACGAGATCGACGGCGTCGTCGCCAAGGTCGACGAGGTCGCGCTGCAGCGCCGCCTGGGGGCGACGTCGCGGTTCCCGCGCTGGGCGATCGCGTTCAAGTACCCGCCCGAGCAGGCCACCACCCGGCTGCTCGACATCCGGGTCAACGTCGGGCGCACCGGGCGGGTGACACCGTTCGCGGTGATGGAGCCGGTCAAGGTCGCCGGGTCGACCGTCGAGATGGCCACCCTGCACAACGCCGACGAGGTGCGCCGCAAGGGCGTGCTGATCGGGGACCGGGTGGTCATCCGCAAGGCCGGCGACGTGATCCCCGAGGTGCTCGGCCCGGTCACCGACGTGCGCGACGGCAGCGAGCGCCCGTTCGTCATGCCCACGCACTGCCCCGAGTGCGGCACCGCGCTGGTGCAGCAGAAGGCCGGCGACGTCGACCGGCGCTGCCCGAACGCGCGCTCCTGTCCCGCGCAGCTGCGCGAGCGGCTCTTCCACGTGGCCGGGCGCGGCGCGTTCGACATCGAGGGCCTCGGCTACGAGGCGGCGGTCGCGCTGCTGACCTCCGGGGTGCTCACCGACGAGGGCGACGTCTTCGCCCTCACCGAGGACGACCTGCTCGAGACCGAGCTGTTCCGCACCAAGGCGGGCGCGCTCTCGGCGAACGGGCGCAAGCTGCTGGAGAACCTGGAGAAGGCCAAGGACCGGCCGCTGTGGCGGGTGCTGGTCGGGCTGTCGATCCGGCACGTCGGCCCGACGGCGGCGCAGGCGCTGGCCCGCGAGGTCGGCTCGATGGACGCCCTGCAGGACGCGGCCGAGCAGGCCCGCGAGGGCACCGAGGCGGCCGGGGTCGCGATCGTCTCCGACGGGTCGGCGGGCGACGAGCCTGCCGGTGACGAGCAGACCGGTGACGAGCAGACCGGCGACGCAGCGGCCGATGACGAGGTGACGGCTCAGGTCACCGCGGCCGAAGCCGCCGGGGACGCCGACGCGGCCGCCGAGGCCGTCGCGGAGGCCGAGAAGCAGGAGAAGGCTGCGGCGCGCGCCCGGGCCAAGGCCGTCGCCGAGGCGCTGGCCCCGATCGCCGGGGTCGACGGCGTCGGCCCGACGATCGCCGCGGCCGTGCGCGACTGGTTCAGCGTCGGCTGGCACCGCGAGGTCGTCGACAAGTGGCGGGCCGCCGGTGTCCGGATGGAGGACGAGATCGACGACTCGGTCCCGCGCTTCCTGGAGGGCCTGTCGATCGTGATCACCGGGTCGATGGACGGCTGGTCCCGCGACGAGGCCAAGGAGGCGGTCATGGCCCGGGGCGGGCGGGCCGCCGGGTCGGTGTCGAAGAAGACCGCGTTCGTCGTCGCGGGGGAGGCGCCCGGCTCGAAGTACGAGAAGGCCGTCGAGCTCGGGGTGCCGGTGCTCGACGAGGCCGGCTTCGGGGTCCTGCTCGACCGGGGCCCGGACGCGGCGCGCGAGCTGGCCGCTGCGGAGTAGCGAGGGACGGCGCCGCTGCGGAGTGGCGAGAGGCGGCGCCGCTGCCGAGTGGCGAGAGGCAGCGCCGCTGCGGAGTAACGGGGGCAGTACCGGACGGCGGAGCAGGGGCAGTTGCGGCACGCCGCCGGTGACCGGCCGCTCACCGGGCGTGTTCCCGCCCGGCGCTCCCGGACACCCGGACGGCGACGATCCCGGCGTGCGGGCGCGTCCACCCGGTCGCGGCGGCGGTCGCTCTCCTAATGTCTGACGGGTCGGCCCGACGGGCCGGCACGTCCGGAACGGCCGGGCCCCGTGCTGCCGCGGGGGAGCCGCCGTGGCCGGGCGCAGGTCGGGGCGAATCGGGGGACAGCGTGCTGCAGGCGGTACTCAACGGATCACGTCCGTCGGACGCGCATCCCGCGCTACCGGTCCTGCCACGGCACCTGGCCCGCGACGCCCGCGCGGTCGCCCGGCTCGGTGTCACCTCGGTGCACGTCCACCCGCGCGACGACAACGGCAACGAGACGATCGAGCCGGCCGTCGTCGGCGACGTCGTGTCGCTGATCCGCCAGGAGGCCCCCGGCGTCGAGATCGGCATCCCGACCGGCCGCTGGATCCAGCCGAACACCCAGGCCCGCATCGAGACCGTGATGGCGTGGGGGCGGCTCGGCGCGGGCAAGCCCGACGTGTGCGGGGTCAACGTGCACGAGCAGGGCTGGACCGACGTCTGCCAGGCCGCCGCCTCGGTCGGCATCGCCGTCGAGCTCGGGGTCTGGACCAGCGGTGACGCGGTCACTCTGCGTCAGAACGGCCTGCCGCCGGGCACCCGCCGGGTGCTCGCCGAGTCCACGGTGACCGACCCGGAGACCGCGGTCGCCGAGGGCATCCGGATCCTGCGCGCGCTCGGTCAGCCCCCGGTGCCGGTGCTGCTGCACGGGGAGGAAGAGGGCGCCTGGCCGGTGCTCGAGTACGCCACCCGGGTCAACATCGACTCCCGGATCGGCTTCGAGGACGTCCTGGTCCGCCCGGACGGCTGGCTCGCCACCGGCAACGACGACCTCGTCCGCACCGCCCTGTCCATCCGGGTCTGACGCGCGGCGAGAGCTCAGGCCTTGAGGACCGTGGCCACTATCCCGGCCAGGTGCGCCAGCCGCGCCAGCTCCGAGGGCCGGAACACCGGCCCGCCCGGGCGCGCCACCACCAGCGACTTCGGCGGCTCCCCGGACCCGAACGGCGCGGCGGCCAGCTCGGTGTCCATCGCCCGCCACGGCTCGGGCACCCAGTGCGACTCGTCGAGCGCGATCGCCCGGTCCAGCGGCAGCCACGGCAGATCCCCGGTCCGGGTCTCCGGAGCCGCGGAGGACTCGGCGATCCGGTAGGACCGCCCGTCCTCGCTGACCGCGACCAGCGCCCAGCCCGCGCGGAACAGCCGCGGCACCTCCGCGGCGAGCCGGTCCAGCCCGTGCCGCGGGTCGCCGGCGATCTCGTCGAGCAGCTCCAGCTCGCGGTGCGTGTCGAGCATCCCGGTGTGCGGGCGTACCGACTCCACGGTCACGCCGGGCACCGACTCCGCGGCGGTGATCAGCACGTCCGGCGGGCGGTGCGTGGCCAGCTCGATCGCGATGTCGTCGACAGCCTGGCCGTCGTCGCGCTCGACGACGTCGACGCTGAGGATGTCCGCCCCGGCCCCGCCGAGGGCGGACGCCACGGCGCCCAGGGTGCCGGGCTCGTCCGGGAGGATGACCCGGAGCAGGTACGACACGGGCGGACCTCTCTGCTCTGTCGTGCTGGGTGCGGACGCGCGACCGGGCTCGGCCGGACGGGTGCACCGCCCGGCGCGGGCGGGGCCCGGGAGATCCTGCCACCCCGTCGCCCCCGGGGAACATCGTCTCCTGTGTCACGGCTCGGCCACACCGGGTCACCGGGTGCCCGACCGGGCTGCGGACCGGCCGGAATAGACTGGGATGCACACCGGCGCACAGGTCCCCGCGCGGGCGCGTCGCCGGTGGTTCGAGCGGGCCGAGGAGGCCGACGCGGAGTCGCGTCCGGCCCCGGTCCCGCGGAGTGAACCATCCCGAGGAGGGGCATGACCGCCGATTCCGCCGGCCCGACGGGCACCGGTGGGGCCATCACCCGGGACGAGGTCGCGCACCTCGCCCGGCTGGCCCGGCTGGCCGTCACCGAGCAGGAGCTGGACACCTTCGCGGGCCAGCTCGACGTGATCATCGGGTCGGTGGCCCGGGTCGGGGAGGTCGCCGCCGACGACATCCCGCCGACCTCGCACGCCGTCCCGCTGGAGAACGTCTTCCGGCCCGACGAGCGCCGCCCGGGGCTGACCCAGGAGCAGGCACTCGCCGGTGCCCCCGCGGCCGAGGACGGCCGCTTCCGCGTCCCGCGCATCCTGGGGGAGGAGCAGTGAGCACCCCGAGCAGCGGGCTCGTCCGGCTGACCGCCGCCGAGCTGGCCCAGAAGATCCACTCCGGTGAGGTGTCCTCGGTCGAGGTCACGCAGGCGCACCTGGACCGGATCGCCGCCGTCGACGGTGGCGAGCAGGGCGTGCACGCGTTCCTGCACGTCGGTGCGGAGTCCGCGCTGGCCGCGGCCGAGCTGGCCGACGCCCGGATCGCCGCCGGTGAGCAGCCCGCGTCCCCGCTGGACGGGGTGCCGCTGGCTCTCAAGGACGTCTTCACCACCACCGACATGCCCACGACGGCCGGGTCCCGGATCCTCGAGGGCTGGCAGCCGCCGTACGACTCCACGGTCACCGCGCGGCTGCGCGCCGCCGGGATCCCGGTGCTGGGCAAGACGAACATGGACGAGTTCGCGATGGGCTCGTCGACCGAGCACTCGGCGTACGGCGTCACCCGCAACCCATGGGACCGCACCCGCGTGCCGGGCGGCTCCGGCGGTGGCTCCGCGGCCTCGCTGGCCGCGTTCGAGGCGCCGCTGTCGATCGGCACCGACACCGGCGGCTCGATCCGCCAGCCGGCCGCGTTCACCGGCACCGTCGGCGTCAAGCCGACCTACGGCCAGGTGTCGCGCTACGGGCTGATCGCCTGCGCGTCGTCACTGGACCAGGGCGGGCCGTGCGCCCGCACCGTGCTCGACGCGGCGCTGCTGCACGAGGTCATCGGCGGCCACGACGAGCGCGACTCCACCTCGATCGACCGGGAGCTCCCGGCGGTGGTCGAGGCCGCGCGCCAGGGTGCGACCGGGGACCTGACCGGGCTGCGCGTCGGCGTCGTGCGGGAGCTCGGCGGCGAGGGCTACCAGCCGGGCGTGCGCGCGGCGTTCGACGCGTCGCTGCGCCGGCTGGAGAAGCTGGGCGCCGAGATCGTCGAGGTGTCCTGCCCGAACTTCGAGTACGCCATGGCCGCGTACTACCTGATCCTGCCGAGCGAGGTGTCGTCGAACCTCGCCCGGTTCGACGCCATGCGCTACGGCTTGCGCGTGGCCGAGGGCCGCAGCGCCGAGGAGGTCATGGCGAACACCCGCGAGCAGGGGCTGGGCCCCGAGGTGAAGCGCCGGATCATGCTCGGCACCTACGCGCTGTCCAGCGGCTACTACGACGCCTACTACGGCCAGGCGCAGAAGGTCCGTACCCTGATCGGGCGGGACTTCGCGAACGCGTTCGCCCAGGCCGACGTGCTCGTCTCGCCGACCGCGCCGACCGTGCCGTTCCCGATCGGGGAGAAGGTCGACGACCCGCTGGCCATGTACCTCAACGACCTGGCAACGATCCCGACGAACCTGGCCGGTGTGGCCGGGATGTCGCTGCCTGCCGGGCTGTCCGAGGGGCTGCCGGTGGGCCTGCAGGTCATGGCGCCCGCGCTGGGCGAGGCCGTGATGTACCGCGTCGGGGCCGCCTTCGAGGCCGCCCGCGACGCCGACGAGGGCGGTCCGCTGATCGCGCGCGTTCCGGAGGTGGTGTCCGCATGACCGCGTCGACCGAGGAGCTCGTCGACTTCGACGACGTCGTCGCCCGCTTCGACCCGACGCTGGGCATCGAGGTGCACGTGGAGCTGTCCACGAACACCAAGATGTTCTGCAGCTGCCCGACCGGGTTCGGCGCCGAGCCGAACACCCAGGTCTGCCCGGTCTGCCTGGGCCTGCCCGGCGCGCTGCCGGTGGTCAACCGGACCGCGGTGGAGTCCGCGATCCGGATCGGGCTGGCGCTGAACTGCTCGATCGCACCGTGGGGCCGCTTCGCCCGGAAGAACTACTTCTATCCGGACATGCCGAAGAACTTCCAGACCTCCCAGTACGACGAGCCGATCGCCCACGACGGGTTCCTGGACCTGACCCTCGACGACGGCGAGGTCGTCCGGATCGGCATCGAGCGCGCGCACATGGAGGAGGACACCGGCAAGTCGCTGCACGTCGGCGGGGCCGACGGCCGCATCCACGGTGCCGACCACTCGCTGCTCGACTACAACCGGGCAGGCGTCCCGCTGATCGAGATCGTCACCAAGATGGTCCCGGACACCGGGGCGCGCGCCCCGGAGGTGGCTCGCGCCTACGTCACCGCACTGCGTGACCTGGTGAAGTCCCTCGGCGTCTCCGACGTCCGGATGGACCAGGGCTCGATGCGTGCCGACGTGAACCTGTCGCTGTCGCCCAAGGACACCGGCGAGCTGGGCACCCGCACCGAGACCAAGAACGTCAACTCGCTGCGGTCGGTCGAGCGGGCCGTCCGGTTCGAGATGAGCCGCCAGGCAGGCGTGCTCGACGCCGGCGGCGAGATCGTGCAGGAGACCCGGCACTTCGACGAGGCCACCGGGCACACCCGCGCCGGGCGCAAGAAGGAGACCTCGGAGGACTACCGGTACTTCCCGGAGCCCGACCTGGTCCCGATCGCGCCGTCGGAGGAGTGGGTCGAGGAGCTGCGCGGCACGCTGCCCGAGCTGCCGTGGGAGCGCCGCAAGCGGATCCAGACCGAGTGGGGCGTCTCCGACGAGGAGATCCGCGACCTGGTCAACGCCGGTGCGCTCGACCTGGTCGAGGCCACCGTCGCCGCGGGCGCGTCGTCGCAGGAGGCCCGCTCCTGGTGGGTCGCCTACCTCGCGCAGCAGGCCAACACCCGTGCCGTGGAGCTCACCGATCTGGCGATCACCCCGGAGCAGGTGGCGCGGGTGATCGCGCTGGTCACCGACGGCGAGCTGACGAACAAGCTGGCCCGCCAGGTCGTCGACGGCGTGCTCGACGGCGAGGGCACGCCCGACGAGGTCGTCGCCGCCCGCGGGCTGAAGGTCGTCTCCGACGAGGGCGAGCTGGTTGCCGCCGTCGACGCGGCCCTGGCCGAGCAGCCCGACGTCGCGGAGAAGATCCGTGGCGGCAAGGTGCAGGCCGCCGGTGCGATCGTCGGTGCGGTCATGAAGGCGACCAAGGGCCAGGCCGACGCCAAGCGCGTGCGGGAGCTGGTCGTGGAGCGCTGCAACGGCTGAGCGCGTTCGTCCCGCGGGGGCGGTTCCGGGATCCCCGGGGCCGCCCCCGCGCCGTTCACCCGGTGTCTCGCCCGGTGATCGCCACGTTCGTGACGCAGCGTTCGCCCGGCGGCCGCCTGGTCACAGACGTGGCGATCTCCAGGGGCGGCGATCGTGCAGGGGCGGCGGTCAGTCCATGGAACGGACCCAGTTCGTGGCGTCGACGAGCGAGGACTTCGGCCGGTGCCGGCGCAGCTCGCGGATGGCAGCGACCTCGCCGTCGGCGTCGCGGCGGGCACGCAGGGCATCGGTCAGCTCGGGATCCACCTCACCGATCGGCTCCTGGTTGCGTTGCCGGAGCAGGCTCGCCGTCAGCGACACCCCCGACGACAGCAGCATCAGCACGAACGGCCAGCCGGTGTAGCCCACGAACCACAGCACCACGGCGATGGCCAGGATCACGAGCAACAGCACGTTCCCTGCGATCTCGGCCTTGCGGGTCATCCGATCCCCCGGTTCGAACGGTCCGTCAGGACGTGTCAGGACTTGTCGCCGCCCCCACCACCGGGCGCCAGCGGCATCCGGACGACGACGTCGTCGCGGGCCGCGGGCTTACCGTCCCTCTTGTTGGTGCTCGCTGTCCAGAGCAGCCCGTCCTGGGCGACGGCGGCCGGCCGCAGCCGGCCGAAGTCCTTGTCCAGCACACTCTTCGGCTGCTCGCTGACGGTGCCGTCCGGGTTGAGCTGCAGCAGCAGCACCGAGGTCAGCGCGGGCTGGACGACCGCCAGGTACCCCGAGGACAGCGCGCACCCGGCGACTCCGGGCCGGGCAGGCCACGTCCACAGCGGACTGCCGAGGGCGCCCTTGCCGATCGGGGCGACGACGTCACGCCGCTCCTGCCGGTCGGTGACCCAGGCGCGCCCGGTCGCCGGGTCGCTGCACACCCCGCCCGGGCTGGTGACCCCGGTGGTGAACACCGGCGACCCCGGTGCGGTGTTGCCCGGTGCCGGACGGCCGAGGGTGTCGACCCGCAGCACCGCGCCGGCGAGCCGGTCCGCGGGCTTCGCCGCCGACCGTCCCGTCGCGACCAGCAGGTACCCGTTCCTGTCGAGCCCGAGCGCGCCGCCGCGGACGTCCTTCGGGATCCCGGCCAGCACCGGTTTCGCGGGCTCGCCCTGGGCGATCCGCACGACGCGCACGTCGTCCCGGGTGCGGACGAGCGCGTAGATCAGCCGGTCCTCGGGGTAGGCCGGCGACAGGGCCAGCCCGAGCAGTCCCTCACCCGCGGACCGGTCGACGTCGACGGTCGCGACGACCACCGGCTTCTCGTCCCGGTGCACCCGCAGGATCCGGCCGGTCGTCAGCTCCCCGGCCAGGGCGGACTCGCCGTCCGGGAGCACCACGAGACCCCCGACCGCGCCGAGGCAGGCGGTGACGATCCGCTCGTCGGGATCCTGGCAGGGGCCCGTGGGCTGCTGCTTGCCGTCCTCGCCGGGCTTCTCCGGCTTCTCGGAAGGCTGCTGCTGCTTCGGCTCCGGCGGCGCGATCGACGGCGGCCCGCCCAGCTCGCCCTCGCCATCGGCCTGCGGGCGCCAGTCGCGCGGACCCTCCTCGGGGAACGTCGCGCACCCGCTCACGAGCAGCACGAGCGCCGCGACGACGAGCAGCAGACGGGCCTTCACGATCGCCCAGGCTAGGCGCCGCGGGGTGAGCACCCGGTGAGTACCGTCGTCGACCATGAGCGAGTCGAGCCTGACCGTCCTGGTGCCGCACGACGTCGGCGCGGAGATCGTCGGGGAGGTCGAGGGCGTCACCCCCGTCGTCTACGACCCGGACCGGCCGCTGCCGGCCGAGGCCGCCGAGGCCCGCGCGCTCGTCGCCCCGTTCCTGGCGAGCTCCGACGCGGTCGCGATGACCGAGAAGATGCCGCACCTGGAGCTGGTGCAGCTGCTCACCGCCGGGGCCGAGGCGTGGATCGGGCGGCTGCCCGAGGGCGTGCAGCTCTCCGACGGGCGCGGCGCGCACGGCGGCGCGACCGCCGAGTGGGTCGTCGCGGTGCTGCTCGCCGTCTACCGGCACCTCGACCGGTTCGTCCGCGCGCAGGACCGCGGCGAGTGGGACTACCACCAGACCGAGGAGCTGGCCGGGAAGAAGGTCCTCGTGGTCGGCGCCGGGGACGTGGGGGAGAAGATCCGCGCCCGGCTCGCCCCGTTCGACGTCGAGATCACCATGGTCGGCCGCACCGCCCGCGAGGGTGTGCACGGCTGGGACGAGCTGCCCCGCCTGTTGCCCGCCCACGACGCGTGCGTGCTGGTCGTCCCGCTGACCGACGAGACCCGCGGCATGGTCGACGCCGCGTTCCTCGCCGCCATGCCCGACGGAGCGCTGCTGGTCAACGGGGCCCGCGGGCCCGTCGTCGACACCGATGCGCTGCTCGCGGAGCTGACCGCCGGCCGGCTGCGTGCCGCCGTCGACGTGACCGATCCGGAGCCGCTGCCCGAGGGGCACCCGCTGTGGTCGGCGCCCGGACTGCTGCTCACCCCGCACGTCGGCGGGAGCGTGCCGCTGGCGATGCGCCGCGCGTACGGCGTGGCCGCCGAGCAGATCGCCGCGTTCGCCCGCGGCGAGGAGCCGCCGAACCTGGTCACCGGGGCGTACTGATCCCGGCGCCCACGACCGGGGACCACTAGGGGAAACGCCGGGGAAAACCCCCAGGTGGCGCGGCGTCGCGCCGGTAGGGTCCGGTGCCATGAGCACGCAGCAGTACGACTGGGGCAGCCTCGGCGGGGACGAGCCGCCGGAGCACACGCGCCCGGAGCGGCTGCCCGTGCCGGCGCACGTGTCGTCGGACATCGGGCTGCTCGTGCTGCGCCTGGTCGTCGGCGTGCTGTTCGCCGCGCACGGTGCGCAGAAGGTGTTCGGCACCCTCGGCGGGCTCGGCCCGGCCGGGACCGACGGCGCGTTGCAGGCGCTCGGGTTCGCGACGTTCTCCTCGCCGCTGGCCTGGGTGCTCGGCGTCGGGCAGCTGGTGTTCGGCGTGCTGCTGGTGCTGGGGCTGCTCACCCCGTTCGCGGCGTCCGGGCTGCTCGCCTCGAAGATCGTCGCGGTCGCGCTGGCGGTGACCCCGGCCGGGATCTCCGCACCGCTGTTCGCCTCCGGCGGGCCCAACTCCGTCGAGCTGCACCTGCTGCTCGGTGCGGGCGCCGCGGCGCTGGTGTTCACCGGCGCCGGGCGGATCGCGCTCGACGCGGGCCGCACCTACCAGCGTCGTCCGCTGCCGTGGGCGGTGCTGTCGCTGGTCGTCGGGGTCGGCATCGCGCTGCTGGTGCTGTTCGTGCTGCGTGGCTGAGCCGCCCGTGCTCCCCGACGACGACTGGCTGGGCCCGCTCGCCGCCAAGCTGCGCCGCCCCGTCCGGGTCGCCTCCCGTGCCGCGCTGACCGGTGGCGTCGTCGCCGGCTCTGTTGAGCGGATCACCCTCGACGACGGTACCGACGTCGTCCTCAAGACCGGCGACCGCGAGAAGAACGCGGCCGAGGCAGCCGCGCTGCGGGCGGTCGCGGTGGTGAACGGCCCGGTGCGGGTGCCGCGGATGCTCGCGCACGGTGACGACTGGCTGGTCCTCGCACACGAGCCGGGCGAGCCGCTCGGCCCCGGTGACCCGGTGCCCGACGAGGTATGGCGCAGCCTCGCGCTGGTGCACGCGCACTGGCGCCGCAACCGGCCGCGCGGTGTCCCGGTCGTCGATCCGCGCTGGTGGGAGGGGCTGTGCGCGCAGGCCGCCGACGCGCTCGACCGCGCCGGCGCCGACTCCGTGCACGATGGCGCGGACAGCGGCGCGGCGGACCGCATCGGGGCGCTGGCGACGGACCCGCGGATCGGCACCGCCCTCGCCGCGCTGCCGCGCACGCTCTGTCACGGCGACGCGCACCGCGGCAACGTGCTGCGGACCCCCGGCGGCGGGATCCTGCTCGACTGGGGCAACGCCCGCGTCGCCCCCGGGTCGCTGGACACCGCCGTGCTCGCCGCGCCGCCCGTCGACGGCCCCGCCGACGCTCCCGCCGCGCCGGTCCCGGAGATCTACCGGGAGACGCTGCACGCCGCGACCGGCGCCGCCGACCCGCCGCGCATGATCGCCGCGGAGACCGCGTGGGCGCGGGTGCAGGCCCACGTGCAGTACCTGCCGTACTCCGCCGAACACCTGGGCGCGGACCGCGCTGCGTCGATGGTGCGAGTGGTCGACGAGGCGCTGGCCGAGCTGGGTGCGGCGCTGGGGATGTGAGCGCCGGCTGCGCGACGCCCCGCTCCGCGCGGGGACGGGACGCCGCGCCGCAGCTCAGCCCTTCGGCGCCGCGATCCGGCGGAGCCGGGTGTTGACGAACTCGCCCATGCCCCAGCGGCCGAGCTCGCGCCCGAAGCCGGAGCGCTTCACCCCGCCGAACGGCAGCCCGGGCAGTGTCGTGCCGTGCTCGTTGACGAAGGCCATGCCGACGTCGAGGCGGTCGACGACCTCCTGCGCACGCTCCAGGTCGCTGCTCCACACCGAGCCGCCGAGCCCGAACTCGACGTCGTTGGCCAGGTCGACGGCCTCGTCGACCGAGTCGACGCCGTAGACCACGGCGACCGGGCCGAAGATCTCGTCGTGGTAGGCGTCCATGTCCTTGGTGACGCCGGTGAGCACGGCCGGGCGCATGAACGCGCCGTCGCCGTCGACGGCGTCGCCGCCGGTGTGCAGGGTCGCGCCCTGCTCCACGGCGCGGCGCACCTGCTCGACGACGCCGTCGCGCGCGGCGACCGAGGACAGCGGCCCGAGGCGGGTGTCCGGGTCGGTCGGGTCGCCCGGCTCGGCGCCCTCGAACGCCGCGACCAGCCCGGACACGAACTCGTCGAGCCGGTCGTTGGACACGATCATGCGCTTCGGGGAGTTGCACGCCTGCCCGGCGTTGGACAGCCGGGCGCGGCCCGCGGTCTTCGCGGTGGTCGCGACGTCGGCGTCGTCGAGCACGATGAACGCGTCCGAGCCGCCCAGCTCCAGGACCGCCTTCTTCAGGTGCCGGCCCGCGTTCTCGGCGACGGCGGCGCCGGCGCGCTCGCTGCCGGTCAGCGAGATGCCGCGCACCCGCGGGTCGGCGACCATCTCCGCGACCTGGTCGTTGGTGGCGAAGACGTTGACGTAGACGTCGGCGGGGACGCCCGCGTCGTGCAGGATCTCGGCGACGACCTCCGCGGACGCCGCGCAGATCGGCGCGTGCTTGAGGACGATCGTGTTGCCCACCATCAGGTTCGGCGCGACGAAGCGGGCCACCTGGTAGTAGGGGTAGTTCCACGGCATGATCCCGACGAGCGGGCCGACCGGCTCGGTCTGCACGACGGACTCGGCCGCGCCCTGCGGGTCGAGCTCCTCCTGGACCAGCAGGTCCGGGCCGTGCTCGGCGTACCAGCGGTAGATCGACGCGGACAGCGCCACCTCGCCCGCGGCCTCGCGGACCGGCTTGCCCATCTCGGTCGCGATCAGGGTGGCCAGCTCGTCGCTGCGGGCCTCGTAGGCGTCGGCGACGGCGTGCAGGATCTTCGCCCGGTCGGCGGCCGGGGTGGCGCGCCAGCCGGCGTAGGCGTCGAAGACCCGGGTCAGGACACCGTCGACCTCCGCGTCGGTGAGCTCCGGGAACTCCTTCTCGGTCCGGCCGGTGGCCGGGTTGGTCGTCACGTAGGCGCTCATGGTTCCTTCCGGTGTCGCGTTCGTGCCGCGTCGGACCACGCCGGATGTCCGGGTGGTGAGCACGGCAAACATGGCTCACCCGGGCCGGTGGCCCGCGGCGGCACATGTGCGGCCCGGGCCGGCCGAGGTGATTGCCGATGCAATCAACGTGGCGGTCCGTCGATTTCTTCCAGCCGTGCGTGCAGGAACTCGATCGCCGGAGGCTGGAACCGGTCCCGTGCCTCGCCCATCGCCCGCAGCAGCCGGGGGAACGGCCAGCCGGGAGGGCGCAGCTCGGCCGGGAGTCGCGGGTCGCGCAGCAGGTCGAGGAACACCCCGTTGAACAGATCCGACACGTGGCGCAGCGCCGCTCCGCCGGACGGTGGGTCGCCGGGCTCGCACAGTGCCGCCTCCAGGTTCTCCGCGTGCCGGGTCAGGGTGGCGGCGAGGTCGTCGAGATCCCAGGCCGGGACGGCGACCCGGGCGGCCTCGTCCGCGTCCATCGCGAGCGTCGCGCGGGTGACGCGGGCGTCGGCGGGGCACTCGGCCAGGACGTCGTCGATCCGGGCCGCCAGGTCGGTGACCGCGATCAGCACCCCGGGCTGGAGCTGGCCGTAGCCGACGAAGGTCGCCATGCGCCGCAGGCGGTCCCGGTACGCGCGGCGGGGCTCGGGGACGGCGAACAGCAGCGCGTGGAAGTGGCCCTCCCACGGCGGGGGCGGGGCACCGAGGCCGGCGCCGATGCTGCGGGCGCGCTCGCCGAACCGGCCGATCATCCGGTAGCGGGTGGACCGGCCGTCGCGGGTGCCGGCGAGCATGTCGTCCTCGCGCATCCGGGCGAGGTGCCTGCGCGCCGCGGCCTCGCTCAGCCCGAACTCGCCGAGCAGCGCGACCAGGGCCGTTCCGGATATCTCCGACCTTCCGGACAACGGGAACAAAGAGGCCACGATTCCGCTCGTCGGGTTGCGGCGCGGCCGTCCTCCGGAGGATTCTGGCGCCACATCGTCGTTCACGACCGTGAACAATAACGTCATACGTTGGGGCGGTATCCATGGCAGCAGGCACGGTGTCCCCGAACGAGTCCTCCCGTGGCGCCCGGCCGCCGACCGAGGAGAGCGTGGGCATGCAGATCCTGGGCTGGGTCCAGCTGGGCCTGCTCACGGTGGTCGTCCCGATCGTGGTGTACGACCTGCTCACCGACGCCGGGGTGGCCCCGGTGTGGGCGCTCATCGCGAGCTCGGTGGGGCCGCTGCTCGATCTCGGGGTCACCTGGCTGCGCCGCGGCCGCCTCGACGAGTTCGCCGTGATCGTGCTGATCCTGATCGGGATCGGCGTCCTGACCTCGCTGTTCTTCGACGACCCGCGGCTGCTGATGCTCAAGGAGACGGTGCTGACCATGCTGTTCGGCCTGGTCGCGCTCGGCTCGCTGGTGCTGGCCCCGAGACCGCTGATGTTCTACTACGGGCGTCGCTTCGCGACCGGTGGCGAGCCGGAGCGGATCACCTGGTGGAACGGCCTGTGGCGCTATCCCGGATTCCGCCGCACCCAGATGGTGCTCACGGCGGTCTGGGGCGTGGTGTTCCTGGCCGAGGGGATCGCCCGCGCGGTGCTCACCTGGCTGCTGCCGGTCGACACCATGGTCGTGGTCAACAACGTCGCGCCGTTCGTGATCCTCGTGGCGCTGGTGGTCTGGACGATCCTCTACGCCCGCCACGCCCAGCGTGTCGGCGAGGCCCGCTCCCGCGCGGCAGGCGAGGTCCCCGACCCGCCGATCGAGCCCACCGGGCCCGACCATCCCGTGACACGGCCCAGCGTCCCCTGACATGCCTGTGGGGTGCCGGCCGACGGGCGGCACCCCACAATCAGGACGGAGAGATCAGGACGGCAGCTTGCGCACCGCGCCCTTGTCGGCCGAGGTGGCCATGTAGGCGTAGGCGCGCAGGGCCTTGGACACCTCGCGCTGCCGGTCGACCGGCTGCCACGGGCGCTCGGAGGACTCCATCTTGCCGCGCCGGTCGGCCAGCACCTCCGGCTCGACGAGCAGCTCCAGCGAGCGGGCCCGCACGTCCAGGCGGATCCGGTCACCGGTCTCGACCAGGCCGATCGTGCCGCCGTCGGCGGCCTCGGGGGAGATGTGCCCGACCGAGATGCCCGACGAGCCACCGGAGAACCGGCCGTCGGTGATCAGCGCGCACGCCTTGCCCAGGCCCGCGCCCTTGAGGAACGCGGTGGGGTGCAGCATCTCCTGCATCCCCGGCCCGCCGGACGGGCCCTCGTAGCGGATGACCAGGACGTCGCCGGGCTTGATCTGCTTGGTGAGGATCGCCGAGACGGCCTCCTCCTGGCTCTCCAGGACCACGGCCGGGCCCTCGAACTCCCAGATGTCCTCCGGGATGCCGGCGGTCTTGATCACCGCGCCGTCCTCGGCGAGGTTGCCGCGCAGCACGGCGAGCCCGCCGTCGGCGGAGTAGGCGTGCTCGGCGTCGCGGATGCAGCCGCCCTCGGCGTCGGTGTCGAGGGAGGACCAGCGGTTCTCGGTGGAGAACGCCTGCGTGGTCCGGACCCCGCCCGGCGCCGCGTGGTACAGCTCGATCGCGGTGTCGGTGGCCTTGCCGGAGCGGATGTCCCAGTCCGAGAGCCACTGCTCCAGCGACGGCGAGTGCACGGAGTGGACGTCCTCGTGCAGCATCCCGCCGCGGTAGAGCTCACCGAGGATGGCCGGGATTCCGCCGGCCCGGTGCACGTCCTCCATGTGGTAGTCGGAGTTCGGCGCGACCTTGCTCAGGCAGGGCACCCGGCGGGAGACGGCGTCGATCGCCTCGAGGTCGAAGTCGATCTCGCCCTCCTGCGCCGCGGCGAGGATGTGCAGGACGGTGTTGGTCGAGCCGCCCATCGCGACGTCGAGCGCCATCGCGTTCTCGAACGCGTCGCGGGTCGCGATGGAGCGGGGCAGGGCGCTCTCGTCGTCGTCGCGGTACCAGCGGGTGGCCAGGTCCATCACGGTGCGCCCGGCGTCGAGGAACAGCTCCTTGCGCGCCGCGTGCGTGGCGAGGGTGGAGCCGTTGCCCGGCAGCGAGAGCCCGAGCGCCTCGGTCAGGCAGTTCATCGAGTTCGCGGTGAACATGCCCGAGCAGGAGCCGCAGGTCGGGCAGGCGGAGCGCTCGACCTCGGTCAGCCCGTCGTCGTCCACGTTCGACGACGCCGACGCCGAGATCGCGGTGATCAGGTCGGTCGGCGCCTGCGCCACCCCGTCGACGACGACGGCCTTGCCTGCCTCCATCGGGCCGCCGGAGACGAACACGGTCGGGATGTTGAGCCGCATCGCGGCGTTCAGCATGCCGGGCGTGATCTTGTCGCAGTTGGAGATGCAGACCAGGGCGTCCGCGGCGTGCCCGTTGACCATGTACTCGACGGCGTCGGAGATGACCTCGCGGCTGGGCAGCGAGTAGAGCATCCCGCCGTGGCCCATCGCGATGCCGTCGTCGACGGCGATCGTGTTGAACTCGCGCGCCACGCCACCGGCCTCGGCGACCGCGCCCGCGACGAGGTCACCCATGTCCTTGAGGTGCACGTGGCCGGGCACGAACTGGGTGTAGGAGTTCGCGATCGCGACGATCGGCTTGCCGAAGTCGCTGTCGCCCATGCCGGTCGCGCGCCAGAGCGAGCGCGCTCCGGCGGCGTTGCGGCCATGGGTGGTGACGCGGGAACGGAGGGCGGGCATGTCGTCGGGTCTCCAGCCGGGTCTTGTCGTGCGGTGGTGCTGTCGGTGCTGCTGTCCGTGCTGCCGTGCTGCCGTGCTGCCGTGCTGTCGGCAGTGTCGGTGCTCGGTCGCCGGCGCGGTCCGGATGCCCCGAGGGGCACCCTCGTCGCCGCCGGTGTCCACCAGGGTGCCCCTCGGGGCGGTGTTATGAACCCCGGAGCCGTGAACCCCCGGAGCCGCGGACGAGCATCGCGTGCGGGCTCTTCCCGCCCGGCGCGTCGCAGGTGTGGTGGGCGCGGGCCGGGCCGGTCGGGACGCGACGGGCGGGGCGGATCGCACTCCGGGACGTCGCGCGCGGGTCCGCACGGTCGTGTCCAACCGTACGCGCCGTCGCCGCCTCCGTGCCGCCCGACCTGGACCGGCGTCTCGGCGGGCGAGCGCTCAGGACTCCGCCGGGTCCGGGATCCGCCCGCCGCTGGCCAGCGACACCATCGGCAGGTCACGGACCTTCACCGCGGGCAGTGTCAGCCTCGTGGCCGGCGGCTTCGCGGCCGGCTCCGTGCCCTCGGCGAGGACGGCGACCACCGAGGACCGCCGTCCCAGCTCCAGCCCGCGTACGTCGTCCCAGGAGACGGACCGCGTCCCGCGCACCGAGCGGACCTGCACGTGCTGCGGGGTCACCGTCGTGCGCACCCACAGCACCCAGGCGATCACCGCGACCGGCAGCAGCAGCGCCACCCAGAAGAACGGCACGCTGAACAGCAGCGGCAGCGCGCCGACCACCACGACCAGCACGACGGCGATCGTCAGCCGCGAGTGCGCGAACACGATGGCCCGCCCGCCGACGCCGGTCAGCCTGCCCTCGTCGCGGACCCGGGCCGCAGCGGCCACGATCTCGTCCGCCCGGGCGTCCACATCCTGGGACGGCGCCTGCGGTGCCGCGGCTCCCGCCTGCGGTGTGGCGTGGTCGTCGCTCCGGTCGTCGGTGCTGCTCACGGCCCCAGTGTCGCACTCCCGCACGCGGCGCGCGGGCGCCCGGTGGGGCCTCGTCGCGGTGAGACCGTTGACGTCCGGCGCGGGCACCGTGCTAGCGTCATGGTCATGTTCGCCGTTCGAATTCTCGTACTTCCCGGGCGCGTCGCCGCCTGAGTCAGACGTACTCGGACGACGCGCGCTCACCCTCGCACCAGCCCAGCACCGGGCGGCGGGGGTTTTTTCATGTCCGGCACCTGATCGCGACCGATCTCCAGTGAGGCAGACCTCATGACCACCGCCCCCTCCCGGTCCGGCACGTCCGGCCCGAAACCGGGCCCGCCGCCCGGCCGGCCCACGGCCCCGCGCGGCGAGACGACGTCCCGGAGCAACGCTCCCGCCACCCAGGACACCACGGTGCCCGGCGAGCGGGTCGTCGACGAGCCCGCGACCGGGGCGCAGTCCCTGGTCCGCTCGCTCGAGGAGATCGGGTGCGAGGTCGTCTTCGGGCTTCCCGGGGGGACCATCCTCCCGGCGTACGACCCGCTGCTCGACTCGACGAAGGTGCGCCACATCCTCGTCCGCCACGAGCAGGGCGCGGGCCACGCCGCGACCGGCTACGCGCAGGCCACCGGCAAGGTCGGGGTCTGCATGGCGACGTCCGGCCCGGGGGCCACGAACCTGGTCACCCCGATCGCCGACGCCCACATGGACTCGGTGCCGCTGGTGGCCATCACCGGCCAGCAGACCCGTTCGCTGATCGGCACCGACGCCTTCCAGGAGGCCGACATCACCGGCATCACCCTGCCGGTGACCAAGCACAACATGCTGGTGACCGACCCCGCGGAGATCCCGCAGGCGATCGCCGAGGCCTTCCACCTGGCGTCCACCGGCCGGCCCGGCCCGGTCCTGGTGGACATCCCCAAGGACGTGCTGCAGGAGCAGACCACGTTCAACTGGCCCCCGGAGCTGCACCTGCCCGGCTACCGGCCGACGACCCGGCCGCACGGCAAGCAGATCCGCGAGGCCGCGCGGCTCATCCGCGAGTCCCGCAAGCCCGTGCTCTACGTCGGCGGCGGCGTCCTCAAGGCCGAGGCCGCCGAGGAGCTGCGCGAGCTGGCCGAGCTGACCGGCGCACCCGTCGTCACCACCCTGATGGCGCGCGGCGTGTTCCCGGACAGCCACGACCAGCACCTGGGCATGCCCGGCATGCACGGCACGGTCGCGGCCGTCGCCGCCATGCAGAAGGCCGACCTGCTCATCGCGCTCGGCGCCCGGTTCGACGACCGGGTCACCGGCAAGCTGGAGAGCTTCGCGCCGGACGCGAAGATCGTCCACGCCGACATCGACCCGGCCGAGATCTCCAAGAACCGGCGGGCCGACGTCCCGATCGTCGGTGACTGCAAGGAGGTCATCGGTGAGCTGATCGAGGCCGTGCGTGCCGACCACGCCGAGTACTCCGCCCCGGACCTGAGCGCCTGGTGGCGGCAGGTCGGCGGGCTGCGCGACCGGTACCCGCTGGGCTGGAGCGAGCCGGCCGACGGCTCGGTCTCGCCGGAGTTCGTGATCGAGCGGATCGGCGCGATCGCCGGCCCGGACGCGATCTACACCGCAGGCGTCGGGCAGCACCAGATGTGGGCGGCCCAGTTCGTCCGCTACGAGAAGCCGCGCACCTGGCTCAACTCCGGCGGCCTGGGAACCATGGGCTACGCGGTCCCGGCCGCGATGGGCGCCAAGGTCGGGCAGCCGGACACCGTGGTCTGGTGCATCGACGGCGACGGCTGCTTCCAGATGACCAACCAGGAGCTCGCCACCTGCGCGATCGAGGGCATCCCGATCAAGGTCGCCGTGATCAACAACGGCAACCTCGGCATGGTCCGCCAGTGGCAGAACCTGTTCTACGGCGAGCGCTACTCCAACACCGACCTCAAGACCCACAAGCTGCGCATCCCGGACTTCCCGATGCTGGCCGAGGCCATGGGCTGCGTGGGCCTGCGGGCGGAGTCCAAGGAGGACGTGGACCGGGTCATCCGCGAGGCCATGGAGATCAACGACCGTCCGGTGGTCGTGGAGTTCGTGGTCGGAGCCGACGCCCAGGTGTGGCCGATGGTCGCCGCGGGCACCAGCAACGACGAGATCAAGGTTGCCCGGGACATCCGTCCCGAGTTCGAGAACGACGAGCTGGCGGCGTCGGTCGACGACGTCGCCGAGGTGACCGAGCAGGCCCTGGAGGGCGACAAGTGAGCGAGCTGCACACCCTCTCGGTCCTGGTCGAGGACAAGCCGGGTGTCCTGGCCCGGGTGTCCGGGCTGTTCTCCCGCCGCGGGTTCAACATCAACTCGCTGGCGGTCGGCCCGACCGAGCATCCGGACATCTCCCGGATGACGATCGTGGTCGAGGTCGAGGAGCTCCCGATGGAGCAGGTCACCAAGCAGCTGAACAAGCTGGTGAACGTGATCAAGATCGTCGAGCTGGAGCCGGACGTCTCGGTCCAGCGCGAGCTGCTGCTGGTCAAGGTCCGGGCCGACGCCACCGTGCGCAGCCAGGTGCTGGAGACCGTGCAGCTGTTCCGCGCCAAGGTCGTCGACGTCTCCCCGGAGGCGCTGACCATCGAGGCCACCGGCACCTCCGACAAGCTGAACGCGCTGCTGCGCATGCTCGAGCCCTACGGGGTCCGCGAGATGGTCCAGTCCGGGATGGTGGCGGTCGGGCGTGGCCCCCGCTCCATCACGGCCGCGGCCGTCCGCTAGACACCCTTCCGAACCGCTGTACGTGTTGAGAGGAACCTCTTCCCCATCATGAGTGTCAACATCTACTACGACGCCGACGCCGACCTGTCGATCATCCAGGGCCGTAAGGTCGCCGTGATCGGCTACGGCTCCCAGGGCCACGCGCACTCGCTGTCCCTGCGGGACTCGGGCGTCGAGGTCAAGATCGGTCTGCCGGAGGGCTCGAAGTCCCGCCAGAAGGCCGCCGACGAGGGCCTCGAGGTCGTCACGCCTGCCGAGGCAGCCGAGTGGGCCGACCTGATCATGATCCTGGCGCCGGACACCAAGCAGCGCTTCATCTACGCCGACGACATCGCCCCGAACCTGAACCCGGGCGACGCGCTGTTCTTCGGGCACGGCTTCAACATCCGCTACGACCTGATCCAGCCGCCGTCGGACGTCGACGTCGCGATGGTCGCGCCGAAGGGCCCGGGCCACCTGGTCCGCCGCCAGTTCGTCGACGGCAAGGGCGTGCCGTGCCTGATCGCCGTCGAGCAGGACGCGACCGGCAACGCCAAGGCGCTCGCGCTGTCCTACGCGGCCGCGATCGGCGGCGCCCGCGCCGGCGTCATCGAGACCACCTTCACCGAGGAGACCGAGACCGACCTGTTCGGTGAGCAGGCCGTCCTCTGTGGTGGCGCGGCCGCGCTGGTCCAGACCGGGTTCGAGGTGCTGACCGAGGCGGGCTACGCCCCGGAGATCGCCTACTTCGAGTGCCTGCACGAGCTGAAGCTGATCGTCGACCTCATGTACGAGGGCGGCATCACCAACGAGCGCTTCTCGATCTCCGACACCGCCGAGTTCGGAGACCTCACCCGCGGCCCGCGCGTGATCACCCCCGAGGTGAAGGAGAACATGCGCTCCGTGCTCAAGGAGGTCCAGGACGGGACCTTCGCGCGCGAGTGGGTCGCCGAGGACGAGGCGGGCCGCCCGAACTACACCAAGCTGCAGCAGCAGGGTGCCGAGCACCCGCTCGAGCAGGTCGGTGAGAAGCTCCGCGGCCTGATGAGCTGGGTCGGCGAGAAGGCCAAGTGAGCTGAACCCGCGTGATCGTCCGCCGGAGCGGTCCGGCAGGATGAACGCGCCACGGGCCGAGAGGCCCGTGCCGTCTCCCTCCCGGTACACCCACCGGTGAGCAGGGATCGTCGAACCCCCGTCCGGCACGACCGGGCGGGGGTTCGACGCGTGACGGGCCGGGTTCGCCGCGACGGGTTCACCGCTCGTCGCGCGGCTCACGCCGAGGGAGCCCTGCGGCCGTGCGCCCGCCCTACGATGGGTCACGGCCCGGGGACAACGGGCCATGATCGACCGCCGACCCGGGAGCACCCGCACACCGTGAGCAACGCCGCCTACCACCGTCCCGTCGTCCTGCTCGCCGAGAAGCTCGCGCCGTCGGCGGTGGAGCTGCTGGGAGCCGACGTCGAGGTCCGCCACGTCGACGGGACCGACCGGTCCGCGCTGCTGGCGGCGGTCGCCGATGCGGACGCGCTGATGGTGCGCTCCGCCACGCAGGTCGACGCGGAGCTGCTCGCGGCCGCGGGCCGGCTCAAGGTCGTCGCCCGGGCCGGGGTGGGGCTGGACAACGTCGACGTCGCGGCGGCCACCGCGCGTGGGGTGCTGGTGGTGAACGCACCGACGTCGAACATCGTCTCGGCCGCCGAGCACGCCGTCGCGCTGCTGCTGGCGACCGCGCGGCACATCCCCGCCGCCGACGCGTCGCTGCGGGCCGGGCAGTGGAAGCGCTCCGCCTACGCCGGTACCGAGCTCGACGGCAAGACCCTCGGCGTCGTCGGGCTGGGCAAGATCGGCCAGCTCGTCGCGCAGCGGCTCGGCGCGTTCGGCATGCGGTTGGTCGCCTACGACCCCTACATCTCCCGGTCGCGCGCGGCGCAGCTCGGGATCGAGCTGATGGAGCTCGAGGACCTGCTGCGGGTCGCGGACGCGATCACCGTGCACCTGCCGAAGACGCCGGAGACCGCCGGGCTGATCGGCAAGGACCAGCTGGCGCTGACCAAGCCCGGGGTGCTCGTCGTCAACGCCGCCCGCGGGGGCCTGGTCGACGAGGACGCGCTGGCCGAGGCGGTGCGCTCCGGGCACGTCGGCGGGGCCGGGATCGACGTCTACGTCACCGAGCCGACGACGTCGAGCCCGCTGTTCGAGCTCGACGAGGTCGTCGTGACACCGCACCTGGGTGCGTCGACGGCCGAGGCGCAGGACCGCGCCGGTACCGACGTCGCCCGCTCGGTGCAGCTCGCGCTGGCCGGGGAGTTCGTGCCCGACGCGGTGAACGTGCAGGTCCACGGCGGGGTCGGCGAGGAGGTACGGCCGTGGGTGCCGCTGGTGCAGAAGCTCGGCACCACGCTCTACGCCGTCGCCGGGCGGACGCCGACGTCGGTGACCGTCGACGTGGCAGGCGAGCTCGCCGCCGACGACGTCGAGGTGCTCGGCCTGGCCGCGCTCCGCGGGCTGTTCACCCACGTCGTCGAGGACCAGGTCACGTTCGTCAACGTGCCGCAGCTGGCCGAGGAGCGCGGGGTCACCGTCGAGCTGACGACGGCGCCGGAGAGCGTGAACCACCGCAGCGTCGTGCAGCTGCGCGGCGCCATGCCCGACGGCGAGGTCGTCACCGTCTCCGGCACCCTCACCGGGCGCGCCGAGGTGCAGAAGCTCGTCGAGATCAACGGGCGGCACTTCGACCTGCGCGCCGAGGGCGACCTCGTGGTGCTGGAGTACACCGACCGGCCCGGCGTCATGGGCCGCGTGGGATCGCTGCTCGGCGAGGCCGCGGTGAACATCGAGGCCGCCCAGATCTCCCAGACCACCGACGGCGCCGACGCCCTGATGCTCCTGCGCGTCGACCGCCGCATCGACCCGGCCGTGCTGGAGCCGATCGGCGCGTCGGTCGGGGCACGGACCATCCGGCTGATCAGCTTCGACGAGTAGGGGTGCTGCGGCGCCGGGGTGCTGTGGTCGGCGAGCCTGCCGGCGGCGTGCGGTCCACGGGCCCGCCGACGGCGGGAGCACGGGTCATGGGCGCGCGAAGTACCTCAGCTACTGAGACATCTCCGCGAGATGTTTCAGCTGGTGAGGCATCTGCGGGACGGCCACCTGGTGCGGTCGGCCTCGAAGCACCCGGCTCACCCGGCTCACCCCCGCGGCGCCCAGCCCAGTGCGGGCCCCAGCTTCCCGGCGATGTCGGTGAGGATCTGCACGTAGTCCTCCTCCGGGAACCCGAAGGGCAGCGCGAAGACGGCCTCGCGCACCTCGCGGAAGCCGGCGTCGGCGTGCAGGGCCTCGGCGATCTCGTCCGAGGTCCCGACCAGGTCGCGGGCGAACAGCAGCCCGGCCGGGCCCTGCGGCACCCCGACGCGGGCGTCGCGGGCGGCGGCGTAGTCGGCGTAGCGGGCGCGCTGCTCGGGCGTCGCGGAGTCGGTGGGCACGACGACCAGCCCCTGCGAGACCCGGCCGTCCGGCCTGGCCTGCTTGTAGGACCGGATGAGCCGGCTCTGGATCGCGGCGAAGTCGGTCTCGCCGTCGGCGGCGCGCACCACGTTGCTGGTCAGCAGGTTCAGCCCCTGCTCGGCGGCCCAGACCGCGGAGCTCCCGCTGCCCGCGCCGTACCACATGCGGCCCGCCAGACCGGGGGAGTGCGGCTGCACCGCCCGGGAGAACGTCTCGATCCCGACGGTCCCCTCGAACGCGCTCGCCGGCTCCCCGCGCAGGAACGACAGCAGCCGCTCGATCCGGGTCCGGCTGAAGTCCTCGGCGTCGGCGGTGTCGGGGTAGAGGGCCTCGCGGACGTCGTCCCACCGCATCGGCGGACCGATCGAGATCCCCGGGTTCAACCGCCCGCCGGAGAGCACGTCGACCGTGGCCAGGTCCTCGGCCAGGCGCAGCGGGTTCTCCCACGCGAGCGGGATCACCGCGGTGCCGAGGTCGATCCGCGACGTCCGCTGGCTCGCCGCCGCGAGCACCGCGACCGGCGAGGAGATGCCGTACTGGAAGTGCCGGTGCCGGACGAAGGCGCTGTCGAAGCCGAGGCGCTCGCCCAGCTCGATGACCTGCAGCGTCGTCTCGTGCCCGGCGGCGGGGGCGTCGCCGTCGAACGAACCGATGGTCAGGAAACCGAGCCGCTCGAGGGGCTCCGCGGACGTGGGCATGACCACTCCAACGTCGTTGTGCGCGTGGCTCTTCCCGGTCCGTCCACTCCCGAATGTCCCCCGGTTGCGCGGTCGTACCCACCCCGTCGGGTGGCCAACCGATGACCCTGCGTCCGCGGACGGTAGCGTGCAGTGCGGCAAGTCGACGAGAGGACGAGGTCATGCGTCTTGCGGTCATCCCCGGTGACGGCATCGGCCCGGAGGTCACGAACGAGGCGTTGAAGGTCCTCGGCGAGGTCGTCCGGGACGTCGAGACGACCGAGTACGACCTCGGCGCCGCCCGCTGGCACTCCACCGGCGAGCTGCTGCCGGAGTCCGTGCTGAGCGAGATCAAGCAGCAGGACGCGATCCTGCTCGGGGCCGTCGGTGACCCGTCGGTGCCCAGCGGCATCCTGGAGCGCGGTCTGCTCCTGCGGCTGCGCTTCGAGCTCGACCACCACGTGAACCTGCGGCCCGCGCGGCTCTACCCGGGCGTGCGCAGCCCGCTGGCAGGCAACCCGGAGATCGACCTGGTCGTCGTCCGGGAGGGCACCGAGGGGCCGTACGTCGGCACCGGTGGCCTGCTGCGCAAGGACACGCCGTACGAGATCGCCACCGAGGTCAGCCAGAACACCGCGTTCGGCATCGAGCGGGTCGTGCGCGACGCGTTCGCCCGCGCGCAGCGGCGCCCGAAGAAGCACCTGACCCTGGTGCACAAGACCAACGTGCTGACCTACGCCGGTGCACTGTGGTCGCGGATCGTCGAGGAGGTGTCGCTGGAGTACCCGGAGGTCTCGGTCGCCTACCAGCACGTCGACTCGACCACGATCCACCTGGTCACCGACCCGGGCCGCTACGACGTGATCGTCACCGACAACCTGTTCGGCGACATCCTCACCGACCTGGCGGCCGCGGTGACCGGCGGGATCGGGCTGGCCGCGTCGGGCAATCTGGACGCGAGCCGGGTCAACCCGTCGATGTTCGAGCCGGTGCACGGCTCCGCGCCGGACATCGCCGGGCAGGGCGTCGCCGACCCGACGGCAGCGGTGCTCTCGGTCGCGCTGATGCTCGACCACCTGGGCCACACCGACTCGGCACGGCGCATCGAGGCCGCCGTCGCGTTCGACCTGGCCACCCGGGACCACTCGGCGACCGGCAGCACGTCCTCGATCGGGGACCGGCTCGCCGCGCTGGTGTCCAGCCGCGAGGTCGCAGCTCCCTGAGCCGCACACCGACCACGACCACGGGGGCCGTCGCGCACGTCGCGGCGGCCCCCGTGGTCGTTCGGTGAAGGTCGTCGCGGATCAGGGGGTCGACGACGGCCCGGTCAGCATCGTCACCCCGCCGGTCGCGAAATTCTCGATGTCGGCGGCCGCAGCCTTGCCCTCCTCGCTGGAGAGACCGGTCACGAACGCCTGCTCGTCGGCGAACTCCAGTGCCGCGATCAGGTGGTACGCCGGCTGCAGCCCGTCCGGGCCCGGCTTCGGACGCGTGACGGTCAGCCGCTGCAGCCCGGGGACCTTCTTCGCCAGCGGCGTGTGCGTCTGGTCGTAGTAGCTGTCGAACTGGGCCACGTCCGCCGGCGGGTGGTATAGGACGGTGAGCTGGTACACGGTGTGCAGATCCTCCTCGTGCGTGGCCGGCGCACCTCGGACGGCGCCGTCGCCGTCCCCACCCTGACGCATCGCCGCCGGTCCCGCACCGTCCGGCGGGGGAGCCTCGATAGGCTGGCCCCACCATGAGTACTCCAGCCCCCGTCCGGGCGCGGTTCTCGCCGTCCCCGACCGGCACCCCGCACGTCGGCCTCATCCGCACCGCCCTGTTCAACTGGGCCTTCGCCCGCCACCACGGCGGGCAGCTGGTCTTCCGGATCGAGGACACCGACTCGTCCCGCGACTCCGCCGAGTCCTACCAGTCGCTGCTCGACGCGCTGGGCTGGCTCGGCCTGGACTGGGACGAGGGCGTCGAGAAGGGCGGCCCGCACGGTCCGTACCGGCAGAGCGAGCGCGGCGAGATCTACGCCGACGCCCTGCAGCGCCTGATCGACGCCGGGGAGGTCTACGAGTCCTTCTCCAGCCCGGAGGAGACCGAGGCCCGGCACAAGGCGGCCGGCCGGGACCCCAAGCTCGGCTACGACAACTTCGACCGCCACCTCACCGACGAGCAGCGCTCGGTGTACCGCGCGGAGGGCCGCAAGCCCGTCTACCGGCTGCGGATGCCTGATCGCGACATCACCTTCACCGACCTCGTCCGCGGCGAGATCACGTTCCGCCAGGGGCAGGTGCCGGACTTCGTGCTGGCCCGCGCCGACCGGACGCCGCTCTACCCGCTGACCAACCCGGTCGACGACGCGCTGATGGAGATCACCCACGTCCTGCGCGGGGAGGACCTGCTCCCGTCGACGCCCCGGCAGATCGCGCTGCTCGAGGCGCTGCAGCGGGTCGGGATCGGCAACGGGCCGTTCCGGTACGCGCACCTGCCGCTGGTCACCGGTGAGGGCAACCGCAAGCTGTCCAAGCGGGACCCGCAGTCCAACCTGTTCCACTACCGCGACGCCGGCTTCGTGCCGGAGGGCCTGCTCAACTACCTGGCCCTGCTCGGCTGGTCGATCGGCGAGGACCGCGACGTGTTCTCCCTCGACGAGATGGTGGAGGCCTTCGACGTCTCCCGCGTCTCGGGCAACGCGGCCCGCTTCGACCTGAAGAAGGCCGAGGCGATCAACGCCGCGCACCTGCGGCTGCTCGCCCCGGACGACTTCGCCGAGCGCGTCGTGCCGTACCTGCAGGCCGAGGGGGTCGCCGAGCCGGACCGCGCCGTGCTCGCCGCGGCCGCGCCGCTGGTGCAGGAGCGCAGCCAGGTCCTCGCCGACGCGGCCCGGATGCTCGCGTTCCTGTTCCGCGACGAGGAGACCTTCACCCCGGACGAGGACGCCGCGGCGAAGAACCTGAACGCCGACGCCGCGCCGATCCTGGAGGCCGCGGTCAAGGGCCTCACCGAGCTCGACGAGTGGACCGCCGCGGCCATCGAGGAGTCGCTCAAGGCCTCGCTCGTCGAGGGGCTGGGGCTCAAGCCGCGGAAGGCGTTCGCGCCCGTCCGCGTCGCGATCAGCGGCCGCACGGTCTCCCCGCCGCTCTACGAGAGCATGGAGCTGCTGGGCAGGGACCGGTCGCTGGCCCGACTGGGGGCCGGTGTCCGCCGCTCCCAGGGCATGGTTTAGAGTATCCACATCAGCGGAGAGCGGGCCTCGCTCCGGAACGGGGCCCGCTTTTCGATGGGGTATGGTGTAATCGGCAGCACGACTGATTCTGGTTCAGTTAGTCTAGGTTCGAGTCCTGGTACCCCAGCGGAGATCGTTTTCGATCTCTGACAATTCGGCATCGTCTCGTCCAAAGGTCCCGTCGTCTAGCGGCCTAGGACGCCGCCCTCTCAAGGCGGTAGCGCGGGTTCAAATCCCGTCGGGACTACCACGGCTCCCTCGCGGAGCCTGCCAACCGAGTCGATGCCGAATGTCCTGGTCCCGTCGTCTAGCGGCCTAGGACGCCGCCCTCTCAAGGCGGTAGCGCGGGTTCAAATCCCGTCGGGACTACTCACGAAGGCCCCGCTCCACCGGAGCGGGGCCTTCGTCGTGTCCGGGGCTCCTCGTCCGGGCTGTCCGGGCCTCGTGTCCGGGAGGCCCGGCGGCGCGCTCAGAGGCCGAGCATCCCGGCCAGCCGGTCCGACGTCGTCACGGTGGCCTGGGCGGGCAGGACCTTCTCGACCAGTGCGTCGTGCACCTCGGGGGAGCCGTCGGCGCACGCGTCGGACAGGACGACGATCCGGTAGTCCCGGTCGGCCGCGTCCCGCACGGTGCTGAGCACCACGCCGCTGGTGGCGATGCCGGTGAGCACCAGCGTCGTCACGCCTGCGGCGCGAAGCTGCTCGTCGAGGTCGGTGGTGGAGAACGCGCCGATCCGCGACTTGCGGACGACGATGTCGCCGGGCTGCGGGGCGATGCGGTCGTCGACGGCGGTGGTGGCGGCGTCCGGGGCGAGCCCTGGCGCGGCACCGGCGGCGACCATCTTCCCGAACTGGCTGTGCGCCGGGGCGGCCTCGGCCTCCTCGGGCGTCAGGGCGACGCGGACGTAGCCGACGGTCGTACCGGCCTTGCGGGCGACGTCGAGGACGTCGACGACGGTGTCGATCGGAGCCGGGGCACCGGAGCGCTGCTCGATCGAGGCCATGATCCCGGGCTGGAAGTCCATGGCGAGCACGGCGGTGGAGCGCGGGTCGAGGGCGGGGAGGGTCAAGCGGGGCTCCTTTGTTCGAGACGCTCGCCGAGCGTGCGGGGGCCGGGCGCGGGTCACGCCGTACGGAGCGCGCCGGGATGGATCACGGGGCCGGGGCGGGCATGGTGTTCGGGACGCCCTCGGTACCGCGGCCGCCTCCGTGGTTGCCGCCCCCTCCTTGGTTTCCGCCGCCCCCGTGGTTGCCTCCGCCTCCGTGGTTGCCGCCTCCGCCGTTGCCTCCGCCGTCGCCGGGTGGGTTCGGCTTCTTCGAGGTGGTCGTCGTGGTGGGCCCCTGCGGTGGGTCCGGCGGTGCCGGGGGAACGGACGGGTCCTTCGAGGGATCCTTGGTGACGCCGGGATCGTCCGTCGGGCCGGACGGGTCGTCGGTGGGGGTGGTGCCCGGGTCCTGGGTGGGACGGTCCGCGGGCGGCGGGGCGGCGACCTCGGTCGTCTGCTGCGACTCCCGGGTGCGCGCCGGTGCCTGGTCCTGGGTGGCGGGGGTGTCGTCCCGGGACGTCGTGGGTGCCGGCGGTGGCGGTGGGGCCGCCGGCGCCGTCGTCGTCGGCACGGCCGGGAGCGCAGGCGTCGCGTCGTTCACCGAGCGGTCGCTCGGCCAGACGAGCACCGCGCCGACGACGGCGATCGCCGCGACCACACCGCCCGCGCCGATGAGCACGGCGGGGGAGCGGACGCCGCCGCGCGGGGCGGGGGTGTCCGGGGAGACCGCCGTGGCGCCCTCGGGGTAGCCGTAGTTCCCGGGCGCGTAGGGCGCGCCGTAGCCGGACGCGGTCGTCGGCGCCTCGTACGGCGGGCTGATCGCGGTGAGCCGCTCGGTGGGCGGGTCGACGTAGTGCGGCTGCGGCTGCGACGACTGCGCGGTCCGCGGACCCGAGTCGTACACCCCGCCCTGCTCGTGGATGCCGCCCTGCGGCGGCTGCCCGTCGGACTGCTGCACGGTGCGCGGGTCCCCCCGGTCCTGCAGGTTCCGGTCCTGCGAGCCCTGCGGTGCCTGGCCCTGGGACTGCTCCGGGGGCTGGGCCGGCGAGCCGCCGGTGCCGTTGTTGTGGGCGGCCGCGGCGGCGCCGATGGCGGCGGCCCCGGACGCGGCGACCGGGGCCCACGGCACCGGGCCGGGGTCGGCGGCGAGCGAAGCACCGGGCTCGGTCGCGCGGCGGCGTCCGGAGTCGGTCGTGCCGGGTGTGGCGGGCGATCCGGCGTCGGCGTTCTCGGCGGCACCGGCGTCCGGGCCGGGGGAGTACGCGGTCTGCGGGCCGCTGTCGTACGGGCCGTACCCGCCGCTCGCGTACGCGGTCTGCGGCCCGCTCGCGCCCACGGCGCCGTGCGGCCCCGAGTCCAGCGGCGCAGGCGCGGTCGCCTGCTCGCCCGGCGCCGCAGCCAGGACGGCTCCGAGCGAGAGCGCGTGCTCGGGGTCCCCGTCGACCTGCACCGGCAGGTCCAGCTCCGCATTCAGCGTCCGCGACACCAGCGGTGCCTGCGCCGAGTCCCCGACGACGAGCACGGTCGTGTCCTCGCCGCCGTTGTCGCGCAGGTAGTCCACGACGGCCTCGTCGAAGTCGGGTCCACCGGCGCGCGGCAGCCGGGCGGTCGGCCCGAGCAGCGCGAACGCCGACCCGCCCTGCTCGGCGCGCAGCACCGCGGCACCGCAGTCGTCGTCGGTGAGGTCGAGGACGGCCAGCGTCGCGCCCGGCGGGACCGGCTCGACCGACGCGTGGTGCAGCGCCGCGGCCTGCGGGCCGGAGACGAGCGTCGCGGTCAGGCCGCGGGCGGCCAGCGCCCCGGCGGCGCGGTCGCGTACCTCCGGCTCCCAGGCCGCGGGGCAGGTGACGGCGACGGCGTCGGGCACGGCGCCCTCCGCGGCGAAGGCGAGGTCGGCGGTGTGGCAGACGAGCGTCGCCCAGAGGTCCTCCGCCGGGTAGCTGTGTCCACCGAGCGTGACCGGGTCCGGGTTCTCCACGAGACCGGCGACGTCCTGTGCGGCACCGTGCGGGTCGGACGCCGCGGCGTGTTCGGCCTGGTCACCGGCGGACAGCGTGCCGTCGGCGGCGGCGTGCACGACCGAGGGGATGCCGTAGGGCGAGTCACCCAGCGCGAGCGGCTCCGGGTACGCGTGGTCACCCGGACGGCCGACCGCGGCCGTGGTCCGCGCGCCGCCGACGTCGATGCCCAGCAGGTAACCCATCGTCTCCCCGGTGTGCGTCCGGAATCGCCCGGAGCAGGTCACACCGGGCCCCCGTCACGTTAATCGTGGGCAGGGTCCCGGGCGTTTCCGGGGCAGGTCAAACGGGGTGCCGGGCCCGGTGGCGGCCGCCGGTCAGGTCAGGCGGTGCTGCAGCGCGTCGGCCGCGGCCAGCAGGTCCGCGGCCCAGCGCACGCCGGGCCGGCGTCCGATGCGTTCCACCGGCCCGGACACCGACACGGCCGCCACGACCTGGCCGGACGCGTCGCGCACCGGGGCCGACACGCTCGCGACGCCCGGCTCGCGCTCGGCGACGCTCTGCGCCCAGCCGCGCCGGCGGACGTCGACCAGGACGCGCTCGGAGTAGGTCGCGTCGGACAGCACGAGCCGCTGGGTGGCCGGGTCGCACCACGCGGCGAGCACCTTCGCCGCGGAGCCGGCGGTCATCTGCAGCCGGGAGCCGACGGGCACGGTGTCGCGCAGCCCCGACGGCGGCTCGGCGTGCGCGATGCAGATGCGGTGCACGCCGTCGCGCCGGTAGAGCTGCACGCTCTCCCCGGTGATGTCGCGCAGCCGCGGCAGGACCGCGGCCGCCGCGTCGAGCAGCGGGTCCGCGCGGCCACCGGCGAGCTGGCCCAGCGTGGGGCCGGGGTGCCAGCGGCCGTCCGGGGTGCGCAGCAGCATTCCGTGCGCCTCGAGCCCGACGGCGAGGCGGTGCGCGGTCGCGCGGGGCAGTCCCGTCCGCTCACAGAGCTCGGCCAGCCCACAGGGCCCTTCCGCCGTCGCGCGGAGAACCCCCACCGCCTTGTCGAGCACGCCGATCCCGCTAGACTGTCCCACGACGCGATACTAGCTTCCCATTATCTGGGAAGTCCACCACGCAGTGACATCAGTGACACTCAGTGCATTCCGGCGCGAGACCGGGGTGAGGAAGGGAGCGAGCGTGACCTCCGAACGTCCACGCACGCTGGCCGAGAAGGTGTGGGACCGCCACCTGGTCCGCAAGGGCGAGGGTGACGAGCCGGACCTGCTCTACATCGACCTGCACCTGGTCCACGAGGTGACCAGCCCGCAGGCCTTCGACGGGCTGCGGCTCGCCGGCCGCAAGGTCCGCCGCACCGACCTCACGCTGGCCACCGAGGACCACAACGTCCCGACCCTCGACGTGCTCGCCCCGATCGCCGACACCGTGTCTCGCACCCAGGTCGACACGCTGCGGCGCAACTGCGAGGAGTTCGGCGTCACGCTGTACCCGATGAACGACCCCGAGCAGGGGATCGTGCACGTCGTCGGGCCGCAGCTGGGGCTGACCCAGCCGGGCACCACCGTGGTCTGCGGGGACTCGCACACCTCCACGCACGGTGCGTTCGGCGCGATGGCGTTCGGCATCGGCACCTCCGAGGTCGAGCACGTGCTGGCCACGCAGACGCTGCCGCTCAAGCCGTTCAGGACCATGGCGATCAACGTCAACTCCTCCGACGGCACGCTGCGCCCCGGCGTCACCGCGAAGGACGTCATCCTCGCCGTGATCGCCGAGATCGGCACCGGCGGCGGGCAGGGCCACGTCCTGGAGTACCGGGGCAACGTCATCGAGAACCTCTCGATGGAGGCCCGGATGACGATCTGCAACATGTCGATCGAGGCCGGCGCCCGCGCGGGCATGATCGCCCCGGACCGGACGACGTTCGACTACCTGGAGGGCCGCGAGCACGCGCCGAAGGGCGCGGACTGGGACGCCGCCGTCGAGGACTGGCGCAGCCTGCGCACCGACGAGGGTGCCGAGTACGACCGGGTCGTCGACATCGACGCCGACGCGCTCACCCCGTTCGTGACCTGGGGGACCAACCCCGGTCAGGGGCTCCCGCTGGGCGAGCGCGTGCCGGACCCGGAGCAGATCGCCGACGAGGGCGAGCGCGCGTCGGTGGAGAAGGCGCTGCACTACATGGGCCTGACCGGCGGCACCCCGCTGCGTGACGTCGCCGTCGACGCGGTGTTCGTCGGCTCCTGCACCAACGGCCGGATCGAGGACCTGCGCGCCGTCGCCGGGATCCTCGGCGGGCGCACGCTGGCCGACAACATCCGGATGCTCGTCGTCCCGGGCTCGATGCGGGTGCGCCTGCAGGCCGAGGAGGAGGGCCTGGACAAGGTCTTCCTCGACGCCGGTGCCGAGTGGCGTTCCGCGGGCTGCTCGATGTGCCTGGGCATGAACCCCGACCAGCTGGCGCCCGGTGAGCGCTGCGCGTCGACCTCGAACCGCAACTTCGAGGGGCGTCAGGGCAAGGGCAGCCGTACCCACCTGGTGTCGCCGCTCGTCGCGGCCGCGACCGCCGTGCGCGGCACCCTGAGCTCTCCGGAGGACCTGGACTGATGGAGAAGTTCGAGACCCACACCGGGATCGGCGTGCCGCTGCGCTGGTCCAACGTGGACACCGACCAGATCATCCCTGCCGTGTACCTGAAGCGGGTCACCCGGACCGGCTTCGAGGACGGCCTGTTCTCGGCCTGGCGCCAGGACCCGACGTTCGTGCTCAACACCGAGCCCTACGACCGCGGCTCCGTGCTCGTCGCAGGCCCGGACTTCGGCACCGGGTCCTCGCGCGAGCACGCCGTCTGGGCGCTGATGGACTACGGCTTCCGCGTCGTGATCTCCGCGCGCTTCGCCGACATCTTCCGCGGCAACTCGGCCAAGGCCGGGCTCGTCGCGGCGCAGGTGGAGCAGCCCGACGTCGAGCTGATCTGGAAGAAGCTCGAGACCGAGCCGGGTACGCAGGTGACCGTCGACCTCGTCGAGAAGACCGTGCAGGTCGGCGACCTGACCGTGCCGTTCGAGATCGACGACTACGCCCGCTGGCGGCTGCTGGAGGGGCTCGACGACATCGGGCTCACCCTGCGCCACGAGCAGGAGATCACCGAGTTCGAGGCGACGCGTCCGGCGCGGATGCCCCGGACGACGGCCTGATTCGTCTGTTCGCGCGCCGCTGCGTCCTGAGGGCGTAGCGGCGCGCACCCGTTCGGACCTGTACCGCCGGAGGGTATGCGTCCCCGTCGCCCAGCGGATCTGGTGCGGGGCAGGGCCGGAGCCCTACCGTTCGCGACCATGAACAAGGCCCAGCTCGTCGACGCGCTGACCGCCCGCCTCGGGGACCGTCGCACCGCGACCGACGCCGTCGACGCGCTCGTCGACACCATCATGGACACGGTCGGCTCCGGGGAGACGGTCACGCTCACGGGCTTCGGCGTCTTCGAGGCCCGCCGACGCGCGCCCCGGACCGCCCGCAACCCGCGCACCGGCGAGACCGTCCCGGTCGCCGAGACCGTCGTGCCGTCGTTCCGCCCGGGCGCGGCCTTCAAGGAGCGCGTCGCGGAGAGCGAGGCCGCCGCAGCCGGGGCGAGCAGCGCGCCGCGCCGGGCCGCCAAGGCCTGAGCAGCCTGATCCGTTCTCTCGAGAGGTACACGAGAGCTGCGGAGGCATGATCGAACAACCCTCATGTACCTCTCACCGACCGGGCTGTGCCGAGCCGCCGCTCCCGCAGGCTCCGCACCAGGTGCACCGTCCGGTCCGGTGTCCGGGGCAGCCCGGCGTTCGTGAAGCGGAGCGTGTGCCACCCGAGGGCCGACGTCCTGACGTCGCGGTCCCGATCCAGCTCGTCGTCGTGATCACCGCCGTCGTACTCGATCGCGAGCAGAGCTTCGGGGTAGGCGAGGTCGAAGTGCACGTCGCGTCCGTACGGCGGCCGTACCCAGTGCTGGACCGCAGGGCTCGGCAGCCCGGCGAGGACCAGCAACAGCCGTAGCCGGGTCTCCTGCGGGGAACCCGCCCGCGGGTCGGCGAGAGCGACGACGCCGGGGATCCCGGCCGCCCCTCGTGCTCCCGGATGCGCACCGCGCAGCAGTAGCAGCTCCGCCGGGTCGAATCCCGGGCTCGACGCCGTCACCCGCGACCGGTCACGGACCCACGCCGGTGGCGGCGCCTCCGGCCAGGTCGTGAACACCGGCCGTTCGGCGTCGCGGCGGCCCAGCGCGTCGACGGCGACGACGGCCTCGACGCCCTCGAGCCGGCGGGCCAGGTCCCACGCCGTCCGCAGCGGATCGGTGACCAGCACCCCCTGCGCGTACCCGGCGGAGCCGGCGACGCCGCGACGGACGACGAGGTCGGTGCGGGACCGGAAGCGGTGTGGGACGACCACCTCGGCGGGGGCGTCGCGCGGGCCGCACGAGGCCCCCAGCAGCTCCGCCGCGGAGTAACCGCAGGCCGCCCCGCCGAACGGTTCGACGTACTGCGCGGCCGCGTGGGCACGGACGAGGGGAGTGGCCTCGACGTCGGCGTGGACGTAGATGTCCGGGAACAACCGCCGGAACCGTGGTCCACGCAGACGGGACTTGGTGAGCCGGCCGGCGGTGACGGCGGTGGAGCCGCGGAAGGAGCGTTCGTGCGGGAGGAGCACGGTCCGTGTGGTGCGGCGCGGCCGGGTCATCCGCCGAGCGTCACGTGCCCCACGTCCCTGCACGCCCGAACGCTGCGGATCGGTCGCGATCGCAACCGCACGGCCGTCGAGGAGCACAGGAGAGCGGTCGACGCATGATCGAACAGCTCCCCGGTACCCCTCACCGATGAGACCGGTGGCGAGGTGCGGGCGGGCGCCCCGCGAGCTCAGGCCGGTGGGCGCCGGTAGTAGTCGGCGGACTGCAGCGTCCCGTCGGCGTCGAAGCCCAGGACCCAGGTGCTCGCCTTGGCCGACGGCACGTCCTCGACACCGGCGCCGGCCTCGTCGAGCAGGGTCTCCACGACGTCCGGGATCACCCCGCCCTGGCTGCTGATCAGGGTCACCCCGGGCTGCCCGGCGAGCGCGCGGAAGCGGAGCAGGCCGCCGTCGGGGTCCTCCCAGTAGCCACGCTCGCCGAGCAGCGGCTCGGTGGCGATCTCGGTGAAACCGGCCTTCTCGGCGTAGGGCTCGATGGTCTGCGGGCAGCGGACCGGCGGGGCGGCGGCGACGCGGTCCGCGCCGAAGCGCGGCAGGAACTCCGCGAGCCGCCCGGCCTGGGTGGTGCCGGTGCCCGAGAGCGGGCGCAGGTCGTCGTCGCCCACCCAGGACTCGCGGTCCCCGGCCTTGGCGTGGCGCACCAGCACCACCGTCGACGCAGGCACCCCGGCCTCGGCGAGCCGGGTCACCAGCTGCGCGTCGTGCGGGTAGTCGAGCAGCTCGACGGCCTCGGCCGGGGAGACCCAGCGCAGCTCGTCGGTCTCGTCGGTCGGGTCGAAGCCCTGGTCACCGACGACCTCGGCCGCCCAGTAGTGGACGACCTTCTGCCCGGGCTTACCCGGCACCGTGTACGCCGTGTGCCCGAGCCGGGCGCCGAGGCGGCAGTCCAGCCGCGCCTCCTCGGCGGTCTCGCGCAGCGCGGTGCGGGTGAGTGGCTCACCCGGGTCCTGGTGGCCCTTGGGCAGGGACCAGTCGTCGTAGCGGGGGCGGTGCACCAGCGCGACCTCGAAGCCGCCGTCGGGCGTGCGCCGGTAGGGCACCGTCCCGGCAGCGACGACGTCGGCGAGCCCCGCCGGGTCGACCTCGGCTCCGTCGGTGCGGACGCGGGTCAGCAGTGGCATGGAACGCTCAGTCCTCCGACGAGCCGCGGCGGGACTTCATCATCTCGATCTGGTGGTCGCGGACCCGGATGTTCTCCGAGCCCGGTGCCGGCGACGGCGACCACGACCCGTCCGCCTGGAGCGCCCAGCAGCGGGTCGCCGGGTCCAGGCAGGAGTCGAACATCTCGCCGAGCTGGTCGGCGAGCTTCGGGTCCGCCACCCGCAGCATGACCTCGACGCGGCGGTCGAGGTTGCGGTGCATCATGTCCGCCGAGCCGATCCAGTACTCGTCGGCCGCGCCGAAGTGCAGCACCCGGGAGTGCTCCAGGAACGGCCCCAGGATCGACCGGACGGTGATGTTCTCCGACAGGCCCGGACGGCCGGGGATCAGCGCGCAGATGCCGCGCACGATGATGTCGACCGGCACCCCCGCCCGCGACGCCCGGTAGCAGGCGTCGATGATCGCCTCGTCGACCAGGGAGTTGGCCTTGATCTGCACCCGGGCCCCGGGCTCGCCTGCGCGGTGGGCCTCGATCTCGTCGTCGATCCGGCGGACGATGCCGCGCCGGATCCCGTACGGCGCGACCAGCAGGCTGCGGTAGGAGTTCTGCCGCGAGTAGCCGGTCAGCGAGTTGAACAGGTCCGTCAGGTCCGCGCCGATGGTCGGGTCGGCGGTGAGCACGCCGATGTCCTCGTAGAGCCGGGCGGTCTTGGGGTTGTAGTTGCCGGTACCGATGTGGCAGTAGCGGCGGATCTCCGACCCCTCCTGGCGGACGACCAGGCAGGTCTTGCAGTGCGTCTTCAGCCCGACCAGGCCGTACACCACGTGCACGCCTGCCTTCTCCAGCTCGCGCGCCCAGCGGATGTTGGCCTGCTCGTCGAACCGGGCCTTGATCTCCACCAGCGCGACGACCTGCTTGCCGGCCTCGGCGGCGTCGATCAGCGCGTTGACGATCGGCGAGTCACCGGAGGTCCGGTACAGCGTCTGCTTGATCGCCAGGACGTTCGGGTCGGCCGCGGCCTGCTCGATGAAGCGCTGGGTCGAGGTGGAGAACGAGTCGTACGGGTGGTGCACCAGCACGTCGCCCTCGCGCAGGGTCGCGAACACGCTGCGCGGGGTCTCCCGCTCGGCGAACGCGGGGTGCGTGGCCGGGCGGAACGGCTCGTCCTTCAGATCCGGCCGGTTGACGCCGTGGATCTGCCAGAGCCCGGTCAGGTCGAGCAGCCCGGGCACGGTGACGACGTCGTTGGGGTCGACGTCGAGCTCGCGCAGCAGCAGCTCGAGCACGTGCTCGGACATGGTGTCGAGTACCTCGAGCCGCACCGGCGGGCCGAAGCGGCGCCGGGCGAGCTCGCGCTCCAGGGCCTGCAGCAGGTCCTCGTCGCGGTCCTCCTCGACCTCCAGGTCGGCGTTACGCGTGACGCGGAACGGGTGGACCTCGGTGACCTCCATGCCGTTGAACAGCTGGCCGAGGTGCGCCGAGATCAGCTCCTCGATCGGCAGGAAGGTGACCTGCTTGTTGCCCGACAGCGCGTCCGGCGGGTCGACGGTCACCAGCCGCGGCACGTTGTTCGGGACCTTGACCCTGGCGAAGCGCTCGGTGCGGCCCTCGGGGTCGCGCACGGTCACCGCGAGGTTCAGCGACAGCCCGGAGATGTAGGGGAACGGGTGCGCCGGGTCGACCGCGAGCGGGGTCAGCACCGGGTAGACCTGCTCGGAGAAGTAGTCCGACAGGCGCAGCCGCTCGGCCTCGGTCAGCTCCTCCCAGGAGCGGATGTGGATGCCGGCGGCGTCGAGCTCGGGGCGCAGCTCGTCGCGGAACACCTCGGCCTGCGCGCGGGACAGGTCCCGGCTGCGCTCGGTGACCCGGGCGAGCTGCTGGCGCGGGGTGAGGCCGTCGGCGCTGCGCACGCTCAGCCCGGTCTCGTCGCGGCGCTTCAGCCCGGCGACGCGGACCATGTAGAACTCGTCGAGGTTCGACGCGAAGATCGCCAGGAACTTGGCGCGCTCCAGCAGCGGCTGGCTGGCGTCCTCGGCGAGCGCGAGCACCCGGGCGTTGAAGTCCAGCCAGGACAGCTCCCGGTTGAGGTAGCGGTCCTCGGGCAGCACGTCGGCCGACGCCGGCACCGGCGTCGTCGCGCCCGCGGGCGGCTGGATCGGTGCCGCACCGGCCGGGGCCGCGGGCACCGTCGGCGGAGCGGGCGGCGCGGGCGGACCGGCCTGCTGCGGGATGTGCTGCTCGGGCTCGCCGTTCTGCTCGACGGCGGCCTCCGCGGTCTCCTGCACGGTGCGGTTCGCGGTGTGCACGCGGCGCGACGCGGGGCGCGGAGTCCGCTTCGCGGCGCCGGCCCGGGACCGCGCAGGACCCGAGCCCGGCCCCTTCTTCGCGGTGCCGCTCGACGAGGGGGTGGTGCCGTTCCGGTTGGTGCTGTTGCTCGGGTCGTCCTTCACGCGGCCGATTGTTTCGCACCGCGTGGTCGTGGTCCACGTGAGAGCGCCCCGATCAGATGAAATCTCCGTGAGGTCGCTCTCGCGAGGGGGTCGTACCTGCGATTCGTGTGCAGCGAGTCACCGTCGGCACGGGTGAACTACGGTGCCGGGCACCGGGTGGGTCCGGCCGGGCCGAGGTCGCGGTCGCGCTCGGTGACCACCGCGGCCGTCCACGTGCCGACGCCCAGGCGCAGCGCGTCGTCGAGGTCGGCGGCGGTGTCGACGTCGCGGCGCAGGCTCTCCCGGGCCCCGGTCAGCGGCAGCGCGCCGGACCCCGCGTGCGCCGACGCCGAGGGCCCGCCGAAGTGCGGGTCGAGGTCCACCCCGGGCGCGGCGAGCAGCAGCGTCGTGCCCTCGGCGGGCGCGTCGGGGACGAACACCCGCCGCGTGCCACCGGCGAACAGCAGCGCCGCGGCGGCGACGGCGTCGTCGAGGTCGGAGCCGCGCAGCGCGGGCAGGTCCGCCTGCAGCGCACCGATCGCGGCGTTCGCGTCGCGGGAGCGCAGGATGCTCGCGCCGTGCCGCAGCGCGCCGTTGAGCTCGCGCCCAGGATCGGTCGCGACCTCGACGCCGAGCTGCCCCATCTCGATCGCGACGGCCGGGTCCGCGGAGATCACCAGCACCCGCCGCACCGAGGCGGCCGACGCGGCGGCGGCGACGGTGTCGCGGGCCAGCGCGAGCGCGAGCCGCTGGTGCGCCCCGGCGTCGCCGACGCCGCGGTCGGCGGCCCCGCGCAGCCGGGTCTTGGCGCGCGGCAGCGGTTTCACCGGTACGACCAGGTCCACCCGCAGCGTCACGCGTCCATCGTGGCACCGATCCGCGCCCGGCCGGTGACGGGCATGTGACCGGGTCGGCTTTACCCGCGCGGCCCCGTCCGGGGAGACTCCGTGCGACGTCCGTGGATCACCCGGTCCCGGACCGCTGCGACCCCGCCGTGACGCGGGGGTGAGGAGGCCTGCCGGTGGCCCGCGAGAAGGGCGGATTCTGGATCGGGCTGTGTGTCCCGATCTTCTACCCGCTGGGATGGCTCACCGGGCGCCAGCGCTACGAGGGGCGGGAGCACCTGCCCGCCAAGGGCGGCGCGCTGGTCGTCGGCAACCACATCTCCTACCTGGACCCGGTGCACACCGCGCTGTGGGTGCACACCGCGCGCCGGGCGCCGCGGTTCCTGGCGAAGAGCTCGCTGTGGAAGGTGCCGGTGCTGGGCCGGATCATGCGCGGCTCCGGGCAGATCCCGGTCTACCGCGACACCGCCGACGCCCAGCAGAGCCTCTCGGCAGGCGTCCAGGCCCTCGCCGACGGCAAGTCGCTGATCATCTACCCGGAGGGGACGATCACCCGCGACCCCGACGGCTGGCCGATGCGCGCCCGCACCGGCGTCGCCCGGATGGCGCTCGCCTCGGACGTCCCGATCATCCCGGTCGTGCACTGGGGCACCCGCGAGGTCTACGACCACTACAACGGCAAGAAGTTCCGGCCGTTGCCGCGCAACCAGATCACCGTCCGCGCGGGGGAGCCGGTGGACCTGTCGGCCTACCGGGGCCGCCCGATGGACGCCGCGGTGCTGCGCGAGGTCACCGACCTGATCATGGGCAGGGTGCGCGACCTGCTGGCCGACGTGCGCGGCGAGCCCGCGCCCACCGAGTTCTACCGGCGCGGTGGTGCCCGGGAGGCCGAGGCGTGATCCGCGCGGTCAACGAACCCGTGCACGACCTGCACCGGATCGCCGTCCTCGGCGCGGGCAGCTGGGGGACGACGTTCGCGAAGGTGCTCGCCGACGCAGGCCGCGAGGTCCGGCTGTGGGCGCGCCGCCGCGACGTCGCCACGGCGATCAACTCCGGCCATCACAACCCGGACTACCTGCCCGAGGTCGAGCTGCCGGGCCGGCTCACCGCCACCAGCGACCCCGGCGAGGCCCTCGACGGCGCCGACGCGGTGATCCTCGCGGTGCCCTCGCAGTCGTTGCGCGCCAACCTCGAGGACTGGTCCGGGCTGATCCCCGACGGCGTCACGCTGGCCAGCCTGGCCAAGGGCGTCGAGCTGGGGACGCTCAAGACGATGACCCAGGTCGTGCAGGACGTGACCGGGGTGGAGACCGAGCGGCTCGCCGTCGTCTCCGGGCCGAACCTGGCCGGGGAGATCGCGCACGAGCAGCCCACCGCGACCGTGATCGCCTGCACCGACCACGAGCGGGCCGTCGCGCTGCAGACCGCGTGCGCGACCGGCTACTTCCGCGCCTACACCAACACCGACGTCGTCGGCGCGGAGATGGGCGGCGCGGGCAAGAACGTGATCGCACTCGCCGTCGGCGTCGCGTCCGGGATGGGGCTGGGCGACAACTCGCGCGCCTCCCTGATCACCCGCGGGCTGGCCGAGATGTCCCGGCTGGGGACGGCGCTGGGCGCCTCGCCGATGACGTTCGCCGGGCTGGCCGGGATGGGCGACCTGGTGGCGACGTGCTCGTCGCCGCTGTCGCGCAACCGGACCTTCGGCGAGCAGCTGGGCCGCGGCGCGAGCCTGGCCGAGGCCGAGCGCGCCAACAACGGCCAGGTCGCCGAGGGCGTCAAGTCCTGCCTGTCGATCTGCGAGCTGGGCGAGCAGCACGACGTCGAGCTGCCGATCGCCGACGGCGTGCGCCGGATGTGCCACGAGGACATGTCCGCGCCGGCGCTGGCGAAGGAACTGATCTCCCGGGCACCCAAACCGGAGTGAGCGCGTCGTAGGCTCGCCCCGATGAGCGGCGACGGCACGATCTGCATCCGGGGCAACGAGCACTCCGAGGGCCCCGGCGGCGTCGCCGTCGGCGCCCCGGTGCACCGCGGACCCGTCCTGACCAGCGCGTACCACCTCGGGCTGCCGGGTCAGGAGGAGCCGGGCGCGGACTTCTACGCCCGCGCCGACAACCCGACGTGGCGCGAGTTCGAGGCCGCCGTCGGCGCGCTGGAGGGCGGGCCGTGCACGGTCTACCCGTCCGGGATGGCGGCGATCGCGGCCGTGCTGCGCGGCTTCTCGACGCCCGAGCGCGGCGTGCTGCTGCCCAGCGACGGCTACTACGTCGCCCGCGCCCTGGCCGACGAGGAGCTGGTCGCGCTCGGCATCGACGTCGCCTACTGCGCGACGGCGGGGGACTGGGCCGAGGCGATCGCGACGGCGCGCCCAGGGCTGGTGATGGTGGAGACGCCGTCGAACCCGGGGCTGGAGGTGTGCGACATCCGCGCCGTCGCCGAGGCCGCGCACGAGGCCGGGGCGGTGCTCGCCGTCGACAACACCACGTGCACGCCGCTGGGCCAGCGCCCGCTGGAGCTGGGCGCGGACTTCTCGCTGGCCTCGGACACCAAGGCGATCGCCGGGCACGGCGACGTGCTGCTCGGGCACGTCGCGGCCGCGGACCCGCTGCACGCGGAGCGGCTGCGCGCGGCCCGCACCCGCGGCGGTGCGATCGCAGGCCCGATGGAGGTGTGGCTGGCCCGGCGCGGGCTGGAGACCCTGGACCTGCGGCTGGCCCGGCAGGCGGAGAACGCCCGCGCGCTGGCGCTGGCGCTGCGCGAGCACCCCGCCGTGCGCGACGTGCGCTGGCCCGGTCTGGCCGACGACCCGTCGCACGTGCCGGCTCGGGAGCAGATGCGGCGCTGGAACGGGATCCTGCGCTTCACGCTGCCCGACGCCCGCGCCGTCGCCGAGTGGCTGGACGCGACCCGGCTGGTCGACTCCGCGACGAGCTTCGGCGGGTTGCGCACCTCGGCGGACCGCCGCGCCCGCTGGGGCGACGCCGTGCCGGACGGCCTGGTGCGGCTGTCGTGCGGCTGCGAGGACACCGAGGACCTGCTCGACGACGTGCTCGGCGCGCTCGACCGCCTCGGCTGAGCCCCGGCCGGGGGCCGCCGCTACTCGCGGGGGATCTCGGCGATCCAGCCCTGCTGCTCGGCCGGGCTCAGGTCGCAGTCGGGGCAGACCGAGATGAACTGCGGGACGCCGTCGGAGACGACGACCTGGACCCTCTCCCGGATGGCCCGGCGGCCGCAGCAGGTGCACTGGGCGTCCGGACCGAACCGCTCGGCGTCCCTACCGGCGCGCGCGGCGTTCTCGTCCATGACACGTGTGTAGCCCGCCGCGACGCGCCCGTCACGGGATCCGCGACGGGGTGTGGCGAACTGCACGCCGAGCGTCACGGGTGCGTTTCCGCTGGTTACGGCGCTATGACCGACGCCGGGATCGGCAGGCTTCCGGCGCCGCCGGTCCGGCCGGGAGATCGAGCCGGATCCTCCCGTACACCTTCCCGCGGAGCTGTTATCACACTCGCGTAACCAGGCTTCCGTATGGTCGACTGCACATGGGCCCCGTGAGTCCTGGAGGTGGTTGCGTGCCGTACCGACAACCCGTCCCTGGTGGTGCCGAGAAGCGCTCCCCGGCGCTCACCTCGGTGGAGGACTGCGGCCCGGCACCGGGCAGCGCCACCACTGTGCCGACCACCAGTGCGCCGACCACGACACCGGCCCAGGTGCCGCACGGGTCCCGGGTCCTGCTCCTCAACGCCAGCTTCGAGCCGCTCGCCGTAGTGACCTCGAAGCGGGCCATCTGCCTGCTGCTCTCCGGCAAGGCCGAGTGCCTCCAGGAGGCGCTGGAGGGCTCCGCGTTCCACTCCGAGAACCTCGAGCTCCCCGCTCCCTCGGTGCTGCGGCTCTCCCGCTACGTGCGCGTGCCCTACCGCCGTGCGGTCCCGATGACCCGCGCCGGTGTGCTCCGCCGGGACGGCCGGCGCTGTGCCTACTGCTCCCGCCGCGCCGACACGATCGACCACGTCATCCCGCGCAGCCGCGGGGGCCAGCACAGCTGGGAGAACTGCGTGGCCGCGTGCCGGGCCTGCAACTCGAAGAAGGCCGACCGGCTGATCGAGGAGATCGGCTGGACGCTGCCGAAGAAGCCCGGCCCGCCCGCCCGCAACGGGGCCGGCGTGCTGGTGCTGGCCGTCGAGCCGCTCCCGGCCTGGGAGCCCTGGCTCGCCGCGGCGTGAACTCGCGGACGTCGTGACCGGTGCCGGGTGGTTTCCCCGCCCGGCACCGGATCACGCGTTCTCAGCGGCGCAGCAGCGCCCGCCAGGCCCGCCGCACCTGCGCCGGGACGACCGACGAGCGCGCGCCGCGGCCCGTGCGGGCCCGGAACGCCCCGCACGCCGAGCCGCAGGCGCTGCAGTCGCTGCCCGGGCGGTAGTGCTCGTGCGCGTCCCGGCTGTGCCCGCAACGGCACAGGTCCGTGGTCGCGGCGGGGGTGACCGGCCCGAACGTCACACCGTTCTCCGAGGACGTCCGCGGCTGCGGCAGGACGATGACCGGGGTGTCGCGGGTGGTGTTCACGTCGGTTCCTCCGAGCGGGCTGGGGGCTCCCGGCACTCTTGCGGTACCGGGCGGGTCTCGCGACGGCCGATCGGCCGTTCTGCCCGGATTCTCGGTTGGTCCGGACGGCCCATTAGCGGTGCTGCGTCCGGATCGACACATCTGATGACGGTGACGTGATCGTCCTCCACGTTCCGTGACGCAACCCCCTGTCGCACCTGCGGGAACGGGTGATCCACTTCGTCCGGACGCGCCGGGGCCGCGTAACACCGGCGCTCCTGGCACGACGAGAAGTGGAGACCCGCAGCCGACGGGTCCTTCCCGGCCGAGGAGGCACCGGACCCGATGCGCAACGCCGTACCCCCCACCCGGGGCGACGACCTGGTCCCGGGCATGCGCCCGGACCGTCCCCGGCGGCGCGGGCGCCGCGTGCTGGTCGCGTTGCTGGCCGTGGTCCTGCTGCTCCTGCTGGCCGCCGCGGGCGCGGTCGCGTACCTGACGTCGTCGATCGGCAACGACATCTCCCGGATCCCGGACGCGTTCCGCGGGATCGACGCGAACGACCGTCCGGCGAGCTTCGGCGGCACCACGTTCCTGCTGGTCGGCACGGACTCCCGCTCCAGCGAGCCCACCACCGGCTCCGAGGCGGACCCGAACGCCGACGCCGGCAGCCAGCGCAGCGACGTGATCATGCTCGGCACCGTCGCGCCGGACGGCAGCAACGCCTCGGTCGTCTCCATCCCGCGCGACTCGTGGGTCGAGGTGCCCGGCAAGGGCATGAACAAGATCAACGCCGCGTACGCGTTCGGCGGGGCGCCGCTGCTCATCGAGACCGTCGAGAAGCTGACCGGGGTGCGCGTCGACCACTTCGGCGTCATCGACTTCGCCGGGTTCACCGGGCTGGTCGACTCCGTCGGCGGGATCGACGTCGACGTCGCGCAGGCCACCAGCAACAACGGCGTCGACTTCCGCGCCGGGCGCAACCACCTCGACGGCACCCAGGCGCTGGCCTACGTCCGGCAGCGGCACGGCCTGCCCAACGGCGACCTGGACCGCGCCGCGCGCCAGCAGAACGCGATGAAGGCGCTGCTGACCACGGTGCAGCGCAAGGCGAGCACCGACCCGGCGGCGCTGTACGCGTTCGCGACCAACGTCGGTGACGCGGTGAGCGTGGACGACTCGCTGTCCAACACCGGGCTGGCGCAGCTCGCACTGCAGTCGCGCGACCTGCGGGCCTCGAACGTCGCGTTCGTGACCGCCCCGGTGCGCGGCCTGGGCCGGGAGGGCGCGCAGTCGGTCGTCTACCTCGACGACGACCGCGGCGCCGAGCTGTGGGGCGCGGTCCGCAACGGCTCGGTGACCGAGTGGAGCGACCGGCACCCGTCGCAGAGCCTGTCGGGACTTCCGTCGTGACGGTCTGCGGATACCAGAACGGCCGGTGCGGGAGTCCGCACCGGCCGTCCGATGAGCTCAGAGGAGTCCGGAAGGGCTCACCACACCTTCCAGGGCGCCTCGCCGGCGTTCCAGAGCTTGTTGAGCTCCTGGTAGTCCTTGAAGGTGTCCATGGCGGACCAGAAGCCGTCGTGGCGGTGGACGCCGAGCTTCCCGTCGCGGGCGACGCGCTGCAGCGGGGTGTGCTCGAGCCAGAGCTGCGGGTCGTCGTCGAGGTAGTCGTCGAGGAACTCGCGCTTGAAGGCGAAGAAGCCGCCGGAGACGAAGCCGGAGACCTGGGTGGGCTTCTCGTTGAACTCGACGACCTGGTTGTCCTCGACGTGCATCTCGCCGAACTTCGACGTCGGGTGCACACCGGTCACGGTGCCGACGTTGCCGGACTGCTCGTGCTCCTTGGTGAGCTGCGCCAGGTCGATGTCGGAGACGCCGTCGCCGTAGGTGAGCAGGAAGTTGTCGGTGTCGATGTAGTCCTTGATGCGGCGGACGCGCGCACCGGTCGCGGTCTCCAGACCGGTCTCGGCGAAGGTGATCTGCCAGTCCTCGTCGACGCCGTTGTGGAAGTCGATCTGGTGCTGGTCACCCATGTTGAGGGTGAAGTCCGAGCGCCGGGCGCGGTAGTCGAGGAAGTACTCCTTGATGGCCCAGCTCTTGTAGCCCAGGCACAGCACGAAGCGACGGAAGCCGGCGTTGCGGTAGATCTTCATGATGTGCCAGAGGATCGGCTGCCCGCCGATCTCCACCATCGCCTTGGGCAGGGACTCGCTGGCCTCGCGGATGCGGGTGCCCTGGCCACCACAGAGGATGACGACCGGAGTGTCGGAGTTCATGCGGGCCTTCCGTTGGATCGGGAGCCTGTTCGGCGGGACAAGTTACTCGGTTTGCGTGTCCATGGCAGACTCGGGCCCTCCCAAGCGACCGGGGGTCCGAATGTCCGCTGACCTGCGCTCACCAGGTCTTCCACGGAGCGTCGCCGCGCGACCACAGACCGTTGAGGTACTGGAAGTCCTTGTAGGTGTCCATGGCGCACCAGAACCCGTCGTGGGTGTGGACGCCGAGCTGCCCGTCGCGGGCGAGCTTCTGCAGCGGCTCGTGCTCGAGCCACAGGTCGTCGCCGCCGGAGGCGAGGTAGTCGGTCAGGAACTCGCGCTTGAAGGCGAAGAACCCGCCGGAGACGAAGCCGGACACCTGGGTGGGCTTCTCGTTGAACTCGACGACCTGGCCGCCGTCGACGTGCATCTCGCCGAACTTCGACGTCGGGTGCACGCCGGTGACGGTGCCGACCAGCCCGGACGCCTCGTGCTCGTCGGCCAGGGCGGCGATGTCGATGTCCGAGACGCCGTCGCCGTAGGTCAGCAGGAAGTTCTCGGTGTCGATGTACGGGGCGATCGCCGCGACCCGCGAGCCGGTCGCGGCCTCCAGCCCGGTCTCGGCGAAGGTGATCTCCCAGTCCTCCGCGGCCTCGCTGTGGAACGCCGCCGGCTCGCCGCCGCCCAGAGACAGCGTGAAGTCCGCGGAGCGGGCCCGGTAGTCGAGGAAGTACTCCTTGATGGCCCAGCTCTTGTAGCCCAGGCAGAGCACGAAGCGACGGAAGCCGGCCTGGCGGTAGAGCTTCATGATGTGCCAGACGATGGGCCTGCCACCCACCTCGACCATGGCCTTGGGCAGGGACTCGCTGGCCTCGCGGATGCGGGTGCCCTGGCCGCCGCAGAGGATGACGACGGGAGTGTCGGGGTGCATGAACGCCTTCCGTGCCGGGGGAACCGGCGCTGGGGAGCAAGGGGTGTTGCGTGGGTACGTCCGTACACCATCGCAGGGGTGTTAGCAGGGTGTGACGCACGTCCTGGGCTGCCAGGAGAGAGATCCCGCCAAACGACGAAGTCGTTCACACGCCTGAGACATCGAGTTCGTTGTGTCTAGAGAAGGGCGCCGCGATCTCATTGCCGACGTCCGGGGACTGTCCGGAAGATCGTGTGTGGGCGGTGATCGTCTGTGTCAGTTCAGGGCGATCCGGTCGCCGTAGAACAGTGTCAACGCGTTCAGTGCAGCCTTCCAGCCGGTGGTCCGGCCGGTCACGTTG